>NZ_JAUSXN010000001.1:4800000-6000000 GCF_030816015.1 Pedobacter sp. W3I1
AATTTTAACAGCAGTCCCTGATTTTGGGTAATCCTGATTTCATCAGCAACATATAACCTGATGGCATCAACAAAAGCTCTTGCTTTATCTGTTTTGATGTCCCCTACCTGAACTTTTACATAAACGCCATAAAACCCGGCTTGTTTCTGCTCAACTACGTTGGTGGCTAACCAATGTTTATAATGGGCTTCGTTCAATATTTCTACCGCAGGATATTCTTGTTCTAAAGGCAAGAGTGGCTGTGGTACAGTATTAATATCTATTTTAAAGGTTTTTACTTTGTTGGCAATGCGCTCTTCAGCAACCAAACGCAAAACTTCTTCTAAACCTAATTTTTGAACCAGGTATTTTAAACGCGCTTTATTGCGGTTGGTACGTTCGCCATAACGGTCGAACACACGAAGCACAGATTCAATAAAAGGAATCAATTGATCTTCAGGTAAAAATTCGTGCACCGCATTGGCTAAAAATGGCTGTGCGCCTAAACCCCCGGCAAACAAAACTTTAAACCCGCGTTCGCCATTTTCGTTAATTTTAGGAATAAAACCTAAATCGTGAATGTAGCTAAATGCAGTATCTCTATCGCTCGAAGAAAAGGAGATTTTAATCTTTCTACCCATTTCCTGACAGATTGGATTACGTAAAAAGTAAGCAAATACCGCTTGCGCATAAGGCGAAACATCAAATGGTTCATCTGCATCGATTCCAGCATTTGGAGAAGCCGTTACGTTACGTACCGTATTTCCACAAGCTTCGCGAAGTGTAATATCATCCTGCTCTAATTTAGCCCAAAGTTCTGGTGTGCGGTCTAAGCTCACATAGTGAATCTGAATATCCTGACGGGTAGTTAAGTGTAAATTGCCACTTCCATACTCATCAGCTATATCTGCAATACGCAACAACTGCTTAAAAGTTACCTTACCAAAAGGCAATTTAATACGCACCATTTGTACACCAGGTTGTCTTTGGCCGTAAACACCGCGTGCTAAGCGGAGGCTTCTAAACTTTTCGTCGTGGATGGTTCCATCTCTAAAAGCTTTAATTTTATTCTCCAAATCGATAATGTCCTGCTCGACAATCGGATTTTCGAGTTCTGTTCTGAAACTTTGCATATGTGTTGTTAGCTTTATTCAAAAAATGCTTCCCTATTACCGAGAAGCATTCCATATTTTATACTTAAAATTATCTATAGGCTCCTATTATTGCGTTTTGCAACAGCACATCATTTGCATAGCGATGAACTTGTTAGGTATAAAATTGAAATTCATATGCCAAATATATAAAGTATATAGGAATAGTCGTAATTTATTATTAAAAAAGTTACGCTATCCTGTTAAAAACCTCACAAGATCGTCATTTCGAGCGGAGTGTAACGCAGTCGGGAAATCTACAAGTTAAATCACTTAATCAAACGTAGCTAAAAACTGATACTGATAACTGCCAACCAAAAACTGAAAATTGCTAACTGAAAACTGCTAACTGATTTGGGCGTTCCCTAATCCCGTGAAATACGGGAAAAGGTCGGGCTTTCCAGGGCTGCGCTGCGCTCCGGTACCGATGAAAACCTGTGAAACAAGCAAGCATACCATAACTAAATAAAAACAGATGCTTAATCGGTACTGAACCCTTACAATCCCTAACGCGGAATTACCGCAAAGCGACCAGACTTCCGATTTGCCTACACGCTGCTCATTTGAAACTTCGGAAGTCTTTGTCGATTAAACCTGATATAGCGGAAAGCCCACAGCGAGGCACGAGCGAGGACTTGCAGCGGTAGCAGGACTATCGTAACCGAAATGTACAGAACCCTGCTTTCCAAAATAATATTGGTTTAGACCTCTTAAATTTGATTATACCAAAAAAGACCCTGAAATAAATTCAGGGTGACGGATCGTTAGCAGAAAGTTTTAAAAAAATTATAAATTAATGACCCCGATTTTCAGGTTGTCCTCACGGCCAATTACATCTGCAATGCTGGTTTCTGTTAAAACCTTAAGGGTTGCATCTCTAACATCGATAAAGGCACTTCTAATTCCGCATGTTTTCTCATCTACACACTCATCACATTTGTGATAAAAGTTTAAACTTGCACAGGGAACCATGGCAATAGGCCCATCCGTTACGCGCATTACGTGTACCAATAAAATCTCTTCGGGTTTTTTGTTTAGACTGTAGCCGCCGCCTGCACCTTTTTTGCTATATAAAAAGCCAGCGTTACGCAGATCGAGCAAAATTTGCTCCAGGAATTTTTTCGGGATATGCTCCTCCTCTGCAATTTTCGAAATCTGCATTGGTGGTTTATCTAAATTTTTACCAAGCGCAACAAGCGCTTTAATGGCATACTTTGTTTTTTTGGACAGCATATTTGCACAAAGCTAATAAAAGAATGTAAATTATAAAATATGCAACAGGAAGTTGATTTTAATTCAACATACTATCATATTTATAAATATAACGCATAATAACGATAATCGCTTTAATCAAACGAGCGTAAAAATAACCGGTAACCGTAACAGTAGCTAATTACCAGCGTTTAAATTCTATTTTTACCACATATTCTGATTTACAGATTTTTAATAATGAAAAGAAAACTCAATCTATTGCCGCTCATCATCGTTGCAATTATATTTTTTGCCCTTAACGCTTATGTTTTATCGGGCCTGGGTACCATCAACCAATCTACCTGGCTCAGTCCCATTTTCTGGGTCTTTATTGTAGGGCTTACTTTTGCTTTACTTTACGCCATCCAACAGATGCGGATCCAGGGCATGAACAAGTTCTTCCAGATCATTAGCCATGCTTTTTTAATTATTTTTGCCGCAGAGCTTGTATTCGCTTTTTTTCTACTCCTCGGCGATATTTACCGCTTGCTCTTAGGCCTGTCAACTAATTTCCAGCCTGAAGGTTTTCATATTTTAGGCCGCAGCAATTATTGGGTAGATTTTGCATTTGTAATGTTCTGTTTAACCATTGCCTTATTTGCTTATGGCATTACCCAGGGAAAATATGCTTACCGCGTAATTAAACATACTCTGTATTTTGATGATCTGCCTGCCAGTTTTGATGGTTTTACCTTAACCCAGATTTCTGATGTGCACGCGGGGAGTTTTACCAACCCTAAAGCGGTACAAAAAGGAATTGACCTGATCAATGCCCAAAAGAGCGATCTGTTTGTATTTACAGGCGACTTGGTCAATAATGCCTCTTCTGAAATTGCACCCTACATCGGCCATTTTTCACAAATTAAAGCTCCATTTGGACAATTTTCTATTTTGGGTAATCACGATTATGGCGATTATATCAAATGGCCAACCGAAGCAGATAAAATACAGAATCTAAATCAGTTAAAAACTTACCATAAAGAACTAGGTTTTAAGCTTCTACTTGATGAACATGTAGAGCTCCATAAAAACGGAGAGAAAATTATCCTCGCCGGAATAGAAAACTGGGGAATCGGTTTTGGAGAGCGTGGCGATTTAAACAAAGCACTTCAAAATACAGCTGTCAACGATTTTAAAATCCTGTTATCACACGATCCTTCGCATTGGGATGCACAGGTAAAAAATTATCCATCAAAAATCCAGTTGTCGCTAGCCGGACATACGCACGGCATGCAGTTTGGTATCGAAGCATTTGGCATTAAATGGAGCCCGGTAAAATACCGCTATAAACATTGGGCAGGCATTAAAACCGAAAATGGAAGATATCTGAATGTAAACAGGGGTTTCGGTTTCCTGGGCTTTTCGGGCCGGATCGGTATCTGGCCGGAGATTACGGTGATTGAATTGAAGAGGAAGTAAACAACTGATTATTTAAAGATTCAAACAGTTGCCAATTTTATTATAAAGTGCAGTCAGATGTTACCATCTGACTGTTAGGCTCATAAACGATAAATAATTGCTATTCCAAAATGTTTCGATAGTGTCAGATGGTAACATCTGACACCACGAAAAAGGTCGTCATTTCGAGCACAGTGAAACGAAGTCGAGAACCCGAAGGCTCAGCGAAGCTAAATCTATCTAGGTAAATCTCTCTCCCGAAAGTTCCTATCGTGTGGACACATCTACATCAGCCTGTATTTGTTTTTAGCGCATATCTCTAAGGCGAGCGTACTGCTGTCCCGAATCTTCGGGATCAGCATCTTTCCTGCTAATAACAAGCTTGATATCTTAAAAACTATAGTTTGGAGATAAATGTTGTTTTTTTTGCCGCTCTATGCCGCGGTGGCATGGTACTTTGGAGCGCCAAAGTACCCAAAGCGCTTTGTCAATCCAGCAATGGGCCTTTTACACAATCCTACACGCATCAAAAAAACAGCGGCACTTCGTTTTGTGTTCAATATTTCTTAAAGCTTTAAATTAGCCTCTATGAACACAAAACCACTGCGTTTTAGGTTTGGCAGTACTATTTGTTCTTCCCTGCAACTGTTTTTTTGATTTCTCCGGCCCTTGGGATTGACGGCGTTCTTCGGTTAAAACAATGTGTAATGTGAGGAAGCTAGCAAAACGCCTAAAAGTTAAACTCAAAAAGATGTGTCCACACGATAGCCGAAAGTTCGGGACTACGCTTAGAAGATGACAACCCATCATTTTAAACTATAAAAATAGTTTATATCGATAAAATTATTATCTTGCCTTATAAATTATTACAAAGATGAGAGCCCTATTATTGATTTTTTTATCAGCACTTTTATTTGAAACGCCTACGATTGAGAAAGACCGCGATCGCTGGAAGCCTTATTACACCGATGCTGCTCCTGCTAAAAAAGCCGATAAATGGTTCCTACCATTTGATGTGGCTAACCGCAAAAAGGTGAATAATATTAAGATCATCAGTATTTTTGGCGATCATCGGGATAGTTATGTTAAAGGGCATATCCATACCGCTATTGATATCAATCCTGCTCAACCTAAAACAAAACTGATTAATGTTTATGCCATGGCCAATGGGATAGTCTGCTCTGTTCATTTGGGTGAAAACCAGCGTACAGTTGTGATAAAACATAAGCTACCGAACGGATTAATCATGTTTACTACTTACAAACATCTTAAAGAAGTTTATGTTAGCAACGGACAAAATGTTGATCAAAACACTAAACTTGCGAGGTTGTTTACGCCTCAGGAAAGTAAAAAGTATGGTGGCGATTATCACCACCTCCATTTAGAAATCAGGAAAAAATTTGATGATTATGGTTGTGCAAGCTGGCTAACTTTTAACAATACACAACTGAATGAACGGTTTTATAACCCTCAGGTATTTATAAAAGAACACATCAAATAATCACAAATTCAAAAAAATATAAACCAAGCTTCTTTTTCCTTGTTGATTAAGGTGACGCTCGTAACTAAATTATTTTGTTATGTACGTAATCTTAGGCGCATCCGGACAGGTTGGATCAGCAATTGTAGATCATATATTGGCTAAAAAATTGCCCGTTAAAGCAGTTATCCATAATCGTGAAAAAGCTTCAGCAATCAAAGAAAAAGGAACCGAGGTAGCCATTGCAGATGCGATGGATTTAAATTCTTTGATTGAAGCGTTTAAAGGTGGGGATACCCTTTTCGCCTTAACACCTGAAACTGGAAAAACCGAAGATGTGTTAGGTGAAACAAAAGCCATCCTCGAAAATTACAATAAAGCCATCAGGCAATCTTCAATTAAAAAAGTGGTGGGACTCTCTTCAATTGGCGCACAATACAGTGAAGGAACAGGGAATTTATTGATGTCGTATATGCTCGAACATGCTTTCGAAGATTTGCCTGTTCAACAGATTTTTATTCGGCCAGCCTATTATTACAGCAATTGGTTAGCTCAATTGCCTGAGATTAAGAAAAGTGGGACACTTCCTACCTTTTACCCGACAGATTTGGCACTACCTATGATTTCACCAATGGATGTAGCTTCATTTGTAGCTGAGGTTTTAGTAGAAGACAATGAATCTAAAATTTATGAGATCGTTGGACCACAAAAGCTAAGTTCTGACGATGTAGCTGCAGCTTTTTCTACAGCACTAGGCAAAGAAGTAAAGGCAAAACAGATTTTACGGAAAGATTGGGATGTAACTTTGCAAAAAATAGGTTTTTCGCCGGATGCGAGCAAGAATTTTATTGATATGGCCCAAACAGTTGTGAATGGCAAAACTGATCCGGAGAATAAGGAAACTACGGTTGTTACGTTAAAAACGCGCATTTCCGAATACCTCGAAAATGCGCTACGGGACAATTGAAACTAGTATGTAAATTTAGGTTTTCCGTTATCGCAGGTTACCCCTTTTGGCTGTATAACCAATGCACAATCTGAATACACGCCCCACTTTTTATTATAATCGGCTTGTAGTTTGGTAAATTGTTCTACCTTTTTCAGAAAAGTGCTTTCATCTATTTTTATGGAGTAAGCAATATATCCTGATGCACCTCCGCAAGCCTTAGATCCAATGGCGGTAAATTTCCATTCACCTGCGTTTTCACAGGTAAACTGTTGTGCGGCTTTTTCAATATCTTTGTAAAGCTTCTCCAATTCCGACTGATCGGCATTTCGCATGGGTTCGTCGCGATCAGTACAAGCCCACATCAAACTCATGATCAGCACGATTGAAGTTATAATAAATAGGATCCGTTTCATTATTTTTTTAATTTAACCTAAAACGAAAAACAAAATAGAAACGCTACATCCCTTGAGGCCTATGAGGTTTATTGGCAACATGCTGAAGAAACCTCATAGGTCTAGAAGCTTTACAGTTAGTTTACCGGAGGAAAATTATATGGTTTCCAATTACGAAGTCCGCTTAGTTCTTTCTGTGTTTCCTCACTTATTCCAACGCCCCAGGTGTTAAAAAACGGCGCTAAATTTCTTTTCACCACATTAGAATACGTTTTTACCCATAAATCGCGTTTTTGTTGATCATTTAAGCTGCCAATACCTGGTCCGATTTTTTGGTATTCTTTAAAAAAAGCCTTAAAGCTTTCCCATCCAAAACCTTCCTGCATTTGACGGAACATGATCAAGCCTAAAAAAGCATCACTTTTCCATTTTTCATAACTGGCACCTTCGGCAAAATATTTTTTCATCATCTTCTGTGTATTTGCACTTGATACACCCGTATGCGAATCGTCTCGTCCGCCCATTAACCTATCGAACATATAGATCGAAAAGAAGTTATTGCTTACTTCGGTAGTACCACCAAAAACCCAGTTCAAGTTTTGCATGTTATGGCCGATTTCATGGAAGAAGCCCCAATTCGCACCTCCTTTGCTTGGTTTCATCAATAACTCAGGGTTGGCCATAATTTCGTTCGAGAGCATTTTTCTCGATGGCGAATGATGAATCATGATCGGATAACCGCTATGCATGTATCCTCCACCAATATGCTCATCTGGTACCATCCGTTGTGCCCTGTAAAACGGCGCTGGCATATTGGCAAGGTCCAATTCTCCAAGTACAACTAAATCCCATAGTTTTAATACTTCTTCAGGATTTTTGATGGTTTGCAGCACACTATCAGGCAAAGTCAAAATCACATTTTCAGTAGCCATTTCCCCCCAGGGTGCTTTATTGCTTTTTAATTGATTTTCCCAATCGCTTTGCGTGCTTTTTCCCAACACAAAAAGTGGTGCAACAACGGCATGGCTAATTTTGAAGTCAATTTTTCTGCTTTCCGCTTTAGGTTTAATATTGATATAAATCAGGCCGCCAAAAGGTGAGGTCAATCTATTTTTTCCAATAACCAATTGCTGTTTCTTAGTTATAATTGGCATCCTGCGCCAATCTTCTTTGCCTGCTACCCAATAGTTCAAACGATCGCTATGCGCACCAATCTGAACTTCAAGTTCGCTAACATTGGTGTTTTTGGGTACATCAATTTCAATATACTCGCCTGCTTTTGCATATAAACCGGTACTATACATCGTAGCATTGTCATAACCCGAATACCCCAGGGTTGACACAATAGACACTAAACTATCGGCCATTTTTTTGTGTTCGATGCTTACCGTTTTATTTACAAACTGAAAACCCATTTTTACCGTACCTGGAAAAATCTCAGCTGATGGTTGTGCTTTGATATTCTTATAATCGGTACTTTTTAAAGTTTCATCGCTCCATTTGGCAATGGCTTTTCTAAAAACCGTGTCGTTTTTTGAAAGAGTGTGCTGTGGCGAGATGACAACCGTTGCAGGATCTTTTGCTGCATCCTGAGCAAAGCTGCTTAAGCCTGTTGCTACTAATGCAAGGGATAATAGTAATTTCATTTGTGTTCGGTTTGTTATTGAGGTTGGTTATACTTTTTTTAAGCGGAAAACCTTGGTTTCGTGAGCAGTTACTTCACCATTCCATTTGTTATTTTTGCCAATTACTTTATGCTGCCATAAGTCTTTAATTTCATATTTATCAGTCAGGCCTAATTCGACAAAATTTATTTTTGCCGTTTGACCAGATGCCGATTTATTTAAAATCGCGATGGCGAAGTCTCCATTGGCTAAAGGACGGACAAAAACATCCCAGATATCGGTTTTAATTTTTCTTTCAGCTTGTTTGCCTAAAGCATCCTGATTTAATGCAATTACTTCTTCATTTGTAAAAATGGTTTTTGCTTCATTGTCCATCTTACGGATATCGCAGCTTGCATATAACGGTGAATTAAGCATACTGTATAAACTCATTTGACTTTGATATTCGGCTTGGGTGCACCCTTTGCCGTTAAAAGCTGATGAAGGGCCTTTTGTACCGTGTAAACCTGCAACCAACATATCTCCATCATTCCATTTACCCGGACCAGAAAAATTAGCCAAACCAGCTGTTTTATCTACCACATCATAAATACCTACCCCACCCTTACCTTCTGTATCATTCCATTTATCTCTGATATCATAAGTAGTACGCCAGCTTTGTCCTCCAACCTGCGCTCCCCAGTTCCAGGGTTCTCGTGGGCCCCATTCACAAATTCCCAGCACAATATCTCTACCCGATTTGCGCAGCGCCTGGGCTATTTTGCCATAACGGGCTTTAGCAGTTTCAACATCCTCTGGGGCATTGCAATAGTCGTATTTTAAATAGTCGATCCCCCACGAGGCAAATGTTTTGGCATCCTTATCTTCGAAATTTAAACTTGCAGTGTAACCACCACAGGTTAAAGGAGCAGCATCAGAGTAGATACCCAATTTCATCCCTTTGGTGTGCAGGTAATCGGCCAGGGATTTAATGCCTGAAGGAAATTTCTTTGGATCGGCGATAATTTTGTTTTTATTATCGCGGCCACCCTGCCAGCAATCATCTAAAAAAATATACTGATAGCCCGCTTTCAACATTCCACTGGCAACCATTGCATCAGCCATTTCTTTAATATCTTTTTCGTTCGGATTTTCGGACATAATGTTCCAGCTCATCCAGCCCATCGGCGGTGTTGCAGCTAACTTTAGCTCTTGGGCAAAGCTAATTTGAACAAATAATAATAAGACAAAACAGATCTTGATAAATTTCATATGATTCTTTGATTAGAAAGTTCTTCAATTCTTTAGGAAGATAGTCGTCATTCCCGCGCAGGCGGGAATCTTATGCAATATAAACCTAGCGAAAGCATTAAGATTATCTTCGATGAGCACTGCGTGGTTCCCAATCAAGTTGGGAATGATGAACCATCTATATTATTTAACCGGTTTGATATAATAGCTATACTGGTAATCTTTAAAAGGAATCTGGTATTGGATTAATGGCATAGAACCCCAGCTATCTATCCCCTGAACACCTAACTGTTGCATATCCATATGCACATAAATCTGATTGCGTTTTACCAGTTCGCCAGAGTGGTATTGTTTTTTCTCGGCCTCGGGATCTAAATCTTCTACTGAATAGGGCAATGCATTAAAGTTCAATAACTGATCGGCAAATTCAAAACGTAAACCTTTACCTGCTTTATTAGTAAAAGTTACCCAACGTACATCGGTTTTGTTACCACTTTCCTGTGGGCGAGCATAAGGGAAATACTGATCAGAAACTGTTGATTGGTAAGTGCCAATTAACGATGCTGTTTTTCTATCTACATAGTTCTCGCCCGGACCACGGCCATACCATTGGATGTTACTGTAATCGTTTTTCAGCTGTAGATCGTTGCCGATACGCATTAAACTTTTGTAGTTGCCTGTTACTGCTTTGAATTGATTGTTTACTTTAATTGTTCCATCAGCAGATACATTAAATTCTTGTGTGGTTTCAGCATCACCTTTAAGTAAAGATGATTTAACGGTTAAAGTAAAACCGTCAACAGTTGAATTTACAGTAGATTTAATATTGCCTGTATTATTATCCTGGTACACATTGCGCCACATGCGTAATCTGGTATTTAAACCTGCGCCGATATCGTTATCAGTTGGTGCACGGTAAAAGCCTGGCTGTGGACCTGAAGCCAATAATTCTTGTCCTTTAGAAACATAACTGGTTAACGTTCCTTTAGTTAAATCGAAAGTAATCGTAAAATCGCTTCCTTTAACCACAGCTTTTTCTGCGGTTTGCTCAACTTTTAAAGCTTTTTTGTTTGCGGCGTAAACACTGGCTTTTGGTGAACCAGCTAGCGCAATTTGCTCGTAGGCAATTTCATACCCTTTTTCTAAAAATGGTTCATTTGTTTTTAAACGGTAATGCACATTTAAAAAATATTCTTTGCCCGCAGCATAATTCGTTTTAAACGGCAGGCTTAACATTTGTGTTTGACGTGGACCAATATTCAAATTGCTTACCACACCACTTTGAATTATTTTCCCATCTTCCAGCACTTCCCAATTGAGTTGTACATTGCTGATATCCTTAAAGAAGTAGCTGTTGTTTACATTAATCTGGTTAGTTCCATTAAAAGTAGTTTTAATATATTGATGTACTTTTTTCAATTCTACTGCCATTGGTGTCATGCCGCGATATGCGGTAACCACACCCTTTACGCAAAAATCGTTATCGCTAAAGTTTTCGTCAACGGGGTCACTTAGCGGGAAATCACCACCATAAGCCATAATGCGTTTGCCATTTTTAACGGTATCGATAGATTGATCTATCCATTCCCAAACGAAACCACCCTGTAGTTTTGGGTTGTTTTCAATGGCATCCCAATACTCTTTAAAATTACCCAAACTATTGCCCATAATGTGCGCATACTCGCTCATAATGAACGGACGTGTTTCTTTATCCTGTTTTGAATAACGTGGCAGATAATTCGGTGAAGGGTATTGCGGAACAATCATATCAGTATTGAAATCACTCTCAGCCCTTTCGTACTGTACCGGGCGGAAATCTTTTCCTTTAAGCCATTGGTAAGCTTCGTAAAAGTTAACGCCATTACCAGCTTCGTTACCTAAGGACCAGGTAATTACCGATGCATGGTTTTTATCACGCTCATACATTCTTGTAATACGCTCAAGGTGAGGAACACGCCATTGTTTATCGTTGGCAAATGAGGTTTCTAAACTGTAATAACGTCCATGCGATTCGATATTGGCTTCATCAATTACATACAAACCGTATTCATCGCAAAGTTCCATCCAATAAGGATCTGGCGGATAATGCGAATGACGAACAGCATTTACATTGAGCTTTTTCATCATTTCCATATCTTTTTCCATATCGGCATGGGTTAAAGTATGGCCTTGAGTGGCATTATGCTCGTGCCTGTTTACACCTTTTAAAAATACACGTTTACCATTAACCAATAAATCGCTTCCTTTAATTTCCACCGAACGGAAACCGACCCGTTGTGGGATCACTTCAATGATTTTATCGTTTTTATCTTTTAAAGTAATGTATAAAGTATATAAATAAGGAATTTCTGCCGACCAGTTTTTTACATTGCTGATCTGGGTTTTGAAAGAAAGATTGGTTTTATAATTACCCAACACTTTTTGAAGCGTAGTCGCATCTTTCCATACATTGTTCCCTTTGGCATCTACCAGATCGAGTGCTACATAAAAACTATCCGGACGACTATGATTGGTGCGTTGATCTATTTTATAATTTTCGACTGCTAAATCTACATTCAGCAAACCGTTGGTGTAAGTTGCATCTAATCCACCCACCACTTTGAAATCGCGGATATCTAATTTTGGTGTCGAGTATAAGTAAACTTCGCGCTCTATTCCCGATATGCGCCACATATCCTGGCATTCTAAATAACTTCCATCACTCCATCTGTAAACCTGTAAGGCAATGGTGTTTTCGCCTGGTTTAACATATTTGGTGATATCGAATTCTGCAGCTAGTTTGCTATCTTCACTGTAACCTACTTTTTTGCCGTTCACCCAGATGTAAAAAGCAGATTTAACTGCACCTAAACTGATAAACACCTGCCTGCCATCCCAATTGGTTGGAATATTAATTTTCTTGCGGTAGGAACCTACCGGATTATTATCAGCAGGAATATCGAACGGCGGGTTCATTTTTGCACCTGTTAACTGCCGGCCGGCAAATTCATAAGGTTGGTTTACATAAATGGGAAGTCCGTAACCATTCACTTCCCAGTTGGCAGGCACTTTAAAGTTGTCCCATGCTTTATCATCAAAATCTACTTTATAAAAATCTGCAGGCCGTTTACGTGGATCTTTTACCCAGTTAAACTTCCATGTTCCGTTTAACGATAAAAAGTATGTTGATTTTTCTTTCGCTCTTTTGGAGGCCAGTTCCTGATTTTCGAAGGCAAAAGCCGATGCCCGCATGGGTAAACGGTTAAGCGAAACAACTTCGGGCGTTTGCAGTTCGAAAGGTAAATCTTGTGCACTGATCTGCCCTGCAATAAATAAGGATGTAAATAAAATGGTTAATTTTCTCTTCATTTTGTGTGTATAATTTTGGTTTGTTGCTCCAAATTACTGAGGATTAAATGATAATGATAAAAATGTTTTCGCGCAAACGTTTGAGTTTTAAAGATGTTACCGAGGAGTTTATTTTATTAGCTTAACATGCTTCTCCTAATTTAAAAATTAACAGTCATTTTTTTTCACCATTAAGCAGTTAAGAAAATTAAGCCCTTGAGCGATACCTCAAATGATATGCAATACAGCATCACTATGCATTAAACAGAAAAAACCCTTTGCCACCAAAAGGCGGCAAGGGTTTCACTAACTAAACTAACTACTATTTTAAAAATTCTATTTCAAAGTTTTTAAGGTAAGGTTTACCATCGAAACCGAAATCAGAAAGAATATTAATATTCATCCAGTATAATGCTAAAGCTGATACATCACTCACCGTGGACGGAATGGATAAAGATGATGTTACAGGTTCTTGCGTTGTTCCGGGAGGATAAGAATTACCTAAATTAGCCCAGCTGTATACTCCAGAAAGCGACATGTTGTAACCCACAGGTGCCTTATTAAAAAATGTCCCCTCTGTTCCCTCATCCATTGGCCAAAAGCCAATTAAATTAGCATAATTGGGGTGTTTGGTGATGTCTTTTAAACCAATATTTGCTTTTATGGTGGCATCACTTAAAGCTACATTAAAAAAAGCTAGGTTAGCGCCATAAAATGGCGTAGGCGTGTCCGTGTCACCTTTTCTATGGCCAACTCTAAGTAATTCAGAAGTAGTTAAACTTTTTTTAGCTAAAATATCTGCAGTTGCTTCCAATTTCCCATCAATATACACTTTAAGCGATCTTGCTGTTGCTACCCCTGATCCATTAACGGTAGTATTAATACTCATTGTTAGTGTATGCCAGTCGGTACCAGGTGCTGTAGTGGCAACGATTTCTTGTTTTCCAGATCCTCCATTTGCTGACCCTCCTACGGTAACTAACCACTTGTCACCATAATGGCCCCATTGCCAACCCGTGATGGTTGAACCGTTCAAATTTGTACTCTTACTGAAGAAGGTTGGGTAATTAACGTTTGTACTATTAAATTTAACATCCATTTGAACAGTAATACTCTTCGTATCCCCAACGTCATAGAGATTATTGTCATTAGGTGCTTCAGCTTTCGATGTAGTGGTACCAAAAATAACTGGATTAAAACCCGATTTTTTTAATTCAAAAGGTTTAAACGCTGGGTTGTACACCAAGGTAAAACCGTTGGTTGGATTTGCACTACTACCGCCATGGTTACTGGTTACAATAACCAACCAATCTTCGTTGACATAGTTTTTTCTGGCTTTTAGAGCTGTCATAATATGACCAACATATTCATCAGCTTTAACAATGGCGTTTTTGTAGTTGGTATTGGTGGCTACATAACCCCCATTAGCACCTGCAGCTTCTACTTCTCTAAAATTAACAAAGATGGTACCCAGGCCTGTTTGGCTGTTCAGAATGCTTACTGTACTGTCTTTAACAGCCAAATCGGTTGATACCACTGGGGCAAAATCTGCATTTTTCATATAGTTCCGTAAATTGGCCCAAGGGGTAACTAAAGCGGTCTTTACGGATTTATATTGGGTAATATAATCGAATACATTCCGATAGGATACAATTGGTGCATGTTCATCATTACTTGAGCCAGCTGTACGTTCAAAATTATCTGTACTAATCTGATGTTTCACAAAACTGGTACCTGTTAACATTGATACCCATCCGGCTGCATCAGAGGCAGTTTTTAACGTATTATAGGAATATTTAGAATTCTTTTGCAGCGCTGTAATGTTGGTTGGTGCAACAGTTTGTAATTCTGCTCCTGTTAAACCATCAATGCTGATCACCAAAATTTTGCGTTGCCCAGCCGATAGAGGCTTGAGTTCTTCGTATATCGCTGGCGGATTAGCATATTTTTTGCAGCTAGCAAACCCCAATATGCCTATTGCGCAAACACAAAAGATTATATTATATATTTTATTGTTCGTTTTCATAATAAAGCGCCATTAAGGTTTAATAAGGTTACACTCTGATAAGTTGGCATATACAGCATTCACACCGCTTTTGATTACCACTTTGATAAACTTGGCACTAACATTTCCGCCTGGAAAGTTAAAATTGTAAATTGCAGTATTTTGGGGTAAAGTGGTAGTACCTACGCTTACAAAATTTACATTATCGGTACTGCTCAATATTTCTACATCTTTTACATAACCACCACTATTATTTTGTCTTTGTGCAAAAGTTACCCCTTTAACCGCTATAGGAATGGGTGATCCTGTACCTAAAACAATATTAATAGGGTAACCTAATGTGTTTGTTGCTGTTGCTGTTCCATAGTTTGAATGCCAATAAGATGCTGCAGAAACTATACCATCAACCAGGGCAGCAGTTGTTCCATCGCCCGATTGAGCTGAACTTACTGATACCACTGTAGTGGTATAAGTAACTGGCCCGGTTCCGCCTGTTTTAGTTAATGGGTTATAAGTCCATAAAGCAGTTTTTAGGGTTGGGTACTTGGCATTCACCTTCGCCACTACAGCATCGCTGATTAAAATCCCCCATGCGCCGAAAAATGGCGATAAATCCGTTTTAGTATAATCAGACAGTTTTTCGTAAACGAAATTATGTTTGGTAATGTCGTTAGTATTTAAACGCTCTGCATGGCGGGCCTCCGTGTATAAATAAGTCATTGCACCATATCCGTATTTTTCAAAAATCTGCACAAATGGTGTCATTTTCATAAATGGTGCCTCATCTACAGCGTTCATGGCGGCATCAGTATCAAAATTTTTGGTACCAGAACCACTCGCATAAGTAATTGCCTTAGGAAAACCGCTCGAAACTGCTGGATGCAGGATATTATAATTGGCTCCAATCCTATTGGCTACTTTAAAGCTGAATAGATTATTAGTGGTTTCGCCCAAAGTACTCCAACTCCAGATACTTCCCTGCTGACAGTTGTGACCAAACTCGTGATAAGTACCCCATTGACCAGAACTGGTGGTAATCGAATTTAAACTGGTAAAACTGGCAAACCAATAAGAATCGTTCAGGCCTACAAAAGGAAAACCAGAGTGGCCATAACCAGCGCTAAGCTGAATATCGAGTATGCCACGCCATTGACTTTGCGGGCTTCTGTCTCTAATATCGACGGCATTATCTGATAAACCCATCCAGGCATTATAATCGAGATCGAAAACATCATTCCATCGGGTAAATACAGCTGTAGGATTTGTAAAAGGTTCGCTAGAATTAAAAGTAGCCATTACCTTATCTCTGGGGATAGTAAAAATAACACTTTTAGCCCTTAACTCTAACCAAGGAACCTGTGAGGCTTTTACCTTGGCTACCCAATCAGCATCGTTGGTTTGGCCCAAAATAAAATCGGGCGATACTACAGCACCAGTAATGGTGAAAGTAATCGGATTAGGGTAAGCGAAGGAAGCTAAGATGTAAATATGTCCACCATAAAGGTTACGGATATAATTAACGCCTGAAACCAATTGCTTTCTGTTGTAAATCACGGGATCGCGTAATAATGGCGATTTACCAGCAAGGTTATCAGTATGCGCACCAATTTGTACGGTTAACCCATCAACTCCTGCTGGCACCACAATTTTGATCAATTCTCCAGGAGCAGCATAATAACCCGTGCTATATTGCGGCGATGGCGCAACCGAAATCCTTAAATTCTGTGCCGTTTGATCGGTAAAGTTAAGATTAAGTGTAAACTGGGTATCTTTTACCCTAGGCTCCGATTGATCTACCAAACCAGGAAATACCCTTGCCTTGGCATACATCGATTTATCGATCAATTTCATATTGGTATCGATCGTTCCGTCGGCCGCATTCTGTGAATTATCCGGATAACCATCCGGAACCTCATAACCATATTTTTTACAAGCAGTAAATGCAAGTAAAAGAAATAGGCCAAATATTTTAGTTAGCTGATTAAATTTCATCTTATCAATATTTAAAATTAATTAGTTGGTAATGATACAGTTGGACTGTATACTCTACCGGTTAAACCCCACTGGCTGGAAACAGCAATATTTAACCAGTTGTAAATCAACACCGGAATATCTACACCGTTTGGAACAGCGGTGTAGGCTGCTGGCGAAATATCAGGTGAGATATTAGGAGAAATTTCTTCGAAATTGGCAAATGCTACATTACTACTATAGGTAAAATTATTTCCTTTACCCGATTGATCAAGCATTACAGTACCGCTTGTCTCGTTCCCTGGCCAAAAGCCTAATAAGTTGTTAAAAAATGGAGTACTAGGCTTAATCTGTGTTCTCATGATCGCGGCTACATCGGTAGCAGACAAGGCCACATTAAACAAAGCTACATCTCTAATTAAAATATTGGTTTGGGTATTACCATCGCTTCCAACGTTACCACCCAGCCTGAGTGGTATGCTGTTATCAATATTTTTTCCGTTTATAGACCCTGAATATCTCGTTAAACCATCAACATATAACGTAAGTGTTCTTACTGCATTTAGCAGGCTTATAGTAAAGGCTACGGTATGCCAGCGTCCATCACGGATATCGATACCAAAACCAGGACGTGGACTACCGCCCCAATCTAACTGCGCGGAGTTAGCCCCAAATAAAAAGCCCCACCCTGTTGAGGTAACAGAATCGAAAGGACCTCTTTTTGCCAAAAACATTGGATAATAATTCGCCTGCCCGTAATCGTCTCTAAATTTGAACATGAAAGTATAATCTCCAGTAGTACCAAAATTGCCTAATGTGGTGCTGTTTTGTGTAGCGGTAACATTTGAAGAGGTAGTAGCCACAAAACGAGGAGCCGTACCTACAAATGGGTAACTGCTTGGATCAGGCTGCGTAATCTGTACCGACAAAAACCTTGGATTATAAAAAGCGATATAAGCATTTCGGGAAGCATCATTAAAAATATTTGAGCCCGGAGTACCACCAGATGGTCCGCCACCTTTATTAGAAGCAATGATCACCAACCAGTTTTCTCCCGCATAACCTTTTCTGGCTTTTAGCGCCGTTAGTATCTCACCAATATAACCATCAATATTTTTAATAGCAGCTGCATAAGCAGGTGTACCAGCGGTATAACCATTGGCTGCACCTGCAGTTTCGGCACTATGAAACTGTGCAACAACTATAGACGGGCTGTTGGTGATTAACTCGGTAACTACTCCTGTTTTTACCGCGGCATCATCGGCTACGGTCTGTTTTACGGTTGCATCGGCCGCCAGTTTATCATTAAAAACTGAAGTTGATGCGATAGAAACCGTCCTTGCGTTGATAATCGAACTGTTGATGCGGGTAAAGATAGTAGGTGTATTTTGTAAGTTTAAACCCGCAAAATCTTCGGTGGTTACATGGTGTTTGGTATAATCATAACCTGTTAACATCGTTGTCCAGGCAGATGCATTGGTAATCACATTGTATTTGTTATCGGCCAAACCATCATAGGTATAGGTAGCCTTTGCATTAATTTGAGCTAAATTGGTAGGTGCGAGTGTTTTTATTGCCGCACCTGTTACGCCATCTAAAACAATATAAAGTACCTTTTTCCCTGCTCCTAAACCTAATGTATCGTTTCTAAAGTTTTTCGGCAATGTATTTTCAAAATCCTTATTACACCCAGTGGCCATAAGGAATAACCCAAATACCATGGCCGAGGCCAAAATATTTTAAGGTTGTAGTTAATGTAAATCCTTTTTTCATCTGTTATTATATTTGAAATATATTGATCAATTAGAAAAATTAAGACGCAACAGGTTGTGGGGCAACGTACCATTGAAACGTAGAATATTGCCCACTAAAATTACCTGCGAGCCATTTGAGATCGTGGTTTCTACCATATCGTAAATAAAACCTTGAAAACCACCTGTATTGTTATAGCCAACCGCCAACTGTCCATTGGCTTCCAATACCATAAAACCCTGGCGCAGATAATCGCCATATTTATTAAAAGAGCCGGCTACAATTATTTTTCCGTTGTTAAGCTGGCCAACAAAATTAGTAATGCCACCTGTTACCGCCTGGCCATTAAAGGTAGTTACATTAGAGCCATCAGCATTTAACAGATTAAGACCCGAGGCCGCTTTACCATTAAAACTCGTAAAGGAACCTCCTATCACAATTTTATTCGTGGTAGCGTTGTATCTAATGGAAAGAATATCGCTATTGGCACCCGAGCCTACGTTAAAGCTATTATCAACGCTGCCATCCAGGTTAATCCTTACAATTCTATTGGCCTGTACCCCATTAAACGTGCTGAAAGTGCCTACTAAGATTAATTTCCCGTCTGTTTGCATCATAGCATCTAAGATAACACCGTTCGCACCTATAGCACTTTGACGGGTAGATTTGTTATAATGGAAAGTAGAATCCATGGTACCATCCATATTTACCCTTACCATCTGGCGCATCCTCGTATTATCGTAAACCTTCTCATCATAACTAGAATTTGGCAGATACATGCGTTTGTAGTTATTAAAGTTGCCTACCAAATAAACCTGTTCATTAAATACAAAGGTTTTTCTAACAGCGCCATCCACACCGGCATTAAAGGCACTCACAGTATCACCATTTTTATACGTTTCCTGTGGTTTTGGGTTAATTACATCCCTGAGGATCAAACTATCTAAGCTTCCATTAGTGTTTAACCTGGCCACATTGTTCAACGTTTGGCGGTTTGTACGTGTAGAATTAAAGCTGGTAAAACTTCCGCCGATAATATATTTACCTGCCTGGGTTCCGGTTTGGATCCTGGTAATCGAGTTGATATACTTCTCAGCCCCACCAACTCCTTTGCCAAAACTAACGCCACTCGTTGAGTATGTACCATCTCCCAAAATTTGGGCTATGCCTCCAATGGGTAGCTTTTCGGTTCCTTTTAATTCAAAATCGTTAAACGCGCCACCCAGGAAAAAGTTACCACCTGGTAATGCCTCAATATCATATATGGAGCTATTACCAAAGCCATTGGTATTATTTGTTGCCCCATTAACTACTTTCCAGTTGGCATCAACACTTAGTTTGCCACCTACTTTTACTATTGGACCAAAAAAACTTTGCCCTTGTGAGGTAATCCACATACTGCCTGTACTGGCCGTTAGCGGAACCTTGAAAGTTAAGGTACTGTCGTTTGTAGATGCAGGAACCACTTCGGCTTCAATTTCATTTACATACACCTTAAAATCGCTGATGTATTTATTCAGTCCTTTTACCCTTACGCTTAAAACATCACCAGGACTTACAACATCTGGTTCAATTGTTTTAGAAATAAAGGTAAGATCCAATGGTTTCTTCCCTCCGGCATAAGGGTCTTCGGTAAGTCCTTTTTCTTTTTGGCAAGAAACAATAGCCGTTGTTAAGCCTATGGCTCCAAACAAAAACAGCTTAAATTTATATTTTATGTTAGTTAACATTTTTATTCAATTTTCGGATGAGATAATAGACCTATGGTGTTGGTGGATTAATACCTGCAGATATGGCCTGCTCGATAAAAACATTTGTATTAAAGCCGAAATTATGCTGGATTTTATTTAATACATGTAATACACCATTGGTGGGCTGTATATCAGATGTGGCGACCGGAATATTGACCAATGATACCTGTGGATTGGACAGATCGGGAATATAGGCTAGATACAATTGACGGTAACCAGCATAAGCCACCCTCGAAAGTACTTCTCCTTTATCGCTGAGCACCACTGCGTCATTAAAGATCACCCCTACATTCATGATCCTGCCACCATAGGAAGTATAACCCTGGCCAGGGAAAGCGAGATAAGATAAAGTATCGCGCTGTGGATAATCTTTTAAGCGGCTGGCGCCTTTGAAGATATATTGCGAAAGTATATTCTTCCATACCGCCGGTTTTATCTGCGATAATTGGGAAACGGTATCTTTACCCGTTACCCTTAATTCGATGTTCAAGCGCTTGATAGATTTAAAGATGGATCCACTTGGTGGCGCAAAAAATGTAATATTCTCTTTGCTTACTACGTCAGCTAAACCAGCCAGTTTAATAACCGTTAAAGTCGAATCGAAAAACGGTTTCTTTTCTTCCATGTACTGCATCATATTTCCATTATATTTTGCCTCATGAACCCCCGTTTCCATATAGTATTTTTTGCAGCCGGTTAAAACTGATAATACACAGATTAGTGAAAACAGCAGTGTTTTATAATTTTTCATCATCATATCTATTAGTTCCAAAAATTATTACCGATTAAATTTGGGTTCGCACTACGCTCGGCAGCAGTAATGGTTAATGGCCATGTCCACGCCCCTGCGTTTAGATTAGCTACCGACATTGGCGATCCGGTGAAATCGGAACTGATTACTCTTTTCGTTCTGACCAGGTCAAAATAGAATTGTCCTTCACCAATCAGTTCCCTGCATCTTTCCCTATAAATTTCATCCTTCAAATCCTGTCCATCCTGGATAATAAGGGGTGCGTTTGCAGCTATGGTTACCCTATTCGCAAAATCTCTTGCTCCACTTTCATCACCAAGTTCGGCCAGGGCTTCGGCAGTTAATAAATAGCAATCAGGCAACCTGAAAATAATGGCGCTATCATCACTTGTTACCGATATCGCATTACCTGATCCTGTTGTATAGGTATTCGCGAATTTTTTAAACTGGAAGGATCCAGATTGAGCATCGTAATTCTCGAACCAGGTGGTTATCCTGGCATCAGGAGAACCCGGGGGATAAAGCTTACGCATATAGTTGCTTGCGTAATACATTGAACTTGATGTTTTGGTTACATTACCTTGATACGGAAAGTGTGAAAAATAATAAGAGTAGCCCGCCGTTAACGAAAAGCCTTCTCCATAGTTAAATTCCTGTAAAATGCCGAACAGGTTTTCACTGCTCCTTCCTTTAAAAATCTTTAATGTATTTGCAGGTGTAATGGGCAGTATCTTGTAATTGCTGTAAGTATCCAGTTCGGTGGCCAATGTTTTTACGGCTTCGTAATATTTTGTTTTAACATCGGTATCCCAGGCGGCGGCCCACATATTTAAATGCATTAAAAGTGCAACTGCCGATGCCTTGGTAGGTCTGAAACCATTAGATGTAGCATCGTTGTAAGCAGATGGCAAATCGGCTTTTGCCGTAGTCATATCTGCAATACACCTGTTCATTACGGTTACTTGTGGTGTTCTGCCTAATGGGCTGCTATGGTAGGCATCAGTGTAATAAACGGCATCACCAAATAACTTGCAGATAAACATATAACTCAGGTTACGTAAGAATACAGCCTCGGCTTTATATCTTTTTTTATCAGCATCTGGCAAACTCGATGATGGCACCTTATCTACTTCGAAGTATAAAATATTTGATGCTGCGACCACATCGTACCATTCTTTCCAGCTCATGATGTTTTTCATCATATCACTAAACCTTCCGCTACTGGCAACAATAGCTTTCATATTGTTGTTGGCCAATGAATTAAAAATGGTAGAACCATCACCACTGATACCACTTGCAACTACATTATTACCCCGGACTTCTAATGCGGGGAAGAATGCCCGGTCGTCCTCATTAAAGAAAGTGGGCGTACCTGCCACTTTTGATTTTAACCTTGCGTAAATGCCGTTTGTAAATCCCTCTACATCTTCGCGTGTTTTCCAAAAGTTGTTCCCACTTTGTGCTTCGATGGGTGTCACATTTAAAAACTTTTTGCAACCAACTGTGGTAAATACCAGTGCGGCAAACAGGATTATATATTTTGTATTTTTCATCTGTCTAATTTGTTTAAAACTCAATGTTTAAGCCTAGGGTAAACTGTCGCGGAGAAGGATAACCTCCTGAATCATCTCTACCCAAACTGGTTACATTTTCAGGGTTAGGCCCAGAGTAGCGCGTGATAAAACCAAGGTTGGCGGCAGTAGCATTTATGCTTACCCTGTTCATCCCTAACCTGCTGGTAAATTTTTTATCGAAGATGTAATACACTTTAACTGAGTTTAACTTAAAATAAGAGCCATCTTCCTGAAATGCCGTTTGGTTTAATCTAAAAGGATCGATGATACGTGCACGGACAAAATCCAGCGGATTGGCATAGGTTGCAGCATCACCAGCTGTACTCCAATAGTTTAGCTGATCTAACGGCACCAAACTACCCAACTGATTAAAATTAGTATAGTTCTGTAACTGCTTACCCAATGGGTTATTGATAATATCGCGGATCAGGGTAAAGGAAGTATTGACCTCTACACTCCAGTTTTTCCATTGCAGGTATGAAGTGAAACCCCCGGTTATCTGCGGCTGCGAATTACCAGCAATAACCCTATCATTACCATCAAGCACGTAATTTCCATCCAGATCGGTAAAAACAGGATCGCCTGCTTTAAAATAATTTAAGCGGCCGGTACCTCCCACGCGGTAGGGCAAACCGGTATTCGGATCAACAGGAACCTGAGCATTGGTAGAATATACTCCTTTTGTATTGTACAGATAATTCGATAATGAGTTGATACCTAAACGGTAATAGGTGTCCTGTTGTAAGTCTTTATCATAATAAATATAGTCTCTTAAACCATCAGGCAATTGTGCCAGAATTTCTCTGTTGATGGCTAAGTTTGCAGATATTGTCCACTTAAACTGGCTATTAGGACTTAATGGGCGGGCTGTTGTTTGAAATTCCCAACCATAGTTTACATTACTGATCTCATTAGAAGCAATGCTTCCAAATGAATTGGTACTCGAAATATCCTTGTATTTGAAAATATTGTCGTTTTGCTTGTAATAAGTATCAAAAACGAATGAAAAACGGTTTTGGAACAAGCTAAAATCAACACCAGCATTATAGGTAGTTGCTTTGGTAGGCTGCAAATCTAAATTCGGCAATCTCGCTAGGTCTAATATAACCGAGTTTGCATTATTGTAACGATTTCCACCTACATATTTACCATAACCATCAAAAATACCACCTACAGGCTGTATATTAGAGCCATAACTTAAACGGATATCGGCATAATCAATCCATTTGATGTTTTCCATAAACTGTTCTTTATTAAAGTTCCATTTTAAGGCTATGGATGGATTGGCAATGTAACGGGCATTTTCGCCATTAGCCGAGTTGGCATCCAAGCGATAATTAAGGTCCAATACATATTTTTGTCTGTAGTTGTAAGAAAATGCACCAGCAAAAGCAACGCTTCTTACATCGGTATAATCTATTGTTCCACCTAACGAGGTCAGGTAATCGGTCATATTAGTTAAAGGGCCCCTTAACTGATCGTTAACTCCCCTCTCGTTCAAAATAGCATCTGCTTTAAAAAAGCTGGAGTTCATTTCTGTAAAGGCAAATAAGTTGAAATTATGCGCATCTTCTCCGGCAGCATCCTTTAAACTATATACATAAGAGAACTGGTTACGATTGTATAACTTGGTAGCACGGTCGTTATAGGTATAATATTTCGATTGGTTGCCATTTAATGCCGCCGGCGAAAAATTATCTTTTGTACCCGTACTATTGGTGTAGTTTAAAAATGTAGAAATCCTAAAATTCTTAAAAACCTCGTATTCAGCATTAATGGTCGCAAAAGTCTGTAGTGACTTATTGTCATTATCGGTTTGGAGCTGAGCTAACACGCCACTTTGTGATGAAAACAAGGAAGGTGAAGGCAATAAACTGGATGCGGCGCCTGTAGTGGCTAAACCGCTATTCAGCAAGCCATTGCCGCTACCCGTTTGCTGTTTTTGAATGGAATTTTGTAGCTGACCAACCAATTTAAATTTAGGGGTTGGGTTATATTGCATGTTCATATTCAGGTTGTACCTGGAATAGCCTGTATTCTCCTGGATCCCGGTTTCATCATAAGCACCCACACCCACTTTATAGTTGAAGGCTACATCACCACCCGAAATGCTCACATTGTGGGTTTGGTTAAATGTGTTTCTATAAAAATAGGATTGCCAATCTGTTGAGTTATTAAAGTAAGCATTTAAGCTATCAGACAAAATTGGTGATGAGTTGACCATATCTATCGCATGGTTATAACTGGTATCATTCTGCAAAATCTGCCAGATACGCAGATCCCTTTCACCTTTACCTCCAATAACGTTACGTAACTGAGGTACCATCGAAAAGAATGATGCACCATTATAACGTACAACCGGCACTTTTGAATTACCGCGTTTGGTGGTCACCAAAATTACCCCATAAGCTCCTCTCGATCCATATAAAGCTGTTGCGGCCGCATCTTTTAATACCGTAAGGTCTTCTATATCTTCTGGTGGGATCTGCGAAATAGGCGATACACCTGGCCCAGCCTGTTGAAAACCATATGAATAGTTGGTATTGTCATCAACAGGTACCCCATCAATTACAAACAGTGGCGAGGTTGGGGTTAAGAAACTAGAGCTTCCGGAACCAGATATGTTAATGTTAGAGATACCACGTAAGGTAATAGAGCCCCTAAAACCTGGTGCACCAGTACTGTTCTGGATGTTAAGACCAGCAACTTTACCCTGTAAAAGCGACATGACATCACTTGCGGGCTGCCCCTGGATATCTTTACCCGAAATGGTTACGGTGGATCCTGTACTTAAGGTTCTTGTTTTGGTTTGATAACCTGCAGTAACCTGTACCTCTTTAAGCGTGGTATTATCACCCTGCAAGGTTAGGTTAATAGTAGTTCGGTTATTTACCTTTACCGTTTGGGTGATATAACTTAAATATTTAAAAGTAATCTCTGCATTTGATGCTACGGTTACCCTAAAACGGCCGTCGCCATCGGTTTGGCCCAAAACCCTGCCACCACTTAAAATACTTACGCCGGGCATGGTTTCCTTCTTTTTCGATTCACCATCATAAACCGTACCCGTAACCGCTATTTGCTGTTGAGCGAAGGCAAGATTGTGCAAACCAAAAATCAATAAAATTACTATACTGTAAAAATACTTCATTGGAAATATATTTTGTTTTGATTTAGTTAGTTCCATCAGTCGTTATCAAATTTTGGTTTATCAGTCTTAAACTGGAAAATAATTTCCCAATCGCCCTCCTCATAGATCTTGAAATTTAAGGCCAGATAACAGTGAAGTAAAACAGCGCCAAATGCCTGCCTGTCAAATCTGAATACTACCCTCGCTGCACCACCATCTTTTGTGGTAAATTTTGTAGGGTATGCCGTTAATGGAACCGGGTAAGCCACATCGAATTTTACTTTGCTGGCGTCTTTTACCATATTAAAACCATGTACCAAATTGCCCCAATCGGTTAAGGCGAACTTATTCGGATCGATAACCTGAGCGAGCGTATCTATAAATTTGAAACTGATGCTATGCCCCGAATAGCCAGGTAAACCTTTTGGCAGTTTATTGAACACAACCTGTACATCACGGGAAGTCAAATATTGATTGGTTCTGGTACCTGTAATAAACATGTCTGAGGGACTAACAGAGGTGGATGTTCCCTGCCCAGTTACCGGATCAAGTGGCGATGGCTCATATGGGCGTTCACGCAGCGGACTTAGACGAAAGTTTTGAAAATATTTTCTTCCTCCGGTATTCGACATTTCTACATCAAAAACATAACCCGAATCTGGCTGGGCCTTAATCATATTGGAATTGGCCTCTGCCCACATTAAAAACTCGCCAGAATGCGGACGGACTTCGAACAAAGGGTGGTTTTCGATTATTCGCTTGGCCTCAATTTCGGCTAGCGATTTTTCCGTACCATCATAAGCTGTTTTCCATACTTTTACCGGGTACAACTTAGTAAGTTCGGGAGCAGGCTCGCCACCAAAGGTGCGCATGTTTACAATTTTAAAATCTAATGGCCTGCTCGAATTGCCATAGGTAAAGATGTTTGTAAATAAAGTATTCCTACCCAATGTAGGTTGATATATAAACTGTGTATACTGACTATCGTTAGCGATAGACAATCTGTTGTCAGGTAAATTTTTCTTACACGACCCCAATAAGAGCATTATGCCTGATAGCATAATTCCTATGGTAAGGATGTATTTATTAGTTTTCATCTTCATAAGGCTATTGGTCTAATCTGTATGTAAATTCATCAAACCCGAAATTGTGCAGTGGGGTTAAAATGTTAATGGTCGCGTTATTGGTTTTGATATTAATGGCGTTAGTGCTGGTGGTAACCCAATTGGTTTTAATCGTTGAACCATACATATCGCTGTACTCGAGTGTTGTGGCACCCCCACCTACAAAACCTGAAGCATTTGATTTTACAGCTTTAATGTGCATGGGATAATTAAAACCTATTGCATTTAGCGAAATGCCATCTACACTGCCAGCATAAGCATCCGCAGTTTTATTCCCTCTGATGATATACTTGGTAAGCATATACAATAATTGTTCGGGATCTCCTGTTTTTAAATAAATAGGGCCTCTTCCTTCTGCTTTTCTGTATTGGTTTAAATATTTAACCGATGCCGCAAAATTTTCATTTACAGGTGCAAAAAGGGTAATCTGTTGATTGGTTAGCGAATCTTTCAGAAAAGGGAAACGATCCAGTACCAATAACAGCGAATCGAAAGTATTCGGCTTCGACTTTAAATAATCCAATGCCGTTCCTTTAAATGTTTGTACCGTATTGGTATAATCGTAATAAGCCGAGTCGTTTTTTTTGCAGCCACTTAAATAAGTGCCTATAACTGCCAGTAGCACAAAAAGGCTACACTTATATAATTTCTTTTTCATGATCTTCTAATTGATTATTGCCAGTATGCGTTTTGGGTAACCAATGGATTCGCATTGATTACATCTTGTGATACCGGCCAGTAAATGCCGCCCATACTTTCAAATTGCCTGAATGTAAGTGGTGTACCATTTCTCTTGATAAAGGTTCCGGTAGGATTTTTAAGCCGGTTAAAACGTACAATATCATACCATCTCCAGCCCTCTCCCATTAACTCTCTTCTGCGCTCTTCAAAAATAGCATCAACTAAATTTTTGCCTGATGCCGGATCGTAAGGATCGGTACCTCTTAAATTAGATGCTTTATTTAATGCAGAAATGGCTTCATCACGCTGACCTAATGCGGCGCATGCTTCGGCCCTCAGCAGGGTAACTTCCTCTATCCGGCTAAACAGCATGGTAGAACTAAATAGGGTTAAATTACCTGAGGTTTGAGCGGTATAAATTACCTTAATCTTGTTAAAAATGGGTTGTTCAGAAGTGAAGTTGTAAAAGTAATTGGTTCGGTATAAACCATTTACCGGATTAACACTAAACCTTAAATCATAAGGGTCGGTAAATATTTTAAGAATACTGTCTTTTGGTACAAACATCTCCGGCTGTGCCTTCGGGATAAAAGGTGATGCCAGGGTTAATTGTTCGATATGCCCATTTGCTGTTGATAGACCGTTACCCGCCTCGAACGGGAAACCCACCAATACCGTTGCACGTTTAAAAGCGAATGGGCTATAGTAATTTACATTCTCTGTTAAGGCATCCATATCCAGATAAACGATACCGTTAGAACCACTTCCGTTTGATTTGGTATAGTTATCGAGCACAAATTTTGTATAAGTAGCTGCATCCAGATAATTGCCCTGCCAGGCAGCAATATGGCCTAAAATAATATAAGCTGATAGCCTGGTAAAGATGTTTCCGTTCCAGCTTGACCAACCTGCACCGTAATAAAGCCCCGGAAGAATTGGATCATCGCCACCATATTTAAAAGGTACCACCTGTGCCGCAGCCAATAATTCGGAAGTGGCAAACTGAAGTACTTTATCTTTACCTGTTCTTGGCAGTTTAATAAAATCGCCATCATGAGAGGAGGTTAGCAAAGGTACATCGCCCCAAATCCTGACCATGTAGAAATAGGCAAAAGCCCTTAGTATTCTGACCTGCGCTACATCTACATTGTTGTTTATCTGCGTGTAACGCGAATCTAAAGGTATAATCTGTTTTGAACGTTCAATAAACAAGCTTGCTGCATTAATTACAGCATAAAACCTGCGCCAGTTGGTAATTCTGTTAATTACCGGATACTGTGCATTTAATTGTCCAATAACTATCGATTTTAAGTCTGCCCTATTGGTAATCTGAAAGTCGCCCTGACGTAGATCGCCCATTAACCAATGAGTATTGTCAGAAACCGTAGCCGAACGCATCAGGCCATATACCGAAAGTAGATTTGCCCTGGCATCTTCAAGTGTTTTCCAGTTGCTTTCTTCGGTAGCCAATCTGGTGGATTGTACATCTTCAATTTTCTTACACGAGAAATTGCCGATACCAACCAAGCTTAGTAATAAAGCGAGCGCAACCATTCGGCAGATGCTCATTTTATAATTAGAATATTTCATATTAATTATGGTCATATTTTATAAATCCAGTTTGAAGCCCACAACAAATGTGCGTGGGATAGTGATATTTGCGCCATCGTATATTCCATTGTAATTGATCAGTTCTGGATCAACGCCTGAAAAATCGGTCAGTGTAAATACGTTTAAGGCGGTAGCATACAAATAAGCTCTTCTTATTTTTCCACCTGCTTTTTTAAACAGGCCCATTTTGCTAAAGTCGTAGCCCAGTGTAACCGATCTTAATTTTATGTAAGAGGCATTTTCTAAAAACAGATCCTGATCGGTACGGTAGGCATCTACCGGGCTCCATGGATTATAGATTGGATAGTTTTTCTCATTATCAAAAGATTGCCAGGAAGATACTTCTTTAACAGAGTTGATGTCGTTTCCAGCCTCGCGGTTAACAAAACCATAACGGGTGGCTTCGTATTGGTTAATTGCTTTTTGGCCTGCAGCGAAAATAAAATTGAAGTTTAAATCGAAGTTTTTATAAGCCAGGGTATTGTTCCATCCCCCTACAAATTTTGGCAATCTATCTCCTGTTAATATCTTATCCTTACTATCTATGCGGTTATCATTATTATAATCAACCCATTTCGGATCGCCTGCTTTTAATGGGATACCATTAAAGGTTCTGCCTGCTGGTACCTCAGCATCACTATTGTAAATACCCTGATTGGTGTACAGCCAATAACTGCCAACCGATTTGCCGACCTCAAGTTTATTGTCGTTTTGATA
Organism: Pedobacter sp. W3I1; assembly: GCF_030816015.1. Lineage (NCBI taxonomy): Bacteria > Pseudomonadati > Bacteroidota > Sphingobacteriia > Sphingobacteriales > Sphingobacteriaceae > Pedobacter > Pedobacter sp. W3I1. Next base: position 4,829,850 of record NZ_JAUSXN010000001.1, read on the forward strand.
AATCAGTTCATTTAAGCCTTCAGGCAAGGCCGATAACTTGTTTTTATTATAGCTCAGGTTTAAACCTGTACTCCAATTCAAACCGTTCTTTTGTTGTAAAACCGATCCGTTAACCAAAAGCTCGATCCCTTTGTTGTTAATGTCCATGCCCGATTTGTATTCGGTAGAATAACCCGTTTCAACTGGTACAGGTAAACCGATTACGCTATTTTTATCATTACGGTTATATGCAGTTACCGCAGCATTGATGCGGTTGTGTAAAAACGAAGCATCTAAGGTAATGCTGGTCCGATCAGCAAATGGCAAGCTAATGTTGTAACCAATAAAACCACTATTGTATGGGCGGTTAATACCCAATAAACCACCGTATCCAGGTATGGTTGGTTCTTCTTCCCATCCATTTTCTGAACGGTATTGAGGTCCGGCCGCAAAACGGTCATCCTGAAAAATTCTTAAAGTACGTCCCCAGGCTGCACTTAAATGCAGCGCATCAATTGTGTTATTGTCCTTTAGAAACTGCTCTTTTAAATTCCAGTTGACGCTAAATGCCGGAGTAGTTACCCAGCGGCTATCTGGCTGGCCATTAGAAGCACCATCCCTTCTAAGCAATGCGCTTAGTGTTAATAAATTTTTATAGGAATATTTAGCCGTGCCATAAAACGACATTAAGTTATTACGCTCTTTATCGATATACCTAAATACATAAAAATTATTGTTCGTCAATACATTTAAGTAATCTGGATTAGGAGATCCGGCTTTGGTTGGATTTCCATCTACAAAAGATAATTTTACGTAATCATTCGGACCATTATAAGCCCTGGCGTAATTATATTTATAAGTGTCGCCCTGTAAACTTTGACCGATTTCAAAATCAACAACATGGTCTTTATTGATATCATATTTATAGCTAATGCTATTGTTGATGGATACTCTTTGACTATAACCAAAATAGTTGGATATATAACTTATCCCTGCCAATAGTGTTGATGGCACAAAATAATCGCGAACGCCTTCATTGTAATTGAATAGGCCAGTGGTTGAGATCACGAATTTGTTTATTTTGGCGCTTAATGTTAAACTTCCATTTAATACAGTAGAACGGTTGTTATCTACATTCCTGTCATTCTGTGTTAAATAAGAAGCATACGAATCGGCATTTGGAGAAAGTGGACTGCTTAAATCGGGTATGTAACGTGTTTCGGCAAAACGATCGCGCAGGCTTTTGTTCCTGGTACGGTCTAAACGTGCCGTATTAACGGTACTTGATACGGTAAGCCATTTAAATGGCGCCATATTGATGCCGAAAAATAAATTGTAGCGATCGATGCCCGTATCATCGGCATTCCCGGCATTTTTTGTACCAGAACCAAAGAATCTAAAATTAGCCCTTTCTGTACCTCCGGTAATACCTAAATCGGCCGAAAAGGTTGGTGTATTTTGATAATATAGATCTGTCCAGTTGGATGGTCCGAAATAAGCCACATTGGTAGAATCCCTTAAATAAGAAGCTGGACTGCCGCCTGGATTATATTTTTGATAAAACTGATTTCTGAAATTATTTTCGTAAACTCCATTAACCGTATTTACTTGTGGGGCAGTCACATAGCTAAAATAAGTATTCAGGCTAATATCCCTAAGGCCGGCCTTGGCGTTTTTAGTGGTGATATAAATAGCCCCATTAGCTGCATTTGGCCCAAGTTTAGCCAGTTCAAAAGGATCCTTAATTACCGTAATAGACTGTATATTATTGATATCTACCTGCGATAAAAGATTAGTTGCCGGGCCAATCCTGTTATAATCGTATTTCTGTACATCAAATGCAAAAGGATTATCGGCTACCAGAGGCACCCCATTTAAATAAATGGCAGGTTGTAAAGCATAAATGTCTTTCTTGTTAAACAACAAGCCTGATGTTCCCTGAACAATTATGCTTTGCTCAGTCCCAGGTTCGCCGTTTGGTTCCTGTACATAAACGCCTGCCAGATTACCTTTAATAATTTGCTGTAATGATAAATTGGGAACAGGTGTTGAGGAACGGATGTTAATCGTATCGCGTACCGTTTTAAATTTCTGTAAGGCTCTAACCATTTGACCAATTGTATCAGTTTTAATGGAATAGGCGGACGAATCTTTTTTAGCTTTAGTAGTATCTTGCTGAAAGACAAAATAACTGCCATTAGCCGTTTTAAGCCATGCCCCGTGGGCATGTAAAGATTGTGATCCAAAAACAGATAAAAACAAGGCAATACAAACGCTTGTATAAATTTTAACCATTTTATTAGTTTAATTAAAAGTTTAAGTGTTTAAAAGAAGAAACTCGATTGTTAAAATGTAATTAAGAAATGATCTCTATTTGAGATTTTTGGGCAAAGCAATGCCCGAAGACAAAAAGTAAAATTTTTGATCATGGAATGTGGTTTAGGATGATTAATATTAATTCTTAGTGCAACTTAGATCGCCCTAAGAATGATTAGTTTTTGTTTGCTTGTTTTTTATACCTTGGTTAGAGGTTCTCTGGTTATTTTATTTGTTATTTATTTTCTTGCTAGTTGGCAAGATTTTTTGCTCGTAATACTAAAATAAAATATCGGCTCGTTATGATTTGGTATTGCAAGATATATATTAAGCAAGGGCAATTTTTATTTTTCTTAACGCAAACGTTTGCTTAAAAAATGCGTAAGGAGTAAGGCTTTAAACTGCTTTACACTTTGGTTAATGCTAAAAAATTAACTAATTTCTATATTTTTATTAATTGATATTCTAATAGCGAATAAGTGTTAAGGAGAAAGCTTTAAATGATCGTTCGATTGGTTACTATAATTAAGCTTACAGAATTATGTTTACGTCTAATTTCACCTGGAACACGATACAGTTTTTCGTAATTTTGTAATTCAAAAAAGACATTACACAAATTAAGCGCAAACGTTTGTTTTTTCACACAAAACACTGCACAACACTCATTTATGGATTTTTTTTCTTTAAAAAGCGATTAAACCAAACAGGCTACTTTTAAGTAATTCCGTCCCTGCATTCGAAATAAATCAAATACCAACGAAATTAAACTCACTTTCAAAAAAAATAACTTTTTATAATCCAGATCAACTAAATCATAAACCGTTTTACTAATTGTATTTTTTGCTGAAACAACATTAATAGACTTCATAAATCCAATGCATTCTTTACTAAAGCAGTACTGTGATCAAAAAATATATGAAACCATACAGAAAATCTTATTAATTAATCCTTAATAAGATCACAGATCCTAGCCAACTACTCTAAAAAGAAATTGTAGCAACTCCACATGGGGGTTAACCATAGTATAAGCGTAACTTAAGTGTAGCTAAGCATAGATAGCGTATTATTAATATATAAGCACTATAATTTTGGCAACATAAGTTATTCAATACCTAGTTTAAAATACTGTTGAGTACCACCTCTGACGCGGCTTCGCAGAAATCGATTCCAGAATAATCGGGGTTATAACCACCAATGTACGGAACGGCCATAATATAGATTCTTTCATTTGCCTGCCCTGCTTCATCAACCACCTGAAAATGATCATTAATGGTGATGCCAGGCACAGTTAAAAAGTAACTGTTACTTTTCCTTGTCACTGAATCATTATGCTTCATTTCTGCCTTTCCGCGCTCAGTAGACTGGAATTTTAATCTTGCCGGACTAACCGTTCCATTTGTAATTAAGCTTTTAAAAGGAAAATCATCGAAAGAAAGATGTGGCTGACCAACGCAATCGATAAAGGTATCGAAGTGAACGGTAACCTTCTTATCACCTACCGTGTAATGATAATCTGCACCGCCTGCTTTTAACGGTTCTACATCCGCATTATCTCCAACGGCAACAATGCTTAGCACACCAGCCTCGTGCAGTGCCAATAATTCTCTGCACGAACTTTGCGGTACAAATGCAATTACAATAGAAATTAAGGGCATTAATACCTTTTGGAGCCGTTCCATGTCTTCAGCAGACAGATATTTTGCCGGATAGTTCATTGCAAAACTTAAAACAGCCAGGGCTTCTTTCCAATAAATAGATTTTCGCTTTTCTATAGATTTTTCTGCCTCTTCATATTCTCGCTTAAAAAGATCGAAGGGCTCCATTTTTTCCCTGAAACCCATCATGGCCTCCACAAATTCTTCCAGGCTCATGTTTTTGATCTGCTCATAAAATGCCGGATCTTTTTTAATAAACATTTCCTTGAAATTCTTTTCAAATACAAAATCCAAGGGTAAAAAGCCTCCGTTCTCAGCTATACTCGCCTGAATTTCGGCTTTGCTTAACGTTTCTTCCTTTCCCAAATGCGAATCTTCCAGATGAAAGCGAATTGCAGGTAATAAACCACTGCGCGAGTGCATTACAATTTTAAAACCTTCACTATCCAAATGATAACCATAGGTTCCATCTTCATTGTCCTCAAACTTTCCATTTTGCCTGGCCAGCGTTCTTAAGGCATCAATAGCGGTTAACGATGATCCCATAATACCCACGGCGTGATTGAGCTTTAAGGATATCTTCTTTGGTGGATATGGAGAATCGAAATAGTTCGGAATACGACCTTCGTATTTCTTTGGCCAATTGTGGCCGGTACAAATAATAACCTGATCAAAATATAACTCATCCTGATTTTTAACACTTACAGCTACCTGATTATCTTTAGGAAAGTCGACAATGTCTTCTACCACACAATTTAAATGAGCATTGGTTTTTATGCTTTTTTTGGCCGCAGCATCTTGCAGAAGATTAAACTGTGCGGATAAGTATTCGCCAAAAAATAGCCTGGGCAATACCTTGTATTCATTAAATTTTTCATCATTGATATCAAACTTTTTTAAAACTGCTATGGGTGCTATTTTAACCCAGTCTTCAATAGAATTAAAAATGACCGGAATTTCATTGTCTGATACATTGGTTATATGTTCTACATTAGCTCCTTCGGTACTATAAGGCATACCAGCACCTAAATAGCTTTTACGCTCGAAAATGTCTATCTCCAGATTAAGCACCTTTGACTCTGTTAATCTTTTATACATAAAAAGACCACTCGGCCCACCCCCTATAATCGCGATTTTCTTTTTTACTGTCTTGATATTCATTTATAGCTGCTATAATTTATTTGGTTAAACGAAGTTACCTGCCTGATTCGTCCGTTCATATAATCCTAAAAAGACCAAATTGTTTTATTTTTTTTGCCACGGAAACACAGAACGCACGGATTAATCAGCTTAATTCGTCATCCTGAGCACAGCGAAGGATCTGTATTCACGATGTCACTTACGTTTATAAAAGATTATTCATTAGCTGTTTATAGATTAATGGCATTCATCCTTGCTTCGCAGGTCTTCACTGCATTCAGAATGACAGCAAGAAAAACTTCAACCCCAACTCTGTTCCCTCGGCACTTTTCTCTCTGCGCCCTCTGTGGTTTATTCACAAATTCTAAGAACCAATTGTGCTTATCGCTGTTAGAAGATTAATGAATGAGGTTTAAATGACCAATAATCAATCACTGATTAACCGATTCAAACCATTAACCGATTAACCCTAACAATGAACGATTTAAAATTATATATGCTTTTATTGGGATCGAAAGCACCGAAAAGAAATGTAGAACAGCACGATTATTTCTTCGGCATTGCCCCTTCGCTTAAGGCACTTGTTCCCGAAATTAAAGCATTTTGGCCCGAAGCAGGAAGCAGTATCCATGTAGATGGCTGGCGGGAAATTAACAAGGTTAACCATTATGAAATTAACATTAAACTAAGAGATAGCCATACAGCACCTTCTACTGATAAACTATTTTTCATTAATCTTGGCGGCTACCAACCGAACCGACTATACGAACAACATTATATTATTTTATCTGTTCATGATGAAAGGGCGAAGGCTATACAGGAAGCAAAAAAGACGGTATTCTTTAAAAAAAACTCGATAAAAGGTGCCCACATTGATGAAAAGTATGGCATTGATGTGGATGATATTTATAAAATTGAAGATATTTTAAGTGCAGAGTCGAAACAAAAATACCATATCGAAATAAAACCATCTTCAGGTGCTTTACCTGAAGATGAAATTCATTTGGGTTATTTTAAACTAGATAAGCTTTAACTAAATTATTTTTTCGACAGTTTTTTTAGCCATGCTACCACATCAGCTGCTGCTTTATCATTTTCGAAACCCATTTCTTTTGGTAAACGTCCGTTAACATATTCGTCATACAGCCATGGATCGGCAATGGCAATTACTGTTCCTTTACCATATTTAGCCGAGGCAATAACGGTTGCGTTAGCTGCATTTTTCAAAACCGGTTTTGCATTGGCCTTTGTTTCAATGGAGCAAATATCTTTCATAAATATTTTCTGCGCCGTTTTAAATACCGGATTGTTTTTGATCACAATGGCCCCATCTTCAAAATGCGCATCATCAATAACGTGATTTTGCATCTCATTGGTAAAGTGCATTCCAAACACATTGGCCAGTTGATTAAAGTGTGGTAATTCTACATTGGCACTATCATTAGCAAACATTACCAATACACCACCCTGCTTCACCCACGTAGAAATTTCTGCAATATCTTTGGCCGCTATGTAATTTGGTTTTGGATTTTCTTTTGGTCGATCAGGATCTACGATAATATACACATCAGTTCCTTTTAGCTTAGCGGCAGTTGGAGCCGTTTCTAAAGAATCTAACTTAAAACCTTGTTTCTTAAAGATGCTTCCTAAAATAAAGAAATTCCCATAATCGCTTTTACCCCATAAATAGTGAAAACGCTCTACTTCTCCCGCTTTGTTTTTTCGCGTTTCGCGATTAAAAAAATAATCTAAAGTAACGGTTTGTGCACTCGCCAGAATAGAAGAACAGATTAAAATAGAAAGTATGCAAACTCTAAAAAGCATTTTCATAAAACATATCGGGTTAAATTGTAAATCGAGCGGTATCCCAAAAGTATAAAATTTAACGATAACCGAATGCCCTATCGCTATCATAAACGATTATTTTGGCTCGATTTATTTCAGACGCTTTTTATATAAGGAGATCAGAAAGAAACAAACGATCATAAAAGTGGCCAACACCTCACCTATACTTTCTAAATCGAGATCGAACATATCGTTTGCTTTATAGGTTTAACCATTAGTTTGCCCGTACTTGCTCACCTTTCGCCGTTATAGCCACCGGGCTACTTGCCATAAATCCCTGAGGGATTTTAGGTTCTATCCAGGTAGATTTGGGTGGCAAAAATTCGCCCTTTTCAGCAGCGGTAATAAATGCATCTGCCGTCATCGGAAAAAGAGAAAAACCAATTGACGTTTCATCCTGATTCAGCGCTGCAAGAAATTGAGACCATTTACAATCCGGAAAGCAGATTAACCTTTCATCTTCCTTCGGTTTATTGACGCCCAGCACAGCTGATAGGATTTGATCCTGTAAAATCACCGTATCTGGCACTTCTGACAATGCAATAGAAGCTTTATTTAAATCCAGTTGATACCACTCGCCTTTAAAACAAAGTCCTAACCTATTTTTCTGATCGGGTTTATAAGGTTTGTTATTGGGAATTTTTGAGATATAATAATACTGTTTCAGTTCTTCCATTAACAGTGAATAAGAAATATCTACACCAGAAATCACTCTATGAAAAGCACCTATCGAAATTACATCGGCAGAAACAAATAAAGAACTGATGTGCTGAGGCGTGTTTTTCTGCAATGAACAGGCTGCTTCCAGGCGATGATGACCATCGGCAAGGTAAACCGCTTCAAGTTTCATAAATTCCTCAACAAATTTTCCAATAACATCTTCTTCCAATACCTGATAAAGAAAATGTTCCATCTGCGACCATTCGCTTGCCAAAGGTTTGCGCGTACGCACCACAAAATCAATCAGCTCATCTAAGGTTTTGTCTTTTTTATGAACCAATAAGATTGGCGATTTTTGCATCTCTTTATTTTTCCGGTCTCTTCTAAGCGACTCTACTTTCGCCAATACCGTTTCTTCGTGCCTTTTAATTGCATCTACTGGGGTTTGAGAGAGATCGGTAGCTGCCCAAATTCCTCTCATTACACCAAACCCGCCACGGAATTCGTAAACATAAATAGCAGGCCGATCATCCAAAGGACATCCGAATAAATTGAGCAGGTCTTCAAAAGAAAGCTGCTCATTTTTATGCACCTTACCGTTTACCTGATCAGAAATCATCAGATCAAAGATGTCTTTGCCTGGCTGTAATGCCTTTAGTGGAGAGATTTTTACCATCGTTTAACGGATTATTCGAGTTCAAGAACTGTTTTATCGCTGCATATTTTTTCAAAACTAGCCATCGCATTTACCAAAACTTCAACGCTCGATAATGGGAGCGCATTGTAAAGTGAAGCCCTAAATCCGCCAACTGTTCTATAGCCTTTTATGCCTACAATTCCCTGATCTGTTACAAATTTTAAGAACCCTGCCTCTACATCCTTATTAATAGCCAGGAAAGTAACGTTCATTCGGGAGCGATGCTCAACGTCGGCCGTACCGTAAAAGAGTGGATTCCGGTCTATTTCGGCATATAATAATTTTGCTTTTTCTATATTTCTTTGTTCAATGCCATTAACCCCACCCTGATCTTTCAGCCATAATAAATTAAGCATGGCCACATAAATGGAAAAAACCGGCGGTGTATTGTACATGCTCATATTATCGCGGAATACCCGATAGTCCATCATGGATGGGATTTCTTTCTTTGCCCGATTAAGAAATTCATTTTTAGCAATAACAAGCGTCATCCCGGCCGGCCCCATATTTTTTTGGGCACCCGCATAAATAAGATCGAAATCGTTAACATTAATCTTTCTGGAAAAAATGTCTGACGACATATCGCATATCAACGGAACACCTGCAGCAGAAAAATCAAAGATCTCCGTTCCCTCAATCGTATTGTTTGAAGTGTAATGGATATAAACAGATTCGCGATCAATATTAAACTGGTGGGGGATATAAGCATAATCTTTATCTTTCGAAGAAGCCACTAGCTCTACTTCGCCAAATAATTTGGCCTCTTTAATGGCTTTTTGTGCAAAATATCCGGTATCAAGGTAAGCGGCTTTTTTTCCTTCACTCAAAAAATTCATTGGAACCATAGCAAATTGTGTACTGGCTCCACCTTGTAAAAAAAGCACTGAGTAGTGATCGGGAACAGCTAATAACTCGCGAACCAAAAGCTGGGTTTTAAGTACCACCTCTTCAAATTCTGGCGATCGATGAGAAACTTCTAAAATAGATAAACCCATCCCGTTCCAGTTCATTACGGCTTGCGCAGCTTGTTCCATTACAGATGAAGGCAATATGCATGGGCCGGCACCAAAGTTGTGTTTTTTATGCATGAGAAAATTGATATCTGATTAAATTATTTACAGTATAAAGATCAGTAGTTAAGCAAATTATAAAGCAATAACCTGTTTTTTTGATAAAAATTATTTTTTTCGAAGGCCTAAACATCCCGAAAATTTGGTTTAACTAATAAAGAAAATAAGGCTACAGAATATAATTTTTTTGACACTCATAAAATTTCATTATTATTGTAATAAGTACACTAAGTAAGCTTTAATAAAACAGCAATAATTTAAGCTAAATATACGTTATTTTAACTATTTTCAGCCTTTACAACAGCGAACAAAACAGAAACAATTATACACTAAGTCTTTACATGCAATCTCAAAAAGTTGATCAGACAGATATCGAAATCCTAAATCTTTTACAACGTGATGGATTATTAACCTACAAAGAAGTTTCAGGAAAGCTTAGAAAAAGCATGACCCACATTGTAGAGCGCATTAAAAAACTGCGCACAAATGGCTACATCAAATCAACAGTTGCCATTGTTGATATCGATAAATTGAGGTCACATTTTATAGCCTTTCCACACATTCAACTTACCCTGCATTCAGAAGATATTGTAAGGGCATTTAAGGCCGAAATGGAGAAATATCCTGAGGTGATGGAATGTTACCACCTTACTGGTCATTTCGATTTTATGCTTAAGGTAGCCATGCCTGATATGGTTTCTTACAATAATTTCCTGAGAGACAATATTGGCGCACTGGCTTATGTTGGGAATATTCAGAGTTTTCTGGTACTGAATCAATCGAAGGCCGAAACGGCGTATGCATTGTAGGTTAGGTCATTGGTTCATTAGTCATTAGTTCAGTTGTTATTAGTTTATAGCTAATTTTCAAAATGCGATTAATCGACTAAACACTCCATACTTTAAATGTGGCGGCAGATGTTACCATCTGCTGTTATTAAAGCTTAGTCAATGATTTTCTAAATTTGTCAGATGGTAACATCTGACAGCACGAGAAAAGCTAACTATTTATGCCCATGGCATATAGTATAATATTCACTCCGAACTTGGTGTTATCCTCTGCCAAGAAGCGTTTGTTCCTGAAATCGTAGTCCCACTCGCAGCCATAATCTTTATTACTGTACAGCACCCCTATCCTATTGTTAATGGTAATCGCTTTCAGGTAATCGTGCACCAGATCGTCGCCCCAACCGTTTAATTCGAACGAAGTGGTTGGTGGGCCTTTCTCAAACTTAAAGAAAGAACTATAAATACCATGGTTGTTGGGGATTTTCTTCAAAGCCTGTGGGCCAAATAAATTGCTCATCTGCGTTTCGAACGAGCGGGCAAATAAACCATCAATATCGTGGTTGCAATCATCTACAAAAACGAAGCCGCCATTATGTACATACGTTTTAAAATTTACAGCTTCTTGCTGACTAAACTGCACCAGTTTATGCCCACTTAAATAACAGAAAGGATATTTGAATAAATCGCGACTACTTAATTCTATGATTTTCTCTTCTTCATCCAAAGGAATGGTCGTATACTCCAGCAGAGAATTTAAGAGGTTAGAAGGCATACGCTGATCGGTATCCCAATCGCCTGAATTATATTTTAACCTCGCAAATGTAAATTTAGCTCTTTGCACAGCCTAAAATTACCTTCATTTTTTATTAATTGCACTTTTTACCCAAATTATCTTGTAAATTTTTTGATATTCTTTCCATTGAGCTAAAACAATCTGCCAATATGCGCTATATTGAAGCACAATATCGTTATACTAAAAAATCAACCGTTTTGGAGCGTTCAGAAAGCAACCTAAAAATATTGATCGATAAGATCTCCCTGTTAAAAAGCGAAATACAGAAAGTAATTGTAGGTCAGGATGTGATCATTGAAGAAATGCTGATTGCATTAATGGCTGGCGGACACTGTTTATTGGAAGGTGTACCGGGTTTGGCAAAAACTTTAATGGTAAGGACGATGTCGCAGGCTTTAGATCTTTCTTTTAGGAGAATCCAGTTTACACCCGATTTAATGCCCACCGATATTGTTGGAACAGAAATACTGGAAGAAGACCATGCAACCGGAAAACGTTTCTTTAAATTTAATAAAGGCCCGTTATTTGCCAATATTATTCTAGCCGATGAGGTGAACAGAACACCGCCAAAAACACAATCGGCCTTGTTAGAAGCCATGCAGGAGTTTGAAGTAACCTATGGCGGGCAAACTTATCCTTTAGATCGGCCATTTTTTATTCTGGCCACCCAAAACCCCATTGAACAAGCGGGAACTTATCCCCTGCCTGAAGCACAGTTAGACCGTTTTCTGTTATATATTAAAATCGGTTACCCTACCGCAGCTGAAGAAACCCAGATTTTAAGCAGCACAACAGGAAGCAAGAAAGCCATAATTAACCCAATTATTGGTGCTGAAGAAATTAAAGAATTACAGGCCATTACCCGCGAAGTAAGTATCAGTGATGATCTGATTACTTATGTAAGCGAAATGATCCGTGCTACACGACCTGATACCACTACTGTAAATTTTGTAAAAGAATGGGTACGTTGGGGCGCTGGCCCACGGGCAGGACAGGCACTAATTTTAACGGCAAAAGCAAGAGCCCTGTTTAAAGGCAGATATGCGGTGATAATGGAAGATTTACAGGCCATGGCCTATCCGGTTTTGCGCCATAGGGTATTAATGAACTTTAAGGCCGAAGCTGAAAATGTTTCATCGGATAAAGTTACAGACGAACTGATTAAAGCCATTTCGAAACCAAAAGCGAATATTTAATGAGTAAACTGCTCGATCCGAAAGTATTAATGGCCATTAAAGACCTTTCATTATCAGCTAAAATGACGATTGATGGTTTTATGAACGGTATTAATAAAAGTACCGTAAAAGGCCCGGGATTGGAGTTTAGCCAATATAGAAGCTACCAACCGGGTGATGATTTGCGTTCGCTCGATTGGAAAATGTTTGCCCGCTCCGATCGATATTATATTCGCGAATCGGAAGTGGAAACGAATATTGCCGTGCGCATATTAATAGACGCCAGTGCCTCGATGAACCACAGCGACGGCGACTTTACCAAAATAGATTATGCAAGGTACCTCGGTGCCTCTTTAGCTTACCTCGCCAATTTACAAGGTGATGCGATTGGTTTGTATGTACTGAAAAATTCGGGCATCTTTTTGATGACAGCCAAGCAGGATTATCAGCATTTGGCCCGATTGTTTTACCAGTTGGAGCAAATTAATCCTGAAGGAGCATTCACCAAACCCATTCACTATAAAGAGCTATTTGCAGGTGCTCAAAAACGTGAACTGTTAATTTTTGTTACCGATCTTTATCAAAAAGAGGATGAAATTATCAAGTTATTGGATACATTGAATACTTTAAGGCACGAAATTGTGGTTTTTCATGTGTTATCAAGAAACGAGCTCGATCTTGATTTTAAAGGTTATAGCACTTTTGAAGACCTGGAAACTGGTGAAACCATTCAGATCGATCAGGAAAAAGCCCGGGTGGATTATAAGACTAAACTGGCCGTTTATTTAGAGGAAACCAGAGTTAAAATGCTCGATAGAAGAATTTTTTACCGAACCATTTGTACCGACGAATCTTTAGATCAGGCTTTAAGAGATTTTTTAAAACAGAGAAGTAAACTTAGAATTTAAGCCGTGCATTTTTTATACCCCATAGGTTTACTGGCGCTGGCAGGATTAATTGTTCCGCTCATTATCCACTTGTGGAATGTTAAACAGGGCAAAACGGTTAAGATTGGCAGCATTGCCTTGCTGGGCGAAAGTTCGAGAGCAAGTTCAAAAAGCTTTAAAATTAACGATTGGTTTTTGTTATTGTTACGCTGCTTGCTTTTGGCACTACTGGCACTTCTTCTGGCTCAGCCTTACCTAAAAAAAATTGTTCCGGGCAATAGTAATAAGGGATGGATTTTGGTAGATAAAAGGGCTATTCAACAAGTTTTCAAAACACATCAAAAAACGATTGATTCATTGCTAAAAAAGGGTTACGAAATCCACGATTTTAATGTGGGTTTTAAACCATTAACCTTAAAAGATACCGTTCTTAACGAAACACAACAGGTCAATACTTTAAGTTATACAGCTTTATTGAGCGCGGCCAATCATTTTGTTCCGGCAGGTGCAACCGTTTATCTTTTTGTCGATCGGCGCTTAAACCGTTTTGGTAACGAACTGCCAACTGTTACCTATAAACTCAAATACATCCCATTAAACCAAACCGATACGACTAGCAGCTGGATTGCCAGCTATGCTGGAAAGAAATACGAGGCAAAATCTAATCCCTCCAATACCACTTATCAGGCTTTAAATTCAGCCGATGAAGTACCCATAAACATCGCCATACATGAAGCTTCCGGAATTGCAGATGGCAAATACCTCATTGCAGCCTTAAAGACCATTGGCAGCTTTACGAAGCGAAAAATAATCATCAACGCAGCTGCAGAAAAAGCAACCATTGGCTTTTGGTTATCGGATGATCCGGTTTCTTCAGTTTTTAAATCTTCAATCGCAGCCGGTGGAAGCTTGTTTCAATATGAAAAAGGAAAAGTAATCACCATACCATCTGCCATTAATCTGTATGGTCGCCGCATTAAATTGAGTAAAAGAGTTGTTTCGAATAATCAATCAGAAAAAATATGGACTGACGACTTTGGAGATGCAATATTGACGAATGAAAAGGCAAATGATCTAAATATATTTCATTTTTATAGCCGGTTTAATCCACAGTGGAGTGAATTGGTTTGGGATGGTGTATTTGTGAAAGCACTAATACCTATGGTTATACAAGATAAAACCGCAAGTGATTTTGGCTTTCAAGACCATCCTAACGATCAGCGACGTTTATCAGTCAGGCAAAATAATGTCTTTCAGTTTAACAAGGCCGAATTGAGCACAAAAAGTACTCAAAATGAAAGGCTTGGAACTTTATTTTGGATCGCCGCCTTATTGATCTTTGTGACCGAACGTATTTTATCATTCAGAAAAAAACCGAATTATGTTAAAAGCTGAAGGACAAAATTGGATCAGTAACCTAAGGAAAAAGTGGATTAGCTTTTACCTGATTGGCACCATAGCGATTGCTTTAGCCATCGCTATGGTTTTATCTGCTATCGCGGTTTACCTGCTGCATTTTTCTCCATGGCTTTTTGGGCTGGCTTTCCTTGTCGTCCTGGCTATTCTTTTATTCAGTAAACCCATTTGGAAAACAACGGACCATGATGTTTCGAGATTTGTAAACAACCAGTATCCCGAACTGGAAGAGAGTGCTGATCTGCTGCTTCAAAATCAAGATGAATTATCGATGTTACAACAATTACAACGTAATAAGATTGAGCATATTCTCACCAGTCTACCACATCCTAAAGAACCAGCAAAGAAATTATACCTGGGCTTGCTTATACTTGTTGCGGGATTGTTCATCAGCTTTGGAATTACTAAAATCCATTTACTCAAAAATGAGCCTTTAAACTTTCAAAACAAGGCTAATCAAATTCCGTTAATCAAAGAAAATATTCCAGCAGCAATTTCCGATTTCAGCGCTACCATTATTCCGCCTGCCTACACTCAAAAAGCCGAGCGTAAACAAAAACAGTTTACTATTGCTGCAGAAACAGGTGCTAAAATCAACTGGAAAATTGAAACGAATATCGGTATCAAAAAACTGAAAATTATCTTTAACGACAACGAAATTGTTTCACTAAAAGCCTTAAACGCATCACATACGCAATGGAACTATAGCAAAATCGTTAATAAATCAGGTTTTTACCAATTAGACCTGGACGGTAAAAAATCAGATCTCTACCAGATCGGGATCATTCCCGATTTACCCGTTACGATTAAAATTACGCAACCCAAACAGCACACCACAATTGATATCGGTCAGCCACAGAGGATTAACCTGAAGGTATCACTTACGGATGATTACGGCATTAACGATGCTTTTATATCGGCAACCATGGCCAGTGGCAAAGGCGAAGGTGTTAGTTTTACTGAAAAAAAATTGTCCTTCAATACCAGCTTTGGTAACCGGAAGAATATATCGTTGAGTAAATTGATTGACTTAAAAAATCTTGGTATGAAACCAGGCGATGAACTTTACTTTTTCATCAAAGCGATGGATAATCATGGTCAATCGAGCCGTTCGGATGTTTATTTTGTTTCGATTGTAGATACTGCCGAATTAATGAGTTTAGCAGGGATGACGAATGGTGTTAACCTGGTTCCGGAATATTTCAGAAGCGAGAGGCAAATCATTATCGATACAGAGAAATTATTGAAAGAACAATCAACACTTCCTATTGCAACTTTCAAAACCAGAAGCAACGATCTGGGTATCGACCAGAAGTTGTTGCGGTTGCGTTACGGCCAGTTTTTGGGAGAAGAAAACGAAACTGAAATTGGCGGAGATCATGATGACCACGACGAACACAAGAGTGAGGGTGAGAAGTTTGGTGATGTGACCACCATTATGGACAAATACGCCCATAAGCATGATATTGCCGAAGATGCCACCTTTTTCGAGCCGGAAATGAAGGCACAATTAAAGGCTGTTTTAACAGAAATGTGGAATGCTGAACTTCGTTTGAGAACCTATAAACCCCAGGAAGCATTACCGTACGAATATAAAGCGCTGAGGTTGCTCAAAGACCTGCAGCAAAAGTCGCGGGCTTACGTAGCTAAAACTACTGTAAAAACAGCGGCATTAAAGCCCGAAAAACGCTTAACCGGAGAACTGGATAAAATTACACAGCCCGTACAAAAGATGTCGTTTGAGCAAAAAGAAAAAAGGACAGTTTCTTTAAAAATAGCACTTGCCCTATTGGAAAGCAGAAAAACAGGTAAAAAGTTTAACCAACAAGATCACTTTTTACTCAGCGAAACAGAGAAATACATGATTGGTTCAGCAGCCGATCATCCTTCTACCTATTTAAATGCCTTAAGCAGTTTAAGGAAGTTAAGCACGGGCAATAAACTGATAATCAGCGACATTGACCTGGTTCAACAGGCTATCCAAAAAATGATCAATACCGAAGCAGCCAAACCACAAACACAAAGTGCAAGTCCAGCTTCGGCATTGTACCAAAACTATTTTAATAACCTCAATAAAACCGGCAGATAGATATGGAATTTAAATACATCGCTATTCTGGCTGGTTTAGTTTTATTGGCCTTTTTGCTCTATAAAGAAATTTACAGGGCAAATAAAGCAAGGCTAATCTGGCGTATTCTCACCAATATCATCGCGGTAAGCTGCTTTGTACTTTTAATTGTACCGATCAAGTTTGAAACACATGTGCCACAAAATACAGATGAGGTCATTTTACTCACCGAAGGCACTAATCTGGATTCAATTGCCAGCTTAAAAGGAAAGAAATATGCACTTTCTTCTCAGGATTTAAAAAATGCCAGGGCCATAAATATCCCTGATCTTTCTTATTTCTTAAAATCGAATCCCAATATCCGAAAGCTGAATATTTATGGTTACGGATTAAATGCAGCCGAATTGGAACAGCTCAAAGGGTACCAGATCACTTTCCACCCTTCTGCAAATCCCAGGGGAATAACCGCTGCCAATTGGCCAGCCAAATTAAAAAATACCGAATTATTACTAGTTCAGGGCACTTACCAAAATTCAGGCGATGAATCGGTCAAACTTCTGCTCAAAGGTTTAGGTAAAACAGTAGATTCTATCATTATCGGAGCAAAATCGAACAAAGTCTTCTCCTTTAAAACTAATCCAAAACAAACAGGAAAGGCTGTTTACGAATTAATAACCTTGAAAAAAAAGGATACCCTGGCTAAAGATCCAGTCCCGGTACGAGTTGGCGACCAGGCGCCGATGAAAGTTTTAATTCTGGCTTCTTTTCCGGATTTTGAATATAAATTTTTAAAAAACTGGCTGTACGAAAATCAATATCCATTGGCGTTCAGAAGTCAGATAAGCAAAAACAAATATGCTTTCGATTTTCTAAACATAGATAGTATAAACCTTAACCAGATCAATACATCCTCCTTAAAAAAATTCGACATCCTGATCATCGATGAAGAAGAATTAGCGGCCATCAGCCCAAGTGAACGGTCATCAATAGACCTCGCGGTTAATAATGGGATGGGATTGTTGATCAGGATTGCAAATACAAAAGCTTTAACCACGCTTAGCGGGAAATTTGACCGTTACGAATCTCCTGCTTTAAAAGGCAAACAGCTCAATTTAAAGGAAGATCATTTCAAGTTTAATCCCTTGCCGCTTGAACAGGCGCTATTTTTAAAGTCCAACCAAAGTGATCAGCCCCTTATTGTCGATGCCAGTGGAAAAACGGTAGTTAATAGCAGCATCAAAGGTTATGGCAAGGTATTAGTCTCTACACTTTCTTCCACCTACAACTGGCTACTTTCAGGGCAAAAAACTGATTATGCAACCTATTGGTCTAAACTTTTGGCCAACGCAGCAAGAAAAACAACCGATATTCAGTCAGTAAACATCATTCCTCAATTCCCTGTTATTAATCAAAAAACGAGGATTATTGCAGACCTGGCAGAATCAGGCAAGGTACCAATATTAAAAGTCGATAGCATTTTACTTAGTCCGCGGCAAAACATGGAGCTTCCTTTTCAATGGGATGCTTTCTACTGGCCTCAAAAGTCGGGCTGGACTAACCTGGAGGTGAATCAAACCATCGAGCCAATATACATCTATAAAAAAACCGATTGGGAAGCACTCAAAAACCAGCAAAAACTGGATGGAACACATCAGTTTATTAAAAACTTGAATACGACCAAAAATAAAAGCGCATCAACAGACATCATTCTGGAAGAAGAGGTTTCGACCTGGTGGTTTTTTATCGGATTTTTATTCGCCGTTGCCTTTTTATGGTACGAGGCCAGGATTTTGGCAGTTTAAAGAAGATAAGTTGCTGTCATCCTGAACGCAGTGAAGGATCCCTCACCAATGAAATACGGACTGCCAACAAACCCTTTGACTCAGCTCCGAATTATAAGCATCAAAAGAGTATTATAAAAAATTCTTCACTGCGTTCAGAATGACAAAAAATTAGTCGCGTTGTAAAATCGCACTTAACTTTTGCTGAAAACTATAAAATCTGTGTTCATCCATATTTAACTGTGGTTAAAAACACCTTTCCTATAAAATCATCCTCTTTTCAGCCTTTGAAACTAAAATGTTATAATTGATTTCCAGTTTTAGCCTCATAATTGGCTATATTGAAAGCGTAAACTAACTAAATTCAACCAATTGAAAAGAAAAGACTTCCTCTACTTATCCGGAATGGGTATGGGTGCCCTACTCCTGCCCAACCTTTCTGCATTCGGAACTCCTATAGACCCTTTACAGGCGCTAGATGGAGTAGATGTAAAAATTAAAAAAGAACTGGCAGATGTTGCGCTAAATGCAGCGAAATCTAAAGGTGCAACTTATGCTGACATCCGCATCGGGCGTTATTTAAACCAGTTTGTAGCTACCCGCGAAAAACGTGTGCAAGGTGTGGCCAATACCGAATCCTATGGTGTGGGTATCCGTGTTTTAGCTAACGGCTGCTGGGGCTTTGCTGCCACCAATAACGTAACCAAAGATGCCATTGCCAAAGCAGCCGAACAAGCGGTTGCTGTTGCAAAAGCCAATGCCAAAATACAGGGCGAACCGGTTCAACTGGCTCCCCAAAAAGGTTATGGTGAGGTAAGCTGGAAAACACCAATCGAAATTAATGCTTTCGAAGTTCCTGTAAAGGAGAAAGTAGACCTGCTATTGAATGTAAACGACGTGGCCATGCAAAATGGAGCCAATTTTGTAAATTCCGTTATTTTCGCGGTTAATGAGCAGAAATACTTCGCGTCTACTGATGGTTCTTACATTGATCAGGATGTTCACCGCATTTATCCAACTTTTAACGTAACCAGAATCGACCGCGAATCTGGCAAATTTAAAACCCGCAATTCACTGAGTTCGCCAATGGGTAAAGGCTACGAATATATGCATGCCCGCCCTGAAGATAAGATTACTGGTATTGTAACCCGTTATAAAGGCCGTTACGACATGCTTGAAGATGTAAAAGAAGCAGCCCGTGTAGCAACAGAAAAAGTAAAGGCAAAATCCGTTGAGCCAGGTAAATACGATCTGGTTTTAGATCCTTCACACCTTTGGTTAACCATTCACGAATCTGTGGGTCACCCGACCGAGTTAGACCGTGTTTTAGGCTACGAAGCCAATTACGCCGGCACCAGTTTCCTTACTTTAGATAAATGGGAATCGAAAAAATTCAAGTTTGGCAGCGATAAAGTCAATATTGTAGCAGATAAAACTCAGGTAGGTTCCTTAGGTGCAGTTGGCTATGATGATGAAGGCGTAAAATGCAAAAAATGGGATCTGATCAAAAATGGGGTACTTACAAGCTACCAGGCCATCCGCGATCAGGCACACATCATCGGTTTAACTGAATCTAATGGTTGCTGCTACTCGCAGGGCTGGGATGATGTGCAGTTTCAGCGCATGCCAAATGTTTCGCTACAGCCAGGTAAAGAAAAACTAAGTGTTGATGATATGATTAAAAATGTTGAAAAAGGCATTTATATCATCGGCGATGGCAGTTTTTCTATCGATCAGCAACGTTATAATTTCCAGTTCGGCGGACAGATTTTTTACGAAATCAAGGATGGTAAAATTGCAGGTATGCTTAACGATGTAGCCTACCAGGCTAATACACAAGAATTCTGGAATTCGTGCAATTCGATTTGCGATGAAAGTGATTACCGTTTAGGCGGTTCATTTAATGATGGAAAAGGGCAACCTTCGCAAAGCAGTGCCGTTTCGCATGGCAGTGCTACCACCCGGTTTAATGGAGTTAATGTTATCAATACAGCAAGAAAAATATAATTATGGCCATATTAAGTAAAGAAGAAGCCCAGGCGATATTAAAAAAAGTAATCGGTTATTCGAAAGCCGATTTCTGCGAAGTAGGTTTAAACGGTTCTGATGGCGGAAATATCCGTTATGCCCGTAATGCAGTTTCTACCGCAGGACAGATTAGCACCATGAGTTTAGGGGTGAGCTCCACTTTTGGTAAAAAAACTGGTTCAGCAACAATAAACGAATTTGATGATGCCTCTTTGCAAAAAGTGGTAAAAAGAGCAGAAGAACTGGCCATGTTAGCGCCAGAAAATCCTGAATTTATGCCGCTGTTAGGTCCGCAGACCTTTGCAGAATCCAATACCTTTAACGCTAAAACTGCTGCCATGACACCCGATACCAGGGCCGAAATGGTGGGAAAAAGTTTAAGCGTTTCTAAAGCTGCTGGCTTAGATGCAGCGGGTTTCTTAGAAAATGCAACCCGTTTTAATGCCATCATGAACTCTAAAGGTTTGTTCGCGTACAACAAAGGCACAAACGTTTCTTTTTCGGTAACGGTTAGAAATAAGCAAGGTACTGGTTCAGGTTATGTTGAGCAAGATTTTAACGATTTAGACAAGATGGATACACTTGCGCTCAGTAAAATTGCTGCAAGTAAAGCCAATGGTTCAGCAGGTGCAAAAGCCATTGAACCAGGTAAGTATACTGTTATATTAGAACCTCTGGCAGCCAGTGATATTTTAAGCAATATGTTTAGAGGTTTCGATGCCAGAAGTGCAGATGAAGGCAGAAGTTTTATGAGCAAAAAGGGCGGTGGTACGCGTTTAGGAGAGCAGTTGTTTTCAGAGAATGTAAACATTTATTCTGACCCCATGAATACCGAAATTCCATCAGCAACATGGAATGGAGATGGTTTGCCGGTGAAGAGAACACAATGGGTAGAAAAAGGGATCGTAAAAAACCTTTCCTATTCCAGGTATTGGGCAGCGCAAAAAAATGTCGAGCCCATTCCATTTAGCCGCAGTGTAATTATCGAAGGTGGGACACAATCATTAGAAGATTTAATCAAAAGTACTGAAAAAGGAATATTGGTAACCCGTTTCTGGTACATCCGCTCGGTAGATCCACAAACACTATTGCTTACCGGATTAACCCGTGATGGTACTTTTTACATTGAAAATGGCGAGATTAAATTCCCCATCAAAAATTTCAGGTTTAATGAAAGTCCGGTAATTATGCTCAACAATGTTGAAGCTTTAGGTAAGCCAGTGAGGACAGGAAGTGGATTAATTCCGCCAATGAAAATCCGCGATTTTACGTTTACTTCATTATCGGATGCGATTTAACTAGTTTCGTCATCTCGACTGGAGTGAAACGGAATGGAGAAATCTACAACAGTAACCTCTTTAAATAGATTTCTCCATTTCGCTACCGATAAAACCTGTGAAACAAGCAAGCATACCATAAGTAAATAAAAACAAATGCTTAAATCGACAGCTACAGTCGAAATGACGATCTTTTTTAAGAATAATACTATTTAACAACTACTATTCCCTCCGAAGGTCACCCTGAGTGGAGTCGAAGGGAATCATCCAATCGTCATTTCGAGCGGAGTGCAACGGAGTCGAGAAATCTGCCTAGATAGATCTCTCCATTCCACTGCGTTCCAGTCGAGATGGCGACCTTGTTATAAAACAAAAACATTTAAAATTGAGAAGAAGAGATTTTTTATACATGACAGGGGTTGGCCTTAGTGCCACCATGATACCTAACATACCTGCCTTTGGCAAAATTATTTCTGTTGAAGAATCTTTAACACCTGTTGATGTCGCCTTAAAGAAAAAAATGGCTGATGTTGCGCTAAACGCCGCAAAAAGCAAAGGTGCAACTTATGCTGATGTACGTATAGGGAGGTACTTAAACCAGGTTGTGGCCACGAGAGAGACAAGAGTAGAAAACATCTCCAATTCAGAATCTTATGGTTTAGGTGTGCGTGTTATTGCCAATGGAAGCTGGGGTTTTGCGGCAACCAATAACCTGGATAATGCCAGCATCGCTAAAGCCGCAGAAGCTGCCGTAGCCATTGCCAAAGGAAATTCCAAACTCATGGAAGAACCTGTTCAATTAGCTGCACAAAAAGGATATGGCGAAATAAGCTGGATAACACCTATTGAAATCAATGCCTTTGAGGTACCCATTGCAGATAAAGTTGATCTTCTTTTAAAGGTAAACAGTGAGGCGATGAAAGGCGGTGCAAAATACATCAGTTCCAATCTGTTTATGATTAATGAGCAGAAATATTTTGCTTCAACCGATGGTTCCTATATCGATCAGGATATCCACAGGATCTGGCCAACCTTTACCTTAACTAAAACAGATGCAGCAAGCGGCAAGTTCGAAACCAGGAATGCTTTAAGCGCGCCAATGGGCATGGGTTTTGAATACCTGAAACCTAAAGACGAAGAAAAAATTAAAGGTGGCCCGGTTACGATGTACAAAAAGCGTTACGATATTTTGGAAGATGTTCGTGAAGCCGCGGTACATGTGGATGAAAAACTAAAAGCAAAACCCATCGCTCCAGGGAAATATGACCTGGTTTTAGATCCCTCTCACCTATTTTTAACTATTCACGAATCTGTTGGTCACCCGACAGAGTTAGACCGTGTTTTAGGTTACGAAGCCAATTATGCAGGCACTAGTTTCTTAACTTTGGATAAATGGGAAAGTAAAAAATTCAACTTCGGCAGCAAAGAAGTAAACATCATTGCTGATAAGCTCGAAGTAGGCTCTTTGGGCGCAGTAGGTTACGACGACGAAGGTGTAAAATGTGGCCAGTGGGACATCATTAAAGACGGAATTTTGGTAAATTATCAGACCATCCGCGATCAGGCACATATTTTAGGATTAAAAGAATCACAGGGCTGCTGTTATGCCGATAGTTGGGAAAGTATCCAATTTCAAAGGATGCCTAATGTCTCATTGGCACCTGGAAATGCGGCTTTAAGTGCTGCTGATATGGTTAAAAATGTAGAGAAAGGCATTTATATGTTCGGGCGAAATTCTTATTCCATCGATCAGCAACGTTATAATTTTCAATTCAGCGCGCAGTTAGCTTACGAAATTAAAGAAGGCAAAATTGTAGGGATGTTTAAAGATGCGGCCTACCAGGCCAATACGCAAGAATTCTGGAACTCCTGCGTGCAACGCTGCGATAAAAACGATTACAGATTGGGCGGAACATTTTCGGATGGGAAAGGTCAGCCAGGGCAAGCAAGTGCTGTTTCGCATGGCAGCGCTACAACCCGGTTTAACGGGGTTAATGTGATTAATACGGGGAGGAAGTTGGGGTAACTTTTTTATTCGTAGTGATTAATTTTTGTAACTCTTCTTAACGCGATCGTCATGCTGTCCCGAATTTTCGGGATCAGCATCTTTTATGCAAAATAGACCCTGAAATGAATTCAGGGTGACGGCTCTAATTTTAAATACCCACATTACATCTTAAAATTTAACTAACGCTATATGGTGAAAACAATTAAAAGATCCTTCACTGCGTTCAGGATGACAAGATTTCTAAAATAACAAAGGGGCATTCTATCCAGATATGCCCCTTTTTCTAACCAAATATAAACCTGTTATGAACCAGGAGTTTTTTTATACATCGTGATGATGTTAATTATGTGTAATAATAGTAGCTGTAATCGATGGTGCTCCTCCCACTGTACCGTTAATATAAACCGTATAAATTTTCCCGGCCTCGAAAGTAGCGGCATTTAAAGCACTGTTTGTTAAAGGAATAACTGCCTTAGTCGTATTATCTTTAATAACTAAACTTAGGTTTGTACCTGCATCTACCTCCTTAAAAGGCCCTAGTGTTTTCCACGTTAAGCCTTCAATAACAGCAGGAGCTTTTCCAGAGGTATAAGGAATGATCGTCTGGTTGCCAAAATTGCCATAGGCCACACCGGTAAATATTTCCGTGCCCGCGGCATAAGTAAAGTCAACTTTTGGTGCATCCGGCGAAAAATTGGCAAACCTGACTTTGGCTTTTCCCGCTGCAGGAAGCGTAAGGTCATCATAAACGAGGATCAAACTGTCGATATTACCAGGATTTAAAGTACTGGTTAATCTTTTCTTCACCGTGAACAAACTGTGGGCAAAATTGGCAATAGGCCCATTCGGACCAGCAAACGACGCCGAATTTGTTTCCTGTACAAAATTTGCACTGCCTCCGAAGATGTAAGAGGCTTTATATGAAGCTTCCGTGCCTTCGGTGAGGTTGAACTGTACCTTTCCGAACTGGGTATCGAGATAACCAGTAGCCGTATTCCGTTGAAGTGCGGTGGCAGTAACTTTTCGGGTGAAATCCCAGAAATTAACCGCTAGGGTTGATTGCCGTGCATTGATAAACTTCACTTTAGCACTTAAAGCCGGTCGATCGCCAGCATTGATGTCCAGGTAATCTGTCTTTTTGCAAGAAGTAAACAAAGTAATGGCCAATGCAAAAAATAATATTGGAAATTTATAAATTCTCATGTGTTTCATTTTATTTAAAAGTGGCCGAAAGTCTGATAAATGGTTGTAAACCTGTACTCGTACCAGATTGCGCAGCACTTGGTGAATTTGTTCTCGTAATATTGCTTCCAGGGGCAGGAATAGAATAATCGCCAAGCACATTGAACAGATTATTTACACCAACTGTTGCCTGCAGCACAGGGGTAATCCTGTACCCTGCTGAGATATCGGTAATCCAGATTGGGCTGTAGGTCTGATAATAATAGTCAGGTTTAGGAAAGTTTGCATTCAACTGGCTCACTGCCGATACTGATCCAAAATATACGCTACGCAATAAAAAGTTAAACTTGTTGATGTTGTAGGTTCCTTGAAGGGTAACTTTGGTTTTTGGAATGCTCCGGGTTACCCGTACCTCTTCACTTTCGTCAAAAATGATATAACGATAAGCTTCTAATCCTTTGGGCGTATTTACTTTTGTTAGGGTAGTTTTTTGCAGATTTGCACCAGCCAGAAAGGCTACATTTCCTCCGTTTGGAAGCAAGAAGCGGTAACTTCCGGTAAATTCGATCCCTCTGGTTCTGGTACTAAAAGAGTTATAAAAAAACTTGGCCTGTACGGTACCGGTTTGTACAAATAATGCCCTTACATCTGCCGGCAGATTGCTATCTGTTGCAGAAAAACGTCCGGTATTACCTACCCGATCATTAATATCTACCTGATAACCGTCAATGGTGATTTCTACATTTTGGATCGGTTGAGAAGTGATTCCGGCAGAATAACCTTTCGATTTTTCGGGTTGAAGTGATGGGATTCCGAGGGCTTTTGTAGCCGGGTTTACATTGTTTGCCGTAACCTGATCTATTGCGACACCATTCTGAAAAGTGGTAGAGGTTTCAGTATAGTAAAACTGGGCTAGATCGGGCGCTCTAAAACCTGTATTAAAGCCGCCTCGAACCGCCAGCCATTTTGCAAAACCGTAACGGGTTGCCGCTTTATAAGTAGTTACGCTACCAAAATCAGAATAATTCTCTACCCTTACCGCACCTGATAAAAGCCATTTATCAGTTACATTCAATTCGAGGTCTGCATAAGCAGCAGAAATAGAACGTTTAACATTTACTTCGTTCGAAGGCCTGAAACCTGCATGAATCTGGGAACCAGGAGAAAGTCCGTTTAAAGGTGTACTTCCCGCAGCTACAAAATACGGAATTCCCCCAGTGGTGTAACCAATAGAGTAAATAGTGCTCAGATCAGCTTTTGAATAAGAACCTTCTTCACCTGCAATAATCTGATAGGTTTCTACACGATACTGCCCACCAAAAGCAACATTCAATCCTTTAAGTACTTTATCAAATTTCCTGGAAAAATCTAAACTTCCGCTGTTTTGCGAAGCATTGTAACTGCCCGCATTAAAAGTCCGCGGTGTTTTTTGACCTAAACTGGCATTCAGCGTATTGCTGATAATATTATCGAAAGCATTACGTCCATACACATTAGAAACATCAAAATTCCAGCCACTCACCTTTCCCTTTACCCCTACCGCAAAAGACTGATCGGTGATGATGTTATCCATGGCTGGCAAAAATCCATCAGGGTAAACGAAAGTATTATTCCGTTCTGTCCATCCTGGCAAACGGTACACAGCCGTAAACTGCGAATTGCGGTGACTGATGCCACCAAATGAATACACTTCAAAACCATCTTTCAACGGAATAGCAGCATTAAATGCCAATAAACCATCTTTCGATTTATTGGTAGAGCCACGCTGATCAAAAAAATGCCGATCGATACCACGGCTGGCAATAATGGCGTCATCAATTTCTTTGGTATAAATCTGATCGAAGCCCCTTGTATTGGCTCCTCCACCATAAGCCGGACCGATGTAAATGCCATCAGAATAATTTCCGGAAGGAAGTGATACCGCCTGTGTAGCATATTCGCCAGTAACATTAAGAAATCCCTTTGTGCCCAATCTAAGGCCAATATTCGCATTTGTTCTGGTGGTTAATCCATCGCCTCTTCGGCGGATACTTTCGATGGTACTTGCGGTTATTTCATCCGCATTGCTTTTTAATACCACATTGATTACCCCCGCAATGGCATCCGATCCATACTGCGCTGCAGCACCATCCCTTAAAATCTCAATACGGTCTATCGCACCTACAGGAATGGCATTCAGATCGTATCCGGTAGCACCATTGCCCAAACCACCCCAACTAATGTTCGAGCTTTTATGTCTTCTTTTACCATTTACCAAAACCAATACCTGATCTACGCCCAAACCTTTTAATTGAACGGTAGAAGTTGCTGATGCCGCATCGCCACCACCAGAAACAGACGAATGAAAGGAAGGTGATACATATTGCAGCAGCTGTGTTACGCTAGCTTGCGGAGAGTTTTGCTGTAAAGTTTTTAAATCAATTACATCCACCGGAACGGGTGAATTAAGTTTAGTGCGGTTGGCATTCCGCGAGCCAACAATCTGTAATTCGCTTAAGGTATTGTCGGCCTGTTCGAGCGAAACGTTTAACTTGGTAGCTGATCCAATTTCGATAGTAGCAGTTTTATAACCGATATAAGAAACCTCGATAAATCGCCCGTTTTTAGTAGAAATTTTAAATGCACCATCTTTATCGGTAACCGTAGAACCATCAAGCCCTTTGATCTTTACCGATACACCCGGCAAAGGAGATTTATCTTCAGCAGAAACAACTACCCCGGTAATAACTCTTTGTTGGGCAGATATTTGCGCGTAGGTAAGTACGCTCAATAATAATATTAAAAGTAGTTTTTTCTTCATGTTGTTTATTTTGGAATAGACATACCAATGGCCATCCACCTCATTTTTAGTGGAAAAATGTGTTAAAAATTAAGTTTTAAAGATTTTTGATCGAACTCTGCCTATTTTATCATTTTTGTTTTTGAAACCGATCATCGGTAAGCGAAAGTAAAAAAGCCTCTATATCGTTTATTTCATTTTCGCTCAAGCCTAATGGTTTATTTAAAGAAAGATCCCTGTTTTTCCCATTTTTGATTACCACATCTGGATTATTGTAATATTGGATCACTTCTTTTAGGGTTTTAAACATCCCGTTGTGCATATATGGTGCAGTAATCCCAACATTTCTTAAACCAGGGATTTTAAAATGCCCTTTATGCTCTGGGTTATGCGTGACCTCAAATCTACCCTGGTCTTTCAGTTCTAATTCATTAAATAACCCGATTCCTTTAAAACGGTCGGCAGTAAAATCTTCACCCGAATGGCAATTGTTACAGTTGGCCTTTCCGATAAACAACATCCTGCCGCGCTTTGCATTTTCGGAGATGGCTTTGTCATCTCCATTAATATACCGATCGTAAGGGCTGTTTGCGGTTTCTAATGTTCTTTCGAAAGAGGCAATGGCCAGTAGCAAATACTTTTGTGTAGGTGGCGAATTAAAAATCTTCTGGAATAGTGCTGCATAATCCTTGTCTTTTTGCAAGCGATCAATGGCATCGGCAATAGGCAGGTTCATTTCTACAGGATTAATAATGGGCTGCAGGGCTTGATCCTCCAAGGAAGCGGCTCTGCCATCCCAAAAGAGGCTTGGTCTGCCCGAAAGATTGGTTACCGATGGCGAATTACGCGTTCCTTTGGTTCCCCCTACACCTAAGCTCACCGCTGATGTATCTGCAAAAGCAAATTCCGGTTTATGGCACGAAGCACAGCTAATGCTTTTATCTTTAGAAAGAATCGGATCAAAAAACAGCTTTTCGCCTAAACGTTCCTTACTGTTAATTACAGTGGGATCGTCTGCACCAAATCCGGCCATTAAAAACACCACTAAAACTAAGGACAGGGAAATTATTATTTTGCTTCTTTTCATTAGTGTATTCGGTTCGGAATTATTTAACGGGTCTTCGACTACGCTCAGACTGACATCCCTTAATTGAAATATTGTAGTCTTCATTAATCGGTCGTCATTCCCGCGCAGGCGAGAATCTTAAAGCCTTTGGTTAAGCTTAAGCATTAAGATTATCTTCGATGAGCACTTCGTGGTTCCCAATCAAGTTGGGGATGACGGACCTACCTGTTTAGCTAGCGAAAGGGAGAATACCAGACTCTCCCATCTCAACTAACCTAACAAGAGAGATTTTAATTATTGGCTACCAGCTGTACATTCAGCTCGAAATCATCATAGATGGTTTTATCGCCCAGGTTTTCAAAAAAGCTTTTAGACCTGAATTTGATATCGTACTTGGTTCTATCGACCGTAATTTTTGCATTTGCAATTACTTTATTGCCTTCTTGCTTAACTGTTGCAGGAAAACTGATTTCGTTAGTAATGCCTTTAATGGTGAGCTTTCCCTTCACATCATAAGTTCCTGCACCGGTACTTTGCACCGATGTAATGTTAAAATTAGCTTTACCAAACTTTTCTACCGCAAAAAAATCGTCACTTTTCAAATGACCCAACAGTTTAGCATTGGTTTCTTTATCAGTAAGATCGGTAACCGCAATGGTTTTGGTATCGAGCTCGAAACTGCCGCCTTTTAGTACTTTATTGTCTAAGGCTAAAGACCCGGAACTAACGTTGATGGTTCCCGAATGTTCTCCGGTTACCTTTTTGGCCACCCAGGTTAACTTACTCTGTTCAGGGCTAACTTTATAGTTTACCAGTTTCCTTACAAGAGTTTCCGTAGCTACCTTTAGTTTAGGTTTTGGCCCGTTTAAAGCTGTAAAAGATGAGGCTACAAGTGTAGTAGCAATAATTGCGATCGTTTTATACTGTAACATATTATTTATGGTGTTTAGTTTAGGTGGTTTAGCTATTTTCCATTTGCCTGTGCCTCAAAATAAGCAGCAGATGGTACTGGTTCTGCGATTAATTCATCCAGAACTTTATTGAATTTTTTCTCGTAATCATCGTAATATTTACCTGTAACGGTTCCGGTGTAACCGGTATATATTTCGCGTACTTCGCCTTTTCTATCAATAATAATGGTGGTTGGATAAGCGATAAATTTATTTAAAGCCGGAAGTTTATCAGCAACCAATCTTTTATCAGCCAGTCCGCCAAACAGGATATCGTATTTAATGTTGTATTTATCGCGTAGTTTACCCAGCGTATATTTTCCATATTCAAGGTCATCTTTCTGTTCGAAACCAATGGCGATGGCTTCTACGCCTCTTTTGGCATTTTTATTGAACCATGGCGAAAGGAATACGGTTTGATCGGTACAGTTCGGGCACCAGGTACCTACCAACTCCACAATTACAACCTTACCTTTATATTTATCATCCGTTAACGAAACAGACTTTCCATTCAGATCAGGGAAAGTAAAAGCAAGTTTTTTAACGCCTTCTTTTAAATGTGTGAGTGTATAAGGATCTGGCAATTCCGCCTGATTATCTTTTACGCCTGTAAACTTTAAGTTATCGTAAATGCCCTGGCTAATTTCGCCAGAAAGTGTACCATCTTCGTTAATCGTACCCTTATAAATTTTGGGACTTGGACCACTAAAACCAGAAAGTACAAACTGATTTCCCTGTACGGTACCTTCCAACTCACGGCTATCGCCAGTTACCTGCATAATTACACCTGTTAACTTATTGCCTTCTTGCTTTAATATGGCAACTTTGTTTGGAACGGCTTCTTTAGAAAAACCTTTAAACTCCCATTTTCCCGTCAAATTTGCGGTAGGCGCAACATCTTTTCCGGGCTCAACAAAGCGGTAAGATTTACCTTGCTCTGCAGTAAAAGGCAAAGCATTGCCCTGCAAGCCTGGTACTAAGCTTCTATATTCGCCTGAGATCCGTCCATCGCTTTCAATTTTGGCTACCAAAGCTGCATCGTAAGTATTCATTTTGATAAACAGTGAATCCTGTCCTAAATATTTGATATGGAAATCGTCTCTCCGTGTACCATTTAGCAGTGTAAATGTGGCATGCTCTGCATCTTTTCCCTTTAGTTCGAAATTAAAAGGGACTTCTGTTTCAGCAACTTTAAAAACACCGCGCCAAATTCCTTCTTTTATAAATTTTTTGGCCACTTTTGGTTCTTCATGCACCTTGTTTACAGCAAAGGCTGTAGTAGAAATGAGGGATGCCAGTGCCAGCACCTGCATTTTAGCAAAGTTAGTTTTCATCATGTAAAGTTTTGAGTGTAGGTTAAATATGGGCTGCAATATGATGCAGCCTCACATTTTTTTGGTTTGGTTGGTTTAGGTTACTTACTTTTTTGTGTTTCTACCGAAGCCAGTTTTTCGGGTACCGGTTCAGCAATCAGTTCATCTAATACTTTATTGAATTTGGTTTCATAGTCGTTAAAGTATTTTCCAGTTACAGTGCCGGTATAACCGGTGTAAATTTCTCTTACATTTCCTTTTCTATCGACAATGATGGTTGTTGGAAAAGCAATGAATTTATTTAGCGCTGGCAGTTTTTCGGCCACTACTTTTTTATCGGCAATGCCTCCGAAAAGGATATCGTAAGTGATACCATATTTTTCTTTCAATTTGCCCAAAGTGTATTTCGCATATTCAAGATCATCTTTTTGTTCAAAACCAATTGCAATGGCTTCTACACCACGTTTTTGGTTCTTTTTAAACCATGGAGAAAGAAAAACAGTTTGATCGGTACAATTTGGACACCAGGTACCAATTGTCTCGATAATTACGACCTTACCTTTATATTTATCATCACTTAAGGAAACATTTTTTCCGGCAAGATCTGGAAAAGTAAAATCGAGTTTTTTATAGCCTTCTTTAAGAAAAGTAAGTTTATAAGGATCAGGAAGTTCGGCGTTTTCGTTGCGTTGCCCGTCAAATTTCAGGTTTTTATAAATCCCAAATCCTTGTTCTCCGGTAATGCTGTTATCATCGTTTATTTTCCCTTTTACAATAAAAGGACTTGGTCCGGTAAAACCAGATAATTCAAATTCATCGCCCTGTACGGTGCCTTCCAATTCTCGGGTATCACCAACAACAGTCATGATTACGCCTGTAAGCTTGTTCCCGTTCTGTTTTAATAATGCGATCGAAGCAGGTACAGCTTCTTTGGTATAAGTTTTTATTTCCCATTTACCAGAGATATTGTGCTTCGGAGCCACGTCTTTACCGGGTTCGACAAAGCGGTAATTTTTACCATGTTCGGCTACAAATGGCAGCGAATTGCCTCTAAAGCCAGGTACCAGACTGCGGTATTCGCCCGATAAAGTCCCATCAGTTTCAATTTTCGCCACCAAAGCAGCATCATAGGTATTCATTTTTACATAAATGGAGTCATCGCCACGTCGTTCTACATGAAAATCATCACGTCTGGAGCCATTAATTAAAGTCAAAATGGCTGTTTGAGGATTTTTACCTTTTAATTCGAAGTTAAAGGGCACTTTTGATTCGCTTACACTAAACTCGCCCCTCCAAATCCCTTCTTTAGGAAATGGTTTTGCCACCTTGGCTGATGCAATGCCGCCCAGTAACAGTACTGAGGTGGTTAGGCATGCAATTTTTGAGGTAATTGTCGTTTTCATAATCATCATTATTAGTTAAACACTATCGTTTTAGAGTTTTTAATAACAAGGCACATTTTTCCATAGAAAAATTCAGGCAGCATAGATACAAGCTGTTTATACAGTTGTTTCTGCTTAATGAAATCCCTAACAGGAAACGATGTGTTTAATGTTATTGGTTAATTTATAATCTATTGCTAGATCAGTTTGAGCACTTTTTCCTATGGAAAGTTGCTAGAAGTTCAACGAGTACTGACTCTCCCTTCTTCTTTATAAATCAACTAATTAATGGTGGTGAATTAATTAGAGTAATAACCTAAACTAGTGGTGGTGATTAGTTAGGCCGTTCCTGATACCCCGGCAACTTATTGACTTAAATACATGACCACCATAATATTCTATCAAAAGGCCCCGGGGTACCAGGATTTTTATAAGAATATCTGAATGAAAACCTTAACAGGTGATCCGTATCTTAGTTTATATTAGCGGCAACAGCAGTTGTACTGATCTGAATAATTGATCAGAAAATATGGCTGAGGTTGTCTGCGGAGTTTCATATCGAACGTAAATTTGCTAGTGAACTATTATATTTTTTTGTAAAAGTATAAACTTTGTTTACTTTACACAAGTATTCCTATAGATTTTATAGACTTTATTCATAACATACTGATTTACAGAAATATAATTTTTCAATAAGACAAATTTCTCATTAAGCAAAGCGCTTTGAGCAGCGCGCATGGTGTAGTGGACGCATTGAAAGGGGGCTTCGCTGACTATCATTGACAATCCATAATTCAAGCCTCATTCGATCTGATAGCTATCGAATGAAGCGCAGTCCCGAACTTTCGGGAGAAAAATCTATTCCATTAGATTTCTCGACGGCATTGCACTCCGCTCGAAATGACGATACAGTAAAAACACAAACAACTAATAATCAACAAATTAAATAATAAAAAAATCTCAAGAAGCACAAATCTTACAAAAAACTACTATTTCTATAGAATTTATAGTAATTAATTTTTACTTTTGCTGAGTCTTCTTCAAAAAGTGACTTATAAAGCTATTTGAAAGGATCATATAGTCATGTGGCCGAGTGGTTAGGTAAAGGTCTGCAAAACCTAGTACGGCGGTTCGATTCCGTCCATGACGTCTAAACATTAAATTGTTTAATATACACTTATCAAGAAAGACGGAGGGAATGGCCCTTTGATGTCTTAGCAACCTGTTGCATAACAAGGTGCTAATTCCTTCTGCAATTGCAGAAAAGATGAGTTTGAAAGCAGATTCTTACTGTTTTCGACGGACTATCGACGGCTACCCTTTCTGAAACTTGCAATTAAAACTCATT
The DNA here is from genome assembly GCF_030816015.1 of Pedobacter sp. W3I1. Lineage (NCBI taxonomy): Bacteria > Pseudomonadati > Bacteroidota > Sphingobacteriia > Sphingobacteriales > Sphingobacteriaceae > Pedobacter > Pedobacter sp. W3I1. Next base: position 4,863,453 of record NZ_JAUSXN010000001.1, read on the forward strand.
CATATGTCGGTATATTTTGATTACCCATCCATCAGGGATTTTTTCGAGATCCACGGAAACACCTCCTGCGAAAAATTAGATGATTATGAAAATTGTAGAGCAGAATCAGATCGGCTTTATAACGAACAGCTAGAGCAATCCAATGAAGAAATTCATGATAAAGATGAACAAAATACAGGCACCTGAGATCAATACAATCGCTCTTATTTATAAAATTAAAAGCCTTCCATGCATTCAGTAAAGAATAAAATCCGAACGATAATTAAAATATTTTTAATCACTTTAATTTTCCTTAATTTTTCCAATCAAAGCCGGGCACAATCTAAAGATCCATCCCCGCTCAGTTTTCCTACACCTAAAAATGTAGATCATATGCTCTTTTACCTCCAGCGCGATCCAAATACGAACACTTTAATTTACGCACTAAACCTCAAAGAAAACGGGAGTATTAATACCGATGACCCTATTCAGGTTTATTGGATCCGTTATGGTGAAAAAGGGCAGAAAAAAGATCTCGGTTATATCCAACGGAAGTTTGCCTATGGTATCGATACGAAGGCCCTTGGAGCCGATAAATATGAATTCAGGTTTGTATCGCATAAAAAACTGCCATTTTACCTGCAAAGATATAGCGATAAAAGCTACCATGTTTCGGTAACGATAAACAACCGGATTATCAGGGTTACCCGATTGTTTATCAGGATTCAAGGCGGCAGCTTCTGGCTTCCGAATGTAAAATATGGAGAAATTGAAGGCATTGAAGAATCTACAGGAAAACCTGTAGTGGAACGGATAAGTGTAAAGTAACCAATTATTAAGTAAGGTACTTGACTCTTCTATCAATGACGTATGCCAATAAAGAGTCGTCATTGCGAGGAGGAACGACGAAGCAATCTTTGCTGCTAGTGATCCTTGCCATAAAGATTGCTTCGCCGGCTGAAAAAGCCTTCTCGCAATGACGATTTCTCGCAGCCTATCACCGCAAAATATCCTCTGTTATTTATATTGATTTTTATGAAATAAATTATTCCTCGAAATGACGACCTGCCGCGATAACAACAATACCCCTACCTCGGCTCTTTTTTATTGTCAACCGCGGTGCTAAATGTTTTATTAAACTCGCCCTTTATCCATTGTACTTTCCCAGCTGGCTGCACAGATGGGCCAATGATGTAATTTCCGGTTTCAGTATCGAGGATAACTACAAGATTGTTGGCATTTACTTCGGTGCGGTACCTTCCACCAGTTTGATCTTGTCCGTTTTTAAAACTGATGGCCGTAAACATTAAGCCTGCGCCTAAGAACCCCAACAAAAGGGATTTTGTGTCAAGTGTAATTTTCATATTCTAAAGATTTATTTGTGTGTAAAATCAAGATAAGATTTTTGAACGCCACATTTTCATTCTATCAGAAATATTGCAATCTGCTTAAGATTAGATTTTAAACATGAGATAAGTTAAGGCAATGGCTATTATGATAATGATTGTCAGCTTAACCAGAAAACTTTTAAGCGGCCTGTTATTTTCTGTTGCATTACCAGCGATGATGTTTTTAATATCAGTATCCCTACTTTGTTGAGCAACATTGGTTCCAAGCTGGTTTTTCGTTAGCTTTTCTACATAATCTTTACTTTCGGCCAAACCTGCGCCTGTAGCATCCTTATAACATTTAATTGCATTTAACTTATTGCCCTGGCTCAAAATGGCTAACAATTGTTCGTCAAGATGAGCTGGGTCTGTTATCGGTTTCTGGCTACCAGTCTGCAATCCATCGGCATAATCTTTAGCATCTTTTAAACCACAATGCACATGATCCATGATTAACTTTACTGCGGCAATTTTTTGGTTACTGGCGATTAGCGACAATGCTTCCTGCTGTATATCGGGACTAACATTCATAAGTTTAAGTTAATAAAATATATAAATAAAGTCGCCGTAAAAAACAGACAAATTAGACTAGCTTTACAGCAGAAATGCCTATTATTAAAACAATTGAGCTGAGTTCAGCTTTTCAAAAATCATCAAAATCCATAATCAACAAGCCAAATGAATTACAAAATTTTCTTTATAGTGCTGCTCGCAATGTTTTTTACCCAGGTAAGTTTTGCACAGAAAACTACAACTCCAGACAGTTTATACAATGCAGTGGTCAAAGCAGATAGCCTTTTATTTCAGGCATTTAACAACTGTGATACGGTAACGTATAGAAAATTCATTAAAGAAGATCTTGAATTTTACCACGATCTTGGCGGACTTACTGTTGGTGCTGACAAAGAATTGTTATCTATCAAAGAAATGTGTGAACGTGGAAATCACATCCGCAGAGAACTGATTAAAAGCAGTCTTGAGGTTTATCCTTTAAAAGGTTATGGTGCAGTAGAAATTGGTATTCATCATTTTTACCATACCAATAAGGGTCAAAAAGAAAAAATCAGCGGCACCTATAAATTTGTTCATGTTTGGCAATATAAAGATGGACTTTGGAAATTGGCCCGTGTAATCAGCTATGGACATAACGAGATGCACAGTGACTAATTAGAAAACCAGATTCCCATCATGGATCAGTGATTTAACAGGTGATGCCCTTGGCACGGCTTCTGCAGAGCTTACATAAACGGTTTCCCCTGCCGGCCCGGTAGGCGTGCATCATATCGAAGCACACCTCCAGACACCAACAACAACGTATACAAGTGTATGTATTTCATTATTTGTTTACTCAGCAACCGCCTTTGCGGGGAACACGTTTAAAAATTACTTTACCATCCCGTTCTACATAATCGCACGATACTATTGGATATGAATACTTAGGCGCGTACGATACGCTATGGCTTCTTATCATTATTTTGTCGTTAACTTTCAGGCTATGCAATTGCTCAAGTTGAGACTTTTCCGGCTCAAATTTTACAATATAATCGTCGCCATTAATCCTGACCATAACACCGAAACCTAATCTTGATCCTGGCGGAAGAGAAAGAGAGGTTACAACAGTCTCCATATTGGTAAAAGCAGTGATATGCTTCCTTATTTTAGCAGCACCGGTAAGCACTTTTCTACCTTGGGGAGAAGCCTCCCATTTTTTGAACTTGATACCATCAGGGCTAGCCTCCCATTTTTTCCTTTCGGCTTTCCTTTCAGCAGCAGAAAGCGGCGGCTTCTTAGTCGTTTCATTCTTGATTTCACGATTAGCAAATACTAGTCCGCTTACCACAACCAGTGGTAACATCAGCGCATAAATTACTTTTTTCATCATTTTTTTGGGTTTATTAAATTACATATAGATTCTCTTGATAGATCGGATAAGACATGCTTTTTCATATGCTATCAAAGTTGACTCAGCAAAATTACTTTGATATTTTCCAGCCTGAGTAACTTGGATTGTAAATAAAAATGTAACCTTTGTAAATAAATCGTAAATAGTATGTCTGATAACCGAAATTTCATTTCAGGGAAAAGCAAGTACCTGTACGTATTGATATTACTTTCGTTTATCGCTGTAATCTGCGCAGCTTTCAGTATGACTGACAGTGCCGGCTTTGATATCGCCAGAAGAGAAGTTTTGCTCCGCAGGATCGGACATGAACTACTCCTCCTGTCGGGCGACAGCATATCACGGGTGCTGCCGGTAAACAAGATCGCAGAAAATGAATATCAAATCAGGTTTGAGAAGGAGCTTACTTTTCAGCCGGGCTTACTGGTAAATACTATACGCCGTTTGTTGGCCAAAGACCCGCTTGCAAGTGATTATGTTGTCAACGTTCTGAATAGTGGCAACTCCAGTGTAGCCTATGGATACGCTATATCAAAAAATAAAAAAGATGAGATTGTAGCATGTATAGGAAGAGTGCAACCTAAAGCACGTTACATGATTAACATTAAATTTAAACCGACAGGGGTAAATATCACAAAGAAAGGATATATTCTGGGTAGCCTGCCATTTTTAGCATTTGTTGGTTTTATTTTTTTGAGAGCTATTAAACCCAGAAGAGCCATACTTAACGATCAGCGCGCCAATGTATTCACGTTAGGATCGGTCTTGTTTGATGCGAAGGAACGGCAGTTGGTAATAAATAAAAAGGTCATAGACCTGACTGGGACTGAAACCCGTCTGCTGCTTATTTTCGCGTTGTCTCCTAACCAGACGATAGAGAGAAGCCGGCTGCAAAAAGAGATCTGGGAAGATGAAGGAGTTATTGTAGGGCGGAGCCTGGATATGTTCATATCAAAACTTAGAAAAAAACTGGAACTTGATCCGAATATCAACATTGTTGTTATACGCAGCAAGGGATATAAGCTTGAATACCGTTAAAGCATTAAACCACAAATAAAAACTCTTTTTTGATTTCTCTTACAAACTGTAGATTACCCCTGTAAATCCACCTCGGGGAAGACACTGAATTTGCTGTATATCTGATCTTTTAACACTTTTGGTTTCACTCTTAATCGACTTGACATCTGCTCCGTCTTTGAAAAGATCGAAAGTATAAGCTGAATTACCTAGAAATTTAAAACTTAGATGGAGTGTTTGTGGGGTGTCTTTTCCGTTAAGACCGGCGACATACCAAAGTTTACCTTTTCTTCTTGCCATCACAACCATTTCACCCGGGTAGCCTTCAATCAGTTTGGTTTCATCCCAGGTTGTAGGAAAACCTTTTAAAAAATGCTGAGGTCCTTCAGCCAGATGATAAAAAGCAGAGGGTCTGTCTGCAAAATGCTGTAAACCGGATTCAAAAACCACCGCCAATGCCAGCTCGTGGGCAAAGGAAGTTTTATGCTCATGCTGCGAATCTGAAAACGTTACCGGCGTATAGTCCATCGAACCGATTATATTACGGGTAAATGGAAGCGTGGTGTTATGCGCAGCAGCTTTATCCGTTAAGATTGAGTTATTGTTATACCATTCTGCCCCGTAAACTGCTTCCGTAGTCATTAAGTTGGGGTAAGTACGGGCCCAACCGCGAGGTACTGTAGCCCCGTGAAAGTTAACCAGTAAACGGTATTTTGCCGCATCTTCAAGAATGGCAATATAATATTTCATCATATCCTGCTGGTCTCCTGCAAAAAAATCAACCTTAATACCTGAAACGCCAATACTTTTCAGCCAGGAAAATTCCTTTTCTCTTTTCTCTTTTGTTAACAGCCTGTCTACCGGAGTTGGCTCAAGCCAATCGGTACCTGAATTGTACCATAAGAGCGTTTTGATGCCCTTACTTTTGGCATAACTCAGCGCATCTTCCAGCTTTCCCCCGTTAGACATTACATCCCATTCCCAATCGATAAGTACATATGGCCAGTGCATTTTTACCGCGAGATCGATATATTCAATTACTTTCTTGTAATCCTTTGAACCATGATTATATGCCCAATATACCCATGCTGCGCTTCCAGGTTCAATCCATTTGCTATCTTTAAGGGTAGAAGGTTCGCTTACATCAGTAATCAATGTACTTTGTACCAGATCGGCCAGCTCTCCTATTATCATTACATGCCACTGTGATTTCCAGGGGAGGCTGGAAACATCTCCGCCTAACAGGTTCTTTTTTGCGGCAGGATAAGTTACTTTATATATGCTATTATTTTGTTTATTATTCAGCCTGGCTGCACAATTCTCCTTGCTAACACCAGCCTCGGAAAGGAGTACCCATAAGGATTGATGATTAACCTTATATAACGCCGGATATCCCCAGTCGCTATTCTTTTTTTCATTAGTCCCAGTGGTAGAATGTAGAAAAAAATCCTCATAAGCCTGATTATATGGCTGCATCCATCTTTCAGTGCCTGCAGGAATTACATAGGCTGTTGCTTCATCTTTAATGGAGATAATAGAGCCCGGGCGATTGGGAAAGCGATATCTGAACACAACGCCATCGTTATAAACTTTGAAAGTAATCTTTAGAGGTTGACCGGACGAATTTTTATAATAGAATGTTTTTTCAGTCCCAAAATTCTCACAAAACTTGCGCTTTCCGGTTAGCATTTTATACTGATCATGAACAGCAACGGCCTTCCCTTCCTTAACAAATCTAAGATTTGACACAAATTGCTGATCTTCTCTTGAAATACCTAGTGGTGAGCTTGGCAGCACCTCAATATAAGCGCTTTCTTTTTTATACAGCACCTTAAAATGAGGCTGACCCAAGCCTTCCTGACCAGCTTGTTGCATTTCCACAACCACTTTAATCTTTTTATTGGGAGACAAAACCTGTTGGGCATACCCTATCGGTCTGAAGACGAGGATAAGGCTCAGACTTAAAAAAAGACTTTTCATTTATTTTTTTATAAAAGTTTATGCTCAGGTACAAATATCTCCTCTAATAAACCCGTTTCAATTGCCCTTGAAATCCTAATTTACCGTTATTTTCAATTTTTGAGAAATGTGGTTTGATGAGTTGCCTAACTGCAGTATAAAATCACCTGCCTCAATATTCCAATTCTTCTTAGTTTCATCATAAAAAGCCAAATCTTCTACTTTTAATCGAACTTCTACTGTTTTAGTTTCACCAGGCTTCAAAAATACTTTCTCAAAGGCTTTCAGCTCTTTCACGGGGCGTGGTACCGTACATACCGGATCATGTACATATAATTGGGCAACCTCAGCACCATATTTTGCACCGGTATTTTTAACGGTAAATGAAATCCGGATGATATCGTTTTTGCTATATAATTGTTTATCTGATGACAGTGGTCCTAAATCGAAGCTGGTGTAGGAAAGACCATAACCGAATGAAAATTGAGGTAATATTTTTTTGGTATCAAACCAGCGGTATCCTACCAGAATATCTTCTTTATAGAATTGGTTAACACTATCACCAGGATAGGAAAGTCTACCATAAAAATGTGCAGCATTATCCTCTAATTTTTTGGGAAAAGAGAACGGCAGTTTGCCAGAAGGGTTTACCTCCCCCGAAATCACATCTGCCAATGCATTTCCAGCTTCAGAGCCCAGGTACCACCCTTGCACAATAGCAGGCACATTGTTTATCCATGGCATTGACACTGCATTGCCGCTGAGCAGTACTACTGCTGTATTTTTATTCACTTTCAGCAAGGCATCAATTAGTTTATCCTGTCCAAAGGGAAGGCCTAACGAGCGGCGGTCGCCACCTTCACAATCCTGAAAATGATTTTTATTAAGCCCTCCGATAAAAAGGACAATATCTGCTTGCCTGGCCACCTCAATTGCGGCAGCTACCAAAGAATCGGCATTTAGCCTGGATGGCTCCTCGCGCCCATAAACTGATGGCCCCGAAGCATAACCGAGACTGTAAACAATATGGTCTTCTCCATATTTAGCGATCAGCCCTGCTAAGGGTGATTTTTCATAAGCCACCTTCAGTGATGATGACCCTCCGCCGATGACCAGGCTCCGATCAGCATTTTCTCCGATGACTGCAATTTTTTTGAATTTTCCACCTGGAACAGGAAAAAACTTGTTTTCATTCTTTAAAAGTACAATTCCTTCCTGGGCGATTTTACGGGCTGCCTCGCTATGTTCAGGAGAAACGAAACGGCCAAAGGGCCTGTTCTGGCTCATTGTGGTGCGGAAAATCAAACGAAGGATGCGGCGTGCTTTATCATCAAGCAAAGCGATGTCATATTTCCCTTCTTTAATCCCTTTAAGGAAAGGATTAGCCAGATAGTATGCTGAGTACGGAAACTTTCCTTTTGTTGTTAAACCATCGGTATAGGTACCCATTTCCAGGTCGAGCCCATTGTTAACTGCCTGATCGGTACTATGAACACCACCCCAGTCGCTAATTACTACTCCATCAAATGCCCAATCTTTCTTTAGAATTTGGTTCAAAAGCAGGTCGTTATGGCAACAATGCTGGCCTCTAAACTGGTTATACGAACCCATTATAGACCACACCCTGGCTTCTTGGACAGCAGCCTTGAAAGCTGGCAAATAAATTTCATTTAGTGCACGGTCGCTTAAATCAACATTGATATGGCCACGCCATTCTTCTTGATTGTTTAGGGCAAAATGTTTTATACAGGCAGCTACCCCCTTAGACTGAACACCCTGAATGTAAGGTACCACCATACGGGAACTGAGGTAAGGATCTTCACCCATATATTCAAAATTCCGTCCGTTTAACGGGGTACGGTAAATATTTACACCAGGTCCCAACAGCACTGTTTTATTTCGATAACGGGCTTCCTCTCCAATTGACTGGCCATAAAGCAAAGATAATTTAGGGTTAAAGGAAGCTGCCAAACAGGTAAGTGCCGGAAACGCGGTACAAGAGTCATTCGTCCAGTTCGCTCCTCCCCATTCATCCCATAAAACTTCCTCACGGATTCCATGTGGTCCATCGTCAGTCCAAACTTCAGGTATGCCCAAACGGGGTACGCCTTTTGAACTGAATTTTGATTGCGCATAACAAAGAGACACTTTCTCTTCAGGGGTCATTAGTGAAAGTGCATTTTTAACCCGCACCTCAATTGGCTGGCCTAAATCAAGATAAATTGGCTGTTTTTGTTGTGCGCCCGCCAATAAAGAAGCGCATATAACGGTTATCGTTAATAATATTGATTTCATTAATGTGTGTGTTTGCAACAACTATCTATTATAACTTTACTATTGTTTGGTTACCATCGTAACGAATGATTTTCGGCGCTGCATTTGTTTTGCCGATAATAACAACACGGAAAGTTCTGTTGGTTAGCATGCCCTGGAAATTACCTTTGCGTTTATTGATGACCAGGACGTCTTTAGCGTTGGAATATTCAAAATCAATGGTAGAGAAAGCACCCTTTTCGTAATTATAGTTATTGCCTTCATCTTCGTATAAACTAAACTTTCCATCCCTGCCTTTGTAAACGCGAATCTCAATATTATCGGGTTTCTTTTCCGAACTATACTGCATTACCGCTCCAACAGGCAAAATGGTACCCGCAGGAACAAAAAGAGGGATGCGCTCAAGTGGAGCTTCTATACTTAACTTTTGGCCACCTTCTATCTGTTTTTCGCTATAGAAATCATACCAACGGTTTCCTTCAGGGAAATAAACTTCGCGGCTACGGGCTTTGTAACTATAAACAGGACAAACCATTAGGCCTGAACCAAAAAGAAACTGGTCGCTTACGCCGTAGGTCTGCTGATCAGCGGTATAGTCCATCGCAAGCGATCTCATTAAAGTATAATCCTTATGATAGGCCATTCCCGCCAGTGAATAAATGTAAGGCATCAGGCGGTAGCGGAGTTCATCATAGTAAATAAGGCTTTTATAAACCGGATGACCCTCGGGTGCCAGATTATAGATTTCGCGGTAAGGGAACTGACCATGACTACGGAAGAGCGGACAGAATGCCCCAAACTGAAACCAACGCAGGTTCAGTTCACGCCATTCTTTCAGATCAGCATTTTCAGTGCCTGTAGTGTCAAAAGCATTTTGGCCTTCAACATAACGTTTCTCTACGCAGAAGCCGCCAATGTCCATCGTCCAGAAGGGAATACCAGACATGGCAAAATTAAGGCCTGCAGGGATCTGCGCTTTAAGGTCTTCCCATCTTGATGCAATATCTCCGCTCCAGGTAGCAGTAGAGTACCTTTGCAGACCTGAAAAGCCTGACCTTGTTAACAAAAATACCCTTTTGTTATTTTCGGTTTCACGCTGACCTTCATAAATTGCCTTGGCATTCATCAGGGCGTAGGCATTGAAATATTTCGAAGAAGATCCGAGGGCGGTAGGTCCACACAATTTCTTGCGGTAATCCATATCAGTACAATCACGTACATTGGGTTCAGAAGCATCCATCCACCAGGCATCGAAACCCTTTACGTACAGGTTATCTTTCATCTGTTTCCAAAAGAGCTTTTGGGCATCTGGGTTGTAGGCATCATAAAAAGATCCTACATATCCTGAACCTATCCAATCGCGTACACTGTCTTGCACGGCCTGCATATACATCCATCCCTTTTGACTAAACTGTTTAAAATGATCTGTTGTGGTATAGAATTTAGGCCATACTGAAATCATAATATTTGCATTTTCTTTATGTACCGAATCTACCATCCCTTTAGCATCCGGAAAGCGTTTCAGGTCAAATTGATGGCTTCCCCAAGCATTTTCGGGCCAATAATTCCAGTCAAGCACAATATTATCCAGCGGAATTTTACGCTTCCGGTATTCACTTAACACCTCTAGCAGCTCATCCTGAGTTTTATAGCGCTCGCGACTTTGCCAAAAGCCCATTGCCCATTTTGGCATAATGCTAGCCTTGCCCGTCAGCGTGCGGTAACCACTTATTACCTCGTCCATGTTTTTACCGGCTACGAAATAATAGTCCATTTTATCACCCATTTCTGACCAGAAGGATATATTACCATTTTTTTCTATCGGAGAGGAAGAAAGTGCCTTAAGGCCAACATAGGAAACGCCTCCATCGGGTTTCCACTCCAGTCTTACTTTGGTTCGTTTTCCTTTTGTTAGCGGGAAGGAAAATCTGAAAGTATTGGGGTTCCAGGAAGTACGCCAACGTTCAGGCACCACCAATTTTCCGTCAAGCCATACTTTGGTATAACCCGCATAGTATAGACTGAATTTATAAATATCTGTATGGTTGGGAAGGATCGATCCTTCCCAAACTACAGAACCATTATTAAAATTAAAATCTACGGGAAATTTCTTCACTGTTGTCAGATTTTCATAATCAATAGCTGACTCCTGACGAACAATAGTTGCACTGCCTTTATTGGTATAGGTTGCCGTCAGAAAACCTTCCTTCCCTTCTTTATCAAAAAGGCTAAACTGGTTCAGGTCTTTGTAATCTCTGGGATCACCGTATTTACTCTGCGAATAATTGTCCCACAGGATGCCATAATTTTTTGTTGACATAATGAACGGCACTGAAACTTTGGTATTGTACTGAAAAAGATCTTCGCTTTTATGTTTATAATTAAAATCATCAGACTGATGCTGCCCAAGGCCATAAATGGCCTCGCCAGATGTGCCCGAAAAGACTTGCTGGAAAGTATAGCCTTTATCGTTTTCTACATTAAAAGGACTGAAGGTTCTTTTAACCTCCTGAAGCAGTACCTTTCCGGTCTTATCGGTGAAAGAGATCTGACCCGAAATCAGGGAAATTTTTACAGTAATGTCATGAGTAGATAGTTGTGCAAATGAAGTATTTTTTGTCACCTTAAAGGGAACTGTTGGTTTAAGCCCGGGCACTACGCAAAGGCTTGCCACCTGAGGAATAACATTTTCGGGTGAGGCCTGCACCCGTATAATCCGGCTGTTAACAACATTTATTTCAATTGTCCTGGCTGCTCCTGCCTTTGGATGCACCTTTATACCGTCCTGTAGTGTTTCAACAGCATCTACTGCAAGCAGTTTTGTTGTAACAAGCAACAATAGCATAAAAAAAGAAAATCGTTTCATAAAAGGGATAAGGTATTAAATGGTTAGAATAATGTTGCCTGATTTTTATGATTCAAAACTACAATACCATATTCTGGGTACAGAGCAGTAATGTTAAATTAGTAAGAAGAAATGTTAACACAGCAGCATTTAAAAAGCCTTCTTAGAAGAAAAAAGCTAATTATTGATATTTATGGCCTACATGCACCCTAACCAGCCTGAAGTAGGAATTTGGCTGGGGCATCAGAAAAAATTTAAGTTTAAAACGATACGTCTTAATGCAGATTCCGTTTTTCTGCGATATACTCTGAAGGGAGTACATGGTATTGTGCTTTGAATGCTTTGGCAAAATAATTAGGGGTACTAAAACCAACCATATAGCATATTTCGGATATGGTTTTACTGCTTTTTTCCAGTAAAACTGCCGCTTTTTCGAGTTTAACGGATCTGATAAAGTCAACAGGGGTTTTACCCGTAACCCTTAGGCATTTTTTGTAGAGCGATACCCTGCTCATGGCCATATAGCTGCTCAAATCTTCTACGGATAACTGGGAATTATGAAGGTTTTCTTCAATGTAAAGCAATGCCGTATTCAGGAATTTCACATCGTCTGATTCGATTTCCATTTCTGGTGATGACATGCTGACCTGTCTGGAATAAGTTTTTTTAAAGGTCTGGTGCAGCGTGAGCAGGTTCTTGATCTTTGAGTGTAAAATTTCGAAATTAAAGGGCTTGGTCATATAATCGTTTGCCCCGGTTTCCAACCCCTTCAATTGTTCCTCCTCGGCAGTTAAAGCCGTTAACAGGATAATCGGGATGTGCTTTGTCCGCTCGTCTGATTTTAATTTAATGCACAGTTCTTTACCATTCATTTCCGGCATGCTGATATCAGAAACAATCAGGTTCGGATGCAGTGCGAGTGCCTTTTGCCATCCTTCCTTACCGTTTGAAGCCTCTACTATATTATAAAAAAGGCCCAGGTTATCTTTCAGGTAAAACCTAAAATCGTCGTTATCCTCAACTAACAACACCAATGGTGCATTTTTTATATGCTGACGTTTATCAACAGGTTCTTTTTTATCCTGCAGGGCATTTGGAAGTTCAGCTTCTACTTCTACCGGATGCTTTTGTTCCAGTCCTGGAAATGCAACAGGCGTAAGATTTAGGTGTACAATAAAACAAGTCCCCAAACCCGGCTTACTTTGTACGGTTATTTCGCCCCCCTGCATTTTTACAAATTCTTTGGTGATGGAAAGTCCAATGCCCGATCCCTGGTTCAGAATAGATGAAGAAGTTTCATTTTGAAAAAAACGTTCGAATATTTTTTCCTGTTTATCTTCTGGAATACCAATACCCGAATCTGCCACCTTTATTTCCAGAGAAATCCTGTCATCTTGTTCCAGATGAGGTAACATTTGTAGCGTTACACTAACTTTTCCGCCTGATGGCGTAAATTTAAATGCATTCGAAAGCAGGTTGAACAGTATCCGCTCTACTTTATCCTGATCATACGACACGTAAAGTTTTTCAACTGTGGTTTCAAAAGTAAAATTAATCTGTTTCCGTTCTGCCAGGTCATAAAAAGAATCTGTGGCATCTTTAATGAAAGATATAATTTCGCCCTCACTATTGTTCAACCTCAGTTCCTGCTCTTCCATTTTACGAAAATCGAGGAGCTGGTTCACCAGGTTCAATAACCGCCTTGCATTTCGCTTTACCATAGCAAGCTGGCCGTAGCCCTCCTTTTCTTTGGATTCTGTCAAGAGCTTATCAACAGGTGCCAGGATTAATGAAATAGGGGTTCTGAACTCATGGCTCAGGTTGGTTAAAAATTTAATTTTTAAAAGGTCGAGTTCCCGTAGCCGCTCAGCCTCTTTACGGTCCTGCTCACGCAATTGTCGGGCCTGGATTCTTTCCTGCACCAGGGCAAACTCCCGTCTTAGTTTATTGATCCCTCTGCTTCGGATAAACAATAAAAGGCAGCCAAATGCTAAAACATACCCGATATATGCCCATATTGTACGCCAAAATGGAGGTAAAATGGTGATTTTTAGCTGAGTCTCGGCTAAAGGCGATGTCTCATTTTCGTTAAAAGCCCTTACATGGAGCGTATAATTGCCAGGGTCAAGATTTGTAAAGGTTGCTTTTCTGCTTTCTGAAGGCACCGTAAGCCAGCGTTTGTCGAATCCTTCTAGGTTGTATTTGTAGATTATTTTTTTAGGATTGAAGTAGTTGAGCAGTGCAAACTGAACTGAAAAAATATTCTCTTTATAACTCAGCTTTAAATTTTTGAGGGCTGTAATTGTTTCGGGTAGAATAATGTGACCATTTATTTTCTCGCCAACACTCACCTTATGGTAAAACACCTCTAAATCGGTCATGACCAATGCTGAAGGAAATTCGCTGCTTTTAATCTGCCCTGCCCTGAAAATATTGAAGCCGTTAGGGCCTCCAAAAATTAATTCACTGGATCTTGTTTTACCTACGGCATTAATATTAAACTGCGTATTTTGCAGCCCATCCCATTTATTGTATTTACTATATCTGAATGTATAGGTTTTACCAGCGGGAATTACCGCTATTTTATAAAGCCCTTTCAACGAACTGTACCAGATATTCCGATCCTCATCCTCAACAAGCGTAAGCACTGTATTTTCTGGCAAGCCAACATCTTCGATTAAATTAGTAAACTTTCCTGTTGCAGGATGGTATATACTTATCCCTTCCCTTGTGCCTATCCATATCCATCCTCTGCTATCTTCGGTGATTGAATTTACAACACCTTGTATTAGCGAGTTGGTATCTTTACTGTTATTTTTTAAATGTCTGAACCTGGAGGTTTTTCCATCAAGAACACTAACTCCATCGGTGGTACCAACCCAGAGATTCTTGTTTCTATCTCCATACAAACAAGTAACCACATAAGCATTTAATGTATTTTTAACTGAAGGGTTAAAGTGTTTGAATTTTCCGGTTCTTGTGTCCAACCAATCAAGCCCGCCGTTTAATGTACCAACCCAGAGCCGGTTAGCAGCGTCTGCCAACAAGGCATAAATACGGTTATCTGAAATACTCTGGGGATCTTCCGTGCTGTGCTTAAAATTTGTGAACTTCTTCCCATCGAAACAATCAAGCCCTCCTAAATAGGTACCAATCCATAAAATACCTGAATGATCAATTGTTAGGCTTATCACAATATCACTGCTTAATGAGTTACTACTGGCAGGATTATTACGGTATCTTTTTATTTGGCCGGTAGTTCTGTTTAAATACAACAGGCCTGCACCGTTTGTTCCTATCCACAGGTTACCTTTATTATCCTCTACAAAAGAATTAACATCTTCATTTAAAGCATTTTTACCTGTTAGGTACTGATTTAACGGAAATTTGTAAATGCTCTTATGGTAGTAACAGATCCCTCTTTTATAGGTTCCAACCCAGACTATCCCATCATTATCTTTATATAAAGTGCCTATACTATTATCGCTTAATCCCCTTAAATCACCTTCTTTGTTTAAGATATAAGTTAACCGGTTAGTATGCTTATCTAAAATATTAATCCCGCCATGATCGGTTCCTATCCAAATTTTCCCGTCTTCGCCCTCAATTACCTGGCTTACATTATTTGAACTTAATCCCGAATGATCTTGTTTTTTTCCAAAATAAGCGAATGTATTATTGGATGCGTTAAAGTAATACAGGCCAAACGGATTGCCTCTGCTGTAGATATAAATATTGCCTTCAGAATCAAAATTCAGGTTAAAAGAATTGATTTGTCCACCAAAACGCTTGTTTATAGCTAAGTACGTGTTTGTTACCCTACGCAGTTTTAAATTAAATTTTTTAATAATGCCATTAGTGTAAATCACCCATAAGTTGCCTTTTTCATCATCAATAAAATCGCTTACCTGATCACCAGACAGCGAATTTAATGCACCGCGATTTTGGGTATATTTAATGGTTGTACCGCTTTTATGATCGTAACGAAAAATGCCCTGGTTTTCGACATAGAAATAGAGCATACCACTACTATTGGCCCGTACCGCCCGTAGGTACCCACCGGGGATTTTATATTTTTTAAAGTGTTTATCCTGAAACCGTTCAAACTTTTCAGTAGAGGGGTCATAAATGCTATAACTGCCATTTGAGGCAATCCATAACTGCTGTTCAGGCCCTTCAAAAATACCTACAACATAACCATTAGGAATGCTTGAAGTATCTTTCGAACTATGCTTAAATACCTTAAATTCATGTCCGTCATACCGGTTAAGACCAGCCATGGTGCCAAACCACATAAAACCTCTTTTGTCTTTATATATCGCATTTACCTGGTTATCTGACAGGCCGTTAGCAATATCAAGATGGGAAAACTGATATACATTTTCCTGCGCGGAAAGGGGGATATATAATATAAGTGCGCAGATAAAGGCTAAAAACCGGGACATATATTTATGATTACACAAATTTTTTAAGGGGAATCACTTCATGGATAAAGTTTGCGCCCTTAAGTTTATAATTGGTTGTTTGATCTTAGTATAGCTAATCTACAGTTAAATCCTGATATCTGTAAAAAAATGTAATTTTAATGTTACTGATACAAGATTAACGGGCACTTAAAAAGTTATACTATTGCTCAGATAGATGGTTTGCCACTTATTCTTTCCAAACCAATATGCCTGCCGGCTTCAGTATTTTTTCACCAATTAAAATCTTTGAAGTTTCTGGTATACCCATGGTGTAGTTAGCTGAAGAATAATTTACCGCCATGTAAAATCCATCTCTCCAATAAACAAATACGCCTGGCGGATAATTTTCAACGGTTGCTCCTGCCTGGATATAAATATCACGTAATAAATCCTTTTCCAATTCGCTATTATCAGTTGCAACGCCGATGTAGGTAACCGTTCCTTTGCCGACTTTGCGTTTAGTAACAGCTGCCTTTCCCTTGTAAAACTGGTTGTCATAGCTCGCCAGAATCTCTGTACCCTGATTGGGCAGTAGCAAATCGGACCAATTGTTCCAATCGTAGTGTTTTTCGTTCATCAGAACATCTCCTTTACCGTAAACAGAAAGCATATCCGTTGCGGTAACCTGAGCTCCAATAAGTCCGGAAATCGGTGCGGCCAGTTTACCCTCCCAGAAATGCCCCATGCGGTTTTTGGTTGCTGTACGGCAAGTTATAATCAAATGTCCGCCATCCGTTACATAACTGTTCCATTTCTTTACCAAAGCAGAATCTACCATTTCGTAAGCAGGAACTATGACCACCTTATATTTAGACAGATCGGCAGTTTCAGGTATTACATCAACAGGAGCACCTAAAGATTTCGCTATTTCCATAAACTTAACGGGGTAATTCCATGTATCCCACTGCGTGGTCTGTTTTTGCCTGTCGATAGTCCAGTAATTTTCCAAGTTCCAGAGAATAGCTGTTGAGCGTGTGGCGAGTTTTTCGGGCATTTTAACGCCTGGTCTATATTGTTTTCGTAACTCTTTTATCTCTTTCATGAACTGCATATATTCCTCTCCACCTGGCGAAGGTGTTACCCCGTCTGTTTGTATAACGCCCGAGTGGTATTGTTCGGCACCGTATAAAATTTGCCGGAAGCGGTAAGAGCAGGCAAGCTTTCCACCTGCAGCAAACGAATGGTACAACCACATGCGCACTGTTCCGGGTAAAAGAAGCGGGTTATAGCTTCCCCAATTTACCGGGCCAGGCTGAATTTCCATCACGCCAGATACACCACCAAGCTGTTTATAATATGCTGATGCAAAAAGGATTACCCTGCTATCTCCCAGCCTGAATCCAAGTTCACCAATATTATCGCTGCCACCGTTAGGATAAGCAGTATAGGCAGCAAAATCGAGTTTTTTTGTTCGCACAGGATCAGAACCTGTGGAAACCGCAGTATAGTTGGTGGTAATATACTGCTGCTTTGAAATATGGTTGCGCAGGATGGCGGCCTGGAAATCGAGAAATTCGGCCTGGGCGTCTGCACAATAGCGCTTAAAATCGAGCAGGGCGTGCGGATTATTCCCCCACCAGCCCACCAGATTGGTATTATGGATCATAACCTGTTCAAAGCTGTTGTACCACTGGCTCCAGAAAGCTGTACCCCAGGCTTCATTTAAAGCATCGACAGTTTTATATCTTTTTTTTAGCCATTGCCTGAAAGCTTCCTGCGAGGATGCACTGTAATCGGGTTTGGCATCGGGTTCGTTATCGAGCTGCCACCCAATTACATCTTTGTTCTGCCCGTAACGCCTGGCCATTTCAGCTACAATTTTTTCGACGAATAAGCGATACCTGGGGTTAACGATTGAAGCGAGTCCGCGCGTTCCGTGCTCAGCGCGGGTATAGTGCCCATCCATGATAAAAGTTTCAGGATAATCTGTCCGCATCCAGGCTGGCGTAGTTGCCGAGGGCGTGCACATCAGCACTTTAAGCTTATATTTAACACAAAGCCCCACTACCTTATCGAGCCAGGCAAAATCAAACTTCCCTTCTTCAGGCTCCATTTTAAACCAGGCGAATTCTGCAAGGTGGACAAACTCGTAGCCCATATCCGAAATCTTTTTGATATCGCGCTCCCACTGGCTTTCCTTCCAATGTTCGGGATAATAGTATATCCCGGTAGTGATCAGGTCTTTTTCAGAAAAAAAATGGCTGGTTTCCTGCGATTTCACCTTTATTATCGAAATAAGTAGTGTTAACAGGATAAGTGGGATAGTTTTTTTTACCATAATAGTTTAATTGTTGTGGCTTAAATCCTTAACAGCTGTTTTGATAATTAAAGTTTCCGCAGGTAAACCTGCAGAAGTAACTGTAAGTTTAATATCACCTTCACGACGGCCGCTTCTAATGACAACCAGCGCCCGCCCATGCCATGCTTTACGGCTATTACCTACATATTGTTCATAGTCTTTCAAGTCAGCATTATCTACTCCGGCAATCACACCTAGCCCTTCAATATTAAAATGCAGGCGATTTACTGCATTTGGTGTGAGTGTTCCGTTTTTATCCGTTATTTCAATGGTGATGTATGATAAATCCTGTCCATTGGCCAATATTTCTATCCGGTCTGCCCTTAGATTTATTTTTGCGGGATCGCCCGCTGTTTGCAGAATGGCCACTCCTGTTTCTTTATCATTTTCCACACCTACAGCCTTAAGCAAACCAGGAGCATATGGAACCTGAAAAGTAGCCTTAAACTGTTGAGTGAGGGTAGTTGCCTGTTCTCCTATTAATTTGTCATTCAGGTATAATCTTACTTTCTGGTATTTTGAATATACTTCAACCTTAACTGTTTTTCCTTCAAAACCAGGCCAGTTCCAGCTTTCCCAGGTTGGCCATACCGACCATAAGGTTTCTTTGATTTCTAAAGGCTCAGGAGCTGGTTCGCGAACTGCCATATAAAGTTTTTCGTTATTGTTATACAGCATGCTCCGGTAATGAGAAATGGGTTTTCTCCAACCAATCAGATCTATATCGCCGCAGTAAGCGCCATGATTAGGAAAAAAACTATTCTCCCAGTGCTCGCCGGGTACATCACCTGAATAATACCAGCGCCCGATGCCCGACTCACCCAGGTAATCCATGGCTGTCCAAACAAAATCTCCTATTACATAATTGTTTTCCTGTACCAGTTTCCAATTGGCAAATGCGTCTCTGGGATAGGATTCGGTTTGAACGATGATACGCGAAGGCACTCTTTTATGATCGTCAGGAGCACTATGCAGGTTATAATTATAACCGGCAACATCATGTACCGCCATTAGTGGATCAAACACATTCCAGTTTTTACCATTATTTACAATTGCAGAGGTAACTGGGCGGGTATTATCTATTTTTTTTAAGGCATCAGAAAGCATTTGTGCAGTTTTCACGGCTTCCGGATCTGCCCGCTCGGGTATTTCATTGCCTATGCTCCACATAAAAACCGAAGGATGGTTACGATCGCGCAATACCATTGCTTCTAAATCTCGCTGCCACCACTTGTTAAAACGCTTAGCATAGTCGTTATTGTTTTTTCCAATTTTCCAGCAATCGAACGATTCGTCCATTACCAGCAGGCCCAGTTTATCGCAGGCATCAAGAAATGCTTCTGATGGTGGATTATGGGAAGTCCGAACAGCATTAAAACCACCTGCTTTAAGCAACTCCACTTTACGCTGTTCTGCACGGTCAAAAGCCGCAGCGCCCAGGCAGCCATTATCGTGATGTACACATCCACCATTGATCTTCACTGTTTTTCCATTAAGCTGAAATCCATTTTCAGCAGTAAATTTTATAGAGCGGATACCAAAATAGGTTGTCGCATCGTCAAGCACTTTCCCGGCTTTTAACACCTGGATTTGAGCCTGATATAAATGTGGTGTTTCAGGTGTCCAAAGCTTAGGGTTTGACACCTGTATGGTTTGGGTGATTTCCTTTTCACTGTTGGCAGGAAGCTCAACCTTTACAAGAGCCTTTCCTGCACTTTTAGCACTTTTATTCCAAAGAAGAGTTTCAACCAAAACCTGCTGGGCAGTTGCTGTTCCGTTTTTGATCTTAGTTTTAAGCAGTATTATTGCCTTTTTTGAAGACACCACCGGAGTTGAAATGTTCAGTCCCCAATGTGCAACATGAACCGGATCGGTAACATTGATCCAAACATGGCGGTAAATGCCAGAGCCGCTGTACCACCTGGAATTTATTTGCTGGGAATTATCTACACGTACAGCGATTACATTTTCTTTATCAAAATCGAGATAAGGCGAAAGGTCATAATTGAAAGAAGAATAACCATAAGGCCTGATTCCAAGGGATTTTCCGTTAATAAACACTTCAGCGTTCATATATACCCCCTCAAAATAAATAGAAATCTCCTTACCCTTCCATTCAAGCGGGGCATTAAGGGTTTTTCTATACCAGGCTATGCCTGCAGGAAAGTAACCTCCAGCACCTCCGGTAGGGTTTTTCGGATTTATTTTACCTTCAATGCTCCAATCGTGCGGCAAATCCAGGCCACGCCAATCCTTATCGTTAAAATCTCTTGTTTTAGCTAAAGCCTCATCGCCCTGCAAAAATTTCCAGTTATAATCGAATAACTGTTTTCGCTCATTATTACCCTTACTTTGCGCATTTCCCAAAGTACAGTTTAGTAGAAGCAAAAAAAGCGTGGTTAAAATACCAAGATATAACGTGATGTTGTTATGGGCGTTGCTTTTACTAAAATTGTTCCTGTACAAGCTCCTGTTACTCATTGGTGTACCAAATATTTGCTTCATAAAAATATTAATGTTTTATCAATTATCATCGAATGCCAAAATTGCCGGTTTGCTGAATTTCTAAGCGAACTATTTTATTGGGGTATATTTAAAATTCTTAAAAGTTATTTTTCCATCTCCTATAGAACAAAGGCCGATCCGTAAACTCAAAAATCCGCTAAGTACATTGTGGTGCATGCCAGATACTTCAAAAGAATTTTCGATTTTGTTCCATTTCACGCCATCTTTACTGTAATACAGATCTACTGTGTTTTCTACATTTTTGAGGCGGAGGAATACATGGTTGTTAACTACATTTTTTTCAGCCAGGGCTCGCCAGCCACGCAAATCGGCAATTATATCCTCATTGTTGGCCAATATACCGGACGATGCAGTGTTATTGTAAAAAAGAGCCAAGCCGGCCGTTGCTTTTCCTTCTATTAATACCTCCACATCAACAGTATAGGAATGGTCTTCCGGAATGCACAGCAAGGGAGAACTATTGCCAATAGTATTTCCTTTTGCTTTAACAGACAAGCTGTTATTGGCCAATTTAAACCTGTTAGTATCCAGTTCTTCGAAGAATTGCCATTGAGATTTTAATTTATGACCCGCAAAATTATCGTTCAGGTTGAAATTGGTTTTAGAAGGGGCCAAATCTGGCTTTTTGATCGGTTTACTGTCTGATACGCCTGCCGCAACTTTGTACCAGCCGTCTTTTGTCCATTCTATAGGCAACAGCATCGTTTGGCGGCCTTTGTTGTAATAATCTTTTTCGTAAGCGTGGAACACCATCCACCAGTTTCCTTTCACATCATCAATAATGGTAGCATGCCCTTTTGATCTCCATCTTTCAGATTTTTCTGTTGTTCTTACAATCGGATTATAAGGAGAATTTTCCCATGGCCCCGACAGTGATTTTGATCGAGCGGATACGACCATGTGGCCGGTTATGGGGCCTGCTGTTCCGCCTTCGGCCACAGTAATATAATAGTATTCTCCCCTCTTTATCAATTTAGGGCCTTCCAGACAAAAACACTCAATAGACCAGTCTCTTGGTATTGGCCAGCCTTTATACGAACTCTTTTGATCTCCTGTTATTGAAAGACCATCATCAGATAAAGGCACAAATCCTCCGTCGCTGAAGAATAAATATCTTTTGCCTTCTTTATCCGTAATATGACCCGGGTCGATGTTGCCGATTTTCAAATCAACCGGATCACTCCATTGACCATCAATTGAATCTGCAGTGACCACATAATTGGTACCATTTGCTGGGAAATAGATATAAAACTTGTTTTTGTACTTCACCAGATCAGGTGCATACACCGAGCCTACTTTTTTGTGCAGGGCGTGGGTTACCGGTTTCCAGTTGATCAGATCTTTTGAATGCCAGATCAATAAACCTGGATAATATTCGAAAGAGGAATGAACCATGTAATAATTATCCCCATCACGTAATATACTCGGATCTGGGTAGTCTCCGGCAAAAATAGGATTGCTATAAAATCCAGGGACATTTGCCGTTTGCGTTACCTGATATTGCGCTGTTGCACAAATGCTAAACTGGATTAATAAGATTGTGATTATAAATTTATTCATATTATTGAAAGTTGTAAAAATATTGAGGTGATACGTACCTGGTTGTCGGTGTCCTATTTTTCTATGGACCGCTTAGTTTTCACATCAATGCGAAATCAATATTTATCGAAATCCGTGATCCATAAGGCATCACGGATTTTTATTCAGGTTTAAATAAACGGCATAAACTTTATCATTTTACTTCGCTCCCGAGATAATGGCGTTTACTATTCCCTGATCCAGAACTTTATTGTTCCTGCGGTCTAAAACAGTGCCTTGTTCCCAAAAGAAGGGCTTAAGGCCAGATTTAATGGCCTGTTGGGTTGAGTAAGTTGTCCAGTAGTTTATAGACTCATTGTGTTTTGCCATATCTGCAGGCAAATAATTTGGATTTGTTCTCCTGAAGGCTGCATATTCGCCAAGTATTACCGGAATCCCTTTATCCACAAACTTCGCTTT
This sequence comes from Pedobacter sp. W3I1, assembly GCF_030816015.1. Classification (NCBI taxonomy): domain Bacteria; kingdom Pseudomonadati; phylum Bacteroidota; class Sphingobacteriia; order Sphingobacteriales; family Sphingobacteriaceae; genus Pedobacter; species Pedobacter sp. W3I1. Next base: position 4,886,104 of record NZ_JAUSXN010000001.1, read on the forward strand.
CATCAATGCGTATAATCTTGATATTTCACTTTCTTCGCCCCACGTTGCATTGCGGCTTGGATCGGTAGCCGAATGATGGCCTGTTCCCCAATAGTAGAACATTTTACCCCAACTGGCATCACCATCCATTAATATTGTAAATTGAGAGGGCGTATAGTTATGCACCTCAACCATCATACGGTTAGGAATCTGGTCAGTTGGAAGTACATTCATCAGGTTATTGGTTTTTTCGAAATCGGTTCCAGGTCCCTGAACAACCAGTACCCTGTAACTGTTCTTTCCTCCAGTGGCACGAACGGCGTTGACAAATGTTTGGTGATAGCTGTTTAGTATTGCCATTTGTTCTGCATTTTCGGCCGGGGGTTCGTTAGCACTGGCAAACATCAAATGTTCATCAAAATCTCTCATGGTTGTTGCAATCTGTTCCCATAAAGCCTTTTGTTTGGCATTAACAGCGTCTTTCTGTGTTGAATTGATATTTTTATCAAGCCAACCGCCATCCCAGTGGATATTCAACAGCACATACATATCGTTGTCAACGCAATATTTAACTACTTCTTTAACACGGTTAAGCCATACAGGATCAATTGTAGCCTTTTGCTCGTCGCTCAAATGTTGCCAGTTCCAGGCGCAGGGAATACGTATTGCATTAAAACCTGTCTGTTTTACAAATTTCACATACGATTCGGTAATCCGGGGATTCCCCCAGCCCGTTTCGCCGCCCTGAGCCTCCATTGTATTCCCAATATTAAGGCCCAAATTCATTTTGGCAGCCAGTTGTACAGCCGTGCTGCCCATACCCGTTTGGTCTGGTGCTTTAGGCGATGTATTGTAGGAAGGATAAAGCGTGCTCGTTTGCGATATCGTAACCCTTCGGGCCTGTCCGTTATCTGAGTTAACGACCATTACCGCAGAACGGGAAACACCTGTAAGGTTAGGCATTGCGGTTAACTTTAATTCGGTATTTCCTTCACTTCCTGCAGTCTGGCTAACCTGCAACCAAAGATCGGCAGGATTTTTAGTGTTCCATTTTCCATTGCTGGTAACCGTTATATTTGAAATGCCTCCATCAGGCAGAAAAGCAACATCCGATGTAGAAATGTTGAGTTGTGGTTGAACTTCTTCTTTCTTTTTACAATATGCGGTAAGCAGGCTAAAGGCGAGCAATACTAAGATATACAGGCATCCTTTTATTTTTATGTTTGCGAAGCGGCTCATAAATTTATTTCATTGTTCTTTTTAAGATTATAAAAAACCTTTCTCGTTGCTATATTTAAAGCATACCGGCCCGTAAAATTACGGACCGGTGGTATTGCTTATCTTGTTTTTACTATCCTGATATTATCTATAGCGGCTTCAAAGTCAGTGACCACGGTTGCACCATCATTGGTAAAAGTGACGTTGATCGCTCCTTTTCCTGTTGAACCGAGTAACTCGGTCAAGGTTTGAGCGGGCAGTCCGTTCTTTAAAAAGTTCGATAGTGGAACAATAACGGTTTGCCAGCCATTTGTTTTAAATGGAGCGTTTGATCCGTTTGCATTTTTCCACGGACGATAAAAAGCGGAATAGGTAAAGGTAAAGTCCTTAACAATCTGAATAGAGCCATCGGTCCATGGTTTCTTAACAGCTATTTCAAATTTTAAGGAATAATTGTTCAGGGTATCTTGCAGATTGGCTGCAGGAACCCACTGAACTTCGTTAGTATTAATTGAACGTCCACCTTCCCACCAGCTTCCGTTACCAGCAGGGACATTTGTAGCCTTTAATATTCCATAATTACCATTATTCCCCGGAAAATTAACAGCGTTGTTTGAAACATCAGAACCCCAGGCGAAGGTATTTATACTGTCATAGTTATTTAATACACCTGTTGCAAAATCATGAACGTTGTAAAAGGTGGTGGCTGTACCCGACTTTGTGGTTACAATAACAGGCCCAGGTGTTGAAACACTTGCAGGAACTGCCATTTTTATACCGGTACCGTCACTTGCCGCCGTAAAGCCCTTTACATCTACCCCTGCATAGCTTACCCGCTGAATAAAAAAGAAATTAAATCCTTTTATTACAACTGTATCGCCAGGATTCGCACTTTCGTTTGATATTCCAGAGATTGTAGGAGCAGGAGCCACAATTGGAAATGAAAAGGTAGTTTCGCCCTTTGTGGTTACAAACCGTATCGTATTAAGCTGCGAAGGCTCCACCAAAGGGAAAGCAATTACTGCAGGCATTAATACGATAGCGCTTGTATCAGAAAACCAGGCATCGTTAAAAGAACCTTTAACCCCGTTAAAATAAATCTGGAGTGCTCCTTTTAGGTTACTCCCTGTAATTACAACCCATTTTCCGGTTCCTACCCTGGTTAACAGGGAATCGCCCGGACTGGGTACATAGTTACGTACACCAGTAATAACCGGCGGGCCAGATGATGATGATAAGGATGAATCCTTTTTACAACCTTGAAGTGCAAAAAATATTATTGCAATTAAAATAAGTAACAAACGGCTATTAGCCCTGTTTAACAGATTTTTCATATCTTTTTAATTAATAATTAATTGTTCTGATTAATAATACGCGACTGGTGGATCTAATAATTTGGGGTCGGCTGTTATCTCGGTTGCTGGTAAAGGAAGGGTAAAGGTTGCAATGGTTGGTGGGGTGATTACTATCCCACTGGTATTTTTCGTTTTCTTTCCCGTAGCCGGATCATACGCAAACTGAACCCTTGTGTTCTTTGAGATCTGGTTGCTTAACAATGTAATTGCTCCCTGTGGATTATAATAGGAAAGACGGACCAGATCAAACCAATACTGCCCCTCAAATGCCAGTTCAATCCTTCTTTCTTTTCTAAGTGTCTCCGTTGTGATTGATGTTACCGGATCAACACCAGCCCTTTTCCTTACCATATTAAAAACCCTTAATGCTTCTGCATCCGAAGTTGAATTATTGGTACCCAGTAAAGCTTCCACATATACCAGGTAAACATCGGCCAGGCGTAAAACCGTATTATGTTCGGTAGAAGACCAAATATCCATCGTTGGTGCATTATTGTCTATAGCGGTACCAACAATATGTTTTTTAACACTGCACGAGGTTGCGGTATAACCACCACCTGCAGCATTCAGTTCTGGGTAGTGATCGCCGGTAAGCATAAAAGTTGCTTTACGGCGTATAGAATCCTGAGGCGTATATAAAGTGTCAAGATCGAAAGTTGGTCCAATGGCTCCGCCCCATCCTCCACCAGGAGGAACTACACTCCCGCTGGGTGCAAACTGCGTCTGCATTGCATTACCATTTCCATAACCTACACCAGGTGCCCACTGAAAAGCAAAAAGCGATTCCTGATTATCATTAAACTGCGTTTTGAAAAGATTATAATAACTCGGAAGAAGCGTTAAACCGCTTGTATTGATCACATTTTTAGCGAAAAATGCAGCACTGTCCAAATCTGACTGACGCCTGCTTCCGCTGATACCAGCTTTTGTTAAATATACTTTAGCCAGCATGCCCTGGGCAGACCAGGTAGTTACCCTTCCGGCCTGATCGCGGATAGGCAATGCGCCTGCGGCAAACCTTAAATCGCTGATGATAAATTTATATACATCGCTAAGCAGGTGACGTGGTAAAAGGGGATTTTTAATTAATTTATCATTATCCTCAATAATGGGCACTGCCCCCCACAACTGTGCCAAATGAAAATATGCTGTAGCTCGCAAAAATTTCAGCTCGCCCAAAGCACCATTTTTACTTTTTAGGGATACGCTGTCGGGTAATTTGGTATTGATGGCCTTAATATTGGTGTTACAGTGTGCTACTATTTTATAAAAACAGCGCCAGGAGGTACCAATCTGTCCATTATTGCTGGTTACTGCAAACGAGGTCAACTGGGCAAGATCGGCATTATAAGGCTGCAGCATATTGCCGCTCAGAATGTCGCCGATCCCAAGCAAAGGAAAACTGTTCCAATCGTTCCATGGCTGTGCATAAAGGGCAGCTGTGGCAAGCCTTAAGTCTGAGGAGCTCTTATAAAAATTATCTGTTGTTATTTGCGACAAGGGGGCTCTATCCAGAAAATCTTTTTTACAACCGCTTACTATTATAACAGCGGCGAATAAAGTGAGTATGTATAGTTTAATATGTTTCATAATTTTAGGTCTTATTTGTTTAAAATAGAGATGTTGGCACCAATAGTAAACACCCGTGGCTGCGCATAATATCCATTATCTACACCTGCTGCTAAGGGATTCCATGAACCTATTTCAGGATCGTAACCCTTATACTTTGTAATTGTAAATACGTTGGTTACCTGTGCATACAAACGCAAGGTTTTCAGGTGGATTTTGGATAAGAGATCCTCTTTAAAATTATATCCCAGCGTAATGCTTTTACACCTTATAAATGAGCCATCTTCGATATATTTACTCGAAAAACGTTCGTTGCCGTTACCACTGGCCTGACTGATTCTGGTGATACTGGTTTCGGGATTGGTAATATATACGTTGTTGATATCAGCAGCAGAACCGGCAGGATTAATTAACCCGATGCGGGCATAATCTCCCACATTTCTAAAGTATCCAAAATTCTGATTCGGGTTTTCTGCATCTACCCTCACCTGGTTATAAAGTTTATTGCCGTAATTTCCAGACATGAAAATATTCAGGTCAAAGTTTTTATAATTAAAGCTGTTGTTTATCCCAAACTGGAATTTCGGAATTGGTGAACCTAAGAACACCTGGTCGCTTTCATCGATCACGCCATCGTTATTCTGGTCTTTAAAAATAACATCACCAACCCATACTCCTCCCGAACCATTGGTGATTGGGATTGGAAGACCTCCTTTTTGTGGTAAGGCTGGATATTTTTTAAAATCTTCTGCATTTTTATAGGTACCCAATGTTTCGTATCCGTAATATTCACCTATTGATCTTCCTACTACAGATTTGGTAATCGCTGTACTCCCTGCATAGCCATAAAGTGCGGCAGCATCAGTGTTCAAGGTCTCGATTTTATTTTCGTTATGAGAAAATGTCAGGTTAGTTCTCCAGTTGAAGTTATTAGATTTTATGTTGTGTGTTGTAATGGAAAATTCTATTCCTTTATTGCTTACCGAACCAATGTTGATATAAGGCGACTGAATTGATCCTGGTGCATAGCCCGTAGCATCAATCATACCCGAATACAATGGTAGAGTAAGGCTTAATAATAAATTATCTGTTTTTTTATAATAGGCATCAACAGAAAAGTCAACCCTTCTATTTAGAATACTTACATCCAGACCCGTATTATATCCTTTTGTGGTTTCCCATTTTACATCAGGATTGCCACTGGTAGCGATTAGTTGTGAATTACCGGATAATGATGTAGCTACAGTTCTTAAAGTTGAGCCATAAGCATAATCTCTTATATTTTGGTTATTCTGCAAACCATATCCGATTCTAAGTTTCAGATCATCAATCGCTTTTACATCTTTGAGAATATTTTCCTGTTTCAACCTCCAGGCAAATGCTCCGGAATAAGTGGTTACCCATCTGTTTTCAGGTGCAAATTTCGAAGAACCATCGTTCCTTACATTAAGGGTCAGGTTATACTTATCATCATATTTAAAATCAATACGACCGAAATATGATTCTCCGGCAGTTTGTCCTTTGTCACCAGAATTAGTTGCTGTGGTAGCATCGCCACCACTTATAGCCTGTACATTGTTGCTGGGGAAGTTATTTCTGCTTGCTGATACATTCTCATAATCCCATAATTTAGACTCGTGTCCAACCATTGCATTCAGATTATACCTTTTGGCAAATGAATGTGAGTAGGTTAAGTAATTGGTAAGCGAATAAAAGGTATTTTTTCCGCTTGAGTAAGTCGCAGAATTGGAAGTTTTAGAATAAGCGCCCATGGTGTAAATAGGATCAAACTGATCTTCTGTACCTGTTGAGAAATTTCCGGAGATTTCGTTGCGCAGGGTAAGCCCCTTGGCAAACTGAATTTCAGCATAAGCGTTTCCGAATAATTCATAACGGTTTTTAAGGTCTTTTACGATCTTGGCCAAAGCAAATGGATTGGTACCTGTAGCGCCATAAATATTAGGATCATTACCACCCCAGGTGCCATCAGGATTTACCACATTTACGTCAGGTGTTTGATTTAACGCCTGTCTGATTACACCTGACTGAGATGTAGTAACGTTTTCTTTTACGTTGGCCAGCTGCAGGCTCACTCCCATTTTTAACCAATCTGTTGTTTTGTTATCCAGGTTCAACCGGCTCGAAATCCTTCTGAAATCAGATCCCAGCGCAATTCCGTCCTGAGAAAAATAAGTTCCTGAGAGATAATATTTCGTTCTGGCATCACCTCCGATAAGGGCAACATTATGGTTCTGCATCAGCGCAGTCCTGAATAAGGCTTTTTGCCAATCTGTTCCTACGCCAAGGTATGCCGGATTTGCAAATTGTGGCCTCAGATCATAACCGATGATTGCGGCTTTTTCATTCATAAAGGTTGCATATTCTCTCAGGTTCATCACCTCATAGTATTTAGGCAGCGCCTGAGCACCGGCATATCCATCATAACTTACCACCGGAGGACCTGAAACGCCGCGTTTGGTAGTAATGATCACCACACCATTGGTTGCCTGCGCCCCATAAATAGCAGTAGCTGAAGCATCTTTTAAAATATCTATTGATGCAATTTCGGAGGGGTTAATACTTGATAAGGGATTTGTACCCTTGTCGCCAGTTGAAGGCAAGATCTGAAGGCCATCTACAACATATAAAGGTGGGTTATTGCTAAAGCCTGAAAGTCCGCGGATTTGTACCGAAACACCACCACCAGGCTGGCCCGAAATCTGCTGTACCACAACGCCTGGAACTTTTCCCTGCAATGCCTGATCAACAGTTGTGGGCTGTGTTTTAAGGAGTTCTGCTCCTGAAATCGAAGATACTGAACCGGTAAGATCGCGCCTGGCCTTATCACCGTAGCCAATCACAACAACTTCATCCAGTTTTGTAGTTTCGATCCTTAAAATAACATTGATGATACTACCATCACCAATCATGATTTCCTGTGGCTGAAAACCGATCATTTTGAAAACAAGCACATCTCCAGTATTTGCCCTTATTGAATACTGTCCTTGCTGATTTGTTGATACTGCTGTCTTTTTTGTTTTTACCTGTACCGTGGCACCGATTAACGGTGCAGGATTGTCGTTCCCTACGATCTTTCCTGTAATTTGCCTCTCCTGGGCATAACCTTTTAAGTGCAGGAGCGATAAGAAAATTACCAACAGCAAAAAAGCCGGTAATTTCCCAATAGAAATTGTTTGGTTCATATTTGGTTTATTTTTGGTTTGTATAGCCCTTATTAACGATAGCCCCAGAAAATCGCCAGGCATAGATGAGTTTAATCTTCCCTGACCACCGATCCTAATTGCTTGCCATTAATAATTGGCTTTGAATATTCAAATATAGCCTGAGGCTAAAGCTAGGGATGCTATAAATGATAAAGAGATAAGTACTTTTGTTAACATATACTCATATCTAACCATAACAAATAACAGCAACTACAAATAGTAATCAATTGTTAAACAGATAGATACAAAAACAACATTTCGCCGCCTAAAATCTTACTCCGTTAAGGTGAATTTTTTGGTTACTTTCTATAGGGTAATTGGTGTTACCCGTATAATAAAGCTTGCTCACTCTAATTTTAGGCTGTAGAAATAAATGGATAATTATGGTTTAGCCAGCGCGCTATTGGGTCCTTGTTAGGCTGATTGATAACCAGCTTATGATCGAAAACAAAAAAACATTTGTCTTTCGACAGGCTATCAATGACAGCTACTAAAAATCGGCGTCATCTCGAAGCAAATGCGGAGTGGAGAGATCTTTGGACTATGTTAAAAGATCTCTCCACTGCGGTCGAGATGACGATTTATCTTACCTGTCATCCAACTCCTTGTTTTTGGCTAAAAAACTAACCTCTGGGAATGACGATCTCTCGCAGCCTATCAATCCACTAAAATCACCTATAGTTTATATTGATTTTATACAATAAATTATCCCTCAGGGTGACAATGCTTTTTTGCTTTCCTCTAAACTTAATGACATTGATGCGTCGGCTTTGGTTTGTACAGTCCTTAATCATTTAAACGGAAAATATTTTTCATCAATACCCATTTTTCACCGGGTTGAGCAATGGGCAGCGCCTGTTGGTATTTCCACATCAGCGCTTCCCATTCCAATACCTTTGGGTTTGAAAGGTCCATAAGTGCTTTGGTCTCGAAACTGAAATCGTCGCGTGTTTCCATCACCATAAACAGGCGGTTGGAAATGCGGTAGATTTCCATATCCAATATACCCGAATCGGTTATACTGCGTTTAATTTCAGGCCATCCATTAACATGGTAGGCTTCATATTCTGCGATGAGTTTTTCATCATCAACCAGGTCAAGGGCCAGGCAGTATCTTTTCATTTGTAACTATAAAATTTCAACTGGTTGATTAATGATATCGTCTCAAGTAATTTCCTGGATGCAAGTGAAGCCTCAATCCCGTTAAAAGACCGGGCAATATTACCGCCAGTGTGGAGCGTTTAGTTTCCATCAAAGAACATGTAAACTTTATGCTGTTATTTTTTAAATTCTATTTTAAATCCTGTTACCGACCAGGTGGGATAATTTTTCGGCTTTTTGATCACCAGTGAACCATCAGTTTGCGTCCAGTCCAGTTTTTCTTTACTGCCCAAAAGGGAAACCGAACTGATCGGTTTATCAAGATATTTAGATTTTTTTCCTAATAATTCCATTTTTATATCTGTTTTGGGAACACTTAGGCAGAAAGCAAAAAGGTTGCCCCCCTTTGTTGTATAACGGATATCTGTAGCCTCATATTCCCTGGTATCTGTCAATCCACCGAAATTGCCTTTTTTCTGGTTCGATTTAATCGTAGATGGTCCTTCTCCGTATACTTTCCATGGCCTTGTGGCATAAATTCCTTCTCCATAAGTTTTGGTCCATTCCCCTACTTCCGTTACTATTTTGATTACATCAGGCTCTAAGTCGCCTTCTGGGGTTTGTACAACATTAATCAGCAGGTTTCCATTTTTACTTACCACGTCAATCAAAAGCTGGGCAATTTCATTTGCACTCCTGTAGCGTTGTCCTGTTCGGTAATACCAATCGCCAATTGAGGTATCGGTCTGCCACGGAAAAGGGCTGATCGAATCCAATACACCGCGTTCAACATCCTGCGCCCATTTACCTTCAGAGGGTTCTTTAGGTGTATAAACAGCTTCAAGTTTACCTTTATTTTTAGCCATATCCTGATTATAATAATGGGCAAGCATTTTACGCCCGTATTCTTCAAAAGGAAGTTTGCTATCAGAATAAAGCAGGTCAGGGTGATAGTTATCAATAAGTTCGGTTACATTTTCTAACCATTTTTTATGCCATGCAGGATTATTGGTAAGCCATTCTTTTATATTGCTTGAATCAGCAGGCAAATGATACAGGTCTGAATATTGAGGATCGCGACCATCATACGGAACTCCGGCAAACTGGCCTGTTTTATCCGATCCATGGCTGGGTTGAAACCAGTTGAAACTTGCAGCAAGATGCTCAGAAACCCCAAAACGGAGGCCTTCTTTTTTTGCTGCTTTCTGCCAGAGGCCAACCACATCCTTGTGTGGCCCCATATTTACCGAATTCCACTTATGTATCTTCGAATTCCACAAAAAGAACATATCGTGGTGAGAACCCATACTTACAAAATATTTGGCTCCCGCTTTTTTGTATAGGGCCATCAACTGTTCAGGATTCCATTTTTCTGCCTTCCAAAGCGGAATAATGTCTTTGTAGCCAAATTTGGATGGTGTCCCATAATGTTCTACATGATATTTATTCTGATTATTGCCTTGTATATACATGTTTCGGGCATACCAGTCGCCCTGACGGGGAACTGCCTGAGGGCCCCAATGCGACCAGATACCAAATTTGGCATCACGGAACCAATCGGGATATTTATACTGTTTTAAGGATTCGTTGGTTGGACTGAATTTACCCTGTTCAGGGTTATCGGTTTTTTGCTGTGCCTGTGCATTTAACAACATGGAAATTGCAATCATGCATACGAATATTCTTTTTTTCATTTGATGTGATAATTTAAACGCTACTATTCCAGTTTTAAAATATATAATGAGTTAAGAACCGGGGGCGGAATGTTCAATAGCAATGATCGGAAGTATAATCAATTGCAAGAAGCCGTCTCCCCTAACGATTTTATATTTGGTTATTATGATCAAAAATAAACATGTTATCCGATCTAATTTTGGATATATTAGACTTTTTATTGTAAAAATCCGACATTTAGAAAATGATTAAAAGAGTACTGCAAAATACTTTTTCGCTACTCAATGTAGATTATGTGAAATTAACGGCCAAATGGAATTACCAGAATGTGATCAGTCCTTATTTCCGGATTTATTACATAGACGATGGAAATGGTGAGGTAGCCGACCAGTCGGGGTCTTTAAAACTTGAACCTGGATATTTATATATTATACCGAGTTTCACACTTTGTAATCTACATTGCAATGGATATTTAAGCCAGTATTTCGTGCAGTTTTTTGAAGAATCTGTAGACGGGACTTCTCTGTTTGCGCGGAGCCGTAATGTTTCAAAGATTAAGGCAACACCGATGGACATTGATCTTTTTAAGCGACTGCTAGAAATAAATCCCGGCCGTGGCATTAACAGGTCTGATGATCCAAAGATTTATGAGAAAAATATTTTTTACAGAGAATACCAGGAGCTGAACAATATGCAGGGCTTAGCCAGCTACCTGGAAACCCAGGGCATACTGCTCCAATTGACGGGACGTTTGCTCCAACCACAGTTACATCGTAAACATGAGGACCGGCATGCTCCGGCCAAGATCGTGGAAACGGTTGGTTATATCCTGGTAAATTTGCAGCAGGAATTATCCGTAACTGGTCTTGCCTCCCGTGTTAATCAGCACCCCGATTATTTCTCTCGCTTATTCAAAACTTTTACCGGCCAGCGCCCTGTTACCTTTATTCTTGAAAAACGGATCGAGCGGGCGCAGTATTTATTGGCCACCAGCCGGCTTGCCTATTCGGATATTGCGGTACAAACCGGATTTGATAATCTCTCCTACTTCTCAAAATCATTCAAAAAACTTACTGGTATGTCTCCCAGTGCCTATAAAAAACAGGTATATAGAGTAGGTTTCACTTTATAACAAAGATCTTGAAACATTTTTGTTGCTACCGGCTTAAACCAGCCGTTTTTATCGATTACAAAACATTGTGTTGATTCACCAGAAACAGCCCTTATTTAAGGCCCTGTGTGCTATTATCGGAAGATTATAACCCATCCGCCAGCTCAATTTATTAACATCTGTACTCCTTTTTATTAACATCTGTACCATTAGAGCAGATTAGCTATGGCTATTTTTAATTATTGATATGCCGCCTGTATAAAGCACAGCTGAGTTTTATATTTTTTATTTCCACGAAGCTTTTCAATCCGAATTACGTCCAATCTGTTGCGCATTTATCCGGGTGGCTTATCAATTAATAACCATCTATAACCAAAACCATTATGAGCATGAAAACCATGAATCTAACACGGCTGTTAGAACCAACGAAATTACGGCTACGGCTTATGCTGTTGATGCCCAGGAGCACTTTACCAGTTAGGATACCGCTCCTCTACAGAGAAAATGTAACATCGGCCAATGGCAACAAATCTTTTTCCAACGTTAATTTAATAAAACGCAGCACATTATGCTTACGGGCACCGATGGTTCCATATTCGTGCCATTAGCAAAAACCATCTGTTAAAAATACTAACCATTACCAACTGTTGTTAGATGCACCATCTAATACAGTTTACTAACCAAATCTATATCATATGAGAACCTTAAACTATGTTATCTGCATTGTTGTGACGCTTTTTTTCACAAGATGTCAAAAGCCTGAAGTTGCCATTCCAGAATCAACGATCAATAAAAAAACAGCCCGTGCGTTAACAGCAACAAGTTATCCAAGTTATAATTTATCTCCTCTTCCAGCCGATCAATCAGGTGTAGGCAGTACAGCACTCCAGCTTTCTAAAAAATTCCAGTTAGGCTGGAATATTGGCAATACCCTTGAGGCAACAGGTGGTGAAACGAATTGGGGAAATCCGGTGGTGAGTCAGGCACTTATCGATCAGGTTAAAAGAAGTGGTTTCACTGCAGTCCGGATCCCTTGCTCATGGAACCAATACATGGCCAACAGCGCTACGGCACAACTTCAGCAATCATGGCTTAACAGGGTAAAGCAGGTTGTGCAATACTGCGTAAACGATGGCCTTTATGTAATTTTAAATATCCATTGGGACGGCGGATGGTTGGAAAATAATTGCACCACGGCCCAACAGGCCCAGGTTAATGCATTACAAAAAGCCTTTTGGGAACAGATTGCGACACAAATGCGTGATTTTGACGAACATGTAATGTTCGCTAGTGCAAATGAACCTGCGGTATCAGATGCAACCGGTATGAGTGTGCTGCTTTCCTATCATCAAACCTTTGTAAATGCAGTCAGATCAACCGGGGGGCGCAATAGTTACAGAGTACTGGTTATCCAGGGGCCAACCACCAACATTGAATACACCAATAATTTAATGAATACGCTCCCTACAGACCCAGCGGCTAATCGTTTGATGGTTGAAGTGCACCACTATACTCCGTTTAATTTTGCAGGTTTAACCCAGGATGCAAGCTGGGGCAATATGTTCTATTACTGGGGCAATGGATACCATTCTACAACCGATCCTTCACGAAATGCGACTTTTGGCGAAGAATCGAACGCCGCGACAGAGTTTGCATTAATGAAGACCAAATACGTTGACAAAGGTATTCCGGTTATCTTGGGAGAATACGGCGCAATTCGTCGGCTAAACACACTTTCTGGAGATGCATTAACCCTGCACCTGGCCAGCAGGGCGTATTATCTAAATCACATTACCCACCAGGCATTATTATACGGCCTGCAACCATTCTATTTTGACGACGGATCAGCCGGAAACAATGCATTCAGGCTCATAGACAGGCAGACTAATGGTGTGGCCGATCAACAGGGACTGGCTGCAGTGGTGCAAGGTACCCAAAATAATACGGCCTCAACCATCCAGGTGGGGCAGGTTTACCAGATTGTAAACAGATATAGTTTTAAAGCATTGGAATTTGGGGGATGGGCTACTGCCAATCAAACACCCGCGCAGCAGTGGGGTTATGTAGCTGGGGCGAACCAGCAGTTTAAAGTAGAAGATGCGGGCGGTGGCTATTACCGGTTAACCCCAATGCATGCTACCGGAAAGTGTTTAGAAATTTCTGGCTGGAATACTGCTGATGGCGGTCAGGCAGCATTATGGGATTATAGCGGTGGCGCCAATCAAAAATGGTCAATTCAGATTACCACAAATGGATATTATAAAATCGTTAATGCAAATAGCGGAAAAGCTTTGGATGTTCTTAATTCTTCGCTCAATAATGGTGGTGCAGCTGTACAATGGACTTACTCGGGAGGCCGCAATCAGCAATGGGCCTTTCTGAAAATATAGATACTTACAATGCTAATATAGATACAATTTTTGTATGCAACAGGCATTTTTTTTGTAAATATTATGCAACAATGATCGTTAAACGTATTGCTAAGTAAAATGCAATTCCCGGATGTTAGTTTCATCCGGGAATTTGTTTTTTAAACGGAAGAGAAGGCCAAAGACATCCCTATAGCCGGATTTTAATACCACAGACAGCGCAATAATAAGATCTGTACCGATCATTTAACGATGCTATGAAACAAATTGGTTAACATTTGTACTCCTATTTATTAACAATTGTACCCTATTGCCATACCGTTTATAATTATTTTCAATAGTTATAAATACTGACATATAACCTAAACCAGTTTAAGCTATTTACAATTGATGCAACTGCATGTTTTTAACAGGCAGTTAATCAATTACAAATTACAGCCTGTTCGGTTCAACAAATCAGTATGATTAAAAATTACCATATATAAACCAATAAACGATTATGAGCATGAAAATTACCAATTTACTAAGGCTGCTCGCCCCAGCCAGATTACGGCTCCTGCTGCTGTTGCTTTTGCCGATGAGTGCATTGCCGGTTATTGCACAAACCACTAGTATTAAAGGAATTGTAACCTCAGCCGATGATAACAGGCCGCTTCCAGGAGTTACAGTAATGGAAAAAGGGAAGCAAAACGGAATGGTTACCAATCCCGATGGTTCTTATTCACTTAACGTTCTAAAAGATGCCACTCTTGTGTTTTCTTCTATCGGTTTTGCAACCATGGAGGTTAAAGTAGATGGGAAAACGACCCTAAATATAAAACTGCAAAGTGATATCAGCTCCCTTAACGAGGTTGTGGTTATCGGTTATGGAACCGCCCGGAAAAAAGATCTCATCGGCTCAGTAAACGTGGTGTCAGCTAAGGATGCCGGCGCCAATACCAATACCAGTGCCGCACAGCTCCTTATAGGTAAAGCCCCCGGTGTACAGGTATTAAATTCAAACGGTAGTCCTGGTTCAAATGCCCAGATCATCGTACGTGGAACCGGCTCTTTTACCAATGTTGAGCCACTCTATGTGGTAGATGGGATACAAAGCGATGCCAATCTTTTTAACACGATCAATCCACAAGACATTGATAATATTACCATTTTAAAAGATGCGGCCTCTACGGCCATTTATGGTGTTGCCGCCGCTAATGGTGTGGTTATCGTTACCACCAAAAAAGCTAAAAGCGGTATCCCGCAGATATTATTTGACTCGCAGGTTGGTACTTCATCAGTACGCAAACAACTTGATCTGCTTAATGCAAACGACTATGTCAATCTTATAAAAGATATAGCCGCTACCAATAACCTTACCCCCCCGGCCAAACTAAGTACTCCTTTTGTCGGTGTTGACCGTACCGATTGGCAAAAAGAAATATTCAAAACAGCTTTATCTACCCAAAACAATGCAAGTATAAGCGGTGGCGGCGAAAAGGTTACCTATAATCTCTCATTAGGTTATTTAACCCAACAAGCTACTGTTAAA
Source organism: Pedobacter sp. W3I1 (assembly GCF_030816015.1). NCBI lineage: Bacteria > Pseudomonadati > Bacteroidota > Sphingobacteriia > Sphingobacteriales > Sphingobacteriaceae > Pedobacter > Pedobacter sp. W3I1. Next base: position 4,901,235 of record NZ_JAUSXN010000001.1, read on the forward strand.
GATTACCGTTTAAGAAGATTAAACAGCCGTTTTTCACTAGATGAGAAGCTAGGGCGTTTTCATTTCGGCCAAAGCCTTAACATCCGTTACACCAACACTAACGGACAAACAGCCAGCATATTAAATGCCATCAGCTACGCGCCTTATCAGCCAATATACGACCCCGCTATTTTGGGTGGCTACTCTATTCTGACCAATGTTGATGATAACAGTAACGCCGTAAATCCATTACAGAATTTAGGCGTCCAAACCTTATCAAGCAACGATCTGGTATTATATCCGCAGGTTTTTGGCGAAGTAAATATTATTAAAGGTCTAACTTTTAGGTCGCAGCTGGCGGGTGTATATGGCACTTCGACAAATGATTCATACCAGATCCCTTATATAACATCGAACAACCTGGCTTTCAGTCGGCAGGCAGGCCGCTCATTTAACAGTTATTCCAATTATACTTTTGAAAACTACCTTTCTTATAACCGTATTTTTGGCAAACACAGTATATCGGCAACCGCAGGTACCAGTTATATTGATGCCGGATCGAGCAAATACCTGAGTGTATTGGGTACAGGAATGCTAAATGACAATGTAAAAGATATAGGTGTAGCGCCAACAATCACCAGCCAGGCCAACACATCCGGTTATTATACACAGTTTGGCCGGGCCATCTCTTATTATGGCCGCCTGGTATATACCTTTAACGATCGGTATATCTTATCAGGAAGTATCCGCCGCGATGGCTCATCAAACTTTGGCCCTCAAAGCCGTTATGGTAATTTTCCAGGAGTAGGCTTTGCATGGCGCATCAGCGAAGAAGGTTTTGTAAAATCGGCACTGCCGTTTATCAGCGATGCTAAATTACGGGTAGGCTGGGGTCGTACAGGTAATAACAAGTTTGGTTTAACCACAACGCAGGTGTTTACCTTTGGTGGTTCGCCAAACGGTAACCTGATTTATTCGCTTGGCGAGAATGAGGGCTTTGTAAATGGAACAACGGTAACTTCTATTGCAAACCCGCTGTTGAGATGGGAACAAACAGATCAAACCGATATTGGGCTTGATCTAGGCTTCCTGAAAAACAAACTTACGCTTACCCTTGATTACTATAACCGAAAAAGCAGCGGGTTATTAGTGGGCATTCCAATACCAACCAGTGTTGGTGTCGGCGGGTTGAGCGGATTCGGCAGTACATTAATTACCAATGCTGCAGATGCTCAAAATAAAGGTTTCGAATTTCAGTTGGCCTATACTGGCAAAACTAATGACTTTAACTACAATGTTAGTGTAAATGGAGGTTATAACCAAAATAAAACCTTATCACTGGGTGCACAATCGTCAACGCCTATAATTGGAGGATACTTTAACAATTTAAATGGGATCACATTAACCCAACCAGGCTCGCCTATTGGGGCTTTTTATGGCTATTCGGTTGATCATGTAGCCAGCACACAGGCAGAAATTAATGCATTAAATGTAGCTACCAGACAAAGAACCGGAAATCCAGCCAGTGTATATCAGGATGGATTATTACCAGGCGATTTTATATTTAAAGATCTTAATAATGATGGTGTTGTGGATAGTAAAGACCAGAAGATACTGGGCAGTCCAATTCCTAAATTTACATACGGTTTTAATGCAGGGGCATCTTACAAGAACTTCGACCTCAATATCGTTATCTCGGGTGTTCAAGGTGTACAATTGGCCAACTCACTTAAGTTTTACACCGAAAATGCCTCAACCGGACATAATGCTGCTACCGCCATTTTAAACAGGTGGAGAAAACCGGGTGATATCGCCGCTTTGCCAAGGGCAGGCCAAAATGTTACGGCAACAGGGAATTTGAGACCTTCTGATTTTTTTGTTGAGAATGGATCGTACCTGCGGGTACGTAACGTAACCTTAGGTTACACTTTCACAAAAACAGCATTAAATTCTTTCTCAGGTAATGTATTAAGCAGATTACGGGTTTATGTTGCCGCTCAAAACTTATTTACCCTAACAAAATATACTGGATATGACCCCGAAATAAGCACTCAAACCAGTGGTGGTGTTAATGGTGGTGCCACTGATTATATATTTAACCGCGGCATTGATGATGGGCAGATACCACAGCCACGTACATTTTTGGCGGGCATACAAGTTGGATTTTAATGATAAAAAATATTAAAGATATAATGATGAAAAAATATATAAAATATCTGATTGTTGTAGTTTTAATAATTGCAACCGGGGGATGTAAGAAAAGTTTGGACTTGCAAAATAAAAGCGCATACACTTACGATACCTATTTTGCAAGTGATGCAGCCATAAATCAGGCCGTGATAGCCAGCTACGCTACTTTATTGCATAACGGTTTGTGGGCCCGCGAATGGTATTATATTTTTGACCTGCTGGGTTATGATGCCAAAAATGCCCAACCCCTACAGGGCGATCTCCTGGCGCTCGCACAATATAATTTTGCGTCTAACCAACCGCAGCTGGAAGCTATGTGGTCTTCATTATACCGCTTAGTGATGCGATCGAACGTTGTCATCAATCGTGGCCAGGCATGGGCGCCTGCCAATGCAACCGAACAGGCCAATAAAAAGCAATACATTGCCGAGGCTAAATTCCTGAGGGCCTATGCCTATTTTAACCTGGTTAACCTGTATGGCCGCGTACCTCTGCGCAAGGAATATATCCCTTTGCCAACACCAGAAGAAATTAACCTGCCACGTGCTGCTGTTGCGGATATATGGGCCTTTATAGAACAGGATTTAAAAGACGCGCAAGCAGATCTCCCTGTTTCTTATGCCTCAGCCAATTTAGGGCGCGCTACACGCGGTGCTGCCGTTGCCATGCTGGGTAAATCATACCTGTATGAAAAAAAATGGACAAACGCCGTTACCGAGCTCAGCAAACTGACACAGGCACCATATAATTATGCGCTGGCACCTGTATATAATAACCTGTTTGATGACCCCAATCAGAATAATACTGCGCTTAATCCGGAAAGCATTTTCCAGGTGATGAACCAGACCTGGACCGATTGGGGTATAGGCAACCAGTATTACCTGTTTGGTGGCCAGGAAACATGGGGCGGAAAAGCAAGCCACTCTGCCCGTGCACAAGAATACGGCTTTAACGATTGGAACAATGTGTTTATTACGACCACAGCTGTTAAAGCTTTTAGCTACCCCAACCCACAAACCAATGTAGCTTATGTTGATCCGCGTGCGGCTTATACTTTTTACGGAGATGCTGCCAGTGGAGCACAAACCCAATATTGCCAGCTATGCTCAACCGGGCCGGTGTCCTATCCATATGCTACAGCAGGCTATAAATATTTAAAATATGAATATTATAATAAATCTGCAAGCTTTGGTGGGCCGCAAAGTGGTATTAACGGCCAGGTGATCCGTTATGCAGATGTATTGCTGATGCTTGCCGAGGCTTATATACAGCAGGGCAACACCGGAACACAGCCGTTGGCATTGATTAACCAGGTACGCAGCAGGCCAAGTGTTAACGCACCGCTCTATACCAGTCTGGGAGCCCAGCCTCAGGCCATGACAATTCTCATGCGCGAAAGACAACTGGAACTGACAGGTGAACAATCCCGCTATTTTGATCTGATCCGCTGGGGAATCGCACGGCAGACGATTAATTCGCAAAGACAGGCTGAAGATGGCACACAACCCTTTTTAGAAAAAAATACGTTATTGCCCATCCCCTTATCTGAAAAGAACGCAAATCCAAATGTTGGCAAGGATATCAGTAATGACTGGAATTAGGCAGCGTAGTTGATTATTATCGGCTTATTGGTAGCCCTTTACAGTGTATATTGATAGGAGATATTTTTTATTATAATTATAATTCAAAAAGCTTTTCTGGAAACAGGAAAGCTTTTTGTTTAATGGTAAATTTGTTCAGCATAAGCACTCTTTATTAATCAAAAATATTTTAATAAGTTCCACATCAATCGCTAGAAATTCTTTAAGTTTATTGGCTATTATCATTTATATGAACAGCAGAATATTAGCATTATTATTGTTTTTATGCTTAACAGCTCAAGCTTCCGCTCAGGAAACGGCCTGTGACTGTGCCGCTAACCTTGATGAAACCATCCGCAAAACAGCACTTAACTATGCGGGCTTCCCTTCCAAAGTAAATACTAAAACTAAAGCCAGCTATGCCCTTCTGGTCAGCTCGCTGAGATCAAAGTCAAGGCGGCAGCAAAGTGCGAAAGCGTGTTTCGACCTGATTAAACAATATGTCAGGTTCTTTAAAGACAAACATTTTTCCCTTACTTACTATCCAGAGGAGACTACCGAACGGGAGATTATACAGGTAGACAGCATCATCCATACTCTTGAATCAGGCAAAAGTGATGCTGTGGAAGGTATCTGGGTTAATCCCGACAGCTCACTTAAACTTGCCATTAAAAAATTTCCTAACCGGGAGTATAAAGCAATGGTGATTGCCTCAACGGATAAGAAACAGGTTAAAGGGCAGGTATATTTTTCTTTAACACCGCACCAGAAAGGTTTTTTACTGAACCAGTACAATGTATTCGGCAGCACAGATTTATATGCCCGGCAGAGGGGTGGATTACTGCAATTGTGGGGCTTTGCCCTATTCGGAAAAATTTCTGGTAAAGGAATGACCACGGATGAGCAAAAAGAACTTAATACCTGGAAGAATAACAATAATGGGCTGGATTTTAAGCTGCTTGACCAGGAAACAAGTTATCTTAAAATCCCAACGTTTTTTAATAACGACAACAAAATCGAAAAGCTCGTTGCTGCAAGTGACAAAACCATTAGGGCCACTAAGTACCTGATTATCGACCTGCGTGGTAATGGTGGAGGCAATGCTGGCTGGAGCTTTTTACTGCCGTATATAATGACCGGGCCAATCCAGCAGAACGGCTCAAAACTAAGGATCTCCGAAGACAACGTTAAACTTAAACGTGAAGAATTAGAATCTTTCGTCAAAAACCCTGTTCCCAAAGAGATGCAAAAGTATTTTCCTGATAGCTATGTCAATAAACTAAAACGGGTGTATAACGCGCTGGCTGTTACGAATGCAGCCTTCATTGAAATTCCGGGAGTTGCCATACCGCTGGATTCTGTATTGGGTAAACCCCAAAAGGTAGCATTAATCACTGATGGACTTTGCGGAAGCTCAACCGAATTTTTCTTTAATTTGATGCAGCAGAGTGGAAAAACGACGAGGTATGGCAGCAATACGGTAGGTATGATGGACTTTGAAGGACCAACAAGTAGAACGCCACTCCCTTGTAAGCAGCTGGTTTTGATGATTCCCGTATCAAAAATGAGTTGGGCCGATACTCATCCGATAGACCAGACCGGATTTGCCCCGGATGTAAAACTGGATTTACCTCAAAAGGATTGGGTGAATTATGTCAGACAGGATTTAAAGAAAGAAGCCAGGTAGAAGGGCATATCTTCGATTCGATAGGTATACAAGAGCTTATTAATTCCTTAGTGATCCTAAATTGGGAAGTGGCAGTGCTACAAAATACCAACTCAGGTTATATTTTTGTCCGGTTATCGTCCGCTTTTTGTCCGGAACCAATGATCAACTCCCTGCTAGACCGTTGTTGTCTTGTTGTTAAACTGTTGCCAGTCTTAAATCAGCGTCATATCCTTCTGAAGCGATCACGAAAGCGGAACAAAATGCAATGAATTTTGCAAAATAGAAAATATCAATCAGATAAGAGAAAACTGCCCATTGGGTGTTTTTTTTGTTAAGGGCTTAATGTGTTAGCTAAGACTTGAAAAAGCACGGTGCGAACATACTGATTGTAAGTCTTTGCCATGAACATGGTGGTTTTTTACATCTACGCAGAAATATTGCTTTTAACCCCTCGTTTTTCCGTAAGGCTACGAAGTTAGAAAATATCATCGTTCGTCATTAACTGTTCATAATCGTACGACGCTTGTTCGATAATGAACAACAATTATTTCTTTTAAATCATAATTCGTTATATTACAGCTATTTACAACAAAAAAGAACGTTGGCATAGAATTTACCAATCAATAGTAGTAGGTATTGGCAGAAATTGAACTTCAATGTAATGATTAGACTCTATTTAAAAATAGCCTTGCGCAATCTTTGGAAAAACAAAACTTCCTCAATTATTAATATTGTCGGACTGGCGGTTGGTTTATCTGCCTGCCTCCTGCTATTACTATACGTTAACTACGAGTGGAATTTTGACCGGCAGTATAAAGATGCAGACAAGATCTATCAGGTGATGACTAATTTTCAGGATGCATCGGGAAAGATAACCAGCACCGGAAGCTCACCTGGCAATGGAATTGCGATGGCCATCAAAAGTAAGATACCGGAAGTAGATGCCATTACCCGCATTGCTGGTGGCAATGAGTCCCTCATCGCTAACCAACAAAATGGCTTTAGAAAGGTAGATCTTTTTGCGGATCCTGAGATCCTAAAAATATTCAATTATGAGTTTATTGTCGGCAATCCGGATATCGCACTGAATGCACCGAATGCGGTGGTGCTTACCGAAGAGACTGCCAAATTGTTATTTGGTACTACAGATGTATTAGACAAAACCGTAAAATATGCCAACAAAACAGATCTGAAAGTGACAGGTGTTATCAAAGACCCGCCAACCAACACTTTATTAGGATTTGATTATTTAATGCCCTGGTCTTTTTATCAGACGATTGATGAAGAGGCAAAAAATCCCGGCTGGGGCAATTTTAGTTTCCTGGCTATTGCAAAGGTAAACAACAGTTCGAAATTAGATCTGATCAACGCCAAGGTTAAGAAACTCTTCAATGAAAACTATACGGAACAAAGAAATGAAAACTTCTTATTTCCTTTTGCGGATACACATCTGTATGGCAAGTTTTTAAACGGTAAGAGTATAGGCGGCGATATTGACCGGATTTATCTCTTTGTTGCACTGGCCTTTGGCATTCTGCTAATCGCTTGTATCAATTTTATGAACATGACCACGGCCAAATCCGAACGCAGGGCTAAGGAAGTGGGAATTAGGAAAACGATCGGCGCAACTAGAGCTTCCCTGATTACACAATTCCTGACCGAAGCGATGATACTTACCACCGTTGCCGTGCTGATTGCACTAACTATTGTAGAAGCTAGTTTACCCATGTTCAATAACCTGCTGGGCATAGAAATAAAGATCAATTACAGTAATATAAGCTACTGGCTGGGTATTCTGTCAGTCGCCTTACTAACAACGCTGATGGCGGGAATCTATCCGGCACTGTACTTGTCTTCGTTCAATCCTATTCAGATCTTAAAGAAGAGAAGCGCCAGGGCTAAGCTCGTTCCATTTAACCTTAGGCAGGTATTGGTGGTTAGCCAGTTCTGCTTTTCGATTGTGCTGATGATTGCCACGCTGGTCATTTATAAGCAGATACAGTTCATCAAGAACAGACCTGTGGGATATCACATTAATTTACTTGCCGAAATGCCTCAGAACGGAGAACTGTATGATAAATTTGAATTGTTCAAAGAACAATTGCTCAGAACAGGAGCTGTCATTTCTGTCAACCAGACATCGCAAAGTATGAGCCATGTGAGTAATTGGTTCTATGGCTTAAAATGGCCGGACATGGAAAAACAGGGCGAAGAAATTGTGTTCAACAGGCTACAAACACAGTATGATCTGGCAAAAACGAACGGCATACAAATACTTGCAGGACGCGATTTTTCCAAGTCATTTGCCTCAGATACGGCCGGGGTTTTATTAAGTAGCACTGCAGTCAGGATAATGAAATTAAAAGATCCGGTCGGTAAATCGGTTATACTCTTTGATAACAAGCTAAAGATTATCGGTGTGTTTAAAGATTTTCTTTGGGAATCCCCTTATCGCTCTGGAAAACCCATGATCATTAATTTTAGTAAAATTCACGGCGGCAACATTAATATGCGTTTAAATCCAGCCAATAGTTTGAGCAGAAATATCGAGCTCATCTCTAAAGTAACAAAAAGCATCAATCCGCAATTTCCGGTAGAGGTAAAGATGGTGGATGAATTGTATGCCGCAAAATTACAGTCGGAAAAGATCCTGGGCATACTGGCCAATTTGTTTGGGGGAATTGCCATATTAATTTCCTGTATGGGTTTGTACGGACTCGTGGCTTATAGCGCAGAGCAGCGGACCAAGGAACTCGGTGTAAGACGTGTGCTTGGTGCTTCTGTTGCCAACATTGAGCCTGCTTTCTTTATCTTTTCTGAAAATGGTATTGGTGGCTGCTTGTATTGGTGTTCCGCTTGCTTATTATCTGATGAACAGGTGGCTGATGGGATTTGAATTCCATACCCATATATCATTGTCCATCGTATTGGTATCGATAACAGGGACGGCAATGATCTCATTTCTAACGATTAGTTTTCAGGCGTATAAGGCCGCAAAAGCTAATCCTGTGGAAGCGCTTAAATATGAATAGGATAAGATGTCGATTGTGATGCTCCTATTCAAAAACCGTTTGACAGCAACGAGTTTCTGCTGTTATCGAACGTACCATCATAAGCATTTAAAATATTGCAGGAACATCAGTATAGACAAAAATTGTTCTTAATCGTAACGTCAATTTAGTCTCAGGTAAATGATTTTATACAAAATTTATGGTGATATATTCGTTAAGAAATAAACATTTAATGTGTTTTTGGCATCTCCTGATGTTTGTGCACTGCACTATCTGTTTTATTTGAAATCGTAAATTGTCTGACCTTCCCTTTTTCCCAGGCATTTGCCAGGGGATCTATCTTTGGTATAGGGATATTCGCTCTTTTCTTTCTGATTTCACTTGTCGAGACGTTAAACCGCTTGTCACGAGCCGCCAATAATTTTGGGTTGAGCTGGCCATCCTTTGTAAAACCCATCATAATCATGGGTGAACCAACCGGAAGCGTGCGTTCCTGATCGGTATGCCAGGTATGAATGGTCTTGCCATAAGTAGAAACAAGCTTTTCCATTAATTCATGCTCAGCTACATCCGGTATTCCAGGTGCTATCAGTGTGCCCGATTTAACTTCGTGGTGGTGCGAATGCCATAATAGCTTTTCTTCGTCCGATAAGGTATTGAACAATTTCGCAGTGATAATATATTCCACTCCCATGATCTTGGCATCTTTCCCGTTTCCGTCAAAAATTATTGCCTGATATAAATCTTCGTTAAGTTGATCCACATAATGATGGGCCTCCATCTGAGCGTTGATATTTCCGTTGTAAAAATGAAAACCGTCAAGGTATGCGTTAAACTTGTTTAAGGGAATTTTATCCTGCAAAAGATCTGCTCCGGTATTTAAGGCTTTATCTTTTCCAGTCTTTTCATCGCCAGGACTATGGACATTTGAATCTGAGTTATTACCTCCACACGATACGATCAAAAACAGGCTTAAGATCATGAAAGATAGAAATGTATTTTTCATATTACTGTATTTAGCACTTTGAGAATAACAAACTAAGCTTATCGAGGTTTAAAGATTAACTATATTTTTACAACCAGTTCAGCAAATGCCCTTAAGCAAGTCTTCTCATTATTTAACCGGTATCCAATAAAATAGTTTATAAAAATCTATCTTTTGGTAATTCTATTGCATCGTTCAAGAAATATTTAGAAATGAATGCTAAATTAGAAGCTCAACAAAACTTTGGACGAAGTTTTGTTGAGCTTTACAATTACTATGTACATTAGCGCTTCAGCAAAATAAATCTTTTGCAACCATGGTGATGAAATTAATCTATTATCTATGCAAATAGTTCCATCAGATGGCCTTAAGGTCATCATAAGACATTATTTAATCTATTACCCTTCAACAAGCAATGCTGTAATGAGATTTTTTTCAGATGGTAGTCCAGGCATCGTTGTACCACTATCATATTCCCGGCTTCCATTTCTTAAAAATCAAAAACTTCAAAAGGGGGAATTCATTGCTTATGGCTTAATGGAACGTCCTATTATTATCCCCCCGCTGTCAGCCTGTGGAATGATAGTCATTGTTCTCCAGCCCTACGCGCTAGCTTTTTTGAGTGGAATAAAGTCTGACAAGCTGAAAAATTGCATTTTACCATTAAGTGCTTTATTGGGTCCGGGTGCTTATTTCCTACAAATGGCAGTACAGGGGTTACACGATGAGGATGAAATCATAAAAGAGCTGGAAAAATTTTTCTTCGATCTCTTATCAACTCTGCCTCCAACCGATGAATTGCTAAGAGAAAGCCTATATCATATGAAGCAGAGCCATGGGAAAATCAGCATCCATGAGCTGTTGCGCGGCTTATCTGTAAGTGAGCGGCTATTGGAACGGAGGTTTGATCGTTTTATAGGCATTTCCCCGAAGAAATTAAACGGGATACTGCGTATAAATCATTATTTAAAACTATTACGAGACCCCAATCAGACCTATACTCAGGTACAGGCGGCAATTGAAGCAGGATTTTACGACCAGGCCCACCTTAACAACAGCTTCAAAGAAATCACGGGTACTTCACCATTAAAATATCTAGCCTCTTCTGATCCATTGGCAATAAATCTTTTTAGCTTCAGAGATTAGCGCTGTGTCGGAAACATCCAATACCCGTAATTTTGTACGAGCTAAATTTGTACAAAAAGTATATGGAAAATTTAAAAGTAGCTGCCGCCCAATTCGAGAATGCTAGCGGCGACAAGGTTTATAACCTTTCTGTAATCGAAGAAATGGTTAGTAAAGCTTCGGCATTGGGGGTAGAAGTTATTGCCTTTCATGAATGTTCTGTGACGGGCTATTCATTTGCAAGAAAACTTAGCCGTGGCGAAATGCTTGCCTTATCAGAGGTGATACCGAACGGCCCTTCTGTAACCGCTCTGATTGAAATGGCGAAAAAATATAAAATCACAATTCTTGCCGGCCTTTTTGAAAAGGATGAGCATGAAAATATGTTCAAAGCATATGTTTGCGTTGATGAGACCGGACTTATTGCTAAACACCGAAAACTTCATCCTTTCATCAATTCTAACCTATTGCCAGGTACATCATATACAATCTTTGAAATTAAAGGTTGGAAATGTGGCATTTTAATATGTTATGACAATAACGTCATAGAAAATGTCAGGGCAACAACCTTACTGGGTGCAGAAATAATCTTTATGCCCCATGTAACGATGTGTACACCATCTCCCCGCCCTGGAGCAGGATTTGTGGATGCGGAGCTTTGGAAAGAAAAAGACAAAAATGCTGCCCTACTAAGATCAGAATTTGACGGTGATAAAGGACGGAACTGGCTTATGAAATGGCTTCCTGCACGTGCTTACGATAATGGAATTTATGCGATATTTTGCAATCCGATTGGCATGGATGATGACCAGTTAAAAAATGGCTGCTCGATGATCCTAAACCCTTTCGGAGAAATAGTAGCTGAATGCAGAACAATGGAAAATGAGTTTGTCGTCGCTGAGTTGTGTAAAGATGAATTAAAAACATCAGGTGGCTTTCGGTACAAAAAAGCCAGAAGGCCGGAGCTTTACGGAGAAATATTAGCCTCATCACACACCCCCGACCAACAGGTTGCCTGGCTGAAAAAGTAAAACGGAATAAAAAAACCGGAGTCGACTACATCGATTCCGGTTAGTACCCCCGGACGTACTAAGATCGAACCAATTTATGGTAGATCTGGTGAAAATCGCCCTTATTCCTATATTTAATATAAAAACCTAACATCGAAATTAATAAGATTATTCAGAAAACCTTAGCTATTTCAAATGATATAGCTAAGATTTCGGATTAGGATTTTCGGATTAAATTTAATCCCTCGTTTTTGTGTAACGCAAATATCAAAAACTCATTATCAAAAATTAAAATTCTGATTTGAATAATGGAATGACTTTATGATAATCAGTCATAAAAAATATGTTTCAAGATGTCATATAAAGAATATAACCCTAATATTTTAAAGCCTACTTGATTATCAAATAATGAGGGAATAATGATAATGATCAATAATTTAGAGGATCACCGGAGTATATGAAGAAACGAAACATTTTAAATACTTGCATTGTAAATTCACTTAGCACTTAAGCACTGCATAGATGGGAGTAAATAAGTTTATTTTGTTATAAATGTCCGTGATTTAGTTATAATGCCAGAGTAATGAATAATGACTTTTGTCTTATTATTTTATTCATTAAATTCTCATGGAAAATAAAAAAGAATCGTCAACATTTCGCCAGCCTATTGCATTAGTGACTGGTGCCAATAAAGGACTTGGTCAACAGATCGCTAAAGAATTAGTGGGCCACGGTTACATCGTACTCTTGGGTTCTAGAAAGTTCGACAATGGCAAAGCCGCCGCCGATGAAATAGGGCAAGGTGCACACCCAATTCAACTGGATGTGACTAACACACAAAGCATCACTGCAGCCGCTGAGCACATTGCCTCAGAATTTGGCCGTTTAGATTTATTGGTTAACAATGCAGCAATCGGACAGTCAGGCCGCTATTCTACACTCACCGAGATATTAGAGGCGAGTAAAGCCAGTGTGGCACCTCTGGACGAATTACGTATTCTTTTTGAAACCAACGTACTAGGGGTATTGGCAGTTACTCAGGCTATGCTGCCACTTATCAAACTTTCTACTTCGGGAGTAATTCTGAACATCTCCAGCGCAGCAGGGTCATTGACCTTAAATTCAGATCCTAACTTCCCTTACAGACCTTATTTCAACGTTACTTACCCTGCGTCGAAAACTGCGCTTAATGCCATTACATTAGCGCTTGCGATTGAGCTAGAAGATACCGGCATTAAAGTACGTGCGGCTAGTCCGAGTTTCACTGCTACTGCAATGAACAACTTCCAGGGAACTGACACAGTCGAGGTAGGTGCAAGAGCACTTGTTCTTGCGGCGCTTGATACAGAAAGCCCAACCGGTAGTTTTACAGGACCAGATGGCAAGCTTCCGTGGTAATCATTTGACAAAGTTCAGCCTCATTTTATAACCGGTGACAAATATCCACCGGTTATAATTATTATCTTTAAAAAAATGAAGAAAGAAGCAGCAAAGATCAATAAACTGGAATCAATTACGGATATTCATCGCACGGCAGGTCTGCCAGGTCCTGCTCACCCTATGATCACCTTGATTGACGCTACAGAATTGCTCGATATGTGCAAAGTTCCGGTAAAATACCTATTAAGTTTCTACAAAATCACTCTAGTTACTAAAATGGAGGGAAAATTCCGATACGGACAGGGTCATTATGATTTCGACGAGGGTAGCATGGTGTTTGCAGCACCCAACCAGATCTTAGGTGAAGTTGAAACTAATTCAAATACTGATGGTATCTCCCTATTTATTCATCCTGATTTTCTCCATGGTCATCCATTAGCAGGAAAGATCAAACAATTCGGATTCTTCTCTTATGCTGCCAATGAGGCATTGCACTTGTCCGAACAAGAAAAAATTACCATTGAATCCATCTTTAGTATTATCCGTCAAGAGCTCAATAGCCGGATCGACGATTTCAGCCACGAGGTGATTATTGCGCAAATTGAATTGCTGTTAAGCTACGCCAAACGATTCTACAAACGCCAGTTCCTGACCAGACAGGTAATAAGCAATAACCTTCTTCAGCAATTGGAAGAATTGTTGAACCAATATTTTGAAGATGAAAAAGCAATTACTTACGGTATACCAACAGTGCAATATCTTGCTGACCAAATCAATTATACACCAAACTATTTAAGTGATATGCTGCGTTCGCAAACCGGTCTCACTGCTCAGCAGCATATTCATCAGAGGTTGATAGAAAGATCAAAAGACCTACTTTCGACAACAAATCTGACGATTAACGAAGTGGCATACAAGTTAGGATTTGAATACCCACAGTCTTTCAGCAGGCTTTTTAAAGCAAGGACGAAAGTGTCTCCTGCTCAATTTAAATCAAGCTTCAATTAACATCCTTAAAGATTAATACTCATCTCAATTTCTATCAAAAAAGGATCGTTTTCTGAGAAGCGTTTTCTGAAATTCTTCTAAGTATTATATGAAAACAGGATCTTTCAGTTGGTAAAATATTGTTTTATCCCGCGTATAATATGCAGCAACGGCTACTGGAAAGACATATCCTTGAAATTCAATAGTTCGACCTTAGTACGTCCGGTCTCCCCCGCCGGAGATCGAAGCAAAATCTTCGTTTCCAAGCAATACAGGCATATTGTAAATTAGATAAAAAACAAAAACCCCTCTCTAAGTGCTTTAGAGAGAGGTCGTACCCAGCGCCGGAGTCGAACCGGCACGGTTTCCCACAGGTGTTTGAGACCAGCGCGTCTACCAATTCCGCCAGCTGGGCATTTGCTTATTCAGCGGGATGCAAATGTATAAATTAAGCACTTAATTCGCAAATTTTATTTGCTTCTTTTTATGTTTAAAATGATTTATGAAGACTCATCTATTTAACAGATTATCTAATAACAACTGATTCAACTGTTTAACTTCTTTTTTTCTCATTGTCATATCCATTGGCAGATAAACTAAATTTTGAAGCGCTAGCTCATTTGAGGTTTTTGACGATAAATTGGTAAAACCAATCTTAACTAAACTGGAGGCTTTTGAAGTGGCATCAAATCCTTCATCTCTTAATTTATCGATTAACAGTGATGGATTAGCCACCACTATCGGAATTACCCAGTGTGTATGCCTTGGGCTTGCATCACCAATAATATTTCGCGAATCTATTCCATGTAATAATTGGTTTGCGAGTATCTTTCTCTTTTGAATATGAGATTGATTAAAATTATTCAATTTATGCTGCAACATGCACAAATTGGCATAACATGGCCTGTATTTGATTTTCTTCATTACATCTTCACCGGGAAAACCTCTTGTAAAACCACTAATAAACGCATCAAAGTCTTTACCAAATTGCTTGCAAAACCAGTAAGCTATGGTAAATGGCCATCGTGTGGTAAGCATGTTAATCAGGGTAGCAATGAGTATTTTTTTGAAATAGCGACTACCTTTTTGCAGCGGCAGTCTGTCGTTTAATATTGTTACCGCAGCAAGTAGTTGCTCATTTCGAATGCAAAGTATCGCTCCGCTTAAAGCTGTATTCGTCTTAATTAGTCCAAAACTGAACATTACCACATCTGATCTAAAATTACCTTCGTAAACTCCGTCATAAGCTTGGGCACAGTCTTCTACAACAATCAGATTGTGCAATTTGGCTATGTCAAGTAATGGTTTGGTGTCCATTATGGCACCAAATAAATGGGTAATGAGCAGCAGTTTTGTTTTGGGTGTAATAGTTGCCTCTATCTGTTGCGCAGATATTCCTAGTGTATTTTTATCTATAGGTAATGGTACAACTTTTAGATGATAGCTAGCAATGATTGCAAACATGTCCGGGATGTTAATATCTGCAACCAATATTTCGTCACCAGGTTCAAGATTTAGTGCCGCTAATACGAGATGTAAACCTGTACGAACAGAAAGACAAGGCAATTGCCCTTCAGAGAAATGAGGTGCTTCTTTTTTAAAACCGCAAGCACTCCCAATACAATATAATGCTCCCTTAAAAAGTTCGGTAAAACGAATATCTAACCTACCCCTGGCAATCATTTGCTAAGCACATATAACATTAAGGTAAGTAATTTGTGTAACAGGCAATTAGTTTAGTGCTCTTTCATCTTTTAGTTTTCGATCGACTATAAAAGGCGCGAAAGGAAGTAAAGAAGCAAGAAAAATCAAAACGGCTTTACCAAACTTCCATTTTTGTTCTTGCCATGCAAAGATTAAAGTAGCTGCGTACAGCACAAATAATAAACCGTGTGCCCATCCGGTATATTTCACATATAACGGAAGATCTGCAAAGTATTTTAATGGCATGGCTACAAATAGTAAAAGCAAATAGGAAATTCCTTCTGCCACGGCTACTTTACGAAAAATAGAAAGGGAGCTATTCATTGATCTGATTGTTTTCTCCGAAAGTAGAACAAAGCTTTTGCCTATCAAAAACTAAAAAATGATTTTACAATCAGGTGTTCTAAAAAGGTTGAAGGCGGAAGGTTTAAGGTTACGGTGGTTAACGCGATCATGCTAAACTTGTTTCAGCATCTTTCCTGTACTAATTAATCGCTTTTTAACCACAGTGTTAGGCGCCTATTTCTTTTACATTATTATCTTCGGACCTCCGGCTCCCCACCTCTGACTTATTCCATCTACCTCAACAAGCTTTCCCTAATCCTGTCAATATATTTCTGTCGATAAAAATTATCCTTAATTAATGGCAATAATGCATCTGATGTAGTTGGATTGCTGTCGAACTGGCTCATCAGATCATGTAATTCATCAGCTAAGTTTTTTTCAATGGCATCAACATCTCCTTTTACCTGCGCTAGCTTCTCAGCATCCGGCTCAAATTCCAAATCCATTAAAGCCTCGTTAATATCCATCATTTCCATTAAAAAAGATTGAGGCAATTGATAACTGTCATCAGCTTCTACTATCCCTTTTAACTCGAGCACGTATTTTAAGCGTTTTTTAGCATTACTTAGTGTCTGGTAAGCCTTGTTATTCAAAGTTGACAGATCGAGTACTTCCTGCTGCTTCTCTTCGCTTTCATTGGCATAAAAATCAGGATGAAACTGTTTACTTAAAGCATAAAATTTTGCTTTTACCGTATTTTGATCTGGATTAAACTGAATTGGTAACTCGTAAAAATCGAAATAATTAATATCTGTTGTTGCTGCGCTCATGATGCATAAAAATTAAAAAGCCGCAGATGTACAGATCGACTGGTCAAATCTGCGCATCTGCGGCAATGATATAAATTTGATTTTACTTACCGAAGGATTTTAGAATATCATTACCAAAAGCAAACACCATTAAACAGATCAAGATTACAAAACCCACAATCTGCGCTTTCTCCAGTACTTTTTCACTTACTGGCTTACGTTGTACCATTTCAATCAAAAGAAACACGACGTGGCCTCCATCTAAGCCTGGAATAGGCAATAAATTCATAAAGGCTAATGCCATCGAAATTAATCCTGTTAAAGTCCAGAATTTAACCCAATCGAAAGTGCTGCCATAAACCTTAGCAATTCCAATCGGACTGCTGATATTACGTGCACTTAACTTTCCGGTTATCATTTTACCAATACCTTTTGCATTATCTACAAAAGTGCTCCATGCCATGGTTGCACCAACCGGTAACGATTCTATAAAGCCAAAATCTACATGTGCAGTTTCAGGCATTTTTAAATTAGGGATAATTCCAATTGTTCCATCTTTGCTCACTTTAAGATGGAATGTTACTGCTTTGCCTTTACGTAGGGCATTAATGGTAATTGGTTTTAATTTGTTTTTAGAAACCTCTTCTTTAAACTGATCGAAGAAAGTAATCTGCTTTCCATTAACCGATAAAATACTATCGCCCGGTTTAATCCCTGCAGCATAAGCTGGATATACTGGTTTCTCGAACTTTCTGCCAAACAGTTTATCAAAAAAGGATGGTTTATCTGCTTTTTCATCAGGTGCACTTACCTTTTCTACGCTTTCCATCGTATACCTGGGCGAGATAAAATTCTCTTTATCGTTTTTCGATATTTTATTTAAAATGATATCCGGAACAGAAATGTAAAGTGTTTTATTCTCCCTTAAAATGGTCAACTGGGCTCCATCAAACAATACTTTGCTCGATATCGCATCTTCAAAACGGATTAACTTGTTGCCGTTGATGGCCAAAATCTTATCTCCGTTTTTTAAACCGATTTCTTTTCCAATTGCGCCTACAGAAATACCATCGTTCAGTTTGCTGTTAACGGTATAATTTTGTCCGACGTTGAAGGTTAACATCCAGAAGATAAAAATACCTACAATTACGTTTACGATAATCCCGCCAAGCATTACAATTAAACGTTGCCAGGCTGGTTTAGAACGAAATTCCCAGGGTTGTGCTGGTTGAGCCATTTGCTCCGTATCCATACTCTCATCAATCATTCCGGCAATTTTTACATAACCGCCAAGTGGCAACCACCCCACTCCATATTCAACATCACCTTTTTTGAAACTAAAAAGCTTGAAACCCCATGCATCAAAAAATAAATAAAACTTTTCTACTTTAATACCAAATGCCCTGGCTGCCAGGAAATGCCCTAATTCGTGTAATATTACCAATAAAGACAATCCGAGCAGCAGCTGCCCCGCCATAATCAATCCATTCATATTCTCTTATAAAATTTTTATGTTAGATGTTAAACTATACTTTTTGTTACTAATTCGCCGGCTAAGATACGGCTATGTTTGTCAGTTTCTAAATAATCACTCAATTGTGGTTTTTCAACAAAACTGATTTCTTCCATACACTTTTCGATAACTTCGCTCATCTGCAGGAAACCAATTTTATCCTTCAAAAACGCCTCCACAACAATTTCATTTGCAGCATTTAAAATACAAGGCATATTTCCCCCTTTTCGTAGAGAAGTAAATGCCAGGTCTAAATTTCTGAATGTTCCCAAATCTGCCTTTTGAAAGCTAAAGCCTGGATAATCTAAGAAGTTAAAACGTTTAAAATTGTTTTTTAGCCTATCGGGATAATTTAAAGCGTACTGAATAGGCAGTTTCATATCCGGAACACCCATCTGTGCCTTCATTGATCCATCGGTAAACTGAACAATTGAATGTATGATAGATTGAGGATGAACAATTACATCAATCTGATCTACATCCAGGTTAAACAACCATTTTGCCTCAATTACCTCCAAACCTTTATTCATTAGGGATGCAGAATCAATAGTGATTTTTGCGCCCATTACCCAGTTAGGATGCTTTAAAGCCTGCTCTTTTTTTACTGTGGATAAAAAATCTTTAGTTTTGCCTAAGAATGGTCCGCCAGATGCTGTTAAATAAATCTTCTCGATTTCATTTTGCTCCTCACCAACCAAACATTGAAATATTGCTGAATGCTCTGAATCAACCGGTAAAATTTTCACCTGGTGTTCGGTCGCCAGTTGTGTAATCAGTTCGCCTGCAACCACCAGAGTTTCTTTATTGGCTAAAGCAATGTTTTTCCCAGCCTTAATAGCTGCAATAGTAGGCTTTAACCCCACTGAGCCCATTAAAGCTGTTAGCACTACATCACTATCCTCATAAGCAGCTACTTCTGATAAAGCAGGCTCACCAGCCAATACCTTAATATCTAATCCAGACAAAGCATTTTTCACCTCACTGTACTTGCTCTCATCACAGATTACAACAATAGCAGGTTTAAATTCCTTTGCTTGTTGAATCAATAATTCCGAATTCTTTAATGCAGATAATACAACAACTTTAAATGTTGTGGGATGATCCCTTACCACTTCTAGTGCTTGTGTACCTACACTTCCGGTAGAACCTAATATGGTTATTCGTTTTACAGATTGCTGTATTGCTATATTGTTCAATTGTTTCTTTCTCTCGTATTAAAAATTTAATCGCTTTAGTAGCTTTCAATTAAATCTTCAATTTTTCGTTTGTAAATTTTATCAGTTGATGAATTTCTTTTGGCAAAGTTTCCAAAGTTGCAAAAATCTTTGAATAAGTATCTTCATTGATTAACTTTCTAACCTTTGCTTTTTCGTTCCAGTCTAAGCATTCCTTAACTGAACCAAAGCTATAATAATAAAACTTGACCTTATCTTTTTTATGATATCGGCCAAAACCTTCAGCAATATTAGCTGAAATGGAATCAACAGCATCAACAAACTGTTGTCCAATAGTATACTTTGCAAAATTATCCCAATTAGTAACCAAATCCCACACCACATTGCTAAGATGAAACGATTTTGTATATGCTGTTATCTGATTTAACTGTAAATAATTCTTTTCCATGTTGTTGAACTGCTAATTATTAACAACAATTTAGCAATTTTCATTTGCACAATGCCAAACAATTTAACAATTCCATCTGCCCTGGTTAAAGCTCAATGCTTAGCAATTCAGCAATGTAACAATTAAACAACATACCTCTCCAATCCATCCGCCAGTTTCCTATCATTACTCAGACGCGGCACTTTATTCTGTCCACCTAATTTCCCTTCACTTTTCATATAGTTTACAAAAGCATCTTTTTGCAAAGTACGTATAATCAATGGCTGAAGGATGTTTCCTTCAATCAGGTCAAAGTAATAAATATTTTTCTTTTGCAAAGCCTCATCAACCTTTTTGCTAAAAGCAGCCATATCTTTGGGCGCGGAAGAAAACTCTACGAACCACTCGTGATAAGGCAATTGCCCTGCTTCCGGATTAACCTGAGGCGCCACTGTAAATTCTGTAATTTCTACCTGTTCTTCATTGGCCACACTTAAAATGGCCTGTTCCACCTCTTCTCCTATCACGTGTTCGCCAAAGGCAGAAATGAAATGTTTTATTCGTCCCGTTACCACGATTTTGTAAGGATTTTTCGAAACAAACTTAATGGTATCGCCAATACTGTAGCCCCACAATCCTGCATTGGTATTTAAAATCAATGCGTAGTTGGTATTTAGTTCAACCTCACCAAGCGATAACCTCGTTGGATTATCGTTATAATATTCATCGGCAGGAACAAATTCGTAAAAAATCCCTGCATCAGCCAATAACAATAAACCTTTATCTTTTTGAGAATCCTGATAAGCAATAAATCCTTCTGAAGCAGGATAGGTTTCAATAGCATCAATTTTTTTACCAATACTTTGCTCAATTTTTGCGCGGTAAGGCTCAAAATTTACCCCACCATAAATAAACAGGCTAAAATTCTTGAAAATTTCGGCGATTTTTTTTCCGCCTGATTTTTCTGAAAGTTTATCGAAATACATTTGCACCCAAGGAGGGATGCCCGATATCAAAGTCATGTTTTCATTAATGGTTTCCTCCACAATGGCATCAACTTTTTGTTCCCAATCTTCAATAATGTTGGTTTCGTAAGAAGGCAATCGGTTTTTCTGCAAATAGGCTGGCACATGATGGGCCACAATGCCTGATAGACGCCCAACATTGATCCCATGTTTTACACTTAAAACCGGACTTCCTTGCAGAAAGATCATCTTTCCGTTTACAAAACCGGCCTTACCTGTTTCATTAATATAAGTTAAAATGGCATTCCTTGCAGCTTTTATGTGCTCGGGCATCGATTCTTTAGAAAGCGGAATATATTTTACGCCAGAAGTGGTGCCTGATGTTTTGGCAAAATAAAGCGGTTTACCTTTCCAAAGTACATCGGCTTCACCTGCTACTACACGATCTACATAAGGTTTTAATCCTTCGTAATCCTGAACGGGAACATGTTTTTTAAAATCAGCATAGGTTTTAATCTCAGCGAAATGATGATCTTTTCCAAATGCAGTATTTTTAGCCTCGTCAATTAGCTTTTTCAGGATATTATGCTGAGCATTTACGGCATTATTTTTCCATTTGTTAATCTGCCAAACTGCAAATGCCGCAAAGGGTTTACTTAATGCTGCTTTAAGCCCCCAACCCCCTGAAGGGGACTTTTCCTTTCTACCGTTCTTTTCTTTTTCCATAAATTTAATCTGATTTTTAACTCCCCTTCAGGGGCTGGGGGTTAAACGATATTATGTAAAATATCCGGGTGCTCATCGCCTTTGTACTCACTCGAAATTTTACGGTAAGCAACTGTTAAGGCTACACTCGAAAGCGGAACGATGATAAATGAACTTAAAATATTTACAATGAAAGCGATTAATGGCCATTGCAGGTAGTTTAGCAACAGGTAGATTAAATACCCTCCGCCTAAAACAACCAATAGCAATAAAATCTTAGTGAAATTTCCTTTAGTAGTAGCCAAACTCAATTTAATTGAATCGAAAGGCGTTGCACCTTTATCAATAATAAAAAACGGAAAGAAAGAAATTCTTAACCAGGTGATAAAAATGGCAATGATGCCTACTGAAATGGCCACGTTTTTAACAATTGCCACATTAATTCCTGTATAAATAAAAGGAAAGGCAACCAAAATTACGACCAGGTAAACCCCCAGGATACAACCCACAAAATAAAGGGTAGCTACCAGGAACCTGATAATTTGTTGTCTGGTTGGAAGCGTATCCACAATTTTCACATCATTTTCTTTATCATCCATTAAATGGAAAATGTATTTAAAGAGTGAAAGATTAATAGTAAAATAGAGCAAAACGAAAATGATCACCATGATAACGCTTAAAGCTTTGCTTACGTCCTTAATAAAAAATGCCATTAAGCTCGATGCACTTGCGGTGATAAACATCAGAAAACATAGTGTAGCAATCGAGAAATAGTGTTTCTTGGTAATGCTCCATGCCTTTTGAATTACATCATTAACGGCGAACGTACTTTCTTTTAGATAATTTATCATTGTTGTTTGAATACCACACGTTTAAATAAATCCTGTATAAATCCTAAACCATAAGCGGTTAATTGGATAAATGAAGATATAATGCTCAAAAATGCAACTTTTAACGATTTATTTACAGACCATGAATGAAAAAATATCAACATAAAGTAAATCAATAAGAAGAAGTTACAAACATATGCCAATGGAGGATATATAAAGTTACATAAAATAGTAAAACCAAAACCCAATGTGAACAAGGCCGGAAAAAAGTGTACTAGTTTTAATTCCTTTGGGAAATGTTTGTAAATATTGATCCTTGCTCTCCCAAAAAAATGTAATTGTTTGTAAAACTGACTGAAGCTTGTCCGGCGCTTATGGTAAACCTTTGCATCTGGAATCAACCCGATTTTGAAACCGTTTTCATGAATGCGGATACTATATTCTATATCCTCCCCCAATCTGGTTAAGATAAAGCCACCTACCTTCTCCCAGGCCTGACGCGAAACACCCATATTAAAACTGCGAGGGTGAAATTGCCCAACATGTTGTTTGTTTCCCCGGATCCCACCAGTGGTGAAAGGCGAAGTCATGGCATAGCTGATGGCCTTTTGTACTGGAGTGAAACTATCATGTGCAGCATCAGGACCACCATAAGCATCTAAGTGATGCTCGTACAAGTAGTTTTTAACTGTTTCGAGGTAATTTGCAGGAATTAAACAATCTGAATCGAAAATAACAAAGTAGTCGCCTGTAGCTCTTTCAAAACCAAAATTACGGACAAAACCTTGTCCGGCATTTTCCTTAAAAAAATATTTAATATCCAGTTTATCTGCATAAGACGCAACAATTGCCTTTGCATCGTTTTTCGAACCATCTTCAATAACCAAAACCTCAAACTGTAAATAAGTCTGTTTGGTTAGGGTATTTAAAAGTTCGTCAATTTCTTGTGGACGATTATAAAGAGGAATAATGATGGAGAAAAACATTTTTTGAGGTTGAGGGTTGAGGGTTTAGAGGTTGAGGGTTTGGGCGGATAAAACCTTCCGCCTTAAGACCTTTTACCTTAATTCCTTTTCTATCAAATATTGATTTCTTTCCGGTGCGTTACGTGATAAGAGTTCGGCAATAAAACCTGCCAGAAACATCTGCGAACCAACAACAATGGCAACCAGCGATAAATAAAACAAAGGCTGATCGGTTACATCCCGGTAAGCCAGGCCTTGCCATATCAAATATTTCTTTTCGAACAAAATATACAGTGCCATAATGATACCGATAAAGAAACTTAATACGCCTAAAGAACCAAAAAAGTGCATCGGGCGTTTGCCAAATTTACCCACAAAGAAAATAGAGAGTAAATCTAAAAAGCCGTTTATAAACCTGCTGAAACCAAATTTTGTTGTACCATATTTACGGGCACGGTGTTCTACCACCTGCTCAGCTATTTTACTAAATCCTGCCCATTTGGCAATTACCGGGATATAACGGTGCATTTCGCCATAAACTTCGATGGTTTTGATTACATCGCTACGGTAAGCTTTTAAGCCACAGTTAAAATCGTTCAGCTCTATACCGCTCATTTTACGGGTAGCGGCATTGAATAATTTTGTTGGGATAGTTTTCGTAATCGGATCGTAACGTTTTTTCTTCCAACCTGAAATGATATCAAGCTTTTCTTCTTTAATGCGGCGGTATAATTCAGGAATTTCATCCGGACTATCCTGCAAATCGGCATCCATGGTAATGACCACATCACCTTGTGTAGCCTCGAAACCAACATTTAAGGCTGCAGATTTACCATAATTCCGTCTGAACTTAATGCCTTTGATAGCAGGGTTTTGAAGTCTTAATTCTTCAATCACCTCCCAGGATCTATCGGTACTACCATCATCAACCAAAACAATTTCATAACTGAAATTATTGTCGATCATCACTTTATCAATCCAGGCCGTTAATTCTGGCAGAGATTCATCTTCATTAAATAAGGGTACTACAACTGATATATCCATTTTTGAGTATTATCGTCATTGCGAGGAGGAACGACGAAGCAATCTATCTTGAAAGATTGCCACATCCCTACGCGCTTTCCATGCTTCGTTCGCAATGACGCATTATTAAAAACGTGCAAATTTCATCAAATTAAATGATAAAACCTGCACGTTCAAAATTTTATAAAAGAAATTAAGATTCTTTCGGGAACGAGTCTAATACAACTGGTTGTTTTTTCTTTAGAATAGCTGAAAGGATTAAAGAAAGAACCCCATATAATGCAAGTGAAACCCCAAAACTTGTAAAGATATTTTTAAAAGTAGGTTCAAGTTTCTCTTGCATATTACCAGCTTTAGCTATTGCCTCATCAATCTGTTCACTAGCCATTCCGAATTTTTCCATCATCGCTCGCTGTGCATCTTCGATTGCCGCAGCAGCTCTTTGCGGAAGTTCTGGATCAATAAATTTCATGAGTACCACATTATAAAGTGTTGCGGTTAAGGCCAGAATAAGGGAAACAATTAAAAAAGCTTTAAAGGCCTCTCCAAAAGTCCAGAACCCACCTATTTCTTTACGAATGTTTATTCCCACAACGACTAACAGCGCAATGAATAAAACAAATATGCCTATCTGAGTCACAAAACTTGTGTAAATTAATACCGGATCTATAAAATGCAGGGTTAACGATACTACTATCGAAACTGCTGCAAGCATTAATCCATTTTTAATAGCTAATTTGGAAATAAGAGCACTTTTGTCCATAATTTTAAATTTTAGTTTAATTATTAATTGTTGTAATTAATATATAAGTAGCAGAATCGAACGATTTGTTACTACTATACTGATTTATTTCTTTGGTAGTTTCGGCACTTCCTTCTACATCAAGGAAAAAGATCATGAAAGGCACAAATAATTCTTGCATTTCTTCACTGATATTTAAAGTCGCAGCTGTTTTGCAAATCTCTTCTACACTGCTTTCTGCCAGCTGCTGGTTGCTGATCAGTTCTTCGTAAATTTCGAATTCATCCTGAAACTCATCGTCTTCTACCAACAAAAATTCTTTTAAGAAATCGCCCAACTCTGGATCCAAATCTTCATCCTTACACTCTTTAATGTAAAGCAAAAGATTTAACAATTCCGTTCCCCTATCAATGGTTTCCTCTTCGATATTCGCCCACTCATCACTTTCTAAGTAATCGTCTTCCAGTTTCTGTACATCGCTACTAAAGAAATTTACCATCAATAAATCAAAAAACACTTCGCGTAATTCTTCAAATTTCGGATGAGAATCGAAAACCGCATCAAAAGCGGTAGCCTTATCTAAAAAGTTGATATCAAGCTCAAAAGCGGCTAATAATTCTGTTTCAAAACCTTCAACATTGATCGCTGAAACCTCAGCATACTTGTTAATGGCTGCACTAAGTGCTTTTTTTACTCTATTATCCATGATTAAGATTTTTAGATTTTAGGATGATAAGATTTTTATCACCAGAACAACAAATTTGTTATTTCTTGCTTTAGTTTTAAGCGCTTATAGCCTATTTATTTATGATTTTTTTTTGAACTATATCTTTGGAGGTACAGATAAGAGCCCTATGCCTTCCACCTTCTAACCTTCAGCCTTAACTCTCCCAGTACTGATTATTATTATAAACCATTTTCACTTTTCCGGTAAGCTCGGTACTCAACAATGGACTGTTTGCCGATTTTGAATGGTTACTTGCCGCATTATATAGCCATTTTTCTGCCGTGTTTAATACCGTAAAGTTGGCTTCAGCTCCTTCTTCGATTACCGGAACAGTTAAATTTAACAATTTACGTGGATTAATGGCCAATTTCTCTGCAATTAAAGCAATATCCAATCCTGCTTTTAATAATAATGGCAATACAGTTTGCAAGGCAATAATGCCGTAATGGGCAATTTCGAACTCTACATTTTTAAATTCGATTTCCTCTGGGCGGTGCTGAGAAGTAATGGCATCGATGGTTCCATCTTTTAAACCAGCAATTAACGCTTTTATATCCGCTTTTCCGCGCAATGGTGGCTTAACCTTATAATTGCTATCGAAATCGCTTAAAAGTTCTTCTGTAAACACCAGGTGATGCGCCGTTACATCGCATGAAACCTGAACCCCATCTTTCTTTGCCTTGCGGATTAGCGCCACGGCCCCTGCAGTTGAAATATTGCTGATATGGATTTTGGTTTCATTATACGAAGCCAGGAAAATATCGCGGGCAATGTGCATTTCTTCTGCCAGTGCTGGTAAACCTTTCATGCCCAAAAGCACAGAGTTTTTACTTTCATTAATCTGCGATTTGCCAGCTATGGATTTATTTTCAGGATAAACCATCAACAATGCATCAAAACCTTTGGCATATTGTAAAGCACGACTCATAAAGCCGTCATCCTGCAAGGCCCTATCTCCATCAGAGAAAGCTACTGCCCCCGCCTGCTGCATATCAAAAAGCTCAGCAAGTTCTTTTGCTTCGCGGTTCTGACTTATCGCGCCAACAGGCAAAACATCAACCAAATTATTTTTGGCCTTATTGATAATGTATTCTACCTGAGATTTTGACTGTACAACCGGACTGGTTTGCGGCAATAAAGCTAATCCGGTAAAACCACCAGCTTTTGCTGTTGCGGTTAACGTTTGAATATCTTCCTTGGTTTCGAAACCCGGATCGCCGGCTACACAGTTTAAATCGAAAAAACCTGGCGTTAAAAAAGCACCCTGAGCATCAAAAACGGTTTCGTTTTTATCGGCAGTTAATTTACCTATGTTTTTAATTTTACCATTTTCTACCTGAATATCGCATTCTTGATTGTTAAATTTACTTTGCGGATCGGCAACGGTTACATTTTTAACCAGGAGATTCATATTGTTTTTTTTGTGTTGTTAAAAAATCGGATGAGCAAAATTTCTGCTGCAATAAAAATCAGCGACAAAATTAGACAAAGTTTCCATAAAGTTTGTCCGATTTTATTGCCCCCGGCAATTAATTTAACGGCATCTTTATCGGTATCAAATATTTTCAGATTACTTTTACCAGCTAACTGATCGAGTTCTGTTTTGCTTAAATAGTGCATATCAGATTCTGTTCGGCCATTGTTGAAACTATAAACAGCAAGCAGCGAATCTGCAAGTTTTAGGTTATAAAAGCCTGCATTTTTTATCTGATCGGCAATGTAAATCAATGTTCTTCCATCGGCCTGACGGATCTCGGGAATCGCTTCAAAACCATCCGCAGTAATTTTTAAGCTTTGGTTTTTACCCAGTGTAATCTTTTTACCTGCCAATGCATTATCGTTACCGATATTGTAATACAAGGGTGTTTCATTTCCTCCACTCAATGCCAAACGATAAATCAGCGGCACAAAAACCGGATGACGGGCTAAATTCCCGTCACTTGTATTAAGCCCTGAAGCAGATAAATACACCTGCCCATTACCTACGCCATACTTAGAGAAAAACGGTTTTCTGCCAGGCAACAACATAATATCTTCCTTGTTGGCGGTATTTTTCTCTACAAAAGAATAATAACGGGAAACAGCTGGTAAATCCAGATTTTTGGGAATTTCCTCAAAAACAGTCTTAAAAATAGGGTTTTGCAAATCAATCTGGTTAACCTTGGTTGCTGTTGTATTTAAACCCTGAATGGCAGGAAGCGACAATCCGCTTAAAAATGAGTTGTAGGTTTGAATATCAGCATCTAAATCAGGAAAAAGCACAACTGTGCCACCTGCATTCAGATAGGTTTTTAACTGCTGCGCCAAACCTGTCGATGGATTTTTTAATCCGTTTAACACAATCAGACCATAACTGGCAAAATTGCTATAATTTACATTGCTTTCGGCGTTCTCAGTAAGTTTATAATAACGATCAGCTGCAAATAATGCTTTAATATAATTGCCTGCATTGGCTCCGTTAATACTTAGCACAGCAAAACTTTCGTCTACTTTAAAACTGAAAGAAAGTGTATCATCGAAAGTTACCGGAAAATCTTTAATACTGATTACACCTTTTTGCCATCCAGCACCCAGTCCAGAAAAACTCAAGGTATCCTTAACAGTTTTACCACCCGGAATCGTTACTGCCCCTAATCCCTTTTGTTGATTATTGATACTTAGCTTTAAAGGAATATTCTTTGCTTCTTCTTTTGAGTAATTTTTTAACTGCACCACCAATCGTTCATTTGCACCTGGTTGATGATTTGGGGAAAGTGTCCAAACGCTATCTACGGCAACATTGGGCAACGTATTGGCATTTAGTTTCAAAAACGAATATTGAATATCTGCTTTTGTATCGAGTTTATTGGTGGTTGAAATATTCTTTTGAAAATCGGAGATCAAAAAGCTATACTTATTTTCAGAACCTGTTAAAACATTGCCTTGCCTGTTTAGTATTTGTTGGAGATTACGGTTTGCTGCAGAGATTTTAACATCATCCAATGCTTTCAAAAACTCCTCCTCGTTTAATAAACGCTGATGTTTCCCTTCAAAATTATTGGTTAAAAGTTGAAAACGATCGTTCATACCGAAACCTTTAACCAGTTCTTTTGCCCTGCGCTTGGCTTCATCGAGCAGGTTACCATCTTTATTAATGGTTTCCATGCTGTAAGAATTATCGATATAAATACTTACAATATTCTTTAAAGCAGTAGTTCTTTGGTTGTGCTCCGGTATATAGGGTTGGGCAAATGCAAGCACCAAAAAGATAATCGCCAAAATCCGCGACAACAGTATGAGCAAATTTTTAAGTTTTTCTTTGGAAGAATTTTGCTGCTCTACTTCTTTTAAAAGCTGAACATTGGAGAAATAAACCTTTTTAAATTTCCTGAAATTGAATAAATGAATGATGACCGGGATGGCAACCGATATTAGTGCAAAAAGAAAGCCCGGATAAAGGAAATTCATTAAAAACCAAAGATAGAAAAATTATGGAAGAGGATATAAAATTCCGTATTTATTATTATTAATGTTACTTCTTGATAACAGGTTTTATATTATTCCAAAACTTATATAATGATTCATTATCAATCAACATTTGATACAATCTTTGATCTGGTGTTTTTGATAACCATAATTTAAGTTGTAATTCTTTAATTTCATCTGAAGTATCTTTCATTTCTTTAACAGATTAAATGTTGCGAGCTTAAGTACTTTTACCCATTTATTGATATATTCCCAATCCAAAGTGTTTAATTCAGCTAGATTTTTAATATCTTGAATTTGAATCGCAGATTGCAAAACTTGAATCCAAATTAATTTAGATATTAATAAATCCTCTACTGTAACCAAATATACTGATTTTTCAAAGTATTCCATTTCGACTCTCCTATTAAATTCTTCTTGTCGAAAATCTTCGTTCTTTAAGATTACAAAATCAGCTTTATACCCTGACGCATGATCTATTATATTAAACAAACTTTGTTGCCTTACGGCATCCTTTACTGAATTAATATTACAGTAATAGCCATCCTTGAAGTTAGCGACAAAACCATCTATATCTTTAGGTTGTAGATGAATAACAAAATCAAAATCTCGGGTAGCTCTTGGAACTATATATACACCCATCGCAATACTCCCAGAAAGCATGTAGGGAATATTATTTTCATTGAGTACATCTACAATTTTATTAAAAAAAGAAAGCATGGAGATTTTTTATTAATAATTTATCTAATTATTCGATTTTCAATAAGCAAACCCAGGGAATTCGATATTTACAATTTTCCAACTACCGTTGTACAACGCAAAATACAGTTTAAAAGGCCCACTTACAATTTTTGATTGTTTTTGAACAACATCTCTATAACCCGCAACTCCTTCGACAAAGCCCATTCCTTTATCATCATTCAAAAGTTCGAAATTAACATCAATAATATCGTATCTGCCACCAACATATTCATCAGACCCGCCGAAAATACCTTTTAACCGACTAATAATAACATCCTTACCAATAACTTTATTACCTGGGAGAATGAAAAAATCATTCAGTTCGTTTGTAATGGCCTTCGATTGTTTAAACCATGCGTTTATAAATCTAATGGCACTATTTACGATATCGGCTTGATGGTTGAAAGTAGATTTTTCTTGCATTTTGCAAACTTAGCACTAAGTTACCTAAACTTCTTCATCGCAGCCCAAAGTTTTTCGTCCATGCCATAAACATCAGGCCGGTATTCGATCTTACCGTTCTGAGACCAGGCGGTAATGTAGGTGATGATTAATGGAACATTTTTCTTTGGGGCAAACCAGGCTGGTTTTAACTGAAAAGTTTTAAGTGTATCAGCCTTTTGTGCCATGCGTTTTTTATACCATTTTACATGTGTACTATCTATCGGCGGCAAATCTACTTCAGCCCTAAGTTTATCATAAGTATAGGTATCTTTCACCAAAAGTTCGGCAAATTCTAATGGTTTTTCGATTCGCACGCAACCATGACTTATCGCCCGGTTGGTCAGATTAAATCCGTTCTTATTATTAGTGTCGTGAAGATAAATACTAGAGCTGTTATCGAAGATAAACTTGAACTTCCCTAAGGCATTTCCACCACCCGAACCTTGTTTAAATTTGAAAGGTAATTTATCGCGCGAATACCTGTTCCAATTGATGGTATCAGGCTCACCAATCAGCTTATCTTTATAGTAAACTTTAATGTTGCTATTCGATAAATAATACGGATCCTTTCGAGCCATCCAGTAGATCTCACTCTGTGCAATACTTACCGGAATATTCCAGATCGGATTGGCCTGAATGGAATTGATTTTACTAAACAATAAAGGCGTTTCATGGTTCTTCGGTTTATCATCCAGATTGCCCGATTTTGCAAAGGCCTTTAGCTTATCTTCGTAACCGTTTTCGCGCTTCCCTCCAACACATACTTTCATCGTAATTACGGTATCTGTTTTATCGAGCCAGGTCAATCTAAAATCAGGAATATTTACCTGCACATAGCTGTCTCCTGTCTCTGGCATTTTCCAACGGAAACGTTCCATATTCAATAATAAAATCCGCTTTTCATTTTCCGCATCTGTATTTAAATAAGCAGCTTGCAAAGCTTTATATTGAACTGACTTTGGCTGAACAGATCTTAAAGTATCCACGAGACTTTTACTATTTAAAAGATTAGTCATCCCCAAGCTATCCGGA
The DNA here is from genome assembly GCF_030816015.1 of Pedobacter sp. W3I1. Taxonomy (NCBI): domain Bacteria; kingdom Pseudomonadati; phylum Bacteroidota; class Sphingobacteriia; order Sphingobacteriales; family Sphingobacteriaceae; genus Pedobacter; species Pedobacter sp. W3I1. The sequence goes on from NZ_JAUSXN010000001.1 coordinate 4,932,703, forward strand.
CGCTTAACTTTAATGTAATAACGCGAAAAAATAGTTCGGGGATTTACTACCCCATATTTGAGGTAATTATTATAATTCAGATAAGCATTTGCCGATAACAGCTCTAATTTGGCAATAACTGGATAACTTTCCTCCACCTTTTTAAACTTATTGGCTGTTAACACCTCTAACAAGCTTTTAATCTCATCTCCTTTAAAAATCTTTGGGTTGAAGCCATGCACTTCGCTCTGATCTAAATAGCTCACTAACGAATCTAACTGGCCATTAATATAAAATTGCGTAACGAGCTTAGGTTGTGCATAATTATTGGCATAAAAAGCTTTAATTATTTTCGGATTAACGAACTTGCCCGAAAGACTGTCCATTGTTTTCACAAAAATGCTATCATAAGCTACAGTATCGAAATCTTTGTAGATTTTATTCTTGAAATGTTCAGACAGGACTTTCCCAATCTCAGGTGGGCTTTTAAACCATCCACAAGCAGAAATAAATAAAATAAAGGGCAGAATTAGAAAGCGAAACTTTTTCAAATACGTAAAATTTTAATACAAAATAAAGGTTACTGGCAATAAAAACAGCATAATGGCAAATTAAGTGCCATTATTTTTTGTTTTCCCATTTCAAACACTATATTTGCCAACGCTTATCAGCTAACGTATTGATACTGGCAGAAATAATTTATGAATTTAACTTTGAACCATCACTTACATTTACACCATCGCCGATAGGCGATATGATATGTTTGTTTTGTACTTCAAAACTTTTTTCCGTAAAATAATTTCTTGTTCACTCTATATTCAATACTTTGAAAACACTTAAAATCGCTATCCAGAAGTCGGGTAGGTTAAACGAAAAATCCGTAGAAATACTTAAAAACTGTGGTTTATCTTTCGAAAATTACAAAAGCTCACTCATCTCAACCGTTACTAATTTTCCTTTAGAAATTCTTTTCCTTCGGGATGATGATATTCCTGAATATGTACAGGATGGCATTGCCGATTTGGGCATAGTTGGGGAAAATGTAATTGTAGAAACCAAAGCCGAAGTAGATTATCTACAAAAATTAGGCTTCGGAAAATGCACTTTAAAAATCGCTGTTCAGGCCACCAGTAATATCCAAAAACTGGAAGAGTTAAACGGTAAAGCAATTGCCACTTCCTACCCGGTAATCCTCGAAAAATTCTTAGAGGAAAAAGGTATAAAATCTGATATCAGAACCATTTCCGGATCGGTAGAAATAGGTCCGGGTTTAGGCTTAAGTGATGCTATTTTTGATATCGTATCAACAGGCGGAACATTAAAGAGCAACGGTCTAAAACCTTTCGCCGATGTGATGCAATCTGAAGCAGTTTTAATTGGAAACAAATCGATAGCCGATAATCCTGAAGTTGCAGAATTGCTTCAACGCATCCGCTCTGTACTTAGCGCAAAATCTAACAAATACGTGGTACTAAATGTATCAAAAGATAACCTTCAAAAAGTAGTCGATTTATTGCCGGGTGTAAAAAGTCCAACCGTGGTACCACTCTTCGAACCGAACTGGGTAGCTGTTCATTCTGTAATTGCTGAAGAAGATTTCTGGGATAAAATAAACAGTTTAAAAGCAGCAGGAGCTGAAGGTATTTTAGTAATGCCAATCGAGAAAATAATCAAGTAAAATCGTTTAAATTCACATTAACTATTAGTTAATTTAAAATTATAAAACATTGAAAATCTACAATTATACAGATTTATCTAAATCAAAAATTGAAGAACTTTGTTCGAGGCAGATTGAAGACGATAAACTGGTTGAAGAACGGGTAACCGATATCATCAGCACAGTAAAAAAGGATGGCGATAAGGCACTTTTTAACTTCGCAAAAGGATTTGACAAAGTTGATTTGGAGAAACTGTTTTTGGATGCTGAAGAATTAAAAGCAATTGCCTCTACCATTCCGGCTGAAGCAAAAAAAGCGATTGATACCGCTTATCAAAACATTAAAACTTTTCACCAGTCGCAGTTAAAAACTGAAGATAAAATTGAAACGATGCCAGGAGTTGTATGCTGGCGCGAATCGAGGGCAATTGAAAAAGTGGGACTTTATATCCCTGGAGGGACAGCCGTTTTACCGAGCACTTTTTTAATGCTTGCTACCCCTGCAATCATTGCAGGTTGTAAAGAAATCGTGGTATGTTCTCCCCCACAAAGTGATGGTAAAACCAATTGTTATCTGGCTTATTGCGCGGTGCTCCTGGGTATCGAAAAAGTGTTTCTTATTGGCGGTGCACAAGCCGTTGCTGCAATGGCTTTCGGAACGGAAAGCGTGCCACGAGTATATAAGATCTTCGGCCCTGGCAACCGTTATGTAACAACGGCAAAAACGATGGTTCAAAACAAAGTGGCTATCGATATGCCTGCCGGACCATCAGAGGTATTGGTAATTGCGGATGAGACTGCCAATCCGTCATTTGTTGCTGCAGATCTGCTTGCACAGGCAGAACATGGAACTGATAGTCAGGCTATTTTAGTGTCTACTTCTAATCAGATCATCGCTGATACCTTAAAAGAACTTGAAAATCAGCTTGATATCCTTCCACGGAAGGAAATAACAGCTAAAGCAATAGCCAATTCCTACGCTGTCTTAGCTGAAACGCTGGATGAGGCCATGCAATTTTCAAATGAATATGCACCAGAGCACCTCATATTGGCTACTGAGCATTTCAAAAGCCTTATTCCATTGATTATCAATGCAGGATCGGTATTTTTAGGTAATTTTACACCAGAAAGTGTTGGCGATTATGCCTCTGGTACCAACCACACTTTACCAACAAGTGGCTTCGCAAAGGCTTATTCGGGCGTATCAACTGATGCGTTTCTGAAGAAGATCACCTTTCAGCATCTTTCTGCCGAGGGATTAAATAACATAGGCAACACCGTTGAAATACTTGCAGAAGCAGAAGGATTACATGCACATAGGAACGCTGTTAGTATTAGATTAGGCTTTGAGTCCGAAGACCGAAGTCAGAGGTCAGAAGATAATAAGGCATAAATATCTGTGCAACCAAACCAAAGGAAAAAATAAAGTAATCTGTGTAATCACCTAATCAGTGTAATCAAACCGCAGGAAACCAATAAACCATTAACATGGACATTAACGATTTAGTAAGAGAAAATATAAAAAACCTTCGCCCCTACTCTACTGCGAGGGACGAATTTAAAGGTCAGGCATCCGTATTTTTAGATGCAAACGAGAACAGTTATGGTTCGCCATTACCAGCAAATTATAACCGTTATCCTGATCCCTTGCAACTTGATTTAAAGGATGCAATCAGTAAAATAAAAGGCGTGCCGATTGAGAATACTTTTTTAGGAAACGGTAGCGATGAAGCAATAGATTTATTGTTCCGCGCTTTTTGTAACCCTGGAAAAGACAACGTAATTGTGCTGCCACCAACCTACGGAATGTACGAAGTTTCGGCCAACATAAATGATGTAGAAATACGTAAAGTGAGCCTGCTTCCAAACTTCCAATTGGATATGGAAAAAATCGCAGAAACGATTGATAAAAATACGAAATTAATCTTCATTTGTTCGCCAAATAATCCGACCGGAAATTCGATAAACCGCGAAGATATTGAAACCATTTTAGCCAACTTTAATGGCATCGTTGTGGTGGATGAAGCCTACATTAATTACGCCCGTCAAAAGACCTTTATTCAGGAGTTAACTGAGTACGGAAACCTGGTAATTTTACAAACTTTTTCGAAGGCCTGGGGGCTCGCAGCTTTGCGTTTGGGTATGGCTTTTTCTTCGACAAAAGTAATCGATGTGCTGAACAAAATCAAGCCACCTTACAACATCAATCAGGCTACTCAGGATTTAGCTTTTGAAGCGCTAAAAAACATTGCTCAGGTTAACGATTGGATCAAAGAATCTGTTGCAGAAAGAGAACGTTTAAGCAAGGCATTAAATGCATTGAATATTGTAAAAAAAGTATATCCTTCTGACGCCAATTTTATCCTGACAGAAGTTACCGATGCATTAAAAATTTACGATACTTTAGTAGAGCAAGGCATCATTGTACGCGACCGTTCTAAAGTAACTTTATGCGAGGGCTGTTTAAGGATTACAGTGGGCACAAAAGAAGAAAACGACAAACTATTAACTGTTCTAGAAAAATTTTAAGATGAAAAAAGTATTATTTATAGATCGTGATGGCACTTTAAATATCGAGCCTGAAGATGAACAGGTAGATAGTTTTGCCAAGCTTAAATTTTATCCACGTTCGTTATATTATTTATCGAAAATTGCAGCCGAGCTGGATTATGAACTGGTGATGGTGACCAATCAGGATGGACTTGGAACAGCTTCAAACCCTGAAGAAAATTTCTGGCCGATCCATAACTTCATGTTAGATGCTTTTGAAGGCGAAGGTGTTCATTTTAGTGAGGTTGTGATTGATAGAACTTTTGCTAAAGACAATGCCCCTACCCGTAAACCTGGTACCGCCTTATTAACCAAATATTTCAGCGAAGATTACGATCTGAAAAACTCTTTCGTGATTGGTGATCGTTTGAACGACGTGGTTTTGGCCAAAAACCTGGGTGCAAAAGCAATTTTTCTCCGTCAGAATGATGCATTGGGTTCTACAGAAGCACTTGACAAACACGAAACTTTGCTGGATGTGATTGTTTTGGAAACCAGAAAATGGGAAGATATCTACAACTTACTTAAAGCAGGGAGCAGAAAAATTCACCACGAGCGCAAAACCAATGAAACCGATATTACCATTAACCTTGATCTGGATGGAACAGGGAAGGCAAAAATCGAAACGGGTTTAAACTTCTTCGATCATATGCTTGATCAGATTGCCAGACATGGAAGTGTAGATCTGGAAGTAATTGCCAAAGGCGACTTACATATCGATGAACACCACACGATAGAAGATACTGGTATTGCTCTTGGAGAAGCCTTTGCCAAAGGTTTAGGCAATAAATTAGGTATTGAAAGGTATGGTTTTTGCTTACCAATGGACGATTGCCTTGCACAGGTGGCTATTGATTTTGGAGGAAGAAACTGGATTGTTTGGGATGCTGAATTTAAACGCGAAAAAGTGGGCGACATGCCTACAGAGATGTTTTACCATTTCTTTAAATCGTTTAGCGATGCCGCTAAATGCAATTTAAACGTAAAAGCTGAAGGCGACAACGAGCACCACAAAATTGAAGCTATTTTTAAAGCCTTTGCCAAAGCCATAAAAATGGCCATCAAGCGTGATGCTGAAAAAATGGTTTTGCCGAGTACAAAGGGAATGCTGTAAGAAAGGCTGAAAAGGTTTAAGGCGGAGGCTTTGATGTCCATCCGCGGTAAATAAACCCGATAGAGCGGAATAGCCCACAGCGTAGCGAGGACTATTAACGATAGCGGGACTACAGTACCCATGAAAAGCCGACATTCATTTTCAAAACAGAAACAAAAATATAATGCAAATTGTATGAACGATAAAAATTCAAAGTCCCCTTCGGGGGATTTAGGGGTTGGAATTATAAATTACGGAGCAGGTAACATTTTCTCCCTTACCGCAGCCTTAGATCGCTTAAATGTAACCTACGGCATGGTAAATACAGAAATTGACCTCGAAAAATATAGCCACATTATCATTCCTGGTGTTGGCCATGCAGGTGCTGCTATGGAAAAATTAAAGGGAACAGGTTTGGTTGAGGCCATTAAAAAACTAACAAAACCAGTCCTCGGAATCTGTGTGGGCATGCAGCTCATAACTGAACATTCGGAAGAGGGCGATGCAACACTTTTAAATATCGTTCCGGTTAAAACCAAAAAATTCGATAAGTCGCTGAATATCAAAATACCACATATGGGTTGGAATGCGGTAAGCCCAAAAAACAATTCATTATTTGAAGGTGTTGAAGATAATACACAATTTTACTTTGTGCATTCGTACTTTATTGAATATAACCCTACTTTTGACATCGCATCTGCTGATTATGGTTTAAAGTTTTCGGCAGCGGTACAAAAAGACAATTTTTATGGCGTTCAATTTCACCCTGAAAAATCGGGAAAAGCCGGCGAACTAATATTAAAAAATTTTTCAAACTTAAGCTTATAAAATGTACATAATACCTGCTATTGATATTTTGGATGGAAAAGTTGTCCGTCTTCGTGAAGGCGATTACAACCAAAAAACGGAATATGACGTTTCTATTCCCGAAATGATAGAAAAATACCGTTCAAATGGCACCGATTTCATCCACATTATCGATTTAAACGGAGCTAAGGGTGATTTTAGCAATCAAAAAACACTTTTCGAAATCATCAAAAAAACCGAAATGAAAGTGCAGTATGGTGGCGGGATCAGAACCATTGAGCAGGTGACCAATCTGCTTGATGCTGGCATTCACCGCGTAATTGTAGGCACACAGGCCATTACCAATCCTGATTTCTTACCTCAACTAAGCGAGGTTTTTGCTAAAAAAGACGACTATGCCAACCGCATTGTAGTAGCTATCGACGTTTTGGATGAAGTCATAAAATATTCGGGTTGGATGGAAAGTTCACCGATTAAACTAATGGATTATGTTGATAAATGCCTTTCGTTAGGTTTTTTCCGTTTCTTATGTACGGATATCAGCAAGGATGGAAAACTAGGTGGTGCCGCAATCGATTTATACGAGAAATTGCTTGAACACTCTCCCATGATCAAACTGATTGCTTCTGGTGGTGTAAGTTCCATGCAGGATATTTACGATCTGGCTAAATACCCGATTAGAAGTGTAGTGGTTGGGAAAGCAATTTACGAAGACCGCATTACCATCGAAGAAATTAAAGAGTGGAATTTGAAAGCGTTGAGTTCAATTTAAAGAAGAATTTATATAATATTTGACTCATTGCATTAGGCGATCGTCATGCTGAATTTATTTCAGCATCTTTCAAACAATAAAGACCCTGAAATAAATTCAGGGTGACAAACCGCCCAGAGTAAAAGCACTAAGATTGCTTCGTACCTTATAATGACGAAAACCCAAACAAATGCTTAGTAAAAGAATAATCCCTTGTTTAGACGTTAAAGACGGCCGCACGGTAAAAGGTGTAAACTTTGTTGATTTACGTGATGCTGGTGATCCAGTTGAACTGGCGGCGCAATACGCCCAACAAGGTGCCGACGAACTGGTCTTCCTGGATATTACGGCAACCCACGAGCGTCGTAAAACGATGATTGTGATGGTTAAATCTGTTGCCAGGCAATTAAATATCCCATTTACCATTGGTGGCGGGATAACAGAAATTGCCGATGCTGAAGCGTTATTAAATGCAGGAGCGGACAAAATCAGCATCAATTCTGCAGCTGTCCGAAATCCAAAGCTAATTGAAGACCTGGCTAAAACTTTCGGAGTACAATTCGTGGTTTTAGCAGTCGACACCAAATATGTAAACGGTAAAAACATGGTTCACTTAAATGGAGGAAGATTAATTACCGAACTGGAAACCGAAAACTGGATTAAACAGGCAGAAGATTTAGGCGCAGGAGAAATTTTGTTAACCTCTATGGACCACGATGGTACCAAAGCAGGTTTTGATTGCGGCTTGCTCAGTAAAGTAAACCAAATGATCAATATCCCGATTATAGCATCAGGTGGAGCAGGGAGTATGGAACATTTTACAGAGGTTTTTCAAAAAGCCAATGTTGATGCCGCACTTGCAGCCTCGGTATTTCATTACGGTGAAATTCTGATCCCGGATTTAAAGCAAGAATTGAAAAGGAACAATATTCCGGTAAGAATATAAATAAGTCCGGAGTCGGCAGTCCCTAGTCATGAGTCTGTTTTTCGGAAATAAAAAAAATAAAATGACAATCGATACCAATTCCCTTGATTGGGAAAAAACAAATGGATTAATTCCGGTAGTTATTCAGGATCACAAAACCCTGGAGGTTTTAATGCTGGGTTATATGAATGAAGAAGCTTTTGCTAAAACACAGGCCGAAGGCAAAGTAACTTTCTTTTCACGTTCTAAAAACCGCCTATGGACCAAAGGTGAAACCAGCAATAACTTTTTGTTTGTTAAAGAACTTTTTGTAGACTGTGATAACGACACCATTCTGATTAAAGCTGAAGCTGTTGGTCCAACCTGCCATACCGGAAGCCGTAGCTGTTTTAAAACAGATTATAACCAGAACTTCATTTTCGAACTCGAGAACATCATTAACGATCGATATGAAAATCCGGTTGAAGGATCTTATATCAACAAAATGCGCAGCAAGGGACTAAATAAGATTGCCCAAAAAGTTGGTGAAGAAGGCGTGGAAACTGTAATTGCTGCATTGGCCGAATCGGAAGAGGAACTCATTGGAGAAGCATCAGATCTTGTTTTTCACCTATTGTTTTTATTGAAAGAAAAAGGTCTATCTATTCAGGATATTGCAAAAAATTTAGAGAAAAGACATCAATAAAGGTTTGAGGTAAAAGGCGTAAGGTTTAAGGCTCTAGATGCCTAACCTTATACCTTAAACCCTAAACCCTAAACCTCAAGAAATGCTCAAACACCTGCAAACCCTTCCCGGTCACCAAAACCCTGTATATGCATTATCCAATTCGGATGAGAATGGTATATTTTTTAGTGCAGGAAACGATAAGGGCGTTGTAGAATGGTCGTTACATACCATGGCCTTTGTTCGGATTAAAATGCCTGTACAGAGTTCCGTTTATTGTCTTCACTACTACAACGATCAATTATTTGTTGGGGAACGGAGCGGTGCGTTTAGCGTTTATGATTTAAAGGGACAAAAGGTAATTGCCAGAATAAATGCCCATACCAAACCCATTTTCAACATACAAACGGTAAAGGGCAAAAATGAGCTTTTAACCACAGGTGAAGATGGAACGGTTGCGGTTTGGTCGCTGAGTGACTTTACAGAGATTTACCGCTTCCAGGTAGCTTATGATACCGTTAGGGCCATTGCAATTGGGCCTAACGAAAGTGAAGTCGCCTTTGGTTGTAAAGATCACCTAATCAGGATTTATAACCTTACCGATTATAGTTTAAAACAATCGCTGGAAGGACATTCATTACCAGTAACCTCCTTGGCTTATCATCCAACCGGCAAATACCTCATCTCAGGGAGTAGGGATGCGCAGTTAAAAATATGGGATCTACCGAATTACGAACTCAGAGAAACTGTTCCGGCGCATATGTTTACCATTTACGATATTGCCTTTCATCCTACCCTTCCTTATTTCGCAACGAGCAGTCAGGATAAAAGCATTAAACTTTGGGATGCAGAGAACTTTAAATTGTATAAAATTTTAAGTTTAGAAAAAGCCGGAATAGGCCATACCCACTCTATTAACAAAATTATTTGGAGCAATGATGGTAAATATTTAATCTCTACAGGAGATGACAGGCAGGTGATGGTTTGGGAAATGGAATAATTTAGGGTTTCTTTTTATTCATTATGATAAGTGCTGTCGTCACCCTGAATTTATTTCAGGGTCAGTCTAGCAGAAAAGATGCTGAAATAAATTCAGCATGACGATCGCGTTAGGAAAAGTAGACTAAAACTAATTAAAACGCATAAATATTAATCGAACTCAGGCTGATATAGGTTTAGCAATTTAAAATAGTTATCGGATTTAATTTAGCATCTTTCTTGATATAAATAAAGATGCTGAAATGAATTACCTTCGGTGAGCTCGCTTAAGGCTCGGTTTACTCCGTACCTTTCCGCTGCGCCACAGGTCAGGGTGACGCTTCTTTCACAACCATCATTCCACAAAACGTTTGATAATTCTAAGTTTGTGCGAATATTTTCCCAATTCTTTATTAAAAATTCCCTGATCGTCAATCGGATCGATTTTTACTTTGGCTGAAGAATGGATAATTTCGTTGGGACTCAACATAATACCCACATGAGTAATTCTGCCTTCATCATTATCGAAAAAAGCAACATCACCAGCTTTACATTCAGCTAAAAAGCCAACCAGTTCACCTTGTTCGGCCTGTTGTGAAGCATCACGATTTAACTTAATGCCTAACATTTTAAATACGGTTTGAACAAAACCAGAGCAATCTAAGCCAAACAAATGCCTTCCCCCCCATAGGTATGGGACATTTTGAAAAAATTTAGCCGTTTCGGTAACGCTATCGGTAAAATTTACAGCACTATTATCGTATGCTTCGAAATTCAGTTTAAACTTTTCTTCACCTGCATAACAAAAACCATCCTTTAAAAAAGGAAGGTTACTTGCCGGACTTAAATGATACGAACTTCCATCGGACGCGGTTAATACATTATTGAAGCTTAGCGGAGCATGTAATTTACAATTGTGCATTTCTGCAAATTGGTTTTGGGGAATCGCGGCCAATTGCCTGAAATCCATCCAGCCTTCGTAACCATCGTAGCCATTTTGAATGAGCCACCAGCGGTCTTCCTTCTGAATAATTTCGACATGATCGCCGAATAAAAGCTGCGAAACAATTTCTGCTTTATCTGATGCATCAGCTCTTAAGGGGGCTACAGCAACTCTACAAATACCGTATTGATTTTCCATTTAAATGTGCTCGTGAAACTATTGTAAAACTAATAAAATACATCCATTGCCTAACATTTTGCCTGCAAATTTGTTATTTTTATGATGATCACCTTTTAAATAGCTCGCCATGAATTTTAAAAAAATATTAATTGCCGTTGATAACAGTACCTGCTCAGAAAAAGCGGCAAAAGCCGGTTACGACATGGCTGAAAAATTTGGAGCAGAAGTAGCATTGGTTAATATTATCGAGCCTATCCCAGCCAACGTAAATCCCGATTTAACGCTGGCTCCGGTATTTCTGGAAACTTACGATAACAGCGAAGAAAACAGCCATATTTTACTCAAAGAAATGGAGACTAAATACGGGAAAGGCATAAAAACCACTTATTTGAGCATTGTTGATACCGCAGCACATGGTATTATCCAGCAATCAGATGAGTGGGGATCTGATTTAATCGTTATCGGAACCTACGGACGTACCGGACTGTACCATTTTTTAATGGGAAGCGTTGCCGAACACGTGGCGAGAAAATCTGCTTGTCCGGTTTTAATTATCCCGAATAAATGTGACGTAGATTAGCTCATTGGTTCAATAGCCATTAGTTATTGGTAATTGCAAACTGCCAACTGAAAACTGGATGCTTGTTCACTAGTCATTTACTTCAATGGCAACTATAAACTGCTAATTTCACTAGATAGAAAACAAAAAAGTCCCGGCTTTTGCGGGACTTTCATTGTAAATATCTGATAGAGACTATCCTTCCTGGTGCAACCAAGCTTTCTTAGCCAATAATTCTTCTTCTGTTTCGCGGATATCTTCGTCATCTACGCAACAATCAACCGGGCAAACTGCTGCACACTGAGGTTCATCATGAAAGCCCTTACACTCTGTACACTTATCGGATACAATGTAATAAACTTCATCCGAAACAGCTTCCTGAGCGGCATCAGCTTCAATTTGTTGATTACCAAAATCAATGATACCATTTAAGTTAGTACCATCAGAAAAACGCCATGCAGTACCGGCATCGTAAATTGCGTTGTTAGGACATTCCGGTTCGCAAGCCCCGCAATTTATACACTCATCTGTTATTTTAATCGCCATGTTTTCGTCTAATTCTTTTGCTTAGTTTACCTTTGCGATGCAAATATAATATATAATCACTTAATATTAATTCTAAATATGTCAGCATTAACTCAAGAAAAAGTAATAATCGCGTTCAACAAACTGGGCTTATTGCTTACAAACCCTACTGACATACTAGGAAATGCGTTTTATAGCGCTGAAAGCACAAATGCGTGGTTTACTTCAGAAAACATAAAAAAATCTATTTTATCTTTTGCTGAGATGTTAAATGAGGTTGATTTAGCCATTTGGTTCAAATCGGTTAAGTTTAGCACCTCCCCAAAAAAGGTTGGTTTAATCCTGGCAGGGAATATTCCACTAGTGGGTTTGCATGATGTTTTAAGTGTATTGGCTACGGGCAATATTGCTTTAATTAAGCTTTCTTCGGCTGATGATAAATTAATTAAAGCTGTAATTACCGAACTGATTAAAATAGAGCCTGCCTTTGAGAATAAAATAGAATATGTAGAGCGTTTAAAAGATTTTGACGCGGTTATTGCCACTGGCAGCAATAATTCATCACGCTATTTTGATTATTATTTTAGTAAAGTACCCAACATTATCAGAAAAAACAGAAACAGTGTTGCAGTTTTAAATGGTTCAGAAAGTTTCGAGGATATTCAAAACCTGGGAAATGATATTTTTGATTATTTTGGTTTAGGTTGCAGAAACGTTTCTAAACTTTATTTTCCTAAAGGCTACGATATTGCGAATTTTTACGAAGGCATAGAAAGTTTTCAACCCATTATTAACCATTTTAAATATAATAACAATTACGACTATAATAAATCTATCTATCTCGTTAATGCGGCTAAACACTTTGATAATGGCTTTTTGCTATTGAAAGAAGATGAGAGCCTTACGTCGCCTCTGGCCGTTCTCTTTTATGAGGAATATGAGAACCTCCAAGAAGTAGAAGATAAATTAAAGGATAAATCAGAAAATATTCAATGTGTGATTACCAAATCACCTTTAAATTTAAACACTTTCAGCTTTGGCCAAAGCCAGCACCCAAAACTTTGGGATTATGCCGATAATGTAAATACTGTTGAGTTCTTAAACAACCTAAATTGAATTTCTCAAACTAGTGTTTCAGCTTTCTCCTTTGGTCTTTCAGCTTAAATAGCTATTTTTGGACACAATGTATATCGTTAAAGTTAAAGGCATAGCCAAAATTCCGGATTACGTACAGTTAAGAGATGACAAGTTTACACTTTTAGCTTACTTTAGGGTTGACAGACCTGATAAATCGCTGGAAAAACTCGGACTTGGCGACAAGCAAGAATACATTATGGAAATGGTTAAAGGTTTGCCTTTCGGGCAGATTGCAAAATTAGAAATATAATATGGCAGGCAACTCAGTAATTCATTTAAGCAATGTTGATGTTTTTCAACAGAAACATTTAGTCCTCTCAAACGTAAATTTACACATCGAAAAAGACGAATTTGTATTCCTGATCGGTCAAACAGGTTCGGGTAAGAGCAGCTTGCTTAAAATATTATATGGCGATTTACATATTGGCAATGGTGAAGGCAATATTGCCGGTTTCGACCTTAAAAACCTAAAAGAAAGCCAGGTGCCCTTTTTACGCCGTAAATTGGGTGTGGTTTTTCAGGATTTTCAATTGCTTACTGATAGGACCATCGAAAAAAACCTTGAGTTTGTGCTTAAGGCAACAGGCTGGAAAGATGAAAAACTAATTAACGAGCGCATTAAAGATGTTTTAGACAAAGTTGGTTTACGTTCTAAAATCAAAAAAATGCCACACGAAATTTCTGGTGGTGAACAGCAACGTATTGTTATTGCAAGAGCTTTATTAAATGATCCGGAAATAATTTTAGCTGATGAGCCTACCGGGAATTTAGACCCAGAAACATCAGAAGAAATTGTAACCCTGCTAAAACAAATCAGCCAGGCCGGAACTGCAGTATTAATGGCAACACACGATTACCACATCATCCGCACTTTCCCTTCGCGCATCATTAAATGTGAGAATGGAGTTGTGCACGAAGATGCGCAAATCGTATAAAAAATTCTGACATCCGTCAGCTAATCAGCCAATCTGTTCAGATAAATACAAATAAATCTGACAGCTTGGCTGATTTCCGTTTATGGCAAAATAGTTGAGATTAACACAAAAAAATTCAGCCTAGTATTATGTTTAATAAGAAGAAAAATAACGATAAAGAAGAAAATATAATGAATCCTGAAAATACATCAGAAAATACTGCTGAGAATGTAGAGAATACTGATGCTCCTATCGCTGAAACTGAGCAGGCACCCGAATTATCTGCAGAAGAAAAATTGCAAGCGGAAGTTCAACAGCTTAACGACAAATATTTACGTTTATATGCTGAGTTCGATAATTATAAACGTCGTACGCAAAAAGAACGTGTAGAATTATTGCAAACTGCTGGTAAAGATGTAATTGTTTCACTTTTACCTGTTTTAGATGATTTTGACCGTGCATTAAAAGCAATGGAAACTGCTACTGAGGTAGCTCCGGTTAAAGAAGGTATATTGTTGGTAAGCACAAAACTGAAAAATACCTTAGCACAAAAAGGTTTGAAAGATGTAGAAAGCATTAGCCAACCTTTCAATACCGATTTCCACGAAGCCATTACTAATATCCCTGCTCCTAGCGATGACCTTAAAGGGAAAGTGATTGATGAGGTTGAAAAAGGTTATACCTTAAATGATAATGTTATCCGCTTTGCTAAAGTTGTAGTTGGAGCGTAAGAAATAATTATTGAATGATTGAATTTTGAATGATTGAATTAACATTCTCTCATTCCATCACTTAATCATTCAATCATTTTATAAAGAAGATGAGTAAAAGAGATTATTACGATGTATTAGGCGTAACTAGGGGCGCAGCCGCTGATGAGATAAAGAAAGCTTATCGCAAGATGGCTATTAAATATCACCCAGATAAAAACCCAGGAGATAAAGCTGCTGAAGATAAATTTAAGGAAGCTGCAGAAGCTTACGAAATTTTAAGCAGTCCCGATAAAAAACAACGTTATGATCAATACGGTCATGCTGGTGTTGGTGGCGCAAGTGGCGGTGGTTACGGCGGTGGCGGCATGAACATGGACGATATTTTTAGCAATTTCGGCGATGTATTTGGCGGCCATAATCCTTTCGAAAGCTTTTTTGGCGGCGGCGGTGGCGGTCAGCAACGTGGCGGTCGTCGTGTTGCCAAAGGTTCCAACCTGCGCATAAAAGTTAAATTAACGCTTGAAGAAATTGCACATGGTGCAGAAAAGAAAATCAAGGTTAATAAACTGATCGTTTGTAAAACTTGCGACGGCTCTGGCGCAAAAGATAAATCATCGGTTAGTACCTGTGGTACCTGCGGTGGCAGCGGCCAGGTGCGTAGAGTAACCAATACCATTTTAGGCCAGATGCAAACTGCATCTACCTGTCCTACCTGTAACGGTAGCGGTCAGCAAATTACCTCAAAATGTACAGTTTGTCATGGAGACGGTGTTGTACGTGGCGAAGAAACCATTACCATTAATATTCCTGCCGGTGTAAGTGAAGGTATGCAATTAAGCATGAGTGGAAAAGGAAATGCAGCACCTAATGGTGGCATCCCTGGTGATTTAATTATCTTAATTGAAGAAACACCGCACGAAACGCTTAAACGCGAAGGCAATAATATTGTGTACGATTTACATTTAAGTTTTGTTGATGCTGCTTTAGGTATGAGTATCGAGGTACCAACCATTGATGGTAAAGCAAAAATAAAAATCGAACCAGGTACCCAAAGCGGAAAATTATTGCGCTTAAAAGGTAAAGGTTTGCCAGAAGTGAATTCTTACCACAGAGGCGATGAGATTATCCACATCAACATCTGGACACCAAAAGCTTTAAGTAGCGACGAACGTGATGCTTTAGAGAAATTACGTGAATCGCCGAACTTTAAGCCTCAACCAGGTAAAAATGATAAGAGTTTCTTCGAAAGAATGAAAGAATACTTCGAGTAATGAATTAAATATAAAATTGAAAAACCGATGTCGCAAGCATCGGTTTTTTTTGTTTCAACTAGTCAACAAAATTGTTGTAGGCCGATCTCATATTATCCTGATCCCTAACTAATTCCTCAATATCATACTCTGTTAATTTACCAGAAGCAGATGCATCACGCATCATTTTCCTCGCCGCAATTAAATAATCATTTAACCGATCGTTAAAATTTCTAAAATAACTATCCTTGCCAGGAAATTTAGCTGCATCGGGCGCAGTCATAGCTACATGTTTATTATACTGATCTTCTAGCACCTGATAAGCAGATTTAGCCTTTGCCTCTATCGTTTTATAATTTTTATTACTGGCCAATAATTTAGTAAACTCGGCAACTTTGCTCCTGTCATCTTTTAATGCAAAAATATACTCTTTTAGCGGGTGAGTTTTTAAAATTACACGTTCTGCATCATCGCCAATTATATTTAATTTAGCCAAAACCTGTTCATCATAAGCATAATATTTTTTGCCCATGCTGTAAATAGAATCCACTAAAGCTTTTCCTTTAACCCCTTTGTCATCCTTCCAATCTTCTGCCTGGATATATTCATCTAAAGATTTATATGTTTCTTTAATTTTATCAAGTACGCCCGTCATGGATACTACGTTTTCCTTGAAAAATTTTTGATCATCGCTGCTTAAAGCACTTGGAGGTGTATCTGGCTTTATTTTACTGCTACTGATTGTGCTCATAGAAAATGGCGTGATTAAACCAATAAAAGCGAAATTGTCATTTGGGTTTCCCAAGCCTTTTTCAATTTTAATAATGTTACCTTCTATACGCTTAATATAATCGTTGTTTTTATCCGTAAAGCTTACCACTACATTGTTGTACTCAATAATCTCATTTACGTCTTTTTCATCAACCTCAGCGTAGCTTGTTTTAGCATTACTGTCTTTTTTACCATCATTTTTGCATGCTGTTACCGACAATACAAGTGCAAGGGCAGTTAATTTTAAGAGTGTTTTCATAGTTTTTTATTTTTTCATAATCTGATCTTCCATCACAGCAATTTTTAAACCAAAAAGTTGTAGTGGACAAATGGTTGTTTATTCCGTTAACGGCCCTTACCAAACTGGTTATTTTTCTTAAATATTGCCCTCTTTAGGGGTTACAATTTCAATAACAAGGTATTAACAGTAAAATATGGATGAAGTCAATGACGCTTTTAAAAAGAATCCTATCGCCTGGGCGATATTTACATGCTATTGTATCGGTTGGATTTCTCCAATACTAATAACCATATTTTTCGCCGCCCCAACAGAAAATTTACAATATAAAAAAGGCCACCATTCTCCTCTTACCGGCTTTTTAACACTTTCAATTTTTTATTTGTTAATTATGTTGACATTAGGATTTACAGGAAATAAAAACAAGGTCTATTTAAAACTATCAGGTTACATTGGCATCTCGTTGATTATTTTCACTGCAATCTATAACGGAGAATAAACCTTTCCCTTTATAACCTGTTTTCTATACATGAAATGGAGAATTGGTTGTTCAGGTTTCTATTACCGCGAATGGAAAGAGGTCTTCTACCCTAAAGGTTTGGCACAAAAGGATTGGTTTAAGTATTATTGCGAGCATTTTAATACAATAGAGATCAATTCTACCTTTTATAAAATGCCAACTCAAAAATCGTTCGATAAATGGTACGATGAAAGTCCGGACGATTTTTTGTTTACCATTAAAGCACCACGTTTAATTACACATTACAAACAGTTTAAAGATTGCGAAGAACTTATCAACGATTTTTACGAAGCTATTCAAATCGGGCTAAAAGAGAAATTGGGCTGTGTACTTTTTCAGTTTCCACCGAAGTTCGATTATAGTGAAGAACGGTTAAATCTGTTGATCGGAAATTTAAATCCAGCTTTTAAAAATGTAGTGGAATTTCGTCACATCAGTTGGTTTGAAGATGAAATTTATAAAAAACTAGCCAAAAACAAAATCATTTTTAGCGGACAGAGTTACCCTTATGCCCTGCCTGATGATGTGATCCAGAATACAGAAACCATTTATTACCGTTTTCATGGAAAACCTGTATTATATAAATCTGAATATGATATGAATACGATTAAGGATTTCAAAAATCAGATTAAAGATGGTGCTGGTGAAGTTTTTGTTTATTTTAATAATACCTGGGGAGTTGGGGCGTTGCATAATGCAAAACAATTACAAGATTTAGTGAAATAGATATATTAGTGCAGTCTGATGTTTCCATCTGACTGCTCAGATAATATATGGCGAGTAATACCACTGAGTGATTGTTACCGTGTCAGATGGTAACATCCGACACCACAGGAAGTATCTGATATCACGTAAGAGGTTAAGCACCTCGCTATTTTGCAAAAACCCACAGACTTAAATAAAATAAACCTGACAGCAATGATATTTCGTTCCACTACCCTTAATTTAGCACAAGCGTTAACGAAATTTAATGGATAGCAGGACTATCGGCACCGAAGAACTACTGCCACTGCTTTCCAAGCCATAATAATGGAATAAGATTGAGTAAAGCAATTGCAGCGATATTTTTTAATGCTAGCCGGGCTATACGCTGTAGTCCCGATGAAAAATCGGGAGCTGCCGCTGCTTTCCCGTTTTATTAACCTGGGTTTGTGCTACTATTTATGGAAACCTGGCAAGAGCGTAAACTTATAAGCTACTTACTATCCTGCCAAAACCCACATCCCCTGAAAAATAAACCTGATAGCAATGGTATTTCGCTTCACTAACCTTAATTTAGCTCAAACGTTAACGAAATTTAATGGATAGCAGGACTATCGGCACCGAAGAACTACTGCCACTGCTTTCCAAGCCATAATAATGGAATAAGATTGAGGAAAGCAATTGCAGCGATATTTTTTAATGTTAGTCGGGCTATACGCTATAGCTCAGATTGAAAAAATCTGAGGCTGCCGCTACTATCCCGTTTATTAACCTGGGTTTGTGCTACTATTTATGGAAACCTGACAAGAGCGTAAACTTATAAGCCATTTACTACCCTGCCAAAACCCACAGTCCCTGAAAAATAAACCTGATAGCAATGTTATTTCGCTTCACTAATCTTAATTTAGCACAAACGTTAACGAAATTTAATGGATAGCAGGACTATCAGCACCGAAGAACTACTGGCTCTGCTTTCCAAGCCATAATAATGGAATAAGATTGAGGAAAGCAATTGCAGCGATATTTTTTAATGTTAGTCAGGCTATACGCTGTAGTCCCGATGAAAAATCGGGAGCTGCCGCTGCTATCCCGTTTATTAACCTGGGTTTGTGCTACTATTTATGGAAACCTGGCAAGAGCGTAAACTTATAAGCCATTTGCTACCCTGCCAAAACCCACGGACTTAAATAAAATAAACCTGATAGCAATGGTATTTCGCTCTACTACTCTTAATTTAGCACAAACGTTAACGAAATTTAATGGATAGCAGGACTATCAGCACCGAAGAACTACTGCCACTGCTGTCCAAAAACAAAAACATCAAATATGCGCATTGCAGTTATCGACCTCGGCACAAACACTTTCCACTTGCTCATCGCTGAAGCAAAAACAAACCAGTTGGAGATTTTATACAAAACTAATATTCCGGTTAAACTCGGTGAAGGAAGAATTAACGACAACATCATTATCCCGGTAGCCTTTGAAAGAGGTATAAATTGTCTTAAAGGTTTTAGTCAAACTATTGCCGAATACCAGGTTGATAAGGTAAGGGCAACCGCTACTTCAGCCGTTAGAAGTGCTGAAAACGGGAAAAATTTCGTAGATGTGGTAAAAGAAAAAACTGGAATAAGCATCGAAACGATTAGCGGCGATGAAGAAGCTGAATTAATTTACCAAGGCGTAAAACTGAGCGGGGCGATAACAGCGCTATCCTTGATTATGGATATTGGAGGTGGCAGTGTAGAATTTATCCTTTGTGATCCTGAAAAACTGATCTGGAAGAAAAGTTATAACATTGGCGCAGCACGTTTAATGCAACAATTTTTCAAATCAGATCCCATAGCCGACGAAGAGAAGAATGCCATTTTATTTCACATTCAAAATCAACTGACCGATCTTTTCGATATCTGCGAAAAATACCAGCCTGAAATTTTAATTGGATCTGCCGGAGCATTCGAAACATTTGCTGAACTCATGATCAGAAAAAACAATCTGAAAACAGATATCAATACGACTAAAACCTTCGCATTCAATTTCGACGACTATATTGCAACTTCGATCAAACTACTCAATGCTACGCATAAAGAACGTGCCGAAATGCCAGGCATCATCCCTTTAAGGGTTGATATGATTGTAATTGCTGCTTTAATTACCAACTATGTTTTAGGCAGAACTAAAATAAATCGGCTAACACTTTCTACCTACGATTTAAAAATGGGTGTTTTAGCCAGCCAGATATAAAAATGAGGAGGGATTATAAAGGTGATTTTATCCTCAGATTTTGTCATGTTGAGCTTCCAGAAGAATCGGGACAAGTAGTCGAAACATACTAAAGATGTTTAATTAAGTCCTTCAACAAGCTATCAATGACAGATACTAAAAATCGGTCGTCATTTCGACTGAAGCGCAGTCCCGAACTTTCGGGGAGAGAAATCTTATAACATAGTTCAAAGATTTCTCCACTGCGGTCGAAATGACGATGCCCTGACGCTATTCAATTACTCAAAATCATGTAATTAAATTCATTTCATGAAATAAATTAACCCTCAGGGATGACAACGTTATATTTAATGATAGCCTCAGTGAGCGTATTAGGTTATTTCTTTTTAACTGTGGAAATTACCAATCCCATGATCATGGGCTCGGCCTTCTTCAGATTAAGATTGCTTTGTTTCTCCTTAGAAAAATCAATAGTTAAAAATGCACTAAATCTCATGCTTTCAACCACTAATTTATTATTGTTAAGATCAAATTTGTTATCAAAAGTGATTTCGTACCGGCCATTTTTATCGGTCATTGCAAAAAACTTGGTATCAAGAATGGCTAACCTTATTCCAGCTACAGGTTTATGATCTGCGCCGATAACATAACCATATATTTTTTTGGGTACAGCGGTTTTTGTATCGTCTGCTCTTTTGTTTAGGCTACTTGTAATTTCAATTGGTGTTTTCAGATTTTCTGCCCTGGCCTCCATTACAAAAACACTCATCCCAATGGCAAGCACCCCAAGATATTTCATCCAGTTTTTGTTGCTTGTTGGAACAATGGATAAATGATAGTTGAGCTGATTTAATTGAGTTTGGCTTAGGCGGCCACATACCGAAGAACCGGAATTAGCCAATACCCCTATAATTTCGGCATTGGTATAACCTGAAAAATCGATTACATTTTTACTACAGGCTTTACAGAAATTAAAACCTGTTCCTTTTTCCATTTCATCCCAGTTTTGCAAACAGGGTTCGGGTATGGTAACTTCGCTAATTCTCGTTTTCATCTTGCTTGATTTTCTTAGATGATGAAACTTTTACGAGAATTCCACAAGGGGATTTAAATAAATTTCAACAGTTCGTTATAAAGTTTTTCTGTTGGCAGGCCCATTACGTTTGTATAAGAGCCTTCTATGCGCTGTACCACTACAATACCCCACCAATCTTGCACACCATAACTTCCGGCCTTATCAAAGGGTTTATAATTATCAATGTAGAAGTCGATTTCATCGGCGGTAACAGATTTACAGTAAACTTCCGTCCTGTCGTAAAACGAATGAGTTTTATTGCCTTTAACAAGCGTTACACCAGTAAAAACTTCATGTCTGCTCCCAGATAACTTTTTTAACATTTCTTGTGCATGCGCCCTATCTTCAGGTTTACCTAAAATTTCGCCGTTTAAGGCAACAATGGTATCAGCTGTAATCACTATTTCACCATTAGCGGTAAATGCATTAGCCTTCTGTTCTGAAATGTAAACGGCAATTTCAGCGGGACTTAAATCTGAAGGATAACTTTCATCTATATCTTTCAGTTCGACTTTAAAGTTTAAGCCCATGAGGGTCAGGAGTTCTTGTCGGCGTGGCGATTTTGATGCTAAAATAATGGGTGGGAAATTGGCAGGCATATTCTATTTTTCTGCTAAAATAAGAAAAGCGACATAAAGCCGCTTTTCTTATTTGATATTTTATCAAGATTAGTTATTTCCACCACCTTGTCTACGTTTTTCCATTTCGGCACGCTGCTCTTTTTGCCAGGTTTCGTAAGTTTTTTTCTGATCGTCTGTTAATACTGCAGTCACTTTTGCATCATTCTCAGCACGCATTTTTTGCATTTTCTCTCTCATCGCATCTCTATCACCACCTTGCATTTCTTCGCGCATTTTTTTCATGGTTTCTGCCTGCTCAGTAAAAACAGTGGTTAACTTTGTTTTCTGATCATCAGATAACTTTAATTTTTCGTCTAACTGTTTTACTCTTTCTTCAGGTTTCATCATCATTCTGCCTTGTCCACCACCTTGCTGCGCGTTAGCGAAACCAGCTATACCTAGCATTAATCCGCAAATCATCATTAATTTTTTCATGTTGTTTTTGTTGTTTTTGGTTGAAAATTGAGATGGTTTGAGTCTAAAAAAAATCAATAGTTTAATGGCAAAATGTAACTTAGCTGTTGCAAATCGCAATCAGTTAATCTTTTAACAACAGTACGGGTACGTGCGATTTAATGGTTAATTTCTGCGATACGCTTTCATGAAGCAGGCTTTCGAAAAAGCTATACTTTTTAGGCAATGCGATAATCAATTGTGCTTCTTCACTTTTTGCAAATTTAACGATCCCTTTAATGGTATCAGGATGATCGGAATAATGATAAGCGGGAGAAAAATCTTTTAACATTTCATGTAAAAAATGTTCTTCTTCCGAATCTATGGTGTGGCCTGAATTGATATTGAGCACCAAAAGTTCTAAAGCATGTTTACTGAGGATGTTTTTAAGGGCATGCATGGGGATTACTTCTTTAACCTTTTTAAAATCGCAGGCTAAAATGGCTTTACGGATCGATTGATAATCGGCTTTAGGCGGCACAACCAATACAGGCACCGGACTTGATTTAGAGATTTTAATGGCATTAGAACCGATATCACTTTCATCTTTCGCCCTTTTTACCGTTACTACCAATAATAATGAGCTCAATCTCCTCTCTGTTTACCCGATCGATGATGGACCGTAAAAGTGTTTTTCTTGTTAATGAGATCTCGATTTCTACATTGGAATTAATCTCCAACACTTTTAACTTGAGTTTTTCCAGCGCTTCGAGCCTCTTCTTAATTTCTTCAGCAATATGTGCATCTGTGGTGATGAGCATATCAGGGGTTGGAAGAATACTTTCATATTCTGAAACGTAATAGGCATTAAGCAGGATAATTTTTGAGTTGGTCATTGCAAAACTCAACCTGGCGGCATATTTGGCAGCATGATCTGCTGTTTTTGAAAAATCTACTGGTACGAGGTATGTGCTCATATGATTAAAATTAACATTTTTTACATTAGCAAATTAATCAATCGATTGATTAATTTGCTAATGTAAATCTCGTATATAATCCAGTTTTTTGCAAATTTTGAGAATGAAGATTTATAATTGTACCGTCATTCTGATTTCCTCGTCTTCTGAATTTTGTTCAGTACCCTTCATTCAGAATGATATTGTTTATGACTTCTTAAACTATTTGATTAGTAAAGACCTTGAGGCAAGTTCAGGGTGACGCATAACAAAAAGGTCCTTCGACTACGCTCAGGATGACAATTGATAGAAAGGATAATTGTGAGAAACAGTAATGACCAATTTACAATTGGCAGTTGACACTTTGCAGTACCAATGAACAAATGACTAATGAACCTATTACAATTGGCAGTTGACACTTTGCAGTACCAATGAACAAATGACTAATGAACCTATTTACAATTGGCAGTTGGCACTTTGCAGTTACCAATGAACAAATGACTAATGAACCTATTTACAATTGGTAGTTGACACTTTGAAGTATCAATGAATAAATGACTAATGAACCTATTTTCCGGAATCGGAAGCGTTTGGATATTCATCATGCCATCTCCCTTGCACTTTCATTACCTTTTCGATAATATCGCGAACAGCAGTTTTACCACCATTGTAGGGAGAGACAAATGTTGATATCGCTTTTATTTCTTCTACAGCATCGGCCGGGCAGGTTGGAAGCCCAACGAGTTTCATTACTTTTAAATCAGGGATATCATCACCCATATAAAGCACTTCTCCTGCAGCAATGTTTTTATCCTGAAGATATTGATTAAAAATGGCCACCTTATCACCTGCCCCGAGAAACACATCGGTTACCCCCAGATTAAAAAAACGTTTTCCCATGGCAATACCATCTCCACCAGATATAATACAGACGTTATACCCTCTTTTAGCAGCCAACTGCATGGCATAGCCATCTTTTATGTTAAAAGTGCGCAACGACTGGCCATTATCAGTTACCTGAACCGATCCATCCGTAAGCACACCATCCACATCGAAAATGAAAGTGCTAATCTCTTTTAGTTTTTGAAGAAACATCTTGCGTTTAGCGTTAGGGGTAAGCGTTTAGAGTTGACTCAAGACTAAGGACTCCGAACTCAGGACTGAAATTATTGGTTATCTCTCCACTCGTAAACCCAGGCAGATTGAATTTGCTCTAAATGGCCTTCGCTGCTTTCTTCACGGGTTCCTTTAAAGTTTGGCAACTCTAAAACCCATTCTAAAAGTTCTGTAAAGCGGATACGGTAGATTTTGGCTTCTGTAAAATCATCACCAAATTTCTCATATAAAGACATTGCAATATCCTCATAATCGTTCCAGTAAAAAGGTAAAGCAAATTTATCGTTATTCATGTTGTTAGTTGTTGTTGTAAGGTTGAAAAGTTTTAATGTTGTAAGGTTTTCAGACTACCGACTAAAGACTTTAGACTCAGGACTAAACTAGTGTCCCATAAAGTCTGACTGATCTGGAATGGTAACTTCGATATCACCATTAATCACTACACATTGGCAGCCCAGACGGGAAGTAATTTTCGGGCGAACAGCTCTATCAATAAAGTCTTCTTCCTTATCAGAAATCTCTTCGATGTTATCCATGCCCTTTGTTACGTATACATGGCAGGTACTGCAGCCACAAACACCACCACAGTTGTGCTGTAATTCGATCCCGTTATCCAGGCAAACATCTAAAACAGATTCGCCAGCTGCTATTGGTAATTCAATAGATTCGTGATCTGCTTCTTCAAAATTTATTTTTAGTTTAAAAATGCTCATAATTATTTTGCAAAAGTAATAAGCAAAAGCCGTAATTATGCTATTTCAGCGTTAATTTTATGCTATCGCTCAATGTTAGATAAATGTTCTGCAATTCGGGCATATCTGTTAACATGCTCAAATGTTTATTTAAAGTACTTTCGTCGGCCCTAACTGCTGGCCCAGTCTGCACATTTTCAGGTAGATTGCTCATTACCTTATCGGCTGTTTCGGCAATTAATGGTCTGATGATTTCGAAATCTAAACCATTCTGGTTTAAAATCTTGTTGGCTAAAGCGTACAGGTGATTCGGGAAATTACAGGCAAATACAGCTGCAAGGTGTAATACTTTTCTTTTCCCGCCATCTAACTGGTATACCTGACGGCTAATTTTTGCAGCCAGTTTATTTAAAATTGTCAATTCACTTTCACCGTTCGCCTCGATACAAAGTGGGATATTTTCAAATGAAACCTCTTTACTCTTCGAAAAAGTTTGCAAGGGATAAAAAACACCTGCTTTTTTCACCTGTGCAGATAAAACACTAATGTCGGTAGTTCCTGAGGTGTGCACCACCAAACCCGTTACTTGTTTTAATGATTGGGCTACGGTTTCAATGGCATCGTCTTTTACCGAGATAATGTATAAATCAGCATCTTGTTTAACCTCATTTAAATCGTTTATAGCTTCAGCTGCTATTAAATGAGCCAATAAGTTTGCATGATTAAGATTTGGGCTATACACCTGCACCACATCTTCACCTTTCACTTTTAATGCTTTTGCTAAGTGTGTGGCAACATTCCCCGAACCTAATAAAACAATCTTCATGATTCTATGCGGCTTTGGCCTCTTTTCTTCTTCTGAAAATTGAAAGTAAGAAACCAACAACCATTACAATGGTACCTGCCCAATATAAATTGATGAAAGGAAATTCTATCGCTTTAAAAACTACCCAGTCTTTAGCCTGCTGAGGTTTTTCAAAAATCTGGAGCTCCACTTTTTTCTCATCTGGCAATACTCTGGAGAAACGGAATTTCAAATCCAACTCATCCACCTTACGGGCGAAATCGAAAGTATTATTTCCTTTAATCAAGAAAATAGGCTCTGTGTTATAAACTTTACCGGCAGCATTAATCTCTAATGGTAAACCAACCGCATAATCTCCCTGGCCCAAAACTAAATCTTTTGCAGTAGGTTTTCTGTTTAAATCTTTAACCGTAACAATGCCACTTGAGGTGTGAATGGTATCCCCTACCGAAACCTTAACAATACGCGGTGCTTTATAATTTTCATCATCAGAATGACCTTCATGATCATCGTGCGATTCTTTTTTAATAGCAGCGCTGGTAATGTGTGTATAAACATCGTAAGTTAAATAATGCTTGGTGTCAGGAGAAGCAATTAAACCCATCTTTTCATTATCCTGCACATGTGGATGCAAGTTAAAATCTTCCTTAACTTTACCTTCTTTATCTAAAACTTTAAAATTAAGGGTGTAAATGGTATTGGGTGCTACTGTAGTATCGGCTACATATGTTACGGTGTACTTACCCATTTTCTTAGGTTCGTTTTTGTATAACATAATGTTTTCACCTGGTTTTTCCGTTTTTTCGAAATCCTTTACCGGGATAAATTTATTCGCGTTGATGGATAAAGGTTTATTGGTAGCTGCAGAAATTAATGCACCCAAGATCAGGAAAGCAAAACCAATGTGTGCAATTGCAGATCCGGCCAATTTTGCCTTACCACCGAAAGCCTGATATAACACTGCCGCGTTAGAAAGCACTGCAAATAAACAACTGAAAGTAATCAGGATGTACATGGTGTTGGTATAAATATCTGCTACATATACCAAACCCGCTGTTAATACAATGGAGAAAATAATTGCCGATACCAGACTGCTATAAAATTTGCGCGGATCGGTCCTTTTGTATTTTAAATATTGAGAGAAACCTGAAATTAGGGTGATCAATACCGCGAAAGGTGCCTGCCATTGATTGTAGTATTTTACCGCATCGATTGGAGGAGAAAAGTTAGTTCCAAAGGCTTTGTTAAATACAGGTACCGAAGTGGAGAATATTACCTGGATACAAGCGATAGTTACTACTAAAGCTCCAATAAACATCCAGAATTCACGAGAATAGGTTTCTTCATCTTTAGTAGTAATTGGCAATTCTTTCCATCTTATTACAATGAGCACAATCGCTAAAACAGCGAAAACAACATTGTATAAAATCAAGTGCCCAAACATGCCCATATCGGTAAAGGAGTGAACTGATGTATCACCTAAAATTCCGCTTCGGGTTAAAAACGAGGCATAAAGCACCAATAAGAAACTTAAGAATACTAAAGCAATTGCGGTAAAATAAGCATGACCAGTATTCTTATAAGCAATCATGACGTGTACAGCACCAATTAGGGTTAACCACGGAATTAATGATGCATTTTCTACAGGATCCCAGGCCCAGAAACCGCCAAAGTTTAGCGCTTCGTAGGCCCAGAACGAGCCCATAATAATGCCTGTACCCAAAACCATTACTGCAAAAAGTGTCCAGGGCATAGCAGGCTTAATCCATTCCTTATATCTTTTTTGCCATAAAGCCGCAATTCCGTAAGCGAATGGCACAACCATACTGGCAAAGCCCAAAAACAAAGTTGGCGGATGGATAACCATCCAATAATTTTGCAATAAAGGATTTAATCCTTTACCATCCGTGATGAACTTAAGGTAATTTTTATAATTTTCAGGATTTGCAAAAACCACAGGTGCCTGTGCTTTTAAATCCATCGCATCTCTTAAAAGGATGAAAGGAGAACTTCCAACACGCTCGCCTAAAATTTCTACGCCTAAAAGCATTGAAGTTAAAAACACTTGCGAGAAAGCCACAACAGTCATTACCGGACTTTCCCACGATTTAGCTTTCCAGATTAACAATGCCCCCAAAAACGACTGCCAGAAAGCCCAAAGCCAAAAACTACCTTCCTGTCCTTCCCAAAAGGCAGATATAATGTAGTATACTGGAAGTTGTTTTGAAGAGTGAGATTGAACGTAATAGTATTCAAAATAATGACCAAGCACCAGATAGAATAAAATTGCTCCGATACCTATAATACTAGCAAAGTTAACAAGGTATCCAATGCGGCCTAAGTTCCGCCAGGATTTTTCTTCAAAGTTTTTATCGCGACTGGCAAAAAAATACGATATTGTTGATAGTAATGATGCACTAAATGCCAAAACAATAAAAAACTGTCCGATTTTACCTGGTAACAGGTGTTCGCCTACAAATTGAATATCCATTAAAATTAGTTATATT
This sequence comes from Pedobacter sp. W3I1, assembly GCF_030816015.1. NCBI lineage: Bacteria > Pseudomonadati > Bacteroidota > Sphingobacteriia > Sphingobacteriales > Sphingobacteriaceae > Pedobacter > Pedobacter sp. W3I1. The sequence goes on from NZ_JAUSXN010000001.1 coordinate 4,960,943, forward strand.
TTTTTTCGCCGTACTTCCCTACGGTGTCTACTTTGCCATCTTTATTAACCTCTACCAGGTTATCGTTATATTTAGATGGGCATTTCATTAAAATTTTCGATGCGTAAAACTTGTCTTTGTTCATCTTGCCGATCAACACCAATTTTTCAGATTTTTCGAAATCCTGTGGCTTGGTACCAGCGTAAATTACCTCTCTCACTTCTCCCTTTTCATCTTTCATGTGGAATGAAAAATGGTTAGCATCTTTTACGGCATCGTAGTAAGTGCCCATTGATTTTACCCAATAACCCATAACATGCTCCTCTTTCTCAGAAAGGGTTGCCTGTTTGAAGTTAGAATAGGTATCGGTATTTGCATTTAAGCTAAATAAAATCCCTACGGAAATTGCGATGGTAATTAATCCAATGATTGCACTTTTCTTCATGGTTATACTAATTGTAAAAGCTGGCAACAAAGATAGAAAAATAGGCTTAGCCAGCATTCTTTTACATTTTTCTTGTCTTTATATTGACAATTATCTGATTTTTGAAGAAGAAATATTTTTTCCGAAGGCCTATTTATAACCGATCTTAAGGAATATCTTAAATCGCTTAAAAATTCGCCTTGAAATTATTAAGTTTGGCCTGTCAGATAATCATTCCTTTTTTACATCCCTCAATAAAACATAAACCGGATTAATATGAACTTGAAACAGCTTTATAAGCTTTTGTTATTTATCTTTTTGATACCCATTTTAAGCTCTTGTTTTGAGGTAATTGAAGAAATTGCCATGAAAAACGACGGAACTGGCAATGTAGTACTTACCATAAACCTAAGCCAGAGCAAAACCAAGGTAGCTTCGGTAATGCTTTTGGATAGCGTACAAGGCTATAAAGTACCCAGTAAGCAAAAAATTCAACAGGAATTAAATGAAGCCGTTGCCTATTTAAGAAAATCGGAAGGAATTTCGAATGTAAAAAGCACGAGTGATTTTAATAATTATATCGCAACCATTAGTTTTTCTTTTAAAGATGTTTCGAATATCAATAACATCACCAAAAACATTCTTGCTCAGCAAAAAATTAAGGCCACCAATACTTCCTCGTACGCTTATAACAAAGCCACTAAAACCTTTAGCCGAAAATATCAGGCAATAGGTACTGCTAAAACGGAATTCAATAAATTAAAGGCAAAAGACAAGGCGGTTTTTAACGGCGCAACCTACACCAGCATTTATCGTTTCGAATCGCCTGTAACAAGTAGTACCAATCCGGCATCAAATGTATCGAAATCTAAAAAAGCAGTGATGTTAAAAAGCAGTATCATGGATTTAATTAATGGAAAAATTAACGTATCTAATTCTATACAATTATCTAAATAAAATGAAACCATCGTGTATTCGCGATAGTTTCACCTCCACTGAAAACAAATTATATTCTAATGAAACCATCATGCGCATACCGTTCACAAACCGAGATGAATATGCTCATGATAGCTTCATAACCATTAAAAAACAAATTATACTAATGAAAAAAATTCTAATTACCATCTCTCTTTTCTTATCGTTCAACCTGGCTAAAGCCCAGGATCTGGTTAAGAAAATACCTTCAAATGCTTTCACCGTTGCCACCATTAAAGGTGATAATATATTTAAGTTAATGTTTGTGAAAGATTTTAACGAATCTTTTCTAGGCAAGAAATTATTGACCGAAACTTCAAAATCGCTTGATAAAAACTTTACCAGTATAGAAGACTTCGGCATCAACCTGGAGAAAAACATGTATTATTTTAATCAGTTAAGCGATAGTATTACCTATAACTGTTTTCTGATCCCGATAAAAGATGCGACTAAGTTCGAAAGTTTAATTAACAACAAAGAGAATAAATTTAAAAAGGAAGGCGACGTTCGCACGATGATTTTGCCTGATAGTACGAGTGTTATTAAGTGGAACAATAACATGATGTATTTTGTAACAGGAAGCATCAGCAGTTCTTTTTTTGCCGATTCAGTTAAATCTGCCCGTTATGGAATTAAGGATATTAGGTTCCAAAGTGACGATGCAATAGCTGCTGATAGCGCGGCTGTGGCTGTAGATTCTACTTATGCAACGACAGATGAGCCTATGGTAGAGGCAGTTGATGCCCCGGTTATTGAAAAAGTAAAAGTTCGGAAAAAGTCGGCCGTAAAAAAGAACGCTAAAAAAACTACCAGTAAAAAGAAAAAAGTATTAAAGAAAAAAATCCCTTTAAAACCGCAGTATCAACATGATGATGCAGTGGCAACCGTTGATGATGCATATGTGGATACTGCGAGTGCCATGACTCCAGTTCACGGTGTAGTAGATGAACAATATGATGCTTACCAGCAAGAACGTGCAGAGCAAGATGCTAAGAAAAAGAGATTGGCTTTTACCTGGATGACCACTCAGGCTGATCAGATTTTCAATGGTACGTACGAGTCTATCGAAAACAATAAATCATACACCGCGAGTTTAGATAACAAAGCCATTGCAGAACTATGGGTGTCGAGTCTTCAAGATGTTTATAATGCGATTTCTCCTGAATTTGGTGCTTATGGTAAAGCAGGGTTAATGAAAGGGTATGGCAGTTTAAATGCAAAACTTTTTATGGATGATAAAAGTTTCCGCATCTCTACAGGCTTAGAATTGGCGCAGGAACAAGCAGATGCTTATAAAAAAATCATGAACAGAAAGTTAAACAAAAACTTTTTGAAATATGTAAACAGCGAAAAAGCCCTTGGTTTTATGAGCTATTCTATCGATACCAAAGCTTATCTGGAAGAATTCCCTAAATTAATGAAACAGACCTATGGTTCTTTCCTGGGGGCTAAAATGGATGAAGAAATTGACCTGGGCGCTGAACTGCTCTCTCTTTTGTTAGATGAAGAAGCTGTTAGCAAAGTAATTAAAGGCGATGCCTTATTTGTAATTAATGGATTAAATACAAAAGACGTTACCTACACCACTTACGAATATGATGATGATTACAAACAGAAAGAGGTAACTAAAACCAAAAAAGAAACGTTACCTGATTTCCTTTTCATGTTTTCATCAGAAGATCACAGATTGATCAACAAACTGATTAAATATGGCGTAAACAAAAATTATGTATCTGTTGAGAACAACATTTATAAAATACAGGAAAAGAAAAGTCCGATTGATATTTACTTTATCATTAAAGATGGTATTGTATTTTTCGGTAATTCGTTAACTGAAATGCAGGGTATTAGCAACAACCAGTACAACGGCAACAAATTAAGTAAACTGCACAAACAACTATTGAGCAAAAATAATTTCAGCTTTTTGTTTAATGCCAAAAACCTGGTGGACAAAGTGCCGGATTCGGAAATTGGTGGTGAGGAAACCGCTAAGAAGTTTAACAGCACCTTAGAAAAAATGGGCAACGTGTATATGAAATCGAACCCGATAAAAGGTAGGTTGGTTTCGGCAGATATTAGTGCTGAAATTCCGAACGGACATGAAAATGCATTGAAATATTTGTTCTCGTTAATTGAAAATGCGGCTAAGTAGATCAGTTGGCAGTTATTGGCAGTTTACAATTTACAGTTAACCGATTAACCAATTTAAACAGTTAACCTTTTCTATGAAGAAATTCTTAATAATAACAGCAGCGATAGTAATATTGCTGCTGCTTTCCTACTTCTGCTTTTTTAAGTATAGAGAAATTCAGGCTAACAACATATCAATTCCGGTTTCAACCAATGCCTTGCTTAAAATAAATGTTGATGAGTTGTACAAAACCATTGCTGTGAGTTATATAAAACATCCAAATCAATATTCGGGGGCAGATAAAAAAGGTATCAAAGAAAAGGTAAACGATTTAAATACAGGGTTGAAAATCCCGGCAAGCATCTACCTATATAGTTTAAAAGGAAAGGTAAAAACTACTTTTTTTTCGACTTTTGAAATAGCAGATACTTTAGCATTTCATCTTTTTATCCAAAAAAAATCTTTTTTGCCATTGATCAAAAAAGATAGTAATTTCTTTCAATCCAAAGATTCGACCTTCTTTATCTTATTTAACAAAACAACTGTCGCTTTTGCCTATACTCCTAAAAAAGAACAGGTAAAAACTACGCTGGTAGAAATACTGAACCCAAAAAACATGATTAAAGTTGGCGATAGTCGATTTAACGAACTTGTAAACCTTTCCGATCATATTTCGTTTCAAAATACCGAGAACTTTAGCAAAATTAATTTTACTGATGGAAAAATTAATTTCAGCAATGAGTTTATCAATCAATTGATCGAGCCAGCCGCTAAGCCCCAACACCGGGTTCTAAATCCAGAAAGTACGGTAAGCATGTGGCTAAATGCAAAGTTTAAATCCGATTCACTTAAGAAAAATCAAACCGGAAGTTCTGCTCTCTTTTCTAAAAATAATTTTTTCAGGTTTTACAAGGATTACCTGGATTTTGAATGGACAAATACCATTACGCAGGTAGACACTGTTGTTGGGTATGAATATAATGATGATTTTGAAAGGGTTGAAAAAAAAATACTTCAGGACCGTAAGATTCCTTATATCTCCATGAATGTGGCTGCTAATGACCGGGAAGTAAGCGATTACCTTAAATCATTAGGCGCGTTGGATCAGTCGACAGGAAAGATTAGCAGCGCTATCATTCCGTTGTACCAGGTTTACTTTAAAGGTAACAATGGTAATGTTCTGTTAAGTACTGTAAAAAGCGCTAAACCTGATCTAAAAAGGGCATTATCAAACGATTTCTTCTATTTTAAAGTAGATTTTAAAAAGTTGATTAAACAAACTCCAATGCCCGTAATTGCTGATAAACTGGGTACTTTTAGTCAACTGGAGATCAAAGCTAAAGGCATAGGAAAAGACAAAGTCAAATTGGAATCGGAACTTTCATTTTTAAACAAGGATGCCAACGCCTTGATCCAACTTTTAAAAACATTTAGAAATGGCCTCAACAATACTTTAAATTTTAATTTTTCTGTTGGTAGTCCGGCAAGCAAGTAAGGTTTTCCCGCAGATTTAAGATGATTTACGCAGACTATAATTGTTTGCGGTATCAATAAAAATAACATTAGTCCTTCTACAGGCTATCCAATGACAGATTCTAATAGAAAGTTCCTCCTCGCAATGACGATAATCTGAGAAGATTTATCTCCTTAAAATCTCATGTTATTTTAATTGATTTTTATACATTCACTTGTTTGGTAAGCCACCAAACAAGGATTCGGTAATTGCCCTTTGTATCTAAACCTGATGGGACGGATGCCGATCCTTCATCGGCAGGAGGTACAGCGGGACCAACCCACCCCTATGCAATACAGGCCATTCATTTCCAAAGCAAAAAAAGCTAGAAATGGTTTACACAGTCAGCTAAAGATTCAGACCGGAGTTTGTGATAGCGAACTTTGTCACAAAAAAGCCCTGCAGTTTAACCCTGCAAGGCTTCATAATAAGATTGCCACATCCCGATAAAGGATCGGGATTCGCAATGACGATTAGTTGATTATGGCCAAACGCCTAAATTCATATAAGAAACTGCAATTTTATCGATTGAATTTACAAAAGCAGCTGTCCGCAAGGTTTGGGTTGCTGGTTTGTTCATTAACGTTTCGCGGATCTCGTGATAAGAATGAATCATAGTATCTTCTAAACCCGAATTTACCAGTTCCATTTCAGATGCGCCTTTAACAATCATTAAACGGTGCTCAGGAAGGATAGTTTTACCGGTTAAGTTTTCTAAAGTATTAATTAGATTCGCATTTGAGTTGGCTGCATAACGGTTCTCCATACGGCCAAAGGCCACGTGAGAAAGATTTTTCAGCCATTCGAAATAAGAAACCGTAACACCACCTGCATTGCAATACATATCAGGAATGATGATACCGCCCATTTCGGTAAATATGGTTTCGGCCTCTGGTGTAGTTGGACCATTTGCACCTTCAGCAATAATTTTCGCCTTGATATTACGGATATTAAGCTCGGTGAATTGATTTTCAAGAGCAGCAGGAACAATGATATCACAATCTTGTTCTAAACCTTCCATCGAGTTTTTAAAGTCTTTAGCACCAGGGAAGCCTAAAATCGATCCGGTGTTTTTACGGTGTGCAAAAACCTCATCCACATTTAATCCGTCGGCATTATAAATAGCCCCTTCAAACTCGCATAAACCTACAATGGTAGCACCAAATTCGGCTAAGAATTTAGCCGAGTGGTAGCCCACATTACCTAATCCCTGAACAATTACTCTTTTATCGCCTAAGCCAGCTTTAAAACCGATTTTAGCCATATCCTCAGCTACATCTACACATTCACGTACGGCATAAGCCACGCCACGCCCAGTAGCTTCTTTACGACCACGGATTCCGTGTAAAGCAATTGGCTTACCAGTTACACAACCTAATGCATCTAACTGACCAGGATTCATGGTCATATAGGTGTCGGCTATCCAGCTCATTTCGCGTTCACCCGACCCATAGTCAGGAGCAGGAACATCAATACCAGGGCCAATAAAGTTTTTCTTAATTAATTCTGTTGTATAACGGGCGGGTGATGGTTTCTAATTCGGCAACACTGTATTGTTTAGTGTTAATTTTAATGCCACCTTTTGCGCCACCAAATGGAACGTTAACAATGGCACACTTGTAGGTCATTAAGGCTGCAAGTGCCATCACCTCATCTTCGTTTACCATTTCACTGTAACGGATACCACCCTTTGTAGGGCTCATGTGATGAGAGTGTTCTACACGCCAGGCATCAATTACTTCAAAACCGTTTCCGCGGCGGATTGGGAACTGGAAACGATATACACTATTACATGTTTTAATCTGGTTCAATAAACCTTCCGGATGATTGGTGAATTGAGCCGCACTGTCAAAGTTCTTACAAACATCTGCAAAGAACTTGTTCTCGTCTGCTAGATTAGCCATTATTTATTTTTTATATTGAATAAGTTTTCGATGCAAAATTGCCTAAAAAAACCGCACATATCCAAATGGAAAAAGACTTAGTGTAAAGCAAACACCACTCTATTTTAGCCTAATAATAGCTTTTATACCCATAATAGAAAACTGTTCAAAAACCATACTTAAACACCTTTAAATGCAGGTATCTTGTTTAATAAGCCCCATAAAAACGACTATCTTTATAGGTTTCATTACGACTTATTTTGATCAAAAAAAATTATAAAAAAAATATTCACAAGGGCATTTTATTATGAGACTAATTATTTGAAACACAAAAATGCCTTTATAATTACGAATATTATAAATTTTTCATCAGAAATAAGGCGTAAAAAAAGGAGATCAAATAATTTGATCTCCTTTAAAATTTAATCCGGACAAACCGTAATCATCATCCAATTTATGTTATTTTTCGATATGGTTTTCTTTTTCGATTTTCTTCAATCTTTTGTCAATAGAGAAAAGATAGGCAAGCAAGCCAACTAGTATAATTACGATACAGATTACCACAACGTAAATTTTTCCGCTGCTGCGAAGGCTATCAGCCATTTCTACTCCATTATCCTGGGCAAATAACTGCAGGGCTGTCATCATTAATATCAGGGAGAAAAATATCTTCTTCATTTTTAGTTATGTTGTTGTTTGTTTTCGTTTGTTATTGATTGATTTTCAGCGGTAACGAAGCTATCACGAACACCTTTTATCTCATCGTGATCGGGTGTGTTCATGATGGTTTCAATATTACGTATTCTGAAACGGATAGTGTATACCCAGTAACCGATTAATATCCAGCCTAAACATGCAGGATAAAATACCATACGCATGCGGCTGTCTAAATCGTAACTGTTAAAACCAGGATTACCACCATTGCCTGGGTGCAACGAATCTTTTAACCGGGGTAAAACAAAAAGTAATACGACCATCATTGGGAAAGCAAAAATATTGTAAATGGCCGAAATCTTGGCCCTTTTCTGCTCTTCGTCTATTGCATTGCGGAGAATGAGGTAAGCAAAGTAGAGCAAAATTGAAATAGCAGCAAAATTCTGTTTAGGATCGAAGCTCCAAAACTGTCCCCAGGTATATTTAGCCCAGATGGCACCGGTAACTAAACCTAAAATACCAAAAACAATCCCTGCATTAACGCTTTCTACTGCTTTGATATCGTCGATTTCACTTTTGCTACTCAATGATTTTACGCTGTAAAAAACAGAGATCGAAAAAAGAATAATCATGGCAAACCACATCGGGACATGGAAATACAGATTACGGATGGTTTCGTTCAAAATAGCCAGATGTGGTACGCCTAGTAACAAACCCGCTATTGCAGTATAAATTACCAAAACTGAACCTAAAATTTTCCACCAAGTTTTATTCATACATATATAATTTTGAATGATTGAGTTTTGAATGAGAGAATGTTCTTTTCTTATGCCTTAATAATCATCAAGGATTTAATACTTACGAATTTCTCATTCTATAATTCAATCATTCTCTCATTTAATCCTTCTCTCATTCAATCACTAATCTTAATCCCTCCAAAGGTAAGGAAATAACAATAAAGACGTTGCCACCATCAATACATTTACCACCAGTAACATCGCTATTTCATCGTAACTATTCTCCCATGGCAAGCCATCAACAGCATTTTTGGCCAGTTTAATTAACAAGATCAACACCGGAATAATGATTGGAAAGCTTAAAATCGCCATCAACATTCCACCATTACCCGCTTTGCTTGCGATTGCCGAAACCATTGTAAATACAGTAGAAAAACTGATGCTACCCAATACCACGGCTATGTAATACATTACTAAATCGGGTGGGGTAAAAGAATCGAAAACCAGTGTATAAAAACCTAAAGCAATTGTAGTAAGCACCAACATGAGGAGGATGTTGTAAACCGTTTTAGAAATTAAAACCGCAGCCGGACTCGCTAAAATGTAACTATACAACTGCTGGCCTTTGGTTTCCTGCAAAAAACTTTTTGATACACCATTGATTGAGGCAAAAAGCATGATGATCCAAAATAAGGCATTCCATGTTAATTTATCGCCCAGGCTAACAAAAGAGAGGTAACAGGTAAAAATAGTAGAAACCACATAGAGTAATACACCGTTAATGGTATATTTGGAGCGCCACTCTAACAATACTTCCTTGTGAATTAAATATTTAACCTCTTTGGCCAATTGCATAACCGCAAAGATACTTTTATTGATAAATATTGCATGCTTAAATTGTTGTATTGTTGTAATTTTGTTTAAAGTTTAGGTGGCAGAAAAAAGTTTTAAACCACAGATGAAGAAGATAAACACAGATGGCATTTTTTCGTAGCATCACAAATGAGCTTACAAATATTCTGAAAGTCTAAATTAGATGTGTAACTAAAAAAATGCGTACAACAATCTGTGATTAAAGCTATTATAATATGAACTACGCATCAGTTATAGAATCCCCTGTTGGCCCAATAACCATCTTAGCTGATGACGAATTTGTACATGTAATTACTTTTGCTGAAAAGGATATTACTGGATTATCAGAAAACGCACTTACGGTAAAGGTAGCCAATCAGTTAAATGATTATTTCAAAGGCGATCTAAAGGATTTCGATTTTCCAATAAAGCAAAAAGGAACTGAATTTCAGCAGGAGGTTTGGCAGAATTTATTGACCATACCTTTTGGCGAAACCACTTCGTATGCCAAATTTTCTGCACACCATCCACTAGCGATACGGGCTATTGCTGCTGCAAACGGAAAAAATAATATTGCCATTGTAGTGCCATGTCACCGGGTAATTGGCAGTAACGGTAAACTGGTTGGTTATGCAGGTGGTTTATGGCGTAAGCAATGGCTGCTACAGCATGAACGAGAAGTTGCCCAAAAAGGACAAACAGAATTAAAATTTTAAACTATATTTTTTTTTTGCAGATGAATACAGATCAAGCCGGAACAATTAAAAATTACCTAAAAGCCATCCGTTTAATTAACATTGAAGACGACAAATGCGCTTTTGAAACGGGCAGAATCCCGATCCGCCAGCATATTAATGCGAATTATTTTTTTGCCCAAACCGATGTATCAACTTTAGAGAAAATTCCCCACCCTGCACCGAGGAGGCAATATGTAATTACGCTTAAAGGTAAACTGAAGTTTACGGTAAGCAATGGTGAAACTTTCATCATCGAGCCGGGGATTACCCTCATTGCCAATGATACAGCCGGAGAAGGGCACACCTGGGAAATTGTAGACGGCAATGAGTGGGAAAGAATCTATATCCCATTGGAAGAGGATACGGATGATTATTTCATCCTAGATTAACATTTACCATAACCAGCTAACCTCTCATGGCATGAAAAGGCTTAAGCTGTAATCTTCTCCCCTCGCTTAACGCTAAAAAGCATAAATATAACCCCTACTAAAAGCACAATCCAGCCCCACTGAAAATGAACAACTTTACCGATAAGTTTATTGGCAAAACCATATTTAGTATAATTATTTGCAGTAAAATAAACAGCAACTACTGCTAAAACATACCAGATAGCCATTACAAAACTCATAAACCTAAAGGCCCCTACTTTTCTGATAAAAAGAAACAGTACAGAAATGGCGATAATGGCATAAGTAATCATAAACAAACGCGCATCAGATTGATACAAGTTCCAGTTGCCTTTAATCGGCACTTTTAATATGGGACAGAAACCTGCAATAACGCATAACAAAATGCCTAACCAGGCCCTGAATTTATTTAATACTAACATAGTTTAAAATGATTACACTGATTTTCCTTCGGTTTGATTATACTGATTTAGAGATTACACCGATTTTGGTTAATTTGTTTAACTGTAAATTGAAAACTGCTAACTAAACTATTGTCCCTCAATAATCCCCATCTTATCTGCAAAGTGGGCACAGTAATCGCGTAAATCTTCAACAATCAAAGTTTCGTTTGTGGCTTTTAAAAAGCTATCGCCCATGGTTTGCAAAGTTTCATAGAAAAAACGTTTCATCTCATCAACGGGCATATCTTTTGTCCAAAGATCTATCTTTAATGTATTTTTATAATTGTGGTCCCAAACCGATAAAAACATGGCCTTTGCAGGTACTTTATCAGCGTTTCCAGCATCTGTACTCTCCCAAAGTATATTATCTGGGTTATTGCCTTCATCTAACTCAACGGTTATTTTAATTTCTGCTTTTTTCATTTTTAAATTGATTACACCGATAAAAGGATTACACGGATTTACCAGTTAATTTTTCCGGATGCAAAGATGCTTATTTAATTTGATTCCACAGATTGGTTGATTGCACCGATAAGGATTGTTGAGAATTTTTACGATTTAATTACGCTACTTTTTGAAGTATCAGCATCAAAACAGCCGCAATAATGATAAATATCAGCTCTATCACCCAGATCCGTTTAATATCTTTCAACGTAAATCGGAAAACTAAATCGGTAATAAAGGTTACCAGAATGAGGCAACCTAAAATAAGGAGATAAAAACCACTCATATTTACTTGGCGGGGTGCTGTAGCTTTGTCTGAAAGAAGACTTACAGTTACCAAACCTAAACCGATGGCACTAACGATATTTAAAGGCGTGATCCTTAAGCTCATTACTTTTTCTTATCGAATTTTTTACCTTTTTTAAAACTCTTTACCTGCTTTCCGGCCTTTGCTTTGGCTTTTTCCCGCACCTTTTTCTCTATCGCGGCAGCATGTTTTTTCTCGTGGAAGGCTCCTTGAAAATCAGGATCTTCCTTGCGTTTCTGCATATCAATTTCTTTCGCAATATGCTGGCGCTCTTCGTAAGGAGTTTCATCGATGAAAACACCTTCCGGAATCTCGGCCACCGGAATATACTGGCGGATCAATTTTTCGATCTTGCGGATATAATATTTTTCGGCATCCGTAGCAAAAGTAATCGCATCACCTTTGGCAAAAGCCCTACCGGTACGGCCAATACGGTGTACATAATCTTCAATAATGATAGGCACATCGAAATTGATCACATGACTTACATCACTCACATCAATCCCCCTACTGGCAACATCTGTAGCTACTAGAACCCTGATATTACCTTCTTTGAAACTATTTATTGAGTTAATTCTGGTGTTTTGTCCTTTATTAGCGTGGATCACACGAACATTCTCAGCACCATATCTGCGCTCAATAAAACTGTAAATATTATCTGCAACGGTTTTTGTTTTACAGAAAATGATCAGGCGGTTAAAAGCCTCATCATTTTTCAGCAAATGCTGCAGTAAATTAATTTTTGTTTTGAAGTTGGGAACATAATATAAAGCCTGCGTTACGTTTGCAGCAGGGGTTGCTTGCGTAGATGCCTCAATCACAAGCGGATTATTCAAGAAATCGCCCGCAATTTTCTGCACCAAATCGCTCATCGTTGCAGAGAATAACAAATTCTGGCGTTTACGCGGAACAATTTCTAAAATCCGGTGAATAGAGCCAATAAAGCCCATATCCATCATTTTATCGGCTTCATCCAATACCAAAAACTTTAGGCTTTGTGTATTGATATCACCTGCCAAATATAAATCCAGGAATCTTCCAGGCGTAGCAATCAAAATATCAACGCCTTTTGCAATCTGCTCTTTCTGAGTTTTCGGACCGATTCCGCCAAAAATCACTAAAGAACGTAAATCAGTATAAGTAGAAAATAACTTTACCTGCTCTGCAATCTGCATGGCCAGTTCGCGTGTTGGAGATAAAATCAGCGCCCTTGGATTATCGCCCTGAGCATATTTTAATTGCATTAAAATGGGCAAAACAAAAGCCGCGGTTTTTCCTGTACCAGTTTCGGCGATACCAAAAATATCCTGTCCAGATAATACTGGTGCAATTGCTTTTTCCTGTATCGGCGTGGCAACGGTATAACCTGCATCGGCAACTGCATTTAAAATTTGCCTGTTTAACTTAAATTCTTCGAACGATTTTGCCATAGCGCACAAAGATAGGCTTTTTAAGCGGAAAGCTTAAAAGCAAGTCTAAAGCAGAAAGGCCAAGGCTATTTAGAAAAGCAAAACCAGTAATTCTTCGTTACCGAAAGCCCCGCCATTCGCTTTACTTCGTGTCCGCTACTGTCGGGTTTATTTAATCTAAAACAGTAACATAAAACTCAATTCCCCCTATCCACAGCATCAAAATCTTGCTACTTGATACTAGCTACTTAACACTAAATTACTACCTTTGAAACCATGAATTCTTACCTGATAAAAGCCGCCACAATTGTAAACGAGGGACAAAAAATTGTTGCCGATGTATTGATAAAAGATGGATTAATAGCCAAAATCGGTCAAAATCTATCTGTACCTGATGCACAAGAAATTAATGCAGAAGGACAATACCTTTTACCAGGGATGATTGATGACCAAGTCCATTTCCGCGAGCCTGGTTTAACCCATAAAGCCGATATTTTTACTGAAAGTATGGCCGCTGTAGCTGGAGGGATTACCTCTTTTATGGAAATGCCCAACACCGTACCCAACACTTTAACCCAGAATTTATTGGCTGATAAATATGAAATTGCAGCTCAAACTTCATTGGCCAATTACTCTTTTTACATGGGGGCCAGTAATGACAATATTGAAGAGGTTTTAAAAACAGATCCTAAAAATGTTTGCGGAATTAAGGTTTTCATGGGTTCATCAACCGGAAATATGCTGGTGGATAACGAAAAAACTTTAGAAAACATCTTTAGCAAAGCACCAATATTAGTTGCTACACATTGCGAAGATGAAGCCACCATCCGCCAAAACCTGACTGAATTCAAAGCCAAATACGGCGAAGATTTAACCATAGAGATGCATCCTTTGATCCGCAGCGCAGAGGCCTGTTATAAATCGTCATCACTAGCGGTCGAACTGGCAAAAACTTATCAAACGCGTTTGCATATCCTACATATTTCTACTGCAAAAGAAATCGCGCTGTTTGATAACCTTACGCCTTTAAAGGATAAAAAAATAACTGCTGAAGCTTGCATACATCACCTTTGGTTTAATGATAAAGATTATGCTTCAAAAGGAAATTTTATAAAATGGAACCCTGCTGTTAAAACAGAAGATGATCAAAAAGGCGTGCTCAAAGGCGTTCTTGAAGATTATATTGATGTAATTGCAACAGATCATGCGCCACATACACTGGAAGAAAAACAGCAACCTTATTCGCAAGCTCCATCTGGCGGTCCGTTGGTACAGCATGCCTTACCAGCACTGTTAGAAATGCATTTACAGGGTAAAATATCTTTGGAGAAAATTGTCGAAAAAACAGCACATAACCTGGCTATCTGTTTTGATATCGAAAAACGCGGTTTCATTCGTGAAGGGTACTGGGCAGATGTAGTGCTGGTAAACCTGAAAGATTCCTGGAAAGTAACCAAGCTTAACAATTTCTACAAATGCGGCTGGAGCCCCTTTGATGGAGATACCTTCCAGGCAAGTATTACCCACACTTTCGTTTCAGGCAATCTGGCTTATCAAAATGGCAAATTCACGACCGATCAGATTGGAAAACGCCTAACTTTTGCAAGATAGATTTGTTATATTTGTTTTATCACAATGAAATAACATGGAAACACTAATCGTACATCCAAAAAATGAAGAACAATCAACTGCTTTAAAAGCTGTTATGAAAGTTTTGAAGATTGATTTCGAGACTGAAAAAAGCCCATATAATCCGGAGTTTGTTGCTAAGATAAAAAGAAGTCAAGAGCAAATGAAAGAAAGAAAAGGCGTAAAAATTGCAGTCGAAGATTTATGGAAGTAATATTTGCTCCAAAGGCAATTGAGGCCATTATTAATGGTGATTAAGCATTCTGAACATACAAAACTGATTATTTTAGTCAGCCTCGCTATACTTATTTACCTCTTTGGCTTTTACCCTGGTCTTGTCCAAAAATATTATTCCACAGGCTTTTATCTTTACATTTCTTCCGCATTAAGATTTATATCATCTATTTTTCCTTTCGCCATTGGCGATATCATTTATGCCTTATTGATTGGCTTTGTACTTTATAAAATCGTGAGATTTTATAAACAACGAAAATTGCTAAAAAGACAGGATAGAATTCTTATTCCTTTACAGGTCATTAACTTCTTCTTGATTCTCTATGTCATATTCAAAATGGTATGGGGTTTAAACTACAGTCGGCCTAGTGTTAGCGAAGCGCTGGGCATAGGCAATGAAAAATATAGCGTTAAAGAATTGGTTATTCTTGGCGACTATTTCATTAAAAAAACCAATAATCTGAAACTGAAGCAAGGCAAAATCCCAGTTTACACAATCAATGAACTGGAATCAAAGTCGGCAGCAGCTTATTCGCTTATGTCGCGAAAAAATCAATTATTCCGGTATCAAAACCCTTGTTTGAAATCGGTTTTAAACGCCTGGATGATTAGTAAGATTGGAATCGAAGGTTATTACGCACCGCTTTCGGGTGAAGCCAATATGAATATGAATTTACCCGACTTCGTAAAACCTTATGTAAGCTGCCACGAAATTGGACATCAGCTAGGCATTGCTTATGAAGACGAAGCTAATCTTTTGGGCTATCTAACAGCCAGCAACAGCCCTGATGTGAATTACCAATATTCTGCCAATTATGAAATGTTGCGGTATATTTTATTCGAGATCAGAATGAAATCTCCTGACGATTATAAATTACTTTATTTAAAACTCTTACCACAGGTTTTAGCCGATTTTAAAACCGAAAAGGAATTTTGGCGAAAATATAATGGCAATATGTTCGGTTATATGGATGCCGCCTTCGATAGTTTTTTAAAATTGAACAACCAGAAAAAAGGAATCGATAGTTATCAGGACATTGTAATTTGGTTATGGAATATACATAAAAAGGAGTTGACAGTTGCCAATTAACAGTTAATGATAAAAACTGCAAACTGAACTAGCCGTGAATGGCTTCTCTCGTTCCGAAACTCTGGATCAGTTCGCCCTCAAAATCTAACCATTCTTTCCAGCGTTTATCTACATCAACATCGGTACTATACTTACGCGCAAAATTTAAAAATGTGGTGTAATGCCCGGCTTCCGAAACCATCAGTTCGTGATAAAACTTGGCCAGTTCCTGATCTTTAATATTTAACGAAAGTACCCTGAAACGTTCACAACTTCTGGCTTCAATCATTGCCGCAAACAATAACCTGTCAATAAAAGCCATATTCCGGCTTCCGTCTTTTTTACTGAATTTTACCAAACGCCCTACATAATCATCTTTCCGCTCGCGGCTTAAGGTATAACCACGTTTTTTTATAATTTCAATTACCATCTGGAAATGTTGCATTTCTTCTATGGCAATGGCAGTTAGTTCATCTACCAGATCCTGGTATTCAGAGTTTTGAGTAATTAATGTAATCGCATTGGTTGCCGCTTTTTGTTCACACCAGGCATGGTCAGATAAAATTTCTTCTAAATTCGATTCTGCAATATTTGCCCAACGCGGGTCTGTCAATAATTTTAATCCTAACATCTGATGCTTTGTAATTGAGCTGCAAAATTAATAATATTTAAGATACGTTTAATATCTCCCGCAGATTTAAAAGATTATGCAGATTTTACATTTCACTCCGCGAAAATCACATTTATCTACGGGAGCCAAAAAAAAGAACTTATTTTGCAGGGAAATGAATACAAGTGCTAAGAAATTATTAATAATTGGATTGGTCTGGCCCGAACCCACTTCATCGGCGGCAGGCACAAGGATGATCCAATTGGTTGATCTATTTCTGTCAAAAGATTATCAAATCACTTTTGCATCGGCAGCATCGAAAAGCGAATTCAGTTATGATTTTAGTAAGATTAGTATTGTTGAGCAACAAATCAAACTAAACGATGAAAGTTTTAATGTATTTCTGAAAGAATTAAACCCGGAAATGGTACTGTTCGACCGCTTTATGGTAGAAGAACAATATGGCTGGCGGGTGCAACAGGAATGCCCTAATGCACTTAGGGTTTTAGACACCGAAGATTTACATTGCCTGAGAAGTGCCCGACAACAAAGCGACAAGAAAAAACAAGTTTTAGATTTATTTTCAGATACGGCTAAAAGAGAAATTGCTTCAATTTTACGTTGCGATTTATCTATAATGATTTCAGAAGTGGAGATAGATATCCTGAAAAATCAATTTAAAATCGATCCTTCACTGATCTATTATTTACCCTTTCTCGAAGAAGAAATCGATCAGCAGGTTATCGAAAAATGGATTCCCTTTGAAAATCGGACAGATTTTGTTTTCATTGGCAATTTCCTTCACGAACCCAACTGGAATACCGTTCAGGTTTTAAAAACCAAGATCTGGCCTTCACTTCGCAAAAAAATTCCTAATGCGAGTATGAATATATATGGATCTTATGCATCGCAGAAAATTTTGCAACTGGATAATAAAAGTGAAAGATTCTTAATTAAAGGAAGAGCTATAGACGCAAAGGAAACCATTTCAAAACATAAAATATTGCTAGCTCCAATTCAGTTTGGCGCAGGTGTAAAAGGTAAATTTATTGATGCCATGTGCGTTGGTACGCCATCGGTTACCACATCCGTTGGTGCAGAAGCCATGAGAGGCAATTTAGATTGGAATGGTAGCATCGAAGATGATTTAGAACTGTTTATAGATGAAGCTGTGAAGTTATACCAGGATCAAAATGCCTGGAGAATTGCACAACAGAATGGCGTACAGATTATTAACCAAAGGTATTCGGCGAAATATTTTGCCGACCCATTCATAGAAGAAATTGAAAGGTTATCTTTAGATTTAATTGCACACAGACAAAATAATTTTTTCGGACAGATATTAAATCACCACACGGCACAGAGCACCAAATACATGAGTTTGTGGATTGAAGAGAAGAATAAGAGATAGTCCAGAGTCTTTAGTCCGAAGTCGGGAGTCGGAAGTCCGAAGATATAGTAGTACTAATAAAGCCCCTAGTCTTCCAACTTTCTGACCTCCGACCCCGGACTTTTTCAACTAAAACTTACAACTTAACAACAATTTTAGCACAACATTATTGTAAATTTGCAGCCATGGCAAAAATATCAATTAACCTTGCTACAGGTTCGTTTCAGAAGGAAGAAATTATAGTTGGAATAGATTTAGGTACAACCAATAGTTTGGTCGCATTTATCAATCCAGATAAGAATCCGCAGGTAATTAACGATGCAGGTAAAGGAATATTAGTACCTTCTGTGGTATATTTTAACAACCAGAACGAAGCCATTGTGGGTAACGAGGCTAAAGAATACTTAACCACCGATCCTTCAAACACTATTTTTTCGGTAAAAAGATTACTTGGCCGTTCTTATAAAGACGTAGCCGAACATAAGGATATTTTCTCTTACAAAATTATAGACGATGATAGTGATGCTTTGGTGAAAATCCATGCAGGCGATCGTTTCTACACCCCTATCGAATTATCAGCAGAAATTTTGAAAGAGCTTAAAGCAAGAGCAGAACACGCTCTAAAAACTCCTGTTAACAGAGCTGTAATCACTGTTCCGGCATATTTTAATGATAGTCAGCGCCAGGCCACCAGAGATGCTGGAAAACTGGCCGGTTTAGATGTCATGCGTATTGTAAACGAACCTACCGCAGCAAGTTTGGCTTATGGAATCGGCTTAGATCCATCGCAACAAAAAACAATTGCGGTATACGACTTAGGCGGAGGAACATTTGATGTTTCTATTCTACAGATCCAAAATGGAATTTTTGAAGTTTTGGCGACAAACGGAAATACTTATTTAGGGGGCGATGATTTCGACCGCGCCATTTTAAATTATTGGCTTACGAAAAACAACCTTGATGTAGCTGTAGTTGCTCAAGACAATATTTTGATGCAAACTTTACGCCTACAGGCTGAGGCTGCTAAAAAAGCATTATCAACCCAGAATTTATACAACGAAAAGGTTGGCGAGATTTGGTGTACATTGGATAAACAAACCTTTGAGCAGTTAATTTCAGCAAAGGTTGAGGAGACCATCACCGCCTGTAAAAATGCATTAAAGGATGCAGATTTATCTGCCAGTGATATAGATGAGGTAATTTTAGTGGGAGGTTCTACCCGTACACCTTATGTAAAACAGGCTGTAGAAAATTTCTTTGGTAAAAAACCACAAGACAACATTAATCCTGATGAGGTAGTAGCACTTGGTGCAGCCATTCAGGCCGATGTTTTGGCCGGAAACCGTTCTGATATTTTATTGTTAGATGTTACACCACTTTCTTTAGGTATCGAAACCATGGGTGGCCTGATGGATGTAATTATTGCCCGTAACAGCAAAGTACCTACTAAAGCGGGTCGCCAATACACTACTTCTGTAGATGGACAGGTAAATATGAAGATCTCTGTTTACCAGGGAGAACGCGATTTAGTGAAAGAAAATAGAAAATTGGCTGAGTTCGACTTAAAAGGAATCCCTGCAATGCCTGCTGGTTTACCAAAAGTCGACATCAATTTTTTACTGAATGCCGATGGAATTTTAACCGTGCAGGCCATTGAGTTACGTTCCGGTGTTAAACAAGAGATAGAAATTACGCCAAGTTATGGCTTAAGTGACGATACCGTAGAGAAAATGCTCCTTGATAGCATAGAACATGCTAAAAGTGATGTAGAACAACGTATGCTTATTGAAGCGAGAAGCGAGGGCGAACAATTGCTTTACACAGCAGAACGTTTTATCGAAAAACATGCTGAGCATTTAACGGCGACCGAAATTGCAGAAACCAAAGTACACATCGAAGCACTTAAAACGGCTTTAGCTACTCAAGAAAAAGATACCATTTTGAAGAAAGCAGACGAGCTGAACGAATTTACCCGCCCTTTTGCCGAACGGGTAATGGACGCAGCGATTTCTACAGCAATGAAAGGTAAAAAGATAGAGTAGCCAGTTTTCAATTGTCAGTTTTCAACCTCGACACGTCATCCTGAATTTGTTTCAGGATCTTTCTTAGTATTCCAGGAGCAGTCGTCATTCTGAACTTGTTTCAGAATCTTTCCAGATATAAGCTGAATGATCTTATGTTCCTTATATGGTTCGAATAAGCTTAAGATCTTCATTCCGAACTTTTATTTGGAAAGCAATGCCAATGCTCCTTGGCTCCGAAAGCCCCGCTTACCGCTTTATCCCGATGAAAAGATCGGGATGCTCGCTATAATCGGGTTTAGCTAACCCGGGTAGGCATAAAAAACCGAGGTTGCATTGTGCATAAACTAAAAACAATAATTATCTTCGGTTAAGGATCAGTCCATGCATCCCCTGCTGTTTAACCTATGAATCAAATTAAAATCTCAAAGGATGAGCAAAGTAATTGATGGTGTTTATAACGGATTTATTTCTATGAAGCTGTAAAAGTCAACCCTTATGTCAAACATGATCACATCAATAAAAGTTAAAGACAATGCGAACTTGGCACTTATAGTAATTCCATTTTGTGTGTTCCCCTTAGTCTTTATGGGCATAGCCTCTTTGATAGACTTTAATTATATTTTAACCCTTATTATCTTGGTAATTCTATATACTGGATACTTAATCCTTGTATTAAAGTATCTAAAGAACCAAGAAGAAGTTTATGCGATTACAGCCACAGCGCATGAAATCTCTTTTAAAGATCTTGGCACTTATAAATGGTCAGAGATTAGAAGTATTAAAGCTAAAACTGAATACAACCTATTAATTGATAAAAATAGGAGCAAATTTCTTGACATTTCATTATTAAATGGGAAAAACTTCATGATCAATGCGACCAATTTCGATTATCCCAACCATGAACTTGAAAGCATTTTTAAAACTTTAGGTAAACTGGGCGATTAAATTATAAATCCTTTCATCTCTTTTCTTACCATACATCAAAAACCACCAAACCCTTATCCATTAACTTTGTTGAAATTATTAATATTATGGAATTAGGTATCGGTATGTTTGGCGATTTGCAGATTAATGCAAAAGGAGAAATTCAACCCGCGCAGCAAAGACTTCAGGAAATTATAGCAGAAATAAAACTAATGGACGAGGTTGGTTTAGATTTCTATGGCATTGGCGAACACCATCGCCCTGATTACGCCGTATCGAGTCCTGAAATTATATTGGCTGCCGCAGCTACTGTTACCAAAAACATCAAACTAAGCAGTGCGGTTTCGGTTTTAAGTTCATCCGATCCGGTTAAATTGTATCAAAATTTTGCCACAATAGATTTAATCTCAAATGGCAGGGCCGAATTAATGGCTGGTCGCGGCAGTTTTATTGAGTCGTTTCCCCTGTTTGGCTACAATCTTCAAGATTACGACGAGCTTTACGAAGAGAAGTTAGATTTACTCCTTAAAATAAACGCAGCGCCCAAAATTACTTGGAAAGGTAAATTCAGACCAGAGTTGAATAACCAGGAAGTATTGCCAAGAGCTATAAACGACAAGCTAAAGATATGGGTGGCCGTTGGTGGAACACCAGAATCAGTAGAACGTGCTGGTAGATTAGGCTTACCTGTAATGTTTGCCATCATCGGCGGTCAGCCCATTCAGTTTAAGCCGCTTTTCGATTACTATAAAAGAGTTTATGAAGCTTATGGACATGACATGAAAAAGTTCGAAGTAGGCGTTCACATGCATTCCTTATTTGGTGAGGACAGTAATGCAATTGCCGATTATTATTATCCACTTTATTCAGCCCAGATGAACAGGATTGGAAAATCGCGCGGTTGGGCACCTTATCAACGCAACCAGTTCGATACTGGCCGGAGCAGTAGCGGTGCGTTAATTATTGGCGATGTAAACGAATCGGTGGAGAAGATTTTAGCCATGGAAGAAACTTTTGGTTTAACACGTTTCTCCGCACACATGGACGTAGGCGGGCCATCTCATGCAGCTTTGATGAAATCAATTGAGTTATTCGGTAGCAAGATTGCACCTAAAGTACGCGAAGCTTTAAATAAATAAATTAAGCCTCTTTCTTTTTAGTGAAAATCTGCAAAAAAGAATAGATATAACAGCCTACACAAACGGCGAATAAGCTCTCTAACAAAGCGAAAACGATCATGATGGAGGTAAAAATTAGCGCTGCATTATAAAAATCAAATAAAAATACCGCGGTAATTAGAAGGCAAAATATAAAGCCTAAGGTTGCCGCGAACTTTTTTGGGGCCAGATCCTTCATTTTCGGTGAAAGCGAAAGTCCGGCAGATATTTTAATGGCGATAAATTTCAACAAACTAAATTTACCTGTTGTAAATGCTCTCAAGGCAAAATCAAATATCAGAAAAACAATTGCCCAATAATTTGAAAACACAACACAAGTAATTGCGATCACCGCAACCATTAAGGCAATAATCCTAACTACATTCTCATTTACTCTTTCTGCAGATATTGGGCAAGATAATTCCATGGGGATAAATTTAACAAATTTATTAACCACCCCCAACCCCTCCTTGAAAATAAGGAGGGGAGCTGATTCACCTAGTAAATTATATACAGCAAAATGTTCATTCCAACGACTAACCCGCACATCTTTGGAAGGGAGCTATTTCATCTTGTAAAATGTATAGCAAAAGGGTTCAAACTATAAACTCTAATAACAGGAACAGATCTTGCCTCAGCAGTTCCTACTCCCCTCCTGTTTTAGGAGGGGCAAGGGGTGGAAAACTAAGTAAAATTAAATTAAAATTATTGTCCAAATCGCCCCCTTAAATCGTCACTTTTAAACCTTACGCAGCCTAAAAATCTTGCCTAACTTGTGGCAACAAAAAGACTTATATAAAATGACAAAACCACTTGTAACATGTCTTTGGTTTGACGGACAAGCCGAAGCAGCAGCAAAATACTATTGTACAGTATTTAAAGATTCTAAAATTACGCAGGTTACTCCCATGGTAGTTACTTTCGAATTAAATGGAAATAAATTTATGGGCCTTAACGGCGGTCCGCAATTTAAGTTCGATGAAGCCATTTCTCTTATGGTAAACTGCGATAGTCAGGATGAAATAGACTATTACTGGGATACTTTTATAAATGATGGCGGTACAGAGAGTGCTTGCGGATGGTTAAAAGATAAATTCGGACTTTCATGGCAGATTGTTCCATCAAACATCGGTGAGCTAATGGCAGATCCCGAAAGAGCAAAAAGAGTTATGGATGTGGTGATGCAGATGAAAAAGCTTGATATGAAAAAAATGGAAAATGCATAATTTTTGGCTTTTAAACCCTTAGGGTTACAAAGAAAATTGCATATCTTCGGTATATGAAAAGATTAACGATTTTAACCGCGTTAATCATCCCTATATTTCTTTGTACCTCCTGGGGTTTCTTTGCACATCAAAGGATAAATAACCTTGCTGTTTTCACTTTGCCTTCTGATATGATCGGTTTCTATAAAAAGAATATCAAATACATTACCGAACATGCTGTTGACCCAGATAAACGCAGATATGCCGATACCTTGGAAGCACCACGGCATTACCTCGATGTGGAAAACTACGAGAAAAATATAGATAGTATTCCCGAAAAATGGGATGATGCCCTGGCTAAATATGGCCTGAAAAAACTGAACACTGATGGTATTATCCCCTGGCAAATACAGCGCAGCTATTATGGTTTAGTTAAAGCCTTTAAAATGCGTGATTCGGTAAAAATCTTAAAATACTCTGCAGATCTGGGCCATTACATTGGCGATGCACATGTTCCTTTACATACTACGGCTAACCATAATGGGCAACTCACTAATCAGGTTGGTATCCACGCTTTTTGGGAAAGCCGTTTACCCGAATTGTTTTCCACTCAATACAATTTTGTTGTTGGCAAGGCATATTATATTGAAAACCCATTGCAAGAAATCTGGAAAATACTTAAACACACGCACAGTTTGGTTGATACCGTATTAACTTTCGAAGCGGAACTGAGCGCATCATTTCCTTCCGACAAAAAGTATAGTTTTTCTGAAAGGAATAATACTGTGCTTAAACAATACGCTACGGCCTATTCGAAAGCCTACCATACTAAAATGAATAACATGGTAGAAAAACAAATGCGTGCGGCTATCTTAGAGACAGGTTCATTCTGGTATTCTGCCTGGGTTGATGCAGGTCAGCCAGTGCTCAAAAACCTGATTAAAACAGCGATAGTACCTGATGAAAAAAAAGAAAGTGAAGAGATAGAAAGGAAATTTCAAAACGGTTCCCTAATTGGCAGGGAACTTTAATTATGATTTTGTGTCCTCTCCTTCAATAATTGCCTCAATCTTTTTAGGCTGAAAACGACTTCTGATGGCTGCCCAGATGGCAGGAACAAACGTTACCACAGCAATAAAAATAATAACCAGTTCAAAGTTATTTTTAATTACCGGGATTTGTCCTAACAGATAGCCTCCTAACAATAATGCAACTATCCAGGCAACACCACCTACAATGTTATAATAAGTAAAACGACCGAAAGGCATTTTGGCTATTCCTGCTACAAATGGTGCAATGGTTCTAAAAATTGGAAGAAACCTGCTTAACATAATGGCCTTACCACCGTGTTTCTCAAAAAATTCGTGAGATTGATGATAATATTTAAGCTTCAAAATTTTGTTCTTTTCCTTAAACACCCCTGCACCTAAAAAACTCCCGAGTTTATAGTTAAGGGTATTTCCTAAAATTGCTGCAACAATTAAAATAACAAGCATGATCCAGATGTTTAAACCAGTTTCATGTTCGCCTGCAATTAAAGCACCCATTGCAAAAAGCAGCGAATCGCCGGGAAGAAATGGTGTAACCACAAAACCTGTTTCGGCAAATATGATCAGAAATAAAATGAGGTAAGTCCAGGTACGATATTCATTAACAATTTCAGCTAAATGTACGTCTATATGAAGAATAAAATCTATGAGCTGCTGTAGTAGTTCCATTTATCTAATTTTGGGCAAAAGTATGAATATCAAAGGGATTAAATGCTAGTATAATGCAATAAAATTAGTTGGCAGAAATGATTCGATTTTTAAGTTCTCCCTTTTTATCACCATCCAATAAGATAAGGTAAACTCTACCATTATTAATATTAAGAGAATCTAAGCGTGGTACCACAGGCGGTGGATTTGTTGCAGTAGGATTAGTTAGTTTAAAAGCAAATTTCATGTTTTTATTAACTTTAACCTTTAAAGTTTTAATAGCTCCATATGCAATTGTAGATTCGACAGGTTTGGCCGTATTCGTGCTATCCGTAATTACAACACTTGAACCTAGCGTGTAACCAAGGTTTAAAAAAGTTAGCTTAGCTGAATCAAGATCTGGTTTTACATCATCAGTATAAACTTTCAATTTTGCAGGATCGCCAGTTTTTTCTTTATAATAAAAAACAGAATAATTCTGTCCAATTTTAAATGTTTGATCTGCTAACGAAGCTACATCAACACCAGTATTTATATTACGCGAAGCTATATTATAAGCAGCATCGCCAGCAACTACCACATAACTTGTATTTGTACCGTGAGCAACTGGTGTCCCAATTTGGACCCCATTTAAATAGAAAGTTTGGGTTGTATCAGTTGAAGCGGCTTGAAAAAACCGCACTTTAGCATCACCTTCAATTAAATTATCATTTTTGATGCAGGAGCTGATTAAAACGGTAAGTGTAAGAAGAAGAAATATTTTAGGAAACAATACTTTGTTTTTCATAATTAATCGCTGATGCTAATAAAAACGTAAAGATAGCAGAAAGCATATTAAACTTTGAAATTAATTATCGGTAATGATATGCGCTTCTAATGTTGCAGCCGTAGTACCACTAAACCAAATCGTGTAAATTTTACCTCCTTCTAAACTCGTTTTATCAATGGTTTTAAGGCTGCCAGAGCCTACCACCGAATATCTTAAATTTACACCAGTATCTACCGTAAAATAGTTCGATGCTTCTTTAAAAGCCAGTCCATTAACAAACTGAACACCACCCTGTACCATAACATTTATGCCTGTAGCAAAATTTGGTGTCAGGTTAATCAGTTTAATTTTAGCTTTATCTGCCTCATTATTACTTAGGTTATCTTCGTAACTCACTATTTCCATCTCTCCTTTTTTATTGGTGACTAAAAAAGTAGTGTAGGTAATAGATGGCGTAAAGTTTAAAGAAGTATCAGTAGTTGTATTATTTGTGCCGGCATAAGAAACGCTTCTATTACCAGAAGGTATTTTTACGTAATCACTGGTTTCGCCAAAAGCTAAAGCTACAGTAGTTAGTTTTTCGTTATCTAAATAAACATCCTGATGCACGCCGGCCTGCGATGCGTTGACCATTTTTACCTTGGCCTGGCCTTTTACTACTTCATCTGGATTATCCTTTTTACAGGATGATATGCCTATACTACATAAGCAGATAAGCAAAATCAGTGATTTCGAGAGATTGTTATAGATTTTCATTGGTTTGTTAGTTGACTAAAAACAAAATGGCTCGGTCAAAAACCAAGCCATTTTCTTATGAAAACTAATAAGTTAGTTTTTTTTTTAATAACTATTGTTTAGCATCACAGGCATCACTAACATTAAAACGTCTTCGTTTTCATCATTAGTTTGTGGAATTAAAAGTCCTGCTCTATTTGGTGTCGAAAGTTCTAAAGTAACTTCATCACCACTTAAATTACTCAACATTTCGATCAAAAAGCGTGCATTGAAGCCTATTTCAAGGTCTTCGCCATCGTATTGGCAACTTAAACGCTCGTGCGCCTCGTTAGCAAAATCCAAATCTTCAGAAGAGATATTTAACTCGCTTCCGCTAATTTTCAATCTTACCTGATGTGTCGTCTTATTCGCAAAAATTACAACCCTACGAAGGGTGTTTAAAAACAAACTTCTATCGATAATTAATTTATTCGGATTATTGGTCGGAATTACCGCCTCATAATCAGGATAGCGCTCGTCTATTAAACGACACACTAAATTGATATTTTCGAATTTAAAGAAAGCGCTGGTTGCATTATAATCAACTGATACATTAATATCTGTTGAAGGTAGAGCGGCTTTTAAAAGGGTTAATGCTTTTTTAGGGAGAATAAATGATGTTGCTTTATCTGCTTTGCTATCCATACGGCGATACCTCACCAATTTATGTGCATCGGTAGCCACAAAGGTGATGTGCTGAGGAGATAACTGGCAGAATACACCTGTCATAGCCGGGCGCAATTCATCGTTACTTACAGCAAAAATAGTTTTCGTAATGGCTTCAGTTAAAACTGATGCAGGTAAGTTTACAGAAGATGCATTTTCTACTACAGGAATCTTCGGAAAATCATCACCATTTTCACCACTCAATTTATATTTACCATCTCCTGCACTGATCTCGATTGCAAAAGTACTATCATCGATATTAAATGCGATCGGTTGATCTGGCAATGTTTTAAGTGTATCTAATAAAATTTTAGATGGAACAGCAACTTTACCTTCTTCCTTTGATTCTACAGCCAAAGCAGTTGTCATGCTGGTTTGCAGATCAGTAGCAGAGATAGTTAAGTTTCCATCTTTAATTTCGAAGAGAAAATTTTCTAATATAGGCAAAACCGTACTGCTGCTTGATGCACCATTTACGGTTTGTAAGTGTTTTAATAGAGTTGATGTGGATACAATAAATCTCATGATATTATTTAGTCTTCTTCAAAAATATAAAAATTATTTAGCGTACTTGTATTTGCGGTAATAATGTTGAAAAATCGCAAAGAATATTAACAATAGCAAGGGTGCTACCACATTTATAAATTGCCATTTTGTTTTTTCGAGTTTAATTTTGGCTTTATCCAACAATCTAATTTTAACTTCTTTATTTCGCAGCGCAATTAAGTTGTCATTATCCGTAAAATAATCAACAATATTGAGCAATAAGGCCTTATTTCCAAAGGTACGCTGCGAATAACGATCGAAACCTAAGGGAAAGGGCGTTCCATTTTGCTCCGATACCTGGTTTTTAAAAATATCGCCATCTCCTATCACGATCATTTTAGCCGGTTTACTTGTACTTTCTAAGGTATAAGGTTGCGTAATGGTAGCTGGTAAAGGTCGCCCGGCAAAAACCGATGGAAAATTACCTTCTAACATCAAACCAACATGCTGTGGTTTACTTTGGAAAGATCGTGGATCTAACTGTTCGCTTACCATTTGCAAGCTAAACAATTTCGGCACATTATATACTTTATTATAAGGAGATGTAGCTAAAATGTACGATTTCTTTACGCCTTTAACACCAATAGTATCTACTGTACTTGGAAATTCAGATTTTACACCATCCAATTTTTTCACAACATTTTCTACAGTATCGGGTAATAAAATCGGGTAATAAATCCAGGGTACCAATTGCATTTGGTTCTGCCCGCCTACCACACCTGTAGAAACCGGAATTTCAGCACTGTTTGCCGGATCGGCAATAATATTATAATTAACCCTAGCACCATACATAAAAAGCATATCATCCAGATTTAAATTACTATTAACAGCCATCTGTCCGCTTTTTCCCCGCAAACTATCCAATTCGGCATTTACCTGATCAATGCTCCAAAGTACCCTCCCGCCGTTCATTACAAAATAGTTGATTTTGTATTTCTCTGTTTCTGTAAAAGGCTTCTTAGGTTTGGCGATAATCAGCATTTTCAATTTATCAAGTCCTGTTTTATCAATACTATTTAAATCAATACGGCCAACCAAATAACTGCTCGATAGGGTGTGAATGGCATCAGCCAGCTGTAAATCGGAAAGTTCACCGTTTGATTCTGAAAAGCCAATCCGGGGGTTATCACCAGAAAGTACTTTCTTTAAACTCGAAGTAAAAATATATTCCAGATTTTCAATAGAGCGGTTTATATTGTCTTCGTAATTTCCACGGGTATCTAAATTTTGAAAGAGTTTAATGGGGAATTCCTTCCCTTCGCTTTCCATCATCGCCATCGGAAATACGAGTTTCTGCGTTAATCCACTTTCAGTTTTAACACTTAAATTGGTTGCTTCTATGCCTCTTTCGTACAAATTATTGATTACTGTATCCTGATCGGCCTGATTAAGCCCTGCTATCGGATCAACGAAAACTACCTTAACTTCGGTTTTGGCATAAGCCTGGTAATCGGATAAAATATCAGATACCGCAGCTTGCAGCCGTTTAAAAGCAGGTGGCAACTCTCCCGCTAAAAACACAGTAATGATTACCGGTTTTTTATTTTGCTGTAATAATGTTTCTGTTTTTTCACTCAGCGTAAAACGTTTATCGGCCGTAAAATCAAAGCGATGAAAAGCATACTGCCCCACAATATTTAAAATAATTAATGCGGCTATAACGACGATAGAATTAATCCACTTATTCTTCAGCTTCATTACCGTTTCCCTCCTATTATCAATTTGGTGACTAATAAAAACAGCACGGAAAACGTAATAAAATAAATGAGATCTCTGGTGTCTAAAACACCACGGCTTATCGAGGTATAATGTTGATTAATCCCTAAACTGCTGATGATATTCCCAATACTTTGAAATGCAGCAAGTTGACTGCTATAATCGAAGCCTAAAAAAGCGAATGCACATAAAGCTGCACCGATCACAAAGGCAATCACCTGATTTTTAGTTAGTGCAGAAGAGAAAATCCCAATGGAGGTAAAGGCTGCCCCTAGTAAAAATAAACCGATATAGGAGCCAATTACCGATCCTGAATCGATATTCCCTTCAGGAAAACCCAGCTTTGAAATGCTATAGTAATAAATTAGTGTTGGAATTAAGGCAAATAATACCAAAACCAAACTTGCCAGATACTTTGCTACGATGATCTGCCAGATCTGGATGGGGCGTGTGATTAAAAGTTCGTACGTTCCTTCTCTCCGTTCTTCGGCAAAAGACCTCATGGTAACGGCAGGAATAAGAAACATAAAAAGATAAGGCACCAAACTGAAAAAACCATCAAGTTCGGCATAACCATAATCAAGTATCGAGGTATCAGGAAAAAACCAAAGTAACAGGCCAGAAACCAATAGAAAAATACCGATGGTAATATAAGCAACCATCGAACTTAAGAAACTGAATAACTCGCGTTTAAAAACTGCGTACATGTGCTATTAAAACGCCGAAGTTAACCATTTATTCCTGCAAATTTAAAAGGAATTGATTAAATGAATGTATTATCAAATCAGCAATATTTAAATTTAAAAAGAGGCCATATCATAATTCGCATTGTCATCCTGAGCCTGTCGAAGGACTTAGTTAAATAACCTTTTATGTGTTTCGACGACTAGTCCCGGTTTTCATCGGGAAGATCAACATGACAAAATCTGAGGAGAAATTGTTTTTATGATACAACCTCTTCTTTATGTCTCAGTTCGGTTAGAAAGAAAAGCCTACCCCAACTGAGAAAACTTTATTTTTAAAGGTAATCTCATCCGAGAGATCAGTATCTGCAATACTGCTTAACCCCAATCCATAACCAGCGTGGATATTAAAGCCATTATTTAATTGATAACCGGCCAGAAAGTTTAATCCAAAATCAGTCCGTTTAAATTCTGATTCTGCCTCGCCAAATTTAATATCTTCTTTTATCGATCCGTATTTGCCATTCGCACTTAATGCATACGCGAAATAAGGTCCTGCACCTAGAAATACCTTACCAGCGCTTCCTAATTTGAAATTCGCCAATAAATTTACCGGCAACTCCAGATATTTAAAATTTAATGTTGCTTCATCAGTAGTTGTAATGTCATTGCCTTCGAAATCAATGTCCCCGCTTGTCAGTTTTGTTCCCTTATTTATAAAGGTTAAACCGGGTTGAATTGAGATTACATCAGACAATACAAATTCGGCTGTACCGCCAACATAATAAGATGTTTTTGCATCAAAACTTACTGATGCGCTCCCTGATGAGATTGTCATGTTTGGAAAAGCTATTCCGGCTTTAACGCCAAAAATTACAGGTTTGCTTGTTTGAGCTGAAGCTGCAAAGCCTAAACCTGCAACTGTTAATAAAGATAATACTAGTTTTTTCATCTGATTTTGAGAGTTGTTTTTGAAAATTATTTTTAGTTTCCGTGTCTTCACCTATCAGGAGAAAACGTACAATGATAAAAAACTAATTTGATAGTTAATAAAGTAATCGTTAAATTATTTTATTAACTCATAGATTTTAAATCGCTTAGAAAAAACAAAAGCCCCCAATTTCTTGGAGGCTTTGAAATAAAATCATGGTTTAATACTATAAACCGAATGCAAATGCAGCACGCAAGCCAATAAAGCCTGTAGAGCCGCCATTTCCTGACCAGTTTTCATAACGTAAACCGAAATCTAAACTAGATTTATCGGCAACAGAAAACGATGCGCCTAAAGTTGGTGCAATTGCAAATAAAGTGCTGCCACCAGTTTCAGTGCTAATTGCTGCACCTAGTTCACCAGCGCCATAAAAATTACCACCAAAATAATATTTGGCACCAGCTTTTAACGGAATAACACCATAACTCGTTTTTGCCCCAATAGATTTCAGAAAATCTTTAGCATCTCCTGTAGCCATTAATGATAAATAACCAGCAGAACCAGTTAAATTTAAATCTTTAGCCACCGGATGTTCGTACTGTAATGAACCACCTACGATTAATGTATTTGAATTTTTTTCTGTTGGTAAGCCAAACTCAGCACCAATGCTTAGTTTTTGAACTGCCCCTTCTGTTTGAGCTGAAGCTGCAAAGCCCAGGCCTGCAACCATTAATAAAGATAGTAATACTTTTTTCATTGTTTTTTAAATTATTGTTCGTTAATTATTTCGGGATTTAGACAATCATGATGCCAAAAACGTTACAAATAAAATCAGAAACAAAATTTATAAAACATAACATTCTGATTAACTGAAGGTTAAATAAAAAATAATTTATTCTAAAACGTTGTATTAAGTTATAAGATTTGTAAGTACTGTATTTTTTGACTAATAAACCAAACAATTAAACACAAAAATTGTTTCACAGCCCAAATACATAGGCAAATCTGATTCCAACAAAACCTTTAGTATTTGTTTTATTTAAATCGGAAAACTCATTTTTGCCTGTCCATGCTTCATATCTTATGCCTAAATCGAGTTTATTTTCGCCAGATAACTTAAACTGATTACCAATGCCAGGCGACCAAACAAATAAAGTTTTTTGTCCGTTATTTAATGACAATGCTGCACCTAACTGCCCTTCTGCGTAAAAGCTTTCTCCCAGTTGATATTTCAAGCCAGCTTTAGCGGGTATATAAGTTAAATCCTGAACATTGAAAAGTTGATTCCGCCGACCGAAAAAGTTCATAAAGCCTACATTTAACGTTAATGCAAAATTTTCTGCAACAGGAAGATCAGCTTTTACAGATGCGCCCAGCCCAATTCCCGACATGCCGGAGAAATTGCCTGATGGTAAGCCAAGTTCTGCAGCTATGCCAATGTTAGCGCTGTTTTGAGCTTTTAATAGTATGGGACTTGAAAATAAAAGGGCGATGAATAAAATTGCGTTTTTTGAGCCAGACATGAAGTTAAGCGGTAAGTTTTCTAAAAATATCTTCCAGTGATTGCTGTTGGTGAGCTTTTTTCAAACCTTCAAGCGAGTCGTTAGCTACGATTTTGCCTTTGCTAATAATGATGATGTCATCACAAATGGCTTCCACCTCTTGCATAATGTGTGTAGAAATGACAACCGTTTTAGCCGTTCCTAATGTTTTGATCAGTTGCCTGATGTCGACCAGTTGATTTGGATCTAAACCAGACGTCGGCTCATCTAAAATTAAAACCGCTGGGTTATGGATTATCGCCTGCGCCAGACCTACCCTTTGGCGATAACCTTTAGATAACATGCCAATTTTTTTATGCTGTTCGGGTGTTAAACCGACCATTTTGATGACTTCATCAATCCGGGCAGGCAAATTGATGAGTTTATAAGTTTGACCAACAAAATTTAAAAACTCCTTCACATACATATCGGCGTAAAGCGGGGTATTTTCAGGAAGATAGCCAATATGTTTTTTAGCTTCTATAGCTTCTGAAAGAATACTTTTACCAGAAATTTCAGCCTCACCAGATGTAGGTACTAAATAACCGGTAAGCATACGCATAGTGGTAGATTTACCAGCTCCATTAGGACCAAGAAAACCTAAAATACGACCTGGTTTGGCTTCAAAACTAATGGAGTCGACTGCCTTTTGCTTATCGTAATGTTTAGAAAGATTTTTAACTGAAATACTCATATCTGTATGTTTAACCGCAAAGAACACAAAGGTTTTCGCAAAGGTAAC
Organism: Pedobacter sp. W3I1; assembly: GCF_030816015.1. Classification (NCBI taxonomy): domain Bacteria; kingdom Pseudomonadati; phylum Bacteroidota; class Sphingobacteriia; order Sphingobacteriales; family Sphingobacteriaceae; genus Pedobacter; species Pedobacter sp. W3I1. Next base: position 4,994,145 of record NZ_JAUSXN010000001.1, read on the forward strand.
GTTTAGAACTATCGTCATTGCGAGACACGAAGCAATTTTAAAGCGTTCGCAATAAACTATAGTAGGATTGCTTCGTGCCTCGCAATAACGAACAGGTTAGTTTATATGCGATGAACTTAACTTTTTATTATACCGAAACTTATCCAGTTCTTCTGATGCCTGAGGTAAATTATCGCCCGACAAAATATCTGCACCATTATTAACCAAGTGGTAATAAACCATCTTTGCAGGAGTTGTAATTGCACTTTTATCTATATTTCCCATGGTGCCTAAAATAGTGGTAATACCTTTGTTGTGCAGGTATTGATACAATTCTTTACCTGGAGCAGAAACACCAACAAAAGCTACAATACGGTTGTTAGGAATCCCCAAGTTATTTAAACGTTTCAATTCTGCTCTCTTTTGAATAGAGGCTGAAATCATTAACTCGGGTGCCAATCGATGTACCTCCTTAGCCTGATCTGCGGTATAGGTAATGATAATTGAATTACTTTCTACTTTATACTGCCTTACCTTTTCAATCACTTTTGAGTAAGAAACACCTTTTTTTAAGTCGATTGTTAATAAAACTTTTCCTTTGCTCCAGCTTAATACACTATCTAAAGTCGGGATTTTAAATTTTGTTTCTTTACCCTCATCATCTTTAAGATTAAAGGCTTTCAACTCCTCGTAAGTATAATTGCCAATCAGCCCTTTTCCTGTCGAAGTCCGATCGAGCTTGTCATCGTGCATAATCACCATGACCGAATCTTTACTATAGGCAATGTCGAATTCGATTATTACTGGATTATAGGTAGTGGCATTGTTGAATGTTTCGATGCAGTTTTCAGGAAACCCAGGCATTGGGCCTCCACGATGGGCACTAATTAATGGAAAACGGTTTTCTGGCGACCATTTTAAGAATTGATACAACTCCGCTAATGTATTAAACTTAATATATTGATGGCTTTTTTCTTCTGGTTTGCATGAGGTCAAAACTGTAACAATAACCAAGAATAGCAAATGATGAAATTTCATGCTTCAAAAGTAAGGTTAATTGGTTAATTGTTGAAATCGGTTAATCGTGCCATCATATCAGTTGACCTAACTAAATATTATATACAATTAGCCTTTATGCAAATCCATTCTTAATGGCAAAACCGCCAATCCCACCCGGGTTTTAAGTTCAAGTTTTTCACATAGTTGATCGCGATAGCTTTCGACAGTCCTTGGGCTACATAACATTTTATCGACTATTTCTTTATAGTTAGTTACCATGGTTGGTGCTAATCATCTTTTTTTCTGCAATCTGCTGTTAAAACGAAAATAGCAGCACTATATTAGCCACCTAAACCTGATTGCAGCGGGCACGAGTGTAACGAAGTAAAGCGGAAAGCAGGGATTGATTAAACCGATTAGCACTGCAATTGCTTTTCAAATCATTTTGAACTGTATAAGAAATTTAAGTGCTTATAAGCTGACTGGCAAGGCACCTTCGTTAGTTTTCGACCACTTAAGACACCTTAGCACACCTAAGTTGGAGGAAGAAATTCTAAAATCTACAGTTCCTTTGCCATTGATCAAAAACCTTCAGCCTTATACCTTTAAACCCTCCGCCTTTTTATTATCTTTGCTGCATTATGGCTCAAAAGAATAACGACGAACAATTTAAAAATGTAATATCACACGCTAAAGAATACGGTTTTGTATTCCAGAGCAGCGAAATATATGATGGCTTAAGTGCTGTTTACGATTATGGCCAATTGGGTGCCGAATTAAAAAACAACATTAAAACCTATTGGTGGAAAGCTATGGTACAAATGCATGAAAACATTGTGGGGATTGACTCTGCAATTTTTATGCACCCTAAGGTTTGGAAAGCTAGCGGACACGTTGATGGTTTTAACGACCCGATGATTGACAACAAAGATTCTAAAAAACGTTACCGTGCCGATCAGTTATTGGAGAATAAAATTGATGAGCTATATTCGGAACTGGCTAATTTCAGCGCAGACAATAAGGCGAAATTTGAAGAATTTCAACAGGAAATATTGGGTTTAAGTGATGAAGGCCAGGCAAGCTGGGTGCCAACATTTAAAGATGAGGAAACAATTTTAGATCATGATAAATACCCTTTTGTGGAGGAAGCGAGCTGGAGATTTGTTAAAAAGGGTTTAACGCTTGAGGTAGAAATGAATCTTGCGCTTAAATCTGAGAATTTAGGTCAGCTAAAAGATTTAATTGTTGATTATAAAGTAATTTGCCCGATTTCTAAAACTTCAAACTGGACTGATGTACGCCAGTTTAACCTGATGTTTAGCACCCAATTCGGTGCAATGGCTGAAGGAAGTGATGAAGTTTATCTTCGTCCGGAGACTGCGCAGGGTATTTTTGTAAACTTTTTAAATGTTCAAAAATCTGGAAGAATGAAAATTCCTTTCGGTATTGCGCAGATTGGCAAGGCTTTCAGAAATGAAGTAATTGCCCGCCAGTTTATTATGCGGATGCGTGAGTTTGAGCAAATGGAAATGCAATTTTTTGTTCGCCCGGGTGAAGATAAAAAATGGTTCGAATACTGGAAAGAAGCACGTTTAAAATGGCATAAAGCTTTAGGAACCGCTCCTGAAAAATACCGTTACCACGACCATGTTAAATTAGCACATTATGCTAATGCGGCTACTGACATTGAATTCGAATTCCCATTCGGATTTAAGGAGGTTGAAGGGATCCACAGTCGTACCGATTTCGATTTAACGCAGCACCAGGAATTTTCTGGCAAGAAAATGCAGTATTTCGATAACGATTTAAATGAAGAAGGCAAACCCTATGGCAACTACGTTCCTTATGTAATCGAAACTTCTATCGGTTTAGACCGTATGTTCTTGTTAACCATGATTAATGCATTTGAAGAGCAGGATTTAAGCACTGAAGATAAACAGGATAGCCGTACTTTATTACGTTTACACCCTGCATTGGCGCCGTACAAAGTTGCGATTTTCCCATTAACCAAAAAAGATGGTTTACCTGAAAAGGCTCGCGAGATTATGGATACCTTGAAATTTGATTTCAACTGTATTTATGAAGAGAAAGATGCCATTGGGAAACGCTACCGTCGCCAGGATGCTGTTGGTACGCCTTTCTGTATCACGGTTGACCACCAGAGTTTAGAAGATAACACGGTTACCATTCGCCACCGCGATAGCATGGAACAAGAACGTGTAGCCATTGCTGATTTAAGTAATATTATTGGCTCGGCAGTAAGCTGGAAAACTTTGTTGGCATAATTTTAACCATATTAGTGCATCTAAATTTGATTTATAATATTTAAGGGCATATCATAAAGTTTATTTTCCCTCAATCTGTCACGTTGAGCCTGTCGAAACGCTTTACAACAAATCTAAGTATGTCCTTCGACGGGCTCAGGATGACAATTCTGTATTGGTGATACGCTTTCTTTTTGTGTATAAATAATGAATTTAGCCGAGCATTACCATAAACTTTATACCGAGTCAATCGCAAAGATATTAGCCGGAAATTATGAGATAGATCATTTAATCGACTCGGATACCGATCAGCGTTTCGGAATCACTTTGATAATCAGACCTAATGCTGCAACGAACAGTAAGATTCAGCAGTTTTTAACTGAAGCAAAAGCGATTGAGCCTGATCAGTATTATTATCAAAATCCGGATATTCACATTACCTTAATGTCTATCATTTCCTGTTATGAGGGTTTCGATTTAAAGGATATCGAAGTTGAGGATTATATTCAGCTTATCCAACAGATATTAAGTAGGCATAAGCGTTTCAAGATTCAGTTTAAAGGGCTTACTGCATCACCATCCTGCATTTTAATTCAAGGTTTTTTAACAGATACCTTAAACGAAATCAGAGATGATTTGCGTGCAGGCTTTAAAAATTCAGACCTGCAACAGAGTATCGATAAACGTTATGCCATCCAAACCGCCCACGCTACGGTGATCCGTTTCAGATCGGAACTTAAGCATAAAGACAGTTTCCTTAGTCTTATCGAAAAGTACAGGGACTTTGATTTCGGCACTTTCGAAGTGAAACAAATAGAACTGGTTTATAATGATTGGTATCAACGGGAAAGATTTGTGAAAAAACTACAGGTGTTTGAATTGGGATCATAATATCAATCGATTGAACCGTTTGTAAAACCACATTTTGGACTTGATGTATACTTAACGAAATTCAATTAAACAGCGTTTTATTAATTTAGTAAGCTAATCTGACCAAATGTATAGCGCAAAAAAATCAACACTCACCATTTTAGCTGTTTTTTTCAGCATATCAATCGCTATAGCGCAGGGTAAACCAAAATTTAATGTCATTGCTTTTTACACCGCGAAAAATGACCAGGCACATATCAGTTTTGTTCATGAGGCGAATAAATGGTTCCCTAAAATGGCTGAAAAATATCGCTTCAGTTACGACTCTACAGCCAATTGGAGTAATTTAAATCCCAAGTTTCTAGCTAAATATCAGGTTGTTTTGTTTTTAGATACCCGGCCAGAAGCACCCGAACAACGCAAAGCTTTTGAAAAATATATGGAAAATGGTGGTGCATGGATGGGTTTTCATTTCTCTGCTTTTGCGCTATCAAAATCAGCTTTCGATCAAAACTGGGACTGGTACCACTATACTTTTTTGGGGTCGGGGGAATATGGCAGTAATACCTGGCGACCAACATCGGCAATACTTAAAGTAGAAAACAAAAAACATCCGGTAACCAAAAACCTGCCCAAAACCTTTAAAACACAACCCAACGAATGGTACCGTTGGCAGAACGATTTAAGAAAAAATCCAGACATCCAGATTTTACTATCAATAGACCCCTCGAGTTTCCCACTTGGTACCGGGCCAAAAGCACACGAAATATGGCATAATGGATATTACCCAGTGGTTTGGAGTAATAAAAAATTCAAAATGGTTTACTTAAACATGGGTCATAATGATATCGATTACGAGCACAAGTACGGCAAAAGCAATAGCACACTCTCTTATACCTTCGACAACGAAACACAGAACAAAATGGTTATCAATAGTTTATTTTGGTTAGGAAGGAAAAAAATTAAATAAGCGCCATAAACTATCTTGTAATGCGTAATCCTTTGGTCACAAATATGATTACCATAGGTTCCAGATTTCATATTCATTTGTGTGAATATTATATTTGTTTAAACAGCACTCACTTTAATATGAAAATCCCACAGAAGTTTTTTGCCCGTCAACATGAAATCGCAGCCGATTTTTTGAAAGAGCTGGATAAACATTTGGATGATGTGGTATCGGGCAGGGCAACCGAGATGTTTGAAGTAAGAGATTTTGCCGAGCTTATTCACGTTCACCCTACGCACTTAAGCAATACCATTAAATCGGCTACAGGCCATTCGCCTTGTTATTTCTTTGAAGAACGTTTAATGGAGATTTCAAAATCGATGTTACAAAATGTGAGCATGCCTATTGCAGAAATAGCAAGGACACTAACTTATGATCCATCTAACTTTACCAAGTTTTTTAAACATTTCTCTGGCCAAACACCAAAACAGTACAGAGAAGCTTATTTTCAGTCTTTAGCTGCAAATAAGGAAATTGTCACCATATAAAACTTAAACAGTCACCATTTTTACTTAAGCTGTCACCATTTTTACAGCGGGTTTCCAGCTAACTTTGTTTAACAAATTAAAAGAAAATGGAAACACAAAATAAAATTGCCCTGGTAACCGGTGGTAGCCGCGGATTAGGGAAGAATGCTGCTTTAAAAATTGCAGCAAAAGGAATTGGAGTAATTGTTACTTATCAATCTAAAAAAGAAGAAGCAGAAGATACGGTTAACGAAATAAAACAGCTAGGTGTACAGGCTGCAGCATTACAGTTAAACGTAGCCGATACTAAAACTTTCGATGCCTTTTTCGCAGCAGTTAAAACTGTATTGAAATCTGTTTTTAATGCCGAAAAATTCGATTTTTTAATTAATAATGCGGGTATCGGCATTCATGCTTCATTTGCAGAAACAACTGAAGAACAATTTGATACTTTGGTAAACATCCACTACAAGGGAGCTTTCTTTTTAACCCAAAAGGCTTTAACCTTATTAAATGATGGCAGTGGGATTATTAATCTTTCTACTGGTTTGGCGCGTTTTGCTACCCCTGGCTATGCAGCTTATGCCTCGATGAAAGGTGCAATGGAAACTTTAACCAAATACCAGGCAAAAGAATTAGGTGCAAGGGGAATTAGATCAAACATTGTTGCTCCTGGCGCCATTGAAACCGATTTTGGTGGTGGTGTAGTGCGCGATAACGATCAGCTTAATGCTGGAATTGCTTCGCAAACAGCTTTGGGCCGCGTAGGCGTGCCTGATGATATTGGTGGCGTGGTGGCCTTTTTATGTACTGAAGATGCCAGATGGATTAATGCACAGCGCATTGAAGCATCTGGTGGTATGTTTTTATAAACCATTCGCAATTTTAACCACCAGGACACGGAGGCACAAAGATTAATTTATTTGTGTTTTTAGTGCCTTGGTGGTTATTTTTTTGTTGTAGCTCGTCAACGCTAACCGCTAAACGCCATGTGCAAAATACTACCTAAACCCCTAACCGAAAAATAATCTGCCTTAAAAGACGTTATCATGAAAATCATCCTATGTTTAAAATACTTCTACCTACCCTTTTACTCTTCATTTTTTCCAGTCAGGTTAATGCTCAAAAATGGACTAATGCCGAATTCCGCAAAGCCAATACCGCAGCAAATGCTTCTTATTTAAGCAATGAGGAAAAAAACATTGTGATGTATATAAACCTGATTCGCATTGATGGTGAAAAGTTTTATTATACTTTCCTGGAAGACTACATCAATAACTACAATGCTAAAGTGCGGAAGTATAGGAATTACAATGAACTCCGGATTACCAGAAATAATTCTTACTATACTTCTTTACTTAAACATTTACGTGGCGTAAAAAACCTGCAAATGTTTTATCCTGATGATAAATTAGCTTCGTTAAGCCGGGGCCATGCACAAGATTTAAACAGGAATAATCTCGATACACACGAAAGCAGTAACGGAGATAAATTTTCGAAACGTTTATCCAGGTACTTTCCCAATAAGGCGATGAGCGAAAATATCGATTTCGGTTACTCGAACAGTCTAGATATTGTTTGCCACTTGTTGTTAGATTGTGGCGTACCGTCCCTCGGCCACCGCTTTAATTTACTCGATCAAAAATACAAGCTCAATACCGTTGGTGTAAGCATACAGCCCCACCCCTCTTATACCTGGTGTGCAGTGATTGATTTTGTTGCGCAACCTACATTTTACACCAACAATGAGTAATTGCTTAAATTATCTAATTACCGCAGCAATAAAAATTAATTGTAAATTGCGCCAAATAACTACGGATTCACAATAAATTGCATATTTCAAAGCCATCAAGTCCTGCTGAACTCGTTTCAGCATCTTTATTGCAGGAAAGACCCTGAAATAAATCCAATAGCTATTGGATCAGGATGACGACCGCTTATGCAATTTGGTGTACGCCAAATAACAACAACGAACAGTTTTAAGTAATGCGCAAAATAATTTTAGCCGTAATAGATTTTTTTTACCCTCCTTTTGAAAAGTTTATTTCCTTACATAATTTTAGATACCTAGCCACTGGTGGCGGTACTTTGCTGTTAGGAATCTTAAGTTATTATTTTGCTTACTTTTTCATTTTTAAAACCGAAGAGGTAGATTTTGGAGTAATTGTGCTTCAGAGAGAAACCGCATCATTATTGGTCGATTATACCATTGCCATCCCAACCAGTTTCTTACTCAACAAATATGTAATATTTACACATAGCGAATTAAAGGGCAGGGTTCAGCTTTTTAGGTTTTTAAACCTTCAGTTTATTAACATACTGGCCAATTATGTTTTATTGAAGTTTTTGCTGGAACTTTTAAGAGACTATCCAACTTTGGCAATGCTTTCGAGAATACTGGTTTCGGTTTTAATGGCACTTTTCAGTTACCTATATCAGCACTACTTTACATTTAGTGTAAAAAAAATCGGAGGAAAAAAAGCAAAGAAACATTAATAACCCAGTAATTGTTGCCACGGAGACACGGATGAAAAGAGTTGGGTAGATCAGAAGTATCGTCATTTCGACCGTAGTGGAGAACCCGAAGGCTCTGCGAAGCAAATCTTTAAATTTGATTTCAATAACATAGTTTAATGATCTCTCCACTCCGCGGTGCTTCGGTCGAGATGATTGTTATGATAAAAACAAATTTTAAGCAGCTATATTATAATTATTTTTATAGCTAGCTTGATTTTTTATAACTGCAGCAACTCTTAATGCTATCTTGTTTCTAACGGCATTAATTATGCTCATGCTGTGCTTCCCTTCATCCTTTTTTCTATTGTAATATGTCTTGAATTCCTGATTGTGTTGAATTAGAGATAATGCACACATATGCAGCAATCTTTTAAGTTCTTTATTGGCCATCCGGTGTACCTTGGATTTACCTTTGATACTTATACCACTGCTGTGTTCAAATGGAGCAACCCCTGCATAACAGGCCAGTTCTTTTCCGCTGGGCCGCCCTGCAAAATTTCCCGTGCAGCCAATCAGGTATACTGCTGTAACATGCCCTATCCCAGGGATACTGAGCAATAATTTGTAGTTCTGCTTGAAATCCTGGTTTCCTGTAATGATTTTTTTGATCTGATCTTCGAGGTTCTTGATTGATTTGGCTATACCCTCAATTGCATTTTTAAGTGCTTTTTCAATCAGTTTCTGATGTTCTTTACCATTGACATTACCAAGTTCTTTTACCGAAACGCTAATGCCAGACCTTTGTTTGAGCAGCTTTGTCCGAGCTGATATCAGATCTTTCAGGAGCATCAGCTCGGGATCCAGGGCAGCTGTCGCCTTTAGATCATCCGCTTCCTTAAATGCATAGTTGCATAAACGTATGCTGTCTATTTTATCATTTTTACCCCTTGCTATCCCAAAGCTCCATTTGATATGGGCTGCATTGCCAATATGGATGGGCAGATTTCTGTTGCTGCAGAAAGTCCATATTAAACGGTGATAGATCCCGGTATTTTCTATGACAATCAAGGAGTCCTCATTGAACGTGGTTTTCTGCGATTTCAACCACTTCTCAAATAGCTTTATCCCTGGTGCTGTGTTGTCAAACCGTGCGGTTGCTATCTCCTGTTTTACATGGTTCACAACGGCCATCAATGCAACATCGAAGTAAGGTTTGGAAACATCAATCCCGATAAAAAATTTTGTAGTGCCAATCATCCTGTTATTTTTTATGTTTGTAGTGGTTACCTAATTTTTACCCCATCGATCCTAGTCCTTAATAATGGGTATTGCCCTAATTGTTATCTGGTCACTAAGGGAAAAAACGGTAGCGGATTGCATCATCTCATAGGTATAAAAACCTTGACGAACTTTTAATGTGCCGCTACCGTTTTAGGTAATCTGATTTATAATTTAAGCAAAGTAAATAGTTATTATCCTTAAATAAAATATCAAAACAAATCTAAAGGACGACTTTCTACTGGATCTGTTATAAATTACTTTTAATCATATCTATTTTTGGAAAGCAGTTGCCCAAGCACTTTGGTTTCTTTAGTCCCGCCTTCAATCAAGTCCTCACTCGTACCTCGTTCCGGGCTTTCCGTTCCAGTCGGGTTTAGGTGGCCACAACATTGCTCCTATTTTCGTTTTTTTTTTAGCAACATGCAGGAAAACCACGTTCATCAGCACCAGCCTTTGTAAATAAACGGGATGGAAGCGGTATCCTTTTGCTGTCAGCCTGAGCGGAGTCGAAGGCCAGCAAAAGATATAGCAAACAGCCCGGCCGAACCTTCCCTATAAAATGCTACAGCACCTTTCAAAATAATAAGAGTCAGTTTTACTGATTTAGGTAGTTTTTGAAATTTAGCAAAATGCAGGAAAACCACGTTCATCAGCACGAGCCTTTGTAAATAAACGGAATGGAAGCGGTATCCTTTTTGCTGTCAGCCTGAGCGGAGTCGAAGGGCAGTAAAAGATATAGCGAACAGCCCGGCCGAACCTCACCGATGAAATACTACAGCACCTTTTCCAATAAATTAAAGACATTTTTTGGTAAACCAAACCTTTATTATTGAATTCTTTTGGGAAAGCAATTGCATAAGCACTTTGGTTTCTTTAGTCCCGCCCTCACTTCAAGTTCTCACTCGTACCTCGTTCCGGGCTTTCCGTTCCAGTCGGGTTTAGGTGGCCAATATTTTGCTACTATTTTCGTTTTTTTAGCAAAATGCAGGAAAATCAAGTTCATCAGCACCAGCTTTTGTTCTTAAACGGAATGGAAGCGGTATCCTTTTGCTGTCAGCCTGAGCGGAGTCGAAGGCCAGCAAAAGATATAGCAAACAGCCCGGCCGAACCTTCCCTATAAAATGCTACAGCACCTTTCAAAATATAAGAGTCAGTTTTACTGATTTAGGTAGTTTTTGAAATTTAGCAAAATGCAGGAAAACCACGTTCATCAGCACGAGCCTTTGTAAATAAACGGAATGGAAGCGGTATCCTTTTGCTGTCAGCCTGAGCGGAGTCGAAGGGCAGCAAAAGATATAGCAAACAGCCCGACAGAACCTTTCCTATAAAATGCCACTGCACCTTTTCCAATAAATTAAGTACATTTTTTATTCAACCAAACCTTTATTACTTTAACCTGTTAATTTATGCAGCTGCTTTCTTGATAAGATAAAAACAACACCCTAACTTAGCTGCCGACCAACTTATTTTCAGATTAACCATGAGCCATTTTAATGATTTTAATAATGCGCAGGTAGCAAAATTGCCCAATCATTTAAAGCAATTTATTGTTGACCAGAATTACGAAAAATACACACCAATCGATCAGGCGGTGTGGCGTTATGTGATGCGTCAGAATTATAGCTATCTTAAAAATGTTGCTTATTACCCTTACATAAAAGGCTTACAGCGAGCGGGTTTGAGTATCGAACACATTCCTGACCTGCAGACAATGAACGATAACCTGGGCAAGATTGGCTGGGGCGCTGTTACCGTTGATGGTTTTATTCCGCCAGCTGCATTTATGGAGTATCAGGCTTATCGTGTACTGGTAATTGCTGCCGATATCCGCCAGATTAACCACATCGAATATACACCAGCACCAGATATAATACATGAAAGTGCTGGCCACGCCCCTATTATTGCCGATACGGATTACAATAATTATTTAAGTTATTTTGGCTCGATTGGCACAAAAGCCATGTTTTCTGCCAAAGATTTTGAGCTTTACGAAGCCATCAGGAAACTATCGATTTTAAAAGAAGCTGTGGATGCTGATGAATTTCAGATTGCAAAGGCTGAAAAGGAATTGCGCTACATTAATGAGAATATGGGCGAGCCCTCTGAAATGGCTTTACTTGGCCGCTTACACTGGTGGACAGTTGAGTATGGTTTGATTGGTACTTTAGAAAACCCAAAAATTTATGGCGCTGGTTTGCTTTCTTCGATTGGTGAAAGTGCAACCTGCATGCAAAATGATGTGCAGAAACTTTGGTACAACATCGATACGATTAACTACGCTTACGATATTACCAAACCACAACCACAGCTTTTTGTGACCGAAACTTTCCAAAACCTGATTGATGTTTTGGAAACTTTTGCCAATACCATGGCCTTTAGAAAAGGCGGAACAGAAAGTATTATGAAAGCAATTGCCTGTAAAAATGTGGCTACAGCCGTTTATAGCTCAGGCTTACAGGTAAGTGGTGTATTTACCGATGTAGGCGTTGGTACAAAAGATGAGGTAACCTTTATTAAAACAACTGGTCCTTCGGCGTTGGCATTTAATGGAAAACAATTGGCAGGCCATGGTAAACATTACCATGCCGACGGTTTTTCATCTCCGGTTGGTCGGTTAAAAGATGCTGTAAAGGCATTAGAAGATTATAACACTATTGATTTACAAACTTTAGGGATAATCTCAGGTGAAAAGGCTGAATTTATATTTGAAAGCGGCATTAAAGTAGCTGGTACAGTTAAGAATATTATTACAGAAAACGATAAACTCCTTTTAATTGCCTTTAAAGATTGTACGGTTACAGAAAGCAATGGGAACATCCTGTTTAAACCTGAATGGGGCATTTACGATATGGCTATAGGTGAAACGATCGTTTCAGTTTTTAATGGGGCTGCCGATAAAGACGCTTATGAGGAGATTACACTAATTAGTAAGGAGAAAACACATCAGATTACTTATGATGATAAAACGTTAAAACTGCACAGCTTATACCAAACAGTTAGAGCGATTAGGGAAAGTGGTGAAGGGTTGGATAAACTTGCTGAGATCTTTGCACAGCTTAAAACGAACCACAGGCAGGATTGGCTTTGTGCATTGGAAATTCTGGAAATTATTTACCATAAAAAGATTTATCATCAGCTGGAAAAGGAAATCCAGGTCTATCTGGAAATCAAAGCTGGCAGAGAATTAGATCACACGAAATTGATCAGCGATGGTTTACATGTAATTAAAAACCCGGTAAGCCAACTGATTACAGATTGATTTATCTCTTTAATTTCATTAACTTTACGTTATGACAACCATCACAGTACAAGTAGATAACGAACAAAATGCTGCGCTTCTGGAAAAGATGCTTAAGGCATTATCTTTTGTAGAAGATGTTGATATTAAAAACCATCAGCCAAATATGGTGGAAGAGCCAAAAGGATCGTACCAGAAATTAAAAAAGGCAATTGATAATACCGAAGGCAATCTAATGTTTAAAGATATTAAAGATCCGTCTAAATGGCAAAGTGATTTAAGAGATGAGTGGGAACGTAATATTTGATACGAATATTGTTATTTATTTATCCAAGAAAATTTTATCCCCAGAAAAAATATTCTTTTCGAATATTTTTTATTCTATCTCTATTATCTCAAAAATGGAATTATTGGGCTATTCATTTAAAAATAGCGTAGAAGAAAAGTATATCATCAAATTAATTGATTCTTTAAATATTGTCTCATTAAGCGATGAGGTAGTACATGCTACAATTGAGATAAGAAAAAACAACAGGATAAAACTGCCAGATGCTATTGTTTATGCTACTGCACAAGTAATGAATGGTAAACTTTTAACCAATAATATTTCAGATTTTGAAAAGGTAAACGGTAATGTTGAACTATTTAATCCTTTAATTTCATAAGACGATTGATTTGCAATATGATGAAGAATTAAGCGATGAAATCGCTTTTCTCATCAATCCTCGTTACAAACGAGGACTATTTTATACTTCAAACTTTACAACAATTTTTAACATTTTTTAATGAACATTATAATTACAGGTGCAAGTAGCGGAATCGGTTTCGAAACTGCTTTAGAGTTTAGCTTACAGAAAGAGAACAAAGTTATAGCCATTGCCCGGTCGGCAGATAAACTGCGTAAACTTTTAGAAATTGCTAAAGGCATTAATCCCAACTGTACGCTTTTACCAGTAGAATTCGACATTGTAAATGATGATTACGCTGCATTAATTCCATTTTTAAAGGAACGGTTAGGATCTGTTGATATCTTGATTAACAATGCAGGAGCTTTAATTAATAAACCTTTTTTAGAAACCACAGAAGTTGACCTGGGAGAAATGTTACAGAGCAATGTGATTTCACATTTCAGGATGATCCAGCATGTTTTACCTTTAATGCAAGCTGGAAGCCATATTGTAAACATTGGAAGTATGGGCGGTTTTCAAGGCAGCGTTAAATTCCCGGGCCTTTCCGCTTACTCAGCAAGTAAAGCAGCATTGCATACCTTAACCGAGTGTTTGGCATTTGAATTGGCTGAAACAGGAATTAAAATCAATTGTCTTGCATTGGGATCGGCACAGACCGAAATGCTCGAGGCTGCTTTCCCCGGGTACCAAAGCCCGGTTATGGCCTTCGAAATGGGTAAATATGTTGCCGATTTTGCTAAAACCGGACATAAATTTTTTAATGGCAAGATTTTACCTGTTGCTGTTACTACGCCCTAATGTTCACATTTTTTAGTAATTTACGCCCTAAATCGAAAAACTAAAAAAAATCTATGGAAACGAATTCCCCTTTCAAGACAGCCGACAGTGGTAAAAATGCAGCAATTGTTAGTTACATTTTTCTTATTGGATGGTTAGTATCGTACTTTGCGATGTACAAAGACAACAAAACAGCTTTATCAAGCTATCATTTAAGGCAGTCTTTATTACTTCATTTAGGTATGATTGTACTTAATGTGGCTATAACTATCATTATCATGATTGTGCCTACTGCACTTTTTGGATACTTGAGCTATCTGGTTTACATTCTTTACATTATTTTTATCATTTTGGGTGCCGTAAGCGCAAACAATAGCGAGCAGAAACCTTTGCCACTCATTGGTGATAAAGCACAAACCATGTTCCCAAGTATATAATCAAAACCAAATATTTTAATCAGAGTCTGGGCCAACTGACCAGACTTTTTTGTTTTGACTCATTTTCAACATTTTAACCGACTTTGGATATTTTTTATATCTTTGGTTCCTACATATGAAGAAAATAATAGTCCCGATTCTGTTTTTCATTTTGTCTGCCACGGCAGGAAAAGCCCAAACAATCTTACCCGCGCAATACCAGGAACTGGTAAAAAAACTGGTTGCCAACCTTCCGAAAGCGGTAACCGTTAACGAAAACAATACCACAAATTCAACCTCACTTATCGATTTTGCCAAAAGTATGCTAGGTATCCCCTATCGTTACGCCACTAGCAATCCGAAAGTTGGTTTCGACTGTTCAGGTTTTGTAAGTTATGTCTTCAGTAATTTTGGTTTTAAAGTTCCCCGTTCTTCACGAGAGTTTAGTGCAACAGGCAAAGAAACCAGTTTAGAAAACGCAAAGGTTGGAGACGTACTTATTTTTACGGGGAGTAATTCAAGAATAAGAAGAATCGGCCATGTTGGAATTGTTTATTCTATTGATGAAAACGGAATCAAATTTATCCACGCTTCATCGGGCAAAGCACATGGGGTAACCATCACCGATTTTAATGGCCACTATAAGGCCCGCTTCATGAAAATTGTAAGTATTATATAATTTACTTTTTATACTTCCACATTCTTGTTTTGCCTTCGGCAAGCCATACCAATGTGGTTACCAATCTTTTCTGCCTGGTAGTTTCCGTTTTAGCTTCTTCAAGCCACATTACATAATCTTTTTTATTGGACGTGCTAAAATTCTGAAAAACCGCTAATGCTTCGGGATCTTCCTGCAAGGCTTCTATTAAATATGCTGGGATAATTAGTTCTTTCTTTTCTATAGACTTTGGTTTTGCCGGCAATTTTACATTATCCTCATTTAATTGAATGGCCTGTTGTATATAAGCAATCAGGATCTCATCTGAAGGCAAATCTTCCAAAGATGTTATTTTACCCAATAAACCCATTGCTTCAGAACGTTCTTTGAAAATGCCATATTCATCTTGCATTAACGAACCTTTCCAAAAGCCGAATGCACAATGGTGTTTGAAGGACGCCATATGGCAAACCGTGCCTTTGAAATCAAAAAACGGCATTCCCCATTTAATCTTCTCTTCAATGCGCGCATCGGCCTTATGTACCAGATTCCTTAAATGATCTAAAATAGGGATTGCAAATTCTGCCGAATTAATGATGTACTGATCTACCTGAACAATTGTATGCATAGCTTAAAAATTGGCTTAATAAATTTAAAGCAAAACAACCTTTAAAGCAAGCGCTACATCTCCATTACTCAGAAACTTTTTTGCCAGTTCGTGCAGCTCTCTTTCACGGTTGGTTGTATCACCTATAGTAGCATCGAGCACTTCTTTCACCTCGGCATGGGTACTGATCAAATCGATTTCTTCGTCACTTGGTAAATATTCAACGTTTCCTAACATTCCCAGATCATTTCCAGACAACACTTTAGAAAACCGGACAGAATGCGGTAAACGATCTATGCCTATGCCCAATTTAGTCAGGGGTTTTGCTACTTTAAACAAATTGTCGCCCGTAACTCTACAATACCAATCGCCTCCTAAACGGGCTACAAGGTCAATCTTATGCTGATCGATCCTACCACTCTCATCTAAAATAGCTTCATTAATATGAATCACTTTTATTTCGGCCAGAACCAGGTTCCCTGCACCATGACGATCACCTAATGAAATCACCTCATTTACAACACATTCAAACTGCACTGGAGCTTCGGCAACTCTTGGCGGTGTAACCAAGTCAGATTTTAACATGGTAAATCCCGCTTTCTCGAACTCGTTTACACCTTTAGCATATTCGGTACTGGCCAAACTCATTTGCTGCACCATATCATAATTTACAATATTGATGACACATTCTTTAACCTGCAGTACATTTTCCAGGCTATGTTTGGTAGTATTATCACGCACCCTCCTCGACGGAGAAAAAATACAGATCGGTGGATTTGTACTAAACATATTAAAGAAACTGAAGGGACTTAAATTAATATTCCCTTCCGTATCAATAGTGGAGGCAAAGCAGATCGGTCGCGGAGCGATAGCATATTGCAAATAATTTTGCAGTTCAACAGGCGTTAAATCGGAAGTTTTTAAAGTTAGCAAGGTTTTGATAGGTTAAATATTGGAAAGTTGAAATGTTGTAAAGTTTTGGGTGTACATAGAAAACTGTCTAATATAAAACTTAAAAGTTGGAAAGTTTGGGTATAAAATAGAGCGATTTGTTCAGGCTGGAGTTCTAGGTGCAAAGTAAAAAAATTATGTTCCCTTTTTTAAAGCTTTCTTTTTCTTTTCGAAATCTCTTAAGTAATCAATAAATCTTTTTGTTTTGGATGAAAATTCTATGCATTTCTCGTAAAGAAGTTTATAATCTGCTGTAGAGAGTTTTTTAGCTTCTTCTAATATTATAATTTTATTCCTAAACTCCCCTGACGAGCCTTTTGCGTAAACTAAAAAGCGAATGAAATCTGGATTGTTGTTATATTCAAATCCTTCTGCAACATTATCAGACATTGACATTGCGGCTCTTCTAAATTGATCCTTTAACCCAAAATCAGATTTCATTGGTTCTAAATCAGAGATCCTGTAGGCTTCAACACCAACTTGTTTAGCTAGTTGCCAAATCTCTAAATCTTCAAACTTCTCTACTTTTGCCATTATCAAAATTGTATAGGTGAAAATATTAAAATATTATTGGTTTACACCCAGAACATTTCAACTTTCCAACTATTGTAATTAACGCATAATCGATATACGCCCAGAACATTTCAACTTTCCAACTTAGAACTTTACAACAGTTTACTTTACAATTTCTTCAGCGCCAAGATCGAAAAATCGGTATCTGCTTTAGTAATCGTGTTGGTTAGCGCCCCTAGTCCTGTAATTTCCATTTCTACCACATCGCCTGGTTGTAACCATTGCACCTTATAATTTGGATCGTTAAGTAAACCGGTACCGTTTAATTCTAAGAAACAACCCGTTCCCACTGTTCCTGAGCCAATTACATCACCAGGAAGGATATCTACACCGTAAGCACAACGTTCGATAATTTCGGCAAAAGTCCAGTCCATATCAGCAGCATTCCCTTTAGAAACTTCGATACCATTTACTCTACAGGTCATTTTAAGATCGTAAGCATTACCCACATGCCCTTCTTTAGGCGCAACTTTATATTGCAGTAATTCATCAGGAGTTACCAACCACGGACCAATTACGGTAGAAAAATCTTTTCCTTTTGCAGGGCCTAAATTCAGTAGCATTTCTTCCATCTGTAAGGTACGAGCACTCATATCGTTCATCACCATATAACCGGCAATGTATTCATCTGCCTCGGCAGCTTTAATATTTCTACCTTTTTTACCAATAACAATGGCAAGCTCCAATTCGAAATCCAGTTTATCAAAATGATCTGGCATACATTCAATTTCGCCGGTACCCTGAATAGCATTGTGATTGGTGAAATAAAAGATCGGATACTCATCAAATTGAGGAATCATATCAACCTTTCTGTTTCTGCGCGCCGCAGCAACATGCTGCCTGAAAGCGTATCCATCGCGACAACTGGTAGGATGTGGAACAGGTGCCAAAATCTCGTAAAAAATTTCTTCTTTAGCGGCTAAACTACCATCTTTTATTTGATCATCAATCCGTTTTGCTCTTTCCATTAACACTTCTCCACCTTGCAAAAATCCGCTCATGTTATCAGGAATAAGCTTATCACAGCTATTTAAATTATAGATATGCCCATTGATAAATATACCAAGATGCTCCCTGTCTTCGGTTTTATAAGATACTAGTTTCATATACAATTTGGTTAAATACGCGGTAAAGCTAAGCAATTAGGCTATTCAAAATAAAACTTAAGCGTTATTATTTTAACACAGTATATTTCTGAAGGTTTGATTTAATTAAAGGAAAATCTTTTGCCTGGAGTGCCTTATAGTGCTTTTTATTGGAGAGTAATCCACCAATAAATAATCCACCCGATACCCCAACAGGTACCCCTGCAGCAATAAGCACTACTGATTCTACCAACTTATCGCTTTTGGCGGCCAATACAAAAAATGTTAGCCCTCCGGCAATGGCCAGCGGTACAGCAATCCCTTTGCGGTGTATGTATAATGCACTGATGCTATCGGCGCTTAATTTTATGGTATCCTTCCGGTTTCTGATAATGGTTAAGCCATCATCTGTTGCAGCGTAAAAAGAACCTCTTGTTGCGTTTCCACTTCGGTCTATAACCCTAATGGTGTACCTGGCCCTTTGTTGCGCGAAAGTGCTATAGCTCAAGGCTAAAAAAGTTAAACATGTAAAAATAAATTTCATTGGGATGATTGTATAGTAAGTAATTAAAGATAATTAAAATTTCAACTTTTAAATAAAATACTTACCTTGGTACCATTAAAACCATGATCTTAAAAGCATTACATATTAATCTGGTAAACGACGCTATTGCAGCCCGTCGTTATAAGATGCTATCCAAGCTGATCATGGCTCAATATTCGCTGTAATTTTCATTCACCCCTTCTTTTAATTGAAACGCATTACCGTTTTAATTGTTAATTCATTAGGATTTTTTCTTTTCTAACCATAACATCATTTAATTATGCCTATTTATCATAAATTGGGGCAGGTTCCAGCTAAACGTCATACGGTTTTTCGTAAACCTGATGGAAATCTTTATGCCGAAGAATTAGTTTCAACCGAAGGTTTTTCGAGTTTATATTCATTGGTTTATCATTGTCATCCACCAACCATTGTAAAACATTTAGGTGAACCATATAGTGTCGAGCCAATAATTGCTCGCGAAAAACACCTGAAACACACGAGTTTGATCGGTTTTAATATTAAACCCGAAGATGATTTTCTAAAAAGCAGAAAAGCAGTGCTGGTGAATAGCGACCTGCACATCGTTTTGGCAGCGCCAAGAAAATCGATGACCGATTATTTTTACAAAAACAGCCAGGCCGACGAAATGATCTTCGTACATGAAGGTTCAGGAAAGCTTAAAACAGGCTTTGGAGAAATTAAGTTTGCATATGGCGATTATCTGATCATCCCAAGAGGAACCATTTATCAGATGGAGTTTGATACTGAACAAAATAGGCTGTTCATTGTAGAAAGTTTTAGTCCGTTAAGGCCACCAAAAAGATATTTAAACCAGTTTGGACAGTTAATGGAACATGCACCTTATTGTGAACGCGATTTAAGACTGCCTGAAAATCTTCAAACAAACGATGAGTACGGCGATTTTAAAGTGCTGATTAAAAAACAGGGATTAATTTATCCATATACCTATGGTACACATCCTTTTGATTATGTAGGCTGGGACGGTTATCATTATCCATATGCCTTCTCTATCCACGATTTTGAGCCGATAACAGGCCGGTTGCACCAACCACCTCCGGTTCATCAAACTTTCGAAGGGCACAATTTTGTGGTTTGCTCTTTTGTTCCCCGCAAATACGATTACCACCCCGATTCTATTCCGGCACCATATAACCATAGCAACGTAGATAGCGATGAAGTGCTTTATTATGTAGACGGTGATTTTATGAGCCGTAAGAGCGTGGTTAAGGGGCAGATTACCTTACACCCTGGAGGCATTCCGCATGGGCCACATCCCGGTACGGTAGAAAAATCAATCGGAAAAGAAAAAACAGACGAGCTGGCGGTAATGATCGATCCTTTTAAACCTTTAATGCTTACACAGGATGCCCTGGCTATTGAGGACGAGAATTATCACAAAAGCTGGCAGGAGGGGTAGTTTGGAGTCTTGAGTTGGAAGTCCGGAGACCGAGGTCCGAAGATAAAGAGCAGGTGAAATACGTGTTAAACAATCATCCAACATTCAAACTTTACAACATTTAAACTTTACAATATTTAACAACAACATATCACACCCGACTTCGGACTTCCGACCTCGGACTCAATAATAACAACAATGGAAACACAAACATTTGCAGAAAAAATATCAAAAGCACCAGATTTTCTGCCTATTAACGGAACAGACTATATCGAATTTTATGTAGGCAATGCTAAACAAGCGGCTCACTACTACAAAACCGCATTTGGGTTTCAAAGCCTGGCTTATGCCGGACCAGAAACTGGTGTACGTGACCGTTCATCATATGTATTGCAACAGGGTAAAATCAGATTGATCTTAACCACAGCATTAAAATCAGATCATCCAATAGCAGAGCACGTAAAAAAACATGGCGATGGCGTAAAAGTATTAGCGCTTTGGGTAGACGATGCTTACAGTGCCTTCGAAGAAACCACAAAACGTGGTGCGAAAACTTATATGGAGCCTAAAACTTTAACAGATGAAAATGGCGAAGTTAGGATGAGTGGCATTTATACTTATGGCGAAACCGTACACATGTTTATTGAGCGTAAAAATTATACTGGAACTTTTATGCCAGGTTACCGGGTATGGGAAAGCGATTATCAACCTGCCGATGCCGGCCTTTTATATATCGATCATTGTGTTGGTAATGTAGGCTGGAACCGCATGAACGAAGCTGTGCAATGGTATGAGGATGTAATGGGTTTTGTGAACATTTTATCTTTTGATGATAAGCAGATTAACACCGAATATTCGGCTTTGATGAGTAAGGTGATGAGTAATGGGAATGGCTTTTCGAAATTTCCGATTAATGAACCTGCTGAAGGCAAAAAGAAATCGCAAATTGAAGAATACCTGGAATATTATGAAGGTGAAGGCGTTCAGCACATTGCTGTTGCCACTAAAGATATTGTTAAAACAGTTAAAGAATTAAAAGCACGTGGTGTAGAGTTTCTAAGTGCCCCACCAGAGGCTTATTATGATATGATGCCACAACGTGTGGGCAAAATTGATGAGGAAATCTCGCTACTGGAAAGCCTGGGCATTTTGGTCGACTGCGATGAAGAAGGATATTTATTACAGATTTTCACTAAACCAGTAGAAGATCGACCTACTCTTTTCTTCGAAATTATTCAACGTAAAGGTGCACAAAGCTTTGGCGCAGGTAACTTTAAAGCCTTATTTGAATCTTTAGAGCGCGAACAGGAATTGAGAGGTAATTTGTAATACTATTAGCGATATAAGTTAAAGGCAATCAGTAAATCTGGTTGCCTTTTTTATTTACTCATTTTTAGGTATATAATTAAACCAATAAAATAACTAAATTTAGTTACACACAAATATTTAACCTTAAAGAATTATGAAAACACAACTAATGCTGGTATTATTATTACTGGCTGGATCATTTGGCAGTTTCGCGCAACCAAAAGCTGAAATTGTAAAAACCATCAATCAACTGCTGGCAAAAGCAATTGGTGGAACAGATATTACCTTACATAATGGAAAGGAAACTAAATTTAAAATTACCGCAAATTCATTCTCCATTGATGAAGAAATGAATTTCGGAATTTTCACCATCGGAAAAACCTTCTCCAGTTCAGATAATGCCAGGATAGAAAGCTCCAATAAATCGCAAATACAGCACTGGAAAGGATTTAAGGTTAGCCCGGAACAAAACAGCACAACAATTAAATCGATATATCCTGTTTTTGATAAGCGGGAAGAAGAACCTGATAATGATAAAAATGGAATAAAATATTATTGTTTAGCAGGCGATGAAGATAAACTGATAACGGCACTGATGCACCTACAAAGCCTTTATTCGAAGAAATAATTTATTGAGGAGTCAAATATGAGCGTTCGTCATTTCCAGCGAAGTACAACGAAGCCGAGAAATCTAACTAGATTGATCTCTCCATTTCACTGCGCTTCAGTCGAGATGACGAGCTTTTTATCAGATTTTGTGCACGAATTAATATAACTACTTCTTATGCCTATAGCACTTCACCCAAATGTTTATAGTTCGATTTTATCGTATCTAAAACCTCAGTCATTTTTCCGCCTAGCATTAATTTGGCCATCGATTCGGTCATTCCTTTAATCTGTGCCCATTCTATTTTTGGTGGCATTGCTAAAGCATTAGGATTGGTCATAATATTTAACAAAACCGGACCATCTTCACTAAGCGCATGGCTTATTGCGGTTTCTACTTCTCCAGGCTTAGCAACCGTGATTCCTTTAAAACCCATCGCCTGCGCCACCAACGCAAAATCCGGATTGATCATATCCGTTTCGTTATCAGGCAAACCATCTACTTCCATTTCCAGCTTAACCATTCCTAAAGCCCTGTTGTTAAAAACAATTAGCTTTATAGGGAGATTATACTGTTTTATAGTAGCCAGATCGCCCAGGAGCATTGATAAACCACCATCGCCACAAAGGGCAATCACCTGCTGTTGCGGACGCGCCAGAGCCGCCCCTATGGCCATGGGCATAGCATTGGCCATTGAGCCATGGTTAAAAGAGCCCAGCATTTTTCGTTTACCAGTTCCATCAATAAAACGAGCTCCCCAAACACAACACATCCCAGTATCTACGGTAAAGATAGCGTCATTCGTAGCCAATTTATTAATGGTCTCGGCAACAAATTCTGGCTGGATTTTATTTTCTTCGCCCTGATCTTTAACATACACCTGCTGGCTTTCTTTTATTTTTTGATAGAATTCCAGTTGAGATTTTAAAAATTTATCATCTTTCTTCTCTCTCAAAAGGGGTAATAGTGCTTTAATCGAATCGCTAATATTACCGCATAAGCCCATGGTTAGTTTTGCTCTACGACCTAAGCGTTCAGGTTTTTCGTCAATCTGAACAATCTTATTTTTTTGGGGCATGAAGTTTACATAAGGAAAATCGGTTCCCAACAAAAGCACCACATCAGCCTCATGCATGGCATGGTATCCCGATGGCTGCCCTAGAAGCCCAGTCATCCCCACTTCGTAAGGATTATCATATTGGATACCCATTTTGCCCCGGAACGAAAATCCGACAGGGGCTTTCAATTTGGCTGCAAGTTGTACCACTTCATCGTGTGCTTCGGCAGCGCCTATCCCACAATAGAGCATAATTTTCTTCTCACTATTAAGCAAGGCAGATAAATCATTTAGTTCCAAATCGGAAGGACGGATAACAGACTTATTATTAAACAACTGCATGGAAGTTACACTTTCTACAGCGTCCATTTGAGCTACATCACCAGGCAAACCAAAAACGGAAACACCTTTTTTATGAATGGCATGCTGAATGGCGGTCTGAAACATTCTGGGTACCTGTTCGGCGGTGGTGGCTACCTGATTATAGTAACTACAATCGTCGAATAATTTAATGGTATTGGTTTCCTGAAAAAATTCCATTCCGAATTCGCCTGTTGGAATGGTTGAGGCAATGGCAATTACGGGAACATGAGAGCGATGCGCATCGTAAAGACCGTTGATCAAGTGAACATGCCCAGGTCCACAACTTCCTGCACAACAAGCTATTCCATCAAGTTCAGACTCAGCTGCTGCAGCAAAAGCACCAACCTCTTCATTACGAACGTGAATCCATTTTATTTTGCCGTTTCGCCTTACCGCATCGTTAAAATAATTCAAACTATCTCCAGTAACGGCGTAAACTCTCTTTACGCCAACTTCAACCAGCATTTCAACCAGTTGTTCTGCCACATTTTTACTCATGAAAGTATTTTTTAATCGGGGATTGTTTTATTAATACCTTATAAATAGATGAAGCAGTGATATTGTTTTAATTAGCAGATAGAAAAGAGGCCAATCTGACTTATTAAAGACTTTAACTTTAGCGTTGTAACATAAGTAATGCAATAATGTGAGAATGAAGTTTCTTCACTAAAACTTCATAATTGAAGTGCACCTTTGAAGTAACAAAACACGAAGCGATTTCAATTTTGTTAAATTCTAAAAACTCATAATTAGTTTTTTAGTTTTCCGGTTACCCTTATCTGATACCTCATGTATTGCAAAATACATGAGGTTTTTTTGTTTTGCTTTGTGGACTATTAAGCCTGCAGTAAATTAATTTTAAAAAAACTGATTAACTTAGGAATATTAAATTTTATTACGGAATGGCACGAAAAGATGGGCACTAACCAATCAAAAGCGCTGCCATCCTGTATGATAAGCTAAATTATGTTCTCAAAGGCAATAGGAATACTAATGATCCTCTCTCATGTTTGTTTGAAAATGCCCCTGGCTGAAAGTAAAGCTCAAAAAAACCAGGTTAGACCTGCAAGTACTGACAGTTCTAAAGTATACAAAATAACTAAACCAGCATTAGCTGATCAGACCAACAGGCAAAATTCCATCTGTGC
This sequence comes from Pedobacter sp. W3I1, assembly GCF_030816015.1. Classification (NCBI taxonomy): domain Bacteria; kingdom Pseudomonadati; phylum Bacteroidota; class Sphingobacteriia; order Sphingobacteriales; family Sphingobacteriaceae; genus Pedobacter; species Pedobacter sp. W3I1. The sequence continues at coordinate 5,018,912 of NZ_JAUSXN010000001.1, forward strand.
GATATCTTTAAAATACACACACGATCGCAACTTAGTCACGTTTGCGAAAATCACAATAAAAAACAAGAGCAAACAGCTTATCAAAATTTTCTCTTTGCTTCTCGAGGGCGATGCAACCAAAGGCTGCACCAAGACCTATGAGATTAAGCGGAAGATCGAGCTTAAACCTAATCAGTCAGTCACCATTTCCCAGCGTTTAGTTCCTGGCGATTGTGAATTCCACATCGTCAAAGACCTGCATATAAAATATAATATAAACGTTAACTTCACGCTCGACTAAAGAGACCTTCCGCATAAATTATGCAATATGGCACAGAAGAGCTGGCTTATATCCTGTGCCTTCCCTCCTATTCGGCACTTTCTTTAAGCATCTGATAAAGGTCTGTTGCTCCCCCATCAAATTTAGTTCCGTTTACATAAAATGAAGGCGTTCCGTTTACCCCACTCCGCACACCACTATCAAAATCATCTTCTATTTTTCGTTTGATCTCTTCTGAAGTGCTGTCTTGCTGAAACTGCTCAAAGTCCAAACCAATCGTTTCAGCCAATTCGTCGAACAGCTCACCATTTAAGCGGTACTGGTTTTCGTAGAGTGCATCGTGCATTTCCCAAAACTTACCTTGTAAACCTGCAGCTTCTGCAGCAATGGCAGCCGGAAAAGCAAACTCATGCGCATTTGCCAAAGGAAAATGACGGAAGATAAATTTGATCTGATGGCCAAATGTTTCTTCAATTTCCTTCATAATCGGGTAAGCATTGCCACAATATGGGCATTGATAATCGCCAAATTCGACAATAGTTACACTAGCCGAATCGTCGCCTTGAATATGATCTTGACTATTTATTTCAGGTTTTAAAGTGCTCATAACTTATTTCTTATCTAATTGTTCTAATGCATCTAAAATTCCATCAGCACCAGGGTTAACGGCTATCGGCGACAAGTAACTCCAGGCGATTTTTCCCTCTTTATCAATCACAAAAAGTGCCCTTTTACTTTCACCAAGTTCTTCATCGTACACGCCGTAAGCTTTTGATACTGCGCCTTTTGGTTCAAAATCGGCCAAAAGTGGAAAATGCAGCTTTCTATTTTCTTCGAAAGCGAGGTGGCACCAAACACTATCAACAGAAACACCGAAAATCTGTGCGTCGTACTTATTAAAATATTTTAGCATTTCGTTATAAAGTGCCATTTGGTCGCTGCATACCGGGCTCCAATCGGCAGGATAAAAAGCCAGGATTACATTTTTACCTTTAAAATCTTTAAGTTTTATTTTCTGATCGGGAGTAGCATTCAATTGGAAATCTGGTGCTGTAGCGCCTTTTTCTAACATATTGGGGAGTTTAAAATTTAAATCATTTATATAAAACAGCACAGAACCGCTGTTGTTTGCAATAAAATGTTAACCTAATTTTTGCCGTTTGATTAAATAAGACTGAAGGATTGGATAAAATCCCTCGTTCATATCCGCATCAATTAAGTCGATTTTATATTGGGCACACTTTAGCGCAATTTGCTGACGATAAGCAGAAATTGCCGCTGTATAATTTTCTTTTACCTGATTGGTATGTACTTTAATTGTTTCGCCGGTTTCCATATCGATAAACTGGTATGGGCGGTTCTCAAAATTGAACTCAACTTCTTTTGATTTATCCACTACGTTAAAAACCACCACTTCATGTTTGTTGAATTTTAAATGCTGCAGGGCATCAAAAAACTCGTCCGTTTTATCCATACTGGTCTGCGTATTAAATAAATCGCTGAAAATAATAACCAAAGAGCGTTTATGAATTAATTCGGCTACCTGATGCAAAGCTTCGCTCAAATTAGTTTGCGCATTTACCTTAGGCTTGTGCAGCAGTTCTTCTAATTGTGTAAATAAATATTTTTGGTGTACAGTAGTCGACTTTGCCGGCGAATTCAACAGTATTTCATCTGTAAATAAGCTTAAACCAAAGGCATCGCGCTGTTTCTTCAACAAATACATTAATGATGCAGTAGCCTGTATAGCGAAAATCAGTTTGTTATTTTTAGGTTCAGGAAAATACATTGATGAGGAAACATCAATCACAAACTGACAACGCAAATTGGTTTCTTCTTCGAAACGTTTACTGTAAAGTTTATCAGTTTTGGCATATAATTTCCAGTCGATATTTTTAACATTATCGCCATTATTATACTGACGGTGTTCGGCAAATTCGACTGAAAAGCCATGAAATGGACTTTTATGCAGTCCGGTAATAAAACCTTCTACCACTTGCTGTGCAAGCAATTCTAAATTACCATAGCTTGTTTCGTTTTCATAGTTTACAGCCTGCATAGGGTAAAGCTAATAAAAGATTTATTAAAAAACTTGTAAAAATCTATCAGGTTTGGGTGGAAAAAATATATTTTATCGATAAGCATGGTTTAGAAGTACATAACATTTTTAAGTGATTTGGAAAGCAACTGTAGTTCCGTTTAGGCTAGTACAGCCCCGCCCCCGCTTCTGCCGATGAAACCTGTGAAACAAGCAAGCACACAATAAAACAACAAAAATAAGTGCTTAAAATCGGCATCTTGCTTCGGTCGGGTTTAAGTGGCACCTGCTGTGCTCCTATCCATAGTAAACAAACCCGATTGCAGTGGTAGCTGCCGGCTTCACGCCGGCACTACAAACGGAAAGCGGGACTGAAAATGCTATGGAAAACAGAACCCTCATTTCCAAAAACGAATAAAATGGTTTAAAACAAAAAAATCCCGAACTCTAATGAATTCGGGATCAATATTTTATAATTACCTAATTTATTTCTTAGCTATTCTAAACAAATGTCCATTATCGGTTACCGAATAAAGCGCTCCGTCCTTTCCTTCTACCATATCGCGGAAACGTTCGCCTTTACCTTCCAGCAATCGCTCTTCGCCAACAATTTTATCATCTTTTATCATCAATCTGATAATATGCGAACCGCCTAAACCGCCTACAAATAAATTTCCTTTCCATTCTGCAATGCTGTTACTATTGTAAAACGCAATACAACCTGGTGAAATACTTGGATTCCAGTAGTAAACAGGTTGCTCCATCCCTTCTTTCTGTTGAATGCCATCGCCCACTTTTTTACCGCTATATTCAGTTCCGTAGGTGATAATTGGCCAACCATAGTTTTTGCCCGGTTTAATAATATTCACCTCATCGCCTCCTTTAGGGCCAAATTCGGCTTCCCATAAATCTCCGGTTAACGGATTAATGGCCAAACCATCCGGATTCCGCAATCCGTAGGCATAAATTTCTGGTTTTGCATCTGCCTTGCCAGCAAATGGTCCATTCGCCACTGCTTTGCCATCGGTGGTAAGGTGTAAGATTTTACCCAGAGAAGAATTTAAATACTGCGCCTGGATTCTGATATCGCTGCCGGAACGTTCGCCTGTACTTACAAATAAATTGCCATTTTTATCGAAAACAATTCTCGATCCGTATTGCAGTTTACCTCCATAAGCTGGTGTAGCCCTGTAAATTATGGTTTGGTTCTCTATGGTAGTTTCATTAGCTGCCAATTTACCTTTGGCAATGGCCAATAAAACACCTTTATCCTGGGGCTCTGAATAAGCCCAATAAATCATCCTGTTTTTAGCAAAGTTCGGATCTAAGGTTACATCCAATAAACCGCCCTGGCCTGAAGGATCTACCTTTGGTAAACCGGTTATCTTTTTGCTTAATTTCCCATCAGGCGTAAGGATCACCATTGTACCCTGTTTTTGTGTAATTAAAAAACCACCATTTGGAAGAACTGAAATGGCCCATGGATTTTCTAACTTTTCGTTAATAATCGTAATATCCAGCGGGGTTTTGGTTTTTACACCTGCGATTCGGGTTTGCCCTGCAAATGCCGGTTTATAATCAGCTGAGGGTTCGTTAGTTTCAACAGGGTTCTGCGCCGATACACATGCAATATTTGCACAGTTTAGCGTTAAACCTGTCAATAAAATACCTAAAGTTTTATTGTTAAATAAGTTAATAGACATGATTGTTAGTTTTTTATTAAAGAAACAAAATTATGTTTGCAATAAAAAACCCAAATCCATCAAATGAACCTGGGGTTTTAAATATGTTACAAGCCTTTAGGCTTTGGTCTTCTGCTTTAAGCTTAAACTAAGCCAATTGCTTGTTTAATTTTTCTGCTAATACTGATTTTGGAACAGCACCAACTTGTTTGTCAACAACCTGACCATCTTTAAAGTATAATAAAGCCGGGATGTTACGGATACCAAATTGCATTGAAATTTGAGGGTTGTTATCAACGTTCACTTTTCCAACTACCGCTTTACCATCGTATTCTTTTGCGATTTCTTCTACTACCGGACCAACCATGCGACAAGGGCCACACCATTCTGCCCAAAAATCTACTAATACGGGTTTATCTGATTTTAATACAAGCTCCTCGAAGTTTGCATCTGTGATTTCTAATGCCATAATTATTTTTTTTATGTTCAAATATATGTATTCAATTGTAATGCCAACCCATCTGTAATGTCAATTTGACATTATTTTGAGGTAGAGGGCTTAAAGGTGAAGGGTATAAGGCTTAGGCGGCTTTAACCTTCCACCTTAAACCTTCCGCCTCATACCTTAGTTTAGCTTGTAATTTACAACATTCAATCCAAGCAATTGTTCCAAAAACTTATTGCTTGGATTTATTTTAAGATTTTTCGATGGCATATCCAACATAATCTCCTTTTCTCTATCAAAAATAGCAAAGTTAAGTTGGCAGTTTTGCTGCTCAGAGTTTGCCTTATTGTCTGCTAGTATGGCTTCAATCTCGCGCATCAGCTGATCGTTAACCCGCTCAATCGGCACCTGGATAGTTAAACTTTTCGCTAGTTTATCCCTTAGTTCAGACATTAAGTTAATGGCGGTGATTTTAAATTCCCAATCTCCGGCTTTACCGAAACGCTCACCAACCCTGCCTCTAATCTGTAAGAAATATCCTTCTGTTAAAAACGATTTAAACTTTAAAAAATCTTCCCCGAACAAGGCCATTTCACTTGCATCTTCATAATCTTCGAAAACAAAAGTACCAAAGGGCTTACCTGTTTTGGTAATCCTTTGCGATGCTGTGACTACGAGTCCGCCTACACAAAGCTCACGGTTTTTTAGTTTTTCGAATTCGGCCAATATTTCTTCGTTGTTATCGCCCATACGCACCTTATTAATGATACTCAGCTGTTTAACACCATGTGTACAGAATTTATCGAGTTCGAGTTTATAATTGTCTAAAGGGTGGCCGGAAAGGAAAATCCCGATAGCATCTTTCTCGTATTTTAACCTGTCCATTAATGCCCATTCTGGTGAAACTGGCAAACTTGGTTCTAAAATAAGGTCAGCTTTAGAGCCCCCGAACAAGGAAGCCTGTGAGGTACTTTCGTTGTTCTGAAAATCGTTGGCATATTTAATAATCTTTTCGATACCATTCATTTTATCGTTCGGGCCGATATAAAAATACTGCGCCCTATGACCTCCAAATGCATCGAAAGCACCGCTGTATACAAAACTCTCGTAAGCTTTTTTATTTACAATACGCGTGTTGGAACGCTTGGCGAAATCGTACACATTATTATAGGGTCCGTTTGCCAATCTTTCTTCAATAATACTCTCTACTGCCTTTTCACCAACACCTTTTACTGCCGACATCCCAAAACGGACTTCGCCTTTGGCATTTACTGAGAATTTGAGATCGGATTCGTTAACATCGGGACCTAATACGGTAACACTCATCTGTCGACATTCTTCCATGAAGAAAGCCACCTGTTTAATATCACTCATGTTGTTCGACAGTACCGCAGCCATATATTCAGCAGGATAATGTGCTTTTAAGTATGCGGTTTGATAGGCAATCCATGCATAACAGGTAGAGTGCGATTTATTAAAAGCGTAGGATGCAAATGCTTCCCAATCTTTCCATATTTTTTCTAAAGTTGTGGCATCGTGACCTTTCTCGGCGGCTTGTTTCACAAACTTTGGTTTCATTTTATCCAGAACGTCTTTCTGTTTCTTACCCATCGCCTTACGCAGCACGTCGGCCTCACCTTTGGTAAATCCAGCCAGTTTCTGCGATAAAAGCATTACCTGCTCCTGATAAACGGTAATTCCGTAGGTTTCTTTCAAATACTCTTCACAGGCATCTAAATCGTATTTAATCTCTTCTTCACCATTTTTACGGCGAACGAAACTCGGGATGTACTCCATTGGTCCCGGGCGATATAATGCGTTCATTGCAATTAAATCGTCGAAAACTGTTGGTTTCAGCTCCTTCATGTATTTCTGCATACCTGGACTCTCATACTGAAAAATCCCGATGGTTTCACCACGCTGGAAAAGCTCATAGGTTAATACATCATCAATGGGGAAATTATCCGGATCGAGATCGATGCCAAACCGTTTTTTAACCAGTTTTACGGTATCCTTTATCAGGGTAAGGGTTTTTAAGCCCAAAAAGTCCATCTTTAATAAACCCGCGCTCTCTACAACCGAGTTATCAAATTGGGTAACATATAAATCAGAATCTTTTGCAGTAGAAACAGGAACGAAATTGGTAATATCACTTGGCGTAATAATCACCCCGCAGGCATGGATACCGGTATTTCGCAAAGAGCCCTCTAAAATCTGTGCCTGTTGAATGGTTTCGGCACTTAAATCTTTTAATGCACCAAGGTTCTTCAATTCTACTACGCGTTCATATTCATCAGGGCGCAAAGATTCTTTTAAAGTTTTTTCATCCAGCGTGAAGATTTTGGCGAGCTTCATGTTCGGAATCAGCTTGGCAATTTTATCTGCTTCAAAAAGTGGCAAATCCAATACCCTTGCGGTATCGCGGATAGAAGATTTGGCAGCCATGGTTCCATAAGTGATAATCTGCGCCACCTGGCTGGAACCGTATTTGTTGATTACGTATTCCATTACACGGCCACGGCCCTCATCATCAAAATCGATATCAATATCGGGCATGGATACTCGATCGGGGTTTAAGAAACGCTCAAAAAGGAGATCGTACTTAATCGGATCGATATTCGTGATCCACAAACAATAAGCAACCACCGACCCGGCTGCAGAACCACGGCCAGGGCCCACCGAAACATCCCTGCGACGGGCTTCGGCAATAAAATCCTGTACAATTAGGAAATAACCCGGATAACCTGTTTTCTCGATGGTTTGCAATTCGAAATCTAATCGCTCAATAATTTCAGGGGTTAATACACCATAACGTTTCTTGGCACCCTCGTAGGTAAGGTGCCGTAAAAATTTATTTTCCCCACGTTTTCCACCGTCGGCTTCATCCTCGGCCACTAAAAATTCGCCTGGAATATCGAATTTAGGTAAGAGTACTTCGCGGGCGAGTTTATAGATTTCGATTTTATCTACAATTTCTTTAATGTTTAAAATCGCCTCTGGCAAATCGGCAAAAAGCGATTTCATTTCATCACCAGATTTGAAATAATATTCTTGATTGGGCAAACCATAACGGTAACCGCGGCCACGGCCAATTGGTGTTGCCTGTTTTTCGCCATCTTTTACACAAAGCAAAATATCATGTGCATTCGCATCCTTTTTGTTAATGTAATAGGTATTATTGGTGGCTACCAGTTTAACAGCATGTTTTCTAGCCAATGCAATCAACGATTCATTTACACGGTCTTCATCTTCCTGGTTGTGGCGCATTACCTCCACATAGAAATCATCGCCAAACATGTTCTTCCACCAGATCAGTGCTTCTTCAGCCTGGGTTTCACCCATGTTTAAAATTTTGTTCGAAATCTCTCCGGAAAGGTTACCCGATAGAACAATAATATCATCTTTATACTGTTCAATTACCGCCCTATCAATACGTGGAACGTAATAAAAACCCTTGGTATAAGCGATAGAAGACATTTTAGCTAAATTGTGATAGCCTTTTTTGTTCTTCGCCAACAGTACCATCTGGTAACCGTTATCTTTTACAGTCCGGTCTAAGTGGTTGCCACAAACAAAAAACTCTACCCCAACAATCGGCGTCATGACCACCTCAGTTGGACGCTCACCTGCTTCTATTGCGGCAGCATTTTTTGCTTCGGCAGCTTTATTATGGTTTAAAACATGATTTACAAAGTGAAAGGCCCCCATCATGTTCGCATGATCGGTCATGGCTACTGCCGGCATCTTTTGTGCTGCCGCGGCTTTTACCAGATCGGGGATACTGATGGTACTTTGCAATACCGAAAACTGGGTATGGTTGTGTAAATGAACAAAAGTTGCTGCAGCAAGTTCCTGTTTGTTTCCGGCAAGTTCTTGTTTAGAAATGCCTCCACCCTCTGCTTTTTGTAAACGTTTGCGGATTTCATCAGAAGCTGCTTTTAAATTGATGTGTTTTAAACCAACACCTTCAATCGTAGCTGGGTTTACCTCTCTAAAACGAGGGAAATATTCTACGTCAACCTGTAGTTCTTCTTTTTTAAAAACTTCTCGTTTTACCAGCTCTAAGAAACAACGTGTAGTTGCTTCCACATCGGCAGTTGCATTGTGGGCTTCGTTAAAAGGAACACCAAATAAATAAGCATGTAACTCGGTTAAGGTTGGCAGTTTAAACCTTCCGCCCCTACCGCCTGGTAATTGTAAAAGTTGAGCCGTAACTTCGGTACAGGTATCCAAAACTGGCATTTCTGCCAGGCGATTAGCCACACCAAATCGGTGAAACTCACAGCCCATAATGTTCACATCGAAGCCAACGTTTTGCCCTACAATAAACTTAGCTTTATTTAATACTTCATTAAACTTTGCCAACATTTCCTCAAACCCAATACCTTGTTCGGCAGCCAGTTCGGTAGAGATCCCGTGAATGCGTTCTGCGTCGTACGGAATATTAAATCCCTCTGGTTTAACCAGATAATCCTGATGTTCAACCAATCTCCCCATCTCATCGTGCAATTGCCATGCAATCTGAATACAACGCGGCCAATTATCCGTATCGGTAATGGGTGCGTTATAATTACGTGGCAAACCAGTGGTTTCAGTATCAAAAATTAAGTACATATTGTGCGGTAAAGAATTAACCGTTTTAGAATAATAACGGTTCTTCAAAAATAAGGAATTTGAGGGTTGAAGTTGTCAGGATTTTATCAACAAAAATATGACGAGCAAACCTATCAGGTTTTTTCAAAGCACATTATCATTTTGTTTCTTTTACCTTTTTATTTTTTTTGGAAATGAGTGCTTCGATTTTTCATCGGGCTTTCAGTCCCGCTATACGCTTTACTTCGTTGCACTACGTGTTCGCTGCTATCGGGTTTAGATAACAAAAGTCTGTGGTCAAAACTTAAAAAAGCCATAGTCAAAGAGTTAATAATGCAACAAGCTTTAAAATTCATTTTCCCATAGGATTTTCAGCCCAGGATAGTAGCACAATTGGCACCACCTAAACCCGATCGGAAGCGGTATTCCGATTTAAGCATTGCTGTTCATTGTTTTTTGACCTGCTTGCTTGTTTCACAGGTTTCATCGGAATTTAGCAAAGAGCGGGACTGAACCCGCCTATGAAAAACTGAACGTATGTTTTCAAAAACAATCAATGCATCATACAAAGTAATGAGGAGATTCTTCGCTGCGCTATCATTGACAGAATCCGTTAGTGCTGTCGTCATTGCGAGGAGGAACGACGAAGCAATCTTTCCTGCTAATGATTCTACTATAAAGATTGCTTCCCCGAAAATCGGGGCGGGCTGTCGGCTGAAGCTTTCTTATAATGACGATAATCTGAGGAAATTTATCTCCTTAAATCCCTGTCATTTATATTGATTTTTATACAATAAATTAACCCTCAGAATGACAGGGAAGGAAAAGCTACCCCCCTAACTTATTAATTCCGTTACATTTTTTACCTTCCAAGGCTTATTATTGAGAGTTAAAATCGGCTTGTTTTCCATAGTTGGCTTTGCTTTAATGCTTCTGCTTTTGAACTTATTAAGCAAACCATCATCAAATTATAAAGTTTTGAAAAGGATTTTTAAACCTTATATTTATTTCTACCTTCGATTAAGATTAACGATACGCAAACCATTAAAATAAAATATATGAAAGTAACGGTTGTTGGCGCAGGCGCAGTTGGTGCCACTTGTGCAGATAATATTGCCCGCAAAGAATTAGCGAACGAACTTGTCCTGTTAGATATTAAAGAGGGTTTTGCCGAAGGCAAAGCGATCGACATGATGCAAACTGCAACCCTTTTGGGTTTCGACACCAAAATTACAGGCGTAACCGGCGATTACAGCAAAACTGCTGGTTCTGATGTGGTCGTAATTACTTCAGGATTGCCCCGCAAACCAGGGATGACCAGAGAAGAACTGATCGGTATTAATGCCGGTATTGTTAAAGGTGTTGCCGAAAATATTTTAAAATTCTCTCCGGAAGCCATTTTCATCGTGATCAGTAATCCGATGGATACCATGACTTACCTTGCCCTAAAATCTTTGGGTCTGCCTAAAAACCGCATTATCGGCATGGGCGGAACGTTAGATAGCTCCCGTTTCAAATTTTATTTATCGCAGGCTTTAAATTGTAATCCTAACGATTTGCAGGGCTTTGTAATTGGCGGCCATGGCGATACCACTATGATTCCACTAACCCGTTTAGCTACCTACCAAAGTTTACCAGTTAGTAATTTATTAGATCAAGCTACACTTGATAAAGTTGCAGCTGATACCATGGTTGGTGGTGCTACTTTAACAGGTTTAATCGGAACTTCGGCCTGGTATGCGCCAGGTGCCGCAGGTGCTGCATTGGTTGAAGCGATTTTACGTGACGAGAAAAAATTATTTACCTGCTGTGTTTCGCTAGAAGGAGAATACGGACAAGAAGATATCTGTTTAGGTGTACCGGTAATTATTGGTCGTAATGGTTGGGAAAAAATCATCGATTTTAAATTAACCGAAGATGAGCAGGCTGCATTTAATAAAAGTGCCGATGCAGTAAGAAATATGAATAACGTACTGGCAGAAATGAAATTGGTTTAACACCATTCTGAAGATTAATTTTTAAAGGAAGTATTAAATTACTAAAATAGATTTCCTCGGTTCGTCATTCCCAACTCGATTGGGAATCTTAATGCAATAGGCTTTAAGATTCCCGCCTACGCGAGAATGACGACCGTTTTTGACATCCATCTATTCGGTATTTCCCTGCCTGAATAGCTAGCCGGTCGTGGCATTTTTTACACTTAAATAAGTTGTCACCCTGAGCGTAGTCGAAGGGCAGTAGACATAAATAAACAATGAAATCAATTTCAATCCCATTAAAACTCATAAACTTACAAGACGACGGCTTCCACCTTTTAGTAGAAGTTGTTGTTTTTAAGGAAAAACATTTTGCTGTTTTAGATACTGGCGCTTCAAGAAGTGTTTTCGATAAATCATTAATCGAACAACATTTATCAGAAACGCTGCAAGTATCCGACGAGATTAACGCTGCCACCCTTTTTACCACCACCACTACCATCCAGGCTACCATTCCAGAACTAAAAATCGGACCACTAAAGATCAAGAATTATGAAACTGTGGCTTTTGATCTGCAATCAGTGAGCGAAACCTACCAACAGTTTGGCCACCCACCTATTATGAGTATTATTGGAGGAGATATATTAATGCAATATAAAGCCGTTATTAATTACAAGAAAATGATCCTTAAGCTTTATAGATAAACGTAATTTTATTTTATGACTTTAATCATTTTTATTAAGCCATTTTAAATGACATTTGAACCTGATGAAAAAGTTAATCGCAATTTTTGGTGTTATTTTTTGGGCAGGATTAATTGGCGGAATTAGTTTTTTGGAAGCGCCGTTAAAATTCCAGGCTCCGGGGATTACTATCCCACTTGGTTTAGGTATCGGACAATTGGTTTTTCAGGCACTTAATAAAATAGAGATCGTATTAGTCATCATCATTTTAACCTGCTCCTTACCAGCACCTTTAAAAAACATCCGCAGTATTTTACTTTTCTTGGTTACTATTCTTTTAATGGTAGATACTTTTTGGCTCTTGCCATTACTCGATGAAAGGGCAAAACTGGTTTTGGCTGGCAATGTTCCAATTAAAAGTTATCATCATATATTGTACATCATTATCGACACCATGAAATTCCTGTCATTGATTGTTCTAGGTTTTTTAAGTTTAAAATCACTTTACCATGAAAAAAGTTATTCATAATAGAGAAGATATTATCGTTTTAGTGGATACGTTTTATAAAAATGTTGCGCTTAATAAAGAGATTGGGCCTATATTTACCGACGTGGCTAAAGTAGACTGGTCGCACCACCTCCCAAAAATGTACGATTTCTGGGAAAGCATTCTTTTCGGAAAAGCAATTTACAAAGGAAATCCTATGCTTACCCATTTTGCATTGAATGAACAAACACCCTTGCAAACCGAGGCCTTCGAAACCTGGAAAAAACTGTTCTTCCAAACTGTTGACGATCTTTTTGCGGGAGCTAATGCAGATTTGATTAAACAAAAAGCACAATCTATTGCCGATTTGATGCACTTTAAAATAAATTCGCCGGAATCGAAGATTAAAATTGTTTAAGTTTTTTTACTTTGATTTAAACGGCATTCTTCATAAATTTAGTTAACCAAACTAAATTTAAATTATGAAATTTCTCAAAATCTTATTAGGCATTATTGTCGTATTGGCAATAATTATTATTGGTGGTAGTTTATTTCTGCCAAAAAGCTATTCTGTTAATCGAACTATAACAATTAATGCTCCAGATAGTGTAATCTATAAAAACATTGCCAATTATAATGAATTTTATAAATGGAACGCCTGGTCTAAAATGGACCCACAAGCTAAGGTAACCATTACAGGAACTATCGCCCAACCTGGTCACCTATACCAATGGAACGGAGAAAAAAGTGGTAACGGACAAATGAAAATCAATAAGGTTGAAATCAATAAAATGGTTGATATGGAATTGAGATTCATCAAACCTATGGAAAGTGTTGCCGATACCCGTTTTGATATTGAAAAAGAGACTAATGGAAATAAAGTTATCTGGACCATGAGTGGTGAAAGTAAAGGAATAATAAATAAATGGTTTTGTTTATTTATGGATAAGATGATCGGCAAAGATTTCGAAAACGGACTTAAATCTCTGAAAGAAAAATCAGAGAAGGGAATCTAAAACGCTGTGTCAGTCTGAGCGTAGTCGAAGACCACTTAACTATTTATAGCCTCTCTTTTTGGGAGGCTTTTTTATGCTTCAATCTTAATTACCCAAACAATTGTGTCGGTTTTGCGTTAAAAAAGCATTAAACCAGCTAAACCATCAATTAATATTTTGTAATTCCCTATTTTTTAGATTACTTGCCAGCAAATGAATTTATTACTTGTAGAAGATGAACCGAGCGTTGTATCTGTAATTTCGAGAGGTTTAACCGACGAGGGCTTTACTGTAAGTATTTCTCCTGATGGTTTAATCGGGAAACAGATGGCTTTAGAAAATCAGTTCGACCTGATTATTCTCGATATCATGCTACCAGGAATAAATGGATTGGAGCTTTGCAAAATCATTAAAGAACAACAACCTAATACACCTGTTATTATGCTTACGGCTTTGGGTACTACCGAAAATGTGGTAAACGGACTCGATAATGGTGCGGATGATTATTTAATAAAGCCATTTAAATTTGCAGAACTTTTTGCACGGATCAGAATGCTGTTAAGGCGATATCATGGTGTGGTTTCGCAAGATCAGATTATTTCAGTAGCAGACCTCCAGATTAATTTAAGCGCAAAAACGGTAAAACGAAATCAACAGGAAATTGTACTTACAGCAACAGAGTATCGGCTAATTGAGTACATGGCCAAAAACAAATCTAAAATTTTATCCCGGATAGACATTTTGGAAAATGTTTGGGATATCGATTTTAACCTTGGCACCAATGTAGTTGATGTTTATGTTAATTATCTTCGCAAAAAAATAGATAAAAATGCCGATCAAAAACTTATCCATACCGCAGTAGGCTTAGGTTATATATTAAAGGAAAAATAAATGGAGATAGCCAAGAGGATCACTTTACTTTTCGCCATTTTATCGGCAATTATTATCTCCTTATTAAGTGGTTTTGTTTGGTATTTCTCTAACGACTTCGCCTTTGAAGATTTTTATAAACGCCTGGAGGCCAGGGTTAAAATTGCTGCCCAGATTAAACTGTACGAAGATGGCAACAATAAGGTTTATGCAAAAATGCGGAATCAATACCTGGAGCGGTTACCCTCTGAGAAGGAATATATTATTGAAGCTGGCACAACACCCGGTAAGGTTGACCGTGAATTACCGACTGATTTTTATAACCGGATTAAAGCAGGTTATATGGCCCGTTATCGAGTCGAGAACCATTTCTACGCAGGAAAATACTTTAAAAATAAAAATAACGGATATATCGTTATTGTTTCTGCAAATGACCCTTTTGGTTTTCGGGAGTTAAAAGATCTTCAAAGGATTTTGATAATCGGTTTTTTCCTTTCTGTTATTTTATCTTTTGTGGTTGGCTGGAAATTCTCCAATTACATGTTAATGCCATTAAGGAATATAATTAAAAGCGTAAAAAAAATAAAGGCAGAAAATTTACATTTAAGGTTGGATGTAAAAAAAGGTAACGATGAAATGTCGCAATTGGCCCAAACCTTTAATAACATGCTTAACCGTTTAGAAACAGCTTTCGAAACGCAGAATAACTTCATCAGTAATGCTTCGCACGAATTAAGAACACCATTAACTATTATTAGTGGTGAGGTTGAACTGGCGATGAAAACCATCGAAGATACGGCAAAACAGGAAAAAGCTTTAGCAAAAATTAAAGATGAGGCAGAAAGATTAGAACATATCTTAACCAGTTTACTGGGCCTGGCACAATCTGGCTTTAATGGTAAAAACCAGCCCTGGGAAGAGGTACGAATGGACGAACTGTTATGGGAAATTAAAGAATCTGTTAACCAGGTACACCCCAACAGTAAAATAGAAATCGACTTTACCAAACTACCTGATGATGAAGAATTACTAACACTAAAGGCAAACAAAAACCTGATGAAACTTGCCATCAGCAATATTGTAAACAATGCCTGTAAATACTCCAATGAGAATCTGGTAAGCATTAGTATCGAAAGCAATGTCAATATGCTTTCGATTGCTGTAACCGATAGAGGAATTGGCATACCACAGACAGATATACAGCATATATTTGAACCCTTTTATCGTGCATCTAACACCAATGATTTTAAGGGATATGGCGTTGGCTTGCCACTTTCACTAAATATTATCCGTTTGCACCGGGGTAGTATTGCCATTAAATCGCAGGAAGGGGTTGGCACAGAGATAAAGGTTTTATTGCCGACGAAGAGTTAGTTCGTTTTAATGGTTAATTGTTTAAATCGTTAAAACTGGTTAACTGTTAGTACAATTAACCGATTAACCCGTTTATACAGTTAACCAAGCTTACAGCCACTCCAAAAAGGAGTACGTTCTAATCTCATTCTAATCTCGCTCTTATTTCGCTATAATAACATCAAGCTAAACTTGTATAAATAATTTTTCAATTCATTTAAACAGAATAGCGATGAAAACAGTATTAGTACCAACCGACTTTAAATTAGAAAGCATTAAAATTATTGATGCGCTTGTTCAGCATCAAAAAAATGAAACGTTAAACATTATTTTTGTACATGCCTTTAAATTATCAGATTCGATAACTGATATGTTAATGCTGAGTCGCCGCAGCCGCGATTACGAGAATGTAAGCGACGAATTTTATCAGCAGTTAAACCAGGCCAAGGCAAAGTACCCTACTCAGATTAATACTATTAGGATCGAATATTTTTACGGAAGTACAGTAGCCGCTTTCAAAAACTTTATCGAAGCTTTTGATGTAGACCGTATTGCCTACTTAAAAGAATATAATTTCACACCAATCAACAAATATAGCATCGACCCTAAAATATTAACAGAACGTGCAGGCTGTGAAGTAATTCAATTAAACACGTTGACTGTTCATGCTAGTGAAAATTTAATTGACACAAAAATACACGAAACGCAATTGCAGAAAGCAAATGCTTAATTATCACATTTAAAAAATTATATTATGCTGTTACGAAATAACATTCCGCTCACTTATATATTCGGAAAGATCAAAAAAGAACTCTTGTTTGTTATTGGCTACTCTATAGGTATTGTGGTGTTGTATGAAAACTTTCATGTTACACGCATTTCCATTCCTGTCGCTGTACCAGCTTTACTCGGAACAATCATTTCACTTCTATTGGCGTTTAGGTCTAACCAGGCTTACGATAGATGGTGGGAAGCCAGAATTCTCTGGGGTGCTATTGTTAACGATTCCAGAACCCTTTCCCGCCAAATATTATCTTTCGTCGAAAATCCTTACGGATCAGATGAAATTGAAGAATTTAAGGCGAGGTTTATCAAAAGACAAATTGCCTGGTGTTATGCCTTAAGTCAATCGTTAAGAGGTTTTAACCCACGTAAAGGCCTGGAAGAATACATGTGTACAGAGGAAATTGCTTTTATTAAAAAACGTAAAAATGTAACTGCGACGATATTGGAGTTACATGCCATGGACTTAAAAAAGGCATTGCAAGAAGGTTGGATTAATAAATACCAGCAAATAGAAATCGATAAAACCATTACAGCTTTATGTAACCACATGGGCGGATCGGAAAGAATAAAAAACACCGTTTTTCCGGTTACTTACAGCAAATACATCAACATGTCTATTCATTTATTCATTGTATTGCTGCCTTTTGGCTTAATTGAATATTTTGGCTACATGGAAGTACCTTTGGTAGTAGCTATTGCAGCATTCTTTTTGTTAGTAGAAAAAATGGCGGTTCATCTTCAGGATCCTTTTGAAAACAAACCAACTGATACGCCAACAACAACAATCTGCCGAACTATCGAAAGAGATTTGTGCCAGATGTTGGATGACAATAAAATATACGAGGACAAACCTCAAACCGAATTAGCACCTGTTGGATCATATTACATTTTGTAATCTGTAGTGCCTTAAAATAATCTCTTTTTTTGAGATGGTTAGTTAATCAAAATGTATTTGTACTGGATAGCACAATCATTTTGAAAGGTTTATAGTGATACAAAGCCATTCGTAAACTGAATGGCTTTGTTTTTATAATCAATTATTGTGTAGTCAGGTGTTACCATCTGACTTATAACAACTAAATCTACCCGAAAAAGAAAAATTCAGTACAGTGTAAGATGGTAACATCTTACACCACAATTATCGGGTTACCGTCATTGCGAGGCACGAAGCAATCTTACAACGTTCGCTGGTAAAACCCAAAGCATTAAGATTGCTTCGTGCCTCGCAATGACGAATCTGACAAAAAAAACCTCTCCAAGTTTTAACTTGAAGAGGGTTCGTATTTCAGTCCCCTTTAGGGGATTTAGGGGCTAAGCATCAATTTTGGCATATTTTGCATTACGCTCAATAAACTCTCTACGTGGAGCAACTTCATCGCCCATTAACATAGAGAAAGTATGATCACATTCTGCTGCACTTTCAATTGTAGCCTGTAATAAAGTACGTGTAGCAGGATTCAATGTAGTATCCCAAAGTTGTTCAGCATTCATCTCACCCAAACCTTTGTAACGCTGGATGTGTACGCTATCTTCCTTACCATTACCTTTAATACGTTGTACAGCCGCATCGCGTTGCACATCATTCCAGCAATATTCGAAATCTTTACCTTTTTTAACCTGGTAAAGTGGTGGCGATGCAATATAAACATAACCCGCTTCTATTAATGCCCGCATATAACGGTAGAAGAATGTTAGGATCAAAGTGGTAATGTGAGAACCATCAATATCCGCATCCGTCATGATTACAATCTTGTGATAACGTAATTTAGTCAGGTTTAATGCTTTATCATCTTCAGGCGTACCAATACTCACACCGATTGCCGTAAACATATTTTTGATCTCGTCGTTCTCGTAAATCTTGTGCTCCATCGCTTTTTCTACGTTCAGGATTTTACCTTTTAAAGGCAAAATAGCCTGAATGTTTCTATCACGACCTTGTTTAGCGGTACCACCCGCAGAGTCACCCTCTACCAGGTAGATCTCACATTTTACTGGATCACTGTCTGAGCAATCGGCAAGTTTTCCTGGCAAACCAGAACCACCCATTACACTCTTACGTTGAACCATTTCGCGAGCCTTACGGGCCGCAGCACGAGCTGTAGCAGCCAAGATTACCTTGTTAACGATCATTTTAGCTTCTTTTGGATTTTCTTCCAAATAAGCTCCTAAAGCTTCGCCAACAGCAATATCAACCGCACCCATTACTTCGGTATTACCCAATTTAGTTTTGGTTTGTCCTTCAAATTGAGGTTCTTGCACCTTAACCGAAACTACAGCAGTTAAACCTTCTCTAAAGTCATCACCAGTGATTTCCATTTTCAGGTTTTTCAATAAACCAGATTTATCAGCATAGCTTTTCAGCGTACGTGTTAAACCTCTACGGAAACCTGCAATGTGTGTACCACCCTCGTGTGTGTTGATGTTGTTTACATACGAGTGAACATTTTCTGAGTAACTATCATTGTATTGGAAAGCCAACTCTACAGGAACACCATTTTTAATACCATCGATATAAATCGGTTCTGGTAAGAAAGATGCACGTGTTCCATCTAAAAAGGAAACAAATTCTTTTAAACCACCTTCAGATTGAAAAACTTCTGACAGGAAAGTACCATCATCTAATTTCTCGCGTTCATCAGTTAACGTTAATTTAATTCCTTTATTTAAGAAAGCCAATTCACGTAAACGACCAGCCAATGTATCATACTTATATTCAGTTGTTTGCGTAAAAATAGTTGCATCAGGACTGAAAGTTACAATGGTACCACGTTTATCAGTAACACCGGTTTCCTTTACATCATATAAAGGTTTACCGATATTGTATTCCTGCATCCAGATTTTACCTTCACGGTGAACCTCAGCTTTTAAATGTGTTGATAAGGCGTTAACGCAACTTACCCCCACACCGTGCAAACCTCCGGATACTTTGTAAGTATCTTTATCGAATTTACCACCCGCGTGCAAAACCGTCATTACGATTTCTAGCGCCGATTTATTTTCTTTTGTATTAATCCCGGTTGGAATACCACGACCATTGTCTTCAACTCTGATGGAGTTACCTTCTAAAATTCTAACGTCGATTGTATCTGCATGACCGGCTAAAGCCTCATCAATTGAGTTATCTACAACCTCGTAAACCAAATGGTGTAAACCTTTAACACCAGTATCACCTATATACATTGAAGGGCGCTTACGCACCGCTTCTAAACCTTCTAAAACCTGTATATTATCTGCCGAATAATTTGACTTTAAATCCTGTTCTTCGCTCATATTTTAATTAAAAACAATAAGTATCAAAAATACGGAAATTTTGCCATTTAAACTAATATGTGGATAAATTTCGAGCTGTTAAGAGATAAGGGTTAAAGGGATTAAAACAGGTTTAAATCGGGTTTTGGAAAGCAAAACCTGCATTCCAATCAAAGTCTCCTCCCGCTTTCCATTACAAGTCCCGCTGAAGATGCGGGAGCTTTTCATTTCAATCTGGTTTAGATGGCAAAGCTTTGGTAAATATTAAAGATTGCCCACCAATCGTTCCGACGGAACGAAAACGCCAATTTGCAATTGGCTACCCACGAGTCGTCCCTCTGGGACGAAAAGGATTAATTTTCACATTGCAAATCGTTCCGTAGGGACGACTCATGGGTATAAAAAAATGAAATATTGTTTTCGTTCCGTAGGAACGTTTGGTATTTGAATTTTGCTATTACCACCATGCAACTATAAATAGTATTACTTCCCGTGCCACCTAAACCCGATGGCAGCGGGCATGAAATAAAGCGGACAGCGGGTGTAACGTTAAAATGAAACACTGTGGCTGCTTTCCTCAATCAAAAACCAACTATTTACAATCGCTTATACTTATCGGATTGGCTTTAAATTGGATATAAAAACTAATTCATATAAGCCAATTATGCAATTGGCTACCCAACAATCTTCCAACTGGTACCAAAAGCGTATAATCTCTAAACTATAATTCGTCCAATTGAGACGAAAAGGATTAATTTTCACATTGCAAATCGTTCCGTAGGGACGACTCATGGTAGAAAAAAAATGAAATATTGTTTTCGTTCCGTAGGAACGTTTGGTATTTGAAATTTGATATTACCACCCTGCAACCCTAAATAGTATTACTTCCCGGGCCACCTAAACCCGATGGCAGCGGGCATGAAATAAAGCGGACAGCGGGTGTAACGTTAAATGAAACACTGCGGCTGCTTTCCTCAATCAAAAACCAACTATTTATAATCGCTTATATTATCGGATTGGCTTTAAATTGGATATAAAAACTAATTTATATAAGTTTGCTAAAATTTATTAAACAAGAATGGAAAGAAGAACCTTTAAAACCTTTGGTTTACTTGCAACAGCAACTTTGATAACTGCTTTCTCTGCATGCCAGAACAAAGACACTAAAACTACTGAAACTAAAAAAACAGAGAGTACTACTGCTGCGGTTTCTCCAGCTGAGAAAATTGTGTATGTAAACTCCGACTCGTTACTTACAAAATATGAATACTTCAAAGATCTTAAAGTGAAATTTGAAGGTAAGACCAAAAATGCTCAGGCAGACATGCAGGCTAAAAGTCAGGCTTTTCAAAGAGAAGTGGCACAATACCAACAATCGGCACAAACGCTATCGGCCGATCAACGTAAAAGCACTGAAGAGCGTTTAGCACGTAAACAACAAGAACTACAAACTTACCAACAAAATGCTGGTGGTGCTTTACAGAATGAGCAAGCTGCTGAGAATGAAAAACTTTATGATAAAGTGGCTGATTACTTAAAAGGTTACGCTAAAGAAAAAGGTTATAAAATGGTTTTAACTTATTCAAAAGGTAACAGCGCTATTTTATTTGCCGACGAAAGTTTAGATGTTACTTCGGAAGTAATTAAAGGTTTAAACGCAGAATACAGCAAAAAATAAGCGAATAGCTATTAAAATAATAGATGCCTCGATAAATCGGGGCATTTTTTTTGTTCTATATTTTATAAAAAGATCAGATTAATATGAACAATCAACATCAGGAATATATGCAGATGGCAATTGAGTTATCTGTACAAAATGTGAGCGAAAGCATGGGTGGGCCTTTTGGAGCTGTAGTGGTAAAAGACGGGAAGCTGATTGCCAAATCGGCAAATAAGGTGACCTCTACCAACGATCCAACTGCACATGCTGAGGTTTCGGCAATCAGACTGGCCTGTACCGAATTAAATACTTTCGATTTAAGCGGCTGCGTAATTTACACCAGCTGCGAGCCTTGTCCAATGTGTTTAGGTGCAATTTATTGGGCAAAAATAGACACGATTTATTATGCAAATACCAAGGCTGATGCCGAACACATTGGTTTTAGTGATAAATTTATTTACGAAGAGCTAGACAAGCCCATGGAAAACAGAAGCTTACCCGGTTATCCAGCTGATGCGCGACGAAGCTTTAGCAGCCTTTAAACTCTGGGAAACCTCACCGATGAGGATAGAATACTAAATAAAAGATGTTGGATAACGTGCATTTGCTGCTCCAACATCAAATATGAGCATAACCATTTTAAGGAATAATTATTGCAGTAATTAAGGATGACCTACGAACAAAAAATAACTGGCGAATTAGATTTCTGGAAATTTAAAACCTTACAGAAACCTTCTCTTTTTAATAAGGTAACCGATAAAGTTCAGAAGAAAATAAACAGTTATATCCCAGATAAGGTTCATAGCGCGATTACGTCTGCCATTAAACAGATGGTAAAGGCCGTACTTTTTGGCTCAACATTTACCACATCTAAACCCATTACCGATTTAACCTTGATGCATCGCGAGGCATTGATTAAACAAAAGATAGATAATTACAAAAAAACAGGTGCTGCCGAAGGTGGCATTACTGGTGCAGGAGGCTTTTTAATGAGCCTGGCCGATTTCCCGCTATTGCTGGGTATAAAGATGAAAATGCTTTTTGATATTGCCGCAGTTTACGGATACGATGTTAAAGATTACCGCGAACGTTTATATATTTTACACATCTTCCAGCTGGCCTTTTCAAGTAAAGAAGAAAGCCAGAATATTTTCATGAAAATGCAGGATTGGGATGATAAAGCCCATCAATTACCAACCAATATCGATGAATTTGACTGGCTTACCTTCCAACAGCAATACCGTGATTATATTGATTTAGCAAAACTTGCGCAAATGCTACCATTTGTAGGTGCAGCCGTTGGTGCAGTTGCCAATTATAAATTAATTGAAAAACTGGGCAGAACAGCAATGATGAGTTACCGGATGAGGTATTTCAGTTTGCAGTATGCAGTTATCAGTACGCAAACTGAAAACCGCAAACTAGAAACTGGGAACTAACTATTCCTCTTCAAACATCCCACCAATCAAATCATCCGTTTCCCGTCGATCTTTTTTAGTCGGACGACCAGTACCTCTATCGCGTTTTAGATTTGGTGCATGAAACATCGATTTAAAAGCATGCGTTTCTTCAACTGGCGTTAGGTCTTTGTATTTAGTTAAGGCTGTTGGCGAATCTGTTCTATTATATGAAAGTTCTACCACCTCAATAATTTTTTTTTCGATCCCTTTCGATACCTGATAAACTTCACCTACTTTCACAATGGCTGAAGGTTTAATATTCTGCCCTTTGAGTTTCACTCTACCTGCTTTACAGGCTTCGGTAGCCAGGCTCCTTGTTTTAAACAACCTGATCGCCCACAAATATTTATCTATCCTAAGTTTTTCTGTCTCTGTCATAAAATTCAAAAATACGCATTTAGGTTAACTGTTTAAATTGATTAATCGGTTAATTGGATATGATGTATTCCTACAGTTAACCAATTCAAACGATTAACCAGTTAACCCACCAAAAAACAATTTAAACAATTAACCATTTAATAAGCAAAAATTGATTTATTTTGCGTAAAATTTAAAAACATCATGTATTCAGATTTAAAGAAATTAATTGAAGCCGCTTGGGAGGATAGAACCCTTTTAAAATACAGCAACTATTGCGAAGCCATTGAAGCCGTTATTATGGGCCTTGATAAGGGCGAAATCCGTGTTGCTGAGCCAGTTTTAAACTCTTGGGGCATTAATGAATGGGTAAAGAAAGCGGTAATTTTATATTTCCCGATTCGCGAGATGAAAGAAATTAAAAGTGGGCCTTTTGTTTACCACGATAAAATGGATTTAAAAACCGATTATAAAACAACTGGTGTACGTGTTGTGCCTATGGCAAGTGCGCGTTATGGCTCGTTTTTAGCAAAAGGTGTAATCATGATGCCATCATACGTTAACATTGGCGCTTATGTTGATGAAGGTACCATGGTTGATACCTGGGCTACCGTTGGTTCTTGTGCACAGATTGGTAAACGCGTTCACTTAAGTGGTGGTGTAGGTATTGGTGGTGTTTTAAGAACCTGTTCAAGCTGCTCCGGTAATTATTGAAGATGATTGTTTCTTAGGTTCAAGAGCAATTGTTGTTGAAGGTGTTAAACTAGAGAAAGAAGTAGTGTTAGGTGCTAATGTGGTTTTAACAGCATCGACCAAAATTATTGATGTTACCGGTCCTACCCCAGTAGAATATAAAGGAATTGTTCCAGCTCGCTCGGTTGTTATACCAGGAAGCTATACTAAAAAATTCCCTGCCGGCGAATTTCAGGTTCCTTGTGCTTTAATTATTGGTAAACGTAAAGAAAGTACAGATAAAAAAACTTCGCTTAACGATGCGTTAAGAGAAAATAATGTAGCAGTATAAATGGTTTAAGGTATAGGGCTTAAGGTGTAAGGTAACACCCAAAGCCTTAAACCTTTTACCTTAAACCTTACACCTCTAATGAAGATTGGATACGATGGCAAGCGTGCCGCCAACAATTTAACAGGGCTGGGTAATTACAGCCGGTCTTTAATTGAGCATTTGGCACATCAGTTTCCTCAACACCAGTACCTGGTATACGCTCCAAAAGTAAAATTGGCCAAACAGATTGATGCTTTTTTCGACAATGAAAACATAGAACTAAAGCTTCCTAAAAACGGCCCCTTTTTATGGAGGACTTTAAATATCCTTAAAGATTTAACCCAGGATGATTGTCAGATTTTTCATGGTTTGAGCCACGAAATTCCATTAGCCATACAACACACACGGATTAAATCTATCGTTACCATCCATGATTTAATTTTTCTTCGCTTTCCTCAGTATTACAAATTTATCGACCGCAAATTATATGAGTGGAAAAGTAAATCAGCTTGTAAACGGGCCAATAAGATTATTGCCATCAGCGAAAAAACAAAGGAAGATCTCATTGATCTTTACGGGATCAACCCGGAGAAGATTGAAGTAATTTACCAAAGCTGTGATGACAGTTTTAAAACACCCTTGCCAAAAGAAACATTAAGCAGGATTAAGGCAACTTATAAATTACCTGAAAAATATATTCTGAACGTTGGCACCATTGAAGAGCGTAAGAATCTAAAATTGGCTGTTCAGGCTTTAAAAGAAGTAAACGAAGTATATAAATTGGTGGTGATAGGTAAACAAACTGCTTATTTTAAAACCATTGAGAAAGAAATAGAAAAACTTGGCCTTAAAACCAGAATTCTGTTCTTAAAAAATATCCCTTTTGCCGATCTGCCTGGCATTTATCAAATGGCAAGTGTTTTTGTTTATCCTTCCTTTTACGAAGGTTTTGGCATTCCGATTATCGAGGCACTATACTCTGCAGTTCCTGTAGTTGCAGCAACCGGATCGTGCCTGGAAGAAGCTGGTGGGCCTAATAGTTTATACATCTCACCAAAAGATGCCAGTGCTTTAGCTACAGCGATCAATCAAATTATAGAAAATCCTCAGCTTCAAAAAGAGATGAAAGAAAAAGGGCTGGAATTTGTTCAAAAATTCAATAGCCCTGCCGTTACGCAGCAATTAATGGACTGCTATCTCAGCCTTTAACAAGTTATTCTTCAAAGCTCAGTAAGGTTAAGTAGATATTATTTCTAAGTTATCGCTACTGTCCAATCCAATTAAACCTGACATTCGCGAAAAGCCCGCAATCCGATCCTTCCATCGAATGAGGACTTGCAGCATTGGCAGGACTAACGACTAATAGTAGCACTGCCCCTGCTTTTCAAATAAAATCTTAATTACCGAAAGCGCTCAAAAGAAAAAGGGCCGGAATTTCTTTAAAATTCTACAGCCCTTTAGCTATTCAGCAATAATATATTGCTAACTTGAAATCTTAATTTTTACAACTTATTTAGCAGCCGTAACTGTTGGCGGATATTGAGCCAATATTTCTTTTACCCCAGTATACAAACGTTCTTCTCTTTTGTTAAAGCTATCGAGGTTAAAACCAGATCCTTGTCCGTGCCAGAATAAAATCTTTTTAGCAGGGTCTAAGAAATCGATAATAATTGTGCCTTCAATATATTGGTTTACGTAGGTTCCACCGCCACCCCAGAAAGGATTTCCCCAGCCGCCACGCCAGCCCCAACCCCAGCCACCGTAGTAACCTGGGCCATACACATCGGTTTTTTCTCGGGCAACCACTACCAAATTAACCAATAAATCAGGGTGATTTGATTTCGTAAATCCTTTGGCATTCATTTCAGATTCAACAGCAGCCATTAATCTGCGCTTATCCAGATTATTCAGCTTAACTCTTGCTATGCCTTTATCGTAAAAATTGTAAGTTTTGTAACCGCTTAAATCAACATTTTTATCGTAATCTGATGCGGTGCGGAGTGTTGTACATCCTGCTAATGCCAATACCACTGTAAAAAGCATTAATAATTTTTGTGCTGTTCTCATTTTGTGCGATGTTGTATAAATAACCTGACATAAATATAACGATTCTGCAATCCAAATGGCAAATCATTTAACATTTTTTACAATCAGATTGTTATTTTTAAAACGGTTTCTATCAGATTATGTTTTAATGTTATATCACTCATCCTAAATATTTTACAATTGGATTAAAAGGATAAAGTCAATAAATAGGCGGGTATTCTGATAAGATCTTTTTTACAGCCAGATTTATCCTTTCTTCTCTATTTACATAATCATCAAAATTAAAGCCGGAACTTACCCCATGCCACATTATTGCTTTGGTTTCGGGATTTAATAAATCGATAATAATGGTACCAGACTGGTATTGTTTGCTGGTGTTAAGCGGTCCAAACTGAGAATCTCTCCATTGGTAGGAAGATGAAGCTGTATCCCATTGATAACCGCCTCCGCTGTAACCCCAATCGGCCCTCGCTTTAACGCTGGTCAGAACGGCTACATTAACTAAAAAATCCGGTTGCTCAGTTTTAACAAAGCCTTTTTTAGCCAGAGCAGTTTCAACGGCATTTAACATTCTAGGCTTGTCGAGGTTGTTTAATTCTAAATGTTCAATTCCTTTATCATAATAACTAAAGGATTTTAGCTTAGAAAAATCTATCTTTTTGTCGTAATCTGATGCTGTAAGCATAGTGGTACAGCTGGTAAATGCCATTACAATAGTAAATAACATGCACCATTTGAGTGTGTGTTTCATTTTGTGTTTATTTAATAACCTAGTACTAAAATAATAGTTTATTAGGTTAAAACGTATCGAATGAATCAAATAATTTTACTCAGTATCATCATTATACGTTTGCAGCCTGAGGATTAATTTATTTTATAAAATCAATATAATTGATAGTGGATTTTAAGAAGATAAACGGCCTCGAAGTATCGTCATTTCGACCGTAGCGGAGAAATCTTTTAAATTTCAATAATTTGCTTCAAAGATCTCTCCATGGAATCTTGTCAATGGTAACTTGTCGAAGGACTTTATTAAATACCCTCCAAAGTGTTTCGACTACTAGTCCCAATTTTCATCGGGAGGCTCAACATGACATAATCTAAGGAGAAATTGTTTTTATGATACAACCTTCACAAGAAATTGGCGAAGTTTTTCCTAATCACTACCCCTAAACGTTGTAAATAAATTAACTTTGCAACATGTTAAGAGACGAGATTAATAAAGCTTTTGAAGTATTAAAATCAGGAGGAGTTATTCTATATCCAACGGATACCATTTGGGGATTAGGCTGTGATGCAAGCAATCCTGAGGCAGTAGATAAATTACTGAAGATAAAAAATCGCCCTGCTGAAAAGAGTTTAATCGTATTATTGGATGTAGACAGTAAGCTGCAAAGTTATGTAACCGAAATCCCTGATGTAGCTTACGATTTAATTGAATACGCCGAAAATCCCTTAACTATCATTTTCTCTGGAGCAAAAAACTTAGCTCCAAACGTAATCAATGCCGATGGAAGTGTGGGGATCAGAATCGTTAAACACGATTTTTGCACCCCGTTAATCCAACGCTTTAGAAAACCCATTGTTTCTACCTCTGCAAATTTAAGCGGGCAGCCTTCACCAAAATTCTTTGACGATATAGACCCTGAAATTATTGATGCTGTTGATTACGTGGTAGATTTCGAACAGGAAAATCGAACCAACCGAAAGCCATCAACCATTATGAAACTTTCTCCTGGTGGACAATTTGAGTTTATTAGGAAGTAAGCCTCAATAGTTTTTATTAATTTCGTATCATTAAGTAATTCGTCACCCGATTTATTTTCGGGGTCTTAATATTAATAGATGCTGAAATAAATTCAGCATGACGAAGCAATTTTTATGCAACAACACCTACAAAACCCCATATTTAAAACCTTATCATTAATTGCCGATAAGCACAATACTGAAGCGTATGTCATCGGAGGTTTTGTTCGTGATTTATTTTTAGATCGCCCTTCAAAAGATATTGATGTGGTGGTTGTAGGCAGTGGAATAGCATATGCTGAAGCGGTAGGTAGAAAACTGAACACTAAGGTTGCTGTTTTTAAAAATTTTGGTACAGCAAATATAAAATATCAGGATTTAGAAGTTGAATTTGTAGGTGCCAGGAAAGAATCTTACCGATCTGATTCTCGTAAACCCATTGTTGAAGATGGTACTTTGGAAGATGACCAACTGCGCAGAGATTTTACCATTAATGCTTTAGCCATTAATTTAAACGCTGATCATTTTGGCGAACTGTTAGATCCGTTTGACGGGATTAAAGATTTAGAAAATAAGCTCATTCGTACACCACTCGACCCGGAAATTACTTTTTCTGATGATCCGTTGCGCATGATGAGGGCAATCCGCTTTGCGGCTCAGCTAAATTTCGATATTGACCCGGCTGCACTAGACGCCATTAAAACACAGAGGCAACGCATTAGCATTGTATCTAAAGAAAGAATTACCGATGAGATGAATAAAATTATTCTCTCTAAAAAACCTTCAGTAGGCTTTAAACATCTTTTTGATACCGGCTTATTGCAACTCATTTTCCCTCAAATGGCACAGCTTTATGGTGTAGAGATTATTAAAGGAAAAGGACATAAAGATAATTTTTACCATACGCTGGAAGTATTGGATAACATCTGCGCGGATACTGATGATTTATGGTTGCGCTGGGCTGCTATTTTACACGATATTGCCAAACCGGCTACTAAACGTTTTGAAGAAGGCCACGGCTGGACCTTTCACGGGCATGAAGATAAAGGAGCCAGGATGGTTCCGAAAATTTTTGCACAGCTCAAACTTCCTCTAAACGAAAAGATGAAGTACGTGCAAAAATTGGTACAGCTTCATTTACGTCCGATTGTACTGGCGCAGGAAACAGTTACAGATTCTGCTGTAAGGCGACTACTTTTTGATGCCGGAGAAGAAATTGAAAGTTTGATGTTGCTTTGCAATGCCGATGTAACCACTAAAAACGAATACAAGAAAACGAAATACAGGAACAACTTTGAGCTGGTTAAACAAAAGCTTAAGGATGTTGAAGAACGCGACAAAATTAGAAACTGGCAGCCGCCAATTTCAGGAAACGATATCATGGAAACTTTTGGTCTTGATGCGGGAAAAGAAGTTGGCCTAATCAAAAATGCCATCCGCGAAGCCATATTAGAGGGAGAGATTACAAACGACTATCAGGAAGCATTTAATTTTATGCTAAAACAGGCAAAACAAATGGGATTAAATCCTGTTAATAAATAATTTAATTGCCAAAACACTACAATCAGGATGTCTTTTATGGTACCTGATATTGTTTACTTATAAATTAACTTTATTTTTACGGTTCCAAAACACTATAATGGCTATTTATAAATTTAGAATTACTTTCGAAGATTTTGATGATGTTGTGAGAGAGATCGACATTAAATCAAACCAAACATTTGAAGACCTGCATAAGGCTATTCACAGATCTACGGGTTATAATGCCGAAAAATCTTCGTCTTTTTACGTAAGCACTGATAATTGGTTAAAAGGTGATGAAATTGCCTATTTGCCAAGTGAACGTAAAAAAGACCGCGTAGTTTTAATGGAGAATTCTAAGCTAAGTGGTTTTATTGAAGATCCACATCAAAAGTTTTACTATATCTATAATTTCGACCGCCCTTATGATTTCCATGTTGAGCTGGTAAAAATAATTTTGGATGCTGATCCTAATATCGAATACCCATTTTTAGCTAAAAGCACTGGCGAGGCACCAAAAATAATGGAGCAAAACGGTCCACAAAGTGTTGATCCGAGAGGCGCAGTGGCAGCTGCAAGCGAATTTGATTTCTTAAATGAAATGAACTTTGTACCGGAAGACACCGACGAATTGGAAGCCATGGGCGAAATGGGCATCAATACTGAAGAGAGAGACGAAGAGGAAGAAAGTGAAGAAGACGAATTCGGGGACGAATTCTCTGATAGCGATAACTTTGAAGATGATAGCCATAAAGATGATTATTAATTTTTTCGCTACCCGTCATGCTGAATTTAGTTCAGCATCTTAGTGCACAATTATAATTTAAATCATATAAAGTCAGATGTATACATCTGACTTTTTCTTTTTAAAATGTTATGCTTACTGCAGATCAAACTTTTAAAAAATCAAAAACCTTAATATCCATTGTTGGCCCTACTGCAATTGGTAAAACAGCCCTGGCTATTCAACTGGCTCAATATTTTGGTACAGAAATTATTTCTGCAGATTCACGCCAGTTTTTTAAGGAAATGGAAATCGGAACGGCAAAACCAGATGCTACCGAGTTAGCAGCGGCTAAACATCATTTTATTAACTCTCACTCTGTTTCACAACTGTTTAGCACAGGCGATTTTGAAATAGAAGCCTTGAAAACGCTCGATCAAATTTTTAAAGACCACAACCTGGCCATTATGGTTGGAGGATCTGGCTTATATGTAAATGCCTTAATTAATGGCTTGGATGAAATGCCTGATATTGATTTAGCAGTACGCGAAAAGTTAAATAAACAGTTTGAAGAAGAAGGAATACTAAGCATTCAAAAACAACTGGCAACATTAGATCCTGAATATTTTGCTAAGGTAGACCAACAGAATCCGCAAAGAATGATCAGGGGTTTGGAGGTGTTTTTATCAACGGGTCAAAAACTTTCGTCAATGCTTTCGGCTACAAAAAAGGAAAGACCGTTTAATATCATCAAAATCGGGTTAAATACCGATCGTACTCTTTTATACGAGCGAATTAACAGAAGAGTTGATCAAATGATAGCTGACGGTTTACTAGACGAAGTAAAATCACTAATACCATTTAAAAAATACAATGCTTTAAACACGGTAGGCTATAGTGAGCTTTTCGATTACCTGGACGGAAAATTATCTCTGGTGGATGCCATTGCTGCAATTAAACAAAATACCCGCCGCTTTGCCAAGCGTCAGTTAACCTGGTTTAGAAGAGATGAGGAATTAGCCTGGTTTGAACCCAATCAAAGTGCAGAAATTATAAACTTTGTAGAAGACAAAATAACTTATAAATAAAGAGGCTTTATCATAAATATAGATTGTCATCCTGAGCCTGTCGAAGGACCTGTTTAAATGCCTCGCAAAGCGTTTCGACTACTTGTCCCGATTCTTCGGGAAGCTCAACGTGACAAGTTCGAATGGAATCACAACTTATGATACAGCCTCTTTACCACTAAAATATTTTTTATTTATCCGGAAATTTCACACCTCTATATTGTGTAATATCAACTGTTGGAATAGTAGAACCATATTTAGCATTAATGGCATCAATAAATACGTTTGCAATTACGGCATTTCCGCGTGGAGTTAAATGGATACCATCTAATGAAAATGCACCACCTGTAATAAATGCAGCATTAATTCCAACACCCTGAATATTCATTCCTGTTTTAACCTGATTAAAATAAGTATAAGTATCGGCTATAGCCAAACCTTTGCTTGTGGCTAAAGATTTAATAGTACTGTTGTAGCTGTTTACATAATCTTTTAATTTAATTACTTCATCCTTATCCAACACCCATTTATTTTCGATTGGATTTAACGGATGTAAACCATAAGGAATGCCAGAACCATTTGGTTTCCCAAATAAACCTTCTGATTGGAAAGGCAAACGGATTAAATCTTCTGCAGTTGCAGGCCTTACCGTTCCTGTTCCAGTTTGGATATAAATAGCTGCTGCCGCTGGATTAATTGCTTTAGCGGCATTTAGCAATGCTGCTATCGTAACCGTATTAAAATAAGGGATTGCAGTTACATCAGGAATAGTACCAACTATACCTTTTTGGCCACCTGCAGTTAAGGCATTTAAAAAATTAGCATACAAAGAAGAAAAAGTAACCTTATCCGTTAAAGCTGTTGTAGGATCCGTAGGTACGGTAACCGCACCATTTAAGGCGTAACCCAATACATCATTATTTCCTAACCAGAGTGAGAAAAAAGTATGATTTCTTCCTTGAATAAACTGAAAATAGTTGGTTTTACCTACCTGAGCATCGGTTAACAAACGTTCGAAGTAAGGGTTAGCGGCACTGAAAGTAAGCGTTGGATCGAAGGCCAAATCAACACGCATTCCAGGTATACCCAAGTTTTGAAATTCGCCACTGTATTTGTCTAAATGCTTAGCAGCATCTCTTATGGCCAGTTTATCAGTTACAGGAGTCAAAGTTGGTGTACCATTAACCAGTGCGGTTAAAGAAATATAACCTGAACCGTTTAAATGTTCTTCACTAAAAAACGGGGAGGTAAAAGCTCCACCACCAACAGTAGCCATTTTGGCTGCCATTAAATTAGGATAAGCCACTTTTTGCCCTTCTAAATATAAACCGCCATCGGCAAAACCAGAAGTTAAAGAGTTACCTACTGCAATGTATTTACTAAAATTAGCTTGTCCGGCGGTTGACCCTGCAGGAGTTTCTATTTCGGGTTTACAAGCTGCTGCAAAAAGGATGATAGCAGCAACGAAACTATTTAATATATATCTTTTCATTTAAAATTCTCCTACCATTTATAAGTTAATGAAATACCTGGTGCATAAACCAAAGTTTTAAAGGTACCGTCCAGGCCCGTTTCAATATTCTTTTGTTTACGCGATTTAACATCCTCAAAAAAGAACGATGCATTAACTTCGAAATGGCGGGTAGGTGTATAACCTACACCAGCACTCAAAATATAGCGGTCGGCATCGGGAGCTTCAGGCGTTACGTATCCATCCTGAACCGGAGAAAAGGCATAACCAACACCCGCCCTTAATGCTAATTTCTCTGATGCCTGGTGGTTAATACCTAATTTAAACGAAGATCCATCACGATAATTGCGCGCAGATTTTGTATCAACGAGTGCAGGTGTATTGGTCGCATAATCAAAAGATAAATCCTGATAAATATGCCATTGTACCCAACTTGCATCAAAAGCTAAAACTGTACTTTTTGATAAGGGAATACCTACACCCAAACTTGTAGTTGCTGGTAAAGGTAATTCGGCGTTAAATGTATTTCCAGCTGGAAAAGATCCTGCTAATGACTTTGGCACTTCAAATTCTGCTGAACCGCCGTCAAGTTTCGTAATTACCTTTGATTTATGTACGAGTGCAAAAGAGATGTTGCTTAATGTTTTGATATATAAACCTGCATTCCATCCATAGCCTGTACCCGTTCCATCTAAAGTAGCATGACCAGAGCGTCCATCAGGAAAATTTACCGGGATGGCTCTTTGAAGGTTCACATCGCCATGGTTATAAACAAAACCAGCTCCAATACCGATACGATCGGTAATTTTAATACTTAAAGTGGGTTGAAAATAGATTGCTTTTAAGTTTAATGAGGTTAAAGCATACTTACCAGACCAATTATCGCCCCAATCTACCAAACCGCCGAAAGGTGTATACACACCTAAGCCTAACTTCCATTTATTCGATTTTGGTCCCCAAACAGCATAAAATTCGAAAGGTGGAGCGATTTTGTTCTTCACATCTTCTGTAACATTCGAACCCGTTTGTTTAAAAGCTGATTTAAATAATAATGGGTTTACACCTGCTGAAACTGAGTTTTTCTCTAAGAAAGTTACTGCACCTGGATTGTAAAACACAGAAGCCTCATCTAAAGCCAATGCAGAACCTGCACCAGCCATACCAATTTGTTTCTGTCCTTGTAAATTAACCTGGAAACCCTGCCCCAAAACCCAAAGTGGGGCAGAAAGTAATGCGCTCAATAAAATTTTTTTCATCTATAAATGGTTATACACAAATATATACTATGCTAACATAGCAAACAAATATTTGTTTGTAAGATTTTGAATAGTCTTACGCTTGAGCGGTTGGCCCGCCGAAGCCCATAGGAAAAGGTGGTTCTTCTTGAGTTTTAATACGTCCGTTTACGGCTTCGAATTTCTGAATATTATCTTCCAATGCTGATAATAAACGCTTTGCGTGTTCCGGAGTTAAGATAATTCTTGATTTAACTTTTGCCTTCGGAATGCCTGGCATTACTCGGATAAAATCCAATACAAATTCGGTATTAGAATGGGTTATGATGGCTAAGTTAGAAAAAATTCCTTCAGCGATTTCTTCTGATAACTCTATGTTTAATTGATTCTCGTTTTGTTGTTCTTCCATAATAGCTCAAAAATAAAAAATTCCGCTGCTTAATAGCGGAATTTAAAACATAATGTTTGAAATAAAATTAATTTGGTAGTGCTTTAAAAAGTTATTTTTTAAAAAGAAATCTAATTCTGCTATAGCCAATGTTTTTTTTGCCGGCAATCGCTGTTGCTTTTACTTGGATATATTTTGCTGAAACTGCTTTTTTGAAATATGGGTTCGTGGAGTTTATTACATAAAAATCAATATAAATAACAGGAATTTTAAAGGAAGTGATAGCGTCGGGTATCGTCATTTCGACCGTAGCGGAGAAATCTTTGAACATGTTAAAAGATTTCTCTCCCGAAAGTTCGCATGCGCGTCAAGTTAATGATATTGACAGAGGTTGAAAAGTATGTGATTATTATTTGAAAGAGAAAAAGCAACTTGTAGTTCTAACACATTTAACAATGTCTACAAGCCGCTTTTTCAATTCAAAAATAAAGAAAAGATTTAATATTTTTTTTGGTGGATCAACCGTTGCTACTATAGCCCGAAGTAGTGGTTTTCTCCGGCGCAGTGCAAAGAAGATTTCTCCGATAGATTTTGTTATGGGCTTTGTGTTAAGCTGTTCTCAAATGCAAAACACATTCAGTCAATGGGCTTTTCATATTAGCCAGCTTAGCGGAACTCCTGTAAGCAAACAAGCAGTATTTGATCGTTTGGGGCCATCATCGGTAGCTTTTGCCAAAGCACTTCTGGAGCATGTGTTGCTGCAAGGTATCTTCTACAGATATAGACGTCCGAGCAATCTTTTCAGCCATTTTAAAAGGGTCATCCTACAAGACAGCACCACCTTACATCTCCCCCAGAAACTCTCAGAAGTGTTCAGAGGTAATTTCAGTAAGGGCAAACAAAAGGCAGTAGCCCGTATACAGGCCTTCATCGATATATGCAATATGCAGTTCCTGCATTTCTCGTTGGGTTCCTTTACCGATAATGACCAATCGGCCAGTCAGCAAATCCTTGAAAAGATATCAGCCGGCGAACTGCTTATCAGAGATTTGGGGTATTTTGTACTGGAGGTCTTCGAAAAGCTTACCGGCAAAGGTGCCTTCTTTCTGAGCAGGTTACGTTTTGGTCTGAATATGTACGATTGCAATGGAAAACAACTACACCTGAAAGACTTGCTGAAAAGCAGATCGAAAAGGGATATGTGGCTAATGATAGGCAAACAAAAGAATGTAAAAGTGAGAATGATCATGATTCCCCTGCCAAAGCAGCTTGCAGCACAAAGAATCAGAAAGGCCAAACAGGATAGGGACAGGCGACTGAACCACAGCCAGGACTATTACAGATGGCTGGAGTATACGGTACTGATAACCAATGTAGGTGAAGAAACCTGGACAGCTGCCCAGGCCGATCAGGCATACCGGGTACGTTGGCAGATAGAGATTGTATTCAAATCCTGGAAAAGTGGCTTCCACCTACAGCAGTTGCTGCATAATGGTTGTACCAATGAAAAACGGATCAGCACAAACGTATACCTCTTGTTGATGTTTATGTGCCTGTTTATGCAAAAGATATTCCTGCCAGTTATCCGATATGCCAAAGGCACAATTAGCTTGATCAAATGTGTACAGTTATTTGTATTGAACATGAAAGAGTTAATCGCTATAGGCAGTAAACAGTGCAGGGATGTGATAGATAAGTACTGTAAATATGAAAAAAGAAACCATAGGATTAATTTGAACCAACTATTTTCAGATTAACTTGACGCGCATGCGAAAGTTCGGGACTTCGCTTCAGTCGAAATGGATGACCGATTTTCTAAATAGGCCAAAGTTAGGTTATAAATTTACATAAAATACGAAATCTTTGCCATACGAAAAAAGCCCCGACAAATTGCCGGGGCTTATAATTACTGTTAGATTAAAATCTAAGCTTCTACTTCTTCTTGTTTCGAAGCTAATAATTTATCGTATTCTTCTTGAGAACCCACAATGATTCTTTCGTAACCACGTACACCAGTACCTGAAGGGATTAAGTGACCAACGATCACGTTTTCTTTCAAGCCTAACATATTATCGCGTTTACCTGCAATTGCTGCCTCATTTAATACTTTCGTAGTTTCCTGGAACGAAGCCGCAGAAATGAACGATTTAGTACCTAATGATGCACGTGTAATACCTTGTAAGATAGAACTTGCAGTTGCTGGTCTTGCATCTCTAACCGTGATCTGTTTTAAATCTTTACGTTTCAATTGAGAATTTTCGTCCCTTAATCTACGTAATGAAACAATCTGACCTGGTTTTAAATCTGTAGAATCACCTGCATCTTCAACCACTTTCTTGTCGTACATCGCATCATTCTCGTCAGCAAAATCCCAACGGTCAACAGCATTGTTTTCTAAGAAAATAGTATCACCCGGATCTTCAATGTGAACTTTCTGCATCATCTGGTGAACAATTACCTCGAAGTGCTTATCGTTAATTTTCACACCCTGTAAACGGTAAACTTCTTGAATACCATTTACTAAGTATTCCTGAACCGCTGCAGGGCCTTTAATTGATAAGATATCGGCAGGAGAAATTGAACCATCTGATAAAGGCATACCTGCTTTTACAAAGTCGTTATCCTGAACAAGGATGTGTTTCGACAATGGAACCAGGTACTTTTTAACTTCACCATCTTTTGATTCGATTGTAATTTCACGGTTACCACGTTTAACGCCACCTAAAGTTACCACACCATCAATCTCAGTTACTACAGCTGGGTTAGATGGGTTACGTGCTTCAAATAATTCCGTTACACGAGGTAAACCACCTGTAATATCTCGGGTTTTACCAGTTGCACGAGGAATCTTAGCGATAATCTGACCAGTTTGGATAGCTTCACCTTCATCAACTGAAACGTGGGCACCTACCGGAATGTTATAACCTTTGATGAATTCACCCTTCTTATCAACGATCTGAACTGAAGGATTTTTAGTTTTATCACGTGTATCGATAATTACTTTCTCACGGTGACCAGTTTGCTCATCTGATTCTTCACGGAAGGTTACACCTTCGATAATAGCATCAAAATGTGCTTTACCGGCAAATTCTGATAGAATAACCGCGTTGTACGGATCCCACGAACAGATTTTATCACCTTTTGAAAGTTTATCACCTTCTTTTACGAACAAGAACGCACCATAAGGAATGTTGTTGGTTACAATGATACGTCCGGTTCCTGGTTCAACAATTTTGAACTCACCTGAACGACCCAATACCACCTGAACTGTTCCTTCTTCTGTTTGTGTATCAACAGTACGGATATTTTCGAATTCGATTACACCATCAAACTTAGCTACGATGTTAGATTCTGCAGCAATGTTTGATGCAGTACCACCCACGTGGAAAGTACGAAGTGTTAACTGTGTACCCGGCTCACCGATTGACTGTGCTGCAATTACACCAACTGCCTCACCTCTTTGAACGCGTTTACCAGATGCTAAGTTACGGCCATAACATAATGCACAAACACCACGTTTAGCTTCGCAAGTTAATACTGAACGGATCTCGATACCTTCTAGTGGAGATTCTTCGATCAATTTGGCTACATCTTCGTTAATATCTTCGCCAGCACCTACCAATAAAGTGTTATCCAAAGGATTATACACATCATGTAATGAAGTACGGCCTAAAATCCTGTCGTATAATGGCTCAACGATATCTTCCTGATCTTTTAAAGCGGTAGTATACATACCTCTTAAAGTACCACAATCGTTATCGTTAACAATCATATCCTGCGCCACATCATGTAAACGACGGGTTAAGTAACCTGCATCCGCCGTTTTTAACGCCGTATCCGCCAAACCTTTACGTGCACCGTGAGTAGAGATAAAATACTCTAATACCGATAAACCTTCTTTAAAGTTTGATAAGATCGGGTTTTCGATGATATCGCCACCTGAACCTGATTTTTGAGGTTTCGCCATCAAACCACGCATTCCGCAAAGCTGACGAATCTGCTCTTTAGATCCACGGGCACCTGAATCAAGCATCATGTAAACTGAGTTAAAACCTTGGTTATCTGACGATAACTGAGTCATAACGAAAGTAGTTAACCTGTTGTTGATACGGGTCCAGATATCGATGATCTGGTTGTAACGCTCGTTGTTGGTAATGAAACCCATGTTATAGTTGTTTCTTACCTCTTCAACTTCTGCAGCTGCCTGTTCTAATAAAGTATGTTTTTCTGCCGGAATGTTTACGTCTTGTAAATTGAACGATAAACCTCCCTGGAATGCCATACGGAATCCTAATTCTTTGATATCATCCAAGAATTGAGAAGCACGGGCCATACCAGTCATTTTCACTACTTCACCAATAATATCTCTTAAAGATTTCTTGGTTAATAATTCATTGATATAACCAACTTCCTCAGGAACCATTTGGTTGAATAATACTCTACCAACAGTCGTTTCAGTTAATTTATTAACGATCGATCCATCATTTTGCTTAACATTTACCCTTACTTTGATAAATGCATGCAAGTCTAATTCTTTCTCGTTATAAGCAATAATAACTTCTTCCGGAGAATAGAAAGCAGAATCCTGTCCTTTTACAACTCTGGTTTCATCTGTTCTACGGCCTTTAGTAATATAATAAAGACCCAAAACCATATCCTGAGATGGTACTGTAATTGGTGTACCGTTTGCAGGGTTTAAGATGTTATGTGCCGCAAGCATCAAAACCTGGGCTTCCAAAATTGCTGCATTACCTAACGGTAAATGCACAGCCATCTGGTCACCATCAAAATCGGCGTTGAATGCGGTACAAACTAATGGGTGTAACTGGATTGCTTTTCCTTCGATTAATTTTGGCTGGAAAGCCTGAATACCTAGTCTGTGTAAGGTAGGCGCACGGTTTAATAATACCGGGTGACCTTTTAATACATTTTCTAAGATATCCCAAACTAACGGATCTTTCCGATCAACGATTTTCTTAGCAGATTTAACTGTTTTTACTACACCACGCTCAATCATCTTACGAATAATGAACGGTTTGTAAAGTTCAGCAGCCATATCTTTAGGAATACCGCACTCGTGTAATTTAAGGCTAGGCCCTACAACAATTACCGAACGAGCTGAATAATCCACACGTTTACCTAATAAGTTCTGACGGAAACGACCTTGTTTACCTTTCAGGATATCTGAAAGTGATTTCAAAGCACGGTTACCTTCAGTTTTAACTGCATTAACTTTACGTGAGTTATCGAATAACGAATCTACAGCTTCCTGCAGCATACGTTTTTCGTTACGTAAAATTACCTCTGGTGCTTTAATCTCGATCAAACGTTTTAAACGGTTGTTACGGATAATTACACGACGGTATAAATCATTTAAATCGGAAGTAGCGAAACGACCACCTTCTAATGGCACTAACGGACGTAATTCTGGTGGAATAACCGGAACGATTTTAACAATCATCCACTCAGGGCGATTCTCGATACGTGTA
Source organism: Pedobacter sp. W3I1 (assembly GCF_030816015.1). Lineage (NCBI taxonomy): Bacteria > Pseudomonadati > Bacteroidota > Sphingobacteriia > Sphingobacteriales > Sphingobacteriaceae > Pedobacter > Pedobacter sp. W3I1. Next base: position 5,058,495 of record NZ_JAUSXN010000001.1, read on the forward strand.
TTAGCACCACGGAAAGCTTCAACAACCTGAAGACGTTTTAAAGCCTCATTTTTACGTTGTTGAGAAGTTTCATTAGCAGCCTGGTGACGTAAATCATAAGATAAAGTATCTAAATCAATACGTTTTAATAAATCTTCTAATGCTTCAGCACCCATTTTGGCGATGAATTTATTAGGATCTTTATCGTCTAAATATTGGTTCTCTTTAGGTAATTTATCTAAGATATCTAAATATTCTTCTTCCGTTAAGAAGTCCATATAGTTGATACCTTCTTCGGCCATTAAGCCAGATTGAATAACTACGTAACGCTCGTAATAGATAATTAAATCTAATTTTTTAGTAGGTAAACCTAATAAATAACCGATTTTGTTTGGTAAGGAGCGGAAGTACCAGATGTGTGCAACAGGAACCACCAAAGCAATGTGGCCCATACGCTCACGACGTACTTTTTTCTCCGTTACTTCAACACCACAACGATCGCAAACAATACCTTTATAACGGATACGTTTGTATTTACCGCAATGACATTCGTAATCTTTTACCGGACCAAAAATACGCTCACAGAACAAACCATCACGCTCAGGTTTGTAAGTACGGTAGTTAATGGTTTCTGGTTTCAGCACCTCACCGCTTGAGCGTTCCAAAATAATTTCCGGAGACGATAAGCTAATCGTGATTGATGTGAAATTGCTTTTTAATTTATTATCCTTTTTGTAAGACATATCTTTTTGTTTTTAGTAGCAAGTACTTAGTATCGAGTATCAAGACGGATAATCCAATCTTGATACTTGATACTTAATACTCAATACTTAGTCTAACGTAATATCTAAACCTAAACCGCGTAACTCATGTACCAATACGTTGAACGATTCTGGCACACCTGGTGTTGGTAGGTTTTCACCTTTAACAATGGCTTCGTAAGTTTTGGCTCTTCCGATTACATCATCCGATTTAACGGTTAAGATCTCTTGAAGAATATTAGCTGCACCGAATGCCTCTAATGCCCAAACCTCCATCTCACCAAAACGCTGACCACCGAACTGGGCTTTACCACCCAATGGTTGTTGTGTAATTAATGAGTATGGTCCGATTGAACGGGCGTGCATCTTATCATCAACCATGTGACCTAATTTCAACATGTAGATAATACCTACAGTTGTAGTCTGATCGAAACGCTCACCTGTTAAACCATTATATAAGTAGGTTTTTCCCGAAGCAGGAACTCCCGCTTTAGCAATCCATTCTTCTACTTCTTGGTGGGTAGCACCATCAAAAATCGGTGTTGCAAATTTAACACCTAATTCCTGGCCTGCCCAAGCTAAAATAGTTTCGTAGATCTGACCAAGGTTCATACGGGAAGGTACACCCAATGGGTTCAACACGATATCAACCGGAGTACCATCAGCTAAGAAAGGCATATCCTCATCACGTACAATACGCGCAACAATACCTTTGTTACCGTGACGACCCGCCATTTTATCACCTACTTTTAATTTACGTTTTTTAGCTACATAAACTTTTGCCATCTGTACGATTCCTGAAGGAAGCTCATCACCTACACTGATTGCGAATTTATCGCGTTTGTAAGCACCAAGTTCTTCGTTAACACGGATACCGTAGTTGTGAAGCAACATTTTAATCATCTCGTTTTTATCATCATCAGTAGTCCATTTGTTAGGACTAATGTGATTATAATCAAGCTCAGCTAAAATTTTCTGAGTAAATTTAGCGCCTTTAGCAACCAATAATTCTTTGTAAATGTTAAATACACCCTGAGATGTTTTGCCGTTTACAATGGTGAATAATTTGTCAACTAATTCTGCTTTTAATTTCTCAGTGATATTGTTATATCCTTTGTCTAATTTCTCAATTGCCGATTTCTCTTCAGCTTTTGTAGTTTTCTTAGCACGGCTGAATAATTTAGTATCAATTACTACACCCTGGATTGAAGGAGGAGTTTTTAAAGACGCATCTTTAACATCACCTGCTTTATCACCAAAAATTGCACGTAGTAATTTTTCTTCAGGCGAAGGATCTGATTCTCCTTTTGGAGTAATCTTACCAATTAAAATATCACCTTCTTTTACATCAGCACCAATACGGATAATACCGTTTTCATCAAGGTCTTTAGTAGCCTCTTCAGAAACGTTCGGGATATCTGGTGTTAATTCCTCTTCTCCACGTTTAGTATCACGTACTTCTAATTCAAACTCTTCAATATGCAATGAAGTGAAAATGTCATCACGAACAATACGCTCATTAATTACAATCGCATCCTCAAAGTTGAAACCTTGCCAAGGCATGAATGCCACTTTTAAGTTTCTACCTAATGCTAATTCACCATTTTCAGTTGCATAACCTTCGCAAAGCACTTGTCCTTTAGTAACTTTCTGACCTTTCTTAACGATTGGTTTTAAGTTGATACAAGTATTCTGGTTGGTTTTTTTGAATTTAATTAAACGGTAAGTTTTGCTATCACCTTCAAATGAAACTAAACGATCATCTTCGTTACGCTCATATTTAATCGTGATTTCGTTAGCATCAACATACTCAACAACACCGTCACCTTCTGCATTGATCAAAGTTCTCGAGTCACGTGCTACGCGACCTTCTAAACCTGTACCTACAATCGGTGCTTCAGGACGTAACAATGGTACGGCCTGGCGTTGCATGTTCGATCCCATCAAAGCCCTGTTCGCATCATCATGTTCCAAGAACGGAATTAACGAAGCAGCAATTGAAGTAATCTGGTTAGGTGCAACGTCCATTAAGTCTAATTTCTCAGGCTCAATAATCGGGAAGTCACCCTCGTAACGCGCTTTAACACGTGGTGTTGTAAAGTTACCTTTATCATCATACTCTGCATTTGCCTGAGCGATGGTTTTACCATCTTCATCCTCTGCAGATAAATAAATAACGTCTGAGTCTACAACTACTTTACCATCTTCAACACGTTTGTATGGTGTTTCAATGAAACCTAAATTATTGATTTTTGCATGCACACAAAGTGATGAAATTAAACCAATGTTTGGTCCCTCTGGAGTTTCAATAGTACATAAACGACCATAGTGAGTATAGTGAACGTCACGTACCTCGAAACCGGCACGCTCACGTGATAAACCACCTGGACCTAAAGCCGATAAACGGCGTTTGTGTGTGATCTCTGCCAATGGATTCGTTTGATCCATAAACTGAGATAACTGGTTAGTACCAAAGAAAGAGTTGATAACCGATGATAACGTACGGGCGTTAATCAAATCAGTTGGTGTAAACACCTCGTTATCGCGAATGTTCATACGCTCACGGATTGTTCTGGCCATACGGGCTAAACCAACACCAAATTGTGCGTACAATTGCTCACCTACCGTACGTACACGACGGTTAGACAAGTGATCGATATCATCTACCTCTTCTTTTGAGTTGATCAATTTGATCAGGTATTTCACAATTGCAATAATATCTGCTTTTGTTAATACTTTAACCTCATCAGGAGTATTCATTTTTAATTTACGGTTGATGCGGTAACGACCAACATCTCCTAAATCGTAACGTTTATCTGAAAAGAATAAACGATCAATGATACCACGTGCTGTTTCCTCATCAGGTGGTTCTGCGTTACGCAAAGCACGATAGATGTTTTCTACAGCTTCTTTTTCTGAGTTTGATGTATCTTTCTGTAATGTATTATATATAATGGTATAATCAGCCTGACTTGCGCCATCTTCTTTTGACAAGATGATGCTTTTTACGCCGGCTTCGATAACCATATCAATGTGTTCGTCTTCTAAAACGGTTTCTCTTTCAAGAATCACTTCATTACGGTCGATAGAAACTACCTCACCAGTATCTTCATCAACAAAATCTTCAACCCATTTTTTCAATACTCTTGCAGCCAGTTTACGACCGATGTATTTCTTTAAACCAGATTTACTAACTTTTACTTCGTCAGCAAGATCGAAAAGTTCCAAGATATCTTTATCAGAATCGTAACCGATAGCACGTAATAAAGTGGTAACCGGGAATTTTTTCTTACGATCGATGTAAGCATACATAACGTTATTAACGTCTGTAGCGAACTCGATCCATGAACCTTTGAAAGGAATTACACGTGCAGAGTACAATTTGGTTCCGTTAGTGTGACGGCTTTGGCCGAAGAACACTCCTGGAGAACGGTGTAATTGCGAAACGATAACACGTTCTGCACCGTTGATAACAAACGTACCTTTTGGTGTCATATACGGGATAGTACCTAAATACACATCCTGGATAATGGTTTCAAAATCTTCATGTTCTACATCATTACAAGAAAGCTTAAGCTTTGCCTTTAATGGAACATTGTAGGTTAATCCACGCTCAATACACTCGTGTATATCGTAACGTGGCGGATCAACAAAATAATCAAGAAATTCTAATACGAAGATATTTCTTGAATCTGTTATTGGAAAGTTTTCAGCAAACACTTTAAACAAACCTTCGCTAGAGCGATCGTCTGATGTGGTATCTATCTGGAAAAATTCTCTGAATGATTGCAATTGCACATCCAGAAAATCCGGATAGTCTATAATGTGCTTACTAGTTGCAAAATTTACTCTTTGTTCGACTGTCTTTGCCAATGGACTAAAAGATTTTAGTTTAAGAATAAACTATTTGTTTGGTTTCGGTTTCAAGCATTCTCATTAACCAAACAAAATGAGATGTTTATAAACAGGTAAAGACACCGACATTTTCAGTCGGTGTCTAATACATTTTTAGCTTAGCTAAGTTAAGTGATTACTTAATCTCAACTACTGCTCCAGCTTCTTCTAATTGTTTTTTAAGAGCTTCAGCTTCGTCTTTAGTAACACCAGCTTTTAATTCTTTTGGTGCTCCGTCAACTAAGTCTTTTGCTTCTTTCAAACCAAGGCCAGTTAAGTCTTTAACAAGTTTCACAACTGCTAATTTAGCGCCACCAGCTTCTTTTAAGATTACATCAAATGATGTTTTTTCTGCAGCAGCAGCAGGTGCATCACCACCAGCAGCAGGACCAGCAACTACAGCAGCAGCTGCAGGCTCGATACCATACTCGTCTTTTAAGATTTGAGCTAATTCGTTAACTTCTTTAACGGTTAAGTTTACTAATTGCTCAGCAAACGATTTTAAATCTGCCATTTTATTAAGATTTTAAATTTTTACGTAAAATAATTTTGTTTTATTTGCGAACTTAAGGTGTTCGTTAACCTTCTCTTTCCTGAAGAGTTTTAACAATTCCTGCAATTTTGCCTCCGCTTGATTTAAGCGCAGATATAACATTCTTAGCTGGTGACTGTAATAATCCAATGATATCGCCAATAAGCTCTTCTCTCGATTTTAAGCTTACTAAGTTATTCAATTGGTCATCGCCAACGTATACTGATGAATCTATATATGCTGCTTTAAGCAATGGTTTATCAGATGTTCTTCTCAAAGTTTTAATCAACTTAGCCGGAGCGTTTGCTGTTTTTGAGAATAATAATGATGATGAACCTTTAAGGGCTTCGTATATCTCAGAAGCATCGCCGTCTAAACCTTCAATCGCTTTGCGGATTAAAGAGTTTTTAGCTACCTTCATTACGATATCACCTTCGAAACATTTGCGGCGGATGTTATTGATCTGCTCTACAGAAAGGCTAGAAGTATCAGCAATATAAAAATTGCCAAACTCTTGCATTTGTCCTTGTAGTTCTAAAACTACTTCGTTTTTTTCTTCTCTGTTCATGATTAGATCCCCGCTACTGATTTAGTTTCAATTGCAATCCCAGGACTCATTGTAGAAGACACGTGAATGCTTTTAAAATAAGTTCCTTTTGCAGCAGAAGGTTTTAATTTAGAAATAACAGAGATAATCTCCATTGCATTCTCATAAATTTTATCTGCTGGGAATGATACTTTTCCTATCGAGGCGTGTATGATACCCGTTTTGTCTACTTTAAAATCAATCTTACCTGCTTTAACCTCTGTTACAGCTTTACCAACATCGTTAGTTACTGTACCTGATTTTGGGTTAGGCATTAAGTTTCTTGGACCTAAAACACGGCCCAATTTACCTACCTTAGCCATACAAGCTGGTGTAGTGATAATAATGTCTACATCGGTCCAACCACCTTCAATTTTAGCTACATACTCGTCTAAACCTACGAAGTCTGCGCCAGCTGCTTTTGCTTCTTCTTCCTTATCAGGAGTTACTAAAGCTAAAACACGTACAGTTTTACCTGTTCCGTGTGGTAAAGTAGCAATACCACGTACCATTTGATTGGCTTTACGCGGATCTACTCCTAAGGATACATCAATATCAACTGAAGCATCGAATTTAGTAGTAGTGATTTCTTTTACCAAAGCAGCAGCATCCTTCAAAGTATAAGCTTTACCAGCTTCTATTTTAGCATGTGCCTTTTTTTGATTTTTAGTTAATTTCGCCACTGTTGTAAACTGTTTTTTAATTAATTGTTCCAGGGTGCGTCACCAGAAACGGTGATTCCCATACTGCGTGCTGTACCGGCAACCATACTCATTGCAGATTCGATTGTAAATGCATTTAAATCAGGCATTTTATCTTCAGCAATAACTTTAATCTGGTCCCAGGTCACCGATCCAACTTTTTTACGGTTAGGCTCAGCAGAACCACTCTGTAATTTAGTAGCATCTTTTAACTGGATAGCTACCGGAGGGGTTTTGATGATGAAATCGAATGACTTATCAGCATAAACAGTAATTACAACTGGCAATACTTTACCTGCTTTATCTTGGGTACGAGCGTTGTACTGTTTGCAAAACTCCATAATGTTCACCCCTTTAGCACCTAATGCAGGTCCTACTGGTGGCGATGGATTTGCCGCTCCGCCTTTGATCTGTAATTTGATCATTGCACTGACTTCTTTTGCCATTTTGTGTTTTTTGTTTATTTAAAACTCAATGTTAAATATTGGAAGCATGTAACATTTAATTCCTCATAGCTCCTATAAAGCTTAAAGGACTGCAAAGATATGGATAATCTTGCAGTCCTGCAATAGATTGAGAAAAATATATTTTTAAGAGGCTGTTTAAGTTTCGTTTTTATATTTACTTGTCATCCTGAGGGTTAATTTATTGTATAAAATCAATATAAATGATATGATATTTAAGGAGATAAATCTCCTCAGATTATCGTCATTGCGAGAAGGCTTTTTCAGCCGACAGCCTGCCCCGTTTTTCGGGGAAGCAATCTTTTCTAGCAGGAAAGATTGCTTCGTCGTTCCTCCTCGCAATGACGACCTTTCTAATTAAATCTTATCATTGATAGCTAGCTTGTTGAAGGATCAGCTCTAAAGGCGTTTCGGCAGTCTCGACGTGACAACCTGTATAAATTTCCATCATTTTTAAAGAGTTTCTAAATATAGAATGTGTTATTATACTTAAAAATACATTAACTGATTTCAAACCCTATATAAAACAAAAAGGCCTCAGAAAATAAATTCTAAGGCCTTTCAAATATTTAAGACAATTTTTTACTCTTTTTCTACTTGCATGTAGTTAAGTTCAAGTGGCGTTTTACGTCCGAAAATCTTAACCATTACTTTCAGTTTTTTCTTCTCTTCGTTTACCTCTTCGATAATACCTGAGAAACCATTGAAAGGTCCGTCCATAACTTTAATGCCTTCGCCAACATAGTAAGGCACATTCATGGTTTCGCCTTGCTCGCTCATTTCATCAACCACACCTAAAATACGGTTAACTTCTGCCTGGCGCATTGGGATTGGATTGCCCGCTTTATCACCCAAGAAACCAATAACACTGTTAATTCCTTTAATGATGTGCTCTAACTCTCCATCTAATGTAGCTTCGATTAAAACATAACCAGGATAGAAGTTACGTTCTTTGGCAATTTTTTTACCATCTTTCATTTGGTAATATTTTTCCATTGGTATTAAAACCTGAGGAACCAAATGAGAGAAACCTAAACGGCTGATCTCAGCATCAATGTACTGTTTTACTTTCTTTTCTTTACCGCTAACAGCCCTTACAACGTACCACTTTAGATCGCTCATTTGTAAATATTAATTAGAAAGTGATTTATAAAAAGTATCTAACACAAATGTCGATCCTTTATCCATTGCAAAAATAACCAATGCAATAATTAAAGAAGCCACTAATACAAGAATCGCAGAACTTTGCAGTTCGCCCCAAGTAGGCCATGTAACCTTATTGGTCATTTCATCGTATGATTCTTTTATAAACTCAACTACTTTAGCCATATTTAATTTATTGAATGACAGAATGACTAAATGAGTGAATGATAATATTCGAAAGCTAACTTTCAAATTCAATCATTCACTCATTTAATTACTCAATCATTGTTTTGAGCACGGGAACAAGGATTCGAACCCTGATCAAAGGTTTTGGAGACCTCTATTCTACCGTTGAACTATTCCCGTAATTAGAAAGCAAAGTGCTTAAGTGAACTCAAGCACTTTGCTTTCAGTTATTTACCTGAAGCCCCTTAAGGGGTTTGGGGTTTTATTTTACAATCTCAGTTACCTGACCAGCACCTACTGTTCTACCACCCTCACGGATTGCGAAACGTAGACCTTTTTCCATTGCGATTGCGTTGATCAATTTCACAGAAATTGTAACGTTATCACCTGGCATTACCATCTCAGTACCTTCAGCTAGTGAAATTTCACCAGTAACATCTGTAGTACGGAAATAGAACTGTGGACGGTATTTGTTGAAGAATGGAGTGTGACGACCACCTTCTGCTTTTGATAATACATAGATCTCAGCTTTGAAATCAGTGTGAGGAGTTACTGAACCTGGTTTACAGATTACCATACCACGACGGATATCAGTTTTCTCAATACCACGTAACAATAAACCTACGTTATCACCAGCTTCACCATAATCTAAGATCTTACGGAACATCTCAACACCAGTTACTGTAGATTTTAAGTTCTCAGCACCCATACCTAAGATTTCAACCGGATCTCCAGAGTTGATTACACCACGCTCAATACGACCAGTTGCTACAGTACCACGACCAGTGATCGAGAATACATCTTCAACAGGCATTAAGAATGGAAGTTCAGTTAAACGTGGAGGAATTGGAATGTAGCTATCTACAGCATCCATTAACTCCATAATTTTTCCAACCCATTTTGGATCGCCATTCAAACCACCTAAAGCAGAACCTTGAATAACAGGAATATCATCACCAGGGAAATCGTAGAACGATAATAGTTCACGAACTTCCATTTCTACTAATTCTAATAATTCAGGATCATCAACCATATCCACTTTGTTCATGAATACAACCAATGAAGGTACACCAACCTGACGAGCTAACAAGATGTGCTCACGAGTTTGTGGCATTGGACCATCAGTAGCAGCAACAACGATAATAGCACCATCCATTTGAGCCGCACCTGTAACCATGTTTTTAACATAATCCGCGTGACCTGGACAATCTACGTGTGCGTAGTGACGGTTTGCAGTTGAATACTCAACGTGCGCAGTATTAATTGTAATACCTCTTTCTTTTTCCTCAGGAGCTGAGTCAATTGAATCGAATGAACGTGCCTCAGATAAACCTGCATCAGCTAAAACTTTTGTAATAGCTGCTGTTAAAGTTGTTTTACCGTGATCGACGTGACCGATTGTACCGATGTTTAAGTGCGGTTTACTACGGTCAAATTTTTCTTTTGCCATTTTATTTATAACTAATTAGTAGGTTAACTTTTTATTATTTTATTTATTGTTTTGATGCAATGCAACACAAAAAACCTTGTCTACACTGCATATTAAACAGATTTAACAAAGCTTTATTATCCTGAGCCAACTATGGGAATTGAACCCATGACCTCTTCCTTACCAAGGAAGTGCTCTACCGCTGAGCTAAGTCGGCTTTTTAGTTTCCAGTTCCAGCCTTTTAGTTTTAACTAAATTAAAACCGTAACCAATAACTGCCCACTTTTTCTAATTTTATTGGAGCGGAAGACGAGGTTCGAACTCGCGACCTATAGCTTGGAAGGCTATCGCTCTACCAACTGAGCTACTTCCGCTTTTTTAAAACCAGTGATTGATTGAATGAAAGAATGAGAGATATATTCTATCATTAAAACATTTGGTCATTCATTTAATTGTGGGGAGAGAAGGATTCGAACCTTCGAAATCTTGCGATAACAGAGTTACAGTCTGTCCCATTTGGCCGCTCTGGAATCTCCCCATTTTTTATTTCAAAATGCTAACACTTTAAAATAAAAAGAGCCTCCTATCGGAATCGAACCAATGACCTACTGATTACAAGTCAGTTGCTCTACCAGCTGAGCTAAGGAGGCTTTAAATTTTGTGCAATGATACGAAAAATCTTCATTTTTCATACTATTAACGTGTTTTTTTAAAACTTTTATCTTTTTAAAGAACAAGCCTTTTCTTCCTGGCTTAACACCGTTTCCGAAAGGGAATGCAAATATACACACTTATATTTCAGTTCAAAATAAAATCGAAAAAAAATACAGAACTTTTTTAGCCCTTTAACTCAATATAGACCATTTAGAATAATAGGTACTTCATAATCAGTCGCTTTGCCCTGGCATAAAACGTATATTATTTTTAACTTTTATGCGTTTTAAAGTTATGCGAATCGATTTTTAACGTTAACCGTTCTTTTCTTTATTTACTAAACCTCTCCAACGATTAGTTTGTATACCCTTTGTTAATTCAATTCCTTTATATTCCTTCAAAAAATAGCCAATAGAATTATCTCTTCTATCCGAAAAGAGATCATACAGTATCAAAATTCCTCCATCCAGCAAACGTAATTATAAAAAAACGGCAACACAATTATGAATCATGTTGCCGTTTTGTTAAGGATATACTATTTTAGTAGTCAGCGGCTTCGCTTTCGCTTAAAATAGCCTTATGCTCACTTAATTTTGCGCGTGTTTTATCTTTATGTTTCGTAATCTGCTTTCTTAATGATTCAATGGCCAGATCTGTGGCTTCTTCAAATGATTTACATTGTTCTTTAGCGAAGAGGGTACCTCCCGGCACAATGAGTTTTATCTCACTAATTTTATTAGCTTCATCCTCTACGTTCTCTAACTTTAAATACACTTCTCCGCTAATGATCTGGTCGAAAAACTGATCTAGCTTGTTTGCTTTCTTCTGTATAAAATCTAACAACTTACTGTCTGCACTGAAGTGGATTGATTGAACTCCGATTTTCATTTTTCCTCCTTTTTTTACGCCTTTGGATGGGCTTGTTTATAAATTGTTTTTAATCTTTCGATCGAATTGTGCGTGTAAACCTGGGTTGCCGCTAAACTCGCGTGACCCAAAAGTTCTTTAATTGCATTTAGATCTGCTCCTGCATTTAGCAGGCTTGTTGCATAACTGTGCCGGAGCACGTGGGGACTTTTCTTCTCATTGGTTGAAATGTGGTTTAGGTATGAGGTAACAATACGGTATATTAATTTTGGATATGCCGCTGCACCTGTATTGGTAACGATTAAGGTAAGCAAATTGTTATTAAAGTTTTGCAACTTTTTTAGTTCAATGTAGGTATTGATCTGATTAATAAGCTGTTTATTTACAGGGATGATTCGCTCCTTATTTCTTTTACCCAGCACCTTTATCGTCCCTGAATAAATATCAATATCAGTATCTTTTAACTGAAGCAGCTCGGTTAAACGCATTCCGGTACCAAAAAGCAGCTCGATTACCAGATGATCGCGAACGGAGGGAAAGCCCTCGTTAAAATACTGCTCCGAATCTAATAGCTGATCCATCTTTTGCGAATCAACAAACACAGGAAGTCTTTTCGGTATTTTTGGTGCTTTAATTAAGACAGTAGGATTTTGATCAATCTTTCCTGTTCTGTGTAAAAATTTATAAAAGCTCCGTAAAGTCGAAATTTTTCTATTGATGGTATGTTCCGATATTTTGTTCTCCATCAGATCGACCATATAGTCCCTTAGATGCACATGTTTTACTTCTAAAAAGTTCAGATCGTATGTAATAATGTACGCTTCAAACTGATCTAAATCTGTTTGATAAGAGGTAATGGTGTGCTGAGAATAGCGCTTCTCGTGAGTTAAATAGGCTATAAAACTTTTTAGCAACATTCAATATCTTTTTGCGGGGCATTGATATGAAGTTACAAATAGTTTTGATATAAAGAAATCATTAATTAATTGTTTATTGTAAAGTTTTTGATTTCTTTTTAAAACAAAAAAGTCCCGATCAAACGACCAGGACTTTAATGTATTTATATCGTAAACAACTAAGAAGTTGTATCTAGATTCATATTCTGAATGTAAACAGCATGTTTAATTTCAGTACGGCGGGCAACGGATTTTTTCTCGTATGCCTGACGACTACGTAGTTCTCTCAATACACCAGTTTTTTCAAACTTTTTCTTGAAACGTTTAAGGGCTTTATCTAATGATTCGCCGTCTTTAATGTTGATAATGATCATAACGCTGAAATACCTCCTCTCGTGGTTTTTAAATTTTTCCCGTATTATCGGGGCTGCAAATGTAAGCAAAATATTGAAAATGAGAAAGATTTTACAAAAAAGAAATTTATTTAAATCATTGATTAAACTAAACTGTTGTTTACCTACATTTATCTATACATTATATCATATGACAACAGGAAAAAAAATTGGCTCAATTATCGCAGTTATAGTCGTTATTTTACTGATAGCAATTTGCTATTACCGGTATTTCTTTGTTTTTGGCGAAGGCGTTAAAGCAGGCGAATTAAATTATGTAGTGAAGAAAGGTTATATCTTTAAAACTTACGAAGGTAAATTGATTCAAAGCGGGGTACGATCCAAACAAGCCGGCACCTTACAAAACAATGAATTCGAATTCTCTATTGCAAATAAAGAAATTGCCGATAAAATGATGGCCAATAGCGGAAAGTTCTACGAGCTACATTACAAAGAATATAAAAACACCTTACCCTGGCGCGGATTTAGTGTTTATGTAGTAGATAGCATTTTAACCACGAAAGATATACCACAGTAAGGGAAGGGTTTAGGGTTTAGGGTTTAGGGTTTAGGGAAAACTATTATTTTGACGATTAGTTTTAAACCTTACACCATACACCTTTTACCTCCTAACCTTTCTTAGGTACCTTCGCTCCTGCTTTCCTCGCTTCCGATAAACCGATAGCAATTGCCTGCTTTTTGGAAGTCACTTTTTTACCTGATCCGCTTTTAAGCTTACCCTCTTTCATTTCGTGCATGGTTTTTTCTACTTTCTCACCAGCTTTTTCTGAATACTTTGCCATATTTTTAGTTCATTAATCAATCGTTAGTTAGTATGGTTAATCGGTTAATTGTTTAAATCGGTTAACTGACGCCAAACGCCAAACTCCCCACCCCAAACTCAACTGGTCATTGGTCATTGGTCATTGGTCATTGGTCATTGGTCATTGGTCATTGGTCATTGGTCATTAAAAAACATTGGTTTCAGCTGCTTGGTTTTAAAAATTTAAACAAAAAAATCCGGAAGTAGTTAAGCCATCCGGATTACTCATAATATATTTGGTTTTTAGTAAGGTTAAAGGTGTAGGGCAAAAGGTGTAGGGTGATCGACATTTGCCTTAAACCCTAAACCTTTTACCTTCCTACCTCTGCAATATTTCTCTGGCAATTACAATTTTCTGTATTTCTGATGTTCCCTCGCCTATTGTACATAATTTACTATCACGATAGAATTTCTCCACCGGAAAATCTTTAGTATAACCATAACCACCAAATATCTGAACGGCATCTGTGGCTACCCTTACCGAAACCTCTGAGGCAAAATATTTCGCCATAGCCGATTCTTTTGTCATAGGCAAATGTCTGTTCTTTAAATCTGCAGCCTGACGGATCAATAATTCAGCTGCTTCAATTTCGGTAGCCATATCGGCAAGCTTAAAACTAATGGCCTGAAAGCTGGCAATCGGCTGTCCAAATTGCTGCCGCTGTTTTGAATAGGCTACTGCGGCATCAAAAGCGCCTTTTGCAATTCCTAAGGCCAATGCGGCAATAGAAATTCTTCCGCCATCTAAAACCTTCATGGCTTGTTTAAAGCCTTCGCCAACATTGCCCAATAAATTGGCTTTGGGTACGCGGCAATTATCAAAAATCATTTCTGTAGTTTCTGATGCCCGCATTCCTAATTTATTTTCTTTTTTGCCTGCGGTAAAACCAGGTGTACCACGCTCTACTACAATGGCCGAAATCCCTTTCGAGCTCCCCTGCTCCCCCGTTCTTACCATAACAACTGCAATATCGCCGCTTTTGCCGTGGGTAATCCAATTTTTTGCACCGTTTATAATGTAATCGTCGCCATCTTCAACAGCAGTGGTCATCATTCTTAAGGCATCAGAACCTGTATTGGCCTCGGTTAATCCCCAGGCACCAATCCACTCGGCCGTTGCCAGCTTTGGCAGCCACCTTTGTTTCTGTTCTTCATTAGCAAATGCCAGAATATGGCCGGTACATAAAGAGTTGTGTGCGGCTAATGATAAACCGATTGAACCACAAACCCGGGCCACTTCTACAATTACATCAACATACTCCTGATAGCCCAATCCAGATCCTCCATATTCTTCCGGAACTAAAACACCCATTAAACCTAATTCGCCGAGCTGTTTAAACAATTCTACAGGAAAATGCTGTACCTCATCCCATTCCATTATATGTGGACGAATGTTTTTCTCTGCAAAATCGCGGACCATGGCCTTTACACTCTGCTGAGTTTCTGTTTCTGAAAAATCGAAGCTTACGCTCATTAAATTTATATTTTATTGTTAGTTGAGGCAATTATAAACAATTATTTGATAGTTAGTTACCATTAAATATTTGTGCAATTACAGAATGAAATGGTATTCGGTTCAATTAGTTTATCGGTTAATTTTAAACCTTGAAATTAACCGATAAAGTTTTTCCTATTTTTCTTACAACTTTAGCCGAATAATTTTAGATAATGGCGTTTAGGCAACACATCATTTTAATTTGTTCTCCTTTTTTTTGAAATCAGGTACAGAAGCATTTGGGGTTATTCAGCCCTGCTCTCCACTTTACTCCGTTACACTTCGTGTTCGTTCCGATCAGGTTTAGGTGGCAGGGCAGGCAATATGATTTGGGGTAATAAGCATTGCCCTCTATGATTAAACCTGATTGGAACGGGCACGAATCCCGATTTAAGCACTTGTTTTTACTTTTATGGTGTGCTTGCTTGTTTCACAGGTTTTCATCGGGAGCGTAAAGTATAAAGCAGGGCTTTCGGAACCGATGAGCACGCCATTGCTTTCCAAATCAAATTGAAGATGGATTCTTTTTAAACCTTGCAAGCAATTAACTTCCATAACTAACCTGGAATAGGAAATACATAATTTTTAACTTGGTTATCTTTTTTTTGGAAATCAGGTACAGAAGCGTTTCGGGTTATTCAGTCCTGCTCTCCACTTTACTCCGTTACACTTCGTGTTCGTTCCGATCAGGTTTAGTTAGCAAGGCAGGTAATATGATTTGGGGTTAATAAGCATTGCCCTCTATGATTAAACCTGATTGGAACGAGCACGAATGCCGAATTAAGCACTTGTTTTTAACTTTTTATGGTGTGCTTGCTTGTTTCACAGGTTTCATCGGCAGAGTAAAGTGTAAAGCAGGACTTTCAGAACCGATGAGCACGACCATTGCTTTCCAAATCAAATTGAAGATGGATTCTTTTTAAACCTTGCAAGCAATTAACTTCTGGAATAGGAATATATGATTTCAAGCTTGGTTATCCTTTTTTTTGGAAATCAGGTACAGAAGCGTTTGGCGATATTTAGCCCTGCTCTCCACTTTACTCCGTTACACTTCGTGTTCGTTCCGATCAGGTTTAGGTGGCACGGCCGGCAATATGATTTGCGGTTAATAAGCATTGCCCTCTATGATTAAACCTGATTGGAACGAGCACGAATGCCGATCCTTCATCGGCAGCGTAAAGTGTAAAGCAGGACTTTCGGAACCGATGAGCACGACCATTGCTTTCCAATCAAATTGAAAATGGCTCTTTTAAACCTACTTCTAAAAAGAAATGTAAGGGGTAATTTTATCTATAACCTGCTGGTTGAGGAGCACAATCTTCTTCAGATCAGATACGCCGGAATAATTGCCATGCTGCTTACGGTATTGAATAATGGCATTGATCTGCTTGTAAGAAAGATATGGATTACGCTTTAAATCGTTAAAAGTTGCTGTATTTACATTTATTGTTTTTAACGGGGTATTACTGATTTCAATCTGATCTTTAATTTCGGCATACTTATTAGAATCTAAGCCATAAACTTCGAGCAGCTGCTCTTTCTTGTAAAAACCGCCTAAACGTTCACGGTATTTAATAATTCTAAGTGCAAAAGTTCCGCCAATGCCTTTTATCTCATCCAATTGTGTCGAGTCTGCCTTATTAATATCAACGATGACCGAAGTTTTTTTAGCATATTCCTTTTTTTCGAAAGGTGCATATTTTCCTGAAGCATTGAGGGGCTGATCGGGGATGTGAGCATAAGGCAGTATCTTCTTGTACATTTCAGGAGAAATGGTATACATTTTCTGAAGATCTTCGGGCTTATAAAACTTGCCACCCTTCGCGGTATAATTTATAATCGATTGTGCCTGTTTTGCCGATAAGCCTAAAGTTTGCCAACCTTGTGCATCTAAAGTGTTGGGATTGAATTTAAAAAGCTTAATTGGTTTTTTAGGGATTGAACCTTCAATCCGATCGCGAATAGTATTGGCATATGCCTGATCTGTTATGCTTATCTTCTGAATTTGTGCTAAAAGATTCGGATCATCATTTGAAACCGGCTGATAATAGCCATATATAATAGGTGTAGCCTTAATTACAATTATAATAAAGACCAGAAACAGCAATCCATTAAATTCACTTTTGCTAACACCAAAATTTTTGTTGAGCCAAATTCTCATTGATGCGATATGACATGTGTATTATAAATATAAATCTTATTTTTGGAATTGCAAAACAGAACAGGTTTTGCCTATCAACAATCTAAGAATTTTATATGAAGATCATAACTACATCTGAGTTTGCGAAAGCAACAAAGATAGATAAGCTAGGTGTACCAGGTTTAGCAGGTTTGATGATGGAGATCATGAAACTGAACGAAATCAACGACGTATTCGCTCAAAATCAACACTTTAAAGGCTTAGAATTTGTAGACAAGATATTAGAAACCATTGGCGTTTCTATAGAATTTGATGATGATGATTTAAATAGTATTCCGAAGACAGGCCCTTTTATTGCCATTGCAAATCACCCTTATGGTGGTGTAGAGGGTTTGGCTTTAGTTAAACTATTGTGTACGGTTAGGCCAGATGCCAAGGTGATGGTAAATTTCATTTTGAAAAAAATACCGAACCTTGATGAATTTTTTGTTGCAGTAAATCCTTTCGAAAATGTGCAGCATACATCAAGCATCAGCGGATTAAAAACGACTTTTGATCTGCTTAGAAACGGGGTTCCGATCGGTATTTTCCCTGCAGGAGAGGTTTCTACCTTTAAATTGGATGCCCAGCAGGTAACCGACAGGATGTGGCATCCTGTTGTTGGAAAACTGATTGCTAAAGCAAAAGTGCCCGTTGTACCTATTTACTTTCATGGCAATAACGGCGTTTTCTTTAACATTTTAAGCTTCATACACCCTACCCTGCGTACAGCAAAACTGCCTTCGGAGTTTTTAAATAAACATGGGCGCACCATTAAGGTACGGGTTGGTAAACCAATAGCCGTATCTGAAATCTCACATATGAACAGCAGCAATAAACTGATGGACTTTTTAAGGGCCCGTACGTATGCGCTTGGTGTTGGTTTAGATACAGAGAAAAAACTCTTTAACCCATTAAACTTATTTAAAATTAAAAAGAAGCCTGCTGAGGTAATTGAAGAAACTTCGAGGCTTTTAATTAAAAATGAGGTAACGCTTCTGGAAGATTTCAAGGTTTGGACAGAGAAAAATTACGAAGTATACATTGTTCCGACTTTAAAAATCCCGAATATTTTAAGAGAAATTGGCCGTTTGCGTGAAATTACTTTCCGTGAGGTGGGTGAAGGAACCAACAAAAAAATCGATCTCGACAATTACGACATCTACTATAACCATTTATTTATATGGGATAAGGATTTAGAAAATATTGTAGGTGCTTACCGGATTGGTAAAGGAGATGAAATTTTAGAAAGCATGGGCCGCCGTGGTTTCTACCTATCAGAGTTGTTCAAAATGAAAGATCAGTTCTACCCAATGTTGAGGCAAGGAATCGAGTTGGGCAGATCGTGGATCAGAAAAGAATACCAGGGCAAACCACTTCCCTTATTTTTACTATGGAAAGGCATTTTAAAGTATCTGATCGATAATCCACAGTTTCGTTATATGTTCGGACCAGTGAGTATCAGCAATAACTTTTCTAAATTTAGCAAGGCCTTAATTGTAGATTATATTACCAAAAACCATTTTGATTATGAAATGGCTAAATATGTTAAACCAAGAAACAAATTCAAGGCTGACCTTTTACCAATTTCTACCGATACCTTGGTTGATAGCAGCGAGTCTTTTAAAGATTTAGATAGTATAATCGGAGATATAGAAAACTCGCACATCAAAATCCCCGTATTGTTAAGGCAGTATATGAACCTGAATGCGAAGATTATCTCTTTCAATATCGACCCTAAATTTTCTGATTGTTTAGATGGCTTCTTAGTGGTTGATACGCATAATATTCCACCAGAAATGCTCGAAAAGCTCGGCAAAAATCTATAATTGAATTTAATAAAAAAACCCAGACATCCATCTGGGTTTTTTATTATCAACTAACCTAAACTTTATAAATACTAACCAAATATTTATGCCACAAAAGTAGGCTTGCCGTGTTAAATTGGTGTTAATGAAATATTATTTATAGAATTTTCTTCCTTACAATTTCTTAATCGATTAATATGCTGTTGTTCATATTATTCCATTATCTTTAGGTACTCTGTATGAGCTATGATAAACATTCTTCTTCTTGAGAACCGAATGTTTCCCTCCCTTATATTTAGCTCAAATAAAAAATCATTTATCAAGTTGGCTTTCTGATGGAACCAATTTTGAACTAAAATTATGACAGTTATTTCTAAAGAGAATTTTTCAAAGGCAACAGGCATTTGTAATATTCCGATCCCTGGTCTTGCTTCCTTTTTAATGAGGTTCCTGAAGATTAACGACTTCAATGGAATTATCAGAGACGCCAATACGTTAGAAGGAGAAAAATTTGCCAATCACATTCTGGATGTTTTAGGCGTTACGATTCAGATCAGTGATGAAGATTTGGCCAACATCCCAAAAGAGGGCGCATTTATTGCGATTGCAAACCATCCTTATGGCGCGATAGAATCATTAGCATTATTAAGTACACTAGCCAATCACCGACCTGATACCATGTTTATGGGAAATTTTCTGCTAAAAAAAATTCCAAATCTTGAGAAATGTATTATCGCGGTAAATCCATTCGAAAAAGTTCAGGATTCATCAAGTATTAGCGGATTAAAAACAACTTTAAAACTTTTAAAAGATGGCAGTCCTGTTGCTATTTTTCCGGCCGGCGAAGTTTCTTCCTATAAATTCAGAAAAAATCAGATTACAGACCGCGAATGGCATCCCGTGGTTGGTAAAATCATATCCAAAGCCAATGTGCCTATATTACCCATATATTTTCATGGTAATAATGGCATCTTTTTTAGCCTGTTAAAATTCATACACCCTTCGTTACAAACTGCAAAACTTATTTCAGAGTTATTCAACAAAAATGGCCACCAGTTAAAAATCAGTATTGGCAAAGCCATCCACTTGAAAGAAATTGATTGTAAAGACTGCAATACCTCGCTTTTAAAACACTTAAGAAAGGGGCTTTACGCTTTAAAAAAATAGCCTGATCGACTTTCATTAAAACCCAATGTTAATTTCTCATTAAGAACCCCTCCCCTTGTTCACATAAAGAAATTGTTGCTTTTATGTTAATAATAGGTAAATTTAATGTAACCAAATATGAGGCGGTTTGAAAAGAGGGATTTATATATATATTTTGAGGACCATTTTGTTCGTTTGCATGATGATGAATACCATCGTCTCGAAGGGACAGATTTATTCTTTCGATTTTTATGACGGAACTTTTAATTTTAATATCGATTCTTCAGTCGTTTTTCCAATACCAAGAACAGCAACTGCATCGGCCGTTTCAAACTTTTACAGCCGCATCTCTTCCGGCCAATATGCGCCGCTTATCTCCTCTTTAGAAAAATATCAGAAAAAATATAATTTAAACGACTGGATTTATTATCAACTGATCCGTAAAACAGCTGAACAGATTAGCCCAAAAGCGGATAATTATTTTGCTTATACTTTATATAAATGGTTTTTACTGAGTAAATGCGGCTACGATGCAAGGTTAGCTGTAGGCAATGATCAGGTTATATTTTATGTAAGAAATGAAGAAGATATCAGCGATATTCCGTTTTTTATGATTGACGATAAAAAGTTTATGTGCTTAAATTACCACGATTACGGCAAACTTTTTAAACAGGCTGATGCTTACAAGCCCGTTAAAATTTTAATTCCAGAGGCTAAAAATCCTTTCTCTTACAAGGTAACCAGAATGCCCGATTTTAAACCGGAAAGCTATCAGGAAAAGGATATCGAATTTAGCTACCGTCAAAAAATCCATCATTTTAAATTGAAAGTGAATGAAGATGTACAAACCATTTTCAAAAATTATCCGGTAGTAGATTTTGAGAGTTATTTTAATATTCCTTTGAGCAGGGAAACATACAGTTCTCTTATTCCCACCTTAAAAGAAAACCTAAAACACATGGATCAGAAAAAGGGTGTTGATTATCTCATGAGATTTACGCGTTATGGTTTTTTATACGAAGATGACGGTGAAAATTTTGGCAAGGAAAAACGTTTTTCGCCTGAACAAACCTTATTAAGTACCTACAGCGATTGCGATGACCGGGCCGCATTATTTTTCTATTTGGTAAAGGAAATATATAACCTGCCGATGATTGCTCTGCTATACCCTAAACATTTAACTATTGCCGTTCAGTTTGATAAACCAATTGGTGAACCGGTTACTTATAAAGGCAAAAAGTATTCATATTGCGAGCCTACACCCCAGGCTCAGAATCTAAAAATCGGACAACTTTCTTCAAATTTCAAGAATAGTAAATACGAAGTGGTTTATGCATACGAGCCTGTTAAGAAGTAGGCACTTCGTATTAAATAAAAGAACATTCATTAAATTAATGTTAAAAAATCATTATGTTATCAACAACAGGTTGATTCATGAGCTATTTAAGGTAATTTAGATTTTCTCATATTGAATTAAATCTAAAACCTTGTCTATGTCTGCTGTTATCTATACCGTTTTAAAAGAATTTTTTGTGGAGGTTAACGGTCACGCTATAAAGGCTAGAATTATGTCGCCCATTAATGATGGCCAAGTTTTCGTTTTCAAAATTAGTTCATTTTACAAAAGCAAAACTGATTCTGATGCCTATGAACCGGCATCAACCTTTACTTCTTACGCAAATGCGGAACGGCATTTACTTCAATACCTGGAAGGTTTTCAAAACACATTAGATCTGGGTGGCGACATTGCGTCTGGAAATAGTTTTTAGCTGTTTTCTTTATCATCTTTCTCAGGCGGAAGTTCTGACTGGATTACCTCTTCTTCAAATTCTTTTTTATCCTTTAGGTTTCTTTTGATGAGATAGCCGATTAAAATGATGACCAGAACCGCAACTCCGATTAATATTGGATCGTTCATATTCGTTTGATTAAATGCTAACCTATGTGATTTAAGCTAATTTATGGGAAATATTTCACATGTTAAGCGTACAACCGTTAGTTAACATAATGATAATATTAATTTAACTTTCCGATTTTCTATCTTTGGGAAAATCCAGATTAGTTAGATGAAAAAGAATAAATCCAAGTCGAAAAATCATTCGACAAGCAAAAAGTTACGTAAAGAATTAGAATCAAAATTAGCCCTTGCATTTAACGAATTGGTTATCCAATACGGCAAAGCCAAAAAAACCGATAAAGTAATCGAAAAATTTGCAAAGCAATTAACTAAAAAAGTTACTTTCCATACTCAGGATGATTCTATAACGCCATATATTAAAGAAGAAAAAGTTGCAGCTGCAACTCCGAAAGCAAAAACAGCTAAACCTATTGTAGAAAAGAAAGCAGTAAAAAAAGAGCCAATAGCGGAGTAAATTAAAATTCAATTAAGCGAATAGGGTAATAGATCGCTTTTTAGCGCATAACCAGTTTTAAAGAAAAAAGCAGGACAATTTTCTAATGGAAATTACCCTGCTTTTTTTTTGCAATAGATCTATTTTGATCAGCTGGTACTTAATTAAAAATGACGGTTTGTCTTGCCCACTCTCCAACGCATTCTAAACCAACCAAACGGCACTCTAAATAATAAGTTCCAGGTGTATTGTGCGCCCATTCCTGTTGTGACGAATTACTAAAACTGCTTACCGGCAATACAACATTTAAACTTTGATCTAACATTCTCCATTCATAGTAACCACCATTGTACATGGCGCCGGCTGTACTAATCACCGTTGCACCTGCTGAATTGGAAGATGGCCCATTAATCACATTTTTAAAGGTACTTACAAATGACGTGGTTACTGGCGGGTATAAATATTGAGCGGCTATTACATCATATGATGAAAAATCGGTCCAGGTTCTTGAAGTACCAAGTCTGCCAGAGTTCATCACTGAATTTGGATCTGCCGACGCAGCGCCTGTTGAAGGCGTGCCAGGTGTAGCATTAACGCCTACATACCTACCATAAGCGTCGTAGTTACCTTCTCCTTTGTAATCTGTATGACGCAAGCCCAAACAGTGACCAATTTCGTGTACCAGCATAAATACATCCTGCGCATGGCTTCTTGGTATGCCATTGTCAGCACCCGTGCTGGTAACATTATTGGTAACAGGATTTACCCAAATATTAGCTCCGGGCTGTCCTGCATCGGTTGGAAAATCTGCTTGTCCAAATGCACCTGTTCCCATATTTACTTTTCTAATGGTAATATTAGGGCTAACAGAACTTGTGTAAGGTGGATAAAATTGATTATAAGAATGGATTAAATTAATGCGGCAATTACTTACCGCATTCCAGGCAGTTATTGCTTCCCTAATTGCATAGAACCATCTGGTATCGAAATCTTCCTGGGTGATAATAACATTTGTGAGGTTTCCCTGAATTAACTGATTGGTATTCCCCTGTGCTATTTTACCACCAACATTTGTTGCTTTTTCAATATTTTTTACTGTGGATAGTGATTTCTTCGAAATCAAGATATCACCTTCCACCACGTAGTAATCGCCAGATTCCTTAATGCCATCTATTTGAAAGCCCATTTCTTTGATTTTTGCAAGTATAGCAGATTCAACTTCTGCTTTGCTCTCCGTCGCGATAACAGAGGGTTCAGATTTTTTACACGAATAGATGCTTAAGGTTAGCAGCAGAACTGCCAGGCCCATTATCCTTGAGAATGAGCTTAAAATAGATGTTTTTTTCATATTATTCTTTTTATACAAGATAACGCTCTCATTATTAAGCAATAAACAACAAATCATTAAGTTTAATTGTAGAATAACTACAAATTAAAAATAATTAAGAAGTAATCTTTATCATACATACCATACGGAGAATAAATCATTTTAATACGAGATCAGGAATGCTATATTAGATTGACGATAGAGGTGTGAGCATTCGCCATTGCTTCGTACCTCAACAATAACGGTTTTACTATGAAACATAAAAAGGTATCCATTATCACAATGAATACCTTTTCTTAACATCCTGTTGGTACAGGAAGTGTAATGCTTATAAATTAGCTAATAAATCTACACCATCAACAGTAGCCCATTTGCCTTTTGTTAAAGAAGCACCTGTTGCAGTGGTTGAAATGGTCCAATTGGCACCAAAGCTTGCTGCGTTTACTGTAAAAGTTGTTGCACCTGCGATAAACAATGTAGGGGTATTAGTTACTTTAACATTAGTTAACTTAATTTTTCCGGTTGTTACCTGATGGTCATAAGTAACTAAATCTTTGATTTGAACTGCCCCACCGACAAGTGCTGTTGGTGTTGTTTGGCTATTATATCCATCAATTACGATATTGCTATAATCGCCATTACCTTCTGCTTTAAACTGGAAAGCATCTAACTGGATTTCGCTTTGTGCTTCTGTTGTTGTACCAGCAGCTCTTTTTAAAGTAATGTTGGTTACTTTAGGCCAAAATGCATTGTTAACACTTTTTGCTTCTACTTCCATACCGTAGTTACCCACACCAGTTTGATAAGCAAACCAGTTGGTATTATCCTGGCCTCTCCAGCCATCTTGCCAATCGAAAGCGTCATCAGCATTACCATAAGAGATTAAGTTTTTAGCACTTACAGTACCACCATAAAATTCGAAACCATCATCATTTCCTTTATAAGAAACCAGGTTTTCTAATACTGTTCCACTACCCACTGAGTAGAAAGAGAAACCGTTTTGCTCTTTTGAGTTGGTAGTAATTACGCGACCTGCATATTCTACCCTTACATATTTTAATGAACCACCATTGTGGGCAGTGTTAGATCCACCATATGGCAATAATAAACCATCCTCGGAGTTTGAAGTTTGTACCCCTGGTGCTGCTGAGTTTACAATCGGCGCATCACCATACATGATTATACCATTCCAAGAGCCACCAACTTTTGATTTTTCGGTTAATACAATCGGGTTATCTGCAGTACCGTTGGCAATTAGCTTACCACCATTTAATACTACTAAACCATCATCACCATCAGTTTTATCAGCGGTAAAAGTAGAACCGGCCTCGATAGTTAAAGTAACACCTGATTGAATTTTAACAATACCTTTTAACGTATAATTACCAAAAGCCAATGTCCTGTTAGCTGTAATATCGCCTGTGATTTCGCCTACTACCGGAACTTTTGTAGGGATTTCATCATCTTCGTCTTTTGAACAGCCCGTAAAAATTGTAGCTGACACAGCAATTGCATAAAGTAATTTTTTCATTTTTAATATTTTTTAATTTTCCTTTGATGTGTAAATTTAGTTTTCCTATGTTTTGAATACATTAACCCAGGTTTAACATTACGTAAACCGAAGGTTAAGAAATCGCAATATTAAATTAGAATGTGTAGCCAAGGCCTAACGACACGCCAACACCTCTTTTATAATCTTTAACAGTAAGGCTGTTCTCATATATTTTCACTAAGCTCTTTTCGCCCAAATCAACTTTATAAGTTGGGTTTAAGATATTCTCTACGCCAAACTTTAAATCCCACTTGCTCGAAATCTTGTTGCTCCAGATCAGATCCAATTTTCCAAATGGTTTCTCGTAGTAGTTATCTAAGCCATTGGTACCTACCGCATAAATACGTTCGCCATAAATATTATAGGCTAATGTGATGGTGCTTTTCCAGTTTTTACCAAAATTACTTTCGTGTTTGATATCGGCATTGATTAACCATGGTGAAGCGCCCTGCAACTTGCGGGTATTCTCGTTACCAATTGCGGCAGTTTCAGCACTATTTTTTACCTTATCAATAGTAGTTTGGGTATACATCAACGAGGTATTGAAACCAACTGAGAAATTAGAAAGCGATTCGCTGAACCTTGAGAGTTGCAATAAAAATTCTAATTCAGCACCATATAAAACTGCTTTTTTAGAGTTATCATAGGTAATGGCTAAACCACCGCTACCCGCTGTTGGTGTAAACAAACGCTCAATAGGATTTTTTAAATATTTGGCAAAGCCGGTTATGGCAAACATTTCGGTATTAGAAGGGAAAAATTCATATTTCACATCTAAATTGTAATTCTGGCTATTAATCACGTTCGGATTACCATTTTCGATAGTCGCATCCGGGTTTACGAATTCTAATGGGAAAGCTTCCATAATAACCGGTTTGGTCAAGGTTTTTGAAAGTGATAGCCTTAAGTTGGTTTTCTCGCTAACCGAATATTTAAAGTTTAAAGCTGGTAAAACATCTGTTTTGTTTTTTGTGACCCTTAAAAAAGGATCATCATAAGTTCCCTGGTTTCTGAATCTTGTAACCCGTTGCGATTGCTCTACCCTTAACCCACCATTGATGTTAATTTTATCGCCTATAACCAGCGATAAATCGGCATAACCAGCGTTAACACTTTCTTGCATGCGGGCAAGGTAGGTTGCACCTGTACCTTCGTTATAAGTAAAGCCACCATTGGCAATCTGGTCGGCCAACGTAGCATCAGGCTGATTAGTATTAAAAGTAGCACTATTAGAGGCGAGGTTTTGCGAAACTAAAAACCTGAAATTAGATTCTATTTTATTGAAAGAGCCATTGTAACCTACAGTAAATTTATTGGCTTTTTCTTTATCGCCGTTTCCAAACTTCAAGTTGTATTCCAGTAAACCAGATCCGAAGAAATCGCCGTTAAAATCCATATACTGTCTTGAAATACTGTTGCCAGTATAACTAATTGATGTGGTATTCGCATCTAGCTGTACTCCTTTAAACGATTTTCTATCAGGAAGCTCATAACCTGTTTTTGAATAAGAAGCTCCTGCCCTTATGCTATGTCTGTCGTCTTCCGTTATTTTATAATTCGCGAACACCTGACCGGTAAAGAAATCGGTTTTTTGCAACTGGTTTAAACGGATAAATGAGTTAGTAACTGTAGCCTGGCTATTGGTATAACCCAGTTGATCCTGAATCATGGTTTCTGTTCCTTTTAAATAAAAGGCATTTAAATTAAGGTTTAACCTGTTGGTACCATAATTAATTGCACCTAATACCGATGAATTGGTAGAAAACCTATATTTAGTGGTATATAAGTTGTTGTCGTAAATACCTTGTGCGGTATTAAAGAAACGATCTACTCCCTCTCTGATTTGAAAATTATTATCTGTATTTACAGAAACCAGATACTGGAAATAGCGGTTGTTTTCAAATCTGATTTTTCGTGTATGTAGTATACCAATATTTGTATTCAAAGGCGCATTTCCCTCTTCAACATCGAAACCCGATCCGAATTGCGAATTGGCTTCGTTTCCAGTCATGGTATAAGATGATGGTTTCTTCCCAAAAACCTTAGGTAGTTTACGGTCACTTCCTGCAAAGCCGAAGTAATCACCGATTGAAGTCTCACCCTCAGGTCTTAAGAATTTCTTAAAGCTACTGTTTGAAAGAAAGCTGGTACCGATATTAATTTTGGTTACTGCTTTTTCGCCCTTAGCGGTTACAATGTTAAAAGTTCCACCAGCAAAATCGCCATATAAGCCTGAGTTAAAAGTTTTGTAAGTTTCTAAAACACTTACAATATCTGTTGGAAAAAGATCTAAGGGGATAATTTTTTTAAACGGATTGTTAGAAGGTACTGCTAAACCGTTTATTAATAAGTTATTATACCTGTCTTCTAAACCTCTTACAAATAAACCTCTACCGTCTACTTTAGTAATACCGGTAATTTTTGTCAATCCTTCTTCAACATCACTTACACCTTTTCTAGATAGTTCCTGGATTCCGATACCTTGTTTAATTTCTATTGCATTTTTTTGAAGCGATAAAAGTGCTGTTTCAGTTTCTCTACTGGACTGACCTTTTACCTGTACATCAGCTAATTTTTGAGAATTTGATTCATCAAGCGCCAGGTTTAAGGTAGTTGTACCTCCACCATTTACTTCAACAGATGGCACTTCCTTTGTAGCATAACCTACATACGATGCTTCGATAATAAATTTACCATCTTGCAATGCAGCAATAGTATATTTACCATCAGCACCTGTAGAAGTACCTTTAGTTGTACCTTTAATTTTAACCGTTACTCCAATTAAGGTCTCACCCGTTTTTTTATCGGTAACTGTTCCAGAAATTTTTCCTGTTTGTGCATACGCAAGTATGCTGATCGTTAAAGCGAACACAGTAAGTGCCGCTCTTTTAAAAGAGTTTAGTAAATCCAATTTGCCTTTATTTGATAAGGGCAAAAGTATTACCGCAGTGTTAACTACAAGTTAGGTGTTAATTAATATTACTTTACCTTAAGGTTAACTAAACGTTAAGCACTTTTCGAATCAGTAACGAATACCCACTTTCTTACAAATGAAGTGCAATAACCAGATCGGACCTATTAACAGGAACTTAACATCATCCAGAAATGAGGGTTTTTTGCCTTCAATTTTATGACCAATGAACTGACCAATCCAGGCAGCTACAAATATTACTGCATAAATAGCATAAGCCGTTCCGCTGCCTAAACCCACCGCCTGCTCAATTTTTACAATAATGTAACTCATTAGACCAACCACCCATATCATCAAAAAAAACAATACTGGCGAAAGTGTAAAGTAATAATATAAGCTAAAGGCCAATAGAAATGATGCCCAGTTAAAGAAACCGTTATAGCTGCCCAAAAAACCAATATGTGGAAAAGGGATCTGCCAGATCAAACCCAATAAACTGAATACAATTAATGGAACACAGATCCAGTGCACCAGCTTGTTTGTTGGATTTTGATGACTTTCGGCATACTTATCAAAAAGTACATCTACTGGTCGTTTGGGTTCGATTGTGATGGTTTGCTTGCTCATTATGTAAAAATAAAAAAAAGCGATGGAATATCCATCGCTTAATATTTTGTTTATTAAACCATTCGTCATGCTGAATTTATTTCAGCATCTTTTCTATTACTAAGATCCTGAAACAAGTTCAGGATGACGATTTAATCTATTTCGCAAATGCTACAGAGCGGGTTTCTCTAATTACGGTAACTTTAATCTGTCCGGGATAAGTCATTTCAGTTTGAATACGGGTCGAAATATCGGCAGCCAAAAGTTCTGCCTGCGCATCAGTAATGCGTTCGCTTTCTACAATTACGCGTAATTCTCTACCAGCCTGAATGGCAAACGTTTTTTCAACGCCTGGGTAAGATAAGGCCAGTTCTTCTAAATCTTTAAGGCGTTTAATATAACTTTCTACCACCTCTCGCCTTGCACCTGGACGGGCGCCAGAAATCGCATCACAAGCCTGAATAATTGGAGAGATCATCGAAGTCATCTCAATTTCATCGTGGTGGGCTCCAATAGCATTACAAATTTCAGGATGCTCTTTATATTTTTCGGCCAATTGCATCCCTAAAATTGCGTGTGGCAATTCAGGATTATCATCAGGCACTTTACCTATATCATGTAATAAACCTGCACGTTTAGCCATTTTAGCATTTAAGCCTAGTTCTGCAGCCATGGTAGCACAGAAATTAGCTACCTCACGCGAGTGATGTAACAGGTTTTGTCCGTAAGATGAACGGTAGCGCATACGGCCAACCATACGGATTAACTCAGGGTGTAAACCATGAATACCTAAATCGATTACGGTACGCTCACCAATTTCTACAATCTCATCTTCGATCTGTTTTTTGGTTTTCGCTACAATTTCTTCAATACGAGCCGGGTGGATACGACCATCTGTTACCAAACGATGTAAAGCCAAACGGGCTATTTCTCTTCTTACCGGATCGAAACCTGATAAAATAATGGCCTCTGGTGTATCATCCACAATAATCTCGATACCGGTTGCGGCTTCTAAAGCACGGATATTTCTACCCTCTCTGCCAATAACGCGACCTTTAATCTCATCACTTTCTATATGAAAAATAGACACAGAATTTTCGATAGCCGCTTCGGTAGCTGTACGCTGAATGGTTTGGATCACCACCTTTTTAGCCTCTTTACTTGCCGTCAGTTTAGCTTCATCAACAATATCCTTAATCTGGATCATTGCCTGTGTACGCGCAACTTCTTTTAAGTTTTCTACCAACTGGTTTTTAGCCTCTTCGGCTGATAAACCTGCAATGGTTTCCAATTGCGTTAAGTGTTGGTTTTTCAGCACCTCAACCTCTTCTTGCTTTTTAATCGCAATTTCGGTCTGCTTTTCTAAAACACTTTTTTGCTTATCGAGTTCTTGTTCTTTTTTATTAAAATTTTCCATGCGCTGGTTTACCGATTGCTCCTTTTGCTTCATGGTATTTTCGCGTTGGTTAATGTTGTTGTTCTTCGCAGTCACTTCTTGTTCGTGCTCAGCTTTCATTTGCAAAAACTTCTCTTTTGCTTCTAAAAGTTTATTCTTTTTTAAAATTTCTGCATTGTTTTCTGCATCTTTTAAAATCTTCTTCACTTTGTTCTGTGCAGCAACTTCCTGCTGTTTAAGCAAGTTACGCAGGAGGAATCTTCCTACCACTACTCCGATAGCTATACCCGCTATTACGGCAAATACGTATCCTAATATTTCAACTATTTCCATTTTGTTTTTTAAGTAAAAAAAAACCGCAACTAATTTTTAAAGTCTCATACATTTTAAACCTCAACTAAGCATAATTAGGGTTTAAGCCATTTTCAGGTGCCATAGCAGATGAAATACGCCCTCTTAACCCTATAGATATTGAAGTGTTAAGTTTTATAAAATTTGAAACTCAAAAACTAGCTGCGGCTATATTTTTGTGCTAATATATTTAAAGCCTTTGTCATCCTGACCCAATAATTACTGATTTATTTCAGGATCTTATTAAACAGGCTCTGAAACAAGTTCAGAGTGACGCAAGCTTTGAAAGAACGAACCTTATTTTGAAAAGAAATTACTCAGTAAAACATCCAATTCTTCAACTTTATCGGCAACAGCAGTATCCTGGCTTTGTACTTTGTTTTCTGTTCTTAATACCGCTGTTGCATAGTGCAACACAGCCATAGAAAGAAGATCCTGCTTATCTCTAACCGCATAATTATCCTGATAATCTTTTATGCGTTCGTTGATCATTTTTGCTGCCCGTCTCACAATTTCTTCCTCTTCCATATTCACCTTTAGCGGATAAATACGGTCGGAAATGGTTATTTTAATCGAGATTTCTCCCATTTGTTTAGCTTAGTTTCTGATTTCTTTGCATCATTATTTTTTTAATAATGCAATACTCTTATCAATCTCCCGCACAAAATCGTTAATTTTTTGTTTAATATCAAGCGATTTTTCACTTGTTCCCTCTATACTTTTAGCCAATTTTGTAACCCTTAATTTTTCATCAAGTTCTACATTTTTGCCCTTCGCCGTATCGAGTGCTACTTTTAACGATTGATTTTCAAGCTTTAATAAATCATTTTCTTCCTGTAGGGCATTACATAACTCCAATACCTGAGCCGTTTTTTGTAATACTTTATCTAATTGATCTGCAACAGAAGTCATGAATTTATTTCTAAAAATACGAATTTATATTTTATTTCCTAATTTCTGCACCAGCTTGTGCGGTTAAATTCGCGATTAGTTTCTGCATTGTATTTTCGATCTGTTTATCGGTTAAGGTTTGTTCCTCATCCTGCAAAATGAAATTCAAAGCGTACGATTTTTTCCCTTCTGGTAATTTATCGCCAACGTATACATCGAATACACCAACCTCCTTGATCAGCTTTTTATCGGTTTTAAAAGCAATACCTTTCAAGGTATCGAAAGTTACAGCCTGATCGATCAATAAAGATAAATCTCTGCGCACTTGGGGATACTTCGAAACCTCCTTGTTCACGATTTTATTTTTTCTTACAATATCTAACAAGGCAGCCCAATCAAAATCGGCATAAAAAACGCCTGCATTTACATCGGCCACTTTACGGTCGGCTTTTGATACGGCACCGAAACTGACCAGGGTTTTATCCCCACGGAAATATTTAATTCCGTAAGCAAAGTTTTCATCATTTAAAGCATCAGATTGATAACTTGTAATGCCTAAACGCAACATAATCGCATCAACCGCCGATTTTAAATTATAGAAAGTAACCGGTTTAGCATTGTGGTTCCATTGTTCGCTCTGTTTAGCCCCAGCAACTAATAATAACAACCTTGAGCGTTCTACATACTGCTCATTGATCAAATGATAGGTTTTACCGAATTCGTAAAATTTAACATCAGCATTTTTACGATTTTGGTTGTAGGCTACGCTTTCTAAAGCCGGCATCAATAAATTTTGACGCATTACATTTAAATCACTGCTTAACGGATTTAAAATAAATACGGCTTCGTCTAAATTTTTCGAATAAGCCGATTTAGTTAACGAGTTGCACATAATTTCTGCATAACCATTCGAGGTAAGCATATCTGCAATTACGTTATGCGTATTTTCTTTTTCAGGCTTGATGCTATAAGAAAGCGATGCATTTACCTTAGATGGGATTTCGATATTGTTATAACCATAAATACGCAATACTTCTTCTGTAATGTCGCATTCGCGGGTCACATCAACTTTAAACGATGGTACTCTTAAAGCTAAAGTATCATCAGCCGTATTGGTTGCAGAAATCCCCAAAGCTGTAATAATATGTTTAATTTCTGCTGATGGAATATTTGCACCAATTAATTTATTGATGTTAGTATAACTTACTTCAAACTCGAACGGTTTGATATGGCTTGGATAAATGTCAGAAACTGATGAAGAAATTTCTCCTCCAGCCAGCTCTTTAATCAATAAAGCCGCGTATTTTAAAGCCGTAACCGTAATCTCCGGATCGGTACCACGCTCATAACGGAAAGATGCATCCGTTTTTAATCCGTGTCTTTTTGAAGTTTTACGAACAGAAACTGAATTGAAATAAGCACTTTCTAAGAAAATATTTTTAGTATTGGCATCCACTCCAGAAGATTTTCCACCAAAAACGCCTGCAATACACATTGGTGCATCGGCATTGCAGATCATTAAGTCATCTGCACTCAACTTACGTTCTACATCATCAAGCGTTACAAATGGTGTTCCTTCGGCAACTTTTTTTACGATTACTTTTCCACCGGTAATTTTATCGGCATCGAAAGCATGCAAAGGTTGTCCTAAGCCATGAAGCACATAATTGGTAATATCAACTACATTATTGATCGGACGTAAACCAATTACCTTTAATTTATCTTTTAACCACTCTGGCGATTCTTTTACGGTAACACCAGAAAGCGTAAGGCTGCTGTAACGTGGGCAAGCTGTTAAATCTTCTACTTCTACCGGAATAACCAGGTTTTCATTATCTGTTTTAAAAGCTGAAAGATCAGGCATTTCATACTCGCTTCTGAAATAAGCGGCCAAATCTCTCGCCACACCTAAATGTGAAGCTGCATCAGCACGGTTTGGTGTTAACCCGATTTCAAAAACAAAATCATCATCCATTTTGAAATGATCTTTTGCCCGAATCCCAATTTCGGTATCTTCGGCAAGGATCATAATCCCATCATGAGATTTACCTAAACCAATTTCATCTTCGGCACAGATCATGCCCTGAGAAAGTTCTCCCCTTATTTTTGATTCTTTTATTTTAAAAGGCTCACCCTCTAAAGGATATACCGTTGTGCCCACTGTAGCCACTACCACTTTTTGACCAGCGCCTACATTTGGAGCACCACAAACAATCTGAAGGTTTTCTTTACCGCCAACATTTACCGTAGTAATGCGTAAACGATCGGCATTGGGATGCTGTACACAAGTTAATACTTCGCCAATAACTAATCCCTCTAAACCGCCTACAACAGGCTGCACTTTTTCTACACTTTCTACTTCCAAACCAACATTGGTAAGGATTAACGAAAGTTCCTGAGGTGTTTTATCAATCTGTACAAATTGTTTTAACCAGTTATATGATATTTTCATTTTGGAGTATCAAGTTTGAGCATCAGGTATCAAGACAAATCCCGGCTGATACTCTATTTTTATAAAACGCAAAGATATTATTTAAAGGTCAAAGGAGAAAGTTAAACCCGCTATCTTAGCAATAAAAATGACTAATGTCCAATATTTAGATTAGATAGAATTACTGCACATGCCCCTGCTCCTATTACCAGCATAATAACGGAGGCAATAACCAATTTAAGCCCGGGTTTAACGGGTTGATCTTTAGCTGCTTTTACGATGATCTGAATGATGCCAATTACAAACAACAATACGACAATTACCCAATATATAATAAAAACTTCCATGAATTAAGTTTGAGATTAACTGTTGGCGAGCAATACTGCACAAGCACCAAAACCGATTACCACCATAATTACTGAAATAATAAGCAATTTTAGCCCAGGTTTTACGGGTTCGTTTCTTGATGATTTAATGATAATCTGAATAATCCCAACAACAAATAGTACAACCGCAGTAAGGCAATAAATAATGAATAATCCGAATAAACCTCCCATGTTAGTTCATATTTAATTTTTCTCTGATCAGATCTATTTTGTTGTCACGATAAAAAATATTCATGGTTTCGAAAGGTACCATTTTGTATTTATCGCTCACAATGTGTACACATGATTTTTTAACTGCACGTACATCAAAATCCAGGGGATCCATAAAATTCATGATGATGATCCGAAATAAATTATCATAACTTAAACTATCTGATTTTACCCTGGGCAGGCAACACATCAATTCGCCAAAGGTATCTTCGGCACAATCTACCGAAACACCTGTACTAAACAAGTTGAGCATGTGTTCTTTCAATTTTTCATCGTGTTCAAAAACAATCGTATTTTTTGAATTGTTGAGCAAATCTTCGGGATTGATTAAGTGTGTCATCGGGATCACCTCATCGCCGATTTTTAATGCATAAGCCATACACAATGCATCGGGATTGCATGGCACAGGGATTAAATCTTGTGGGGTAAAAGTTGGATATTGCTCATAAATTTTTCTACGTACCTCGGTTAAAGTGATTCTTCCCTGTTGATCATTATAATCATCATTTCTTCCGGCAACCTGAGTAGGCTGGAAAGTAACGCCACGAACACATTTCTGCTTAAGCGCATAATCCAAGATATCGCCAATTTCATGATCGTTTAATCCATTTTGCAAGGTAACGACTAATGTGGTAGATACATTAAACTGATTTAAATGATCGATGGCTTTTCTCCTTACTTCCGTAAGGTCTTCACCCCGTAATTTAGTTAAAACCTCTGCACTGAAACTATCAAACTGCAGGTAGATTTCAAAATCGGGCATATAACTTGCCAGTTTCTCTACAAAATTAATATCCTTGGCAATCCTGATGCCGTTGGTGTTCACCATTAAGTGTTTAATGGGTTTGGTTTTGGCGAGATCTAAAATCTTAAAAAAATCGGGGTGTACCGTTGGTTCTCCGCCTGAGAGCTGAACCACATCGGGCTCACCCTCGTTTGCCACTACAACATCCATCATCCGCTCTATTTCTTCCAAAGTTCTATGTCTGCCATAACTTGGCGACGACATGGCATAACAGGTTGGACAGGCCAGGTTGCAACGATCGGTAACCTCTATTACTGTTAAACACGAATGCTGTTCATGATCAGTACACAAACCGCAATCATAAGGGCAACCGTAATGCACTTTGGTATTAAACTTAAGTGGCATTTCCGATTGTTTATTGTAATTCCTGATCTGTTTATAATATTCTACATCATCAGCAATCATTACTTTGCTATCGCCATGTGTTCTGCAATTTTTCAGCATAAACACTTTAGCATCCTGAAAAACAATTTTCGCATCGCAAAGCTGTAAACATTCGGGGCAAAGACTTTTGGTATAATCGTAGTATATATAATCTCTGGTATTGGCCATAATGTTTACTGTTGAGGTAAAATCTGTTTCGAAATTCTGATGATGAATTTATAATAATACATAAAAATAAACAATGCAGACCAATGAATACTGCTTAAGTTTAAAAATAATGAATGGTAAGGTTTTATAAATTCTATCAAAAAACGGAAGAAGAAATACAGCACCATGAATAACTTAAACTGATCTCCGTTAATTAGCTCCTTATGTTTTAAGCGATTAAAAAGAAAAATCAAAAGCGTGAGATAAATCATTTCGTAGAGCATGATGGGATGCCGCGGTATACCATCTCCCAGATCCATACCCATAAAAAAGCGGGTAGGAACGCCATAAGTTGGCTCATCGATCCCCATCGAAAAGCAACCAATACGGCCTATAATCAGCGCCACCAAAATCGGGATAACATAAATGTCTCCGGAGGCAATATGAACGCCTATTATCTTTTTTATTAATTCGACACCGAACAAACCGCCAAGCAAACCGCCAACAATGGTTTTACTTTGATAAAGAACTGAAAAACTAAGATGGTGGATAACCTCGGGCGTTTCGAGCACAGCAATTACACGCGAACCGATTAAAGCTCCAAGCATGGCACCCAACATAATCCACAACCTGTTTTCGTCAGATATCGGATCTACAATCCCCTTTTTATTATAATAATATAACCTCACACCAATTATAAATGCCAGGGTTTCGAAAATATAGTGATAATGGTATTGCTCACCAAAAAGCTCGAATTGAAAGGGAAACAAAGATTTTAACAACATGTATTAAAACCAAAGTCTGCAAAAAACAGGTAAATGATCCGAGTAATACCTTTTATCCTTACTATCGGTTAATACAGCGAATTTCTGTACCTTAAATCCTTTGTTTACAAAAATATAGTCGATCCTGTTTTTCAGGTCACTGTTAAAATCAAAGGCATTAAAAGTACCTGTGGGGCCATATGGAGGCTCTATAGAAATATCTTTCGCATCGATAAGAAAAGATTTGATTGTAGCAATAGCTTCAGTTTCGGGCGTTACATTTAAGTCGCCTGTAAAAACAACCGGCAAATCAGGTGCTATCTGCTGTATTTTTTGTTTCAATAATTTGGCTGATTCAATTCTCGCTTTCACTCCAATATGATCGTAGTGGGTATTAAAAACGATAAATTCTTTTTTATTCAGCTTATCGTACAATTTAACCCAGCTGCATACCCGGTTAAGTGCAGCGTCCCATCCTTTTGACGGAACATCAGGCGTTTCTGATAGCCAAAACGTTCCTCCATCTTTTTTAGTAAATCGGTCTTTATCGAAATAAACAGCTGAAAATTCTCCTTTTCTCTTTCCATCTTCACGACCAACACCCACCACATCGAAATTAGAATTTTCGAGCAGGGCATCGAATTGTTCAGGTAAGGCTTCCTGTACACAAAGAATATTAGCATCGTGAAATTTCACCAATGCTTTTACATTCTCTTTTCGGTTTGGCCAGGCATTAACACCATCTGATGCTACATTTAAGCGGATGTTATAGGTAATGATATTAATTGGAACAGCTTTTTTCTGAGCGAAAGCCACAATCGTTAATAAAAGAAAAACAGGGATGATTTTTAAAGTATTCATAAATATAATTACACCATAAATTAATGCCGGCTGGCAAGTAACACTTAATTTTAAGCCGCTATTATACTAATTTAACGTTAATTGTACTTTAACAATCTAATATCTTTAAATTAAATCTTCATCCCGATAACTATAGTAACGGTTATTAGCGAAAATCAGGTGATCAACCACATACAGACTCAGCAAATTCCCTGAAGCAACCATATTCCGGGTTAATTTATCGTCGCTCTCGCTGGGCTTTAAATTTCCTGAAGGATGGTTGTGCGCTAATACAATATTTGCCGCATTGTTTTCTAAAGCTGTTTTAAAAATAATTTTCGGATCGGCTACTGTACCTGCCTGCCCCCCTTTACTGATCAAAAATTTACCTATCACCCGGTTAGACCTGTTTAGAAGTACTATCCAGAACTCTTCGTGATTGAGATTAGCGAAAGTTTGATGTAAATATTTATAAACATCGTTAGAAGTGGTAATGTGTGTAATGGCCTCCTCTGCGGTTTCCTTTCGCCGTAAACCAAGTTCTAAAGCGGCAATAATGGTTAATGCTTTGGCTTCTCCAATACCTCTAAACCTCGAAAGATCCAGAATGGAGGCTTTCCCCAGTTTTGTTAAATTGTTATCGTAAAAAGATAAAACCCTTTTACTTAAATCTACAGCGGTTTCATTTTTACTTCCCGAGCCAATTAAAATAGCAATCAGTTCGGCATCTGTTAAATGTCTTCGGCCATGTAATAAAAGTTTTTCACGCGGGCGATCTTCTTCAGCCCATAACTTTATCCCTAGTTTTTGTTCGTAATTTTCCATTTTTTTAGACAAAAAAAGGCATCCTAACTTTTGATTAGGATGCCTTACTAATATCGTAAAAAAATTGGCTTATTTTAAACCGTTAACGAATTTCGTTAATTTTGATTTGTTATTAGCCGCTTTGTTTTTGTGGATAATACTCTTTTTAGCTAAACGATCTAACATAGAGATTACTTTAGGCAATAAATCAGATGCAGATTTTTTATCTTCTGCAGCACGTAATCTTTTAATAAAGGTACGTGTAGTTTTTGCCTGATATCTGTTACGTAAACGTTTTGTTGCGTTTGCTCTAATTCTTTTTAATGAAGATTTATGATTTGCCATTTCTATTTAGCCTTTTATTTTTCTTATTCGTTTCCTATAATTCGGGTTGCAAATATAGGATTAATGTTTTTAAATTACAAAACACTTTCAACTTTTTTTTCATTAAAATTGAACCCTATTTCCGGACTGCAAAAATACGTTAAAATTATTCATTAATAATACTTTAACATAATTGAATAAAAATTCTTTTCCATTAAGAAAACAGGCTTAAAAATACTATTTTTGGACAAAACGATTTTGAGTGAAAAAACGAATAGCCATCTTTGCATCAGGTTCTGGCTCTAATGCCCAAAAGCTGATGGAGCATTTTAAACGGAGTAACGAGATAGAAATTTCTTTGGTATTAACCAATAATGCAGACGCCTATGTGCTACAAAGAGCTGATAATTTCGAAATCCCCACTCATATATTCGACAAAAACGAGTTCTATAAAACAGATGAAGTAATAGACCTGCTCAAAAATCTTGAAATCGATTTTATTGTACTGGCTGGTTTTCTTTGGCTAATTCCCCAAAACCTGATCCACGCTTACCCTGGTAGAATTGTAAATATCCATCCGGCAATCCTTCCTAAATTTGGCGGTAAGGGCATGTACGGAGATCATGTACATAATGCTGTTATGGCCGCCGGCGAAACTGAAGGTGGAATAACGATTCATTATGTTAACGAAAACTACGATGAAGGCGAGTATATTTATCAGGCCCGCTATAGAATCGACAAAAACGACAACCTGGAAATGGTAAAGTTTAAAGGTCAGCAGCTCGAACACCAGCATTACCCACGTATTGTAGAAACCATTGTTAAAAAGATAAAAAAATAACCTTTAATAAGACACTAACATGATTCTAATTAAACCGGTGGTTTATTTCTTTTTGGTATCAAAATCAATAATGCACTTACGATAATAAGAAAGCCTATATTTAGTAATGTTGCCCATCGGTAAGCAAGCGGAAACGATGTTAATATTGGTGGATTACCCAGGCGTTGAAAGAAAACGCCCCCAATTACTGCAACCCCTATAGCCACTGAGACCTGTTGCAATGTTAAATAAATACCTGATGAGGCCCCTAACATATTTTCGGGAATACTTTTTAAAGATATAGTCATTAAAGAAGGCAAGATTGTACCACAGCCAATTCCATAAACAAACAATACAATTGGTATTTGTCCTTGAGCGGCATCACGTGAATCGAATATAACCAGATGAAAAACGAGCGCCATAATCATAATAACTGATCCGCATAGCGATACATATTTACCGTAACGGGTTACCCGGCTTGCAAAAAACATAGATGCAAGCACATAACCGATCCCCTGACAAACAAAATAGATTCCGGTATGAATGGAACTAATGCCCATCCCATTTTGTAAATAAACGGTGTTGATCAAAAAGTAAGAATCTTGAACGAAGTAATAAAACAGAGAAATTAAAAGTCCGATTCTGAAATCAAAATTCTTAAACACCCTGGTATCGAGCAAAGAATTCCTTCCCAACCTTTTGCTTAACCGCTGATCATAAATAAAGACAAGAAGCAAAACTACCGATAGTACCAGCATCAAAATGCTCCATATCGGCCAGTTCAATTCCCTCCCCTGAATAAGCGGATAAATAAATGTGGTTAAGGTTAACATGAGTAGCAAGCCTCCGGTAAAATCAAATTTCTCAGCAATTTTTACTGGCGATTCTTTAAGG
Organism: Pedobacter sp. W3I1; assembly: GCF_030816015.1. NCBI lineage: Bacteria > Pseudomonadati > Bacteroidota > Sphingobacteriia > Sphingobacteriales > Sphingobacteriaceae > Pedobacter > Pedobacter sp. W3I1. The sequence goes on from NZ_JAUSXN010000001.1 coordinate 5,098,624, forward strand.
TATTTTAAGCTCAATACAACAGCAGTTATCCCTATGGGCACATTTATTAAAAAAATTAAACGCCAGCTTTGTGAAATAATTTCAAGCCCAGGAAGCAAACCACCTAAAAATTGGCCAGCAACAGAAGCAATGCCTGCAACGCTACCATATATACCGAGAACTTTTACTCTTTCTTTAGGGTCAGGAAATAAATCGGGGATAAAAGCCATTCCTTGTGGAACCATAAAAGCAGCACTTATTCCCTGAATAAACCTGGCAATGTTTAATTGAATTGCCGATTGTGAAAACCCACAAACAAAAGAAGCAGCTGTAAAGACCAACATTCCGGTTAAAAAAATCTTTTTCTTTCCAAAATATTCGCCCGCCCGCCCTCCGGTAACAAGAAAGGAGGCATACCCCACAATGTACATCACGATTACAAACTGCATATCAGCATCAGTACCTTTAATCCCTGATTTGATAGCAGGAAGCGCTACATTTACAATGAACAGGTCCAGTACAGATAAAAATATAGCCGAACACACTATTAACAACAGGAACCACCTTTGATTTTTTTTCATACCCATGCTTTTCTTATATTTAAAATTTAAAGTAAGAAAACGCTTTAACGGCAATCAAGTAGTCTTATAAACCGTACTAAGTATGCAAAACAGTACCAATAATGAGTATAAAGGAGTTACAAATGGAGAAAATCAGGATTTATTTTTAAATGACTCCCCATTGACAGGTGTGTTTAAGGTGATTGGGGGTAAATGGAAAATTATGCTCATCAAAGCCATTGCCGCCCAATGCCCCAAAAGGTTTGGCGAGCTTAAGCGCGAAATGAATTTCTTAAGCCAGGGTACCCTCACCACACAACTTAAAGAAATGGAACGCGATGGCCTTATCCTTCGCGAAGCTTTTGCAGAATCTCCACCACGCGTAGAGTATAAACTAACCAGTGTAGGTAAAACCCTCCTTCCGGTAATAGACGTTTTAGAAGATTGGTGGACTGCTTTTCAGAACAATAATAGATCAGAAGAAGCACATCTAAAATAATTTAAGTATATATTGATCACCTATGTTTACACCTGTATTACAGGCACAAATAAAGCTCAGAAATGCAGTTGGAAAAGAAAAAACACCCAGCAAATAAAAATATATAGATAATTTCATTTTTATTGGATTCATCACCTAAATAAATGCCTCTGTTTTACTACCTTTGCGGCTCAAAATTTTCAGTAGAATGAGTCAATCCATTAAAATCAAAAACGCTTTAATCTCAGTATATTATAAAGATGGTTTGGAGCCATTGGTAAAATTGTTGGCCGCGCAAGGGGTACAATTATTTTCTACAGGTGGAACAGAACAATTCATCAAAGATTTTAAACCTTCCTGTTACGGCGGTTGAAGATTTAACAGGTTATCCATCTATTTTAGGCGGACGTGTTAAAACCTTACACCCAAAAGTATTTGGTGGAATTTTAAATCGTAGAGCATTAGCTGGCGACCAGGAGCAGATTGCTGAATATGAAATTCCTGAAATTGACCTGGTTATCGTTGACTTATATCCTTTTGAAGAAACCGTAAAAGCAGGTGGAACACCAGAAGAAATTATCGAGAAAATCGATATCGGTGGTATTTCCTTAATCCGTGCCGCTGCCAAAAACTTCAACGATGTGGTGATTATCGCGTCGAAAAACGACTACCCTACTTTACAAGCCCAATTAGAAGCGCAAAATGGTGAAACTACTTTAGCACAGCGTAAAGCATTTGCTAAAAAAGCATTCCATACTTCTTCTCATTACGATACTGCCATTTTTAATTATTTCAATGCTGAAGAGCCGCTTGATGTTTTTAAACAAAGTGTAACTGAAGCTAAAACTTTACGTTATGGCGAAAACCCTCATCAAGGTGGTGTATTTTATGGCGATTTAGACGCGATGTTTACCAAATTGAATGGTAAAGAGCTTTCTTACAACAATTTGGTTGATGTGGACGCAGCTGTTGCTTTGATCGACGAATTTGAAGATCCAACTTTTGCGATCTTAAAACATACAAATGCTTGTGGCATTGCCTCACGCCCTACTGTTAAACAAGCTTGGATTGATGCTTTAGCCTGCGATCCGGTTTCTGCTTTTGGTGGCGTACTGATTACCAATGTTGCGGTAGACTTAGAAACGGCCCAGGAAATTAACAACTTGTTTTTCGAAGTTTTGATTGCTCCTTCTTACCAGGCAGAAGCGATTGAGTTATTCAGTAAAAAGAAAAACCGCGTTATTTTACAACGCAACGAGGTTGAATTGAGCAAAAAACAATTTAAAACATTATTAAACGGTGTAATTGAGCAGGACAAAGATTTAATTATCGAAGGTCCGGAGCAAATGACAACCGTTACCGATAAAGCACCAACTGAACAAGAACTAAAAGACCTGTTCTTTGCTAACAAAATTGTAAAACATACTAAATCGAACACCATTGTTTTGGTTAAGGATGATGTTTTAATTGCAAGCGGGGTTGGTCAAACTTCCCGTGTTGACGCCTTAAAACAAGCGATTGAAAAAGCAGCCTCTTTCGGATTCAGTGTTAAGGGTGCTGCAATGGCTTCTGATGCTTTCTTTCCTTTCCCTGACTGTGTTGAAATTGCTGCCGAAGCCGGAATTACAGCTGTTCTGCAACCAGGTGGATCGATTAAAGATGCTGATTCTGTAGCGAAAGCAAACGAAAAAGGTATTGCAATGGTAACCACTGGGATAAGACACTTTAAACATTAGAAAGGTAGAAGGTAGAGGGTTTAAAGGCAGAGGGTTTTACCTATCGAAAGCTCAAATTCACCATGCAGGTATGAAACTTTGAGGGGCTTCCCCCTTTGGAGGGGGCAGGGGGAGGAAATTAGAAAAGCCGGATCCAAATAAACTAAACCCGACAGCAATGGTTTCCGATTTTCCGTCGGATTGAACGGATAGCTGGAGTGCTTTAACCTAAGAATTATAGGTTTTTATTCTCTAAACATTTTAATTGCCTTAAAAACAATTTAATAACTGAAGAAAATAAAACTTAAAACAATAAAAAAGCTATTTTTACATTAGGAATAGTATAGATTTGATAAAATAAAGAAAACATACCTTATACATGGGATTATTTAACTGGTTTACGCAAGAAGTTGCCATCGATTTAGGCACAGCGAATACCCTGATTATACATAACGACAAAGTAGTTGTAGATGAGCCATCTATCGTTGCTTTTGATCGTACTACAAACAAAGTCATTGCTATAGGTCGTCAGGCAATGCAAATGGAGGGTAAAACCCACGATAATATTAAAACCGTACGCCCATTAAAGGATGGTGTAATTGCTGATTTCAATGCTGCTGAGGCAATGATTAAAGGGATGATCCGTATGCTCAATGGCGGTAAAGGCTGGATGTTTCCTTCTTTACGTATGGTAATCTGTATTCCATCTGGTATTACTGAAGTAGAAAAACGTGCTGTGCGCGATTCTGCTGAAATTGCCGGGGCTAAAGAGGTATACTTAATTCATGAGCCAATGGCAGCTGCCGTAGGTATCGGGATTGATGTAGAAGAGCCAATGGGTAACATGATTATCGATATAGGTGGCGGTACGACAGAAATTGCGGTTATCGCTTTATCAGGTATCGTGTGCGATCAATCTATCCGCGTTGCGGGAGATAACTTCGACTCTGATATCGTAAACTACATCCGCCGCCAACACAACATTATGATTGGTGACCGTACCGCTGAAAAAATTAAAATTGAAGTTGGTGCAGCTTTACCTGAGTTACAGGATGCTCCTGCCGATTTCGCGGTTCAAGGTCGCGATTTAATGACCGGTGTACCCAAACAGATCACTGTATCATATACCGAAATTGCACACTGCCTAGATAAGTCGATCTCTAAAATTGAAGAAGCCATTTTAAAAGCTTTAGAGATTACTCCTCCAGAACTTTCGGCAGATATTTACCAAACTGGTATTTATTTAACCGGTGGTGGTGCATTGTTAAGAGGTTTAGATAAGCGTGTAGCTGCTAAAACAAAATTACCTGTTCACGTTGCAGAAGATCCGCTTCGTGCTGTAGTTCGTGGAACTGGCATCGCCCTTAAAAATATTGGTGGATATAAATTCTTAATGCAATAACATTTAGTTTGGAGTTTGGGGTTGTGAGCTTGGAGTTTTCCACTCAGACTCCAAACTTTTAACTCCCAACTCAATTACTCGGATGCGTAACCTTTGGATTTTCATCAGCAGATACAACGCATTTTTCTTATTTATCATTTTTTTTATTGTTGGGATCTACCTAACGGTGAAAAACAACTCCTATCAGCGAAGCGTAACCTTAAACTCAAGCAATGAGGTAGTTGGCACTGCATACGAAAGGTTAAATGTTTTTAAAAGATATTTAAACCTGGGTATGGTTAACGATAGCCTTGCTGCAGAAAACGCTAAGCTTAAAAGCCAGTTACTGGGATTAACTACGGTAGATACAGCCAAAGATGTAAAGGTAATAGATACGGTTACCAATCAGCAATACACATATCTGGCAGCCAAAGTGGTTAAAAATTCGATCACTTTACGCAATAACGTAATGACCATTAATAAAGGCACTGTTGATGGCATTAAAAGCGGCATGGCCGTTATCGCGCCTCAACGTGGAGTAGTTGGCTTTATCCGTGATGTTTCTGCACATTTAGCAACGATCCAATCGCTATTGCATAAAGACACTAAGATTAGTGTAACCTTGAAAAAGAATAATGCGCTTGGCTCATTAGTTTGGGGCGACGGAAATTTCGATATTAAAAAGGCATTTGTTAAAGAGGTGCCCAACCATATTAAAATGTACGTTGGTGATAGTGTGATTACTTCTGGTTACGGATCTTTTCCTGCCGGGATTTTGGTTGGAAAAATCAGCAAGGCAAATGTGGCCACGAATGATAATTTCTTATCAGCAGAATTAAATTTATTTACTGACTTTAGCACATTGCAATATGTATATGTGGTTAAAGATAAAAAAGCCGAAGAGCAAAAGGCTTTGGAAAGCTTAGTTAAACCGAATGAATAGTAGAATCATAATTGTAAATGTGATCAGGTGGTTTTTACTACTTTTTGTGCAGATATTCTTGCTTAAGAATATGGGCTTTTATGATCTTTCAACACCATTCATTTATGTATTATTTTTACTCCTGCTTCCCTTCGGCATACCCAACATTTTGTTGTATTTACTGGCTTTTGGAACAGGCTTAACACTTGATGCTTTTTATGATACCATGGGTGTACACGCTACGGCCTGTGTGGTATTGGCTTTTGTAAGAATTTCTTTTATTTCAATAAGTTTAAACCGCGACGCAATTGATGACCCAGAACCATCGTTAAGTTATATGGGTTTCCAATGGTTTTCACTTTATGCTTTTCTCTGCGTTGTTGCACACCACCTGGTGCTGTTCTTTTTAGAAACATTCAGGCTAACCGAAATTGGTTATACCTTAATGAGATGCGGCTTAAGTTGTATCTTTACGCTGCTTATTATTTTATTGGTAGAGTTTATATTCTATAGAAGAACACCACGCTAATGGATCAGTTATTTAACCGAAAATATATCGTTCAAGGATTATTTATTGTAATCGCCCTGATTTTATTAGGGAAGTTATTTTACATCCAGATTATTAGCGATGCGGCTTTCGTTTCTGCCGAAAGTAATGTGCTACGAAAAATCTATAAATACCCGGCGCGGGGTGCCATTCTAGACCGGAACATGAAGGTGATTGTACAGAATGAACCTGTTTACGACTTAATGGTTACACCAAACGAAGTAAAACCTTTTGATACATTAGCACTTGCACAGGCATTAGACATTACTTTTGAGGATGTGCGGAAAAACCTTAAAAAAGCAAGGGGTAAGTCAACCTATCAGGCTACCCCGTTTCTGAAACAGATTTCGGTTCAAAGTTATGCCCGTTTACAGGAAACACTTTACCGTTTCCCAGGATTTAGAACGCAAGACAGAACCATCAGGCATTATCCGGATAGTGTTGGTGGACAGTTATTTGGTTATGTAAAAGAAGTAAGCCCCGTTGATATCGAAAAATCGGAAGGGTTTTACAAACCTGGCGATTATAAGGGCAAAAGTGGTTTAGAGTTTTCTTATGAAGAAACTTTAAGGGGCAAAAAGGGCGTAATTAATACGGTGTATGATGCGCACAATACCCCGCAAGGAAGTTATGCTGATGGCAAATACGATGTAAACGCGGTTTCGGGAGAAAGATTGATCTCAGGGATTGATATGAGAATCCAAAAACTTGGTGAAGAATTGATGATGAATAAGGTTGGCGCAATTGTAGCCATCGAACCAGCTACCGGAGAAATTCTTTCACTGGTCAGTAGCCCTGGCTACGATCCAAATCTTTTGGTGGGTAGAAACCAGGGGAACAACTACATGGAGTTTATTGTGGGTAATCCATATCGTCCATCTTTAGTAAGACCGATAATGGGTTACTACCCACCGGGATCTTCGTTTAAGCCGGTTGATGCACTGATCGGATTGCAAGAAGGCGTAATCGATCCCAATACCACATTCTTTTGTCCGCACTATTATCAGGCCGGAAATAGAAAAATTAAATGCGAACACTTTGATGGTTCAATTTCACTGAGAAGAGGCATTGCCCGTTCCTGCAATACTTACTTTTGTTATGTTTTTCAGAAGTTAATTACCAAAAACGGCATGAAAAACCAAAGACAAACTTACCAGGAATGGCGTGATAAAGTGGCTAAATTTGGTTTCGGATCAAAACTCGATATTGATATGCCCTATGAAAGAAAGGGATATTTTTATACCGCAGATCACTATGATAAAATTTATGGTAAAAGATGGGGTTATACCAACGTAATTTCGCAGGCTATTGGCCAGGGTGAGATTACCGCTACCCCATTGCAAATGGCCAATGCGATGGCCATAATTGCTAACCGTGGTTATTATATTAAACCTCACTTAATTAAAGGTATAGGCGATAAAAACCTGGTTAAAAAAGAATATGTGGTTAAAAATTATGTGGGTGTAGATGCCAAACATTTCGAACCCGTAATTGATGGTATGCAGGATGCCGTAAACACCAGCTGGGGAACCGCCATACTCTCACGGATTCCTGATGTGGTACTTTGCGGAAAAACAGGAACGGTACAAAACCCTCATGGCAAAAACCACTCCGTATTTATAGGCTTTGCACCACGCGATAATCCGAAAATTGCGATTGCCGTAATTGTAGAAAATGCAGGTTTTGGCAGCACATATGCAGCACCAATAGCGAGTTATATGATCGAAAAGTACCTTAAAGGGAGTATTAGTGGTGCCCGCGCAGCTCAGGCAGAATGGATGAAGAATCAAAATTTACTTCCTTTACTAATCGACAAAACAAAAAAGATCAAATTAACGAAGGCAGATAGCCTGTTGCTTAAAAAGGCAGATTCAACCAAAAGGATAAAAGATAGTTTGAGAATTAAATCGGCAATAATAAAACAAACGGTTACCACAAAACCTAAAGAATTAAAATCAGTAATCATCGATAAACCTGTAATCCAGAAATAAAATGCAGCAGCAACAGGGAAACCGTTTTTTCTTTAATGTAGATTGGATTACTGTTTTAATCTATATTGCCTTATGTGCTATTGGTTTTGTCAATATTTATGCTTCCGTTCCGCCAGAACAAACAGCGGTGTTTGGCTTTAGCACGCTTTACGGCAAACAGCTAATTTACATCATCACGGGTTTAATTTTAGGTTTATCTATCTTATTATTTGATGGAAGGCTTTTCAATGTCTTCTCGCCCTTTATTTATGGTAGCACGTTACTGTTGCTAATGGCCGTATTGGTAATCGGGAATAAAGTAGCCGGGAACCAGGCATGGATTGCGATAGGCTCTTTTAAACTTCAGCCCGCTGAATTTGCCAAGTTCGGTACGGCATTACTTTTAGCAAGGTATGTAGGCGCATTTAACCCCAAATTCCGGGATATTAAATCGATTATGATTGCTGGATTAATCGTGGCTGCACCATTATTGTTAATTATGCTTCAGCCCGATACCGGTTCGGCGCTGGTGTTTCTTGCATTTATGTTTCCACTTTATCGCGAGGGTTTATCAGGTTATTTTCTATTGATATTTTTGGGAATGATTGTGCTGTTCATTGCCGATTTCTTAGTACCAACCTATATCTTAATTATCATTATTACCACTATTGCCGGCCTCTTTATTTACAACAACAGGAGAAAACAAAAAATAATCTTCTCTACTGTTTTGGTAACTGTTTTCGCTATTGGCTATCTGTTTTTAATAAAAATTGCCTACGAAAAAGTTTTAGCTCCCCATCAACGTAACCGTATCGAATTAATGTTAGGACTTAAAACCGATAATAAAGGAGCGGGCTATAATGTTATTCAATCGCAAATTGCCATAGGATCGGGGCAAGCAACCGGCCGTGGATTTTTACAGGGCACACAAACCAAATATGGTTACGTACCCGAGCAAAGTACCGATTTTATTTTCTCTACCATCGGCGAAGAGTGGGGATTTTTAGGTTGTTCAGTAGTGATTGGCCTTTACATATTCTTATTACTCAGATTGATTAATCTGGCAGAAAGGCAGCGATCAACCTTCTCCAGGGTGTATGGCTACAGCGTAGCATGTATCCTCTTTTTCCACGTTTTTATTAATATCGGGATGACGATCGGTATTATTCCCGTAATTGGAATTCCCCTACCCTTAATTAGCTATGGTGGTTCGTCGCTTTGGAGTTTCACCATCTTGCTGTTTATCTTTTTGAAGCTGGACTCTAACCGGATGGGATTTATTTAGTCCTAAGTCGGAAGTCTTTAGTCTGAAGTCGATAAAATACATAAGGTCATCTTGTAGAAAGATACGTCATCCTGAATTTATTTCAGGATCTAAATGATTAATCCCGAATAGATTTTCAAAGGTACAAATGCCAATCTCATGCATCCTCGTTATTCCAAAGGAATCACTTTGTGACAAACGAGGACGATCTTGGCTTCGTGTTCACTTTTATCGCCTGCCTGCTGCAGGCATGGGTTTAGGTGGGCAGTTCTGTGCTACTATTTTGCGTTAATAAACCCAACTTAACGGAAATCCTTTTTGGAAAAATCATATTTTCCATTAAAGGTAAATTTACAAAAAGATTGAAGTGGTGGTGGGACTACAGCACCAATGAAAAACTGAACAATCATTTCCTAATCATTTACGAAATTGGAATTGTTCATTTATAATCAGGTTTCTTAGGCTAGAGTTGGTATTAAAAGAGATGTGTCATCTTGTCCCCAATTTTCCTATCGTGTGGACACATCTTTTTCAAGAATGGTTTAGGCATCATGCTAGCTGGCTTTAATAAACCACAGTCTTTACCGAAGAATGCCGTCAATCCCAAGGGCCGGAGAAATCAAAAAAACAGTTGCAGGGAAGAACAAATAGTACTGCCAAACCTAAAACGCAGTGGTTTTGTGTTCATAGCCGCTAATTTAAAGCTTTAAGAAATATTGAACACAAAACGAAGTGCCGCTGTTTTTTTGATGCGTGTAGGATTGTGTAAAAGGCCCATTGCTGGATTGACAAAGCGCTTTGGGTACTTTGGCGCTCCAAAGTACCATGCCACCGCGGCGTAGAGCGGCAAAAAAAAATCAACATTTATCTCCAAACTATAGTTTTTAAGATATCAAGCTTGTTATTAGCAGAAAGATGCTGATCCCAAAGCTTCGGGACAGCATGACGATCGCCTTAGAGATATGCGCTAAAAACAAATACAGGCTGATGTAGATGTGTCCACACGATAGGAATGTTCGGGATCAGGATCTAAGAGATCTATCTATGGCATTGCAAATGCCAATCTCAAACATCCTCGTTAAAAACGAGGACGATGAATTATAGCCATGAAACAAATTCGGTATGACTACCGTGGTGTAATGCTATTCGCCAAACGCCTTATGCTCCTCGCTCCTACTTGCTAAACCTTCGGTTCAATAACTCATAAAACTGATCGACCGTGGCCTGTTTATTGGCCCAGTTATTTTTTGCCGCATAATTATTCTGAAGAAAACCATCTGCAGCTTCAAAACTGTTCATTTTATTGACAATATCAATTGCTTCCGAATAGGCCAGATTATACCCATTAAAAAGATCCTTAATAAAAAGTAACTTTTCATTTAAACTAATTGCCTGTTTTAAATCGGCAATAGGTGCTTTAACAGGCTCATTGCTTTTACCATTTGTTTTGGCAAGCAGATCGTTTAAACTTGGTGCAGGTTTAGCGGCTTCGGGCTGTGGAGCTGGTTTTACCGGAACAGCTTCAGGCGTAAACAAAGAGCGTTCCTGTTCAACAGGTGGCGAAATAATAGGATCATCCAGTTTCACATCTTTCAGTGCCTCAATAGGCTGGCTTGGGGTAGAGACTGGCTCTTCTTCCTTAACAACTGCAACAGGTTCTTCTTCGGCAATTACTAGGGGTTGTTCCTCTTCATGTGGAATTAAAAAAGGCTCAGGACCAATTTCATCTTCCTCTGTAGGCGAAGACTCTTCCTGAACAGATAAAGCTTCTTCCTTTTCGTGAATGATCTTTTTACGTGATAAAATTTCTGCTTCTTCTTTGCTTAAAGGGCGATCGAAAATTTCTTCAACAGATTTTGCTTCGTATTCGAACTGATCGTTTTCATCGTGTGTATCCAGTACAAATTCAAAAGTATGGTCATCCTGGTCGGGCTTAAAGAAGTCTTTATTCAAAAGCGACGCTGCTTTTTCTTCTTCAATCCTTTCATCGTCCAGCACTTCATGTTCAGGCTTTACATCTACCCGTTCCTCCTCTTCCTGGGCAGTAGCCACTTCTTCCAGTTCCTGCGGATCGAAACATTCTTCCTCTTCTACATAACTTTTTTCAGCTTCAGGCAGTATGATGGTATTCTGCTCGGCCAGCAAAGTATGGTTTCCCGGTTCAGCAGGCTTATCTTCTACTATGGTATTTAATTTTTTGACGATATTAACATGATCGGAAAGGAAATGGGCATTGGCCAGAAAAAGCTCCAGCTCCAAATCGTTTAATTGCTGAGGGTTTTGAGCTAAAAACTGATATTGCTCATTCAATTCTGTTAAAATGCTGCCGATCTTTCTGAAAATATCTTGTTGGTTCATCATAAAATTAAAACGAATTTTTAATCGATTTATGTTGGTAACTATGTGTTCAAAAATAACACATAATTCTCATATTTGTTCGGTTTAAAAATTATAGAACGGACATAGGGGAATAAAAAAACAGGCATGTTATTCAGCGAACAAAATTTTAGAAGAAGGGGCGAATTTTCGGGGAGTATAGAAGTGGTCTGTGGCTCTATGTTTTCTGGTAAAACGGAAGAACTGATCAGAAGGTTAAAAAGAGCTCAGATTGCTAAACTGAATGTCGAAATTTTTAAACCCCGTACCGATACCCGCTACCATGAAACTGCTGTGGTTTCACATGATTTAAATTCCATAAACTCTACCCCGGTTGATAGCGCTTCGGCAATTTTACTGCTTGGCACCAATACACAGGTGGTTGGGATAGATGAAGCTCAGTTTTTTGATGATGAACTTCCTGATGTTTGCAATAAACTCGCCCTTAAAGGCATACGCGTTATTGTTGCGGGCCTCGATATGGATTTTACGGGCAAACCCTTTGGGCCCATGCCTGCTTTAATGGCCATTGCCGAACATGTTACCAAAGTAAATGCCGTTTGTGTTTGCTGTGGAAACCCAGCCCTGTACAGTTACCGAACCGTTGCTGATGAAGCAACCGTTTTATTGGGCGAAAAAGAAAGTTATGAACCACGTTGCAGAGCTTGTTATAATCTGGGCAAGGGATAACACCATTCTTGATTAATCTGTACCTTTAAGCTGCACTTAAATCTTGATATGGATAAACAATTTAAAATCAATACTTTCAGAACCGGTTTAGCAAAATTTGTAACTTTTAATGAAAGCGAATGGGAAATTTTAACTCAGTACCTGAGTTTTTCTACCTTAAAGAAAAAAGATCATTTTGTAGTTGAAGGAAAAGTATGCGATTATATTGCCTTTATTATCCAGGGTGCTGTAAGGCATTACCATGTTAAAGACGGACAGGAAATTACCGGTTATTTTTGTTTTGAAAACGAGCTGGTAAGTGCCTATAAAAGCTTTGTAAAAAGAGTACCGAGTACAAACTTTATTCAGGCCTTGGAGGAAACACAACTTGTTCTTATTGCTTACGCCGATCTTCAGAAAATGTTAAACCACCCTGTGTTAGCGCTGAAAATGGAACGGTTTGGCCGTCTGGTTGCTGAACATTACATCTGCTGTTTTGAAGACCGCCTTAATGCTTTTGTTACCCAAAGCCCAGAAGAGCGTTATACTGTGCTTGAAAAAACTGCAAAAGATATTTTTCAGCGCGTTCCACAGCACTATATCGCCAATTTTTTAGGTATTACTCCTGTTTCACTCTCGCGTATCCGTAAACGCACACTCATTTTAAAGGATTAAATTAATCCTTATCTTTTGTTAACGTTTTTATGATTCAATGCTGCATAACTTTGAACTAATCAAAAACGAAGATATGCACACTATACTTGGCGCCGGCGGACCAACAGCAAACGCACTCACCAGAGAACTAACCAATACTAATGAAACCATTAGATTGGTTAGCCGAAAACCAATTTCTACAAGCAACCCGAATGCAAGCTGGGTTAAAGCCGATTTATTAAATGAAGCTGAACTTTTCACCGCAGCAGAAGGTTCGAAAGTAATATACCTGTGCGCTGGTTTGGTTTACGACGCCAAAGTATGGCAGAAACAATGGCCGGTTATTATTCAAAATGTAATTAACTTAACTAAACGTACTGGTGCAAGGCTAATATTTTTTGATAATGTGTATATGTATGGCCAGGTAAATGGCCCAATGACAGAAGATACGCCTTACCATCCATGCAGTTTAAAAGGAGAAGTAAGGGCAAAGGTAGCCGAACAGTTAATGAACGAATCGAAAGCGGGTAAAATAAATGTAACCATTGCCCGTGCTGCAGATTTTTATGGGGCAGATTCGATGAACAGTTTTTTTGACATGATGGTACTCGATAAGTTTGCCAAAAAAAATAGCGCTCAATGGATAGGAGACCCAAATACACTACACAGTTTTACTTACATTGAAGATGCTGGAAAAGCTTTATTTCTGTTAGGACAAACACCCGATTCTGGCAACCAGATATGGCACTTGCCAACCGCGCCTCCTTTAAAAGGGAAAGCTTTTATAGAAATGGCTGCAAAGATTTATGAAACCAAACCTCAATATTCGACCATTAATAAACTGATGCTACGCTTAGTGAGTCTATTTAAAAAGGTAGTTGCGGGCACTGTAGAAATGTACTATCAATACGATCATGATTACCATTTCGATTCTGCCAAATTTGAAAAGGCATTCAATTTCAAGCCTACTGCTTACGATGACGGCATATTAAAACTTTCGAAAACCATGTATAAAAAGCAGAATTGACACGAATCAGGACAAATTATAAAGCCAACTATTTATCTTTAACGCAAATGATTCAAGATAATACGACACATCAAAATAGCATTAAAACCATATCGATTTTAGGCTGTGGTTGGTTCGGGTTGGCTTTGGCTAAAAAACTCATCGGGTTAAATTATGCAGTTAAGGGCTCTACCACAAGTGAAGAAAAGTTAGCTATACTTCAGGCTGAAAATATACAGCCATTTTTAGTCAATTTTACAGCAGAAGCGGTTGTAGCCGATCCAGCATTTTTTGAAGCTGATACCTTGTTTATCTGTATTCCTCCAAAGCGAAATTCTGTAGAGTTTCTTGATTATCCCCAAAAGATCAATTCAATCTTGGCCGCGGGGAAAGATAAATCGAAACATGTGGTGTTGATCAGTTCGACCAGTGTTTACGCTGATGAAAATAAAGCAGTTAATGAAACCAGCGAACCACATCCTGATACTGATTCAGGAAGGGTTGTTTTAGCTGCAGAAATGCTATTTAAGGAACTATTTCCCAAAAACAGTACAGTAATCCGCTTTGCAGGCTTAATTGGTCCTGAACGTAATCCAGGGAGATTCTTTGCTGGAAAAAGTAATGTGCCGAATGGTTTATCACCAGTAAACTTGATTCACCAAACAGATGCCGTTGGGATTGCGGTTAAACTTTTGGAAAAACAGGCATTTGGTAGAACGTATAATGCCTGCTCGCCAAACCATCCTGCAAAAATGGATTTCTATGTCAATGCAGCCAAAACCACAGGGCTTGCAGCACCTGATTTTATTGCGGAAAAGAAAGATTGGAAGATCATAGAGAGCTTGAACGTGCCTGAATTTTTGGATTATAAGTTCGAGGTTGGGGTTTAGATATAAGTTCTTGCGTCATTTCGCCTGAAGCTTGCCGATTTTTCATCGGCAGCGAAATGGAGAAATCTTTGAACGTTAAAACAACTTTAAAAGATTTCTCGGCTACGTTTCACTCCGCTCGAAATGACGAGATTATATTAACTCAACAACCCCAATAACTCTTTCTTCGTGAGGTTTTTAAACAAACTTCCATCCGTCTGAATCAGATCTTTCACCAAATCTTTTTTAGTCGCCTGAAGTTTCATGATTTTTTCTTCAATCGTGCCAGGGCAGATTAAACGTACGGCCATTACATTTTTATGCTGGCCGATCCGGTATGCCCGGTCTATGGCTTGGTTTTCTACCGCAGGGTTCCACCATGGGTCGACCAGGTAGACATAATCGGCTTCGGTGAGATTTAATCCGGTTCCACCAGCTTTTAAACTGATGAGGAAAACAGGAATATCGGCATTTTGCTGAAATGAGGTAACCACTTCGGCTCTTTTACGGGTTTGGCCGGTAAGGTATTCGTATTTAATCCCCCGGTTTTCCAATTGCTTTTTAATGAGATCCAGCATGGTTACAAACTGAGAAAAAACAAGAATTTTATGTTTTCCAGCCTTACGCTCAATCTGCTCCATCAATACATCAATTTTTGAGGAAGCCTGTAAATAAGATTTCCCATCAGCCAATAACGCGGCCGAATTGCAGATCTGCCGTAAGGTGGTAATGCTTTTCAATACGTGCATCGAACTTTTAGGCAGTTCATCTTCCTGTTTACCCAAAATAAAATCCTGAATTTCCTTTTTGTTCGCTTCGTACACTTCGCGCTGTTCCGCTCCCATTTCGCAATAGAGTACTATTTCTGTTTTATCGGGAAGTTCTTTCGCTACCTGTTCCTTTGTTCTGCGGAGAATAAACGGTCTTATTTTTTTCTGAAGCTCTTCTGCCCTTCTACTATCTTTAAACTGATCGATCGGGGTTGAATATAAATCAGCAAACTGCTGTTTACTGCCAAACAAACCCGGACAAGCGAATGACAGCTGCCCGTACAAATCAAAGGTATTGTTCTCAATCGGCGTTCCCGTCATCGTTACTTTATTCCTTGATTGCAGCATGCGAACTGCTTTATAACGTTGTGAATCCGGGTTTTTGATCAGCTGTGATTCATCTAAAAAGATATAGTTAAAGCGATAATCTTTTAGGAACCGAATATCAGAGAGTAACGTTCCGTAAGAGGTTAAAATGATTTCGTAATCGTCGAAAGTATCAGTTGTTTTGGTACGTTCGACGGCATAAATGGTTTTTACCTGTATGGATGGAGCAAATTTCTCTACTTCAGCCTTCCAGTTAAATATTAACGAAGCCGGAACCACCACGAGATTTGTATTGTGCTTTACTTTTTCGCGCTGTGATAAAATGAAAGCCAAAACCTGAATGGTTTTACCCAATCCCATATCATCGGCCAAACAAGAACCAAAGTTAAAATCATCCAAAAAGTTGAGCCAGTTTAGGCCGTCTTTCTGGTAATGGCGTAAAGTTGCGGTTAAACCTTTTGGTACTTCTACCTCCTGAATCGAATCAGTCCCTTCAAATTTCTGTTTATAAAGTTTCAGTTCGTTCTTTACATCACCATCCAATAAAGCATCTTCATAAAGCTCATTGATAGAAGCAAATTTAATTTTTGGTGTAAGAATAGCATCTTCAGTTACTTCGCCTGCACTAAAATAAGCAGCAAATTTTTCGATCCATTCATGTGGCAGTATACCCTGTGTTCCATCATCAAGCGTTACAAACTTACTTTTGTTTCTAATCGATTTATGTAAATGCTTTAGCGCAACCTGTTGCTTGCCAAACTTCACCTTTACTTTGGTTTCGAACCAATCTGTCCCACTTAACACCTCGATATTAATTTTAGCCTGAAATTCGCTCAGTTTATTATTTTTGAGCTGGTTGAAACCTAAAATATGAATGCCTTTGTTACGCCATACCTCAAAAGCATCAAGGAACCAGGCTTCTTCCAGAAACCGTTTGCGGTGCAGGTAAAAAGAATCGTTGGTTTCCTGATCGTAGAAATAAGGATGCTGTTTTAAAACGTTCCCAATAAACTGCAGTTCGGCCGCTTCATCACGGTGCAAGGTAAAGAGATTGCCCAGTTTATCCTGCGCCTGGATCTGCTTTTTAGACAGCACAGGAATTTCCAGGTTCCCATAACGCATTACCGGTGTAAGGAGGATATATTCTTCAGATTCTGACAGGTAGATCAACTGCTCATTTTCAAGATCGAAACCTTTTTCTTCGATCTGGCTTTTGGTAGCAGGTTTTAAATACGAATAATCGACATGAATACTTCCCTCTAATGGCACCAAAATAACTTTTTGAAACTCAGGATATTTTGTTTTATGCAGGATTAATCTGTTGCTCTGCTTTTTGAAAAATCCAATTACGCGGAGAAAATCCAGTCTGCCAATTAAATAAAGTTGATTGTTAAGTTTAACAAAATACTGATGCACCAAGACCAGGTTATCCAACTCATAAGATTTCCCATCGATAATCAGCCGGCCTGTAATTTCGTAATAATCATCACGTTGATTTACCGAAAGACGCAGGTCTACTTCTAATAAATGAACATCAACCGCTGTAATGGTCGAGGCTTGAATAGCGACAGATTGCTTATTATCCTGCAGGTAAAAAGGGATCTTTTGAGGGTTTTTAACGATCGCTTTTAAGGCTTCTATCTCAGCTTCACTTTGATCGCTATTGTAATTTTGTTGAAAAGTGCTAATACCACTATAAAACTTTACCTGATCGTTTTCATTGGCTTTAAAGAGCAAATCAGCCGGATTAATTCCTTTTATCGGGTTTTTAACCTTGCCACTTTTAGTGGTTTCGGCTTCGAATAATTCTACCGTTAAATTGTTGTAATAGCGGTGTTGCCCAAAAACAAGGATCATTTTACCGGGATTGTTTTTGGCCTGTACTTTGGTTTTGGATGTAGTTGCTGGCAGTAAAAGTTCCTGTAAATGTTGCTGGGCTTCTTTATTAAAGGGCTGGAGGGCATCCATTTTTGGACGGATATCTAGCTGACCATTTTCATATTTCAGGTTAAAAAGAAGATCAAGATTTTCTTCTTTTTCCAGTCCGTAATCGATGGCAATTTTGCTAAGCTTTTGCTT
This sequence comes from Pedobacter sp. W3I1, assembly GCF_030816015.1. NCBI lineage: Bacteria > Pseudomonadati > Bacteroidota > Sphingobacteriia > Sphingobacteriales > Sphingobacteriaceae > Pedobacter > Pedobacter sp. W3I1. The sequence continues at coordinate 5,116,190 of NZ_JAUSXN010000001.1, forward strand.
CCGCAAGTTGCTATCGAAAAAAATTAGCAAATCCTGACGTTGAAGAATATTATATAAAACCCTTGCCTGGTGTTCACAGAGTTTGTGTTTCGGTGTAGCGCAACGGCAAGAAAGCTTTACCGAGTTTTCGTTTTGCTGCACCTGAACAATCGGAAAAGGCAATCCAGAAGCCTCATCACTAAAGGCTGCAAAGTCGAGTTCAATCTGCGCTGGAAAAAGCTGATAAAAGCCTTTAACATCAGTATGGATAAGTCCGCCTAAATGTTTGAGGATAACAATCTGGCTAAGATTTTTCAGGTTAAAATCTCTTAAAATATAATCGTAAGGATTTTGCTCTGATACTTGATGCGCGGTTACCTGATCACTCATTTAAACTAAATAAGGTAATATTTCTTTTATAAACTCACATTTAGATTCAAATGTCCCCCAAGTCCAACCTTAATAATTCTCATTAAAGTCGAAAGCCTGATGTCGCTTGCATTATTTTCTATTCTTGAAATGTAAGTTTTTGTAGTACCACATTTTTCTGCAAGTTGTTCTTGTGTCATTCCCTTTTCTTTACGAAGTTCTTGAAGCATAGCTCCTAATTTAAAACTTTCAAATTCTTGTTCGTAAGTTTCTCTGTTTTCAGTCCCCCGTTTGCCATACTCTTTGTCCAAATGGTCAGCAAATGATGTCAATTTATTTTTTGTCTTTTCCATCGAAATATTTCTTTTTAAGTTTCTCAGCAAGTTCGATTTCATTTTTAGGTGTTTTTTGAGTTTTCTTTTGAAAACCATTTACCAGGATGATCAATTTCCCCCTTATCGAAAAAACTAAATACCCGAAAAATATCTGAACCAACTTCGACCCTAATTTCAAAAAGCCCTGTTGAACCTGTGATGTGCTTAAAATATTTTTCAGGAATTTTTTCTAGAGTAGCGATTAATTGTAAAGTCCAATTGAATTTTTTCTTTACGTTGGGCTTAAGCTGTTCGTAAAAATCCAAATAATACTCTTCAAAGTAGAAAATGTCCCTGATGAATTTCTCGTTCATTAACTAAATCTAAGCCCACAAAGTTAGCTAATTAGATAACAAAATCCAAACTAATGTGATTACACACCTCGCGACTAAAAGATATGCTGTAGTAGATCACTTTATAATTTATTACCTCTAGAAGTCTTCGACTACGCTCAGACTGACAACCACAGCGCTAACCTAATAGTATAGTTTAGGGCAAGGGCTGATAGACCGTATTTAATAGATTTCTTGGCTACGCTCGAGATAACGAATTAACCGCGTACTACAGCGATTTACGCAAGTTCAAATAAAAAGGCACTGCTACCTTTTCGGTTTTACCAGAGAGAATAAATTCGGCGGCTTGCGCGCCCAGTTGGCTAAAATCAGTCGAAATGGTGGTAATCCCATCTAAAATAATCCTTTTTAGCGGCGTTTCATTATAAGAAATTACGCCAACATCTTTTCCGATTTTAAGTTTTTGCGCAATTAAACGTTCAATGAGCATTACCAGATCGTCTTCCATCAGGTTAATGTATACCTCTCCAGGATTAATTTCTTCGTCTTTAATGTTATGAATTACTTTATGATCGAAAGCATATTGCTGGCAGAACCGGTAAAATCCCGTCAGTATTTCGTGTGGGAAATAACTGTTCTTTGGAAAGATAATTTTTAGGGTGCGGTAATGCGAAAGTCGATCCAGGGCCTGTTCCAGAGCGGCATATATATCCTGTGCAAAGTTTTCGTAAGCTGCAGCGTAATCGCCTGTTACCCCAGGTAAAAGTTTATCCAGGATAACCAGTTTTTCTTTTGGGATGGTATTGATAATTTCATGTGCATTTTCCCCACCTTCTAAAAAATGTGGGATAATTACAAAGTGTGAATAATCGTCGCGCTTGGCCACGATCATCTTTTTGAAAAGTGCAAAATCGTTATTGTAGATATAAAAATCAATGGCAGCACGCTCGCCCAGGGTTTTGGTAAAGGAATCGTAAATGATCTTTTTGTGTGTACTGAGTTTATTAAAAAGCAAACAAACCTTTAGTTTACGCGAGAAATCGGTATTGATAATAAAATAACCCTTGCCCGGCACAGAATCAACCACCCCAAGTTTCCGGAGGTTACGGTAACCTTTTTCGGCAGTATCTCTCGACATTTCCAGACTAAAACTCAACTCGTTTATTGAAGGCAACAAACTATTTTTCAGAAGTTTACCACTTTCAATAGCGGCCAAAATCGCATTCGTTAACTGCTTGTATTTTGGCGTCGACGAATACTCATCGACGTTAATATAGGGGATTAAATCTTCTGGTTTCAAAATGGTTGTATTGATATAGGAAATTCTAATATACGGAAATTCCTAAAAATCTATCGTACGTTGTATAGCAGAATAGTATTTTAACTGGATCATATCCGTTGGTGCAGGATTTTCATTCCAGGCATCATTTATGGCCAAAGCTGTACCTATGGCGGTAGCCTGCGACACCGAAGAGGCATAAACCTCAATGTCTGGAATAGAGGTAGCCAACAGGTGCATGTAAATTGCATTTTTACCAAAGCCGCCATCTACGAAAATTCTTTTCACACCACTATTCAGGATTAACCTTAATGAATAAATCTGTTGTTTGATTAGGTCAAAGATTAATTGGTGATAAGCTTCTTCAGCCGTTTGAAAAAGATTTAAGTCACGATCAGGAAAGGCAGAACTTGCTGAAAACCCTTGTTGTTCTTGCTGATTTTCTGGAATTTTATTCGCCAGTTTCAAAATCATCGATGGATTAAACTTCAAATGTTTAAACAGATAAGCTGCACGATCGAAATGTTCTGCTATCCGCTTAAGCTGCACCTCGTGCTCATAACCCGCAAAAATACGTGAAGCTTTAACCGCTTTGCCCTTAAAGTGCATGTAACACAGGCAATCCTGCTTAAGTTCTTCAGCGGTTAAAGGTTCCTGGTTAAAAGGGTTTAAACTGATGCACCAGGTTCCGGTTGAGATGAGCACAAACGGCGTGTTAAAATTGGCCAGATAAGGAATCAGCGCTGCAGAACTATCGTGCAGGCCAACACCAACTTTTACATTGCTACCTTCGAAGTCAGTTTTAAGGCTGGAATCTGCAGGGGTAAATGCACCAAATTTCTCGTCTATTTTTTCCGCTGTAACCCAGTGATGATACTGGCTTTTATTGAAATCCCAAAGCTGGGTATGGCAACCAATACTGGTAATATCGGCCACGGCTTTACCCGTAATTAAATAACTCAAATATTGAGGCAGGTGTAAAGCCCACTTCACTTTTTTAAATATTTCGGGCTTTTCATGCTTCAGGCGATACAATTGCATACCCGAATTTAAACTGCCCAAAATTGGTGAGGCCGTTTCTAACGAAATCTTCTCCTCACCTCCATATGTTTCATAAAAGGCTTTTTTAAGCGCTTCGGGGTATTCTTTTAAATAGTTATAAAGTGGTGTTAGCGGATTGCCATTTTCGTCGAGATAAACAAAACTGGCGCCATAAGTAGAAAAATTTATGGCCCTGACATCAAACTCTTTCAACTGCAAAACCTGATGCAGGGAATCGTAAACTGATGAACGCAGGCTTTCGAGATTTTCGCATGGTTCGCCATCCTCATCAACTGTTTCTACAAAACGTGCAGACCGCTCGTAAACGATACTGTAGTTTTCGTCGATCAGAAACAATTTTTTATTCGTTTTCCCAACATCAAATATGGCAATAACAGGTTTAGGCATTTTCTATTTCTCTATTTACAAACCTGTGGCAACAGTATTTCCTCGGTGATTAACTAACTTATTTCTAACTTCTAAACCACGGTATAACGCGATCGGTGATAGGGCCGCCCCAGCTCTTAACCTGGCTTCGGCTACTAAAGCCCTTAAATCGCTACGGAAAGTATGTTGCAAAATTTCCTGTGCTTTGGCTACATCGTTGTTGTTCTGTGCTTCGTTTAATGCTTTTCTATCAACCAATAGTGCCTGTGCATAGGCGATCATAATGGCTTCAACAGATTGCAACAAGTCCTCTAATGGATCTTTCACATTGTGTGAAGCATCAATCATCCAACCTAAATCTTTTGCATGGTTCATGCCTTTTGCATCCATACCTTCTACCAGTTCGTTAAAAATCAAAAACAATTGGTAAGGTTTAATGCTTCCGGCAGTTAAATCATCATCCCCATATTTAGAATCGTTGAAGTGGAAACCACCCAATTTTCCTTCCATTAACAATAAAGCAACAATCTGCTCAATGTTTGCATTAGGCAAATGGTGACCTAAATCCACCAAAGTATAAGCTTTTTTACCCAGTTTACTCGCATATAACAGTGATTGTCCCCAATCGCCAACCGTAGTTGAATAAAAATTAGGTTCGAAGGCTTTGTACTCCACAAACATTTTCCAATCTTCTGGCAGTGCTGAATAGATTTCTTGCAGACTTTCTAATGTATTTTCGAAAGCTTTACGGAAATTAAGCTGACCAGGGAAACAAGAACCATCGGCTAGCCAAACGGTTAATGCATCAGATCCTAGCGCAATACCGTGTTTAATTACTTCTATATTATGCTCAATCGCCTGTTTACGGATGTTTTTATTTACATTCTGTAACGAACCAAATTTATAGCTATGTGCAGAACCTGCCTGATCTTGAAAGGTATTCGAGTTCATGGCATCAAATTTTAAACCATAGCCAGATGCCAAAGTTTTTAACGCTTCTGCATTTTGAGGGATATCCCATGGAATGTGAAGTGAAATTGCTCCACTTGCACCGTTAAGGGCATGTAGCAGACCAACATCTTCAATTTTTTCTTCAATGGTACGAGGTTCACCACCGGTAATGGCAAAACGGCCAAAACGTGTTCCACCGGTACCTAAAGCCCAGCTTGGAATGGCAATCTGAAAATCAACCAGTTTCTGGATTACGCTTTCTAGATCAACGTGTGACCAATCTTCTTTTAGAAAAGAAAGTTTACGCTGATGTGAGGTTAAAAGGGAGTCGTTATGTTTTTCTATCTGGTTCTGCTCGATATTCATGAGAATATTTGGTTTTTGTTAGGTTAATTATTTTGGCGATGCAATCGCCGTTCTCACTCATCCTCGTTTCAAACGAGGACGATTATTCATTAATGTTTTAAAGTTATTTTCGGTCTGTGATAAACACAGACCGATTGAACAACTTACTAAAACTGAATTTGTTGCGTTTTGCCATGGTCTGTGTCTCCACGGACCATTGTGCTATCTCACAAATGCCATGGCTACCCCGCCATCAACATTTAAAACATTTCCCGTTGATTTGTGCAACAAGCCACCCACAAAGGCGAAACAGGCATTGGCAATATCATCTGGTAATATGATCTGGTTCAATAAGGTACGTTTTGCGTAATAAGCGGGCAACTCTGCAACGGTAATACCATAAGCTTTTGCGCGGCCTTCAGCCCAACCGCCTGCCCAGATATTGCTGTCGCTGATTACAGCATCAGGGTTAACCACATTTACACGGATATTATCGGCCCCCAATTCGGCAGCATTTAATCTGCTTAAATGTAATTGAGCTGCTTTTGCACTGCCATAACCCGCATTGTTTGGTCCGCTTACCAAAGCGTTCTTACTTACAATATTAATGATATCGCCGCCAATATTCTGCTTTTGCATCGTATTTGTTGCAGCCTGAGTAATAAAAAACTGGCCTTTTACCAAAACATCATATAATAAATCCCAATCTTTCTCGGTATGATCAGCAATGGTTTTAGAAATCGATAATCCTGCATTGTTTACAATAATATCTACCCCACCGAAAGCCAGAGCTGCCGAATCGAAAGCTTGTTTAATATCTGCTTCGCTGGTTACATTTAAAATTGCGGTGCTGTAAGAATCCTTACCGAACAGGTTTGCAAATTCCTTGCCTGCTTCCTCTAAACGTTCGGCATTCATGTCGTTTAAGATCACCACGCCACCTTCAGCAACAAACTTTTTAGCAATCGCCTTACCAATTCCGCCGGCACTGCCTGTAATCAGTGCAATTTTACCTGTTAAGGGTTTTGGCTTTGGCATGCGCTGTAATTTTGCCTCTTCCAACAACCAATATTCGATGTTAAAAGCTTCCTGATGTGGTAATGAAGTGTATTCAGAAACCGCCTCAGCACCTTTCATTACATTAATGGCGTTGATGTAGAATTCTGCAGCAACCCTTGCTGTTTGTTTATCTTTAGAGAAGGTAAACATTCCGATTCCAGGATACAAAATAACTACCGGGTTGGTATCGCGGATTGCCGGACTGTTTGCATGTTTACAGGCTTCGTAATAAGCGGTGTACATGGCCCTATAAGCTTCGAAAGCAGGCTCAAGCGTTTCTTTTAGTGCTTTAACATCCGATAAATCAGCATCACTGGCTAAAGTTAAAACAAGCGGACTGATTTTAGTTCTTAAAAAGTGATCGGGACAACTGGTCCCCATTGGAGCAAGACGATCAAGATCGTTAGAATTGATGAATTCTAACACACGGCTGTCATCGGTAAAATGACCAATCATGTGCTGTTTAGAAGAGCATAAACCGCGCAAAACAGGTGCTAAAGCAGCAGCTTGTTTTTTACGTTGATCTGCCGCTGCACTTTCAATCTTTTGTCCACCAAAAACAGGACCTTTCTTGCCGTAATTCTGGTTGAGGTAATCAGAACAGATTTCGATTACTTCTAAAGTATTCAGGTAACTTTCGTAAGCCGTATCACCCCAGGTAAACAAACCGTGTGAGCCTAACATAATGCCGCGGATGCCTGGATTTTCATCTAAACACTGCTTTAACTGCAAGCCTAGTTCAAAACCTGGTTTTTTCCATTCTACCCAACCAATGGTACCGCCAAATAATTCTTCAGTAATTTTTTTACCGTCTTTAGCCGCAGCAATAGCAATGGCCGCATCAGGGTGTAAGTGATCGATATGCGCAAACGGTAGAAAACCATGCAAAGGTGTATCGATTGATGGTGCTTTAGAACTTAAATCGAAAATGCAGTGGTTAAATAATTCAACCATTTCATCCTCATGTTCTACTCCACGATAAATATTTTTCAAGCTACGTAAACGATCAACATATAATGCTGCAAGGCCACTTTTCTTTAAGGTACCTAAATCGCCGCCTGAACCTTTTACCCACATTACTTCGGTTTCTAAACCTGTAAGGGGATCTTTTTCCAATACTTTACATGAGGTATTTCCACCTCCATAATTGGTTAAGCGTAAATCTGCACCCAATAAATTAGAGCGATAAATTAAAAGGGCAACTTCATCTCCAGCCAGTTTTGCGGCTTCTTCTTCATCCCACAGGTAGCTTACGTGCTTATAACTTTTCGTATCGATTGACATTCTTATATTCTATTTAAATTTTTATTTATTATCCTTTTATTCTATTACCATAACCTACAATGAGTACCGAAATGATGATGGTTAAAATACCCGCCAAAACTGTAATCAATGTTTTTCTGGATACACCTTTCCACTCTTTTAATACCAGTCCCCAAACATTGGCGATTAAAATGATAAAGGCCATGTGCAGAATCCACGAACTGGCGCCATTGCCTATTTTACTTTCGCCCATGCCGTAGAAAAAGAACTGTAAAAACCATGTAGTACCTGCCAGGGCAGAAAAAATATAGTTTTTTAACAGAGGCGTTTTTGCATTGGTATAATCGCCAAATGTTTTATTCCTTGCATTTAATACCATACACCAGATAAAGTTGGTGGTTAGGCCTCCCCAAAGCACAATTACATAAGTAACGTTGTTCTGGAACAAAAAATTACCCGTTTCAGCAGGATTCGCTGCTTTCCAGATGGCGTTCGCCGCATCGGCCATTGGTTTCCCGGCTTCGATGCCGAAATTGAAACAGGCACTTAAAACACCCGATACAATACCAACGAATAAACCAAGGCCAAACTTATATTCTGTTTTCACCTCCATTCCATGCGGATCGGTAACATCAGATTTCATTTCCTTTTCTTTCATCATGCCTGCCTTACCGCAGATGATAATCCCAACAACACAGACCAAAAGCCCCAGCAATACCATGCGGCCCCAATCGGTGTGTAGAAACATGGTAAAAGTATCTTTACCTGCCTGAGGAAAAAAATCGAAGTAAATAGAGGGCAGGATTGAGCCCAAAACCATACAAAGCCCTAAAATGATACTACTTCCTAACGATACACCCAGATAACGAACGCCTAAACCATAGGTTAAGCCTCCTATACCCCAAAGCACACCAAAAAAATAGGTTAGCCATAAAATACTACCGTTGGTACTGGTGATAATTGCCGTAAAATTCGGGATGGTTAAAAAAGCAGCAAGTGGCGGAACGATTAACCAGGAGAAGATTCCCCCAACAATCCAGTAACTTTCCCAGGCCCAGCCTTTAACTTTTTTGTAAGGAATATAAAAACTTCCGGAGGCAAAACCACCGAAGAAATGAAAAATTACACCTAAAATTGCTTGCATGCGCTATTAATATATTTGGTTGCTCTAAAATAGAATATACAGTAATTTTAACTGTTATGCACTGTTATGGATGTGAAATAATTTGGTACCTGGAAGACAGAATTAGAGAGTCTGGAGACAGAAGACCGAGGTCAGGAGTTATAGTGCAGAAAAACAAATGCCAGTTCTTTTTTGAATATGCTTTCTCTCCTGGCTATATTGGTTGTGTGTTGATCAGCACGGGCAATAATTTTCGTGGTGTTAGATGTTACCATCTGACACATATTAAGATCTTAAAGTTCTAATTATCTAGTTCAGGTTATTAAGTATTTCTTGTGGTGTCAGATGTTACCATCTGGCACATATTAAGATCTTAAAATTCTAATTATCTAGTTCAGGTTATTAAGTATAAATCCTTCTTTTTTTAGAAAAAGAAAGGACAGCATTTCATAGGTGCTGTAGTCCCGCCATTTGCTTTATCCCGATTGAAAATAATCAGGATGCCCGCTACTGTCGGGTTTAGTTAACAAAAGCCTGTTCGAAACAACCCCACGTTTATTATTGAAGGATGAAAGATTAAGTTCCTTGCACCAGCCTGGGTTAAATAAACCCGATTGCCGGGAAGAGCTTCCGATCCTTCATCGAAACTCGAACCAAAAGCGGGGCTGAAATTGCCAAAAGCACAGAACCAATCATTTCCTATTAACCCGAATTAGATTATTTATATGAGCCAACTGGCAAGACGAAAGAGATTGCTTCCCCGAAAAAGTCGGGGCAGGCTCTCGTTCCTTCTCGAAAAGACGAAAAAAGGGCGTCATTTCTGGTGCAAGATGTTACCACCTGGCACGATTTATAGCATTGGAAGCGCATAAATTCTCTTGACAACATCATCAATTACCTCAAGCGATCTGAGAATTTTATAATGTCCTACATCTTCAAATGATTTTGATTTTATGGCAGGATATTTATCCAGGAATTCTTTTAGAAATGAATAAGGAGAAATATGATCGGCAGGATCGAATGCCAGGAAATGATCAATCGCGGTGCTTAGCTGATATAGGTTAGTCAGATTAAAGTGACTGGCTGAAACGGGAAACTCTTTTGCAAAATTATCAAAAAAGAGATCCTGGTGTTTAGCACCAATGTTTACCGAATCTAAACTCTGTTCGAAATTTTCTTTTAGCCTGATCAATGGCGCAATGCTGATGAGCAGATGGGGAGTTATCTCCAGTTCTTGCAGCGCAATTACATTAGCCATCCCGCCAAGCGAATGACCGATCAGAACATCAGGCTGCGCATAATTTAAGGCAATAGATTTTACCGAACCGGCATACAACATCAGGTTGGAAAATTCAGAGATTGAACTTCCGTTGCCAGGTGCATCAAAAGCGATTATTTCCAGGTCATCTATTTTCAGGAGTTCAATGATCAACTCATAAAAGTCTAAAGCTTTTGAGGCCCAGCCATGCGCAAGTAACACTTTACGTTTTCCATTTCCCCAACTGAAGCAGTTAATAGTTACATCAGAATGGGCGAAATAAGTATCAAAAACCTCAAGGCTAAATTGTTTTGATGCAGCCACCAGTTGTTCCTGATGCAGGCGCAAAGGCATTTTAGGTGAGTAAAAAATAAATTCGCGCATTAGCGCTGCTTCAGGTGCTGCCTGTGTTAACTTCAGCTCGTTTACAATCTGTTTTAGCCTTTTCAATTAGCGCTGATTTATGTGTTAAACCAAATGTGATTTTAAATCAGCTGGAGAATAGTTGATTGATTTTAAAGTCTTGTCGTCAGATTTCCTGAACACCAAAAACAGTCCGTCAATTTCTTTGTAATATGATTCGGTCTGATCTTTATCTAAGTAAAATTGAATGGTTTGTTCAGCTTCTTCTACGGTTTTGCAGGCTTTGCTCATATTCGAGCGGTGAACTTCATCAAATAAAGTCTTAAATTTCACGCCCAAACCAAACTCATGGATAGCACCAGCCAAAACATACTGCAGATCGCAAAGGGCATCGGCCACTTCTACCAGGTCATCATTTTCTACAGCTTCCTGTAATTCTTTCAACTCTTCGGCTAAAAGCGAAATACGCAAATTGGCTCTCTGTTTTGAAGGAATAACCGGACTTTCTAAAATAGGGTGTTTAAAGGTAGTGTGAAATTCTGCAACCTGGTTTAACGAATTCGTTTCTTGCATGATGATGTTTGATTTAATCTTTACGCAGCAAACTTAAAAAAAACGGGATAAATAATTTGGAGAATTTATGAACACTGTTAGGTTGGTTAATCGGTTAACTGTTGTAACTGGTTAATTGTAAATAGCGAAATACTAATTGGATTGTTTAATTGTTGCATTGCCAAATTGTTAACCGCAAATTGCCAACTGAAAACTGTTAATAATGCATTCGAAAGATGGATCCCAACAATTGAACAATCTAACAATATTTAACTATGCCTCAATTAACCAGTTTAACCGATTTAAACAATTAACCAAAAACAGTTAACCATTCTTCTTCCCTTCCCTCACCACTTTAAAAAATCCTTCTTTATAGGTTTCGCCAATTGGAATAGCCTGATCGTTAATATAAACAGTATTTCCATCTATCATTTTAATTTTTTCGATAGAGATAATATACGATTTATGGATGCGATAAAATGGTGGCTGAGGCAATTCGGTTTCCAGTTCGCGCAGCGCCTGGTAAGTAATAATCCTTTGTGTAGCTGTATAAACAGAAACATAATTTTTCAATCCCTCTATGTACAGGATGTCTTCATAATTAACCTTAATAAACTTGTTCTTGGTATCGCCTTTGATGAAAATAAAATCATTTCCCTGCGCTACCTGCTGTACAACAATTTCTTGCTGAACGGGTGCCACAGGCTGCAAAATCTGTTGTGCTTTAGTGGCTGCTTTATAAAAACGCTCATAGGAGATCGGTTTAAGCAGATAATCTACCACATCAAGATCAAAACCCTCCAAAGCATATTCGGGATAAGCCGTGGTTAGGATTACCTTGCATTTACCACCACAGATTTTCAAAAACTGGATCCCGGTTAATTCTGGCATCTGTATGTCTAAAAAAACAAGATCAACTTTACCTTCCTGAACCAGGTTAAGCGCTTCAAAAGCATTTGTAGTGGTTCCTACCAATTCTAAAAAAGGGGTTTTATTAATAAAGGCAGCAATAATATCAGAAGCGTAAGATTCATCATCAACGGCAAGGCAACGGATCATAGTTGGGAGTTAGGGTTTGGCGATTAGCGTAAATTAATTATTTCAATGATACAATTATAGATTTAAAATTAATGTGCTCTTATAGGTATTGCCATTATTCGAAATCAACAGTTCATGTTTTTCAGGATAAATCAAATCTAATCTGCGGTGGATATTCACCATGCCAATACCGCTCGAATGATCTTTTTGCGCATGGCTGATCTTATTACTCACCTCGAAACTTAAGCGTTTGTTCTGCACCTTAAGTTTAATGCGCACAGGCTGTGCTTCATCATTTACCACGCCATGTTTAAGGGCATTTTCAACAAAAGGGATCAGAATCAGCGAAGCGATTTTTTGATCGGTAATGCCTTCGGTTGTAAAATCGACATAAAATTTCGGTTCAAAGCGCATTTTAAAAAGCGCAACATAACTTTCTAAATATTCTACCTCCTTATTTAAACTTACTTTACCATCCGGACTATCGTTTAGTGTATACCGCATTAAATCTGATAACCGTAAAATCGCATTCGCCAGTTGATCAGAAACGGGGATAGCCAGGGAGTAAACATAATTTAAAGTATTGTACAGAAAGTGTGGATTGATTTGTGACTTCAAGAATGAAAGCTCGGCTTTAATCACTTCCTCCTTCAATTTTCGGTTTACCTGTTCCGATTTAAAACTCTGCTCAATACCGTAAACCGCAGCGGGTGTCACAATAAAACCAATGCTCCAATAAATATTATCTGTGATGTAGGCCCAGGCTGTTGTACCATCATCATAGTTATGAAAACCAAGCCATTTTAAATAAAGCACTTCTTCTATTAAATACCTAAGTGCAATAAATACCGCAATGGTAAACAAAATGCCTCCGATTAACTGAGGTAATTTATTCTTTTTCAAAAATCTTGGATATACCCATAAATAACAGATATAGAATTCTATCAATTGTATAAAATTCATAGAAATATTCAAAGCGGCCTTGCTAAAAGTTGTACCATCAATTAAATAGCCACCATAAAAATAGCCTAATACGAGTATCCAGCAAAGAATATGTATGGAAATGGTTTCTATTGTTTTCATGCCTTAAAACTATACAAAGCTTTTTTAACTGCCTATTTTCTTATTCCAAACCTGCAAATAATTATCCCAACCTGTACAATTTAAGGATTAACACCTTTAATTACCGAAAAACGCATTGGGATAATATTTCAAAGGGTTGGGATTATATAATTTTTAGACTGATGCAACCTCTCCATCTTTGAATCGTCAATTATAAAACAAACAAGATGATGAACTACTTATTTAAATCTGCTCTTTTTGCCCTGCTTATTTTTAGTCTTCAAACCGCCTTTGCTCAGAACATTAAGGTATCGGGAAGCATTACCGATAAAAGTAATAAAGCACTTGATTATGCTTCAATAGCATTAATCCATTTACCCGATTCGGCTTCAGTTGCCTTACAGGTTACCAACCAACAAGGTTTATATGAATTCAGCAATGTTAAATCTGGCCGGTATTTTATTAAAGCCTTAATGATGGGTTACGGTAAAAACCAATCTGCACCGTTCGAAGTAAAAGATATGGCCGTTAAAGTTCCATCAATTATACTGGCAGATCAGGCTCAAAACCTGAAAGATGTAAACATTATATCCAAAATGCCGATAATTGACCAAAAAGCAGACCGGGTGATTGTAAATGTAGAACAGATGAATACCGCCGGCGATAATGCACTGGAAGTAATCAGCAGGTCGCCGGGTGTAAAACTGGATAAGGACGACAACATTGTACTGAAAGGTAAAAAAGGAATCAACGTGATGATTGACGGCAAAATGAGCTATATGACGGGCGTTGAATTAACCACTTACCTAAAATCGCTGCCCGGATCGGTATTAAGCAAAATCGAACTGATTTCTAACCCTCCATCCTCTTTCGATGCTGCTGGCACAGCAGGGATCATTAACATTAAACTCAAAAGAAATAAAATGCAGGGCTTTAATGGAAACATGAATCTGGGTGGCGGTTACGGCCGTTATGAAAAAGTTTATGCTGGTACCAATCTGAATTACAATATCGGTAAGGTGAGTACGTATGTACGCTTAAATGCCGGACACTATAACTCCTACAACAGGTTAACGTTAAACCGAACCATTGGTGACGAACAATATAACCAGCTTAGTTTCTGGCATCCGGTAACCAACAGTTTAAATTACTCTACCGGTGCCGATTATTTTATTAATGAGAAGCATACTTTAGGTTTAATGGTAAAAGGCTTTACTGCGCCTGAAGAAACCAGGGTAAACAGCAATTCGGTAAATTACAATGCAACTGGTGTAAAAATGGGCGGAACATCGATGTTTAATCCACAAAGCAATACCGAAAAAAACCACGCGCTAAATTTAAACTACCGTTTTAAAACAGATACACTGGGCGGTGAACTGGGTTTTGATGCCGATTATGTCCAATACGATAACAGCAAAAACGAAACCTTTACCAATAATTACCTCGATGCCAGTGATCAGCTGATTGGCAATCCAATCGATTTACGCAACAAAGGCATGGGCAACGTCTCTATTTATTCAATCAAGGCCGATTATAGCCTGAATTTTTCAAAAACATTAAAAATGGAAACGGGCTGGAAGAGCAGCTGGGTAAAATCGCAGAGCGATGTACGTTTCGATTCGCTAAAAACCGCTGGCTGGATTAACGATCCGCGCAGAACCAACGCCTTTTTATACCATGAAAACATTAATGCAGGTTATCTTTCCTTTGATCAAAGTTTTAAAAACCTACAGGTTAAAGCAGGTTTACGTGCTGAACAGACCAGAGGTGATGGCAGTTCATCAGGTACAAATACCTTAATTGACAGGAAATACTGGAAACTTTTCCCAACGCTATTTATCTCCTTAAAACTGGATTCGAACAACCTCGTAACGGCTGCCTATCGCAAAAGCATCAACAGGCCATCATACAGCAGTTTAAATCCTTTTACCTTTTATACCGACCCCTATACAGCAATACAAGGAAACCCATTGTTGCAGCCCTCTTATGCCAATAGTTTTGAATTTAATTACTCGATTAAAAACTTCAGGATACTTACCTTAAGTTATTCGGTTAGTGATGGATCGATATCGGAAGTGATTTATCAGAACAATAGTACAAAGGAAAGTATCTCCAGACCAGAAAACCTGAACCGTACCACAAATTTTTATATGGCCACAGGAAGTCCTTTTGATATAACCAAATGGTGGAACAACAGTACCGAAGTTTCCGTTGGTTATAACCGCACTGCATCGGCCGTACAGGGAAATGGCTATAATGCCTTCTCGTGGAATTGGTCTGTAATGTCGGATAATACCATCACTTTGCCTAAAAACTACAGCTTAACGATGTATGGTTATTACGATTCTCCTTCTATTTCTGGTTTATTCCGCAGTTTAGGGAATTACCAGTTCAATGTTGGTGTTAAAAAATCTTTCTGGAACAAAAATGCAACACTGGCCTTAAAAGTGAACGATGTGTTTAACACCAGTAAATTCAGAGCCAACCTGGAATACAATAATATTAAAACGTATTGGCAGAACGAATGGGAAAGCCGCAGGATAAACTTAAGTTTCACCTATAAATTTGGGAATATGAAAATCAAAACTGCCCGCAGCAGACAAACCGGAACAAGCGACGAAGAAAACAGAGTAGGCAAAAATTAAGCTTTGAGTAAGGTTAATTGTATAAATCGGTTAACTGGTTAATTGAGCTGTATTTCCCGATCAACAGTTAACCGATTAACCAGTTCCACCGATTAACAACCTATAAAACCAGTAACATCCAAACATTACAGGCAAAATGACCCGAATTACCCAATGGGGCAGCGAGTTTTTTAAATCCTGCTTTTTCGTACATACCAATTGCTGTAGAGAGCTCAGGAAACGACTCTAAATAAACTTCATTATAACCAAAATGCTGTGCCGATTCTATACTTTTCTCCATAAGCATTTTGCCAATACCTTTACCGCGTGAAGCTGCAGAGGTATACAATTTAACCAGCTCTACACAACCATCTGGCAAGCCTTCGGTTGGATAAATACCACAGCCACCAATAATAACACCATCCTCTTCGGCCAACCAGTAAGCCGATTGAGGGTGTTCGAAAACTGTAGACAATGCATCGGTTGTAGGGTCGGTGTATACAGTGCCAGGCTTGTCTATTTTAAATTCTCTTAAAATCGTCCTGATCATTGAAGCAGTAGCAGTATTATCTTGTGCAGTTATCTTACGGATGGTAATGGCCATGTATTTTATTTTTTGTAAAGTTAGTAACTTGCATCAATTGTTTAAATCGGCTAAACGATTAATTGAGTTAATTGTTGAGATTGACCTGCAGTTAACGGGCAACCTGGTTTTTAAGCAGCCCCTTCTGAAATAGATTTATTATTTTGGCGTTATGTTTGCAGTACATAAATATCCAAATTTCTGGGTACATACTATCACCTAACACACATAAAATGAAACAAAGATTATTAATATGCCTTTTAACTGTTGGCCTTTTTGGCTGTGGAATAAACAGGCAGGCACAGCAGATAAAAGCCCTGGAAGACTGCACTTATAAAATTACAGGTGTACAACAGGTATCGATTGCAGGCACAGATGTAAAAAAGTTAATGGAACAGCAAAGCTTTAGCTTAACCAGTTTACCTGGGGTTGCATTAGGTTTGTTAAGAAAAGACATTCCGCTTAGAGCCAATCTGAATTTAGAAATAACCAACCCATCGAGCAATTTAGCAGCCATAAACCAGTTCGAATATAAAATATTGGTCAATAATACGGATTTGGCAGAAGGCATTGTTAACCAAAATGTAAGCATTGCACAAGGTCAAACGGTTACTGTTCCGGTGCAGCTGGTAAGCAACATTTATGGGTTAGTATCTAACGGAAATGTTTTTAATGATATTATCAAGGCTGCTCAGAAAGGATCATCTTCAAAAGATGAAAAACTAGGCCTATTAACCATTAAAATAAAGCCAACCTTTATGCTGGGCAATACACCTGTTAAATATCCTGGTTACATTACCATTAACAAAGATATCAGCAGTAAAATATTATTGTAAATATAACCATAAATAAAAATACCCGCTTAACAAGCATGTTAAGCGGGCATTTTCGTTAAAAGATTGATTAAAATCTTTTGTCAGGTGTCATGATCATCCCCTTAATTCCTTTTGGATCCAACTTTTCATCCAGCGACCTCAGTTCTGCAACCGATAGTTTTGATGGCATTGCTGTTGTGGTTGCACTTAAACTAGCTGTTTTTGCAGCTGTAGTTACAAAACTACCGTTTTTGGCATACAATAATGCGTAAGCCAGCAAAGTCTCTGTTTCATCTCCCCAGGCTTTGGTTAAATCTTCTGCCGATTCTTTATCAACCGTGAGGCCTGAATAGTAGCCACCAACGCCAAGTTTATTTTTCGTTTCAAATTCTGGGATATACATATCCACCTTGTCTATTCTGATCGGGAAGAAACCAACAGGTTTACCATAAGTTGTTCTACCGATTAACTTTACATCCATTACCGGTTTTAAGCTGTTAATGGTTAATTCGCTTGCAGATGCAGTAGATCCCGTTACGATAAAATAAACCCTGTTTAATGTTAAACTACCTGATTTTGCAAATTTCTCTATATTATCGGTAGCTGTAGGCGAATAATTTAAATCAGCATAAGTGGCATACTTTCCATTTACACCCGTGGTAAAGGTCTGTAATTTACCCGCATCATCTAACAATGGTTGGTGTGCCAAAATGGAGGCTTTACGCTGAGCAGTAGTGATAGACTGTAGATAGTTATTGTAATAAGAAGTAAACATCGTATTACCTGTTTCTCCTGCTGGTGCTGCTAAATTAATCATCTGGGTAGCTGTTGAAACATAACCCCCACCGTTATAGCGTAAATCAATAATCAATTCGCTTACCCCCTGGGTAGCAAAATTAGAAAAAACTGCATTTATGGCTGCAGAAGCATTATTGGTAAAACTATTAAATACAATGTAACCCACTTTCTTTGTACCAACCGTATAAACATTGGTAAATAATATCGGATTAACAGTATATAAACTGCTAGCTATAACCGCTGTTTTCGGGTTGCCTCCAATATCATTAAAAGCTAAAGTCACACTTGCATTTGTACCAAAAATGGCGTTATTTAAAAAGTTAACGGCACCAGGATAGGTTAGATCTGTTCTTCCGTTTACACTGGTTATCCTACAGCCACGGGTTAACCCCTGCAATGCTGCCGGTGAGTTTGGATAAACATATTTTACCCTTAAATCTGCCGTGCTATTATACTGAACAGAAAAACCGTAATCATTGGCCGAACCGTTTACATCTGCTTTAAGTACTCCTGTTTTACCTGTTGTAGCTGCCGTATAGTCGAAAAACGAATATTTAGGTTCGCTTGAAGTGCTTACAAATTCATAAGGTTTTCCTGTTGCCGGATCTAAAGAATATTGTGTCATGGCATATAACTCAGCTTCATTCGAACTAAATCCGCGTGGATTAAATACTTCATAAGTCGGCAGTGAAGTATTCCAATAATAAAGTTCTTTACCGTATAAAAAAATAGAATCTTTAGTCAATTCATCCCGTGTTCCGTTAGGCGTTGTCACTACGGGTGGAGTTACAGGCTCATCGGGCACGTTACTGCTCTTTTTGCAGCCAGTAATGGCCCCAAAACTTAAAAAACCTAGTGCAACCAGGTAAAGGAATCTCTTATTTCTCATGGAAATTATGGTAACGTTATCTTTTATATACGTATTGGATAATAGTTAAGTTGTTCAGGAAGAAACTTTTATCAACCAACAAACTAAATTTAATTCAAAATATTGTGCTCTTGCGCATATGTATCGGTGAATTACGTAAATCTACCGATTAAATTACTTTTCGCTGAGATATTTATTAAATTTCAAAAAAGATATTTCAAAACGGTGTCCAGACGAAAGTCCTTATGCCCCCATAAATTGTCGCCTTTGCACCGCTTAAGTTAATCAAATCCTCTGCAAATTTGTTATACTAACTATCTGATTTAAAAATCTAAGAACCATGGAAAAGATCGAATTTAAAACCACAATTAACGCCAAAGCAGAAAAAGTTTGGGATGTTCTTTTTGGCGTAGAAACCTACCCCAAGTGGACAGCTGCTTTTATGGAAGGCTCGCGTGTAGAAACCGATTGGAAAAAAGGAAGCAAAGCCCTGTTTCTCGGTAATAACGGAGATGGAATGGTAGCTGTGATCCAAGACAATATCCCTAACCGATACATGTCTATCAAACACCTGGGCGAAATAAAAGATGGCAAGGAAGATCTCAGCGGAGATTGGGGCGAAACACTCGAGAATTATACCCTCAATGAAAAAGATGGAAAAACGGAGCTTACTATTGATATGGATATCAGCGAAGATTGGAAAGCGTATTTTGAGAAAATCTGGCCAAAAGCCTTAGATAAGGTTAAAGAAATAGCCGAAAAACGAAATGAATATCACGTAGAAACATAAATGTTCGCTACCTCAAAACGTAAAAAGCCTTACATTTCTGCAAGGCTTTTGTTTTTTTAAGTGGTGCCACCTGGATTCGAACCAGGGACACAAGGATTTTCAGTCCTTTGCTCTACCGACTGAGCTATGGCACCCCCTTTTGGGATTGCAAATGTAGTGTTCTTTTTCCCAAATCCAAAAAAGGATTCAAATTTATTTTAAAAAAATAACGACCTGTTTAGCCATATGAATTCATTTTTCTGATAATCAGCAAAATGCAATCAAAAAAATATTGATCAAATCTGCTACTTTCTTTCTTTTCCGTAAAACAATAGCGAAAGGCTAGAAATCAAAAAAGCCTCTCATTTCTGAAAGGCTTTTGGAAGTGGTGCCACCTGGATTCGAACCAGGGACACAAGGATTTTCAGTCCTTTGCTCTACCGACTGAGCTATGGCACCATCCGTTTGGGATTGCAAATGTAGCGTTCTTTTTTCAAAAGCAAAACTTTTTTCCGATTATTTCATTGCTACGCTGATTATCAATTAATTAATTTTTCGCCTTTCTTAAAATAAGCCTTAATCATTGCTTAGAATGAGTACAAACAAACAATTTTATTATTTTTTTTATGCATGCATAGTAATTTATTTAGATTAATATCCTAATTTAGCGTAACAATCTAATATTGCATGGTAGCACAGATCCTTTTTCTAGTACTTACACTTGCAGCAATTGCGCTGTTTACAGTTAATCTGCGTAAAATAATTCGCAATATCCGTTTAGGTAAACCGGTAGATCGACACGATCAGCCGCAAAAAAGATTAATGACCATGCTTCGCGTGGCTTTTGGACAATCTAAAATGGTTGTCCGCCCTATCCCGGCTTTTCTCCACTTTTTTGTTTATATCGGTTTTGTAATCATCAACATTGAGGTGTTGGAAATTATGATCGATGGCCTTTTCGGCACACACCGTATTTTTAACGGCTTAGGTGGTTTATATAATTTTTTGATCGGGTCTTTCGAAATCCTTGCTTTTACCGTTTGGGTTTCATGCGCTATTTTTCTTATCCGCAGGAATATTCTAAAACTTAAACGCTTTAGTGGCGTAGAGATGAAAAGCTGGCCGAAATCCGATGCTAATTATATTCTCATCACCGAGATTTTATTAATGAGTGCTTTTTTGTTCATGAATGCAGCTGATGCAAAATTACAACTTTTGGGCGCCAGCCATTATGTTAATGCAGGTGCATTTCCGGTAAGCCAGTATTTAATTAATCTCCTGCCTTCATCAGAAAGCGCCTTGCTTATAGTAGAGCGCAGCTGCTGGTGGTTCCATATTATAGGCATTTTGGCTTTCTTAAATTACCTGCCTTATTCGAAACATTTTCATATTCTTTTCGCTTTTCCAAACACCTATTTTTCTAATTTGGAACCTAAAGGTGAGTTTACCAACATGGCTTCGGTTACCAATGAAGTAAAGGCCATGCTCGATCCTTCTTTTGTTCCGGCAGAGACCGAACCTGGCAAATTTGGCGCCAAAGATGTAACCGATTTAAGCTGGGTAAACCTGATGAATGCTTATACCTGTACTGAATGTGGAAGGTGTACTTCGGTATGCCCGGCAAATATTACAGGCAAACTTTTATCACCACGAAAAATTATGATGGATACCCGCGACCGTATTACAGAAGTGGGCCAAAATATTGATAAACACGGCGCAGAACACCAGGATGGAAAATCTTTATTAGACGATTACATCAGCAGAGAAGAAATTTGGGCTTGTACCAGCTGTAACGCCTGCGTAGAGGCCTGTCCGGTAAACATCGATCCATTACAGATTATTATGGAGCTTCGCCGTTTTGCAGTGATGGAAGAATCGCAGGCACCTGGAAGTATTAATGCGATGATGGGAAATATTGAGAATAACCAGGCACCCTGGAAATACTCTCCAGCCGATCGTTTTAACTGGGCACAAGAAAGCTAGCAATTGACAGTTTTCAGTCGACATTGAATTAAAAATATAATTACATCAGGTCTTGATACTTGATATTAGATACTAGACAAATGGAATTTAAAGTCCCTACAATGGCCGAGTTAATGGCCGCAGGTGAAGAACCGGAAATATTATTTTGGGTTGGCTGTGCTGGAAGTTACGATGAAAGAGCGCAGAAAATTACCCGCGACATTTGCAAGATCTTACATCATGTAGGTATAAAATACGCTGTATTAGGAACGGAAGAAAGCTGTACCGGAGATCCTGCTAAAAGGGCTGGTAACGAGTTCCTTTTCCAGATGCAGGCCATGACCAATATCGAGGTATTGAATGCTTACAATATCAAAAAAATTGTAACAGGCTGTCCACATTGCTTTAATACCATTAAAAATGAATATCCGGGTTTAGGCGGCACTTACGAAGTGATTCACCATACGCAACTGATCCAGGATTTAATTAACGAGGGCAAACTAAAAGCCGAGGGCGGCGAAAGTTTCAAAGGCAAAAAAATCACCTATCACGATCCGTGTTATCTGGGTCGTGGAAATGGAATTTACGAAGCGCCCAGAAAAGCCTTAGAGATACTTGATGCACAGTTGGTGGAAATGAAACGCTGCAAAAGCAATGGTTTATGCTGTGGTGCCGGTGGTGCACAGATGTTTAAAGAGCCAGAAAAGGGAAATAAAGATATTAATGTAGAACGTATTGAAGAGGCTTTACAAACCAATCCACAGGTTATTGCCGCTGGTTGCCCTTTCTGTATGACCATGCTAAGTGATGGCATTAAATTAAAAGATAAAGAACAGGAAGTTAAGGTAATGGATATTGCGGAGATTACCGCAAGGGCAAATGGCCTGTAGCCATCATTTTAACTAAATAAACAAAGAGGCTGTATCACAAGTATAACTTGTCGGGGTTTCGTCATTCCAGTCAGTTTTAGCAAAAAACAAAGGAGTTGGGTGACAGGTAAGATAAATCGTCATCTCGACCGCAGTGGAGAGATCTTTTAACATAGTCCAAAGATCTCTCCACTCCGCATTTGCTTCGGTCGAGATGACGCCAATTTTAGATCTGTCATTGGTAACTCGATTGGGGGCACGAAGTGCTCATCGCAGATAATCTTAATGCAAGCGCTTTAAGATTCCCGCCTGCGCGAGAATGACGACCACACTAATGGATTCTTTCAATGGTAGCCTGTCGAAAGGCCTGTTTAAATGCCCCTCAAAACATTTCGACTACTTGTCCCGATTCATCGGACAGATTTAATAGCTTCTTATTTTAGGAAAGCAATAGCAGCATTCAATAGGTTAATTTCTCCCTGCTCTGCCTTTCCCGATGAAAATCGGGATCGTTCGATCAGGTTTAGTTTTGTTATTTTTCTGCTACGATGTCAGTTTTCCGTGCCACAGGCCCAAGTTCATAGCCCTGATCGAAGTGGCATCCCCGATATTTCATCGGGATAAAGCGAAGAGCAGGACTAAATAAAAAAAAGCAATTGACACTGCGCTCCAGAACCGACCAGTGAGCTTAATAAGAAATTAATAAGGTATGTAATCAACTAAAATTCAAATGCTCATCATCAGCGGCAGTCTATGGTTTCTGAGAAATTGAAACCTCTGCATTAATTTTATTCAGGTTATCACGGATGAGATTCAAATCTTCGGCTTCCACGTTTTTTAAAGGAATAATGATCTGTGTAGCCATCGAATCTACATCGCCTCCCCTGTCTTTATAGGTCTGCACAATTACGTCATCACCTTTGGTGTGGATATACAATTTACCAGAAGTGCTTGTACCATAATAGTCCATATCTTTAAATTTCGATAACTTAAATGCGAAATACTCGGTTTTACCGTTATTAAAATACCGCTTGTAACGGCAAAAGCCATTGTTGGTAACATTTAGCTCATAACGTTTTACCTGGTCGCTTTCCTGGCTGTTATCGTAATGATCGGTAAATGTTTTTTGAAGAAAGTTAATCGATTGCGCTATGGATTCGGGGTCGGAAAAAGCACATAAAAACATACAAAAAGCCGAAAGCAGGGATATTTTCAAGCAGAGTGTAAACTTTTTCATCAGGTTAGCGTTTTAAACACACCAATTTAATTAAAATCGTAAATTTGTATATGAGTTTTTCTCCACAATCAAGAGTTTGGGTATACCAAAGCGATCGTAAATTTACTTCGACCGAAGAAAATGAGATCTTAAACAAATTAGCAGCTTTTACAAACCAATGGAAAGCACATGGAAATGAATTGCTTGCAAAAGCAGAAATCCGCTATGGCTTTTTTATTATCCTAACAGTCGACGAAAGTCAGGCGGGTGTTACCGGTTGCTCTATTGATAGCTCTGTTCGCTTAATTAAAGAAATTGAACAGGAATACCATGTAGATCTTTTTAACCGTTTCAACATTGCCTACAAAGTAAATGGAGCAGTTGTGGTAAACAGCAAAGAAGATTTTGAAACGTTGGTCAATATTAAACAGGTAACACCAGAAACTACAGTGTTTAACAATATGGTGCAGAACCTGGCAGAACTGGAGAACAAATGGGAAGTACCCTTTCAAAATAGCTGGCATTCTACTGTTTTTGCCCATTTATTATAAAAAAGTATGTTTATCATAGATCTTAAATATATTGTTCCGCTAACCGAGTTAGATGAGCATATGGATGCCCATGTTCAATATTTAAAGAAGTACTATAAAAAAAACATTTTCGTGGCCTCGGGTAGAAAAGTACCCCGTACCGGTGGAATTATTTTAGCCCTGGCAAAAGATGAAGAGGCTTTAAAAAAAATCCTGATGGAAGATCCGTTTTACAAACACCGGTTAGCCGATTTCTCCATTACACATTTCTTAACCTCACAATATCATCCAGATCTCGAATCACTTTTAGGAAATTAATTCTTAAAACCAGCAGCGGTATTCTACATTATTTTCGCTATTAGTCAAACAATTAGCTGGCAAAAAACATTATATTGGTTAAATCAAACTAATGTTTATGAAGCGCTGGCTCAAAATCTCTTTAAAAATTATATCTGTTGTTGTTGTTCTGATTATCCTAACCTGGCTGGCAGGTGCATTTTATATCAGCAGAAATAAAAAAGAAGTACTTGCTTCTATCCTGTCGCAGCTCAATAAAAATTTAAACGGAAAAATTACTGCTACAAGCATGGAGCCCACACTCCTTAAAAGTTTCCCAGGCGTTTCGGTATCCTTAAATGGTGTATTACTTAGAGATAGCCTATGGAACCAACATAAACACGATCTTTTAAAAGCGCAGGATATAGATGTATCGCTAAATGTACTTTCGCTTATTGTGGGCAATATTAACATTAAACAGATTGCGATTAATAACGCATCTATTTATATCTACACCGATTCTACAGGCTATAGCAATACCAGTATTTTTAAAAGCAAGCCTAAAACGGAGAAAACATCGTCATCAAAATCCTCAGCATTAGAAGTTAAGAAAATTGATTTTAACCAGGTGAGTTTAATATTGGACAACAAAAAGAGATTCAAGTTATTCAATTTTAATATCGATCAGATCCAGGGCAGAATGGAATACCCTGATAGCGGCTGGACAGGTAAAATCAAGTTAATGACTAAGGTAAACAGTTTCGCCTTTAATACGCGTAAAGGTAGCTTTTTGAAAGACAAGACCTTGGATGGAACATTAAATGCACATTACAGCCGCGATATGCATGCGGTAATTCTTAGTCCTGAAATATTAAACATTGGCGGCCACCCTTTTAAAATCGGTGCTAAAATAGGATTAGATAAATCTGCTTTTGCCATTAGCATAGCTGTTGATAATATTTTATTTAGAGATGTTGCTTTACTCCTGTCGCCTAATATCTCTTCCAAACTCTTAAAGTTCGGCATAGAAAAACCGATCGATATCCAGGGAAATATTATTGACGATGGATCAGGAAAATATGGAGATCCATTGATCAAAGTGGGTATAACCGTTCGGGATAATGTGGTTTCTATTCCATCAGGTAAATTAACGGCTTGTAATTTTGATGGTTCCTTTACCAATCGGGATACCGTTGGTGGTATTATTGGTGATGAAAACTCATCTATCAAATTCCACAGGCTTACGGCAAAATATTTTAATGCACCGCTTAAAATCGACACTTTCTCGGTAAATAATTTATCTCGTCCAATTGCCACCGGACTGGTAACTTCACAATTTCCCCTATCCAATTTAAACAATTCATTAGGCACGAATGATTTCGAATTTAAAAACGGAACAGCCAACTTAAGGTTATATTGCAAGGCTGATATTGATAACTTCAGGTTTACCAAACCAGTTGTTTCGGGGAAAGTACAGATCGCCGATGCCGACATTCTTTACATCCCCCGGAGGCTCCATCTGGTAAAAAGTGCGCTAAACATCAACTTTAACCAAAATGATTTATCGATCCAGAATGGGCATTTCCAATTGGGCAAAAGCGAACTTAATGTAAGCTGTAGCATCGCCAATTTTGCCAACCTGTATTACACTGCCCCCGAGAAAATATTGGTGAACCTAAAAATGTCAAGCCCTCAGCTCTACCTAAAAGAATTTTTACCTTTCTTAGGACCAAGAACAGCAAAGAAAAAATCGGGCGGAAACAAACAAGTGGTTTCGAAAGAGCTCAGTAATGTATTGGAGCTTTCGAAAATGAATATCCGCTTAACAGTTAATAAAGCCATTTATGATAATTTTCTGGCCAAAAACCTCGATGCTGACATTTCTTTACGTGGCGGAGGTATATTTTTCAACAAAATAAGTGTGGCCCATGCCGGGGGACAGCTATCACTAAATGGAAGTATTATGCAGGAAGCTGCCTCAAATAGCTTTAAAATCAACTCAAAGATCAGCCATGTAAGTGTTAAAGACTTCTTTTATTCGTTTGATAACTTCGGACAGAATACCATTACCAACAAAAATTTAAAAGGTTATTTATCATCGTTGGTTAACATTTCCGGAAGAATATCGCATACAGGAAAAATTCTTCCACGATCGATAAACGGCAAAGTAGTGTTTAACCTAAACAATGCAGCCCTGGTTAATTTCGACCCTATGATTAGGGTAGGAAAATTTGCCTTTGCCAATAGAAACCTATCAAACGTAGAAATCAAAAACCTCGATGGGACCCTTAATATCCATGGCGACAAGGTAGAAATCAATCCGATGCTGGTAAACTCAAGTGCTTTAAACTTTAATGTAAAAGGTACTTATGCTTTAGGAAATGGCACAAATGTAGAGATGGACATTCCATTGAGAAACCCTAAAGGGGATGAAAACCTAACCAGATCAGAAAAAAGAGAAGCCCGTATGCGCGGTATTGTATTGCACTTAAAAGCCGTAGATGACGAAAAAGGTGGGATAAAGATCAGGTGGAATAAGGATCATGAATAGTTTTAGTCCCAAGTCTGGAGTCCTGAGTCTTCAGTCAATTAATCGACTAAGGACTTTGGACTCAGGACTTAAGACTAAAAATCCAACGGTCCTAACCTGTTCATATTTCTTAAAATCAGATATTGGCGGTGCCTGATGTATGGGGTTGCATTTTTGGGCGTCCATCTTCTCGGGTTTGGAAAACAAGAAGCAATTAAAGCAGCTTGTTTCTTAGTCAGTTTTGTACAAGACTTACCATAATACTCCTGGGCAGCAGCCTCGGCACCATAAATCCCATCACCCATTTCAATTACGTTCAGGTAAACTTCCAATATTCTTTCTTTACTCCAGAAGAGCTCGATCAATAAGGTAAAATACGCTTCAAAACCTTTTCTTATCCACGATCGGCCAGGCCATAAGAAAACGTTTTTAGCTGTTTGTTGTGAAATGGTACTTCCACCCTTTACCTTTTTCCCTTTGGCGTTACTGGCAAAAGCTTTTTCAATGGCTTTCATATCAAAACCAATATGTTTTAAAAAGAGTTGGTCTTCGGCAGATACTGCAGCTCGTTTCATATTATCAGACATATCTTCGAATTTCACCCACTTTTTCTCCGTTTTAAAAGGTTTTCCATCGGCTTTACGCTCAATGTTCCGTAGTACCATTAAAAGTGTAATAGGAGGATTGATAAAACGTAGGGCGATTACCCAAAACACAGAAACCAGCAGAAAATATAAAAATACTTTCGTCGCAATATTGATAATCTTCTTTAAAAGGGGATGTTTTGCCTTGCTTTTAGTTCTGGTTGTCCGCGTTTTCGCCATGGTGCAAAGGTAATTAAAGGGATGGAAGATGGGAAGTACAGCAGATGGGAATAATGCAAAAAAAATATTTTTGTACTCAAAAAACAAAGCTAAAATGCAAAATTCTCGTTGTAAACCTTTAATGCACATTAAAATCACTTTGTTTATGTATTTTGTGATTCAGATTTTTAAACAAAATTAACCAAATGAAAAAACTGGGTTATCTTCTTCTTGCCGTTACCCTATGGAGCTGCAGCACAACGAAAAACATGAATAACCAATCGGAAAAGTGGATAACGCTTTTTAACGGGAAAGACATTAAAGATTGGAACGTTAAAATCCACCATCACGATTACAATGTAAATTTCGGAAATACCTTTAGGGTTGAAGATGGAATAATACAGGTACGATACGATCAATACGGCGATTTCAATGATCAGTTTGGTCATCTTTATTACAAAATGCCTTTTTCCTATTATCATTTAAAATTAAAATACCGTTTTGTTGGTGAGCTGCAAAAAGGTGCGCCAAGTTATACCTTGCGTAATAGTGGGGTAATGTTCCATTCTCAAGATCCGAAAACCATGCCTAAAGAACAAGATTGGCCAATTTCAATCGAAATGCAGTTTTTAGGTGGTTTGAGCGATGGCCGTCCCCGCCCTACCGGAAATATGTGTTCGCCAGGAACGGAGATTTTTTATAACGGCAGTAAGTTTCCGGGCCACTGCCTGGATTCAAAATCAAAAACGTACGATGGCGACCAGTGGGTATCTGCCGAACTTATTGTTATGGGCGATTCGATCGTAAAGCATATTATTAATGGTGATACCGTATTGCAGTATAACAAGCCACAAATTGGCGGAGGCGTAGCTAATCGTTTCGACCCGAAAATTAAAATCGATGGAAAAGCGCTTACACAAGGTTTTATTGCCTTACAAAGTGAAGGACAGCCGGTAGATTTTAAGGATATCCAGATTATGGAACTCCCACACCATGGCAAGAAAAAATCTAATTAAACATTTTTCGATATCATACGTTACAACAACATGAAAGTTGCATTAATTACAGGAGGAAGTAAAGGAATTGGTTTCGGCATTGCCGAAGCCCTTTTAAAAGAAGGTTATAAGGTAGCCATTACCAGCAGAACAATTGCGAGCGCAAACCAGGCGGCGTCACATTTGGTGGCACATGGTGATGTATTGGCCATTGAGGCAGATGTTGCAGATTTTAATTCTCAGCAGGATGCCGTAAAATTAATACTTGAAAAATGGGGACAATTGGATGTACTCATCGCCAATGCAGGTGTTGGTCATTTTGCACCCATTGATGAATTAGACATTAATTTATGGAAAGAAACCATTGATACCAATTTAACCGGTGTTTTTTACAGTATCAAAGCCGCTGTTGAAGAAATCAAAAAAACGAAAGGGCATATCTTTACGATATCAAGTTTAGCAGGCACAAACTTTTTTGCAGGAGGTTCTGCTTATAATGCCAGTAAATTTGGTTTAACGGGCTTTACCCAATCGGTTATGCTCGATTTAAGAAAATATGGCGTAAAGGTGAGTACCATTATGCCCGGATCGGTAGCGAGCCATTTTAACGATCACCAACCCAATACTGAAGATGATGCCTGGAAAATCCAGCCAGAGGATATGGGTAAACTGATTGTTGATTTATTGGCCATGCCAGCAAGAACATTACCGAGTAAGGTAGAAATCAGGCCAACCACGCCGAAAGGGTAACCTTATTGTATAGACGTTCACTTAAGTCTGTGGGAACCTATAAGGTTTCCCACGGGTTTGCTGATTCAGCGCCCATTAAGCATTTTTATTAGCAGTTCATTACATTTTCATCATATTCTCACTGTCGATGCGCTAAAATGCCCTGACTTTGTTACAAAAACATCTTATATCTGGGTTGACTTTGTTACAAAACAGGAAATAGTGACCTTTAACGATTCATGGTATATGGAAGCGAGTTTAGGCTAGAAAAAACAATTACTCCAGCAGGCAAGCCATATCTCTTATTAAACCTTCCATACTACCTGGAACGCGAATTGCAGAATATGCTGAGTGGTTAACAAATCAATCACTGTAAAATCATACACCGTCATCCCTCTTACATTATTACATCTTACATCCAATAAAAATGGCCTCTCGATTTTCATCAAGAGGCCATTTTTATTGATTCTTAAAGAATGCTTATTCAGCTACTACTTCAAAAGGAACCTGAACTTTAACTTCTTTGTGTAAGTTTAAGTTAGCAACATATTCGCCAACAAATTTAGGCTCAGTTTCGAAAGTAATACGACGACGGTCTACATCAAAGCCTTGTGCTTTTAATGCTTCAGCAATCTGGATGGTGTTAACCGCTCCGAAGATTTTTCCGCTTTCGCCTGCTTTAGCGCCGATTGAAAGTTTAACATCAGTTAAACGCTCAGCAACACCTTCAGCATCTTTCTTAATTTTATCTTGTTTAAAAGCAGCTTGCTTTAAGTTTTCAGCTAAAACTTTTTTAGCAGAAGAAGTAGCTAATGCGCCAAATCCTTGAGGGATTAAATAGTTACGGCCATAACCTGGCTTTACTGTAACTACATCATCTTTTTCACCAAGGCCTTTAATATCTTGTTTTAAAATAATTTCCATATCTCTAGCCTCCTATTTTAATTGATCAGCAACGAAAGGTAACAAACCGATGTGACGGGCACGTTTAACTGCCTGAG
Source organism: Pedobacter sp. W3I1 (assembly GCF_030816015.1). NCBI lineage: Bacteria > Pseudomonadati > Bacteroidota > Sphingobacteriia > Sphingobacteriales > Sphingobacteriaceae > Pedobacter > Pedobacter sp. W3I1. The sequence continues at coordinate 5,146,294 of NZ_JAUSXN010000001.1, forward strand.
CCACTTTACGTTGGAATTTTAACGAAGTACCAGTTAAACGGCGTGGTAATAATTTACCTTGATCGTTAATAAATTTCAACAAGAAATTTGCATCCTTGTAATCGATGTATTTAATTCCGTTTTTCTTGAAACGGCAATATTTTTTACGGTTATCCTCTACTTTAGGGGCAGTTACGTATTGTATTTGTTCTCTTGCCATTACGCTGCAACCTCCTTAGTTTTTTTGTTAAAAGCACCACTACGCTTTTTCTCATTGTAAGCAACAGCGTGTTTGTCTAAACGGATAGTTAAGAAACGCAACACACGCTCATCGCGTTTTAATTCAAGCTCTAATTTTGCGATCAAATCACCTGAAGATTTGTATTCAGTTAAGTTGAAGAATCCGTTTGATTTTTTCTCAATTGGATACGCTAATTTTCTCAAACCCCAATTATCTTCCTGGATAATTTCGGCTCCGTTATCAACAAGGATTGCTTTATATTTGGCTAATGCCTCTTTAGCAACTTCTTCTGATAACAAAGGGGTTAGAACGATAACAGTTTCGTACTGATTCATTGTTATAAATTATGTTTTTAATTTTTAATCCCGAGGTATATTACGGGGATGCAAAAGTAACAATATATTTCTTAAAATCAAAGGATTAATCAGAAAAAAGCGCAATACCAATCAACTAATACAGAAACATTGGCACAAAGGAAATATCTTCCTCATTTCAGCGCAAATAAACTACTTTTAACAAGAGCTATAAACAAAAAAGGAGACTATCTATCAAGACAATCTCCCATATCAATTAGCTGTAAATGTTTAATACGTTCCTATCGTTTTAACAAAACTCTCTTCTTTGTACTTCACCACAAAGGTTAATTCTTTAGAATCTGTTTTACCGATATTGAATTTTTTTACCAGTTGCGATTTATCTTTGAATACCTCATTATAAACCTCATCATTGTATTCGTTATAAACTTTAACTTCTACCGGACTATTCTCCAGGTTTTCAAGGTTAAGTGTAATTACCTGATCTTTTTTAGTATAAACAGGTTTAAATATGTTAGAAACTTTTGGCTCTGAAACAAGGGCCTCACCATCTTTGATGGTTACTGTATATTTAGCCAGTTTTAATTCAGATTCAACTTTAAGCACGTAGTTTCCATCAGGAAGTGCGTTTAAATCATAAACCTTGCTTGAGAAAGCTGAAGCATGGATATTTTCTTCAAATAAAACTTCCTCATCTGCACCGATCAGTGACAGATTAACGTTTTCTGCTTTATCTACAGAAAAACGGATAAACTTTTCTTTTTCGCCTTTTACTTTTAAAGTAAAATTATCATCGTTAGCGTGTACACCCGTAGCAGTAAAAAGTGAGGCTGCTATTAAACCGATTTTTAAGAACTTTTTCATAACCAATATTTTTAAAGAGTTAATAATTATATGACACCACTAAGGTATGGAGCTATCTGAAAGATAGATGATTGCATATTTTCCGATATCTATGCTATATTACCCCAGTTTGACTGTTATTTTAATAAAACCTATAATAAAGCATATTTTTTATGTATTTTAGAACAATAATTTAGCAAAACATGAAGCCAAGTTTTGAGGTTGTTGAACCTTCTTTCGGAAGTTCATTTTATTATTCGAAATATGTAGAGAACGCCAATAATATGGCGCACCTTTGGCATTACCACCCTGAAATTGAAATGGTATTTGTTAATGGCGGAGCTGGAAAAAGGCAAATTGGCAGTCACGTTTCCTATTACACCGAAGGCGATTTGATCCTGATCGGCAGCAATCTCCCCCATTGCGGCTTTACCGATACCAATACCGGCAACAAAAATGAAACCGTTATCCAGATGAAGCCCGATTTTTTGGGCAGCACTTTTTTAGGTCTGCAGGAGATCAGAGGGATACAAGAATTGTTCGATAAATCGAAGGCCGGAATTGCCTTTGGCCGTGAAACGATGCAGATGGTTGGCGACAGGATAGAAATGATGGACGATCAGCCGCCTTTTGAAAGACTTTTAACTTTACTCAGCGTATTAAAGGAATTGGAACATGCGAAAGATTATAAAATCTTAAATGCCGACGGATTTTCGATGGAAATGCAGGTACAGGATAATGACCGCATTAATATGATTTTTAACTATGTGAAAGATCACTTCCAGGAGCAGATTAGCTTACAATATATCGCGGAAATGTCGAGTATGACTGTTCCCTCATTTTGCCGTTATTTCAAAAAAATCACCAAGAAAACATTTACACATTTCGTAAACGAATACCGCGTAGTGCACGCGTCAAAACTTTTAGCCGAAAAACCGACCAGCATTGCCAATATTTCTTACGAAAGCGGTTTTAACAACTTTAGCCACTTTAATAAATTGTTTAAAGAGTTTACAGGCAAAAGTGCTTCAGAATACAGGCACGAACTTAAATCGGTAATTAAGTAGTTTACAACGCTTATTTAACAGAATTTAACAGGCGATAATCCGTTTTTTAGTTATAATTGCTTTATAATCTAAAAACATGAAAAACAGCTCTCTCTATCAAAAAATTGTACTAGCCTTTTTTCTATCAATAGTTACAATAGGCCTGCACGCGCAAAAAACAATAACCAATCCCTTGATTGGTTTTAACAGCGCCTCATCAACCCTAAAAATTACAAAAATAGTCAATTCAGATACGGCTACTGTATTATGGTTTACCACTACACATCCCGCCGGGCAATGGATCAGAATTCCAAAGGATACTTATGTTCAAGACAACACGAGTACTACTAAATACTATATCAGGAAAGCCGTTGGCATCCCACTGGCAGAACAGTATTTTATGCCATCAGGTGGTACAGTATCCTATCAGCTCATTTTCCCAAAAGTAAATGCAAAAGCCACAAGCATTGATTATGGAGAAGAAGGCGACAATGCATGGAAGATTTACGACATCGCCCTGCAGAAAAGCAAAAATTTACTTCCAAACTTTATCTATACAAGCTGGTATAATAAACAAAATAGTAATCTCGAAGTTGCTTTTTTCAATAAAGAAGTAGTTTACAACAATAAAATTTGGTGGTATAAAAATATCGTTAAAAAAACCAACAGCGATAACACCACTATATCTATTACCAACGGAAAAGAAACCAAACAGCTTTTAATTAGCGAGCTACAAGGCAACAACATTAACCTTATTATTGACAACAAAACGATTCAGTTAAGCAAAAATCAGGCTGATTGTAAAAAAATCATCGATAAAAAAACCTATCGACTTCCCATCTTCAAAAACGATAGCGCTATTTTTAGTGGTTACATTAAAAACTACAGCCCGAAATTAGCCACAAAAACCTTAATGTTATATGTAGACAATATTATCACTGGAAAACAAGAAAACCAGATCATAGCAATACAGAAGAATGGTTATTTCTCAACTAAAGTAGGTATCTATCACCCTGAAAGGGTTTTTCTGAGGTCGGATATATGCAATGAAAATGATATCTATCTGGAACCAGGCAAAGAACTTTTCATGATTATTGGTGATGAAAACTCAAGGTATATTGGTGAGCTGGCGCGATTAAATGAGGATCTTTCGCTTTTAAATAAAACTAATTTATTCGACTATGAAGACATGAGAAAGAAAATAGTCGATATGAAGCCGAACGACTATAAAACTTATTTACTGAACCTTCAAAAAACAGAACTTTCCAAATTAGACTCTATCCACCAGCTTGGATACCTTTCAGAAAAAGCCTATCAAATCAAAAAGTTAGACATTGTCTTCAGTTATGCCAATCACATTATAGAGTATAACTGGAATTATGAATATGCGAATAAAGAGAGTAAAAAACCGGCTGAAAAATATCCCAATGATTATTATAATTTTTTCGATCAAAAAATCATCAATGACGAACTTTCTGTAATCAGTGGAAATTACAATACCTTTATTAACAGATTTAAATTTTTACCGGGAGTACGACCTGACAGATATAGTTATATCCATAATTATGCTGATATGTTAAATGCTCTTAAAGCGAGTAATATCGCACTTACAGATTTAGACCAATCTTTCGAAAAATTAATATCATCAGATGGGGCTTCGTTGAAAACAGATAGTGCTGATAAACCCACACAAGATGCATGGCTGCAGGAACGTGGTGATTTTATCAAAATCTTCAACACGAAAAATGCTTCAAAATATTACATCAAATTAATCGATTCGGCATTTAACATTAACAAAGGCATTTTGATTGATATTATGAACGCCCAAGATATTTCGAGGCCAATGGTTACCGAACTCTCCCCAATCAACGAGAACAATTTGCCTTATGCCCTATCAGATATTAATAATCAATTTCTAAAAGATTATATCAAACTCCAGAACAACGACACTCAGAAACAGCTCATTGCCAATAAAAAAAATGGGGGATATTTTGTAAATCCAACACCAAAAGTAGAAGCGGATAAAATTTTAGATAACATTATCGGCAAACATACAGGCAAGGTTATTTTAGTTGATTTTTGGGCAACATGGTGTGGTCCCTGCCTTAACGGAATTGCAGAAATCAGGCCTTTGAAAGAAGAAATGAAAGATAGCAATGTGGTTTTTATTTACATTACTGATGAAAGCTCACCGTTGGTTGCCTACCAGAATTTAGTACCCACTATAAAAGGACAACACTATAGGCTAAAAAGTGATGAATGGCGTTATTTAGCTGATAAATTTAAAATTACAGGCATTCCGCATCAAGTACTGATTAATAAAGAAGGAAAAGTGGTAAACCCAGCTTTGGGATTTATGGATAATGGACAAATTAAAAAATTGTTAGAAAAACACTTGTAACAGAGAGGTTTAAAACAACAAACATGAACAAATTTCTGCTACTTATAATAGCAAGCCTCATCAGCCTATCCCTTTATGCCCAATATGTTGAGATCAATCTCGTAAACTGCAAAATAAGTGAAACCGAGCAGAAGAAGATAGAGAAACTGATTGCTTACGAGCGTATGTTTTGCAATGAAATTTTTGAAACCAGAGAGAACATTACTGCCCCGGTAAAAATAAACCTGTATGGAAAAAGTAAAGATTATCGAGTGGTGCAAAAAACATATGGTGCACCGATAAATAGTGCCGGATTTTACATTGCCGCCATTAACGAAGCCTTTGTATACAAGAGCAGCGATTTCATTTCAGTAGCGCTCCATGAGGCCAGTCATAGTATTTTTCAGTTTAATTTTAAAAAATCACCCAAATGGCTTAATGAAGGGCTTGCAGAGTTTTTCGAAACATTAGATTTTGACAGTGAGGGGAATTTATACTCCTATCCACAAAGTGGTAGAATTAAGAGTATAAAAGCAGGAATAGATTCAAAAGACACCGAAAGGTTAAAAAATTTCTTTAAAATATACAGCGGTTCATTTTACGGGCATGGAGTAGACGACAACTACAACACGGCCTACAGTGTGATCTACTTTTTTATAAAATCCAAAAGAACAGACCTGCTTAAAAAAATAATAAAACTAAATACGCAGGGTTACGATACTGAAAAAGCGATTGAACTGACTTTTGGCAGCTTTGACTCGTTTGAAGAAAGATATAAGCTATTTTACAACCTGCATCATTAATATTGCTTAACTTTTATACGATAGTTACCTTTATAATATTCTTTCATTTTAATTACCTCTTTTGATTTCTCGGTTAGCCAGAAAATAGCATAACTGTCTTTGCTGTAATTAATTTTAAGCAGCCAACACGTAGTTGTTATATCTGCATTCAATTTCAAATTATCCTTGCCGATCACTTCATAACGATGATAGGTAGCTGATTTTTCGTTGGGATCAAAAAAGGAAATATCAAATTGCTGTCCAACCTTTTTAATTGGCAATAATGGATAGGTTTCTAAATCCTGCTCCCACGAAATGATTGGAATATCCAATTTAACCCGACCCTTTTTGATTGCATCATTATTTTTCACTGTATCAGCAGGCTGCATGAAGCCATTTTTATAATCGTAAGCAAAAATGCCTCTGCGTTTATAACTGGCATAATGATAAATTGGAGACATTGTTTTTCGATCACAAATATTCGTTATTGTGGCGAAAAGAGAATCGTTGTGAAGCCATTTCCAACCAAATTCTACAACTTCATTTTTATCTCTTATTTTAAAAGCGACTGTTCTTTCCCATATATCTCCAATAGTCCGTTTCGTTTCAAGAGAATCAGTCATATAAACCAGGTAAGTGTTTTTTCCCTCTTTCAGATTGCTCATCACCAGTTTATGGTTTTGTGCATTTATAGTATCAACCTGTGCCATCGAAGTGCCTGCAAAAGACAACAATATCGCGTTAATAAAAATTAATATCCTCATTTATAAAACTTTATGATTAGATCAAATTCCTTAATAAATGTTACATGATCTTATACAAATCGTTTTTGTATTTCAACTTTTCCACATTCCAACTTTTCAATCTTACAACACCTAAATTTTTCCTATTTTCGTGCCGATGGAAAATTTTATCGTTTCTGCCCGTAAATACCGCCCAGCCACCTTCGAAACCGTTGTTGGCCAGCAGCATATTACAGGTACGTTAAAAAATGCCATTAAAAACAATCAGCTTGCCCAGGCATTTCTATTTTGCGGGCCTCGTGGAGTGGGTAAAACAACCTGCGCACGTATCCTGGCAAAAACCATTAACTGCACCAACCTTACAGCAGAAATGGAAGCTTGTGGCCAATGCGACAACTGCCTTTCTTTCCAGAACGGGCATTCTTTTAATGTTCACGAATTAGATGCCGCTTCAAACAACTCAGTTGATGACATCCGTAGCTTAATTGAGCAGGTTCGAATACCGCCACAAGCCGGAAAATATAAAATCTATATCATCGATGAGGTTCACATGTTATCGCAAAGTGCATTTAATGCCTTTTTGAAAACACTGGAAGAACCGCCTTCTTATGCTATTTTTATCCTGGCCACAACCGAGAAACATAAAATCTTGCCAACCATTTTATCGCGTTGCCAGATTTTTGATTTCAACCGTATCCAGGTAGAAGATATTGCCAGTCACCTATCAACCATTGCACAACGCGAAAATATTGCTTTCGAAAGTGATGGTTTGCACATTATTGCCCAAAAGGCAGACGGTGGACTACGTGATGCACTTTCGATGTTCGATCAGATTGCCAGTTATGCAAACAAGAACATTACGTATAAGGCTGTAATCGATAACCTTAATATTTTAGATTACGATTATTTTTTCAAGCTTACCTCTTATTTAACCGCAGCAGAAGTTAGCCAAACCCTGCTCCTGTTCGACGAAATATTAAATAACGGTTTCGATGGCAATAACTTTATAAATGGCCTTGCTTCACATTTCCGTAATTTATTGGTGGGTAAAGATGCATCAACCATCAAACTGTTAGAAGTTAGCGAAAACATTAAACAAAAATACCTTGATCAGTGCAGGCAAACAGAATTATCGTTTTTGTTAACGGCATTGAACCTGGCCAATACCTGCGATCTAAATTACAAGAATTCTAAAAACCAACGTTTACAGGTAGAGCTGGCGCTGATTAAAATGTGCCATATCCGGTCGGTCGTCAATTTAGCACAACAGCCTTTAAGCCCTAATAACACAGCAACTGACGTAGATCAGGATAAAAAAAAAACTAATGTCGTAGCCGAACAGGCAGAAACACCAAAGTCAAATACAGAAAGCGAAAATACGGCTCAGGCTGTAGCTCCTATTGCTAAAAGTGCTGTTTTACCTCATATTCCTACAGAAGAAAAACCTAAGGAAACCGCTAAGGTTGGTCCGCCACCATCTGCAACTTCCATCAGCATCAATATTCCAAAAGTAAACGCGGTAAGTACCCTTATCCCTTCATTAAACGATTTGGAACGTGTAGCCCGGGGAGATGATGATGACGGACCAAAGAAAGTTACCGGCGATGCACGTGAAGCATTTAGTTATGATCGTTTATTGGAGGTTTGGAGTGCTTTTACGCAAAAACTTAAAGCTACCGACAAAATTAACCTCTTCACAATCTTAAATAATTTTGCGCCAACACTTTTAAATCCTGAGCTGATCGAAATTTCGGTAGAGAGTAAAACGCAAGAACATCTCGTACAACAAGAATCTGTTGAGCTTTTAAACTTCTTACGGAACGAGCTCCGGAACTTTGGTGTTGAGGTAACCTATAAATTAATGGAGCGCAAGATAGAAAACAGGCTTTACGGCAACCGCGAAAAGTATGATTATCTGGTAAACAAAAATCCAAAGCTTGATGAATTGCGCCGGAGATTTAATTTAGATATCAATCCTTAGTCAGTTTTCATTTCACAGCTTTCAGTTCTCGGTAGGCTAAAACTACAGCCTGGAAACTGCTAACTGATCTTAGGCGTATCGTTAACCGGATAACCTTCTTCATCTAAATCATCACGGTTATCTTCGGGAGTGCGGGCAAGAATTTCATCTTCCGGACTTAGTTTTACACTCTCTCCGTTATCCACGTGCATGCCCAACTCTTCCAGATTATCTTCGGCAACTTCTTCATTACGTGCGTATTCATCACCAACATAAGGATTAGCCTCATCGTAAGTCGAATCGTCATCTTTTGCACCTGCAGCAACCGTTTCATATCCCATCGGGTGGTCGTAATCCTTATCGGTACCTTTTACATCAAACTCGTAACTTTGCTTATTTTCATCATAAGCGAGATTCTCTTTATTGATTTCGCTATTCTCTGTAGTACTATGTATTTTATCCTGCGATCCTTTATTCTCGTTATTTGCCATGATATGGGTCTCCTATAATTTATATGAAGATAACAAACTGATACGGATAAGGTTTGTTTTGGTGATAGAATATTACTATTATTTGGGCGTGCCCCCAACACTATTAAGTTAAGGAAAAAACAAAAAACATTTCCCTTATTAATTAGAAAAGCAGTGGCAGAAGCTTTTGGGTTATAATAGTCCCGCTCCCGCTTCTGCCGATTGAAAATATCGGCATCCCGCTTTGATCGGGTTTAGGTAGCTCATACAGTACTACTATCGGATGTAAAATAAACACCTGCCCGTTGCAGGCGGGCGACCGACAGCGTTATCCCGATTTATTAATATTATTATTTCAACGTTATTTTTATCGGGATTAAGCAAAGGACGGGCTGGCAGAACCTAAGCAGCACAGGCATTGCTTTCCAAAAACAAAAAATAGTAAAAATGGAACAATCTTTATTGGCCACCCATATTGGTTTAAAACTATTCTTCATAAAAAAAGCGTCCCGATTTTTATATCAGGACGCCAAAATATTTTAAGAGTTGTCAACTTCCATACTAGAAGCATTATAAAGTTGACAACTCAAATTTAGCTTACAAAGAAGCCAAAGAAGTATTTAAGGTTTCACTAGGGCGCATGGCTTTACTTGCCAACTCATCGTTAGGGTTATAATAACCGCCAATGTTTTGAGGCTTACCTTGAGATCCGATTAACTCTTCATTAATTTTCGCTTCGTTTGCTAATAAAGTTTTAGCCAATGGTGCAAATCTTGCTTGCAAATCAGCATCCTTATTTTGGGCAGCTAAAGCTTCAGCCCAATATAAAGCTAAATAGAAATGAGAACCGCGGTTATCGATAGTACCTAATTTTCTACCTGGAGATTTATCGGTTGCCAAAAATTTAGCGTTAGCCTCATCTAAAGCATCGGCCAATATCTGCGCTTTTGTATTGTTTTGTGTTTGAGATAAATGCTCTAAAGAAGCCTGAAGTGCCAGGAACTCACCTAATGAATCCCAACGCAAATAACCTTCTTCGATAAACTGCTCAATATGTTTTGGGGCAGAACCACCAGCACCGGTTTCGAACAAACCACCACCGTTCATTAAAGGCACAATAGATAACATTTTAGCAGATGTTCCTAATTCTAAAATCGGAAATAAATCTGTCAAATAATCGCGCAATACGTTACCGGTAACCGAAATGGTATCCAAACCTTTACGGATACGCTCCAAAGTAAATTTAGTCGCTTCTATTGGCGCAAGGATACGGATGTCTAAACCAGTAGTATCGTGATCTTTTAAATAAGTATTTACTTTAGCGATGATTTCTCTATCGTGTGCCCTGTTTTCATCTAACCAGAAAACCGCAGGCGTTTCAGATAAACGCGCTCTGTTCACGGCTAATTTTACCCAATCCTGAATTGGTGCATCTTTAGTTTGGCACATGCGGAAGATATCGCCTTTTTCTACTTTCTGATCGAAAAACACTTTACCATCAGCATCGGTAACACGGATAATCCCTGCATCGGTAGCCTGGAAAGTTTTATCGTGTGAACCATATTCTTCAGCTTTTTGAGCCATTAAACCAACATTTGGTACCGAACCAATCGTGGTTACATCAAAAGCGCCATTTGCTTTACAGTCATCAATGGTTGCAGTATAAACACCAGCGTAAGAACGGTCTGGAATTAAAGCAATCGTATCCTGTGCTTTACCTTCTTTATTCCACATTTGTCCCGAAGTACGGATCATTGCCGGCATAGAAGCATCAACAATCACATCTGATGGTACGTGTAAGTTGGTAATTCCTTTATCAGAGTTTACCATAGCTAAAGCTGGTCCGTTTTCTATAGCCTGAGCCAAAGCAGCTTCAACTTCAGCCTGTTTAACATTACCTGCAATTTTCGCATATACATCACCTAAACCATTTCTCGTATCAATGTTAAGTTCCTTAAAAAGGTCAGCATATTTAGTAAAAACATCTGCGAAATAAACTTCAACAATGGCACCAAAAATAATCGGATCAGAAACCTTCATCATCGTTGCTTTTAAGTGCGCAGATAATAAAACGCCTGCTGCCTTAGCTTCCGCAATTTCTTTGGCTACGAAAGTTTTCAAAGCAGATAAGCTCAATGCAGAACTATCAATCACCTCGCCTGCTTTTAGTGGCGATAAACCTTTTAATTCGGTTACCGTACCATCAGCAGCTACAAATTCTATTTTAAATTGACTTGCTTCAGCCACAGTTGTAGATTTCTCTGAACCATAAAAATCGCCTTCAGTCATACTCACCACTTTGGTTTTCGAATCTGCCGACCATTTACCCATTGAGTGTGGGTTTTGTTTAGCGTAGTTTTTAACGGCTTTAGGTGCTCTACGATCAGAATTACCTTCACGTAAAACCGGATTTACAGCAGAGCCTAAAACTTTTGCATATTTAGCTTTAATTGCTTTTTCTTCGTCGCTCTGTGCATTATCAGGATAATTTGGAATGGCAAAACCCTGCGACTGTAGCTCCGTAATTGCATCTACCAGTTGAGGGATAGAAGCAGAAATATTTGGTAATTTGATAATGTTAGCTTCTGGAGTGGTAGCCAAAGCACCAAGCTCTGCTAAAGCATCACCAATTTTTTGATCGTCTTTTAAATACTCAGGAAAGTTTGCCAAAATTCTTCCTGCTAAAGAAATATCTCTGGTTTCTACATCAATACCAGCTGATGCGGTAAAAGCTTGTACGATAGGTAAAAGTGAGTAGGTTGCCAACATTGGCGCCTCATCGGTTTTGGTGTAGATAATTTTTGATGTATTTGACATGTTTATATTGATTTTGCTTATTAAGGTTAACGATCAGATCAATTTTCAGGTTTGTAAACCGATCTTTTTAAAATCGCCTAAAGATAAAATAATCGAATGAATTAAGGAACATCGTAATGTTATTTATGGTTTGAATTGTGGCATTACTTTTTAGGTGACAAGTAAAATATTAATGACGGAATTTGTTTTGGAGCGCAAGGTCATCTGCTATGTTTAATTTAGTCCTGCTCTCCAAACTTAGGGCCATGTACAGAAACCCAACCCAATTGCACAGAACTAACTAAACTAAACCTGATCGAACGGATGCCATTTTTCATGGCAGAAGGTAGAGCAGGAAGAAATTAACCGATGGGACACAACAATTGCTTTCCAAAAAATAAGCAGCAATATAATAAGGTATGGGTTTATCTGTTTTTAGTTCAAGATCTATATTTTTTTCACTAACCTTTTCTTTGGCTAAACTTTTGTAGCGCTAAAGCCATATATCTATCTATTTTAAATATTTTAATTGAAATGACCGAAACTACCTTAGATCAACAGTTAAATGCCCGCAAATTCCAAGAGGCCAAAAATCTCATGCAGAACGGCGAAAAACTCTCCAAAAGCTTACAAGAACATCACAGATCATCGATTTTTGACAACCTGGTTAGAGAAAAACAATATGAAATCCTAAACATGATGCTCAAAGATAAAACCATCGAAACCGATATTTACGAATTCGACAATTTTGACAAAAGTATTTTTCAGGCTATTGTTCGGAACCTTGGCAACGATGATGAAGATATCGCATTTTTCAATGAATTTATAACTCATTTCGATAACTTAAATGATGAGGTAAACACCAAAACGTTATTAGGTTACCTCTTCGAAAATGGGGTTAGCTTAGGAGTAATCAAAGCCTGTATCAATGTGGGCTGCAGTACTAAATTCAAAAACAATGCAGAAGAAAACTACATCCATCAGGTAGTGAAAAGCAGTTTCCGCCGCTATAACCTAAACGATGAGCAGACCACCAATCTACTTAAAGGATATATCGATATTCTCCTAAACGAGGGAGTAGATATTAATGAAGGTAATGTAGTGCAGGAAACCCCAATAATTACCGCCATAAAATTTAACAAGAAAAATTTAATTGCTCACCTGCTCGAAAATGGTGCAGATCCCAATCATACAGACCGGGATGGAAATTCAGCTTTCTTTTATGCAGTGGCGCACCTGCAAAGCGAACAGATTTACGACACTTTACGCGATTTTGCTTCACCAGCTTTCGATCAGGTTAATAAAAACGGTCAAACACTTTTATTCGAATATGTACGGATGATGTCGAACAGTGAAAGTGGGAGTAATTTTCTTAAAAAACTGCTTAATGACGGTGCTGATTTATATCAGGCCGGTACCTGGTATGGCGCTGATAAAACACCACTGGATGTAATTGCCGAAAAACAAGCTGATATTTTACAGGCTGTTTTTGAAACCGGACAGATAGAGGTAAATAGAACCGATAATGAAGGGAATACACTGTTGCACAAAGTTTGCGCCTATAATGTAAATTACGAAGTAGAAAAAGCCAAAGAAACTTATCGTAAAGTAAAACTATTGATCGAAAATGGAGCAGATATTGCTTTAACCAATGATAAGGATCAAACCGCTTTAATGCTGGCCTCTGACGATAACCTGAAAATAAAAACCGTTGAACTGCTCATGAAAAAATCTTAATATATGTCGATGTCATTTATAATTGCCTGCGAAAGTGGCAAGCGCAAAATAGCCGAACTTTTATTGGCCAACCAAGAGGTAGAGGTAGGATATACAGATGAAAAAGGCAGAACAGCACTCCATTATGCTGCCCACCGTGGGTATTTAGATCTTGTACAGATTTTAATAGATCGTGGGGCAGCTTTAGATTACGAAGATCATGCCGGCGAAACCCCTTTATACTTTGCCTGTTTGCAAAAACAGAAACAAACCGCACTGTTTCTTTTAGATAAAGGTGCTAGAGTTGACATTAAGGATTTTAAAGGCAATAGCTTATTACACCTTACTGCACAAAGCGGGCAGATTGAAGTGCTAGAAAAACTGCTCGATCAAGGCCTTGAAGTTGACGATGAAAATAACAAGGCGGAAACCCCTTTGCTTATTGCTGCGAGCTATAGGAACAAAGAAATTGTTCACAAATTATTAGAATTTGGCGCCAATATCAACACCACCAATAAACATGGCGATTCACCATTAATTTTTGCGGTTAAATCTAAAAACACACCAATGGTTGAGCTTCTTCTCGAAAAAGGTGGAAATATCAATCACATTAATCATGCTGGGGAATCGGCTTTATTAATTGCCTGTTATGATGCCAACCGCATGCTCACTAAAACATTGGTAGAAAAAGGAGCTGATGTATTCGTTTCTTCAAAAGATGGTCTCTCCCCAATCTGGTATGCCTGCGCCAATAACCAGAAAGAAATTGTCGATTTATTTTTAGCCAATGGTGTAGATGTAAATTATGCCAAACCGCTTTCAGGCAATGACGATTCAATGTATTCGTACCTTGAGTGGGTAGAAACCGCCAATAACATTTCCATTTCGGCAAGCTTTTCTTTCGATAACAATTACAACTACGGGGGCGAAAGCATGTTGCATGTAGCAGCCAAAAGCGGCCATTTAAGTATGTTAAAGCTATTAATAGAAAGAGGTGCGAATGTGAACATCCAGGATGAAAGCGGAAATACCGCTTTACATTATTCGGCTGCCAATGGTAAAAAAGATGCAGTTAAATTCTTATTGGAAAATTCGGCAGATCCCTTAGTGGTGAACGTGAAAGAGCAGAAAGCAATAGACTATTCGAATATCAAGGGTTTTAATGAAATTACAGAACTCTTGTTAAAATTCGGTCCGTCCAATATTGCTTCTCAACCAGTTAAAAACACTGCCCCTGCAGAAAGCAGTGCTGAACCAGTAAAAAATGATATGGCTGCGAAAAAACAGGCTTTGTTAGACCTGAAAGAATTATTGGATGCCGGAATATTATCTCAGGAAGAATTTGATACGGAGAAAGCGAAGATTTTGAAAGGTTGAGTTAATCCCGCGGTCGTCATTTCGAGCGGAGTGTAACGAAGTCGAGAAATCCAGTAAGTATAGATCTCTCCACTCCGCGTTGCTCCGAAGATGACGATTAATCTACTGAAAAGTATTGTCTGATAAAATTTTAGTTATAAATTTATTTTTAAGAACTTTCCTGATCAGAAAATCTAAATTTGATCAGGAAATTCGACATTAACGCTCGCATAATGAAAAATATCACCCCAATCAAGTCAAAATTATTTACCCTTCTCCTTCTTTCCATCTTTGTTTACGGCTGTTCGCCAAAACTCTATGTGGATGAAGCCAAACGCTATCAGGCAGGAACATTAACTGATGCGCAAGTAGATTCCCTGCATCTTTTTTTAAAAGAAAACCAAAGACTTGCCTTAAAAGATACCATTATCATCAAATACGATTTCAATAAAGACGACTGCTGGAAAGACCTTAGCTATCAGAACGTAGAGTTCCTGAATAATGTAAGATGGACCTTTCAAAAAAATATTCTCGAAAAAGCCGAGGCCAGACCAAAAGTTGCCATTTACCAATATCGGGAGGAAGGAAAAAGTTTCAGTCCGGTTAAATCGAAAGGTTTAGAAATAGAAACTGATTCAGGTTTTCTTAGAAAATTATTATTTAAAGAGGCTACTTCTTGCGGAACCTCAGCAATCATCCTTCCAAACGGAAAATTTTTACTGGTAAAATCAGATCCACAATTCTCTGCGCTGATATTAAACGCTAAAGACATCGAGAAAAAACTACAGGAAAATCTGGTTAAATAAAGACCAGGAATAATCCAGGCTTGATTAAAAACGATTTAACAAAATTTAACTAAAAAATTAGGTGTAATACTGTAATTTAGTTTTAACTAATCGTTTTCAAATTAACAACTGGAAATCTATGCTCAAATTCCTTTGCACTACTCTCATAACCTTAAAAGTGAATCCTCTTTTCGGTGATCAGATTTTTATTGGTCAAGCAACATCTCCATTTTAAAAGAATTATATAAAAGTACTTCCCTGTTATCATCATAGCATTGAACCGGGGAAAATAATATGCGCTCTCCAGGAAGGTACTCCAGGGTACCTTCCTTTTATTATTTTTCATGGTTGCGTAATTCTGCGTCAAGCAAACATCTGTCCACAATCTCTGTTATATTTTCTAAAACTAATCCTTTACCAAAACGAGTTGACATGAAAAACAAGATTTTATACGTATCAATGCTTTCTACTGCCGTTCTTTTTGGATGCCAATCCAATTCTAATTCACAAAAACAGGGAGAAGATACAACCGTGACTACCAAAACCGGAGCAATAGATTTACCTGCTCCAGATACCAATGCCGCTAAAAATAAATTTAGCAAGGTAATTGGCTGGCCCGATGGAAAAACACCTATTGCACCAGCAGGCTTTATAGTAACCAAATTTGCAGCCAATATTAAAAGTCCGCGCAATACCTATATCGCGCCAAATGGCGATGTTCTCGTAGCACTTTCCAACTCCGAAAGAAGTACTAAAGAAGCAGTCGTCAATGCAGTAACGGGCAAGGCAAAATCAGAAGTACCAGGAAAAAGTGCCAATACCATTCTTCTCTATCGCGATGAGAATAATGATGGTAAACCCGAAACCGTTACCACCTTTTTAAATGGCCTGAACCAACCGTTCGGAATGCTGATTATCGGTAATTCATTTTATGTGGCTAATACTGATGGCTTATGGCAATATCCCTATAAAACCGGCGATACTAAAATCACGGCTACAGGAAAAAAAATCCTGAGTCTACCGGCTGGTGGATACAACAACCACTGGACGAGAAACCTGATTACTAATACCGATAAAAGTAAAATCTATATTACCGTTGGATCGGGCAGTAATGTTGGAGAAAATGGAATGGAAAATGAAGTAAGACGGGCCAATATATTAGAAATAAATCCTGATGGGACCGGAGAAAAAATTTATGCCAGTGGTTTGCGAAATCCTGTAGGGATAGATTGGGCACCATCAACAAATATGCTTTGGACAGCTGTTAACGAGCGCGACGGATTAGGCGATAATCTGGTTCCAGATTACATTACCAGTGTTAAACCAGGTGCTTTTTATGGCTGGCCGTACTCCTATTATGGCCAAAATGAAGATCCCCGCTTAAAAGGCAAAAAACCCGAAATGGTTAAAAAAGCCATTGCTCCTGATGTTGCCGTTGGTGCGCATACCGCATCATTAGGATTGGCCTTTTATAAAGGCAGCAAGTTTCCACAAAAATACCAGGGCGGTGCATTTATTGGTCAGCATGGGTCATGGAACCGATCGGCAATTTCTGGCTATAAAGTTGCTTTTGTACCCTTTAAAGATGGCAAACCAACCGGAAAACCTGAAGATTTTTTAACTGGTTTTATCGCCGACCAGGATAAGGCAGAAGTTTATGGTCGCCCGGTTGGCGTTACCCTAACGCCTGATGGAGCCTTATTGGTTGCCGATGATGTTAGTGGTGTGATCTGGAAGGTAGCTGCAAAATAATTTGTAATTAGCCCCAGATTAGCAGAATATGCAGTAAATTTATCTGCCGGTTTGTGGCTAAACTACTAATCCCTTTTCACTTTGAAATCGAACTTTACCTTACTTTTTACCCTACTTTCTTTTACTGGCTTAGCGCAGACCCTTAAACCCGATTCCGTAAAAAAACTCGGAGAAATTACCGTAAAAGGTTACTATAATCACCAAACCTTACTAAGATCGGTATCGGCTGTAAACCTGATAGATAGTAACTTAATAAAAAATCAACCCAGCAGTTCATTAGTGAGTACTTTAAACACGGTACCTGGCGTAAGAATGGAAGAGCGTTCGCCAGGCAGCTATCGCTTATCGCTTCGTGGCAGTTTACTCCGGTCTCCTTTTGGCATTCGAAATATTAAAATTTATATCGATGATTTCCCTCTCACTGATGCTGGTGGAAATACCTACCTAAATGCCTTAGATGTTTCTGCGGTAGGTATGATGGAAATTTATAAGGGGCCTGAAGCCAGTATTTTTGGTGCAAACACAGGTGGTGCTATTTTAATCAACCCTCCTACCATAAACCACAACGAAATTAATATTTCAGCTACTGGCGGCTCCTATGGTCTCTTCCATCAAACGGCATCAATCATACAGCAATATAAAAAGTACAGTTTCAGTTTTAGCGAAGGGTATCAGAGAAGTGATGGGTATCGACAAAACAGTGCAATGGACAGAAAATATTTTCAAACTTTGCAGCAATGGAATTATAGCAATGCCGGGATTTTAAAGGCTTTTGCTTTTTATAGCGATTTAAATTACGAAACACCAGGTGGATTAACGGCTGCGCAATTGGATCAAGATCCTAAACTGGCCCGCCCGGCAACACCAACATTACCTGGGGCCATTTCGCAGCAAGCTGCCATTTACAATAAAACTATTTTCGGGGGAATATCTAATTCCTATCAGATCAGCCAGCATTTAAAACATGTTATTGCTTTATTCACCTCTTATACCGATTTCAAGAATCCCTTTATTACCAATTACGAACAGCGCTACGAAAGTACGCTTGGATTAAGAACATTTTTAGAATACGCTCAGGCAAAAGAAGACATTAAATTTAATGCTCAAATTGGATTAGAAAGTTCTGCCACCAAAAGTCAGATTAAAAACTTTAATAACAATGGTGGGCAGGCTACCGCAATGCAGGCTTCAGACCGCTTAAAAGCGGAGCAGGATTTTGCTTATGTTAGATTAAACTTTGATATCAACAATAAATTTCTGATCGAACTTGCATCGAGTTTAAACTTCTTTAGCTACAACTATGAAAGCTACTTCCCTGTAATCATTACTACAAAAGAGCGTAAATTTAACACCCAATTTATGCCCAAGGCTGCGCTATCTTACTTAATTTCAAACGATTTCTCAATTAGGGCCTCGGTAAGTAAAGGTTATTCAACGCCTACCATTGCAGAAGTAAGGTCATCTGATAACAATATCAATAATAACCTGCAGGCAGAATTGGGTTGGAATTATGAACTGGGGCTAAGGTATAAAACAGCTAATAACCGCTTTTACGCCAACGGAAATATATTCCATTATCAGTTAAAAAATGCTATTGTAAGAAGGCTAAATCAAAATGATGCTGAATATTTTATAAATGCTGGCGGCACAAAACAAGATGGCATAGAATTGGAAACAGCCTTATGGATTATCAAAAACAACACTTCATGGCTAACAGGATTGCAACTTAGAAGCAATTACACCTGGAGCCAGTTTAAATTCGAAGACTTTGTAAGCGGCAATAACAATTATGCGGGTAACCAACTTACCGGTGTTCCAAAAAATATATGGGTTAATAGTATCGAATTTAACTTCAGGAAAGAACTTTACCTCTTTGCGCAACACAACTACACCTCTGCCATTCCGCTAAATGATGCCAATACTACTTTTTCCAAAAGGTACCATCTGCTTGAAGTAAAAGCAGGAATAAAAAACCTAAAGTTAAGCAGAACCCGTCTTGATTTATTTGCAGGCTTAAACAATCTACTAAATGCTGATTACAGCTTAGGCAATGATTTAAATGCCGCAAATGGAAGGTATTTTAACCCAGCCCCGGGAATTAATTTTTACATGGGTCTCTCTGTTAAATTGTAATCTTTAAATCGCATCATATAAATCGAACATTTACATGATGCGATTATTCCACAGGCTAAAAGGCTACTTGTTTTTCATTTTCCCTAATGACCACATCGCTAACTACGATGTCTACTGAATAACGCTTTTTCCCGTCACTACCATCATAACTATTAGCCTGTAACCTGCCCTCTACAGTTAAGCCTGTACCCTTTTTAACCTGAGCTTCGGCAATTTCGGCCTTTGCATTCCAGAAAGTTAAATTAAACCATTGTACTTTTTTCACTTCCTCACCTGCAGAATTTCTATAGGTTTCGTTTATGGCGAGGTTAACCCTTGCTAATTTTTGATTTCCAAATGTTTTAATTTCTGCATCTGCTCCTGCAAATCCGCTCAATACTACTTTGTTAACTGCACTTTCCATGATCTTTAAATTTTAAGTTTCTAAATGTTTAACGAACAGTCATCACCTCGATAACCGACAGGACAAAATTGTAAACTGCGTCAAAAATTAGTCGGATGGTAAACACTTATAGTCGTTTATAAACGTTTATACACGGAAAATATGCGTTTGAAGCCTCAAGGCGAGGTTTTATATTTTTTTATTTCATCATTTTATTTTATAAATTAGATCATCATCCCATAATAAAAAAAGAATTATTATGGAACGTTTATGTTTAGACTGCGGAACCCTGATTAGAGGAAGGGCCGATAAAAAATACTGCGATGACGCTTGTCGCAACAATTACAACAATCGTTTAAAGATTGAGGATAATCTCGTGATTAAAAGGGTGAATAACATACTCAAAAAGAATCGTGCTATCCTTGCTGCGCTTAATCCAAATGGTAAAACAAAGGTTACCAGTAAAAAGCTAATTTCATTAGGCTTTAATTTTGAATACCATACTTATAGTTATAAAACCCAGAACGGGAACACCTACTTTTTCTGCTATGAATACGGTTATTTGATTTTAAGTGAAGACAGTTATCTGCTGGTAAAAAGGGAAGAAAAGCTTTGGCTGGCCTAGTTTAATTTTGGTTTGCTAGTGTTATGTTCAGCATAAAAGACGCATATAATTTCCCGAAAATTTCGCAAAAAAGTGCTGATTTGTAATTTACGCTGCATTAATCTGTGTGATCAGCGGGAAATTAATAACCATTATACAATTAACTTATCACTAGATTAAACACCTAAAATTGTAAAGGGCTAATCGTATGATTTTTTTATTCAGCAGGAGTTGGTTAGATTTATCAGCTTATGATAAACTATAACAACAAATTCTTTAAACCCACCAGCAATGCAGAAAATGGTGAAACGTCAAATGAAACCATTTTTAAATATAAACAAACAGGAAATATCCTGACTGCTGAATATACAGGAGGAAAAATTATTTTCGGTCATTTAATTGGCTTAGTTGATGAAAGCGGTAACATCGAAATGCGCTATCACCAGGTAAATAATCAAGGAGAACTAATGACCGGGATTTGCCATTCAAAGCCAGAACGATTAGCCAATGGCAAAATCAGACTCCATGAAACCTGGCAGTGGACTTCGGGAGATAAATCGAAAGGGCAATCGATCATCGAAGAACAATAAAGGCTTGGTTGGTTAACAAGCTAAAACCAGTGCATTTTTTTTACAAAAAAATTAATCACACGCAAGCCCTGTTCTTGTCCAATTTCTTTCATCACCTATTTTATTAGCCAGCATGCCGCCAAAAGAAAGTCCCATAGACAAAATATCATCTATATTACTAACTGCATCCAATTTAGTTTACAGCCCTTTAGATTATCAAATAAATAACCTGCAAATAGAAAGTGAAAGTCAGGAATATGCAGCCTGTACTTTTGAATTAAACGGGTTAAAAATCAAACATCGCCTTTCTAAAATTACCCCAACCAAGACTGGTCAATTTGTAACTATATGGAAACGGGATGAAGCTGGAATTACCGCACCTTTTAATGACCAGGATGAATTTGACCTATTAATAATATCAGCTAATGGTGCTGACCGATCTGGCCAGTTCATTTTTCCAAAAGCCATATTGGCACAACATAAAATTATTACCAAAAATGGAATAGAAGGTAAAAGAGGGATCAGGGTTTATCCTCCCTGGGATCTAGTAACCAGTAAACAGGCCGGGAAAACCCAACAGTGGCAAACGCCTTATTTTCTTCAGATAGACATCAATGGAAATACCGATCTTGCAAGGGCGAAGAAATTAATTGGCAACGGAATTAAATAAACAGGATTTTAAAATCCCGGATAAACTTAGCAAGTTTCGGGTAGTTTGCCGTTTCTTTCCAAACTACTTTTGGATATAAATTATTCAAGACCATGAAAGCACAAGAAGAAATCAATTTCAATCGGATAGCCGAAGCCATAAGCTATATCAAGGCGAATTTTAAAACACAGCCTGGTTTAGAAGAAATTGCAGATAAAGTAAATTTAAGCCCCTTTCATTTCCAAAGATTATTTAGCGAATGGGCCGGTACTACCCCTAAACGTTTTTTGCAATACATTAGCATTGGTTACGCCAAAGGAATGCTGAAAGAAAACCAAAGTTTATTCGATACCGCATTGGAAACCGGCTTATCGGGAACCAGCAGACTGCACGATCTTTTTGTAAACATTGAAGGCATGACACCTGGCGACTATAAGAATGGCGGCGAAAACCTTCATATCAATTATAGTTTTGCAGAAAGTCCGTTCGGTAATATTATTGTAGCCGGCACCTCAAAAGGAATCTGTCATATCGCTTTTTACGACGACGAAAACATGGCATTTGCAAATCTGCAACGCCAATTCCCAGCAGCTCAATATCAGCAAATATTGGATAAAGAACAGCAAAATGCTTTATATATTTTCAGTCACGATTGGAGCAAATTACACCAGATTAAACTACATTTAAAAGGCACTGATTTCCAGTTAAAAGTTTGGGAAGCCTTATTAAAAATCCCTATGGGCAAATTAGCCACTTATGGTAACATTGCCAAACAATTGCAAAACCCAAATGCATCAAGAGCGGTGGGCACTGCAATCGGCGATAATCCGGTAGCCTTTCTCATTCCTTGCCACAGGGTAATACAATCAAGCGGTGCTTTGGGCGGCTACCATTGGGGAGTGAACCGAAAAACAGCCATGATTGGTTGGGAAGCAGCAAAAACCAATACCTAAATCTGCGTGATCAAACATGTCGATATTTCAACAGAAGAATTAAAAAAGCATATTAAAAACAAAGATATTTGCTTCGGCGGAAATGCCAGGTTGAAGATTTACGGGCTCCTTAAATGCAGATCGGGAAAGCGGATGAAGAAAGAAAACCGCGTATTTTTTCGTTCTGTAGAAGAAGCGCTTCAACAAGGTTACCGTCCGTGTGGGCATTGCTTAAAAACAGCATATAAACAATGGATTTATTCAACACTACAATAGATACTAACCAAAATCTGCTTCCACAAGGCGGAACAGTAAATTATTTTGGCAAATTATTCCCGGTTTCAGAAGCCGATCATTATTTCGATGTACTGATGAATACGATTGAATGGAAGAACGACGAAGCCTTTATTATGGGCAAACACATTATCACCAAAAGAAAGGTAGCCTGGTATGGAGATGAAGCCTATTCTTATACCTACTCCAATAAATCGAAAATGGCCTTACCTTGGACAAAGGAATTACTGGAGTTAAAAAAAATCTCAGAGGAGCAAACAGGCACCGCATTTAACTCTTGTTTACTTAATTTATACCACAATGGTGATGAGGGAATGGCCTACCATAGTGATGATGAAAAAGCCTTAGCAAAAGATTCTGCCATTGCATCACTAAGTTTTGGTGCAGAAAGAAGATTTCTTTTCAAACACAAAAAAACTAAAGAAACGGTAACCTTATTTTTAGAAAACGGAAGTTTATTGGTGATGAAAGATGAAACGCAAACCAATTGGCTGCATCGCCTTCCACCAACCAAAAAAGTAAATAAACCAAGGATAAACCTAACCTTTAGAACAATGGTGGTTTAATTTAACTGGGATTTACTTAAGGAAACGCAAATATTATCATCCTGAGGCTGTCGAAGGACAAAGTTTTTTGTTTCAACAATTAAGATCTTCGACAGGCTCAAATTTACAAAATCCAATAGAAAGATCGTCATCTCGACCGAAGCACAGCTGAGTGGAGAGATCTTTTAACTGTGTTATTAAAATCAAATTAAAGATTTCTCCACTACGGTCGAAATGACGATACACCTAATCGACTCACCTCTTTTAGATTCTCTTGTAATTTATATTGATTTTTATACAATAAATTACCTCAGATCGACAACAATTTTTACTGAGTTAAAACATAGTATAATCCTAGCCAATAAAACTTTAAAAAAATCTTAATGTTTAAACTCTTTAATATCTACAATGCGGTCATCATCGGCACTTTTCTTTAAGAAAGAAGTCCCGTTTGCATTCGTTACCCAGGTGTAATCTCTCTGAATATTTCCAACAAGGGTTTCAGGTTCATTGGTTAATGCTGCTGGCAAAGGCAGGTTAAAAGTTTCGCCTGTTGCCGTATTTACCTGGTACAAAGAATTAGCGGTTAAAAAGGCTAATGTAGTTTTATCACTAGAGTACATAAAAAATTTCCCCTGGATACGTTCATCAGGATTTTGTCTTTTAACCGGATAAACCCTTGAATTTATAGTCGTAATAAAGAAATCGTTATTCACCAAAATATTGCTACGGGTTAATTCCTCTAGCCCATTTGTATATTTTTTATCTTCAGCACCTTTTGATGGCTTATTCAGGCTCACCACTTCGGTTTTTCCATCGTTAACAGAAATGATATAAAACGGGGCCATTTTACCGGTTTCGTTCGATACCTGAACCAATACGGCAGTTTTTTGTGTATTGATGAATGATGCAACCAGAAATTTCTGCGCAGCAGCATTTGGAGCGTCGTCAATAACGATAGTGGTATCTTTGTATTGTATGGCAAAGCGATCGGCTGTTGCTAAAGCACCCGAATCTGTTTTTACGATCGTAAGTACATTTTTCTTCGATTTAGGGAATACGTTAAAATCGTCAGTTGTAGCAAATGGCCTGGCCTTGTAGGCTTTTTCTGATTTACCACAGCCAAATAAAGCAACGGAAAGTAAGAGTGCATAAAGCGTAATTTTCATGAGTATAGCTATTTATATATTTTTCGCTAATTTATAATCTTTATTGCTTTTCTTTTAGCTAAGTCACCAGAAAATTACGGCATCTGATGAAAACTTAAATTAATAATAGAATAATTGCGTTAATCTCAAAGCGCAAAAAGGAAGGCACCAGGTTCACCAGGTAATATGCTCAATAATTTCATTACCTTCTTAATAGCTTCTGAAATGAATTCAGAATAACGAACCGAGGAAATTCCTGTGTTTCCATGGCAAGAATTTGGTCTCCCACACTTCAAACTAAATTCCTTATTTTTGATCAAAGGATCATCCCAATGGCAGGCACTTCGAATATTCTGGGTAAAAACAAAAGCATCATCCTTTATGGGGTTTTCTTAGCTGCATTGCTTTTTTTATTAAAGTGGCTTGAGCTTCGTTTTATCATCATTAACCATGCATTCGAAATTTATGCTGGTTCAATAGCCGTTCTTTTTACTGCATTAGGCATTTGGCTGGCGCTTAAATTAACCAAACCTAAAACCATATTAATTGAGAAGGAGATTTTCACCAAAAGAGAAACATTTATCCTCAACGAAAAAGAACTTATCAGGCTTAATATCAGTAAAAGAGAGTTAGAAGTATTACAGCTTATGGCCGAAGGGCTGAGCAACCAGGAAATTGCATTAAAGTTATTCGTTTCGCTAAATACCATCAAAACACACAATGCCAGGCTTTTCGAAAAACTAGAAGTAAAGCGCAGAACACAAGCTATAGAAACAGCTAAAAAACTCAGTATTATTCCATAGAGGGCTAGTACTTAAGTACTAAAATATTTCTGATTTTTAAAAATCACCCTAAAGTATGAGGGTTAATATAAATAATCAGAGCAATTTTGTGGTCTACACCTCTTAAATTATAAACAGATGAAAAAGAACGTAATTGTATTCGGATTAATCGCTGGCTTAATTGTATCCGTTTTAATGGTACTCTCTATGGCAAGATGTTATAGCGACCCGAACCTGGAACACAGCATGCTTATTGGCTATGCTTCTATGGTGTTGGCATTTTCTTTTATTTTTGTGGGCATAAAAAACTATCGTGATCAATATAACGATGGCCTGATCACTTTTGGCAAAGCCTTTAAAATCGGATTGTACATCAGTCTAATAGCCTCCACCATTTACGTTTTGGTATGGTTAATTGATTATTATGTATTCATGCCAGATTTTATGGATAGATATGTAGCTCAGGCGATGAAAGAAGCCAAAGCCAGTGGTGCATCAGCAGCGGAACTTGCAGAAAAAGCTAAAGATCTTGCTGTTAATCAAAAATTGTATAAAAACCCGATAATGGTAATATTATTTACCTATATGGAAATTTTACCTGTCGGCATATTGGTCTCGCTTGTTGCTGCACTCATTTTGAAAAGAAAACCAAGTGTACCACTAACAGCAGAAGCCGCCTAGGGTGACCTCGACATCCGATTCAACCTTACTAATTTAATCATTAAACAACCATGTACACCATTCCCTTTACCAATATAGATTGGAACAATGTAGAAAAAGTAGAATATCCGGGCGAAACGGGTACAGCGACCTGGCAAACCTTAAATTTTGATGGTTTAAGAATCAGGCTGGTAAGCTATTCTGCAGGTTATCTTGCTGACCATTGGTGCCAGAAGGGGCACATTGTGCATTGTTTAACAGGTAGTTTTATAAGTGAAATGGAAGACGGAACAACATTCGCGCTTACCGCAGGAATGACTTATGTGGTTTCTGACGATTTAAGTTCGCATCGGTCGGTATCGGCAGATAGTGTGCAACTTTTGATTATTGATGGTAATTTCCTAAAACCAAAAGATGCTTAGGGTGATTTATTAAGTACCATCTTGTTTGGCTAATTAGAAAAAATAAATCATGTTGGTTAAATCTCTTTTGGGCGAATTTCTTCAAGAGGCAGAAAACACCCGCAAACTTTTAAAAGCAATACCCAATAGTGCGCTGGATTTTATACCTGCAACCCACTCGTGGACCACTGCGCAGTTGGCATCGCACATTGCCGAAATTTATGATTGGTACCCGGGAACCTTTCAGGGCAATGAGTTTAGTTTGGATACTTATAAGCGCGACGAAGTTGATATTAGTGAAATCGGGAATCTCCTTGGCAAATTTGAGCGTGCTTTTAACCGGGCAAAGGAAAGTATTGAATCGGCAACTGACGAAAGCATGTTCGAAGACTGGAAAATGACCGCAGGAGGTAAAATCCTTCTCGGGCCAATGCCCAGGATCCAGGTGGTACGAGGCTTCTTAATGAATCATATTTACCACCATCGCGGCGAAATGATCGTGTATCTACGCGCTACAGGAAATAAGGTACCGGGCTTATACGGACCGGTTTACGAAGAAAGCTTCCGCTAGGCCCTTAAATTATCATAATTTAGATCAAGAATATAATACAAATGAAGATTTTTGCTGAAACCGAACGCTTAATTTTGCGCGAGCTAACACCTGCTGATGCCGAAGGTATGTTTGAAATGGATGGCGATCCTGAAGTACACCTTTACCTGGGCAATAAGCCCGTAAAATCCATTACACAAAGCATAGCCGATATAGAATTTATAAGAAAGCAGTATATAGAGAACGGGATTGGCAGATGGGCGGTAATAGAGAAGTCAACTGGTGAATTTGCAGGCTGGTCAGGTTTAAAATTGATTAAAGAAACCAATAATAACCATAGCAATTATTATGATTTGGGTTATCGGTTCAGCAAACGTTTCTGGGGGAAAGGGTTATGCTACAGAAACGGCAGTGGCTGCACGAGATTATGGTTTTAATGAACTAAATCTGAATGAAATTATAGGTATAGCAGATATCGATAACCTGGTGTCTATCCGTGTTTTGGAAAAAGCAGGTTTAAAACGGATCTCTATTTTCGATTACCATGGCATAAAACACCATTGGATGAAAATAGAAAAATCAGTTTAGCTTTAATCAAAAGGCAATTTTATCTTTTATGGTTTAGTTTTTGATATTAAAAAGGAAATCATTTAAACCTTACCTTATGAAACACCTCATCTTTTGCGGAATGCTAATTTTACTATTAAGTTCTTGTAAAGAAAAATTAGATCCGGCAAGCTTTACCAATACCAAATGGGAGTTGACCGAACTGCCCGGCTTAACTTTACCCACCGCTGCAAAAGCAACCCTCAACTTCGCTGATAGTTTGAAGATCAGCGGAAAATCATTCTGTAACAACTATGGCGGCCAGGGCGAAATTGCAGCCAATAAAATAACCGTTAAAAATGTTTTTGGTACAAAAATGTTCTGTCAGGAAACTGATGCTGCCGAACGTGCATACTTACATGCCCTTAACCAGGTTAATAGCGCCAAAATAACTGATAATAAGCTATATCTGCTGAATGGCGATAAAACCTTGCTGGTTTTCAACAAAACAAACTAGAATCTTTACATGCATAAAAAAGGCTGAATAAAGTATTTTTACTATTTTCGGCCTTTTGAGTTTAACGCAGGAGTGATGCCATCGATAACAGAAGATCTAAAGTTTTTTTTCTCAACCATAAGAAAAGCATTTAATTTATTTCAGCAGAATGATCCCTTACGCCTGGCCGGTGCTACTGCGTTTTTTACCAATTTCGCCTTACCCCCAATATTAATTATCCTCATCAGGCTTTTCGGCATGTTTACCAACAGAAGGCTATTGGCTACACACCTATTCGAACGTTTGGCTAGTATTCTCGACAATGAAAGTATTGTACAGATTAGAACTACACTGAAGAACATCCGCGGTATCGATCAGGCCTGGTATGTTACTTTGTTTAGTTTTATATTTTTTCTTTTTGTAGCCACTACATTATTCAATGTAATCAAAAACTCCTTAGAGCAGATCTGGAATATTGGTCAGAAAGATAAAAAAGGGATTATCGATACACTTAAATCAAGGGCCATATCGATTACCATTATACTTTTAGTAGGGATATTGTTTTTTATAGGTTTATTGGCCGATAGCGTGCAGGCCTATATTGGTGCCTATTTGAAATCCGGATCACCATCTTTTAGCTTAATTTTAACTTCGGTGATTAACCAATTGGTATTTGTTGTAATTGTAACTACATGGTTCACCATACTCTTTAGGTACTTAACAAACGGGCGCCCTACCTGGCGGGCCGCTATTTCTGGAGGATTGTTAACCGGATGCCTTTTTACCGCAGGAAAGTACATTTTAAGAATTCTATTGCCCTTGAGCAACATCAGCAACATTTACGGATCAGCAGGATCAATCATCGTAATTATGCTTTTTGTATTTTACTCCTCATTGATATTTTATTTTGGGGCATCGTTTATTAAAGCACTCAGCATTGGTAGGGCCACACCTATTGTACCTAAAAATGGGTCGTTTGCTTATGAAATGACGGAGATTGAACCAGAAAAAGAGGATTAAATTACTGTCAGATGGGAACACCCACAGCACAAAAAAATCGTCATTTCGAGCGGAGTGCAACGCAGTCGAGAAATCTTTAATAGATCTCTCCATTTCGCTACACTTCAGTCGAGATGACGATCGTTCTATTGTAACTTATCAAGGGTATAATACTACCGTATTAAAAAATCCGATAACCCAAGCCAACTGTAAATAAATTCAGCTTAGTACCAGGATACCCTGCTTTATTAATTTTTGATAAGCCAAGTTCGTAACGCGCATCAAAGCTTAATTTTTTCAAATCTAAACCTGCCCCAAACTGCCAGGCCAAAGCCTGGTTTTTTAAAATCGGCTTTAAAAACGTTTCCTGCTGCCTGCCCAAAACTCTGGTTTTCATCTAATATTAACGAAAACATTGGTCCGGTATTTAAACGAACCCCGATACCAACTGCACCAATTTTGGTACCAATTAACAAAGGTACATCCAAACTAGTAAAACGTACTTTATTTACCTCACCCGTTGCATCGCTTACCAAATCTGCTTTTTTTCCTGATACATAAAGTTCAGGTTGGAAGTAAACGCCTGCTGCACCTACTCTTGCCCAAAGGCCACCGTAAAAACCTGTGCGGTTGTTACTGTTAAAAGTGTTTTCACTATCAAATTTCGAAAAATTTGCACCAGCTTTAATGCCCAGCTGGAAAGATGGCAATACCTGTGCGCTGGCAAATAAGCCAACAAGCAAAAAGGCAACGGTTAAAGATAAAAATTTCATATGCGATTAATTTTAGCTGGTGGCATTGTTAATGGCTTCCTGTTCTTTTAAAGCATCAACATTGTTTTTATCACCAAAGTTTTGTGTTTTACCTGCAAAGTAATCTAAAATTCCCGAAATAGTATCTAAGTTATCAGCTAAATTTTGATGAATGTCTGGTAAATCTTTTTCCAGGCGGCTATCGCCTAATTCAATATTATCTACTTCAATTTTACCAATTTTCTGAATAAGTGCCTGTTGAGAGTTTTGCAAGTCTTCCAATTCACGCACAATCTTCTCCATTAATTCAAACTTCTTTAAAGTATTCATAGGTTCTTATTTTTTAGTTTAACTATTCTGTATAAACCCCTCAACCCTCATTTTGTTTTTAATCCGCACATCTTTTAACAAAACAGATTTGGAATTACCAAAAACAACTAATAAATTAGTTAAATAATTATCCCTTATGAAACCATCATGATTTTCAAGTCATTAAAAATGTAGCAAATAAATCATGATAGCTTCATTGCCATTAAAAAACAATTTTATACAAATGAAAAATCTTTTTACACTATTGGTCTTATTTGGCTTAAGTTTAGCAGTTTATGCACAAAGTGCAACTGCTGTTGATAAGGAGAAGCTTTTCGATTTCTATCAGACCCAGCGTTATGCAGATGCTGGTCAATACCTCAAAGGTATTTATGGAGAAGAAGTGAACGATTTTAAAACCCTCAGCCAGATTGGTTATTGTTTTTTAATGGCTGGCAATAATGTAGAAGCCGAAAAATTTTACAGCAAAGCGTATACCCTGCAGCCACAGAACCTGCCTATTCTTTTCAGTCTCGGTAGTATTAATACCAAAAGAGGTAATACCGAAAAAGCCAAACTGTATTACGGCGAAATTGTAAAAATAGACAGCAATAATTTTAATGTGTACAAACTGTTAGCCAATTTGTACAGTTCTCCAAAAGATGATTCGCTCAAACTTATCCACCTCTTAAAGGCTAACGTGATCAATCCGTTGGAAGGCGATGTTGCTACCGATCTCGCTGAGATCCATTCTGCTTATCAGCAATACGAAAAAGCTTATAACGTACTTGATATTGCGATTAAGGGAGACAGTGATAACCTGGTGCTGCAAAGGGCGAAACTTCCCATTGCCAACCAACTTAAAAAGTACGGTGAAGTGATTGCTTCAGGCGAGAAATTATTGAAAGATGGTGCCGATGCAGGGGTAATAAAAGATGTGGCAAAAGCCTATTATTATACCAAGAAGTATCAAAAAGCGATAGCTCTTTTTAAACTATTGGAGGTAGCCGCGATGGAGAATGAGGCCACATTATATTACACATCTCTCAGTTACCGGGCTTTAAAAGATTATCCGCAGGCGGCTGTTTATACTAAGAAAACCATAGAGGAGGCCATTTCACCCAATACTTCAAGCTATTATTCGTTGTTGGGACTGGTTTATGAAGAAAATAACCAGCTCACATTGGCAAGCGCCGCTTACAAAAAAGGCCTGCAGTTTAAAGCCACTCCTACCTTGTATTACCGCCTGGCCGTATTTTACGATACACGCTTAAAACAGGGTAAAAATGCACTTAAATATTATAATCTTTATTTAAAAAGCAGGCCCAGTGTGATGGATGATAAGGAAGAGATTAAATTTTCTAAAGACAGGATCGCACAGCTAAACCTGGCAGATTAAACCAGATCTTCGAAAACGGGTTTTACATTATCCCAAAAATCGTCGAGGGCAATAATCCTGGGTTTAAAAAAGGAGATTAACGCTGGCCAGTGTTGCTGGTTAAATATGCTTACACCATCAATAGTGATTGAAATCTGTGACACTGCTTTGCCGAAGTCATCAGTTGCATCTTTAATCCAGTCCCACTCCTCGTTTAGGGTATTGGTGAACAAGAGTTTAAATTCTTCAAACTGTTCAAAGATGAGATGCCTGATCTCGGAATCGGGATGCGACAGCTGTATGCTGATAAAAGCTTTTTTATTATCCACATCCATTTTAAAGAAGATATTCTTCACGCCGGTTTTGTAGTTCGTCCAGTTTACGGTTGAGCCACTTGCTGAAGGGATGGGTTTCATATATTGCCCGAAACTGATCCAAAACTGTTGGCGCAGGCGGGCTGCTTCTTCTTTACTGTACATTTATTTTTACCACATCTAATAGAGACTTTATCATAATCAATCTGTCACGTTGAGCCTGTCGAAACGCCTACCATACATTAAGCTGGTCCTATTCACAAAATCCAATAAAAGAATCGTCATCCCGACTGGAGCAACGCGAAACGGAGAGATCTATCGAGGTAGATTTCTCGGCTTCGTTGCACTCCGCTCGAAATGACGATCGTGTTCTTTTAGCAATGCTGCAATTATAAGCGATTAATATTTAGATTCAAAATGATAGCTACCTGATCCTATTTCTTCTTTTTTATCGGTTTTTGGCAATACTACAGTTGCGGTTGCATTGGCTGGAACAGTTACATCCAGTTTAAAAATGCCATCTACAATTGTCCACGATGATTTAACCGTACCATACACCGTTTCTAGTTCTGCCGATGCATTGGTTAATTTTCCACCCGGTCTTGGTGCAATTAAAATGGTTTTGTAACCTGGTTGCGCTGATACTGGATTAATACCGGCAATATTTTTATACATCCAATCGCCAATGGCTCCATAAGCATAATGGTTAAAAGAATTCATATCAGCCGTTTGAAAAGAGCCATCCTGTTTAATGCCATCCCAACGCTCCCAAATAGTAGTAGCCCCCATTTTAACAGGATATAACCATGAAGGATAACTTTCCTGCAACAACAGATCGTAAGCTACATCTTCGTGCCCAAAACGGCTCAATACATGACAAAGGTATGGTGTGCCCAAAAAACCTGTAGTCAGGTGGTTTCCATAATCTTTTACATTATCTACCAATCTTTGTGCAGCCTGTGCACGTAGGTTTTCTGGCAGCATATCAAACTGTAAGGCTAATACATAGGCCGTTTGGGTGTTAGAGATCAATTTTCCACTAGGCGTCATATTTTCTTTGATGTAAGCCGCTTTAATCTGCTCCAATAGTGCACTGTACCTCGTTACATCGTCTGTTTTACCCAATACTTTTGCAGCATTTATCAACAACTGTGTAGAATGTGCGTAAAATGTTTGGGCGATCATATATTTATCCGTTACTGCGGCACGGCCATCGTTATCATCATTAGGACGATAGAACAACCAATCGCCAAAGTGGAAGCCCGTGTTCCAAAGGTTATTTTTTGCTACGGATGAAATATAATCGACCCACTTTTTCATGCTACCATACTGCGTTTCCAATATGCCTTTGTCTCCGTATGATACATACATATCCCAGGGAATAATGGTGGCCACATCAGCCCAGCCGGCAGAACCTGCATCATTTTGGTTCAGCACATTTGGTACTACAAAAGGAACACTCCCGTTAGGAAGCTGATCTGCAGAAACATCTTTTAGCCATTTGGTAAAAAAGCCCGACACATCCATATTATATGCTGCTGTGGTGGCAAATGCCTGAGCATCACCCGTCCAGCCTAAACGTTCATCTCTTTGTGGACAATCTGTGGGTACATCAACAAAATTTCCCTTCTGTCCCCAACTAATATTGTGCTGCAATTGATTGAGCAACGGATTTGAGGTACTGAATTTCCCACTGGTTTTCATATCCGAATAAACAGCTACAGCAGTGAGGTTTTCCAGTTTCAGTTCACCAGGATATCCATCTATTTTTACATACCTAAACCCCTGAAAAGAAAAATGTGGCTCGAATACCTGTTCAGTTTCACCTTTTAAAATATAATTGTTCTGTTGTTTGGCCGACCGAAGGTTTGTGGTATAAAAATTTCCTTCTTTGGTTAATACTTCAGCATGGCTGATGGTAATTTTGGTGCCGGCTGCACCTTTGGCTTTTAACATTATCCAGCCTACTAAATTCTGCCCAAAATCGACAACTGTTTCGCCTTTTGGGGTTTTAAATATTTTTAAGGCTTTAAACGTTTCGTGTTTGCTTACCTGCGGTCCGCTCATCCCAACAAGCTTTTCCGGGCCCTTCGCGAGTTCCTGTACAGGTTTCCAGCTCGTGTTTTCTTTAAAGCCAATGTTGTTCCAGCCACTAAGTTCTAATCGGGCATCGTAGGTTTCTCCATCGTAAATATTGGAGGCGAGTATCGGTCCATAAGTTGTTTTCCAGCTATTATCAGTGATGATGGTTTCTTTCGTTCCATCGGTGTATTCTACTTCCAGTTGCAACAATAGGGCCCTGGTATCGCCATAAAATTGTTTTTGATTACTAAACCCAATGCGGCCTTTGTACCAGCCATCGCCTAGTGAAACACCAATTACATTAGCCCCCTTCTTTAATGATTGCTTAACATTGTAAACCTGATATTGAATATGATTTTTATAACTTGTCCAGCCTGGTGCAAAATAAGTATCGCTAACGCGCCCGCCATTAATATTGGCCTCATATAAACCCTTAGCAGTAATATAAGCCATTGCAGACCTTACTTCTTTTTTCAGGTTAATTTCCTTTCTGAATAACGGACTGGCTAACGAAGTATCCTTTCCTTCTACCGCGATCCATTTTGCAGTCCAATCCTCAGGTTTTAAACCTGTTTGAAAAAACTGAACGGGCGACCATGCAGATGCATTTCCGTGGTTGTCTTTTACCCTAACCTGCCAGTAATATTTAGTCTTCGACGATAGTTGAGGGCCATCATATGCAATCAGTACCGATTGATCGTTGTTTACGCTTGCTTTCCATAAAACTTTATCACTATTTGCTGTTGTACCCAATCTGATTTCATAATTGCTCTGCCTGGTATTTTTGATATCAGAAATGATTTTCCAGCTAAATCTGGGTTTTGGATTATCAATACTAAAAGGATTTACCAAATGCTCCACAGTAAGATCTTTTACCGAAATTTTCTGTGCTAAAACATTTGTTGTAAATAAAAAGAATAAGGCAAGAGTAGCTATTGCGCCTGAGGTACGGAAATTCTTGTTCATATTGGTTAGCGTTAATTTTTTAGTCTTAACTATACGATAATCAGCAATATTATTTTACTAACCATCCTGCACTGTTATGAAATGTTAAGCGTTAACCTAACGCCAATAATTCAGCAAACTACTACTTTTCAAATACTTACAACAACAAACGCATGCTAAAAAAACAATGGTTATCGGTTCATTAATCGGGCAACATATTTGCCGATGATATCGAACTCTAAATTTACGGTATCGCCAACTTCAACTTCCTGTAAATTGGTATGTTCGAAAGTATAAGGGATAATAAATACCGAAAACTCATCAATCTCAGAATTTACAACGGTTAAGCTGATGCCATTTACACAGGCAGATCCTTTTTCTACGGTTACATTTCCTGCAGAAGCATCGTATTTAAAGCGGTACTCCCAGCTACCGTCCAGTGCTTCACGTTTTACACAAACAGCTGTCTGGTCTACGTGGCCCTGCACAATGTGACCATCCAAACGGGCGTTCATCTGCATACAGCGCTCGAGGTTAACCTTGCTGCCTACTTTTAAACCATCGAGATTGGTTTTATTTAGCGTTTCATCTATAGCGGTAACAGTATGTGTTGTATCATTTAAGGCCACCACTGTTAGGCATACCCCATTATGAGCCACGCTCTGATCTATTTTCAGCTCGTGGCTAATTGCAGAAGAGATGGTAAAGTGGATGTTGGTATGATCGTTTTTGATGGCAGTAACTTCGCCAAGTGTTTCTATAATTCCTGTGAACATTTTGTTTTTATCATTTTTTACTATCAACCCGTCATTCCCGCGCAGGCGGGAATCATAATGCCATATAAACCTACCGAGGCATTAGGATTCCCAATCAAGTTGGGAATGACGATCGCGCTAAAACTATTCTCTAGTACTTCAATCTATTTTTTCTCCAATCCGAAGTATTTTTAACTACCGCATCACCCAATTTCACATCCTTCTTCTCGAACAGCTTTGCAGCAATTACCGCAGCAATCAGGGCTTCTGTTTCATCTTGCACCTTTAAACTTTCGGGTTTAAAATATTTGCCTACGAAATGCGTGTCGAAATTACCCGTTTTAAAAGCCTCATGCTGCATGACAAATTTACCAAAACCCAAAGTAGTTTCTATCCCCGTAATATCATATTCTTCAATAGCCCTCACCATCCGCTCAATAGCCTCTTCCCTATCTTTACCATAAGTAATGAGTTTCGCAATCATCGGGTCGTAATAAATCGGGATCTCCATGCCTTGCTCAAAGCCATCATCAACCCTAACCCCGTTGCCTTTGGGCGTATGATAAGTTTGCAATGTACCAATATCAGGCAAAAAATTATTGGCCGGATCTTCAGCATAAACGCGAAGCTCTATGGCGTGTCCATTGATTTTTAAATCCTCCTGATTAAAACTTAACTTTTCGCCAGCGGCAATTTTTAGCTGTTCTTTTACCAGATCTATACCGGTAATTAATTCGGTTACGGGATGCTCTACCTGCAATCGGGTATTCATTTCCAGGAAAAAGAAATCGAGGTTCTCATCTAAAATAAACTCTACCGTACCCGCTCCGGTATAATTTACGGAACGCGCTACGTCTACTGCGCACTTGCCCATCCGTTGCCTGATTTCTTCAGTTAAAACCGACGAAGGTGCTTCTTCTATCACTTTCTGATGACGCCGCTGTACAGAACATTCACGTTCAAAAAGATGAACGATGTTGCCATGGCTATCACCCAAAACCTGTATTTCGATGTGCCTTGGCGAGGTAACATAACGTTCGATAAAAACAGCCCCATCACCAAAAGCCGAGGTAGCCTCACTTACCGCAAGCTGCATTTGTTCTTCAAAATCTTCAGCCCGCTCCACAATACGCATCCCTTTGCCCCCGCCGCCTGCAGCTGCTTTGATCAATATGGGGAAACCAACTTCGATAGCACGCTGTTTGGCCTCATTTACATCCTGAATGGCTTCTTCGGTTCCAGGTACCATTGGGATGTTATATTTTAGTGCTGCTGCCTTTGCCGAGAGTTTATTGCCCATCGTTTCCATCGCCTGGGGAGAAGGACCGACTAAAATCAACCCGGCATCAGCAACTTTTTGTGCAAAACCGGCATTTTCAGATAAAAATCCATAACCTGGATGGATCGCCTCCGCACCAGTTAATTTACAGGCTTCGATAATCTTCTCGCCCACCAGGTAACTTTGATTAGATGGAGCTGGCCCAATACAAACCGCTTCATCGGCATAACGTACATGCAGTGCATTACGGTCGGCTTCAGAAAAAACTGCAACTGTTTTAATTCCCATTTCTTTCGCCGAGCGCATAATGCGCAAAGCAATTTCACCACGGTTAGCGATTAAGAGTTTGGATATTGGCGTTAGGGGCTTGGAGTTTTCAGGCATTTTGGCTAGACTTTAATATATATGCAGATTGTAAATGAACTATCTGACTATTGACCATGAACTATTGACTTCGGACTACTGACTTCAGACTCCCGACTATACCTACAAATGTAATATTATTTCAATTGCCTGATCGATCATTTCGGCACTTAGATCCAGGTGTGTTACCAAACGAATGGTGCTGGCACTGGTGGTATTGCAATGCAGACCTTTTTCCTTCAATTGATTTACAATTTTCTCTGCTGAACCTTTTTCCACTTCAAAAATAACAATATTGGTTTCTACTGGCATTACCGATTTTACATATTTTGCGCTGGCCAGTGCATTGGCTAATGCCTGCGCATGGGCATGATCGTCTTTTAAGCGTGTTACGTGATGATCGAGCGCATAAATACCGGCCGCAGCTAAAAAACCTGCCTGGCGCATGCCTCCACCAAAAGCCTTTCTGATCTTCCGGGCTTTATGGATCATTTGTTTGCTCCCTAATAATACCGAACCTACTGGTGCACCGAGCCCCTTAGATAAACAAACTGAAATGCCATCAAAATATTTACCGTATTCGCCTGCCTCATCGCCTGTGGCTACAAGTGCATTAAAAATACGCGCACCGTCTAAGTGCAGCTTTAATCCTTTTATGTTACAGAGATGATGAATAGGCGCAATCTGCGATAAGGTATAACAGCTTCCTCCACCTTTATTTACTGTATTTTCTAAAACAACCAAACTGGAGTTGGGATAGTGGATATTATCCTCGTTGATTTCGGGCTCTATGAGATCTGGGGTCAAAATCCCACGTTCGCCATGCAACAACCTTACCGATGCCCCAGAGTGATAGGCAATTCCGCCAATTTCGTAGCGGTAAACATG
This sequence comes from Pedobacter sp. W3I1, assembly GCF_030816015.1. Classification (NCBI taxonomy): domain Bacteria; kingdom Pseudomonadati; phylum Bacteroidota; class Sphingobacteriia; order Sphingobacteriales; family Sphingobacteriaceae; genus Pedobacter; species Pedobacter sp. W3I1. The sequence goes on from NZ_JAUSXN010000001.1 coordinate 5,184,212, forward strand.
TGCAGTCTGATCGCAGATCACCTCGTCCATAGGCTGGGTAAAACACTTGATGGCAATCTGGTTGGTCATCGTTCCTGATGGGCAAAATAATCCGGCTTCCATGTTAAAGGTCGAAGCCAGTTTTGTTTCCAATGCATGCACCGTTTCGTCTTCACCAAAAACGTCGTCGCCCACTTTTGCATTCATCATGGCATCCAACATTCCGGCAGTTGGTTTGGTTACCGTATCACTCCTGAAATCTAAAAATCTGTTGTTCATTTCGCTATCTGCTTGTAAAATATTGTTGATGTTTAAAAAAAAGACCAATGCCCTTTCTGGTATAATTTTAAGGTTTTTCGGCGATTAAACGCCCTATATAGTGTATTTTTTACACACTTAGTTTTCGACAATAACAAATTGTTAAAAAATTATTAAAAAAAAGGATACAAAATATAAGACTTTTTATACTTTTATCGTGCTAAAACCAAAAATAAATAAAATGATAGTAATTGCAGACGGCGGATCTACCAAAACAAATTGGTGTTTGATTAACGAGGCCGGCAGAAAAATTTACTTTAACACCGAAGGTTACAATCCATATTTTTCAAAAGGAGAGTACATTGTAAAGTCTTTGAATGAAACTCTTCCAGACCACTTGGAAAGAGAGAAATTAACAGCAGTTTATTACTACGGTGCCGGCTGTTCTACACCTGCAAATGTTAAGATTGTGGCTGATGCCATGCAACAGATCTTTACCAATGCAACCATTTTTGTAGGCCATGATTTACTTGCTTCATCTAGAGCACTCCTTGGAAACGAGCCAGGATTTGCCGCTATTTTAGGCACAGGTACAAATTCATGCCTTTACGATGGATCTGAAATTACCATGAACATCGATTCATTAGGTTATTTTCTGGGTGATGAAGGTAGCGGTTCGTACATCGGTAAACGTATTTTAAGCGATTACATGAAAGGTTACATGCCGAAAGGCTTACGTGAGGCTTTTTACGATAATTATGCTTTAACCAACGAAGATATTTTCGATAACATTTACAATAAGCCATTGCCAAACCGTTTCTGCGCAAGCTTTAGTAAGTTCTTATACGATTTTAAAGATAACTACGAGGATTATGCCTTTGCTACCATTGATTATGCTTTTACTGCATTTTTCGAAGCTTTGGTCATCCACTATCCTAACTACAAAGACCACAAATTAAACTGTGTAGGTTCAGTAGGTTATAGTTTCCGTGATATTTTAAGTATCGTGGCTGACCGTTACGAAATGGGCGTGGGCAAAATTATCCGCTCACCTATAGATGATTTGGTACATTACCACCTGGAGTTAGCCCCTAAGGCTTAGTTTGGAGTTGGGAGTTTTCAGTTTTGAGTCTTCAGTCCTAAGTCTGGAGTCATTAGTCCAGATTCACATAAATATAATATAAGCATAAAAAATCCCGGCTTGAAATTCAAACCGGGATTTTTCTATTTATAACAGACTATGCCGCTTTGGTCTTTCAGCTTTAGTCTTTAGTCTTTCCGCTTAGCGCCAAACGCTTTCCGCTAGAACGAAATCTCTTTACCAAAAAGTTTCGCATACTTACGTTTATCAAAACGGTACAAAGTAGCCGCGCGGTAAGAAACACCTTTTTGTTTTTCATCAAGCTCTTTCAGCACACCAAAACTCACAATCTTCTTTCTAAAGTTCCTTTTATCGAGTTTTTTGCCCAGCACCAGTTCATAAACATGCTGTAATTGCGTTAAAGTAAATTTCTCAGGCAAGAGTTCGAAGGCAATTGGCTGGTGTTTGATCCGGCGCTTTATTTTTTCTAATCCTTTATCGTAAATTTTCTGGTGATCGAACGCCAGTTTAGGCAGATCGGTAATCGGCAACCAGTTGGCCCGCTTGGCATAGGTACTGATTGGCCTAAGCTCTTTATCTCCGCCCAAACGGATCAAAGCATAATAAGCCAAAGTAATTACCCTACCCTGCGGGTGCCTGTGCGGATCGCCAAAAGCATAATATTGCTCCATATAGATACCGCGCAAACCGGTAAGTTCATACAAAATCCGGGAGGCTGATTGATCTAAACTTTCATCAGGCCCAACAATATTACCGGGCAATGCCCACCAATCTTTAAATGGTTCTTCATTCCTTTCAATGAGCAGGATTTTTAATTCCTTACCATCAAATCCAAACAAAACGCAATCTATCGAGAATACAGAATCTAAATGAGGTAAAATTTGTTCCAAAGTAAAATTTAGTTATTTTAAGCAGATAAAGGTATGACTTTCAATATTAAGTAAAAAAAATAAAATAAATTACTTAGTGTAAAAAATACACACTATATTCGTGTTATAAAGATGGAGCCAAATATAAAAAATATAGCTGTACTTACTTCTGGAGGCGATGCCCCCGGAATGAATGCTGCAATTAGAGCTGTTGTTCGTACCGGAATTTACCATGGCATTAATATGTTTGGTGTAATGCAAGGTTACCAAGGGTTAATTACCGACAACATAAAACCAATGGACGCCCGTTCTGTAAGTAATATTTTACACTTGGGTGGTACCATATTAAAAACTGCGCGCTGTTTAGAGTTTAAAACAGATGAAGGTCAACAGATTGCCTACAATAACTTAAAGAAAAACGGTATTGATGGACTAGTGGTAATCGGCGGTGACGGAACATTTACCGGCGCCAAACGCTTTTCGGAAACTTTTGGTGTTAAGGTAATCGGTATACCGGGTACTATTGATAATGATTTAGTTGGATCTGACTTTACTTTAGGTTACGATACTGCTATTAACACCGTAATTGAAGCGATTGATAAAATCAGGGATACTGCCGATGCGCACGACCGTTTATTCTTCATAGAGGTAATGGGGCGCGATTCTGGGTGTATTGCACTAAGAAGTTCGATTGCAAGCGGTGCGGAAGCTGTTTTGTTACCTGAAAAGGAAACCAGCGTTAACGAATTGATTGAAAAACTGGCCCTAGGCGCAGCTACAAAAAAATCATCAAGTATCGTTATTGTGGCTGAAGGCCATAAACAAGGCGGCGCTTACGATATTGCTAAAAAGGTAAAAGAAACTTTCGATCATTACGACACCAAAGTAACCATACTTGGCCACCTTCAACGCGGCGGTAGCCCAAGCAGTTTCGACAGAATTCTGGGCAGTCGTTTAGGTTTTGCCGCAGTAAATGCGTTAATTGCAGGCGAAACAGAGCAAATGGTAGGTTTAAAAGGAAACGAAATAAAATTAACCAGCATAAGAGAGGCTTTAACAGCTCATTCTTTTAAACTCGAGCCTGATTTAATGGAAATGACAGAAGTACTTTCAATATAATATGGTAGCAGTTGTTTATAGCGGATCGAAAACAGCATTTTGGAAAATAACACAAAATGGTCAGGTAATAGCACACTGTAATACTACAGGCCTAAACCCTTGCTTTGTTGATCCCAAAACGATTTTACATATTTTAAATAAAAAAGTTGCTTTAGTTAACAATGCAGAAAACATAAAGAAAATTTATTTTTTTGCAGCCGGGGCATCATCAGCAGATAGAAAAGAGGAATTAGCCAAAACCCTGGCGTCATTTTTCAAATACAGTAAAATTGTAGTAGAAGATGATTTATTCGGCGCCGCTAAAGCAGCCTGTTATGATCAACCTGGTATTGTTGGCATGCTTGGAAGTGGTGCACATTGCGCCTACTTCGACGGAAAAAAGCCAATAAGTAATAACTTTGGATTAGGTTATATCTTAGGCGATGAAGGTTCTTCGAATTACTTTGGAAAAATACTCCTCAAAGAATTTTTAAGCCTAAAAATGCCTAAAGACATTGAAACCAAGTTTACCTTAACCTACAATCTAGACCGCCCTCAAATATTAGAACGTATATACAATAAGCCACAGGCCAATATATTTTTAACCTCATTTTTCGATTTCTTTACCCAAAACAGCAAACACGACTATATCCGTAAGCTGATTGATGAGGGCTTTGAAATCTATATCAAAACTTATGTTTTGCCTATTGCAGAAAAATACAACGACCAGGATATATATATTGTAGGTAAAGTAGGTGCCGAACTCGAAGACCGATTAAGACTAGTGGCCGGCAGATACGACATAAAAATTAAAAGCATTATTAAAGAACCAATACAAAATTTATTAAAACATTACATTAATTAACAGAACAATGAGCAAAATTGGAATAAACGGCTTTGGCCGTATTGGCCGACTGGTTTTCAGAGCCGCATTAAAAAGAGGATTAGATATTGTAGCGATTAACGATTTGATCGAGCCAGATTATATGGCATACATGTTAAAATATGATACTACACATGGCAAATTTGATGGTACTATTGAAGTTGTTGATGGTAATTTAGTTGTTAATGGCAAAACAATCCGCGTAACTGCAGAAAGAAATCCAGCTGATTTAAAATGGGATGCTGTAGGTGTTGAAGTAGTAATCGAATCTACAGGTTTATTCTTAACCCGTGCTGATGCTGAAAAACACATCGCTGCTGGTGCTAAAAAAGTAGTTTTCTCTGCTCCGGCTAAAGATGGCGATATCCCTACTTATGTAATGGGCGTTAACCACCATAAATTAACTGCAGATCAAACTATTGTTTCTAATGCATCTTGTACTACAAACTGTTTAGCACCAATTGCTAAAGTTTTAAACGATAATTTCGGTATTGTTGAAGGTTTAATGAGCACAATCCACGCAGTAACAGCAACTCAAAAAACAGTTGATGGTCCTTCTGCTAAAGACTGGAGAGGTGGCCGTGGTGGTTTCTCTAACATCATCCCTTCTTCTACTGGTGCTGCTAAAGCAGTTGGTATGGTTTTACCTGAATTAAAAGGTAAACTAACCGGTATGTCTTTCCGCGTTCCTGTTGCTGATGTTTCAGTTGTAGATTTAACGGTACGTTTAGAAAAACCGGCTACTTACGAGCAAATTAAAGCAGCTATGAAAGCAGCTTCTGAAGGCGAATTAAAAGGCGTATTGGCTTATACTGAAGATGAAGTTGTTTCTTCTGACTTTATCGGTGATGACCACGCTTCGATTTTTGATGCTAAAGCTGGTATCTCATTAAATGATAACTTCGTTAAAGTGGTATCTTGGTACGATAACGAATGGGGATATTCTTCTGCATTAGCTAAATTTGTAGAATATTACGCAAGTTTGTAATAAAAAAAGAGCACTTAGCACTTTTTTAAATCATATTAAAGGCAACATTATTCAATTAATGTTGCCTTTTTATTTTAAATATAGTTTTCACCTATGAAATACTATTATATTTTAGTCCTTAAAAAATTTAAGCAACAGTTTTAGACCCTAAATTTTAATTTTTGCTCAAAAAAAACATTAAAAACATCATAAAAAACTAGTAAACACCATTTAATTTAAGAATAATACTACGCTTTGCTTATATCGTACTATAATTTGACAATATTTAACAATTCCTTAACATATTTTTGAGTTATATTTGCAACGCAGTCATTTTAAACACTAAAACATTCAATAAAGTAGTGAGTAAATAAAAAATGACAAAAAAAATACTTAAATTTTTCTTAGTGTATTTTTTACACTATCAAATTTTTTACTATATTTGTAGAGTAATAAACGGAACGATGTTTATCACCACTAAAAAAGATAAATCATTTTCTTGAAAAACCCAGGTTTAGATAGAAGATTAAAGACAAAGCCTGGCTCATAACAGGTTTATATTTGGTTAGAAAAAAGAGACAAGTCTGGATAGATTGTCTCTTTTCTTATTTAAGGGGTATTTGCACCGTTATGACGCGAACTGAAAGCTGAGTTTAAGGATCGGTTATTTTTTACTAGAATATCCATCACCAATTAGTTGATCTAGATTTCAATGATCAATTCTTTTTCATAACCATTATATTTTTCATTTATATATCCATGTGGATTACAGATAATCTCCGTTTGATCAACCTTATACCTTAGCGGAGTATGAATATGACCATGAATCCAATAAGCAGGCTTGTATTTGATTATGATATCCTCAAGATTTGAAGCATAAGCTGATGAAACAGGATTGTTTATATATTCCCCATGAATAGATCTTACACTAGGAGCATGATGGGTAATAACCACATTTCTATCAGACTTTGACTCCGCTAAACTTTTTTGTAACCAGTTTTTAGAAATCTGGTGGATTTTATAGGTGTCAATTGTCCTTAATTTTGAATATGAAGGATCTCTCCTGATCAATTTATAATCATTCATCTTAGCCTGACATATGATACCATATTCTACAGGATTACCAAAAAGAGAAAAATCTGTCCATAAAGTTGCTCCATGAAACCTTATTCCTTCGAATTCAATGCTATCATTCTCCAGCACGCTAACATTCGAACCTCTTGACGCTTCTATTATTTTATTAAGCGTGTTAGGATAGGTCCCTTTATAATATTCATGATTACCTAAAACATAAATTACAGGTTTGTCTGGAATGTTCTCCTTAATCCATTCGATACCTTTTGTTCCTAAATTGATGTCGCCCGCCAGAATGACCAGATCAGCATTTTCAAAAGATAATTCAGAAACACCAAATTCCTGATGTAGATCACTTATGATCTGTATTTTCATAAAAAATCGTCTATCTTTCTATAAGATATAATTTAAACCACCTCTATCCCCAAATGTTTATAAGGCTCCAGGATCGTATTATCAGGATCTGTTTCCGTAATAATTACATCTACATCGGTAACCGGGCAAACATAATAGGGCTCAACGGTATTAATTTTTTCGAGTGCCGAGAGCGCAATAGTCCTCTGCGCCTGGTTAATCATGATGTTATTTAGTTGAGCATCTTCATATACAATAGAGGTGATGCCCATGCTGTGGTGCAAACTACAGATACCCAGCATACATACATCCGCCCGAACCTTCTTGAAGGCATCGATAGTTTCTTGTCCTATCGTGGTAAATGCTGTTTTATGCAATCTTCCGCCAGCAAATATCACTTCGGCACTGGGATGATCTTCCAAAATATTGGCAACCGGAAAGCTATTGGTAATAATGGTGATTTTTAAATCTTTAGGCAAAGCGGCAGCCAGCGCTACTACCGAGGTACCACCATCGAAAAACACCACCTGACCATCTTTCAAAAACTGCAGGGCTTTATTTGCAATGGCTTGTTTATGCTGCTGATTGTACTTTTCCCGATCACGGTAGTGCTGTGGAATGGGCGAAGGGGAAATTGCACCACCCCTAACCGCCCTGAGTAGCCCCTGCATATCGAGTTCTTTAATATCACGGCGTACAGTATCTTCTGATACATTTAACAATGTGCTCAATTCGTTCAACCGTACCTTAGTATCTTTTTCCAGGGTATTTATAATGATCTGTAGGCGCTCTTCTTTTACCATAATACTGCAATATATTGCAAATATATAAATTTATCGCGATAATTATTTGCGATATTATGCAATAATAAATACTTTTGTTGCAAAATATAGCACATCATGAAAAGAACAATAGGCATTGATATGGACGGCGTTCTCGCTGACATAGAAGACCATATACTCCAAACTTACGAGGCAGAAACAGGTATTTCGCTTACACGAAATGACATAAAAGGTAAATCGGAAGAAGAACTTTTTCCAGACAGGGCAATGGTCATGAAGATCTGCAACAGAGCAGGCTTTTTCAGAAACCTACCCGTAATGGAAGGTGCAGTTGAAGCTGTAAAAACTCTTATGGAAGACTATGAGATCTATATCGTTTCGGCTGCCATGGAATTCCCCTTATCGCTCTTCGAAAAACGCGAATGGCTTGCAGAGCATTTCCCTTTTATCAGCTGGAAAAATATCATCTTTTGTGGTGACAAAAGCATTATAGATACCGATTATTTAATTGATGATCATTGTAAAAATCTCGATTTCTGCAAAGGAAAGCCCTTAATGTTTACAGCATTTCACAACATTGAGAAAGATCATCATCAAAGAATAAATCATTGGAACGAGGTGCCAGGTTTGTTGAAGGAGCTGGAAGAGACAAATCTCACACCAGTATATTAATATTTAACTGGCCTTTTTATTGCTTATCGGGTGCTTTAATAAAAATAAAAGTTGTTCGCTTAAATGAAAAAAGGATGTAGCCTCTGGCTACATCCTCTATCTAAATTAACGCTCTCAACAGTGAAGTTGATATAAGGCTCTCACCCCTTATGCCTGCAATATTACAGCAGAAAGATTAAGATTTGATGAAGATTTGAATTTATTGTTAATAAATCAGAATATTGAAATGGTTAGTTTATATTCTATTCACAAATCTACAAGGTAAATGTCATGGACCGCCACCGCCGTCAAAACTATCACCCTTGCCTGATAAGATTGAGAGAATATGAGGTGCTGCTGCCGAACCACATCAACAATGGCAGAAGGTGAACCATTACATCCGAAATGGCGGCCAGATACATAAACTTCTTATACTCGAGGATAGCTTTTTCGGTAAAGTCTTTTGTCCATCGGTTTGCGCTGGCCAATCTGATCGAAAAAATGTATTCGCCCGATGGATGATCGAAATCAAATTGCTGTACGCTGTTCCAGAGCGTTTCGTTCATACTTTGTTTGCGCTATTTTTTGAATTCAAGCAACTTCCCTATCTTTTTCCAGGGAATGCTAAGTAAAAAAACCAATAATATAACGAGTACTTCCATACCATAAATATACTATTAATCAGAAACATTAACAATATACATGGTATTACATGAAGGCGTAATTGGATTGGAAACTATAAGCTAAAAACAAAATAAGCCTCCCTTAGCAGAGTGGCTTATAGTGGTAATCTAAATCGTCCCGTTGATTTAATTTTTACTTAACCAAATTTAAACACAAAAGCAGTGTTTAATATGCAAAATTTAATTTTGTACATCAATATGTAAAAAGTGTATAATGTTATGTAAACATAGTGTTTAAATGAGTATTCTTTCCGCATGAATCGGGCTAACCTGTTATAATCATCATGATCAACTGAGAAACATTTTCTTTTATTTCACTACGGCAGCTCTCTTACCAACTTACTGCGTATGCGGCTAAGTGTTTCTAAACGCATGCCTAAATAACTGGCTATGCACCTTAAAGGTACTCTGGATACATCAAAAGTATTTAGTTCCAGGAATTTTTCATAACGTCTTTCTGCTGAAGGAATCCGTGCAATTATGGCCCGCTCTGCGGCGGCATGATACTGGTGTGCTAAAATCTTTCTGCCTATAACATTCGTTTCCTGATAACTGGCGTAAAGCTTTTCAATCAATAAATGCGGAATGGCAACTAATTCTGAATTTTCCAATGCCTGCAAATATTCAATAGAGTGCTGAATGTTTTCATCAGGATGCTGAATCGCCCCAATAAATTCGTTTCCTAAACTGATCCAGGTGGTAATCTCATTATTACCATCTTTAATAAAACCTCTTACCAAACCTGACACTACAAAAAAAACATAATCATTATTATCAATAGGCGATAAAATGTATTTATTCTTCCTGATTAAAAGAGGCTCTACATTTTTTTCTATTTCCTGGATAAATCCAGAGGTTATAGGGCATAAACTGCTGAAATAATTTAATACAGCGTTCACCAAAAATACCTTACGGGATTCGAGCATACACAAATAGGGATAGACTTTAGACCCTTAATAATAGCGAATTCAATTGAAACATAAAAATATAGTAGACTATTAAGACCATTATAAGGTTTAAAGTCTACTATAAACCTGAACTCGACAATTAAAAAGCATACAATTGATTGGTTTTGACAGTTTCATATTTTATAGATGGCTTCTTTGGGAAAAAACTATATGCGGCCAATCCTGCTAGGATATTTACGATAAAGTTTATGAATGAACGATGTCTGGAATGCTCAATCTGACAGATGTTTTTCAGTTCGTCATTCACGGTTTCTATAACAGATCTCTTCCTGAGCATAATCTTATCATTCATACTCATAAGGCTGTTTTTCATATTGTTACGGATGCCCGTGACCAAATGTAAGCCATCGGTAAAAAGGATTTCAAATAACTCTTTAGAGATGTAGCCCTTGTCTCCAAACAGCTTCCCAAATATCTTTTTAAGGAAGCTTTCCCTTTTTAAGGGTTCCCTGTCATCCATATTTCCCTGACTGATAAGGAAATTCAGTATTTCGCCCCTGTCATTGATAACCAAGTGAAGCTTGAAGCCATAGAACCAGCCCATTGTAGATTTCCCAACCTCTGCGGTGCCTTTGAATACCTTGTTGGCTTTGATACGCTTATTCTTACAAACCCTGATCGGAGTAGGATCTACAAACGAGATCCCGGTACACGAACCCGAACAACATGTTTTAAGGAATATGGTTAATGGCATGATCACACTTTGGGTAAGTTCTATAAAGCGATTGTAGGATACCGTTTTTGGGAAATCATCCTGCATATGCTTCTGTAAGTAAAAGATATAATAATGCTTAAAGCATTTAAATCCGCTCATATGAAACAATAGCAAAATGCTGATGACCTCGCTATCGGACATTGTAGGTGGGCGTCTGGAAACCTTTCCAATTATGAAGTTTTTAGTGTTTTGCTTAAAGTTCATGCAGAATTCGTCAACTATGCAGAAAATATCGGTAACTTTATCGTATGTAATCATGCTTCTTTGTAAATATAAATATTTGAATGTCAGATACTTAAATATAAATATTTACTAGCATGATTACAATTTTATCATAAAATAATTATCGAACTCAGGTTATAAAGCATTTTTTTTAACCTTGCAGAGTGATCGACCGATTATAGAAAACAAATCTCACTAATTTATTTTTGAGCATAAAATCCTAGGTACCCCTTAAGAATATGATAAAGTAAAGAGATTCAAAATATTCATTTATCCATAGGAGTAAAACTACAAATCACTCTAGAACTACTCTAAAGAGATATGTAATCGTTAATAAAAGCAATTGAGTAAGGAATGAGGATAGATTGCTACTAAAAATAGCACTTTGGCCTTCGGCTTTTTGCAGTTTGCAGGTAGTAGCCAATAGATATTTCATGCGATCCATAATCATAATTACCGAGTTTATTTAAACTGTAATCATAACCATAGCCAATTCTGAGGTTTTCGCGCACGAAGAATTCGGCAATTAACCCGATGGCACTTCTTGCCGTTAAATTGTCTGGTAATTCTGGTTTAGGGTAGAGCTTTACAGAGGTTCTGTATACGCCACCTAACCAAAGTTTTTCTTTGATCATTAAAAAAGCATTCAGATCTAAAGAAGTTGGACCGTTCAGATCGTCTTTGATCAAAAAAGTCGGCTTAAACATAAAATCATTGTTTATGGGAAATACCATTCCCGCCGTTAAATAAAAATGTGGCTTAGAAGTAATATTAAGCAAATTATTATCCCTAAAAGCTGGGAGATATTGCGTAAGCAGGTTATTGGCTGAGAAACCAATAAAGAACTTTTCATTCGAGTAATGTACGCCAGCCCTAATGTCAGGTACAATCCGGCTTTCATACCCTGTAGGGATTCTATTGTCGCCGGTTTCAGTTGGATCCAGCAGGCTCCCATTAAGGCCCATCTGCAATACACCAATTCCAACACCAAATGCGAGCACATTGGTTTCGGTACGGTCTAACTTAATGCGATAGGCAAAATTTCCAGATAAGTTTAGCGAGCTCTGCGCACCTATTTTATCTTTGGACACCAATAAACCCAGGCCTAAACTTTCTTCTTTAATTGCCTCATCTACAGCGATAGACAGCGTTTGGGGGGCGCCCTGAATACCTGTCCATTGTGCACGTACAAAGGCCTGCATATATAGTTCTTCTTTATAGCCTGCATAAGCGGGATTGATGTATAAACCATTGAACACATATTGACCGAACTGTGCATTTTGCTGCGCGAAGAGGCACAGGCCGATTAAATTAAATAATGCTGTTAAAATTATCTTTTTCATATCCTCACATTTTAGCTCCATTATCTGATAACTGTAACATAGCCCTTAAATTCCTGCCATTTAGAAGTTGTGGTTTTAACTTTAAGTACATAGAAATAAGTTCCATCTACCAAACCATTCGCTGCCCAATCGTTTAAATAGCCATCTTTCTCGTAAACCGTACTACCCCAGCGATTAATAATGGTAAGTTGATTTTCGCTGTAACTATTGAGACGTTCGATAAAAAAGGTTTCATTTTTTCCATCACCATTCGGCGTAAATACATTCGGAATTTTAAGTCCGGTAATTTCTTTGGTATCAACCGATATATTGTTTGACGGATCCGGATCTATTTCATTGATGGTAACCGTGGCACTATTCACAACATTACCAGGTTTCATTGCCCTTACATTAATAATCAGCTCAACAAAACTGCCATTGGCTAGCGATGGGATCGCCCAGGAAACGGTCTTGGTTTGCTCGTTATAACTTGCAGCACCTACAATCGTAGGATCGACACTTACAAACGTCAGGTTTTCAGGAAGATCATCCTTTACCTGTATGTTGGTAGCCTCACCAAGTCCGTTGTTGCGTACCAATAAATTGTATTTAAATACCTCCGTATTGATTACAGGCCTGCTTTCTGACCTTTTAACAATAGACACATCTGCTGATATAACCGGCTCCATAACCACTTCCATTTCTTCTGACAGATCGGAACTGCAGCCGCCTAAGCTAAAAGTGATAACGGTATATTTTCCTGCGGTATTTACCACATAATCTTGCGTGGTGGCACCTAAAATGGCGTTTCCATTTCTGAACCATTGATAAGAGGTAGCGCCAGTACCGTTGGCCCTGAGTTTAACGGTGACGCCAGGTTTAAGGTTAAGCGTATTCGGATTGGAAGATTGCGCAAAGCATGCCCCTGTACAAAACAGGAGCACGCCGAACACAATTACCCCTAATCTGTTAAACATCATGATGGCTAAACCTTGTAAGCAATAACACCTTATGGCGCTACAGCGATAGTGGCTTTACCTGGTTTAACAGTAACAGTGATTGCTTTAAATGCAGTTGCAGTACAAGTTGTTGCCGGCACAATCTGAACACCACCTGTGGCATAACTTCCAACAGCAGTGAAAATATACGCACCTGGAGCTACACCAGCTTTAAGCGTAAAAGTATCTCCAGAAGCGGAGGCTGCCCCTAAAGTTGTAATATCGGTTACTGCAGTACCGCCGAGAGTTGCAGCCCAAACATAAGTCATGGTTACACCAGTAGGTAAGGTAATGGAAATATCTTTAGTTGCTGTAAATATAGTTGAGGCTGTCTGATCAGTACAAAAAACACTTCCAGGTGCAGCTACAGCAATTAGTGGTGTAGGCAATTTCTCTACCACTGTGTTATCGGAAGCATCACTAGGACAAAGATTCGCATCAGCTGGCTGAACTTGAACAGCATAAGTATGATTTCCTACAGCTAATCCTGTAGGAACCTGGTAAAATGCATTTGTTCCGTCAAATACAACCGGAGTTTGTGCAGTTCCATCAACAGTCCACACAATTTTATCACCATTAACCGGCGTGTACCCTGTAAAAGTTGGATTTAATTTCACTGTACCTGTTCCACAGAGGTACACATTTGGAGTTTGTGCAAAAGCACCCAGAGGCAATAAAAACAGTAAGAATGCAAAGATCCTTAAATTAGGTTTTGTAGATTTTTTTGTCATGATTTTAATTTGTTAGGGATGAATAATTTATTTTCTTTTTAATTAATAGATACTGTTGGTTTATGTGGCACGAGCTTTACCCTGAAACTAAAAGGGAGAACGCGTTCGCAGCCATAGGCATTTTTAATGGTTAAATTCCCCTGATACACAGCAACAGGCGTGGTTGGGGGGATAGTAATGGTAATTTCGTTTGCAGGTAAAGTTTGGTTTGAAACAGCGGGAAGTAAATTCCCTGTCCAAGAAATGCTATAGGTAATGGGATCAAAAACGGGATTGGTATAAGTAATTTTGGTTGTGGTTAATCCTTCGCAAATGCTCGGATCTGGCCCTAACGTTAAATTTGGCTGCGGATTTACCGTTAAGTTAAAGTCTACTTTCTTCCCGCAATAGGTGGCATCATCAGCAACGGTGTAACTAATTACAACACTTCCGGCCGCAATTGCAGTAACTTTTCCAGTGGCATCTATCGTCGCAATAGTTGCATCATTAGCACTCCATACTCCATTTGGATAAGCATTTGTAAATGTTGCACTTGTACCACCACACATCGTAACAGCACCAACAATTGCAGGAACAGGAGCATACTGTTTTACTTTTACCTCTACAGGTTGGGCACCGCCTGCATTTTTACATCCTGTTGTTGTGTTAACAGCCTCTATATAATAAATAGTAGCAGCCGTTAAGGCAGGTGTAGTGTAAGTTGTACCAACATTAAATGGCGTTCCGCCGGAAGATGATGAATACCAGTTATAAGTAAAACCAGCATCAGGTGTGGTAACAGTAAGTAGTGCTGTAGATCCGCTGCAGATTGTAACACCCGGTACGGCAAGCGTTGGCAGAGGATTAACTTTAAGCTTTACTTTTAACCGATCTGAAACCGCGGTAACGCAATAAGTTCTGCTGGCCTGAACGTAATAATTATAATCGCCAGCAGCGAGTGTGGATGATGGTGTATAGGTTAAACCGGTATGTAATAAATTACCTCCTGTTTCGGCATCATACCATTTATATTCGGTACATGCCTGCGCATTCTGAACCGAAAAGGTTGCTGATCCTCCCTGGCAAATGATCTTCTCATCAGTAGTAGATGGATCTATCAGTGTTCTCGGTTTCGCTAACTTACGTTTGATATCGTAAATCCTTAAACGGCTAAAAGCGCCTGTTAATCCACCCATGGTTATCTCTAAACGGTCATACACATCGGTTACGGGAAAAGTAAGCGAATATCTACTGGATGAGCCCGGGAATAGCTTCAGGTTCAAAAACGTACTTGTGTTTTTAAATGCCGGCCCAGCCTCAACGCCATTTAAATAGGGCTGTATGGTAAAGCCTGTTAAAAGACTAAGATCTAATAGCCCCCCTCCAGGATTTTCAAGGATAATGGTAACAGAATCAGCAGGCTGTGAAGGTTTGTTGAAGACTGTTGTAAGATATACCTGATTTAGAATAGATGCCCCTACATCAATCAGTGCATAACTATCTGGATCCGAATCAATGGCATTAAAGGGATTGGTAACGGTACCTGTTAAGTTTGCAATTCCTCCCAAAGCAGTTGGCTTTACACCTGAGAGTACATCTATCGCTTCATCACAATTAATAGAACCTGTGCTGAGTTCCATGATATAAGCATGAAAAACTTTCATTGACAATGCAGTAGAAACAACAGCACCGGCAATTTTGATGTAGATTCCATTAAAAGCCTGCGTTGGCGTTACAATAATTTCGACCTCGCCTCCCCCCCCGATTACGCCGGCAATATTTGCAGATGTATAAATTGGAGTCCGGGTTGCATCATAGCCCGGATCATTTCCGTATCCGATTAAAGGCTTGTTTCCGGCAACTGCATGGAGGCCAGTAAAACTACCAATTTCAAAGCTGCTTAAAAGCCCCAGTAATTCTTTTGGAAGTGCTAATTTCACCGTTACAGGTGTATTTGCAGCTATTATACGTTTATTGGCGTTGGTACCATCGGTAGTAAATTCGAGAAATTGTGTAGCCGACCCTGTAAGACCAAGAATCCCAATCGGTACAGATAATGTTGATGCATCTTTAACTTGCCCATTTATGGCGTTTGGTGCGTCTGAGATACTACCATATAAATTTGCGCCCAAAATACCTAACCCATCAACGTATGAACCTTGAAAGTTTGCATAAGTACGTGCTGTATTTTCACACTGTGCATGTAAATATGCAGGCATGAAACAAAGCACAAACACTAAGAAAGATAGACAAGAGCGTCTTTTCAATGTAAGTTTGGGATGTGGACGTAAAAAAATAGTTTGTTTGCTCGTTGATACAAAAGTACGCTGAGCCAGCACCACATTATTCGTTCACTTCATTCATTACCTCCTTATCGGAACCGTAAAAGCTTGTTATTGACATTTATCAACAAACAGAACAAACCTCAAGATTGCAAGCATCTCAATAGCTAGCCAATGTTAGAAATTTTCTACAATGACGTTTTTGACATGGCAATGTTTTTGGTAGATAATAACCGATATTTTTTTGCTGATAATGGAAAGAATTTGAAATACCAATCGATAGGAATAACTTACGGCGGGAGACTGCCATATTTTTTTTAGCAAATAATACTTGCAGGAGAAAAGAGTTATTGTATCTTTGCACCCTCTCTGGAAGCTTCCACTCCAGAGTTTAAGAAAGCTTTCCAGCAATGGGAGGCTTTTCTTATTTAAGTTGCTTCACCAGTCTGTTTAATCGTTAAACAGCACTTCCATCGTAATCTCTTTTTGTACCAAACCTGGATAACGTTCACTATTTGCGACTCCATAAGTTGTAATCATAGTTAAGAACAACGCTTTTCTTGTTCGGGTTTGATATTGAAATACCTTTAGTTTGTTGGCTAATTCCTTTTCATAAGATTTAGTAATTTCAAAAGGTACAACAGAGAATTTAACTTCACATATGTTGATACAAGAATCATTTCGATCAAAAAGCAAATCAATCTGCACACCTTGTTCTTCTCTGCTCTTTGGCAAATAACGCCAAACAGATATTTCGGTATAAACATTATCTATCCCTATTGCTTTTTTAATCTGAGAAGTATGTTTCATACAGATACTTTCAAAGGCATATCCGCTCCAGCTTTTCCATGATGTACCGGAATAAAATTTCAGCCAGGTTCCAGCGCCCGTTGCTTTATTGCCCTCAATAAATTTGAGGTAAAATATCGAGTACTCATCGGTTAGTTTATATAAAGAGTCTTTACTACTTTTTCCAAAGGGAATATAAGGCGTAATAAAACCAGATTCTGCAAGTTCTGCAAGTAGTTGCGTAGCGTAACCACCACTACTTAGCTTACAGGTATTAATAATTTCGGTACGTGTTAATCCTTTGCCTTTTTTTGCCAATGCCTGGACAATATCAATATGATTTTCTGCTTTGTCGAACAATGAATAATAAAGATTCTTAAATTCTTCCAAAAGCAAACCGTCTTTGGTAAAAAAAAGCCTGTCTATAATCTGAGCAACACTCTCTCCCGGTTCTATTTCTTTAAGGTAATGCGGTATCCCGCCCATGGCCATATATACCTGTAAGAGCTGGTACTTATCGAGTTTTATTTTTCTGTATTTAAGGTAGGCCGCGGTTTCACCTACAGTAAAAGGAAGGAGTCTTATTCTTCTGGTTACACGATTATGCAATCCTCCACGATTATTGATCACTTTATTGATCATCCAGGAAGCTGCCGAACCGCAGATCACAACAATGAGTTTTTTTTCTCTCGAAGCCCAACTGTTCCAAAAGCTTTCAAATGCAGGTAAAAATCCTGAGCGAGGCGTATTAATCCAAGGAAATTCGTCAATAAAAATGATTGTTCTTTCTTTTTTTGTTAAGGGCGTGAGGTATTGAATCAGCATATCAAAGGCAGCTATCCAACTTTCTGGTTTCGCCAAAGGAAGACCTCCTGTTACTTTTGCAAGTGCCAAGCTAAAATTTTCTAACTGCTGATTCAACGTGGCATGATGAATCCCTGAAAATTCAAATGCAATTTTTTTATTAAATCCGTTTCTGATTAGATAAGTCTTCCCTACCCGTCTTCGCCCATACACAGCAATCAGCTCACTTTCACCAGATTTCTCAATCTTGTTTAGCAGCAATTTTTCTTCGGTCCTTCCTACAACCTGTTCCATAAACATTTAATTTACAGCAACAAAAGTAATCAAAAATTTAGTTTTGGCGTAATATAAAAAACTATGTCACGCCAAAACTATGATTTTATATGCATTTTTGGCGTAATATAAAAACATATACCACGCCAAAACCATGTTTTTACATATAGTTTTGGCGTGGTATAACTGCAAATAATCTTTTACTTGCTCTTAAAAATCGTTACCGCCAATGGTGGTAAATCGACAACTATTGAATATTCCTGTCCATTATAATTTTCCAGATCAGGAACAATATCTCCCCTGTTATTAATCCCGCCTCCATAATATACAATATCGTCGGTATTAAAAATTTCTGTCCATTTGGTTTTAAAAGGAACACCGATCCTGTAATTCTCACGCACCACTGGTGTTAAGTTTATCGCAATAACCAAAGTATCTTTTGCTTTTGGTCCTTTGCGCATAAATGTGAATACAGATTCGTTTGCATTATCAGCATCGAGCCATTGGAAGCCTTCATAACTGAAATTGAAATGATATAATGCTGGCTCTTTCCTGTACAGGAAGTTTAAAGCCTTAACCGTTTCCTGCATGCCTTTATGGGGCGGGTATTGCAATAAATGCCAATCTAACGACTGAGTGAAGTTCCATTCGTTAGTTTCGCCAAACTCGTTGCCCATAAATAGGAGTTTTGCACCCGGATGGGTGAACATATAACCATAAAGCGCCCTTAAATTGGCAAATTTCTGCCAGTCATCCCCAGGCATTTTATAAAGCATTGGCGACTTACCATGTACCACTTCATCATGCGAAAAAGGCAACATGAAATTCTCGGTAAAGGCATAAGTCATGCTAAAACTCAACTGATGGTGATGGTGTTTCCGGCCAAGCGTTTCTACCTTGAAATATTTAAGGGTGTCGTTCATCCAGCCCATCATCCATTTCATTCCAAAACCAAGCCCACCGGCATGTACCGGATGGGTCACACCGGGATAGGTACTGCTTTCTTCAGCAATTGTCTGCACCCCATCAAAATTTCCATAAACAGCGACATTTAAATCCTGCAAAAACTGGATCGCTCCTAAATTTTCACTTCCGCCATATTCGTTTGTAGCGGCATCACCATCTTCTCTTGAGAAATTGAAATATAACATCGATGCCACTGCATCTACCCTTAACCCATCTGCATGGTACTGATCTATCCAGAACAACGCATTACTAATCAGGAAAGAGCGTACTTCGTTTCGGTCATAATTGAAAATATATGATTTCCAATCGGGATGAAATCCCTTTTTCATATCAGCGTGTTCATATAAATGTGTTCCATCAAACTCATATAAACCGTGCCTGTCGCCAGGAAAATGAGAAGGAACCCAATCCAATATCACCGCAATACCAGCTTTATGAAGCTCATCAATCAGGTACATTAAATCCTGTGGAGAGCCATAACGGGAACTTGCCCCAAAATAACCTGTAATCTGATAGCCCCAGCTTGGAAAATATGGAAATTCCATTACAGGCATCAGTTCTACGTGGGTAAAACCCATTTCCTTTACATAAGGGACAAGCCTGCTGGCCACCTCCCTACAATTTAATACGCGCTCTGGATTATCCGGATCGCGTTCCCAAGAGCCTAAATGTATCTCGTATACCGAAATGGGTTGATCTAAAGCATTTACTTTTGCTCTTTTTTTGAGCCAGGCTTTATCTTTCCAGGTGTAATCGGTATCCCAAACAATGCAAGCTGTTTGTGGAGGATGCTCCCATCTTCTGGCATAAGGATCGCCTTTTAAATGTTCTGATTCATCAAAACCCTTAACAAAATATTTATAAACCTCCCCTTTGGCAATACCGGGAATAAAACCTTCCCAAATACCCGATTTATCCCAACGTATGCTCAGCGGATGCGAACTATTGTTCCAATCGTTAAAATTACCCACTACACTTACACGAATGGCATTTGGCGCCCAAACAGCAAAATAAGTTCCGGCAGTCCCATCAACAGTAATTAAGTGCGAGCCCATTTTCTCGTAAAGCCTAAAATGCTTTCCTACAAGAAAAAGATCGATATCGTAATCGGTAAATAAGCTGTGGATCCAAACGGATTTCTGTTTATCAGTTTTTGGTTGAGATGCTTTTTTTACTGCTGGCATAGGTGTTTTGGCTAGAATAGATGAAGCCCAAACACTAAACAGTGTTTGGGCCTAAAAGTTACAGACTTAAGATCTGTATTTCTAAAAAGTTTTTATTGCACTGAAAATGTAGGATATTCTGATCGTCGGTATAAAAATCTTTAACCTCTTTATTATCGATAATGATCTTTTTCACCTGGAATTTTACACCAATAACATTGCAAACATAAAATTCATAATTAGGCGTGTACAATCCTTCGTTACGCTGGTTCACCTTAATGGCCTGGGTATCGCCTTTTACAGTAAATTTCTTTTCCAGATAAATATCCTGCTCGTACGCAAATGTATCACCATGATCTTCGTACATGTATGAATTTACCTCATAATCGCTATGATAGATATTCAATACGACTTCGGTAATCGATTTCTCATCAACATATTGCATTACCGGATATTCTGGCAAAACGGTACCTGCACGCACAAACATGGGCATACTATCTATTTTGGCATCAACTGTATATTCATTACCGCCATCTAGAATTTCGTTGGTCCAGAAGTTATACCAGGTTCCTTTTGGAAGATAAACCTTTCTAGAGATTGCACCTTGCTCTAAAACCGGGCAGATCAATAATTTATCACCATAGCAAAATTCATCCTGACGGAAACTATTGCTGATATTTTCTTGCTCAAGCATTACCAGTGGCCTTAAAATAGGGAAACCATAACGGTGATGCTCCCAAAATACCGAATACAGATAAGGCATTAAGCGGTATCTTAATTCGATAAACTTACGGTTAATATCTTCGAAAAACTGGCCAAAGCTCCAGGGTTCCCGTTCAGCGGTATCGCCTGCAGAGTGTGCACGCATAAAAGGAGAAAATGTACCCAACTGGATCCAACGGGTAAACAATTCACCATCTGGCTCGCCGCTAAACCCTCCAATATCTGTTCCACAGAAAGGCACACCAGAAACTGATAAACGCTGGCACTGGATATTTCCGATCTTTAAATGCTCCCAGGTTGCAATATTATCGCCTGTCCAAACACTTGCATAACGCTGCATGCCCGAATAACCAGCTCTTGTAATGGTAAACGGACGTTTATTGCGCATCAGTTTTTTTAGTCCTTCATAGGTAGATCGCACCATCTGCATACCATAAACATTATGTGCCTTACGGTGCGAGCCGCGGTAACCATCATAATTATGACGAACATCGTTAGGAAAAGTTCCTGAACCAAACACGGCTGGCTCATTCATATCGTTCCAGAAACCTGCAACACCCATATCTACCAACTCTTTGTATAAATTACCCCACCAGCTCCGTACTTTTGGATTGGTAAAATCGGGAAACTGACAACGGCCCGGCCAAACATGTCCTTCCATATAATAATCGTCGCTGCGGCGACAGAAAAATCTTTTCTCTTTACCTTCTTTAAAAACCCAGTAATCATCATCTACCTTAATTCCCGGATCGATCATTACCACAGTTTTAAAGCCATCATCAGAAAGTTCTTTAATCATTCTCCGTGGATCTGGAAAGTATTTTTTATTCCAGGTAAAACAGCGGTAGCCATCCATGTAATCGATATCCAGATAAATGGCATCGCAAGGAATTTTACGATCCCTGAACTGCTTGGCTATTTCTTTAACTTTTGTTTCAGGATAATAACTCCAACGGCACTGCTGATAGCCCAAAGTCCATTTTGGTGGCATTGGGTGCGTTCCAGTTAAAGATGCATAACGTTTAACCACGTCCATAATATGTGGGCCATGGATATAATAGTATTGCAGTTCTCCCCCATCGGCCCAGAAACTGGTTTTATTTACATCTTCCGAACCAAAATCGAAATACGATTTAAAAGTATTATCGAAAAAAATACCATAGGCAGCCTGATTATGCAAACCAATATAGAAAGGTATGGTGCGGTAAAGTGGGTCCTGATTCCAACCGAAAGAGTAAGCATCGGTATTCCAGTTTTCGAACCGCCTGCCACGCAGGTTAAAATTACCAGATTTATCACCCAAACCGAAGAAATTTTCTTCAGGGTGACATTTTTTGGTTGCATAGATATAATAACCACCAAAATCTACATTTTCTTCCCAGTGCATAGAATTGGCCTCATCAACCATTACCACGTTGGTAATATTATCAGAAAAGGAAATATGGAAATTTGCTTTTTCTATTTTACAGGTTACCGCATGGGTAGAAACGGTGTAATGATCATCGTGTTCCTGCATTTTAAAAACAGAAACCTTTTGATCTACTTCGGGTACGGCATAAGAAAAATCATCTAAGAAAACGCCATGAGGAGCCAGGCGAACGCGAATAATATCGTCGCTTACCACCCGAACTTCTACTCTTGCATCGCCATCAGAAAAGTAAAAACGGTTGCCCTCCTTCTTCACTTTTTTAACTGCACCAAGATATTGTTTTACAATTGGTTTTACCGATATATCAACTGGATTGTTTAAATGCTGTATTTCCTGCTCTTTTTCGATGAGCTCATCAGCATCATTCGGTTTGTCGTTTTGCGCTTCCATCCTTATTTATTCAAAATTTTAAATTCATGGTTCTTAAACCGGGATGTGCTTAAGAAAGTACTAT
Source organism: Pedobacter sp. W3I1 (assembly GCF_030816015.1). Lineage (NCBI taxonomy): Bacteria > Pseudomonadati > Bacteroidota > Sphingobacteriia > Sphingobacteriales > Sphingobacteriaceae > Pedobacter > Pedobacter sp. W3I1. The sequence continues at coordinate 5,206,730 of NZ_JAUSXN010000001.1, forward strand.
AATACAAATATTTTATAAAAGGGGTGTAGCTTTTTTTTGAAAAGATGCATTTAATAGTGTAAGTTTTACACTAACTGATGTTAATTTACAAATTAAACCTTTTTATTGAAAAAATACTTACGTTGAATTGAGTGGCTTTAAAACGTAAAATAATCACAAGATAAACGATAAAAAACCGTTTATCTTACCATTATTTTGCACTACAATATATTTTATGTAATTTTAAAACAAGATAAACGACAAATAACCGTTTATCTTAGTAAATTTTATCAATATGGATATCCGAGAAGCAATAGCAAACAAATCACATCAGCCCTTAACTCATCAACTGCTGACCGATTTATTGAAGAACTACAAAAGGCCCAATGATAAAATACTTTCATTAAAGGCTCATGGCCTGATTGAACCAATAAAAAAGGGACTTTATATTGCAGGCAGATCGATCAGATCTGAAAGGCCCGAAAATGCACTATTGGCAAATCATATACTTGGACCAAGCTACCTTTCGATGGAAAGTGCACTCTCCCACTACGGACTCATTCCGGAAAAAGTTTTTGCAGTAACTTCCATGACGACAAAATCATCAAGAAAATTTGAAACCAGTATCGGACTATATACCTACACCAACCTGCCACTTCCCTATTATGCTTTTGGACTAAAGATGGTGAGTTTTTCGACAGACCAAATGGCGATGGTTGCAAGCCCTGAAAAGGCACTTTGTGATAAGATAGCCACAACAGCCGGGATTAATTTAAGAAGCCTGACCGCAGCAAGGGACTATGTACTGGGCAATCTGCGGATGGAAGAAAGCGACCTTACTAAGTTCGACACGATAGCGATGAACAGTTGGCTGGAAGATGCTCCAAAAAGAGATAGTATTGAAATATTGATTAAAATGATCGAAAAAATATGATAAAGGATTGGTTGGACAGTTATCATCCCACAAATAAGGAGGAAGCTAAAGATGCATTAAGAGAAATTATGCAGGAAATTGCTCTTGCAGGACTAAACCGTGCAGGTTTTTTTGAGAAGGCAGCATTTTATGGGGGAACAGCTCTTAGGATATTTTATGGATTGGATCGCTTTTCGGAGGATCTTGACTTCTCATTACTTGCTGTTGATCCTGATTTCTCACTGGAAAAATATCAGGATGCAATTATAAATGAATTTGCGGCACTGGGCATGCAGGTATCTATTTCTGAAAAACAGAAAGCAGTGAAGACAAATATCAACTCTGCTTTTCTAAAATCAGAAACCATTTGGAAAGAACTTATACTGGAAGAAATCATTCCCCAGAACGGACTCAAAGAAGTAGCCAACATTAAAATTAAGATCGAAGTGGATACGGAACCGCCGTTAGGCTTCGCAACGGAAGAAAAACTGTTGCTCCAACCTTTTTCTTTCTACGTAAAATGTCTCTCGCTACCCGACCTTTTTGCTGGAAAAATGCATGCACTCCTATTCCGTAAGTGGGGCACCAACGTTAAAGGCCGCGACTGGTATGACATGGAATGGTACATTAAAAAGGGATACGAGCTCAACCTCGAACACTTTCTTCTCAGAGCCATCAATAGTGGGGACTGGAAAAAAAAGACAATAAGTGAAGCCGAATTTAGGGAACTATTGGCCGAGAAGATTAACAGCGTTAAATTCGACTTCGTAAAGGCCGATATTTCCCGTTTTATCAAGAACCCAAAAGCACTTGAAATATGGTCTGCTGGCTATTTTCATGACTTGACAGCAAAACTAAAAATTCAAAAAGCAAAATAATAACCTGAATAAGCTCACAAAAAAGCCCCCCATATTTTAAATAAGGAGGGCCTTCCAAGCGTAATTAGAGCATTATGGATTAAAACTAATGGCCACGTAATAAATTGCACCGGCCTGCGGGTTCCCGTAAGAAGTAAAATAATATTTATTTAGTACGTTAGAACCACCAAGTTTAACAATTGATTGTACCGAAGGGATTCTTAAACTTACCTGCGCATCTAAAGAGCTATATGCAGGTACCTGGCCTGAGGCAAAAGAAGAATTCCAGTAGAATTGATCTTGCCAACGATATGCCAAATTAAAACCAAAGTTTTTAATAATTTCCTTATTGCCAAAACCCAGGTTGTAACGGATTTTCGGAGTATTGAAATCGTTAATGTAATTAACTGGTAAATCGCCTATCTTGTTATAGGATACGTTACCACTGATGGTATATTTACCCACTAAATAATCTAAACCTAAAGCTGCACCATAAGAAGTTACTTTACCTTCTGCATTAACCGGAACACCATATTTCACAAAGCTTCCGCCAACATTCTGATAAACATCAACTGCGGTGATAAAATCTTTATAAATATTGTAATAACCATAAGCATCAATCAATAAATTTGGAAGAAGCAAGCCTTTATACCCTAACTCATAAGATTGCACACTCTCGGGGCGTACACCTCTTGAATCAAAAGTATATTGTTGCAATAATGCCGGGTTAGGCGTTCCTGTTGCAGCTGCTGATGCTAAGAATGCACGGTAACTTACATCAGTAAATGCCTTATTATTATCAAGATGGTATTTATTGAACATAATTTCCGGCAGGCCACCAATCAATCTTTGAGATCCTCCACCTACAGAAAGGTCAATGTACTGGTTTTGTGTGGTTGGATTACGGTAACCTGTTTGATAAGAAACCCTGATGTTGTTGTTTTTAGCAACCGTGAATACTCCGGTTATCCTAGGTGTAAACCGGCCTTCAAAATTCTGACTTTTATCATAACGGCCAGCGACTGTAAACTTAACTTTATCATTAAAGAGCTTTTTGCCGATCTGTGCAAATGCACCATATTCTTTAATATCGATCGATTCATTTAAATCGTTAAAAATAGTTCCGGCCGAATTTAAGTCATATAAACGATAAGATGCGCCTACCTGAAACTCTACCACTTTATCGAAAAGGTTGGTAAAATTGTACATACCTTCGTAGTGATATAGATTTGATTTATCATCGAATTTCGCTCCATATACACTTTTTGATGGATCGACAGAATTAATGCTTGTTGCACTGATCGTGGTATTCATCACTTTATCTTTCGCAGTTTCGAATTGTGGACTACCCGGCTCAAAACGACCTTGATTGGCGATTCCTCTTGCAAATGTATGTGCGGCAGCATCATTTTGTCCTGCTGCTCTTGCCCCAACATAATTACCTATATATTGCGGAAACCAACTTGTTGAGGGTTTAGATATCTCGTTAACATAACTACCCAAAATAGAAGAAATATAAGAATCGCCCGAACGCTCTTGAGTGGTATAGGCTTTCACAAAAAAATCTTCACCTTTTACCTCTAATTTATACTGTCCTATATTAAAGTTACGCAAAGAATAACGGTCAGAACCAGTATAAACTGAAGTTCCGGTACCCCAATTGGCCTGTCCAACCACTTGAACAGTATTACTGATGTTGTAATACAACGCTCCGGATGCCTTTAACGATTTGGTATCATAATCAACCAGGTTTTCTTCATTATAGCCTGTTCTGGAAATATTCTGATCAGGGATTAAACCTGCTTTTAAACCAACATAAAAAGGGAAATAATTCTGTACTGGTCCCCGCAATGCTGCAGGCAAGCCTGCCAAAAATCCGGCTTGCTGTGCTGCATTTGGAATAGCAGCACCAAAAGCCCCATCCATTGATGCTTTAATGTTTGGTATTAAACCACCCGAACCAGCACTTATCCCAGCAATGGTTGCATTTTGCACACTTAAGGCTACATTACGCATATTCTGGCTAACTTCATCACCATAACTGTTTATACCATCATAATTTGGATCACTGTTTCTATCACCACCTTTTACACTTCTGGAAACCCGATCAAAATTAGCGTAATTATTACCCATCCAATCTTTGGCCTGCAGGAATGAAAATGCAGCTTTTACGCCAAACTTATTGTTCCATGATTTTGCCATGCGTACATCTAACTGATTGAAAGGCTGCACACTGCTATTATCATCGTTAACATGGTTTACCCCTGTTTTATATTGAAAGCTTGCACCAGGATATTTAAAGGGATCTTTAGAAGTCATCAACAAGGTACCATTAATACCACCCGCACCGTAAAGGGCAGATGAAGCACCTGGTAAAAGTTCTACATTATCTACATCGAGTTCGGTTATGCCCACAATATTACCCACCGAGAAGTTAAGTCCCGGAGCCTGGTTATCCATTCCATCGATGTATTGATTAAAACGGGTATTACCGTTCGAATTGAAACCACGTGTATTAATCGACTTGAAGGTTAAACTTTGCATGCTGCTTTCTACACCCTTCATATTGTTAAGTGCATCGTAAAATGATGGTGCTGCGATTTCCCTGATAGAGGCTGCGCTCATCCGCTCAATAGAAACCGGCGATTCTAATATACGCTCAGGTGTACGCGACGCCGAAACCACTACATCGCCCCCCAATACAACCGCGGTTTCCAGCTCCAAATTAATACCCGAAGTGCTTCCGGTTATCTGTTGTTCTACAGAACCATAACCTACGTAAGACGCTACTAGTGTAAAGGGAAGCTTAGCTGTTGTTGTAAACGTAAAACTACCATTGCTTGTGGAGGCTGTACCGCCAGACTGACCTTTGATAGTTAAACTCACGCCTGCTAGGCCTTCTTTCGATTGCTTATCTTTCACGGTTCCGCTCACCGTAATGCTTTGTGCCTGTGCCGCGATGTTGCCTGCGTACACAAATAATAACACATAGAAGATCTGTGTAAAAATTCTGCTCATAAACGATTATTAATTTGGTTGTTTGTATTATTAGTTATATAAACTTAAATTCTTTTTTTGAATTAAACAAATTATGTTAGCATAATAATTTCAATTCAAATTATAATTTTGATTGATATACAGTTTGTTGTATTTTGCATTAAACATAAACCGTCATTTTGCCCTATCTTAGCAAAAGACTTGTTAGCTAGCCATTATGAATAAAATTAAAGCCCTGTTTTGCATCATCATTCCGATAGCATTAGCTTTTTTATTTAACACCAAACTAGGCAGTACGCCTCCATTGTTAAAATTCCTAAATCCTTTTATGGGTTTCTGGCAAAATGCAGAGAACAATCATTTTATGTTTAACCATAAAGCGAGGATTAAAGGGGCGATAGATAATATCGAAATCGTTTTTGACGACCGCATGATCCCACATATTTTCGCACAAAATGATCACGATCTGTATCTGGCACAAGGTTATGTAACCGCCATGCACCGCCTTTGGCAAATGGATTTCCAAACCCGTTTTGCAGCCGGGCGAATCAGTGAAGTGGTGGGCGATAAAGCCATAGAGGTAGACCGCTATCAGCGCAGAATGGGTATGGTTTATGGTGCAGAAAACTCATTAAAGGGTATGATGGCCGATCCTAAAGCAAAAGAAATGATCTTAGCTTATACCGAGGGGATCAATGCCTACATTAAAACACTTTCTAAAGCCAATTATCCCTTAGAATACAAAATACTCGATTTTAAACCCGAAAACTGGACACCTGTAAAGTGTGCCTTGCTCCTAAAACAGATGTCGGCAGTGTTGGCTATGGGTTCCGACGAATTTTACATGACCAACATCCTGAAAAAATTCGGTCCGGAGGTGACCAAAAATCTTTTCCCTGATTATCCTTTCCGCGAAGACCCGATCATCCCGGTTGGCACCAAATGGGATTTTTCTCCCTTACCAACACCTAAAACGCCAGAAAGCTTCACTCAGGCTCAAACCGGTGAGGTAAAAACCACTGAAAAAATAGAAGGGATTGGCAGTAATAACTGGGCACTCTCAGGAGCTAAAACAGCTTCAGGATACCCGATCTTAGCAAACGATCCGCATTTAGATTTAACACTTCCATCAATCTGGTACCAGATTCAACTGCATGCACCTGGCGTAAATACCTATGGTGTTTCTTTACCTGGTGCGCCCGGGGTAATTATAGGTTTCAACCAAAAAATAGCCTGGGGTGTAACCAATGTTGCTGCCGATGTGCTGGATTTTTATCAGATCAAGTTTAAGGATTCGACCCACAATGAATATTGGTACGACAATAAATGGAAAGCCACAACCAAACGGTTAGAAACTATTAAAATACGTGGCGGAAAAGATGAAGTCGATACCGTTTACTACACCCATCACGGGCCGGTAGTATATTTTCAAAAACCAAAATATGGCAGGGCCAACAATGTACCTGTTGGCGATGCTTTGAGATGGATTGCACATGATGAGTCTAACGAGCTCATGACTTTCTATTACCTAAACCGTGGGAAAAACTATAACGACTACCGCAAGGCTTTAACTTTTTACACTGCACCTGCGCAAAACTTCGTTTTTGCCAGTGTAGATAATGATATCGCCATTACGCCCAATGGGAAATTCCCTTTAAAATGGAAAGACCAGGGCAAATTTATACTGGATGGTACCGATCCGGCCTACGATTGGCAGGGATGGATCCCAAATGCACAGAATCCAACAGTTAAGAATCCGCCACGCGGTTTTGTGAGCTCGGCCAACCAGTCTTCTACTGATACCACTTACCCATATTACATTAATTGGGAATTTGCACCTTACGAGCGGGGTAAACGGATCAACGATCGCTTGTCGGCGATGAACAAGGCTACTTTAGACAGTATCCGCTTGATGCAAACCGACAATTACAGCATCATGGCACAAAACCTGGTCCCTACACTGTTACCGTTACTAAACAACGAACAGTTAAATGCAACACAAAAGGAAGCGTTAGCTTACCTGGGTAAATGGAACAAACGTTATGATGCCCATGAAATTGCAGCCAGCGTATTCGAAATATGGACCAAACGCTTATCGTATAATATCTGGGCGGATGAATTTGAGGTAAAAGGAATCCCGATGCGTTACCCATCAAGAGACCGTACAGTTGAAATGATTTTGAAAGAACCCAATGCAACATGGTATGATAACATCAATACCAGCAAAAAAGAGACATTATCTGACCTGGTTAATGAAGCTTTTAAATATAGTTGCGATAGTTTGGAAAGACGCTTTGGGCCGATAAACAAAGATTGGGACTGGGCAAATGTAAAACAGACCAATGTGCCGCATCTGGCCAAAATACCTGGATTTGGATCGAAGGTTTTACAGATAGGAGGCGCAAAAACAACCATTAACGCATTGAGCGAAGCCAATGGCCCTTCCTGGAGAATGGTTATAGAGCTGGGCAAAACACCAAAAGGGCATGGCGTGTATCCCGGTGGCCAATCGGGTAATCCCGGAAGCAAATTTTATGATAATATGATCGATACCTGGGCAAATGGCAAATTGTACGATCTGTTTTATATGCAAAGTCCTGATGACAAGTCGGGCATAGTTATCTCTCGTTTAAAAATTTCTAAATAGGCTAAAATGGTTTTCATCGTTATATTAATAATTTGTTTTCTATTGCAAATGATCGCCCCTTGGTGGATTATCATTGTAATTTCTTTTGCTACCTGTGGTATTATCGGTAAAACAGGAAAAATAGCCTTCTGGCAATCTTTCCTTGCTATTTGCTTACTTTGGATAGGTTATGCTTTATTTAAAAGCTTACCTAACGATAATGTGCTTGCTGGCCGTGTAGCTGTAATGACGGGCATAAAACTCTGGTGGGCATTGTTATTGGTTACCGGGATTTTAAGTGGTCTGGTTGCCGGAATAAGTGGTTATTGTGGTTATCAGTTCCGCATGGCGATGCTGGCGAAAAAAACTGATGAGAAAATAGCATAATGCTTCGTACTTTTGCCCTGTGAATTTAACCGCTAACGATATATTTTCTGTAAAAAGTACCGATACGTTTAACGCGCTTGCCTTAAGCATTTTTAAGTTACAGGCCCAAAACTGCAATGTTTACCGTGAATATATCTTTCACTTAGGTGTTGATGCGGATGAGGTAAATGAAATTGCACAAATTCCCTTCTTACCGATCAGTTTTTTTAAAAGCCATAGTATTCTGAGTAGTACCAATCCTGTCGAAATTACTTTTAGCAGTTCTGGTACTACAGGTATGGTGCAGAGCAGCCATCATGTAACTGATGTTAAATTGTATGAGCGGAGCTATCTACAGGCTTTCGCTCAATTTTACGGAGACATTACCGAATATTGCTTTTTGGCCTTGCTTCCGTCCTATCAGCAGCGATCTGGTTCATCGTTGATTTATATGGTTAACGATCTGATCGAAAAAAGCAGACATCCACAAAGTGGTTACTTTTTATACAACCATGATGAGCTGCTGAAAACCCTTCTATATCTTAAATCAAAAAAACAGAAAACTGTTTTAATCGGTGTTACTTATGCCCTGCTTGATTTTATAGAACAGTTTGATATCGATTTCCCCGAGCTGATTGTAATGGAAACCGGAGGAATGAAAGGAAAACGCAAAGAAATGGTACGCGAAGAGCTACATGAACAGTTAACCAAAGGATTTGGCGTAAAAGCAATCCATAGTGAATATGGAATGACCGAGTTACTTTCTCAGGCTTATTCTTTAGGTGAGGGCATTTTTAACTGCCCCAGCTGGATGCAGGTTTTAATCCGCGATACGAATGATCCTTTAAGTTTAATTGAAAATGGCAGAACTGGGGGCATTAATGTAATCGACCTGGCCAATCTTAATTCGTGCTCATTTATTGCCACACAGGATCTGGGCAGGATTAATCCCGATCAAAGTTTTGAAGTATTGGGCAGATTTGACAACGCCGATATAAGAGGCTGTAACCTTTTGGTGCAATAAACGTTAATTTACCTTATCCGAGCAGCCCGCGCATAAACCAGTAGCAATCAAATTAAGATGCGCTACTTTAAAGCCTGCCGGAACTTTTAATGCCGGAATTTTAACGGTATCCAAACAGTAAATTTTATGACAGTTATCACAGTTAAAATGCACATGCTCATCATGATGCTCGTGTGCACTGCAACCGTCAGAACAAATGGCATAATTGGCCGTACCCTGTTGATCTAAAACCTTATGGATAATCCCTTTTTCTTCAAAAGCCTGCAAAACACGGTACAAGGTAACACGGTCTGCATCCTTGCCCATCACCTGCTCTAAATAAGGCTGAGATGTTGCAGAATCTCTTCCACTCAAAATCTCCAGCACCTGTAAACGCGGGGCAGTTCTTTTTAGTCCGTTTTTAACCAAAAGTTTTTCGAAACGCGCTGTATTATTTTCCATAGCAATACAAAAATAAGCAATTAATTAATCAGTTTGGCATTTTTGATGGTTATTGGTGGCGCATAACTAGCATCCTTTTGCTCCAGTTTCAAAATCCCTTTCACACGGATAGGCTTTTCGCTATAGGGAACTGCACTTTCCATTTCAACCATAATCATTACCGGAATACCATTTTGCCCGCAAAAATAACATTGGTTAATGGGCAGGGTGGCCAAAAGAAATTTCTGCTGTTTCTGCCCACTTTTTATCGGGATCAGGTAGCCTGTCAAGTCAAACTCCCTTTTCTCAAAACGTCTGATCGATTCTGTAAACAGGGGCAAAAGTTCGTTCTTTTCAGTGAGTTCAAATTTCACCGAGCCAATTACATCCCAGTTTAAAGATCGCAACTGATCTTTTGGGTTGTGTTTTTGCGTTTGTGCAGCAGCTGTACATACCGAAAATAGCATGAAAATAAAATATAAATGTCTCATCGTTTTACAGCGTCTAAAAGAAAAAAAGTAGACCGGCTATCGCCAGAATCGTTAATAATAAATTTCCCTTGAAGGCTAATGGGCTCCTCTGTCCAGTTAATGGGTTTTAAAGTCTTCACTTCTATCATCGAAGGGATATCGCCCATACCACAATACGGGCAGGAGGCAATCGGCACAATAGAAAACATAAACTCGCTGAAACTGTTGCCAACTTTAGTGGGGATAATATAGCCCGGGAGTTCGATAACCTTGTTGTTTATTGCCTTTAATGCAGCTGGAAAAACGGCCTGCCAAACGAGGGGTTTTACCTGCTTATCATATTTTAAGCCGATCAGGTTCCAGGTGGGCGTGCGCATATCGGTATGTACATTTACCTGCGCAGCAACCGTAAACGAGATCAATATCAATAAAACCGTTATATATTTTTTCATCATAACTGTTTTGCGTTTAAAAGAAAAAACTCACTTCTATCATCACCCGAATCGTTAATAATGAATATCCCTTTCAGTTTGATTGGTTTTTCTGTGATGGGGATGGCCGTTAACATTTTCACCTGCACCATTGACGGAATATCACCCGAGCCACAGTACGGACAGGAGGCAATGGGGACAATAGAGAGCATAAATTCGCTAAATTTCGACCCTACCTTTGTGGGAATGATGTAACCGGACAGCTCGATAACCTTATTGTGTAATGCCTTTAGTGCCGGCGGAAAAACACTTCCCCATTTCTTTGGCGCAATTTCGGCATCGTACCTCAAACCGATCAGGTTCCAGGTAGGCGTGCGCAGGTCGGTATGTACCCTAACCTGCGCCGCTACTACATGGATAACTAAACATGAAACAACCAATAAAATCAATTTCTTCATCGCCTCAACCTCAATAAACTTATCTGTCTTTGGTTAAAGTTTCGGCAATATCAACTTTATAAATCTGCATAGCAGGAATGAGAGACGCCAAAGCACCGATAAACAGCCCGATCCAGATTAAATAGATTTCCTGTGGAACTACGGTAAGCCCTGTTAACTTTGCCTGTGAAGATTCTTGATAGGCCCCGATTACCTCAAGTGCCACATGTCCAATCAATAAACCTAACAAGGCGCCGATAAACGTAACCAGAACTCCTTCAAACATGACCAGGAAAAACAGTTTCGATTTTGATGCGCCCAGGCAACGCATAATTGCCAGATCGTATTTCCGTTCTTTCATCGCATTATAAAGGCTGATAAAAATACTCAGAGCAGCAATCCCCATAATAAATATGGCAAACCATTGTAGCGTATCAATCCCAACGCCGATCAGCGAAAATAGCCTTGCACTTTCCATCGCCGGAGAGGCGGCCTGCATGTTTGTACTTTGGTTAACCATCCGCGGAAACAGAATAACCGACATGGGCGATTTGTACTGGATCAGCAAGGAAGTAATCTGTTGATCATTAATTTCTTTGGCTGCTTCTTCGGAAACATGGCTATGATTTTCATTATGCTTTTCTTCGTGCATTTTATATACACTTCCAATATTGGTGAGGATCAGATTATCGGTGATATTTCCCTGTGGTTTTAAGATTCCTTTTACCAGGTAAGCATGTTGTTTATGAATATCTCCATTGCCCGTTAAGCCATGTGCGCCGAAAAAAGAATCACCAATCTTGAGTCCCGAGGTTAATGCAACGGTACTGCCAAGCGTTACTTCTAAATCTTTATGCCAAAAACTGCCTTTTTGGATAGATAAGCCATAAAGATTAGTGAAAGTGCTATCCGTGCCAACAATCCGGTAACCGTTATAATTATCGCCCAATGCCAATGGAACAGCCCGCTTAACCATAGGATTCCGCATTAATTTGTAAGCATCTTTTGCAGGGATATTTCCAGTTGGGTAATCGATGTGGTAAATGCTGCTCAATATCAACTGCAACGGACTTCCTTTTGCTCCCACAACCAGATCAATATCTCTGGCATTTTTTTCCAGTTTATTTCCAATCTGGTTAGCAGCCAGGAAAAGAATAGACAGGATGCCTACACCGAAGGCCACTAAAATAATATTCAAAACTGTTGTTAGCTTATTCCTGATGAGGTTTTTGCTACTGATTTTAAAAATATTCATTAGAGTAGATAGGTTTTAGTAATATATTCCTGCACCCTCCTATCATGTGTGGCAATAATCAGTGCAGCACCATTATCTTTGGCCTGGGTAGTGAGCAGCTGAATTACCTGATTGGCATTTTCATCATCTAAGCTCGACGTAGGCTCGTCTGCAATCAACAGATCAGGTTTGTTTACCAATGCACGAGCCACCGAAACCCTTTGCAACTGCCCCTCACTTAATTGGTCAGGATAATTTTTAGCCAGTCCGGCAATACCCAGATCGTGTAAAAGTGACAGATTCCGTTCATGATCTACAGGTAACCCAGCCATTACCGCCGCAAGCGCTAAGTTATCGATCACATCAAGTGAACGAATAAGATGTGGCCTTTGAAAAATGATACCGATATGCCGTCCCCTAAACCTATCGCGCCCTCTTGCAGTCAAAGTATATAAATCAGTTCCGTTAATTAAAACTTCACCCTGGCTTGGTTCCAAAAGACCAGAAATAATGTTGAGTAGTGTACTCTTTCCGCTGCCAGATGCGCCTAGTAAAAGCCATTGTTCCATATCGGCGATCTCCCAGTACGGAAATTTCAGCCTCCTACCTTTCTCATAAACATGTGCTAATGAGCCGATCTTAATCATGATACACCATCTTTTGCACTTTTTTAACGACCAGATTTTTGATAGCATAACGCCTGTAAAGTTCTACTCCGTCATTTGTACCATGCTTACAGGCAGGGCTTAACATCGTCATAAACAATAATGCAGGGATAAATAAGATTTTATAGTTCATTGATAATTGATTATTAATGACCCAATGGGCAAGACTTAAGCATTCGTAAATTGACATAGTGGGCTGCAGCAATGGTAAATCCACCAATTGGGATCAAGACTGGCTCTAAGGATTCAATGCCCGAAAAATGCCCAAATGCAATACAGGTAAAGCCGGCAATCAATATCAGAATTGGCATAATACGGCGATGTTGTTTGCGGTATGCGGAATTTAAACTCCAGATACCAATAATCAATGAAACTGCAATCATTGTAATTTCAACCGCTTCATTGGCCAGGAAACCCATTCCCCACATGGGTAAAACGGTAATTAAAAATGGCAATGCAGCGCAGTGTATAGCACAAAGCGTTGAGGCCGTAATGCCTATCCGATCGAGGTTGATTTTGTAGCTCCGTAGTTTCATTAAAATAAATTTAGTCCACAAATATAAAAGCAATTTAGTTGCATTTGAAATAATCACACCTATATTTGCAACATAATTGCATTAAAATGATAAAGAAATTACCAGTTACCGTGTTAAGCGGTTTTTTAGGCAGTGGTAAAACCACACTGCTCAATGCCATATTAAGGAATAAACAAGATTTAAAAGTGGCTGTGATTGTAAACGATATGAGTGAGGTAAATATTGATGCTGCTATGGTTAAAAGTCAGCATACCTTATCTAAAACCGAAGAAAAACTGGTGGAAATGAGCAATGGCTGTATCTGCTGTACCCTGCGGGAAGACTTGATGATTGAAGTGGAGAAATTGGCAAAAGAAGATCGGTTCGATTACCTGCTGATTGAAAGTACCGGAATATCTGAACCTATCCCGGTAGCGCAAACATTTTCTTTTGTTGATGAAGCCTCGGGCATTGACCTGAGTAGGTTTAGCCAATTAGATACCATGGTAACCGTTGTAGATGCCTATAATTTTTACAAGGATTTCGGCTCAGCAGAAAAATTGGCCGATCGCAATATGGTTGATGATACTACTGATAAACGAACTATTGTAAACCTACTTACCGACCAGATCGAATTTGCCAATGTAATTTTATTGAACAAAACAGACCTGGTAAGCGATATCGATCTTAAAGTACTAAAGGCGTTAATTGCAAAACTGAACCCAACAGCTAAAATTTATCAGACACTTTTTGGGGAAATAGATCCAGCCTTGATTTTAAACACTGGACTATTTGATTTTGAATCAGCATCTGAAGGAGCCGGATGGAAAAAGGAACTCGAAGAAATCCATCAGCCCGAAACTGAAGAATATGGGATAAGTTCTACTGTATTCCGTTCTAAAAGGCCTTTTCACCCTGAGAGATTATGGCATTACATCAATAAGGAATTTCCACAGAACATTATCCGATCAAAAGGTATATTCTATCTTGCTGCCATACCCGAGCAGGCCATTAATTTCTCGCAGGCAGGTGGCTCTTTACGCATCGATCTGGCCGGGCTATGGTGGGCGAGTATGCCCCAGGAGGAACGTGAACAATACCCCGATTACCTGGAAAACAGAACTGAAATTGATGCAAATTGGGATAATGATTTTGGAGACCGTAAAAATGAGCTTGTTTTTATTGGACAAGAAATAAACAGTGATAAGTTAAAAAAATCACTCGAATACTGTCTGTTAACTGATACAGAAGTAAAAAATTACAAAACAAAAAACAGCTTTAAGAACCCTTTTGAGCATATTTTGTCTTAAAATGAAATAATAGTCGATGAAATGAACAAAATGGTAGTTTTTCTCTGATATTCTTAGGTTTTTTTTTACGTAAATTTGATTTGCCCAACCAAACTCATGCTTATTATGGAACCTTCAGAAGAATTAACTTTAGTTAAAACCCGCTTATCATGCCCAAAGTGTAAAAACTTCGAAACCTATAGGGTACCAAGGGGCTTTATCTTTAAAACGCTTATGCCGTGGATTTCAGTTAGGAGATACAAATGTTATAAGTGCTTTAATAAGTTTTACGTATTTAATTAAGATCTATAAGTTAGCACCTCATTTAAGCCACGCTAGTGGCTTTTTTTGTTTTAAGTTGCAGCTGCACTAAAAGTAATCTGTATTCTGCGGACTGGAAGGCTAACTACCGCAATGCTGGTTTATCGTTATAACCGGAAGAAAGATGAAAAGGATAGGTTACCAGATCAGGAGTAAATTTACAAACACAGGTCTAATGAAGGATCCTATCATTAGGATACTAAAAAAATCTTTTTGAAAGAAAGTAAATCATGTCCTTTATAGAAAAAAGTCAGCAAATATTTCTTAATTTTGATGGTACGGGATAATCTTAAAATAAAGAAATGCCAAGTCTGAATGTAATATCAAAGCGGTTGAAGCAACTATCTGAAATCTCAGATAAAAAGGAAATAATTTTTCTGGATGATATCCATAAGGAATTCCGACAGGATCTCCAGCAATTTATTTTTGGAGAAACATTAGTCATCAAAGATGGAAAACCCGTAATTGGAAAAAATCTTTACAAAAACTGGCTTTTTAAGATCAAAACAAAGGGTTTTGATTATGATATTAAGTTTCTTTAATGGATATTTCAGCAAAATTAAAAAAGATTGATCGCCTAAAAAAAAAACTTGATGCCTTTAGTATTGGTAAAGATTGGGACGATAACTTTATCGAAAAGATCAAGATCGATTTCACTTACAACTCAAATAAGATTGAAGGTAATGCACTAACTTACGGGCAGACCATACAATTATTAAAAGAATTTGTAGCTCCCAAAAATACGTCCACAGGCGATTGTCTGGATATCTTAAATCATCAACAAGTACTGGATGAGGTTTTTGGGCAATACCAAGCAACCGAAATTACAGAAGCAAATATTAAACGCCTCCATAAGGTATTGATGCAAAGTCCCGATCAATGGTCCGATTCCATCCACTATGACCCAGGGAAGTACAAAATCCTAGAGAATGTAACCACACGCTCATCTGGTAAAATCCATTATTACATACAGCCTAATGATGTACCCGCAGCTATCTCAGAGTTAATTAAAAAGACGAATCATCGTTTATCAGCATTAGTATTAAATGCGACTGATGACCATATCTTAAAAATTGTAACAGAATTTCATTTTCAATTCTTAAACACTATCCATCCTTTTGGTGATGGAAATGGAAGAATCGCAAGGATCATTATGAACATCATCCTACTTAAATCTAAATACCCACCAATATTCATAAAATCGATAAATAAGTTGGATTATATGAACAGTTTTGAAGCGGAAGAGAATAGCCCAGGATCAATGATTAGCTTTATGGCCGACCGGTTGATCGAAAGCCTCAAAGTCAAAGAAAAATTTTTAAAAGATAGTTAGCTTTATTTTATCTACAGAGTACAATAGTTTCACGCTATCTCCTGTTGTGTATATTAACTTTTGTATTTTAAATTCGAGCCCAATGAATAAATCTTTTATATTTAATTTCATTGGGCTCAAAAATATTATTCAGCGATTAACAGGAAGTAGTTTTTCTTTCCTTTCTGTACCACAATAAATTTATCGTTAATCAGATGGTTTGCGTTAAAAATCTGACCCATTTCAGCTACCTTTTCCTTATTTACTGAAACACCACCACCTTGAATGGTTTTCTTAGCCTCTCCTTTTGATGGAAAAATAGCCGATTTTTCTGACAAAAGGGTTGCCGCGTCAATTCCCGCACCAAGTTCTTCAATTAGGATTTTGTATTGTGGTATACCGTCAAATATATCTAATACTTCTTTATCAGATAGTCCTCTTAAAAACTCCAGTGATCCGTTTCCGAACAAGAATTCTGAAGTTTTAATGGCCGTTTCTAAAGCTTCTATTGAGTGGGTTTTTATGGTGATATCTTCGGCCAAAGATTTTTGAAGGATACGCAAATGTGGCGCGGCATCATGTTCCTTTTCTAAAGCTTCTATTTCTGCCTTATTTTTAAGCGTAAAAATGCGGATCCATTTTTTTACATCATCATCTGATGCATTTAACCAAAACTGATAGAATTTATATGGAGAAGTTTTCTCTGGGTCAAGCCAAACTGCACCACTTTCGGTTTTACCGAATTTGGTTCCATCTGCCTTCTTAATCAATTGTGTGGTAATGGCATAGGCTGTACCTGCGTCTTTTCTTCTGATCAGCTCCGTCCCCGTAACAATATTGCCCCATTGATCAGATCCACCCATCTGCACCAAACAGTTTTCGTTTTTCCATAAATGATAGAAATCGTAGCCCTGAATCAATTGGTAACAGAACTCAGTAAAAGACAGGCCAGAATCACCTTCCAAACGTCTTTTAACACTATCCTTTGCCATCATGTAGTTTACGGTAATGTGTTTACCTACATCCCTGATAAAGGTGAAAAGGTTCATATCCTTAAACCAATCGGCATTGTTAACCATTACTGCACCATTTCCGCCCTCTTCAAATTTTAAGAATTTGGCTAATTGGCTTTTCATTCCTTTTAGGTTGTGCTCAATCATTTCAGGTGTCTGAAGATTACGTTCATCAGATTTTCCCGATGGATCGCCTACCATACCGGTGGCACCACCAACCAAAGCAAACGGCTTGTGACCAGCATTTTGAAAATGAATCAGTGTCATGATCTGTGTTAAGTGACCAACATGCAACGAATCTGCAGTAGGGTCGAAACCGATATAACCAGAAGTCATACCCTCGTTTAACTTTTCCTCCGTATTCGGCATAATATCATGCAGCATGCCACGCCATCTTAACTCTTCAACAAAATTCGTCATTGTACAAACACTTTAATAATGTGCGTGCAAAGATAAAATTTTAGCTTAGTTTAAAGCAAATTACTTGGTTTTGTAAACCAGTTCTTAAAATCGGCCTTTGCTGCCTCAAAATCTGCATGACCAATAAGACAGTCTAAACTCGAACTACTTCGAATGGACTGATTGGGAACACCCTCAGCATTTAACCAATTATTACATAGTTTTTTGATCAATAGAACTTCGTCCTCTTCTACCGCATCCATATCCATTGTGTTGAGCTTCGTGTATTCATCTTTATTTATCCCTGTCGGCAGATCCCAATACCTGCCAGTGGCATCATCAACCAACAGCGGCCTCAATGCCGGGTTCATGCGGATAAAATCTACCGGTTTGGCTGGCATGGCAGGATTGAGGATCATGTAGGCCACAAAAGCAGCAGTATCGGGTGGATCGTTTAAAATACTCGTTCCCATTTTCTGAATATCCCTGATCAGACCGGGCGCTTCTTGTTTGGCTTTTAGCTCATCGTATTTTACCGGAATTTCCTCATCATATTGCAGTTGCGAAACGGTTCCCGTACCAATAGAAAGTACCTGTACATTCTCGATCTCATACTGCGCTCTGTTGCAAATGGCTTCGGTAACGGCAACCAAAACAGGATTATTATTGCCAGTAACACCTCCATCCCAATAATATTTCGGCTTATTATTTACCATAAAAGTAGCTGGCTCATTAAAATAGTTAACCGGCGCAGTACTGGAAGCATGGATGGCATCAACCAAACTCACCATACAATCAGATGGTGTTGCTGCCTGTGGACGTAAGTTTTTAAGTTTCCGTTCAATAACCGAAGTTGCGGCCATACTGTCGCAATCAGACCTGAACAGCTCGGCCCTATTTCGATAATAATCATAACCGATAATCAGAAACTGGGTTTTAATTTTACCGTTTACAGCAATGTGTGCTGGAATATCCATCATATCGATTTGCGCAATACCGGGCAAAATTTCCTTTAAAGCGATGTGTTTTCGCTTGGTCGCATATTTGGCACCGATCTTAAATATCCTGGCCACACTTGCCAGTAAACTTTTTTCGAAAAAATTCAGTCTTGAAAAAACCCTGTTCCGCAGTTTTTCATCATCAAATATTTTTTCTATTTCAGAAAGTTTCAGGTTTTCGGCCATAGCTGCCGCAACTAAACTACCTCCGCTATTGGCCGATACCAGATCAAATTCGGCTAAAACCTCGTGTCCGGTGGGATCTGGATTATTAAAAGTTTCGGCAAACAGTTTACGTAAACATTTCACCTGGATAAGCGCCCAGGAACCACCACCATCAAGCGATAGTATTCTGTAAGTTTTAGCATTAGGCATGATGCATTGATTTTAGAACAATTAAAGCTATACATAATTACCATTCAAAACAATATAGGTTTACAGTCAATATTTCGAATTCGGGTTTTACAACATGCAAGAAAACATTACCTTGCAAGATGAACTTTTTATCCCATTATTATTTCGACCGGACAAATAATGATGCCAACGTGGTAATGGGAACAGTTTTGCCCGATCTGGTTAAAAATGCTGCAAAAGAGGCAAATTTATACCCCCAGAAAAACGAATTTCTATTTAAAGGAAACCCTGATGAGGAAAACCTGCTTATGGGCTGGAAAAGACATTTAGCTGTTGACTTGCTTTTTCATTCCTCTAATTTCTTCCTCGAGAAAACCACCGAACTTAAGCAGCTCATTAAACCTGTTGTAGAAAATACTGCGGTTCGCCCGTCATTCCTTGCACATATTGGCTTAGAACTTTTATTGGATCATTTATTGGTAGAGCACAATCTGGTTCAGGTGGGCCATTTTTACGATAAACTCGAAGCGGTAAAAAAAGAATCGTTAAGCGATTTTCTGGAACACTGCAGACTAAAAGATCCTGAAGTATTTTTTGAATTTTTAGCGCAATTCATTAGCAGTAAATACCTGCTGAGTTACCAAAAACTCGAAAATATCAGTTATGCCCTAAACAGGATCTGTATGCGTTTATGGCCTGAAACGTTAAGTGAAAAACAACTTCAGGCGCTTACGTTTCAGTTAGCACTCTTTAAAACTGCTTTAGAAAAAGACTATATGGATATTTTTAGGGAAATTGAAGGGAAAATAGACTTGTAAGAGAAATCGTCATCTCCTGAAACGCAGTGAAATGGAGAGATCTAAAAAAGCCGTCATTGCGCGGAGGAACGACGGAGCAATCTTACAACTATCGTTATAACCCATGGTAGGAGATTGCTTCGTCGGCTGAAAAAGCCTTCTCGCAATGACGATTTCTCGCAATGTCATAAAAAAGATTAAACAGAGCAGTTTTTTGTTTTCCACACTATAAAACCCTTTCATCCTTTTTTTATATTTGTGCATGTCGCTAACTGCAATAAAAGAAGAAATGGATGCCCTGGTGGCCGAATTAAACCAGCACAATTATAACTATTATGTGTTGGCTATGCCTACCATTGGCGATTATGAGTTTGATAAAAAATTAAAGCGCCTTGCCGAGCTCGAAAAAGCAAATCCTGATTTTGCCGATCCGAATTCGCCTACACAGCGTGTTGGTGGCGATATCACCAAAAATTTTATTACGGTAAAACATAAATACCCCATGTTATCGTTGGGGAATACCTATAATGAACAAGATCTCCGCGATTTTGATGAACGCATCCGTAAAGCAATTGGCGATAATTTCCAATATGTATGTGAGTTAAAATTTGATGGCCTGTCTATCAGTCTTACTTACGAAAATGGCAAACTTTTACGTGCGGTTACCCGTGGTGATGGCACCAAGGGTGATGATGTGACCAATAATGTAAAAACTATTCATACCATCCCACACCAAATTAAATCGACTGTTGCACCTGAACATTTCGAAATCCGTGGGGAGATTTTTATGCACAAGGCTGCTTTTTTACGCTTAAATGCTGCCCGTGAAGAATTGGGTGAAATCCCTTACGCAAATCCCCGTAACTTTGCATCGGGCACCATAAAAATGCAAGACAGCAAGGAAGTAGCAAAACGGCCTTTAGATGGTTTTATTTATTTCTTATACACGGATAGAAATGAATTCAAAACCCATTGGGAAAGTTTAAATGCAGTAAAAGACTGGGGCTTTCATGTTTGCGAACACAATAAACTGGTGACGAACATTGATGCGGTGCTTGATTTTATCCATCACTGGGAAAACGAACGTTTTAAATTAAGTTACGATATTGATGGCATTGTAATTAAGGTAAATAGTTTTGCGCAACAACAAGAATTGGGTTTCACTTCCAAATCTCCACGTTGGGCCATATCATACAAATACAAAGCTGCCGAAGTTGAAACTGTTTTAGAAAAAGTAACCTATCAGGTAGGCAGAACCGGAGCAGTTACGCCAGTTGCAAATTTGAAACCTGTTTTATTGGCTGGAACCACCGTTAAACGCGCTACCCTACACAACGCAAACGAGATAGATCGTTTAGATTTACATGAAGGCGATACTGTTTATGTTGAAAAAGGTGGTGAGATTATCCCCAAAATCATCAAGGTAAATCTCGAGAAACGCTTACCGGGATCCATCAAAGTGCACTATCTTCATCATTGCCCGGAGTGTGGAACTGAATTGATCAGAAAAGAAGGTGAAGCGGTACACTACTGCCTTAATGATGAAGGCTGCCCGCCACAGATTGTTGGAAAAATCCAGCATTTTATTTCACGCAAGGCCATGAATATTGACGGGCTTGGTGATGAAACCATCGAAACCTTTTACAAACATGGCCTGGTAAGGCACATCAGCGATTTATATACGCTATACGAAAAATCTGATCAGTTAAAAACCTTAGACCGTTTCGGAGAGCGTTCGATAGAAAACATGCTTGCCGGGATTGAAAAATCGAAAGAGATGCCTTTTGAGAAAGTACTTTTCGGACTGGGTATCCGCTACGTTGGCGAAACCGTTGCGAAAAAAACTGCTGCCGGGATGAAGAATATCGACAACCTTTGTAAAGCTACGGTAGAGGAATTAATCGCAATTGATGAAATTGGGCAGCGCATTGCAGAAAGTATTGTTGAGTATTTTGGAAAATCTGAGCATTTAAAACAGATAGAATTATTAAAATCTGCAGGATTACAGTTTGAAATTGAAGAAAAGATAATTACGCTTGATAGTGATAGACTTATTGGAAAAACATTCGTAATTTCGGGCGTTTTTGAAAACTTTAGTCGCGATGAGCTAAAAGATATGATTGAGGCCAATGGAGGAAAGATGCTG
Organism: Pedobacter sp. W3I1; assembly: GCF_030816015.1. Classification (NCBI taxonomy): domain Bacteria; kingdom Pseudomonadati; phylum Bacteroidota; class Sphingobacteriia; order Sphingobacteriales; family Sphingobacteriaceae; genus Pedobacter; species Pedobacter sp. W3I1. The sequence continues at coordinate 5,228,293 of NZ_JAUSXN010000001.1, forward strand.
AGCGGTATTTCGGGCAAATTGAATTACCTGGTTGCAGGCGACAATATGGGCCCGTCCAAACTCGAAAAAGCAAGTAAGCTAAACGTTCCGATCATCAGCGATGCCGAGCTTTTAGAGATGATAAAATAAAATGAGAGAGTGATTGAATTAGTGAATGATAGAATGTACAAGGCATTCATTCAATCTCTCATTCAAAATTCAATAATTATAAATTAAAATGAACAAATTTCAGGGTACTGGTGTAGCATTGGTTACGCCTTTCAACACAGATGGATCAGTTGATTATAACGGCTTAAAAAACCTGATTAATCATTTGGTAGACGGAGGGATAGATTACCTCGTTTCTTTAGGTACAACCGGCGAAACCGCTACAATGACCAAGGACGAGAAGAAGAAGGTGTGGGCCTATACTGCTGAAATTAACAACAACAGATTACCTTTAGTTGCCGGCATAGGTGGCAATAACACATTAGCAGTTGCTGAAGATATTAAATCTCTCGATACTGCTGGTTATAGCGCAATTTTATCAGTTAGTCCTTATTACAACAAACCGACTCAGGAAGGAATTTATCAGCACTATAAGTATTTAGCTGAAATTTCTCCTCTAGATTTAATTTTATACAACGTACCAGGTCGTACAGGAAGCAATATGAGTCCGGAGACTACCTGCAAACTGGCTCATGATTTTAAAAATATCATCGCTACCAAAGAAGCTTCAGGTAGTTTTGACCAGTTTAACCAGATTATGAGAGATAAACCTGCAGATTTTCTTTTAATCTCTGGTGATGACCCTGTTACTTTGCCAATGATCGCTTTAGGTGCTGCAGGTATTATTTCAGTAATTGGAAACGCTCTACCTAAACAACTTTCTGACATGGTGAATCTTTGTTTAGCTGGGGATTATAAAGCGGCGTTGCCTGCTCATTTAGGCTTAATAGAATTCACTCGCTTAGCTTTTGCAGAAGGTAATCCGGCTGGAATAAAAGCAGCATTAAAACATTTAGGTGTTTGTGGCGATACAGTAAGATTACCATTGGTTAAAGCTTCTTTATCTTTAGAAAAATCAATTATAGCAGAAATAGAAAAGCTAAGTGAGGTAGTATAAATCACCATCCACATTAAATTCAGAACAGATTGTTTGATTTTGCTAAAAAGCAAATGAGGACAATCTGTTTTTTTGTGTGTAAATAAAAAATTACGTAAATAAATTAACTGACAATCAATACCTTAAAAACAATCCTCAAAACTTCAACTCATTACAAGTTTTAAGAATATTAAAGGCATCATTATTGAATTGGCTTCGATACACACAAATAAACACACACAATGAAAAATGTATTATGTATTGCCATGTTGGCCGTAATGGTCAGCGGCTGCGCCCTACGCGCTAAGCCGAACAGTGAATCATCCAATATCCATGTTGGAATGAACGAAAATGATTTTAAGGATTCTCATCCCGGGCCACTTTAGTTTACCTCGCCAATGATTCGACAATCTATGAAATTTATAAAGGTTCGGGAGAAAGATCAACGTTTTCTGATTTCTATTATTTTGCACAAAAAAAACTATACAAATTTGAGCAAAAAACACATTACTTCAATAACACAACTGTGAAAGTAGAAGAATCAAAAGCTAATCAAAGATAGGGGAGATAAACATGAAAAATATAATTTTAATTGCTTTAGCATTAACAATGCTGAGCTGTAGAGCCATGTATGGCTTTGAACCTACTTTTACAATGGGGATGTCGGAATCCGACTTTAAACAGAAAAATAGGCCTGAACTGGTTTCTGCTACCGATGATGGTACCAGAATCTACAGAACCTATTACGCACGAACGAATTACAAATTTTTCTTCTTTCAAAAAGAAAAACTTGTCCGATTTGAAAAAGGAACATATCCAGATGACTACCAGCTCATTAGATATCAATAAAATTAAAAAGACCTTTGAAATAATTCAAAGGTCTTTCTTTAATAATATTAACCTGAGTTCGATTATTAAATCTCACTTTGTGACGTTTTAATCAAGTTTTCTGTTAAGACGGTCGTCACCCTGAATTTATTTCAGGGTCTTTCACGCTAAAAAGATGCTGAAATAAATTCAGCAGGACGATAAAGCTGGATTAGGTGTATATAAGATAAGATTTTCAGCTAATAATTATCGAACTCAGATTATTAGTTAAGCAATCAATTTATTTCTTCTTTCCATCAGCAGGTTATCCTGCCAAACGCCTTTGGCCTTTCCTATTTTTTCTCTGTATCCTACTACCCTGAATCCGGCTTTTTCATGGATTTTTAATAAGGCTGAATTTTGCAAAAATATTCCCGCCTGAAGCATCCAAACACCTTTATTTTCGCTTTCCTTAACTAAGGCATCTAACAATAAAGAACCTAATCCCTGGCCTTTGAGGCCATGTTTAACATACACTTCTATCTCGCCTACTCTACCAATATCATAATTTGCCGATACTGGTAAAAGAGCGCTCCAGCCTATAATTTCTTTATCTTTGCAGGCCACAAACCTACAAGCTTTAAGGTGTGATGAATCCCAGTCTATCCATGAAATATCAGGGGTTCTAAAACTCGCAGTACCAGTATCGATCCCTTCCTGATAAATGGCACTAACCTCCCCCCAGTCTGCTGCACGCATTATTCTTATCATAGTTTTAATCAATTTTGGCCAATAGCAGCCTATGAAATCTATTAGTTTATGTTTGTTGCACGAAATTAGCCAAACATGCACCTTACAGCGCATAATACAGAAGCAAGTTTGTCCTGTATTATAAATCAACACAACTATACAATAAAAAGTACCGCAAGAGTGCCTTTCTGTAACAGGAACGTTAGGCTAACGTTTTTCTTGATTTAAGGTTTTCGAATATTCCACAGGACTCATTCCTACCAGTTTTTTAAAGGAGTTATAAAAGGCACTCCGGGAAGAAAAACCTGCACTATAAGCCAATGCTTCCAGGGTGAAATTTTGCATAATCTCCGGGTTGCGAATACTGTCCTTAATCCAGTTTACCCGATACTGATTAATATAATCGATAAAGCTTTTATTGAAATAGCTGTTTAATACAACAGAAAGTTCATGACTGCTCAGGCCTATCTTTTGAGCCAGAGAATGGAGTCTGATATCTTTTTGCCTGAATAATTGATGTTTATTTACGTAGAGCTCCAATTTCCGCCCATGTTCTTCCAGGTCTCTGCTTCGCTCCTCAGGTTTTGAAAAATTTTTCTTGATGGATAAAAGTGTAGAAGCCTTAACATTCAACAAAGAAGCTACCAGCGCTAAAGGGAGGCGGTCTAAATAACCAGGATTAGTTTTAGCAAAATACAAATACCTTTCCTTTGCATTCCCCACACGGATAATATGCGCCCTTTGCTGCGCATCTTTATAATATTTCTCCAAAACAACCCTAAAGATATAATTGAGCTCGAAGTGATGTGCAAAAAGACGATTGAGTTCATCATTGTGTATGGCCAACAGGTCTGTATCCTCAACAGCTACCACATATTCCTGCGAATAACCCGATCCATGAAGGCCGGATATCGAACTTACAAAATCATTTTCAACTGAGATATAGGTGGTTATGTTTTGTTTATTATGAGTGCTGCAGCCCATTACGGCTCCTTTAACAATGAAATAGATGTATCCGCATACTTCGTTCTCATTAAACAGTATTTGGCCTTTTTTAATACTTAGCTTTAAGAGATGTTTCTCAAATTCTTCTTTCAATTTAATATCTACAGGATGTATTCTACTCAGCACATTCAGCACATACCCTACATCTTTATTTTCTGCTTTATAGTATTGCAAATGTTTTGACACCTTATATTGTTAATCATGTTATCACTTCATACCAAAGATTGGTGCACCTAAGCATTTTACTTACTTTGCCTTAACACAAAGTTTCCAATATATCGTAAATCAAAATTTCTGCTTAATGTCTATAATCTAAAAGACACTTACCGCAAAAAAGAAAGCTAAGAAACTTATGCAATGAAAGATAATTTGTCTTATATATTTTACAGTAAAGATGACATTTAGTGGTAAATAAGAAAACATAGTGTACAAAAAAGCCCCAGAAAATATTCTGAGGCCCTTCTTAATAATATTTTGGTCGCTTAAGCTTTATTTTTGGTTTCCTGAACTTCTAAACGGATGGCCTGGGCTAGGTTTTTCAAATCCTGCATACCTTTACGTATACGGGTCCCGGCTGCGCTGTTGCCTTTGTTATAAAATTTGTCTGCATCAGCTTCTAAAGCTGTCACTAAACTTTTTACTTCTTCGAATTTTTTCATCTTTAATTACTCCTATGGTTCTTTAAGGTTTTAGTTTTTAATTATCTACTCTAATTTAAAGGGTTTGATGAAATAAAAAAACTTTTAGAACAATAAAAAATAGCCTTCTACGCCGTTTTTTTCCACATTCTATGCATTTATAAACATATAATTATAAAAAAAATTACACCAAATAACTGAAATACAGATTTTTACAAAAATAAAAACTACAAAAAAGCCCTTAAAATGCGTTTTAAGGGCTTTGTAAAATTTTCATTGATCTTAAACGGTAGCGAAAAGATTCTCTTTATAATATCCGTTTTCCAATTTTTCAGCAACTTCGCTAAAAGCATCCAGCGTACGTTGTACATCTTCCAGTGTGTGAACAGCTGTAGGAATTAAACGGAGTTCGATCATACCTTTTGGAATTACCGGATAAACTACGATTGAGCAAAAGATGCTGTAATTCTCGCGTAAATCGTAAGTAATTGCCGTGGCATCAGAAAGTTCACCTTTTAAGAAAACCGGAGTAACTACTGAATCGGTAACACCTAAATCGAATCCGCGCTCGCGTAATCCTTTTTGCAGGGTCATTGCAATTTCCCAAAGTTTATCTTTTAACTCAGGCTGGCTTTTCAGCAATTCTAAGCGTTTTAACAAACCGATTACCATTGGCATAGGTAATGCTTTAGCAAAAGTCTGAGAACGCATGTTATACCTTAAGAAATTGGTGATTTGCTCTGTTGAAGCAACAAAAGCACCAATACCTGCCATTGATTTGGCAAAGGTTCCGAAATAAACATCGATTCCATCGATACAATCCTGAGCTTCGTGTGTACCAGCACCCGTTTTACCCATGGTACCAAAACCATGTGCATCATCAACCAGGATACGGAAGTTGAAATCTTTTTTAAGATTAACAATTTCTTTTAATTTTCCTTGCGCACCACTCATTCCGAAAACACCTTCAGTAATTAAAAGGATACCGCCACCAGTTTCTTCAACCAGTTTGGTAGCACGCTCTAATTGCTTACGGGCACTTTCTATATCATTGTGTTTGTAAACAAAACGTTTACCCATGTGCAAACGTAATCCATCTACAATACAGGCATGAGATTCGGCATCATACACCACTACATCGTTTCTATCAACTAAAGTATCGATAATGGATACCATGCCTTGATAACCGTAGTTTAATAAAAATGCATCAGGTTTACCTACAAATTCGGCCAGTTCTTGCTCCAATTGTTCATGATAGCTCGAGTTACCACTCATCATACGGGCACCCATCGGGTAAGCCATACCGAACCGTGCAGCAGCTTCTTCATCTGCTTTTCTAACTTCCGGGTGATTGGCTAAACCTAAGTAGTTGTTTAAACTCCAAACCAAATGCTCTTTTCCACGAAACTGCATGTGAGGTGCAATTTCTCCCTCTAATTTTGGAAATGAGAAATACCCATGAGACCATTTCTGGTGTTGGCCAAGTGGCCCCATGTGCTTTGCTATCTTATCAAATATATCCAATGTAATATGTGTTTTTTATAATAAAATTTTGCGAATTTAAGCTTTATTCGGCTTAAAATCAACCAAATGATCTTTTAGGTGTTAATTAAGATTTTTTAACACGCTAATTTTATGCCAAAAAAGCCCCGGTTTTACATCGGGGCTTTAAAATTATATTTGGTTTGATTTAATCAACGTTGTCGTGCAAGAAAGAATTGTTCGGTCTGATCTCAGTCCCACCGTCTTGATCGTTGCTTAAAGTAAACCTGCTTACCTGCGATTCAGAAGAATGCTGAACTTGCTGTAACTGCATTTGCTTGCGTTTATAGGCAGGTTCGTTTTCCAGTTCCTGTAAACCATTGGTTGTACGCAATTTCATGCTTAAATCTTTTAAACGTAAAATACGCTCTTTTGATTTTTTCAATTGCTCTTCCATCGATTCATCACTTTTGTCATCGTCTAAACCTACAACCGGCTTTTCGATTTCTGGTTCAGGCTGTGGCATAGGAACTGCCTGGGCTACTGGCGTTTCGAATACAAAATTAGTTTCAGCTAATTTAACTTCGAACTCAAATCCGGTTTCCTTTGCTTCTTCTACCTGAGGCTCTTCTTCCATTAAAGTATGGCGAACCACATTATTTTCTGGCTCCTGAACTTTTTGAGGTTCCGATTTATTAAACATACCACCAAAAAGATCTGCCTGCGAAACTTCTTCCTTCGATTTTAAAACAGGCTCATAAGATGGCGTTGTTTTAGGCTGAATGAAAGAGTTTACTGGTTCAACGGGACGAACTAGCGGTGCTTCTTCTGGTGTTAATAATGATATCTTCTTTTTATTTTTTTCTTCGTTTACACGTTCCTCTGATGTTTGGAAACCTGTTGCAATAATGGTTACCGAAAGTTTATCGCTTAAAGATTCGTCAGTACAGTTACCCCAGATCAGATCAGCTGATAAACCGGCTTTTTCCTGAATGTAATCGGTAATGATCGAAACCTCATCCATGGTTACTTCACGCAAACCAGAGCTGATGTTCAATAAAATATAACGGGCACCTTCAATTTCATTATCTTTTAACAACGGAGAAGCCAAAGCGCCTTCAACGGCCTGTAATGCACGGTCTTCACCCTCAGCGGCAAAACTACCCATAATGGCTACGCCACTATCTTTCATTACGGTACGCACATCCTTAAAATCCACGTTGATATAACCCGGAACGGTAATGATTTCTGCGATACCTTTTGCAGCTGTTGTTAAAATATCATCGGCCTGACCAAAAGCAGAACCTAAGGTTAAGTTTCCGAAGATTTCTCGCAGGCGATCGTTAGAGATAACCAGGTAAGAATCTACATATTTCTTCAACTCTTCCATTCCCTCGTCGGCCTGCAGTCTACGTCTTTTTCCTTCGAAAGAAAATGGTGTAGTAATGATGGCCACAGTTAAAATATCAAGTTCTTTAGCTGCTTTCGCAATGATTGGAGAAGCGCCTGTTCCGGTACCACCACCCATTCCTGCTGTAATAAAAAGCATTTTGGTTGTACTACCTAACATTGCCTTAATATCATCTATATTTTCTATAGCTGAGTTTTTACCAACCTCAGGGATAGAACCAGCTCCCATTCCTTCGGTTAAGCTAGCCCCTAATTGTACCTTGTTAGGTATAGGACTAGATTCCAAAGCCTGGGCATCTGTATTACAAATAATAAAATCCACACCAGTAATACCAGACAGGTACATATGGTTCACTGCGTTGCCGCCACCGCCTCCAACACCAATTACCTTGATGATTGAAGACTTATCTTTTAACATTTCGAACTGCATATCTTTATGAATCAGTTGTTTAAAAATTTTTAAATTCTGTTCATTACTCAATGTAATATTAACACTTTTTCAACAGACGTTTTCCACAACTGTTAATAATGTGGAAAACTCATCTTTTGTGGAAAAATAATTAACTTTTTAAGTAATCTTCATCGCTTACATTCATGTCGTCCTGAATGAAAGTTCTTGTTTTTGCCAGTAATTTATCGAACAAACCTGGTCCGCGTTTCTCTTTTTCTTTTGCTGTTTTTGGTTTTTCTACAAAAACACCAGGCTGTTTCATTTCTTCAATTAATTCTTCTGCTTTCTGGATTCCTTTGATCAGTAAACCTACACTGGTTGCATACATCGGGCTTTTCAGGTCATCATAAATGGCTTTAGGCATATCTTCATACTTAGATAAGTGCTCGTTCGGGTAACCAATACGGCAATCTAAACCGGTTACATATTCAACCGCCTGAGATAAGTGTTTTAATAAAGCACCGCCACCTGTAATTACAATACCACCGATCAGTTTTTTCTCGTATCCGGAAGATTTGATTTCGTAATACACGTGTTCAATAATCTCTTCCATACGGGCCTGAATGACGTAAGCCAGGTTTTTAACCGAAATTTCTTTTGGTTCACGGCCACGTAAGCCCGGAACACAGATAATTTCGTTTTCCTTATTTTCCTCAGCTAATGCCGAACCAAAACGTGTTTTTAACAACTCAGCCTGGTTACGCATTACAGAGCAGCCCTCTCTAATATCTTCAGTAACACTATTGCCACCAAAAGGGATAACTGCCGTGTGACGGATAATACCTTCGTGGAAAATGGCAATATCTGTAGTACCACCACCAATATCAACCAATGCAATACCAGCTTCTTTTTCTTCCTCGCTCAACACCGATTCAGAAGAAGCCAATGGCTCAAGAATTAAATCCTGAGTTTGCAGGCCTGCATTGTTTACACATTTGATAATGTTTTTCACAGCCGTAACCTGTCCGGAGATGATATGGAAGTTAGCTTCAAGGCGAACCCCTGCCATACCGATCGGATCTTTGATTCCCGGCTCGTTATCGATGGTAAATTCTTGTGGCAATACATGAATGATTTCCTCACCCGGTGGCATTACCAGTTTAAACATATCATCAATTAACTTATCGATATCTTTTTTACCGATTTCGTTGTTTAATTCTCTTCTTGTTAAAATTCCTCTGTGCTGTAAGCTCTTAATGTGCTGACCAGCAATACCCACATTTACCACCTGTATCTCTACATTGGATTGTCCGCTTGCTACTTCAACTGCTTGAGCAATACCCTGTACGGTTTTTTGAATGTTAGAAACCACTCCACGTGTCACTCCCGCCGATTCTGCCTTGCCTATTCCTAAGATTTCTATCTTACCGTGTTGTGTTCTACGACCAACGATAACACAAATTTTTGTAGTACCGATATCCAATCCTACTACGATGGGCGACTGACTGGTAAATTTTGCCTTGTCCATATTCGTTAATTTTGCTGAGTTTTATATTGTTTTTCCAGGGCTCTGATTTCTCTCTCTCTTGCTTCTTTCTCTTTTTTTAATTGAGCCTCAGATTTTGCCGGCTTTGGCTGTGTTGTTACCGTTTGCTTCGGTTTGTCTTTTTTATCCGCAGGTTTCGTTTCCTTTGGTTTTGTAGCTGACGTAACCGCCGGCTTTTTTATTGCTGTTTTAACTGGTGTTGTTTTTTTCGGCTCTACCTTTTTAGGTGCGGCTTTTTTAACTTCAACCTTTTTGGCCTCTACTTTTTTTGGTTCTGGCTTTTTAGGCTCAGTCTTTTTGGGCTCTTCCCGTTTAGGCGCCGGCTTCTCAGCTTCATCCGCCTCCGGGCGATCATCCATTGCTGCAACAATTGTGTTTTTAATCAACGAGTCGGTCACGCTTCGCTGTATCCTCAAACTATCGGCTGCAGAAATTGTTTTTGCTTTTCTTCCTATTTCTGTAGAATCTCTTTTTTCGCAGACAATCTGGTTGGTGTATTTAATGTTGATGGTTTTATACGTATCCCATCCTACCTGTGGCATTGCTTTTTTATAAAACAACAACAGGTTTTTCATTTTCTTTTCTAACGAATCTGCATTACCTAAAATGATGCGTTGGTTGCCCACTCTAGGAATCAGCTCGATATCATTTTTCTGATCAACCACAATTTGTTCAATCTGTGAATCCCAAAGGGTATCTTTTTTAATGTACTGTGCAGTTTTATATAAATCTCTTGCCAATTGTGTATGCAAGGTATCTACACGGCTACCAAAAACCTCTGTGATATGTCCTGTTGCCACAAGCACATTAGCCGTGAAGTTTGATGAAGTAGGCATTTTTAGTCCATCATTATCAATATAAAAATCCTGTCCGTTCTCATTCAATATGCGGAGGATAGGCTGACGTTGTTTTACCTCAATGTGCAGTACACCATCCATATCTACGTAAACCTTTGCAAAGCCGATATAAGGGTTAGATTGCAGTTTTTTCTCGATCTTATGAATATTGATATTTTCGAGGTTGCGACCTAAAAGAACACCCTGATCTTCTTTTAAAATGGCATCGATTTCTTCTCGCTCAATAAAATTTTTTAAATTATCCGCTCCAGGAATCAGAATCTTAACATCGGTACATTTAATCGTTTGTTTCTTCACATTGATAAAACTCAAAAGCACCACCACCCCTGCCAGGCTGATCAGCCAGGCAAAGCCAGTAAAAATTGCGCTCCAGTTTATCCGTTTAAGCATTGGTTAAAGTATTTTTAAGGGGTTCGATAATCGTATCAATATCTCCCGCACCTACTGTTAAAAGTAATTCAGGTTTTGTGTTCTTAACATGCTGAACCACAAAATCTTTTCCACATATTTTTTTATCGGCTAAAGTGATTTTATCCAGTAAAAACTGTGCATTTATTCCCTCAAGCGGCAATTCTCTTGCCGGATAAATCTCCAGCAGCATCAGTTCATCAGCCGTGCTTAAAACTTTTGCAAATTCATCTGCAAAATCCCTTGTCCGTGTGAACAGGTGCGGCTGAAAAACTACCGTTAACTTTTTATCAGGATACAACTGCCTCACTGCATCAAAACAAGCCCTCAGTTCTTCAGGATGATGTGCATAATCATCTATATAAATCTGATTGCCATTATTCACAATATATTCGAAGCGGCGTTTAACCCCTTTAAAATTTGCAACTGCCTGTTTCACTTTTTCTGCATCAATACCCAATTGTAAGGCAATAGCAATGGCAACCGTTGTATTTTCGACATTGTGCCTACCGGGAAGCATTAAACTGATGTCTTTGATACTTTGAGTGCTATCGGTATAATCGAAAACAAACTTAGATCCTTCAACCCTTAAATTTTCTGCCTTTGCTGTTGCCGTTGAACTTGCGGCATAACTGATGCTTTTTTCCAGCGGCAATCCTTCATGTGCGTAAAGAATACCTTCGGCTTTCAGTTGGCTGGCAAACAGACGGAAAGATTCTTCAAGGTGACTTTTATCTCCGTAAATATCCAAATGATCGGCATCCATAGAAGTAACCACCGCCACATCAGGATACAAGGTTAAAAAGGAACGGTCGTATTCATCGGCCTCTACCACCACTACATTGTTTTTACCGAAAAGCACATTACTGTTATAGTTACTGGTTATGCCACCTAAAAAAGCAGTACAATCGTAGCCGGTATCTTTTAAAAGATGTGCAACAATAGAGGAAGTTGTGGTTTTGCCATGTGTACCTGCAACCGCAATACAGAACATCCCTTTACTGATAATCCCTAAAACCTCAGAGCGTTTCTTAAGCGAAAAACCTTTGTTTATAAAATGGTTTAAAATTTTAGCATCTTTTGGAATCGCTGGTGTATAAACCACCAGGGTATCATCATGATTATCCAAAAATGCACAAGGCAATGAAGAGGCCTCATCAAGATAAGTAACGAGAATGCCTTCCTGCTCTAAAGTTTCGGTCAGTTTAGTCCTGGTTTTATCGTAACCACAAACCACCTGTCCGCGTTTAGCAAAATAACGGGCAAGCGCACTCATGCCGATACCACCGATACCTACAAAGAAAACCCTATTTATTTTACTTAGTTCCATTTTATTTTAAGCTAAAAGCGGAAAGACCAAAGCTTAAAGCTGCCTTTCTACTGTTGTATTTTTTATTTTCTATCCCTTTAAGATTGCTCCGCACCCCGCAATGACGACCTGCCTTCGCTTTAGTCTTTAAGCTTATTTAATCAATTTCAATACTTCGTTCGCAATAATCTCATCTGCCTCTGGCAATGCCATCTTAGCCAGGTTTTCTGAAAGCTTTTCACTCTGTTCTTTATTATTTATTAATGCCAGTGCTTCTTTAACCAGGGTATCTTCTGCAGAGCGGTCGTTAATTAATATTGCAGCTCCATTTTTAACCAGTGCCATCGCATTTTTAGTTTGATGGTCTTCTGCTACATTTGGCGAAGGCACCAATATCACCGGTTTTTTAATCAAACAAAGTTCTGCTATGGTTCCTGCACCTGCCCGACTCACAATTATATCCGCTGCCGCATAAGCCAGATCCATTTTATTTAAAAACTCCAGGATCCGAACATTGGGATGATATGCTAAACCCAATCTTTCTATAATCCCCTTGTAGTAATATTTACCCGTTTGCCAGATCACCTGCACATCTTGTGCAAGAATATCGGGCAAGTGTTTTTCAATTGCCTTATTCAGTGTGCCTGCGCCTAAACTTCCACCGGTAACCATAATGGTCTTTTTCAATGGATCGAGTTTTAATAGTTCGGCCCCCTGAAAACGTTTCCCTTTAATATCAATCACTTCCTGGCGGACAGGATTTCCTGTTTTCAATATCCTGTCAGCTGGAAAAAACTGATCCATATCATCAAAGGCAACACAGATTTTTGAAGCCTTTTTACCTAACCATTTATTGGTTATCCCGGCATAAGAATTCTGTTCCTGGATGAGGTAAGGAATTCCTTTCAAAGAGGCTGCATACAACAGTGGTCCTGAGGCATAACCACCAACACCAACAACTGCATCGGGCTTAAAATCATTAATAATCTGCATAGCTTTGCGCACACTACCGATTACCTTAAACGGGAGCGCGAGATTTTTAATAATCGAGCCACGTTGCATCCCACTAATATTCAATCCTATAATTTTATATCCAGCCGCAGGAACTTTTTCCATTTCCATTCGGCCTATAGCACCCACAAACAAAATTTCACAGGTTGGCACCATGCGTTTTAGCGCATTGGCTATGGCCACGGCGGGGAAAATATGCCCGCCGGTGCCACCACCTGATATGATAATTTTTGGGGAATTATTCATTTTAATATTTATATTTTTTTAACCACAGAGTGCACAAAGTTTTCACGGAGGGCGCTGAGTTTTATTCTTTTTTTTACCACAAAGGCTCTAAGAGTACCAAGGTTTTTCTATCGGATTTCACATTTAAGGCTGGGAATTGAGTAAACAGTTTCTTTGTGTATCTCTGTGCCGACCTCTATGTTCTCTGTGGTTAATTTTTTTACATTATTATCTTTTATAATAGATTGCTTCGTCATGCTTCCTCGCAATGACGACCAATCCTTAAGCTATCGCTGGAATCTCTCCAACAATAACTTTATTTTTAACTTTTTCTTCTTTTGTTAATGCACTTGCATTTTCTTCTACATCGCGGCTTACGCTGAGTATAATCCCAAAGGCTACACTGGTAAAGATCATTGATGTACCCCCCATACTGACCAATGGAAGCGGAACCCCTGTTACCGGCCCCAGCCCTACAGCTACTGCCATATTCGCGAAAGCCTGAATGGTCAGACTGAAACTCAGTCCGGCTGCCAGGAGTGCACCGAAGGCCTTGGGCGCCCGGGTTACGATCTTGATACATCGATATAAAAGCACCAGGTATAGTATCATGATTACAATTCCTCCCACGGTTCCCCATTCTTCAATAATAATGGCGAAAATAAAATCGGAATATGGGTGCGGCAGGAAATTGCGTTGTGTACTATTACCTGGTCCTTTACCAAAAACACCACCAGTAGCCAAGGCAATTTTTGCCTGATCTGCCTGGAAAGTTTTATCAGAATGCTGCATTTCAGGATGTATAAACGTATTGATACGCGACATGTAAGTTTTTCTCCTTGGGCCCAAAAAGAAAACAAACAGCAGCAGTACGAAACCGCCTGCACAAACAATCGCGATCTGTTTAATACTGATCCTACCGATAATTAACAGCAAAATACTTACACCAAACAGCATTAAGGCTGTAGACAGGTTGGCCAGTGCGATTAAAACAAATACCACACAAACCGAGCCCATAATTGGTATAAATGACTCTTTAACATTTTTAATATTTTCTTGCTTTTTGGTCAGCATCCTGGCCAAAAAGGTAATCAATGCAAGTTTGGCCAAATCGGAGGTTTGAAAGGTTAATCCGATTACCGGTATTTTAACCCACCTGGAAGCATCGTTTAAATTCGTCCCGAATATCAACGTATAAAACAGCAAAGGAATGGTTACGATCATCAACACCTTCGAAATACCGGCATAATAACGGTAATCGAGCAGGTGGGCAATATAGATCATCCCGATGCCCATCAGCACAAAAATTAAGTGTTTGGTGAGCAAAAGCTTTTCTACGGTTTCTCCTTTTTTATACGCTAAGGTACCAGTTGCACTATACACTGCCATTACAGATATAAGCGACAGCAGGATGATGATCAGCCAGATCCATCTATCGCCTTTTGTTTTATTAAGTAGTGCCTGAAACATATATTAAGCCTCCTATTATAATTCTCTAACTGCCGCTTTAAACTGGTTACCGCGGTCTTCGTAATTTTTAAATAAATCAAAACTTGCACAGGCTGGCGATAACAATACTACATCGCCACGCTTAGCCAAATGAAAAGCAATCTGTGCTGCCTCATCTGCCGAGAAAGTATTAACGATTACTTCTACATCATCCTCAAAAGCATCGTGAATACGTTTGTTGTCTTTACCTAAGCAAACGATAGCCTTTACCTTACTTTTAACCAAATCCTTAAGCATGTCATAATCGTTCCCCTTATCAACACCCCCCATAATCAGCACTACATCGCTGGTCATACTTTCCAAAGCATACCAGGTAGAGTTCACATTGGTGGCTTTACTATCGTTGATAAAATCGATCCCCGAAATTTTGGCCACATGCTCTAACCTGTGCTCAATATTTTTGAAATTTCCCATACTCTCGCGAATGGTCTCATTTCTTAATTCTAAAACTTTCGTCACAATGCCTGAGGCCATAGAATTGTAAATGTTGTGCTTGCCCTGTAAGGCTAAATCTGAAATAGACATGGTTAGTTGGTTATTTGGTTCTGTAAGGATATGTATGGTCGTTTCTTCTAAATAAGCACCCAGTTCAACTTTTTTAGTAATTGAGAAGGGAAAGGCTTTTGCTACAGGCTTAGTCAGCGCAATGGCTTTTAGGCTCTCTGCGTCATCTGCACAGTAAATGAAAACATCTTTAGCTGTCTGGTTTTGAACAATACGCATTTTAGATGCAGCGTAATTCTCCAATTTATAGTTGTAACGATCTAAGTGATCTGGTGTGATGTTCAGTAAAACTGCGATATCGGCCCTGAATTTGAACATATCATCAAGCATAAAGCTCGAGATTTCCAGCACGTAATATTCGTAATCTTCTGTGGCTACCTGCGCCGCAAAGCTCTGCCCGATATTGCCGGCCAACCCTACGTTTAACCCTGCATTTTTTAGGATGTGATAGGTTAATAAACTCGTAGTTGATTTACCATTGGAACCCGTAATGCAGATGGTTTTTGCATTGGTATATCTTTTGGCAAATTCAATTTCCGAAATTACCGGGATTCCTTTTGCTATCAATTTTTTAATAATTGGTGCTGTAGGCGGGATGCCCGGACTTTTAATTACTTCGTTAGCGTTTAAAATCAGCTCCTCAGTATGTTTTTCAGACTCGAACGGAACGGAAAGTTTCTCTAATGCAGCTTTATATTTATCGGTAATTATACCGTAATCGGAAACAAAAACATCGAAACCCTTTGCCTGCGCCAATTTTGCTGCGCCAACTCCACTTTCGCCGGCACCAAGAATAACCACACGGCCCTGCCCGGTCATCACTGACTTAGTATTGCTTGATATGGTGTTATTTGTGCTCATTATTTATTTTTAGTATCAAGTTGCGAGTATCGAGTATCAAGACATGGATACCATCACATTTTAACTTTTAGTTATTTTTCATTTACCACTAGGGTATTTTAATTCTATTTTTTTCACCATCTAAGGCACCTGAGGGCATCTTAGTTTTATATTTTTCCAGGGTTAATCACCTTAAACCCTAAACCTTCTACCTTGAACTACCTCAGTTTCAATGTTACAATGGTCATAATCGCCAGCATAATTCCAATAATCCAGAAGCGGGTTACAATTTTGGCTTCATGATATCCTTTTTTCTGGTAATGGTGATGCAAAGGCGACATCAGGAAAATCCTGCGACCTTCGCCAAATTTCTTTTTGGTATATTTAAAATAAGATACCTGCATAATTACCGATACCAGTTCTACCAGGAATATTCCACATAAAATCGGGATCAAAAGTTCTTTACGGATCATGAGCGCAAATGCGGCGATAATACCACCAATGGCCAAACTTCCGGTATCGCCCATAAAAATCTGAGCTGGATAAGAGTTGTACCAAAGAAAACCTACGCATGCCCCCACAAAGGCCCCGGCAAAAATCATCAGCTCTGCCGAGTTGGGGATATACATGATGTTGAGGTAATCGGCCATAATGGTATTACCGGATACATAGGCTAAAATACCCAGTGTAATCCCAATTACAGCTGATGTTCCGGTAGCCAGGCCGTCAATACCATCGGTAATGTTGGCACCGTTAGAAACAGCTGTAATAATGAATACCGTAAAAATGAGGAATATGATAAATGCATATTTCTGATAATCGCCACCTAAAAATTTTAATACCTTGGCATAATCGAACTCGTTGTTCTTATAAAAAGGCATATTGGTTTTGGTCGATTTTACATCCTGGGTATAATAAAAGGTTTCTCCTTTTTGGCGCAATACCATCGGAACCGAAGACGTACTTTTAACATTATCCTGAACGGTTTCTCTTACCACTATATTAGGATGGAAATACATTGTAGTTCCTACAATCAGACCTAAACCTACCTGACCAACCACCTTAAACCGACCAGCTAAACCTTCTTTATTTTTCTTAAAAACCTTGATGTAATCATCCAGAAACCCGATTGCACCCATCCAAATGGTGGTGATGATCATCAGAATGACGTAGATATTGGAAATATTGGCAAATAACAAGGTTGGAATAAGAATACCCAGCAAAATAATGATCCCCCCCATGGTTGGTGTACCTTGTTTTTGCATCTGTCCTTCTAACCCTAAATTCCTCACCGTTTCTCCAACCTGTTTTTTATGCAGATAATCGATCAACCTACGCCCGTAAACGGTGGTAATGATCAATGATAAAATAATAGAAATAGATGCGCGGAAAGTGATGTACTGAAACAACCTTAACCCAGGGATATCATAATGCTTATGCAAGTATTCGAATAATAAATATAACATTAGCTGATTGGTTTTAATTGTTCAAGTAAAATTTCTTTATCATCAAAATGGTTCCTTACACCATTAATTTCCTGGTATTTCTCATGCCCTTTACCAGCAACCAGAATAATATCACCTGGCTTCGCTAAATGACAGGCTGTTTTTATTGCTTCTCTTCTATCTAAAATGGATAAGGTTTTACGCTTATTTGTTGGCGAAACGCCAGCTTCCATGTCGTTAATTATTGTCTGTGCATCTTCTGTTCGTGGATTATCAGAAGTGAGAATTACCTTGTCGCTCCAATCGCAGGCCACCTGGGCCATAATAGGACGTTTGGTTTTATCACGATCTCCTCCGCATCCAATTACTGTAATTACCTGCTCGGTTCCTTTACGGATATTGGCGATGGTGCTCAACACATTCTGAACAGCATCTGGCGTATGCGCATAATCTACAATACCAATAATATTATCGGCAGAAGTGATATAATCAAACCTTCCTTCAGCACCCGATAAACGGCTCAACAAAGTCAGCACCTTTAATTTATCCTGCTCCAACAAAATTGCGGTTCCGTAAACAGCCAGTAGGTTATACGCATTAAACGAGCCTACAAGCTTGAAGTAAACGTCTTCGTTATCGATCTCTAAATGCAAGCCACTGAACTGGTTTTCAATAATTTTTGCTTTGAAATCAGCCAGTTGTTTAAGGGCATAGGTCTTTTTATGCGCTTTGGTATTCTGCAACATCACCACACCGTTTTTATCGTCGATATTAGTCAGTGCAAATGCCGACTTAGGCAGCATATCAAAAAATGCCTTTTTAGCCTTTAAATAGGCATCAAAAGTTTTATGAAAATCTAAATGATCATGTGTTAAATTCGAAAATACCCCGCCAGAAAAAGTCAATCCTTCTATCCGGTGTTGTGCTACTGCATGCGAACTCACTTCCATAAAGCAATAATCGCAGCCCGCATTTACCATTTCCCTCAAAAGCTGATTTAAGGCAATTGGATTCGGTGTAGTATGTGTTGCCGGCACTACCGTATCGTTAATATAATTCTCTACTGTTGACAGGAGTCCGGTTTTATAACCTAAATCTTTAAATAATTTAAAAAGAATGGTGGCAATGGTGGTTTTCCCGTTTGTTCCGGTAATACCGATCAGTTTTAAATCTGCTGATGGATTGCCAAAATAATTACCGGCAATGATCCCTAAAGCAACCGATGTGTTTTCTACTTTAATATAGGTAACCGTAAAATCATGGATTTCTGGCAAATTCTCACAGATAATCACTCCTGCACCTTGCTGAACGGTTTGCCCGATAAACTGGTGCCCATCTGCTGCTGTACCCACTATTGCAAAGAAAATATCATCTTTACCTACTTTACGTGAATCGAAATTCAGCGCATTGATTTCCCTATCGGTTTTACCAACCAATTCTTTAATCGTTACGCCGTAAAGTAAATCTTGTAATTGCATTTTATTCTTTTAGTATCAGGTATTTAGTATCGAGTAGCAAGACCTTAAACCTTTCTAACCCTCAACCTTCTACCTTTTCTTTTAGTATTAAGTAATGAGTATCGAGTAGCAAGACCTTAACCCTATACCTTTTACCATACACTTTAATTCAACTCTATTTGTACACCCAATCCTTTACCTACCTTTGTTCCGGCGGTGATTGATTGGCTAATTACTTTTCCCGACCCGAAAACTTTTGTTTTCAAGCCTGCATTTCCTAAAAGGTACAATGCATCTTTCAGCCCCATTCCTGCTACATTTGGCATTACACCTTTACGCTCGTTATTTTCCTGAAAAATTGTTCCTGCGCTGGTATCTATAATATTGTAATACTCAGATTTTGAAGCAAAAAGCGGTTTAAAACCAAAGGCCTTATACACTTTCTGAGTAGCTTTACTTTGTCCGGCTTTTGTAGGTGGTGTTCCGGTATTCCCAACCAAACGTGTAGGTACATCATTGTACATCTGCATGTCGCTGGCGTAAATACGGTCGGCGATTTCCCTGAACACAGGCCCTGAAACCGTAGCACCATAATAAGCACCCTTTGGATCGTTAATGACTACGATCAGGGAATACTTGGGTTTATCAGCAGGAAAATATCCTACAAAAGAAGCCTGATACTGCTTATTGGCTTTATATCCCTTATTCGCATCAGCCACCTGCGCTGTACCTGTTTTACCTGCAATCGGATATAAAGGATTATAAACAATCTGTTTTCCACTGCCCTCTGTTACCACTCCTTCAAGCATTTTCTTGATCTTGCTCAGGGTTACATCAGAACAGATTTTATCGTTGATCACCCTGGCTTTAAACTGCTCTATCGGGTTACCCAACCTTCTGATCTCTTTTACAAAAATTGGTGCTATCATTTTGCCATTGTTAGCCACGGCATTATACATGGTAAGCATTTTTAATGGCGTTAATTGCATCTCATAACCATAAGCCATTTGCGGCAGGGTCATGTTTTTGTTCCAGCTTCTGTTCGTTTTAGGGTTTTTAACCACAGGCATCGCCTCCCCAGGAATCTGCAGTTGCATTTTTTTGTTCAGCTCCCAATCATATAGGTGATCAGTAAATTTTATCGGATCACTGCCATAATGCGTATTGATCAGTTTCGCAATTGCCGCATTAGAAGAGGTCTCAAAAGCTTTTTTTGCTGTAACTGTTTCAATTTTTGGATGTGAATCCGTGATCAGCTTACCTGGAATCTGATAATATCCTGTACCGATCATGGTATTGGTATCGATCAATTTGTCTTCTAAAAGCGCCATATAAGAAGCCAGTTTAAAAGTCGATCCAGGATCTTGATTACCCGCGATAGCATAGTTAAACTTTTCTTTATAGACACCCTCTTCTACTTTAGAGAAATTGGCTACCGCACGGATTTCGCCCGTGGCTACTTCCATTAAAATCACTGTCCCATGGTCGGCCTGCGATTTGATCAACTGTTTTTCTAAAGCACTTTGCGCCAGATCCTGCATATTCACATCAATGGTCGAAATAATATCGGCACCATCTTTCGGAGCAACCTCAGCTTCTTCATTAACCGGAATATAAACCCCACCGGCAATTCGCTGCATTAATCTTTTTCCGGTTTCGCCGTTGATATACTCTTTATAGGCGCCCTCTAAACCCACACCGTTTTTAACATTCTCGTTTTTATAACCAATGGTACGGGCAGCCAAAGCCTGAAAAGGAAGAATACGTTTGTTCTGCTGAACAGCGATTAAACCACCGCTAAACTTACCGATGTTGTATAATGGAAAAGTTCTGATCGTTTTAAGATCAGCATAACCTACCTTACGATGGATCAACAAATAACGTGCACTATCCTGACGGCCTTTACGCAGATAACGCGCATATTCTTTAGCTGTTTTATCCTGGAAAAGCTGAGCTAATTTAAAACCTAAAGAATCTACCTTCTCGTTAAACACTTTATCGTCAGCAATCCCGCCGGCAAACATATCCATACGCAGTTCATATTCCGGTATCGAAGTTGCCAGTAAACTACCGTCGTTAGAATAAATATTCCCACGGGTAGCCTCCACATTTACATATCGTGTAGAAAGACTATCTGCCATAGCTTTCCATTTTTTCCCTTGCACATATTGTACCTGACCGAGGCGCAAAAACACCGCGAAAGCAAAAAGCACAATTAAGCCAAATGCCAGATATACACGAAGCAAGATGTTTGCCCTAATATTCATCGCTTTTAACAATTATTTTTTTTGGTGGTTCAATCAGTTCTTTTATCCCAAGGGTATCTACCTTTTTGGCAACCTCTGTCAATTTACTCTTGAACATCAGGTCAGCCTTAAGAGATTTATACTCCCATCTTAATTCTTTTACTTCTTTATTCAATTTATCAATGCGGCGAACGTTGTTTACCGCAAAGTGGCTATTGGCAATATAAATCATCCCCAAAAGGGCCAGAAAACACAAATAGGGCAAAGCATCAGTTGCCGCCTCTTTACTTACTAATCCGTCATTAAAAAGCTTGCTGATAAATGAATTACTATCCATTTTTTCTTCAGCAGTTTTTGGCCTTTTAGGCACAGCCTTTAGCTCTGGTTCGGGCCCAACCTCTTCCTCTTCTATATCCTCCCTAAACCTGTTCATATCTTTTCTGCAATTCTTAGTTTCGCACTGCGGGCTCTATTGTTTTGAGCAATCTCCTCATCAGTGGCAATTATTGCTTTCCGCGTAATTACATTGAATGGCTTTTGCTGATTTCCGAAGAAATCCTTTTCTACCTCACCCTGAAATTTACCTTTCGCCATAAAGTTTTTAACCGGTCTGTCTTCTAAAGAATGGTAAGATATGACCACTAAATGGCCACCAGGCTTCAATACATCGGCAGCTTGTTGTAAAAAGTCTTCAAGCACCTGGATTTCGGCATTCACCTCTATACGCAACGCCTGAAACACCTGCGCCAGATATTTATTCTCTTTTCCTTTCGGGATATAACCAGCAATTGCCGACTTCAAACTGTTGATATCGGTAAAAGGCTGCTCTAAACGCGAGGTCACGATGGCACGGGCCAGCGATTTAGCATTCTTCACCTCTCCATAAATCCCAAATATTTTATGCAGCTTATCCTCTGTATAGGTATTCAATATTTCAGCAGCGGTTAAATCGCGGTGCTGATCCATACGCATATCCAGATCGGCGTTATGACGGATGGAAAAACCACGTTGCGGCACATCAAACTGATGAGAGGAAACACCAAGGTCAGCCAGAATACCATCAACCTGCTTAAAACCTTTTAAACGGAGATTATTTTTCAAAAAACCGAAGTTCTGATCGATAAAAATAAAACGATCATCGGCAGGAATATTCGCCTGTGCATCAGGATCCTGATCAAAAGCAATTAACCGCCCTTTAGGGCCAAGATGTTTCAAAATCTCTTTTGAATGACCACCACCACCAAAGGTTACATCAACATAAACCCCATCAGGTTTAATATTCAACCCCTCAATACAAGGCTGCAACATTACAGGCACGTGGTAATTATTCGCCATCAGCGCCTCCTTTCTTTCCACCCATTACCTGCTCGGCAAGGTTTGCGAAATTCTCTGGCACGTCATCAAAAATATCTTCATAAGATTTTTTATCCCAAACTTCGATGCGATCTAACTGACAAGCCAACACCAGATCACTTCCGATACCTGCGTAATCAACCAGCGATTTTGGCAAAAGCACACGACCTGCCGCATCAAGCGAAAGCTCGGTTGCGCCACGGGTAAACGACCTGATAAATTCTCTGTTGTTTTTTTCGTAGATATTCAGTTTGCTTAAATCGGTAACGATAGCATCCCAAACTTCCTTTGGATAGATCACCAGGTTTTTCTCAAAACCACGGTTAATAATCAACCCTTCTTTCTCAGATTCAGGCAATTGTTTCTTAAGCGCAGCGGGTACCATAAGGCGGCCCTTTGCGTCAAGTTTACAATCGAATTCTCCTAAAAGTTGGGTCATAGTGGTATCTACACTTTATATCTAGTGTAAAAGTAAATAGTTCTACCACTTTTTACCACTTTTTACCACAAAAAAGTTTTCCACATCTTTTTTGTTACAGTAATGGTCGCTCAATATAGTTAGAATAAGCTTATTTGCACAATCAAAAACCCATTATTAACTGATAATAAGCAGGTTAAAAATAAATTACTAAAAAGTGTCACGTTCGCCCAGCTTTTCCCATAAAATTTAAATAGCGCTAAAAATGAGTGCCTTAATGACTGATAAAAGGGTGCCAAGAGCATTCATTTTATTCCTATGCACCTGCCTACAGAAAAAATATTAAAACGTTCTCCCAGCCGGAAAATAAGGGCGATGAGTATAAAAATTACGCAAACGTTTGACCACTATTTAGATTTTCTTTATCGGCTGTTTATCTTTAATTTGGGTGAGCAACAAACGTAAAACCAAATAAATGATGACCAGATCCTTAAAAATTATACTTGTATTGGGCCTCGCCACCTCTACCAGTTTTTCGCAGGAAACGCAGCCAAACAACCTCCTTTTAAACCATATCATCCCAAAACCGCTATTGGTAAGTGCTGCTTCGGGCAGATTTGAATTAAAAACCACAACACCACTTTATTACAGCAAAGATGCACTGGTTCCGACCGGCGTTTTCACTGCATTATTAAAAAACAGCACAGGTATTAACTTTAAAACCGTCCCTTTAAACGGAGAAAAACCAGGCATTCTGTTTATCGTATCGGATACATTAAACAGTCTGGGTGAAGAAGGCTATAAATTAAAAATCGGCACTCAATCGATACATGTTTATGCTAAAACCGGGGCCGGAATTTTTAATGCCACACAAACCCTAAGGCAGTTGCTTCCTGTAGATATTGAAAGCAAGAAAAGCAATGGCAAAATAAACTGGCGCATTCCCTGTGGAGAGATTACCGACAAACCACGTTACAGCTGGCGGGGATACATGCAGGATGTGAGCCGTACTTTTTACGGCGTTGATGTAATGAAGAAATACATGAATGTGATGGCGCTTTATAAACTGAACGTGCTCCATCTCCATTTAACCGACGATCAGGGCTGGAGGATAGAGATTAAAAAGTATCCTAAACTCACTTCTCAAAAGACGACGGTTTTTGATGCAAGTTCGAAACAGCCTGCCGAAAGAAGTGGTTTTTATACTCAGGATCAGATCCGTGACCTGGTTAAATATGCCGCAGCAAGAAATATCACCATCATACCAGAAATCGATGTTCCCGGGCATTCATGGCCAACCGTACTCGTTTATCCGGAACTTGGAGTAAACCAAAACAGCAAACCGGATTATATCTTTCCGTTCTTAGATTCCTGGTCGCATTGGGGCAATCAGTTTACGCCAAACACCTTAGATCCCACCAACGAAAAGGTTTACGAATTTCTGGATGACGTGTTTACCGAACTGGCCCAGTTATTTCCCGCAGCATACATTCACTTTGGCGGTGACGAGGTACGTCATATACTGTGGGAGAAAGAACCACATGTACAGCAATTTATGAAGGAAAAATCGCTAAAAAACACAAATGAGCTTCAAAGCTATTTTGTAAGCAGAATTTCGACTATTATTAAAGAAAAAGGAAAAAAGCCGATTGGGTGGAATGATATTTTAAGTGATGCCAAAAACCTGACCAAAGAAACAGCAATTATGTCGTGGCTGGGTGATGAAGCAATTGCCGATGCTGCAAAAAATGGCTTCTACGTTGTGGCCACCCCTACTGATCCGTTTTATTTCGACATTACCCAGGCCGACCGGAACGACGGTACCATGAGCGATCTGGCATATGGCAATATCAATTCGCTGGAAAAAATATACAATTACGAGCCTGAAACGGGACTAAGTGCTGAAGAAGGAAAGTTTATCCTGGGCGTACAGGCGAACCAGTGGACGGCCATTACCCAGGAGCTGAAAGATATGAATGTGCAGAATTTCCCGAGGCTTTTGGCGCTTGCTGAAGTGGGCTGGATTCCAAAGGGAGAACGTAACCTTGACAATTTCGAGGCCCGCCTAATCATCAACCGGAACCGCCTTAATGCGTTAAAAATTGATTATTATAAACCAGGGGGATACATTACAGGCAAATGGGAACCTGCACAATTAAGCAGCGACTATCAAAATATAGAATGGGATGTAACCAAAAAAACCTACGCCAGCGGACGGATCACGACCGGGTTCTACTACACAGGCGGAGCCAACTTTATGGAGATTAAAAAAGTTGAGCTGTTAGAGAGCGGAAAAGTTGTAGCCCAGGATGAGCATATCGGAACAGCAGATAAATTTAGGGGAACGCATAAAAAGAAAAGCTTTTTGTACCATTTGCAATTGAACAACTACAATCCTAAAGCTAAATATACGCTAAGGATAAGTGCAAAAGGGATTAACGGAACAGACAGCAGAGGGAATTTTACTTATAATTTAAACCCTTTTGACCGACTGAATGTTGTTGAACCTAAATAAATAACATTTAATCTTAAAAAACACTTTTCGGTGCATGTAACCGAAAAGTGTTTTTAACTATTGTTATTGCATGCATTCAAAATTAATAGCGAAATATTTTACGATATTTTGCATTATCAACTGCCTTTTTGGTTTGCTATATAGCTGTATATATGCAAGGGAAATTTACCTGTTTTAAAGATGATAAAGCAAGTGCATTCAGATCATTTAGTAATCACCTAACACCCTAAAATATAATTCACGTTGTGAAATTACGAACAAGGAGATAAAGGTAAACAGAAAATTATCAAAATTTTTGTCGTCTCTAGCTACAGTACTTTCAAGCTCCCAGCCACTAAAAAACGTATGTTTTATTTTAAATAATCTTGTGCCATCATAAAACAGATTAATAGAGGGTTGTTTAGTCCAAAAGCTAACATGTGCAGAAATATCCAGATTAACACTAATCTGGTTGTTATTCTCATCCGATATTAGGCTAGTTATGGTTATCATGGGGATACTACCACCTAAAATATCACAAAACACAAAATCGCCCTTTTTTAATTGGAAGTTGCTTTTTTCGCTTTGGAGATTTTTCACCAGACTATATTCGCTTCCGGCCATATCACATGTAAGTATTTTTTCCTCCTCTTCTGTAAAGATGAACGAAAACAATTCCTGCCCTTCCGTATTGGTAATAACCAACTTAGGATCAGGTTTGCGAATTTGCCTTAAATTATAATAATTCATGGTAAGATATTTATTTAGAATTATAGAGGCCAGGCATTTTCCAGGCCTCTACGTAAACAATTATTTTGCAGGTATAATCACGATTTTCCGAAATTCAATAGGTGCATGATCTCCCTGAAGATAAATAGGCCCAGGTTCGCCTTCATTGCTATCCAATGCCCCTCCGGTAATGCCCGGAATTTCCTGGTTGGAGATAATGGTTTTGCCATTGGCTACCACCGTAACTAAGCGACCAACAAGGGTAATATCATAACTCTGCCATTGATCCGAACCAAGTGTGGCCATTTCATTGGCTGCTAAAAATCCATAAACACCCCCGAATAGTACGCTGTTGGGATGCGCATCTTTTTTGCTGTCTTCGATCTGCACTTCATAACGCCCTCTTAAGTATACTCCACTGTTTCCTCCTTTAGCATATTTGAATTCAACATGGAGCTTAAAATCATTATATTTCTGTTCAGTAATCAGGTTCGATCCTGCTTTCGGACTGGTTAGAACACCGTTTTTCACGATCCACTGGTTTTGCCCGTTGGTTTTCCAGCCCGAGAGATCCTTACCATTGAACAAATTGATGGGTTTACCCCATGCTGGTGCAGCAGTTCTTTTCAGGTAAGGCGCCTTGACACCTTTCCAGCTGTATTGTTTACCATTGCAATCCGTCATTGTTCCCTGAATTCCGGCATCGGCCACCGAGCCATCAATAATCAAATTCGAGGTACCGCTTTCCCATTGTGGCGGGATTTCGAACCTGAATTTTCCATCATCAAACTTTACTTCAGAAACGGGACGCGCGCTACCAGCGGTGGATACAAAGTAACCCACTAATGTTTTTACTCCGGATAGTTTTACCTCCAACCAGGCAGGTGCCGGTTTTCCGTTGATATCAACCGTGATATCCCACCGACCTATTAGTGCTGCAGGCGCTGTAACCAACCGAATATGATCGGGCTTTGTAATTGTTGCTGCAAATGTTTTTTCAGACAGGCCTGCAATCAGCAAGCAGCCCATACCAAGTAAAAAGGTTTTTTTTCTCATAGATGTAAGTAAGTCATATGATATCCTGGTCTGTTAATCAGGACTAAGGATAATTTGAGGAAGATAAAACTTATTTTTTTAAGTACAATACTTACACCCTTGGCGCGAAAAATTAGATCTGCGTTTCATTAATTTTTAATTTTAATATTTACCACCTAAGAAGTTTCGAAGCATAAATTTCTAAGCTTGTCTGGCAATTTGTTTTTGTCCCTTTTTCCTGGTAAGCGTGCATATTCTGGGAAGACAGCTATATGTAAAACGCATGTATAAATTCTGCACATAGTCGACCAATTAAAAATTATTTTTTCAATTGATTTTATTGTATCAATATTTTTACTAAATTAGATTAACAAAATTAAATATCGTCTTATCAACCCGATAACAAACAACTACAAACTTAAAGATTTGAATACTTTATAATAGAGACTAAAACTAAAAATTCTCATAGGAACGACCAAAATAATCGTATTAGTGGGCGTAAAACGTTTTACCTTTTTTATTCAATAGTGCAAAAAGATCTTTTGATAGCGGGTTATCGCATAAGCCTCGACAATTTAATTGAGTGAACATTAACTAAACTAAACCAACAAATTGTATGAAAATGAGGAAAATTTTTTCCGCAATCAATGCCCTGGAGATCAAATTTCCTAGCGCAACCAGAGGCCTGCGGAACCTAACACTCGTAGCTGTTGCTGGCCTTGGCTTACAGAATGCGGCTAAGGGCGAAGACATTGTAAGAAACAAAAAGATCATTCCAATTCCATTCGCTATGGTAAACCATTCTAATGGCATCAGCGAGAGACTATCCAAGACGATTAATGGATTGGTAACTGACGAAACCGGGCTCCCCCTACCTGGCGCAACTGTATCAGCCAAAGGAACGAACGCTAAAACAGTTACCGGAAGTGATGGAAAGTTTGTATTAAACGTTCCCGATAATGCCACAACATTGGTGGTTTCTTATATCGGTATGAATTCTCAGGAGGTAAACATCAGCAACCTGACCAATGTGACCATAAAGTTGTTACCATCAGGTAATGCAAACCTAACAGAAGTAGTGGTTACCGCTTTGGGTGTAAAACGCGAAAAAAGGGCACTAACCTTTGCTGCGCAGCAACTCGCAGGCCCTGAATTAACCAAGGCCGGAAGTCCGAATTTCATGGAAGCTATAAGTGGCAAGGCTGCCGGTGTTGATGTGGGAATTAGTAATTCTGGCGTAGGGGGTTCAACAAAAACAGTACTAAGAGGTTCAAAATCAATTACAGGAAATAGCGAAGCACTTTTCGTAATTGATGGAGTACCTGTAGTAAACAACAAAGGCGGACAACCTGGCTCTTATGGAGGAACCGATGGTGGAGATGGCCTTTCTGCATTGAACCAGGATGACTTTGAGTCGGTTACAATTTTAAGGGGTGCGAACGGGGCCATTTTATATGGCAGCCAGGGTGCCAATGGTGTAATTTTAATCAACACCAAAAGAGGTCAGAACGGCAAAATCGCTATCGCTTTAAATTCTACCCTAAATTTTAGCCAGGCGGCAACATTACCCGAATTCCAGTATAATTATGGCGCAATAGCCGGTAGCGATTACAGCTGGTCTAAAACGAAAGGTGATTATCAAAACAACTATATAAAGGATTTTTTTCAGACGGGGGTAAACACCATTAATTCTGTATCAGTATCTGGAGGAAATGAGCGGACAACTACCTATTTTTCTTATGGAAACAATAACGCATCTGGTATTGTACCAACCAGTACGTACAACAAACATAATGTTACTTTAAGTCAGGAAACAAAATTATTTGATGATAAACTTACACTTAGTGGAAACGTAAGATTTTCTTACGAAAAATCAATGAATCGTTCTGGTGCAGGTTATTATAACAACCCGTTAACGGGGTTGTATTTATTTGCCAGGGAAAGAAATTTTGATGATTACAAAACCAATTATCAAAAGTTTAGCGACACAAGGAACCTGTATGTACAAAACTGGTATTCGACTGAAGAAAAACAGAACAACCCTTATTGGGAATTATATAACGATCCAAAACTGTCTACCAGCAAAAGGGTAATTGCTACGGCAAAAGCATCATACGCCTTTTTACCGCACTTTAAATTTGATGTACGTGGAAACATTGATTATAATGACAGATTATTGGACTATCGTTATGCCGCAGGCGGCAACTCGGTAAGCGTGAGTTCTAACGGCACATGGAATTACGCCAAGTACAATGACCAGGCCTTATACGGTGATGCACTTTTAAGCTATGACAATACTTTCGGCAAATTCAGTTTGAACGGTGTAGCAGGAGGAAGTATTCAGGACTATACATTTAACGACGGGATGACTTTTGCAAACGGCACCACACCGTTACAATACCCAAATTTTTTCAGTTTTGCTAACCTGCCTTATAACCTGGTCATCAACCAGACCTACAGCAGGGTACAGAAACAAGGCTTATTTGCCAATGCGTCTCTGGGGTTCAAAGATATGATTTATGTAGATCTATCAGGGCGTAACGATTACGCCTCTACCCTGGCAACTACCGGAAACGATTCTTACTTTTATTACTCGGCGGGACTTTCTGCTATTATCAGCCAAATGGTAAGCCTGCCCAAAGAAATCAATTTTTTAAAATTAAGGGCATCTACCTCGCAGGTTGGAAACGAGGTACCCTATAATATTGTAAACCCTGGCAACACTATCGGTGGTGCGGGTGGACCGAACGGCATAGGCGGAATTACCCGAAATACCCAGACACCTTTTGCAACACTCGTACCTGAAAAAATAAAGAGTAATGAAATTGGTTTGGAAGGCCGCTTTCTAAACGATAGATTAAGTCTCGATTTTACCTATTATAAAAATACAAGTACCAATCAATTCTTGTCCTTACCAGCCCCTTCTGGTTCTGGTTATACCTTTTACTATGTTAATGCGGGTAAAGTTACCAACCAGGGTTTTGAACTAACATTAGGTGGAGACCCTATAAAAAATGAAAATTTTAAGTGGAACACCTCCGTTAACCTATCGCAGAACAAAAACAAGATCGTAGAGTTGATTGCCGACAACCCCACTTATCAGGTAGGTAGCGATAGCGAAGGTTTTAATTCCATCATTAAAGCTGGCGGTTCTTTCAATGATTTATATATTTTCAAATTTGCACGCAATGCATCTGGTCAGATTATACTGGATGATGCAGGAAAACCAACCAAGGCCGCAACGCAAGAATATGTTGGAAATGTGAATCCAAATTTCATCACTGGCTGGAATAACACATTCACCTACAAAAATTTCAGTTTAAGCGCTTTGGTAGCGGCTAAGTTTGGCGGCGTTGCTTTCTCTAAAACCGAGGCTTTCCTTGATTCGTATGGTGTAAGCAAAAGAACTGGCGATGCACGAGATGCAGGAAGTATTCCTATTAATGCCATTAAGGGCACTACCCCTCAAACATCGATTGATCCCGCACTTTACTACTCAACAATTGGCGATAGAAATGGGATTATGGAGCCTTATGTATTTTCGCGGACCAATGTTCGTTTAGCGCAGGTATCACTCGCTTATACCATTCCCGTTAAAGGTTCGGCTATTAAATCGGCATCTGTTTCTTTAATCGGCCGTAACTTATTTTTCTTCTATAAAAAATCGCCTTTCGATCCGGAGCAAGCAATGAGTACAAGCAACAGCATGCAGGCTAACGACGTTTTTGCGGTACCGGGTACACGTTCTTACGGGCTAAATCTTAAGTTAAACTTCTAATATCTTAAAATAATGAAAAAATTATGTTTAATGGTGCTTGCTTTGATCTTACTCAACTCCTGCACCAAGAATTTCGAAGAGATAAATACAAATCCGAATCAGATATCTGACAAAATGTTAGAGCAGGATTTTAACCTGGTTGGATCTTCCTTCTCGGGTATGTTATTTAACCTGATGGGACACCAGATTGAAGAAGATCTATGTTATGATAACTGGATGGGATATATGGGTACACCGACCCCTTTTGTAGCGAATGTGAATAATACAACCTATTACCTGCGTTGGATAGACGCCTACTGGAACCGTATATACGGCAGTGTAATGTCTCCATCAAAACAGGTAATAGAGCTTGCCGTAGAAAAAAAGTTGCCTTTATTTGGCGATTGGGCGAAATTAGTCAGGATATTGGCAATATCTAAATTAACAGC
Source organism: Pedobacter sp. W3I1 (assembly GCF_030816015.1). Classification (NCBI taxonomy): domain Bacteria; kingdom Pseudomonadati; phylum Bacteroidota; class Sphingobacteriia; order Sphingobacteriales; family Sphingobacteriaceae; genus Pedobacter; species Pedobacter sp. W3I1. The sequence continues at coordinate 5,259,452 of NZ_JAUSXN010000001.1, forward strand.
CATTTATGGTCCTGTAATTTATTCGAACTATGGCACTTCGGGCTTAGGTTCTATTAAATACGACAAAGAGTCTGATCTATATAACAACCTGTTTACCCAGTTAGATCAGATTGAAGCCAATTTTAAAGCCAATACATCGTACCTGGGTTTTACCAAATTCGATCCCAGCTATAAAGGCGACATCGCTTCATGGTTAAAATTACTTAATTCAGTACGCCTGCGTTTGGCCATGCGTTTGGTTAAGGTTAGTCCTGCAATTGCTAAAACACAAGGAGAAAAAGCCCTGGCCGATCCGGCTGGGTTAATTACTACCAATGCTGAGAATTTTCTGATTTCGTTAAATGGAGAGGTAATGCCTGTTTCGATGATTAGTTTTGATTGGAACGATACCCGTATGGGCGCAACAATGGAATCTTTTTTGGTAGGGTTAAAAGATGGGCGCATAACCAAATATTTTGCCGAAGTGAGTGATGCGACTTTAGCTGCAGATCATCCTACATACAAATATAAAGGTATCCGTGGTGGGGCTTATATCAATGCCAAAGATGACAGGGTTCCCTACTCTACCGTGAGCACAGATTTCAAATCTGCTCAAAACAGAAGAGGATTCACGGCCTCAGAAATTGCCTTTTTAAAAGCCGAAGCAGCTTTAAGAGGTTGGGCAAACGCAGGTGATGCCAAAACAAATTATGAAAATGGAGTACGCCTTTCATTTGCCGACTGGGGAGCAGCAGGTGTTGATGCCTACCTGGCTGATGCAACAAGCAAACCTATCAACTACGTTGACCCAAAAGATAGCAGAAATAATTTCACGCCACTTTCTACCATTACAGTAGCCTGGAATGCAGGAGACACTAATGAGCTGAAACTCGAAAAAATTATCACACAAAAGTACTTAGCTACATTTACCAATACCTTAGAGGCCTGGGTAGATTTTAGAAGGACAGGTTATCCTAAAATTCCACATGTTGCTAAAAATGACAGCAGCCCGGATTGGGGTGTTATTACAGCAGATCAATGGATAAAGCGACTTGTATTTGTGCCTGCCGAAAGAACCGGAAATACTGCTGCTGTTGCAGAAGCCTCGACTTTTTTAAGTTCAGGTAAAGACGACATCGCATCACGCTTATGGTGGGATACCGCCAACGCCAATAATTTTTAATTTTTTTGAAATATTAAACAATAAGGCCCTTGCAAATAGATCTGCAAGGGCCTTATTGGTATAAAGATTGATTGTTTTTATCCATTAATGGCTTTAACACCTGGTAATTCTTTACCTTCCATATATTCGAGTAAAGCACCACCACCAGTAGAAACATAACTTACTTCATCTTCCATACCGAATTTTGCAATTGCTGCAGCCGAATCGCCACCACCAATTAAGGAGAATGCACCGTTATCTTTCGTAGCCGCCACAACTGCTTCTGCAACAGCTTTGGTACCTACCTGGAAGCTTTCCATTTCGAAAACGCCCATCGGACCGTTCCACAACAAGGTTTTAGAGTTTTTGATCACATCCTGGAACAATGCTACCGATTTTGGACCGATATCTAATCCCATCCAATCAGCAGGGATCTTGCCAGAATCCACATCTTTTTTATCGGCATCATTTGCAAATTTATCAGCAATTACCGTATCAACAGGTAAAATCAGGTTTACACCTTTTGCTTTTGCTTTTTCGATCAGTTCTAACGAAAGTGCTTGTTTATCAGCCTCTAATAACGAGGTGCCGATTTCTCCACCTTGTGCTTTAGCAAAAGTGTAAGCCATACCACCACCAATAATCAGGTTATCTACCTTATCTAGCAATTTCTCGATCAAAAGAATTTTATCAGATACTTTAGCACCACCCATAATTGCAGTAAAAGGTCTTTCTGCATGGTATAAAATTTTCTCTGCATTTTCTACCTCTGAAGCCATTAAATACCCAAAGTATTTGGCATCCGGGAAAAACTGGGCTATAATTGAAGTTGAAGCATGTGCACGGTGAGCAGTACCAAAAGCATCGTTTACATAAACATCGCCTAATTTTGATAATTTCTCTGCAAAGGCAACATCACCTTTTTCTTCTTCTTTGTAAAAACGAAGGTTTTCTAACAATAAAACCTCACCTGATTTTAAATCAGCCGCCTGTTTTACTGCACTTTCGCCAATACAATCGTCAGCAAATTTAACTTCAACACCAATAAGCACAGATAAATCAGATAAGATGTGTTTTAAAGAATATTTATCGGTAGGGCCATCTTTCGGGCGACCTAAGTGAGACATTAAAATAACTGCACCACCATCTTTTAAGATTTTAGAAATGGTTGGCAAAGCCGCCCTGATTCTTTTATCGTCTGTAATTTTAAATTCGTCATCTAAAGGCACATTAAAATCTACCCTGATTAATGCTTTTTTATCTTTAAAGTCAAACTGGTCAATTGTATTCATGTTTAATTATTTTTGATTTAAATTTAATTTCATTTCATAATGGAAACCAATGCCTGGAATATCAAACTCAGGCGATTCGGTAGTAAAGCCGATTTTCTTGTAAAAAGCTGCCGCCGTTGAGCGGGCATTACACCATAAATAATCGGTTTTATATTCTTTTAAGTATTCAATCGCAAACATAACCAATGCTGCACCATAACCATTACCAACGGCATCAGGATGTGTAGCCATCCCCCTAAGCTGATAACCCTCTCCCTCTTCCGGGAAAAAATCATTCCGCATAAAAGTAGCAATGGATTTTATTTCTCCGTCTTTTAAAAAACCCAGATGAAAGGTATCGTAGGCAAGATCGCCTTCAAAAACGCATGCTTCGAATGGTTTGCCATTGCGTAAAACCAGACTTCTTAAAGGCAGTACTTCTTCCGGAAGAATAAATTTGACCATATTGTTAGTATCGTTAGCTTGTATCGGACAGCATTATACAGCTTTGGGATGCACCGCAAACGTTTGCAAAGTTAATAAAGCAATTGAAACCCGATCATAATATTGGCTAGAATTTTCAACATTTGCTGATACTGACAAGGGTATGTGACCAAAATAGATTAGGCACTGTTAATTCATAGTAGAAATAAGAAATCTGATTGATTCACCTAAAAATTTGTTAAATTTTAGGTATTATTTCTTAAAAGGAGATTTAAAAATGCCTCTGCAGTTATAATATTAATTTTAGGGAAGCTAATTTCTTTCACCACATCAAAATAACGATCATTAGTCACCAAATAATCCACATCAGCAGCAACTGCTATATCAAAAAACTTATTGTCATCTGTATCAATTAAAATTGCATTCCAATTGTAATAAACCTTTTGTGTAATAACATCTGGCGATTCGATAAAAATCTCCATAACAATCTCAGCTACACCCGGAGCAGCATGTTCGTGCATTATTTCCTCATAAGTATGTCTTCAGAAACTATAATTTGATAATGTCCTTCGATAAATGAATTCCATATAGGCCTTAAATAACTTCGTTTGCCCAGGCAAGAAATAAGCACATTAGAATCCAGAACAATTCTCATGTGTAAAAATTATATTTTAGAACGGAAATGCCCTTTACTTAAGTTTTCGTAATCGGTAGCAGTAATATTTGTTTGTTCTTCCCAGGTTTCAATTACTTCATCTAATTTTTTCGATAGCAATTTCACGGCAAGTTTACGCATCTCTTGAAAATCTTTCTCCGGAAGAGGAGTTTTTAACAAGCGCAACATCAAAACCTGTTGTTCATTTAAATGAGTACCAATATCTAAATCCAATGCCATATTCAAATATACCTTTTTTTATATTTCATCAAAACCCAAAGCACATCATAATTATCCATATTCAGAGATCTAATGCTAGTCTCCACGACCAAATAACAGGTTTAAGCATTTAGGAGAAATTAACCAGGCTTTCTCTTGCTCATCAGATATTTTTAGCCCCGGGCGCAGCGGCATCCCCAGAGCGCAGCGCAGGGATACAGCGAAGAACGGGAACAAACATGAATAGTTGTACTGGTTCTGCACTCCAAAAATTGATTCTATTTTTTTTTAAAGCAGGTTCATTGCCTCTCGGTTAGGGTAGCCCTTTTTTCCGCTTCTATCTTTTTGCGATTGTAAGAAGCTGATGGTTGCCACTGCAACAAAAAGGATAGCCGCTACAATAAGGTTTATTTAATCAAGGCCTGTGGAACAAAACCACAGTATTTATCAGCTATAAAAACAATGAGCAGCGTTGTATCGGTTCCCTTGCAGATAAGAACTATCTAGCCCCGGGCGCAGCGGCATCCCCGGAGTGCAACGCAGGGATACAGCGAAGAACGGGAACAAACTTTAATAACTGTACAGGCGCTGCGCTCCAGAAAAAGAATAAACAAATGCCTAATGTATCATTTTTAAGAAAGCAAGGGTAGTGCCAATTGGTTACGGCAGCCCTTCTTTCCGCTCCTATCTTTTTGTGATGGTTAGTGGGATGTTGTACGTTGGCGGGGCAAAAAGGATAGCGCTGCAATAAGGTTTATTTAACGGGAGGCAGTGCAAGAAAGCCAAAAATAAATTCTTGTTAAAAGAAAGAAATTAATCAAGCGTTTTGTATTTTATTGCAGTACCAAAGTGTTTAGCCCCGGGCGCAGCGGCATCCCCATAGCGAAGCGCAGGGATACAGCGAAGAACGGGAACAAACATGAATAGTACCTCAGCCTTTGCGCTCCAGAAAAAGAATAAGCAAATGCCTAATGTATAATTTTTAAGAAAGCAAGGGTAGTGCCACTCGGTTACAGCAGTCCTTCTTTCCGCTCTATCTTTTGTAAATTTATTTTAAAGCACAATATTTTTCCTGCTGTTTACTCACACGGTCCGTTCCTTTCATCAATCCGCTTAAGTAAAAAGGACAATACCTTTGCGTAAATCACATAGGCTACAAATACAAAGAAGCCCAGTTGCAGTGCCGAATTATTGGCCGTAATAGTGTTTAGTGTCTCATTTTTGATGTTCAGCCCGGAGAGCTGGCTCTTCAATATTCCGTTTAAGCCGATATAGGTCATTGCTATGCCTACTACCATCACATCAGCCATGTCCCATTTACCAAGATCGAATGCCAGAAACCGCAGCACTTTCGGGCTGCCGAAAAGATGTCCGCAGGCTAGGTGCACACCTCTTGCCACGATACGGAGTAGCGGCAATACCACAACAAATACGAGCAACAAAATACCAACGAGTACGGCATCGGGTTTGGGCTGTTCGATTAATGTACCTATAATTCCAAGTATGCTTTTGCTCTGAAAAAAAAGAACTTGATTGGTAAAGGCAATTTTATCGCCCAATAATACAAGCTCTAATGTTTTGATACGCGCATCAACCTCGATAATTGGGGAAGTAACCCCTACAGTAAGCAAAACAACAGCAAAAAGCAACGACATGACGAATAATGGAACATGCAGTTGCACCTGTTTTCTTAAAAAGAGCCAAAGCATTAATGCAATGGCTACGCAAGCCAGCATGCCCAATGCACATTGCAAAGTATCTTGTTTAATTTGCGCCAGTTTAGTTTCTACCCAACTATTGTAAGCTGTAGCTCCGGCAACATGGTACTTTTGGTAAATATTATGTTCTACAGTGGTAATGGTGGTATCGGTACTATCGTAGGTTTGCTCTTCCAACTCGTCTACTTTACTTGCAGCAACATTTTTAAGCCGGTTTAAACTGGCCGGACTGGTGATCTTTGTTACGATCGTTTTTGCAAATGATGGCACTTGTGCATGAAGTTCATCAACATCTACAAAACTATTAAAGGCTAGTTTTTTAAGTTTGCCACCAAGGGTTTTCTGTGGCTTAGTTACTTCCGAAACTGCTTTGTTAACCAATCCATGAAGCTCCTGCTCAATCCCTTTGCGCATCTCTGTTTTCTGTTTTGTAGTTAACCTGAAGCCTTTTACGCGTCGATCTACCACAGCCGAAATCTTTTCTCCCCACCTATCTACCGAGAAAATGCCAAAAGTAATATTGTTGGATAAACTGTAATCTTCCTTAATCCTTTTCTGTTCGTAAGAAAGCTGATGGAAGCGGTAACCAAAATAGGCTTCTCCAATCAAAAGCAGGCTAAGTGTGGTAATTAGCGCAAAAGGTGCTAACCATTTCTTTTTAGTCAGGGTATTTTTAGGGGTATGTATTGTTGTTGCCATAAAAAAATGAATCAAACAGCTGCGTAAAATTTGAATTAATGGGCATCGTGCGGTGTGATGAACTTCAATATCGTTGAGAGAATGAGGCCATATAACACAAAGCTGATGAATATGATATATCCGGGCTGCAATGCTGTATTATTGGTTGTTAGAATGGTTAGCGAATCGTTTTTGATGTTGAGTGCCTGAAGCTGCCCTTCGAGCAAGCCATTTAGCCCGATGTAAGCCATGAGGATGGCAATTACAATTACATCGGCCATACTCCACTTACCCGACTGGAAAGCGAAGTATTTAATTACTTTATTTTCGGCCAGCTTTTTATTGCCCAGGAGGTGTATGCCTGTCGAACTCAGCTTTACTACCGGAAAAAGGATGCTAAACACTAATATCAACACGCCGACCAGGATAGAATCGATTCCAGGCTGGCTGATGAGTACTTTTACCACATCCATTATACTTTTGCTCTGAAAAAACAGCACCTGATCTTTAAAAACCACATGCTCGCCAAGCAATACAAAATCGAGCGAACGGATACGGGCATCTACCTCTATCATTGATGCGGTAAGGCCAACAGCCAGGAGGATAAATGCAAAGAGCAACGACATTACAAAGAGTGTTACATGCAGGTCGCTGCGTTTGCGGAGCCCCCACCAAAAACCCAATACAACAACCACGCAAGCGAGCATGCCAAATGAATAACCATAAGTTTTACCACGAATATTTGATAACGTTTGAACCAGGTTTTTATTCAGTGCATCGGTTGAAGATACATGATACTTTTTATACATAGCCCTTATAGAAGCACCATTAGAAACAAATGCACTATCGAGCTTTTCTTCATTGGCCAGTTCGTTAAACTCGCCCATGGCCATTTTGCTCAGTTGGCGCTTGTTTTTGGGATTATCTACCTCTGCAATAATTTTTTTGGCAAAAGCCGGTACCTGCGCCCTGATGCTATCGGAGTTTACAAAATTGCGTATTGCAAATTTTTGAATCTTACCACTGATTGTTTTTTTGGGTTTGTTAACCAGGGCTTCGGCTTTATCTATAAGTGCAAGCAACACGTTCTGTACTTCTGTTTGCAATATCTTCTTTTGCTTTTTGGTCATTTTCAGGTTGCGGACCTGATGGTGTACAATCCTTGAAACATTATCTTTCCATTGCTGCACAGAAAACAGTCCGTAGGTAATGTTATTGATATCGGAATAATCTTCTTTTATGCGCTCCTGCTGATCGGAAAGTTGATGCAGCCTGAGACCAAAATATCCTTCTGCAAGAAGCAGTGCAGCGAGCGAGAGGATCAGCAAGAATTTGGGAAGAAAAGACTTCCGGTCTGTAAGATGTGTTTTTTGTGTTTCCAAGCCGATTCTTTTACACGTTTAATTTCTTTTCTTCTTTCTGTCCAGATCATAAAAAGCCATTAGCGTATGGAATGGCAATATCTGGTCAGCTATCGGCAGATAGAACCAATAAAACACCAAAAGGTTTTTGAAAAGAGAATGGTTTAGGTATGAGATTTTAAAAAAGCTCCTTTTTACCGCATCGCACACATAGGAAAGGCACGAAGCTCGCTGGGCTGGATATATAATTGGAGTAGAATGTTAATCTACAAATACGGAAGCAGATGGTAAATCGATTTGTATAACAAAGAATAAGCAGGTTTATTGTGGTATCATAAAACAGATCTTATTATGTTTTGTTGGTAGTATATCTATCGTAATGATCTAATTTATGGTAAAAGAAAAAAACATCAAAAAGGCAGCAAAAATAGCATTAGGCGCAGGTTTAATGATAGCAGGGATAGGGCATTTAACTTTTGCTCGGAAAGCTTTCCAGGCACAGGTACCTGATTGGGTGCCTTTAAAAAAGGATGATACAGTTGTTTATTCCGGACTGGTTGAGATTGCTTTGGGCACCGCTTTGATACTTAGTCCAAAAAAATATGAAGATGCGGTTGGCAAAATAGCAGCGGGCTTATTTGTGGCTGTTTTGCCTGGTAACATTTCACAGTTCAGGCATAAAAGGAGTGCTTTTGGTCTCAATACTGATACAAAAAGGTTTTTACGCTTGTTTTTTCAGCCTGTGCTGGTGTATTGGGCATTAAAAGCAACAGATAAACGTCATTAACAGCTGAGCAAAAGCTAAACATTATTTTCGAATTGATTAATACAGTGTAGTTACCAAGCCTACACTAACCATACTTTAACCAGGCTTTATCATTGCTTTAGCTACTCCTTATATACAGATATCCTTTACCTTTTAGGTAACCAAAAGGTACAGAAAAGGTAACCAAAAGGTACAGAAAAGGTAACCAAAGGGTTACCGTAGGGTTAACCTGGTGTACAGAAAAGGTAAACAAATGGTAATAAACAGGTACAGAACAGGTAAACAAAATATCTTAAAATATCAACCTTTTTGTAATGACTCAATTTTCTTTACCACATCAATCAAACGGCTGCTGTAACCAAATTCGTTGTCGTACCAGCCCACCACTTTAACCAGATCGCCAACAATAGAAGTTAAAAGCGAATCGAATATGCAGGAATGTGGGTTGTCGATAATATCGACTGATACAATTGGATCTTCTGTATATTCAATAAGTCCCTTCATTTCATTTTCTGCTGCGTTTTTAAAAGCGGCATTAATTTCTTCGATCGTTGTCTTTTTCTTTAACAGACAGGTAAAATCGGTCAAGGATCCGTTTAAAACCGGAACCCTGATTCCTGCTCCACCTAAACGGCCATCCAGTTCTGGAAAAATATGGGTAATGGCTTTTGCTGCCCCTGTTGTAGTTGGAATAATGGAAGATGAGGCAGCCCTTGCCCTGCGCAGATCTTTGTGGTTGGCATCGTGCAGATTCTGATCACCTGTCATCGAATGGATGGTGGTGATATAACCTTCTTCAACACCCCAGTTGTCGTTCAAAATCTTAATCATCGGGGCAATATTATTAGTGGTACAACTCGCATTTGACAGTACAGGACTCGTCAAATCAATCAGCTGGTCGTTTACACCTAATACCACCATCGGAATATCTTCGGATGCCGGCGCTGAGATCAGCACCTGTTTTGCTCCTGAGGTAATGTGTTTTTCTGCTAAAGGTTTGGTTAAATTTTTACCCGTACAATCAATAACCAGATCTACTCTAAGTGCCGACCAAGGCAGTTCATTGGCATCTTTGATGGCGAAAACCGGAATAGAAAGCTGATTGATGACCAATGCATCGGGTTTGGCAGAAACACTACCTGCGAAAACACCATGAACAGTATCGTATTTAAATAAATGAGCCATCGTCCTGGCATCTGCCAGGTCGTTAATGGCCACTACTTCAAATCCCTCAGCCAGTGCTAAGCGTAAAAATGTTCTTCCTATTCTACCAAAACCATTTATTGCCAGCCTCATTATTATTATAAAATTAGAGCGCAAAATTAGTATTTATTTATCAAAGCAAAGACCTGATGCTATAAGATGGAAAAGGGATGATGAAACCTTATTCAAGCGGCTATGCTGTGCGTTGTTAGGTCAAAATATTTTAATACCATTACGAAAAATAGAAGGTCAGCGGTAGCCGATAGATACTATACTGTTTCACAAAAAGTTAGATTAATTTTGAGAACGCAGCTACCTGTTTAAAAAATAATTTCTTTTTTAGGAGCGCAGCGCCTATGCAACTATTAGTGTTTGTTCCCGTTCTTCGCTATATCCCTGCACTACGCTCCGGGGATGCCGCTGCGCCCGGGGCTAGGAACGTCTAATCTGCAAGAAAACCGATACAAAGCTGCCTATTATTTTTACCGTTAATGCCTTACTGTGATTTTGCTCTACAAGCCTTTGTTAAATAAACCTTATTGTAGCAGCTATCCTTTTTGTTGCACTGCTAATATAAACCACTTCCCTTCACAAAAAGATAGGAGCGGAAAGAAGGACTACAGCAGCCGACAGGCACTACCCTTGCTTTCCAAAGAACATAAATAATTTCTAGAGCACAAGAACATCTGCTTAAAAAATAATTTCGTTTTAAGGAGCACAGCGCCTCTGCAATTATTAAAGTTTGTTCCCGTTCTCCGCTATATCCCTTCGCTGCGCTATGGGGATGCCGCTGCGCCCGGGGCTAGAAACTTCCTTTTTGCAAGAAAACCGATACAAAGCTGCCCATTGTTTTATGACTAATATAAGACTGTGGTTTTATTCACAAGCCTTCGTTAAATAAACCTTATTGTAGCGGCTATCCTTTTTGTTGCACCAACCAACAACATCCTGCTAACCTTCACAAAAAGATAGAAGCGGAAAGAAGGACTACGGCAGCCGACAGGCACTACCCTTGCTTTCCAAAAAACATAAATTAATTTCTAGAGCACAAAAACATCTGCTTAAAAAATAATTTCGTTTTTAGGAGCGCTAAGACTGTATAACTATTAAAGTTTATTCCCGTTCTCCGCTATATCCCTGCGCTACGCTCCGGGGATGTCGCTGCGACCGGGGCTGGAAACTTCCTTTTTGCAAGGAAAGCGATATTAGACAGCCTTTAATTTTACAGATAATATCCTGCATGGTTTTGCCCCACAAGCCTTTGTTAAATAAACCTTATTGTAGCGGCTATCCTTTTTGTTGCACTGCTAACATCACCCACTTCCCTTCACAAAAAGATAGGAGCGCAAAGAAGGACTGCCTTAACCGATGGGCACTATACCTGCTTTCCAAAAAATTAGACTAATTTCTAAAGTGCGAGAACACCTGCTGAATTAATTTTACTTACCTTTCTTTTTAAATAAGCTTAAGGTAAGCAAACTATTAAACGCAATGCAGAGACCAATAATAAGCAAAATCAACACGAAATTTCCAAGATGCTGAAGGAAGATGGTGGCAGCTATTGTAGCCAGGTTAAACCCGGCAGTAGAAATTACGATCAGGCTGGGCTTTAATCCCAACTGCGCTAAACGATGATGGATATGGTTACGATCGCCCTTAAACGGAGAGCCTCCCTTTAAAATTCGGATGGTGAAGACCCTTAAAGAATCGAACACAGGTACAATCAGTATGGCTACCGTTATTGCTGGCGCAGAATAAAAGGCTGGTTTAATCACACCGGTAAACTTATTAAGTTCTATAAACTTAATCGCGAGCGCAGCAGAAATAAGCCCGATGATCAGTGCGCCTGTATCGCCCATAAATATTTTAGCAGGAAACCAATTGTACTTTAAAAAGCCTGCTATAGCACCTGCCAGGGCAAAGGCAATAAATGCATAAGGTACCTGCCCCATTGAAGAAAACAAGATACCGAAAACAAGACTGGTTAAGATGCCTATTCCACCTGCTAATCCGTCAATCCCATCTATTAAATTGAATGCATTATTCAGGAAAATAATCAATGCAATCGAAAAAAGGCTTCCCCATAACGGCGCCATATCTCCTATACCCAGCACACCATACAAACTTGTTAAACGAAAGGCACCAAAAAAAACAAGAATAAAGGCGACCACTATTTGCAGAATAAATTTTGTACTGGTATTGGTACCATAAACATCATCTTTTAAGCCAAGTGCCGCAAGGATGATGCACGATGCTATTAAAAAGTTAGCTTCTTTAAAATTAATAATAGCAGAAAACAGCAAAATACATATGGTAAAACTACCTACAATGGCCAAGCCACCTAAACGTGAAATATTGCGTTTATGGTTTTTACGGTACAGGTCGTTCTGATCAAAAAGGCCATACTTTAAAGAAGTATAGATTATACTTGGAATACTAATAATTACGATTGAAAAAGCCAAAATAAATATGGCGATACAGAAATAGTTTGGGTTGGTATTCAGGATATCTTTAAGCAAAACTTATTGGGACTTAGGAGCAAATATAACTATACTTAGATTAACAAGATTGCGCTGTAAAATGTTTAACATGATATAAATCAAATGTGAGGTGGATTTATAATGGTGTTTTGCTGATCGCCACATCAGATTGCCTCAGAAAGGCCGGAGTTGCTATCAATGAAAGATCCAGTAGAGTGATCGTCTTTCCCGCGCAGGCCTATCGTGTGGACACATCTTCGTTAACCTAGATTTGTATTTATAACCTCTTTTCTTAAGGCGATCGTCATGCTGAATTTATTTCAGCATCTTTCCTGCTATTAAAAGATTCTGGTTCTAAAAACTAATTTTTAGATACAAATGTTGATTTTTCCGCTCTTTGCCGCGGGGGCATGGTAGTTTTTCGCACATCATGTTGTTTTTATCTGTGCTCAAGAATGCTGGCGCATTTTGGAGCGCCAAAGTACCCAAAGCGCTTTGTCAATCCAGCAATGTGGCTTCTCACCGCCCACGCTCACCAAAAAAACAGTGGCACTTCGTTTTGTGTTCAATTTATATTAAAATTGAATTCAGTGCTAACGAACACAAAACCACTGCGTTTCAGGTTTGGTAATGCTATTTGGGCCATTGTGCACCTGTTTTTTTGATTCTCCCGCCACTTGGGATTGACGGCGTCCTTCGGTAAAGACTGTGGTTTATTAAAGCCAGCTAGCATGATGCCCAAACCATTCTTAAAAAAGATGTGTCCACACGATAGGCGCAGGCGGGAATCTTAAAGCACAGGCTTAGCGATCGTTGTAAGATTGCTTCCCCGAAAATCAGGGCAGGCTGTCGGCTGAAAAAGCCTTCTCGCAATAACAGATTCTAAAATCGGCGTCATCTCGACCGGAGCAACGCGGAGTGGAGAGATCTTTGGACTATATTAAAAGATTTTGCTTCGCAGAGCCTTCGGGTTCTCCATTGCGGTCGATGACGATACTTCGAGACCGTTTATCTCCTTAAAATCCCGCTGTTATTTATATTGATTTTATACAATAGTTATCCCTCAGCATGACAATTCTATATTGATAATACCGCCTGGATAAAGGATTAAAATTGTTTGAGTTTACTCAGCTTTTTCCTGATCACGACCAAAAGTGGGTATGGCACGCGGTTTCTTTTTAGGGCCTTATAATCATTAACAAAGGCAGAGACCCTGCTCATCAATGATTGGTTACTTACACCACCTGTGCGCATATTCACCATTAAAACAGGCAGATAAACTGCTTCTATTTTATGGGCATAAAAAAAACGTAATATCAATTCATAATCGGCTGCAGTACCTAAATCTAAGGCATAATCGCCGTTTTTTTCAAACAAAGATCTTTTCAAATACAGCGTGGGGTGTGCAGGCATCCAGCCTTTTTTAAGATCCTGAAAGGTGTTTTGCCGTGATTTCCACGTCCTGATAATTTTAGGTGTTGTGGGATGGATGTAATTGAGGTCACCATAAAGTCCATCTATTTCCGGCTGATCGATAAAGGTTTTGGCTACTGATGCCAATACATCAGGGTTTGCAAATACATCATCGGCATTTAAAATCCCGATCACCTCTCCTGTTGCCCTCTGGATCCCTTTATTAATGGCATCGTATAAACCTTTATCTTTTTCTGAAACAAAATAATCAATATGAGATTGGTTCTCCTGAATAATATTCAACGTTCGGTCTGTCGATCCCCCATCAATCACCAGGTATTCTACATCCAGGTAAGTTTGCGCCATTACAGAATTAAAACACTCCTGTAAAAAGGTTTCTCCATTGTAAACGACTGTAATAAGGGATATCTTCATTTAATCTACAGGGGTCATCTCATTTTAACGAATGAAAGAAACCTGCGGTAAATATAATCAATCACCATTCAATCCTGATAGATACATCCAAACGACAATATTAATTTAGATGGAAACTGATTATTATTGTTTATTTCTTCTTCTGATGACAAATACGCCAAAGATGCCTGCGGCGGCGCCAAGGGTCCAGGAATAATCGTCGAGATTGCAGTCTATAATATCATATTCAACTAAAGTACCGGGTGTTCCTGTACTTATCGCACCATTACACAACAGTACCACATTAAGAACAAACCCTGTGGCACAGATTCGACAAGCCCCACCTATAGGTTTATAGTAATATTGTTTATATGACACACATGGCCCATATTGATTAAATGTTCCGCTCACTTGCGAACCATAACCAGGACCCAGCAATAAGCCTAACACAGTATTTACCAAACCTGATGCAGGATCGCGATATATCAACCCATCAACATTTGATTTGCACGCAGTTTCACCCACCACTTGCGAAAACAGTTTGCAAGGAACAAACAAAATAAATACTATAAGAAAGAGCTTTAACATTTTCATAAACCACGGGAATGATTTATTCAAATTTACCCTTGAAAGCCCTTAAAAAGCTTGTTCTTTTTGTTCAATACTATATCAGCACTATGGCCCTTGGTGATGCAAATTTACAACTACAAGAAAGAACAAAAGTAATTGCTTATGACTATATATGAGTTGACCTTTTTTTACGAATAATGATGATGCCAAAAACTCCAGTAGAACATATAATAAAAGGAATGTAATCATCAATAGGTAAATTATTTGGCTGGCTGGCACACGAATAACTTGGATCAGCATCAGAATAATATGCGGGATCGTTATACTTATAATCTACCTCAGTTCCTTCATTACCGCTGCCGCTAATAAAATTTGAAGAATAAGAAGTGGCAGTTGCACATCTTGTACTAAAGGTTGCAGTAATTTCATTTGCTGCGTTATAGGATACTGTAGAATTTGTAGCAGAAACATATCTAGAACCTGCAGGATATACATTTATATACCCACATCTGTATCCGCTGTAGCCATTGCCTGTGATGATAGGCACAATAGGAGAGTTAGCTTTATAGATACGAACAGATTGACTAGGATCACTATTGTAAATGGCAGTCCCCAAAAATTGTGTTGCTACAGAATTTCCCAGATTGCAGCCACGGCCAGTGACTTGACAAAATGATGGTGATATAAACAAGAAAAATAAAACTGTTGACAATACAGTTAAAAGGAGATATTTCGACATTATTGTTTGGTACTAATGGGTGCACATACGTAACTCCCATTATCAGAGATGTTCTGCGGCAAAAAAATTATAATAATAGACAACTAAATTTTGGAACTAGTGATGGTATAAATCAAACACAATTCCTAAATAATAGTAAGATTAATATTACAAAATTAACCAAAAAGACATAATTAAATTATTACAAGGAATGAATATGAATAGAATATGACACTCTTATTCCTCGTTATAATTACACAAAAACGCCTCAGGGAGCGATTAAACCAAGAAAAAATAAAGAGTTAGCTTGAAACAAAGTCAGAAATCCTTGACAATTATCATGAACAAAACGAACAAGGCTAAAAAAATTTTAATAAAACCTTAATAATTAAGTGGTTTTAAACCTGAAACGGGTGAGCGAAAATGTGCCAATTCCGGCTAAAGCAAACAATGCAAGGGGAGCATAGTCGTCTATTGAGCAATCAGTAGGGCTGGTGGAAAAAGAAACCAACGTACCAAAATCGTCTCCTGGTCCGCTATAACCTTTTATATAGCACGATCCCTGCCCATTGCCAAGTCCGCCATAACAGTAAACCTCAGCCAGCGTGTACCTATTTGTAAAATTATCATTCCGATATTGGGGAACACCATTAAATAAAATCGTACCATCGCGGACATAGTAAATAGTATTAGATCCTAATGTTGCCTGGCAACCGGTAACTATCGCACCATAAGAAAATGAGGTAATTAGGGATAGTAATACAATTAATATTAAATGACACTTCATGAAGATTAAGGATAGGGACTTATACAAAAGTACAAATACCTTACTAAAAGCACCCGTAAAGATATATAATCATACAAGAAATCATATTTTTGTACTTAATTATGAGTATCAATAAACTAAGACTTTATTGTTATCTAACAGCTTATCAATATGGAGGTAAACTAATCGACATTACGAATTAATTAAGGCAAATAAGACATTGTTTTCATATAACCTTACAATTATTGTAATTTGCTAAATAATACTGTTAAATGTGTTTCTTTTTAATAACGCAAATCCCAAACATGAAATCAATAATAAAGGGAATATAATCATCTATGGGACAGGGATAAATTAAATTCGTTATTGCTTGCTATAATATGAACTATTCAAGCCTTCTATTTTGTATGGCGCACTTGGATCATATGATCCAGTAGTAAACGTTGAGCATGATAACACTGAACCAGTAAGAACCAGATGTCCCGGCTCTTACAACACATTCTCTTGTCGTATTAGGAACAGGATCTTTATAACAAGCTAAATCAACGGCAAAACTAAGCCCTTGTCCATCATAAACAGGTTTACCCAAGATATCAGCGGCTTGGCCGGCTGGTACAGAAACTGATGGAAGTGGAGTTGAGTATACATTTTTATATGCTGCTACAGTACCATAAGGAAAACAATGATACATCCCGAAGGATTGGTTTGTGCAAATGTCAACGAACTGACAAGTAGCAGCAATACCACTAATAAAAACTTCATAAGGGACGACGAATTGTGATGATTCACTACAAAGCTAACGGTTTATAAGTTAGAACACGAATAAACCTGTTAAATCAGACAAAATAAGCGCCATTATAGCGATAAATGAGTAAGCGAGTTAAACTTAGCGAAGAAATGCGACATGTAAAGCCAATCAATTGATAATGATTTTACAACATAATAACCGGTATTATTTTTACCTCCAAAACTAAAACATACTCCCTTTTGGGTTGAGGCGCAATAATCATAGCCACTTTTCAGATGTATTTGCTTTGAGACTCTTCCATTTGCCGGATTAATAACCATAATCTGCCTCATAGCCTTCACTCCAACCCTAATTACTTACAAAATCGGATTAAATGAGAGGGCTGTTACACATCGGCTGGATCAGCCCCAAGTAATTTGCGGTTATTTCCTGTGCAGCCTGATAAAGTCACATTCTGCTGGGTAGCGGAATTGTATCTCGTTCGTGCATTATATAAACGAACAGCCTAATAAAATATCACATAAGCATGACCTTAATAACAACAATTGGACTTCATGTATGATCTCATGCGGGGTACCGCTATCAATCTCAATAGATTAAACTTTCTGGGCGTTATAAAATCTTAAGATAGCCTCCATTCTTAATCATATTTTATGAACACATTAAGATAAACCTGGCATATATTGTTGGATTCCGACCTCAATCGATTTAACAACTTAGGAGAATGAATGCCTATTGATACAAAACCGTTCTTTTAATAATCAAAAATCCCCCTACGGCAGAAAAAACGATCATAAATATGGTAAGGTTGTCAATTGGACACGATGCTGGTGGCGTTAACAAGGTGTAATTGTAAACAGTTCCTAAAGTTAACGACGAAGTTGGGGTTTTCCAGCATGACACTCCTGTATTCGCTCCCAATTGTGCCCGCGGGCAACTAGGGCCAACTGTAGAATAGGGATTACTATATACCCTATAGGGTCCGGCAATTGGTATAAACAAAAAATAATAAGTATAATTTACATTTGCATCGGTAATGTATATGGTGTTTTCTGCTGAAACATAACACCCCTGCTGTCCGAATACATTTTGTTCTGCAAAAAAGAAAATACAGAGAAAAATAAGTAGTTTAATAATTCGCATGATCAAATAAATTAAACAAATTTACTTAAAATCTGTATTATAAATATTACAAATACACCTATAATTGACAATTATCAACTGCTATTTTCCATTGAACAAATAGTTATACAGAGCCCCAGATATGCATAACAGATTATTTTTTTGTTTTTTCGAGGATTTAACTTAGTCAAAAGATGATTATTCTTTAAAGTCTGTTTTTTAATGCCATTATTCCCTTTAAACAAGTATTTTTGCTTAAATACATGAAAGTAAAAACCAGACATGTATATTTAAGATTATGACCCGATATAATTTAGTTCCCTACCTATTATTCTTCTGCATCATTATTCTTAGTATAGTATCAGGCTGCACAGTACGCAAACAACATAGTTTATTTAATGCGCCAAGCGATATTGTAACAGATACCATAAAGCAGGTTTACGTAGTGAATGATCAGGGCATAAGCGACGCATATTATAAAATCAAGGTCAGCGATCAATTGGCCATCAGAAATGTACAAAATCCCGAATTTGGGGCAACATCTGGCACCAATCTTTCTGGAAGTTCAACAAGCAATGCTGTGGCCACTGGAAATGGTCAAAATACACTTTCCTATCCTGTAGAGCCTGATGGCATGGTGAACTTACCTGCTATTGGAAAAGTAGAAGTAATTGGCTTAACCCGGCGGGAAGCTGCCCTCAAAATTCAGGATATTTATAAGCAAAAACTACTTAAAGATCCCATTATCGACTTAACTGTGGTTAACCTGAAGGTTACCTTATTGGGCGAATTTAGTAAACAAGGAAACTTTCTATTGGAAAAAGACAATACCAGCTTAATTGAAATTATCGGGGAAGCAGGAGGCATTACCAAAACTGCAGATCCTAAAACCTTAAAAATTATCCGCGGTGACCGCAGCCATCCTGAAATTATTTACGTAAACTTAACTGATATTAATAGTTTGGCGAGCAAAAAACTGATATTACAGAATAATGATATCATTGTGCTACAGCCCACTAAGGGTACCGCACTAAGTGAGAAACTGCAGAGTTTTAATAATATTGTACAACCCTTACTCGTGGTTGTTAACCTTGCCGTATTAATTTTTACAGTAACACGCTAATGGAAAGAGCAGAAGATTTAGAAGTTAAGGCTGTTAGTCAACAAATCGACTTTTATAAAATATTCCGGGTATTTTGGAGCAGGTGGTATTGGATTGCAGGCTGCATTGCCATTGCACTGATTGTAGCCAAAGTAAAGGTACTTTATACACCACCCATATACCAAACCGGAGCATCGCTTAAACTTCAGGACAGTAACCCAAGTGTGAGTACCAATAACCAGATGCCCACACAGGTTTATAATTATACGGATAAAATTCAGGCAGAAAGTTTTGTAATCCGCAGTAATGATGTTGTACTCAATGCCATTGCTAACCTGGATTACAAAATCTCTTATTATTTAAAAGGCCGTATCCGCATTACCGAACTCTATCCAAATATTCCTTTCCAGATCGAAATTATACAACAGGATTCAGTTAACTTTAGCAGGGGTTTATATAATATTGAAGCTATTGACAATAAAAGCTTTAGCATTAGCGATCCAAATAACGAAAAAGCTAAACAGACCGTACACCGTTATGGTGAAGTGCTAAACATGGGTAATATGCAATTCCGCATTAAATCTATTGTTCCAAAAGGCGATTATAGCTTTAAATTCAATACCAAAGAAGATTTTATAGGACGGGCCATGGGTTTAAATATGGCAGAGGCCGCACGATTTACCAATGTAATGAGTTTAAGTTTAACGGATGGCAATCCTGTTTTTGCTGCCGATATGCTTAATGCCATCATGAAAGAATATGTGCGCTACGATCTGATCCAGAGACAGCGTTCGGCTAAACAAACCGTGCAATTTATCGATACGCAATTGGGTTTTATCAATACTGAGGCGGGTAAATCTGGCAACACTTTGGCAAACTACAAAACCCAAAACAAAATGATTGATCTTGGATCTGCGACCTCTTTAACTATTGGTAAACTATCAGATTTTGAGAAGCAGAAAACAGAGTTGAATATTAAACAGCTCGCGATTAAGCAACTCGAAGACCAGGTGAACAATAACCGATCAAAGGTTGAGATTGGTTTGGATATTGAGGGCGATTTAAATAGCGGACTGGGTACATTGATTACTCAGCTCAATACCTTATTAGCCAACAGAATACTTAAACTCAATCAGTTTAATGCAGATTCACAACCTGTAAAACAAATAGACCAACAGATTGCCAATGTAAAAGCGAGCATTAGGAGCAATGTACGTGCCATGCGCAATAATAATGAGCAGACCATTCGTTATATTGACAGCCAAATTTCTGGTGTAAATCAAAACATCAGCACCATCCCTGCCAAAGAACAAAACTTTGTAAAACTCAGCACTAATTTTGAGGTGAACAACAAGGTGCGTTCTTATTTATCAGAGAAAAAATTAGAAGCTGAAATGAACGCTGCTGCTACGGTATCTGGTGCAGCCATCGTCAATTTGGCTTACCCTTCCTATTATTCTATTTCCGCAAACTCGAATAAGGTTTATACCTTCGCCATTTTATTTGGCTTAGGTGCCGGCATGGGTTTAATCCTACTGGTCAGATTTTTAAATCCTTACATCTACGATAAGGAAACTGTTGAGGGTTTAACCAACACTCCAATTATTGGTGTAATCCGCAAGTTTCCGGACTATATCGATCAGGATAACCGTCAGGCCTTATCAATAGCTAAACCTAAATCAGTTTTCGCCGAGTCGGTCAGATCCGTCCGAACCAACTTAAGCTTTTTGGCTAGCCATAAAAAAAGCAAGGTGATCTGCATTACCTCTGAAATATCTGGTGAGGGCAAATCATTTGTGACCGTAAATCTGGCTGGTACGCTTGCGCTAATTGAGAAAAAAGTAATCTTAATTGCTGCCGATCTACGTAAGTCGAGGTTACACAAAGTTTTTGGAAACGATAACCTTAGAGGCTTGAGTTCTGTTTTATCCGGACAGCACAAGTTGGAAGATGTGCTCATACATGATGAAGTACACCATATCGACTTTATTCCGTCAGGCCCTGTACCGCCAAATCCTTCAGAGCTTTTACACACCGCCGCCATGCGCGATTTATTGAAAGCCCTGGAAAAAGAATATGATTATGTTTTGATTGATACTGCACCAGTGGGGCTGGTTTCGGATGCCATTCCATTGATCAGAAATTCAGATGTAAATCTATTTGTCATCCGCTCAGGCGTTTCGCAAACACAGGCAGCTGCTATACCAGAAAGATTATCGCGCGAATATGGATTAAGCAATATGGCCATTGTGTTAAACGCCTTTGGCGATGATGCCCTATATGCTAATTACTATACCACTGATTACAGCCGCGGTGGAGGCAACAGCACCTATTATTATTCTGATTATTCGGGATACTCGGGCTCAGGCTATTATGAAGATGAAAACCGTAAGTGGTGGATGTTTTGGAAGAAGAAGTAAATAGAATGTAATATGGAAAAGGGATGATGGAAGCTTAATTGGTTAATTATTGAAACTGGTTAATTGAAAACTGCCATGTGAAAACTGATACCTGGTCATTGGTCAATAGTTCATGGTTAATTGCTTGAGTGGTTAACTGAAGATGGAAATCGATAAAGAAAAGGTTAATTGGTTAAAATTGTCAACTGGAAATTGATAACTGGTTATTGGCTTACGACAGGATATGGAAGAGGTAAAATGGATAAGGGGTGCATATGTACGAAGGTTTCATTATAAAGATTAAGCTTAATGATTGATCAAAATTACAGGTGGTATCCGGTATATACGCGTTCTAGGGCTGAGAAAAAGGCACATGAGGAGTTAACGAGAAAGGGCATTACTTCTTATCTACCACTAAAAAAGACGGTTAAACAATGGAGCGACCGTAAAAAAATAGTCGAGGAAGCTTTGATTAAGTCTTATCTGTTTGTGTATATTTCGGCCAAAGAATATGCTGAAGTTTTGATGACCAATGGCATTGCCAGGTTTATCTATTTCTCCAGCCAAATAGCGTCTATACCCGAACAACAAATTAGAGATCTTAAACTTCTGCTCGCTACTGATGCAGATCTTGAGGTTTTTGAATACGACATCAAACCAGGTGAACGTGTGCTGATTAAAGCAGGTCCATTTAAAGGGATCCTGGCCGAACTGGTATCGATACAAAATAAACAACGTATTATTTTACGTTTACAAAATATGGGCTACGCGATTGAGATTAATACTTCTATTGCGTTTGTAGAACCGTTTTAAAGATGTGAGATATTAGATTTGAGATAGTCAGAAGACGGAGGTCCGGGGTCAGAAAACATGGGGCTAAAAGTAGCAAAATTTAAATAAAAAATACTGAACTGTGTTCAGGGAGATGTGTGAAAGGGACTTATTTTTATAAAACGTCAGTTATTTTTTTAAAAGAAAATGTGACTGAGAGGGCGAAGCTGTGTCCTGGTGGAATGTAAGAGGAATGAGGTGAGATGGAAAATGGGGCGTTATGTGTAGGATTGCAGGTATAATTGATAAAAACAGATCAATAGATCAAATCGAACAGAAGGTTAAAGGCATGTGCGATATCATGGCGCATGGCGGCCCTGATGGTGAGGGCTTTTATGCCAATGCCGGCGATGGGATTGTAATGGGGCACAGGCGTTTAGCACTGATCGACTTATCGCCCAAAGGACACCAGCCCATGATTTATCAGCACGGTAAAGTGGTTATTTCTTTTAATGGCGAAATCTATAATTACCTGTTGTTAAAAAAGGAACTTCAGGATTTAGGCTTTCAGTTTAAAACCGAAAGTGATACTGAAGTTATTCTATTAGCTTATGCCGCCTGGGGAGTTGAAAGTTTCGACCGATTTAAAGGAATGTTTGCATTTTGTTTGTACGATGCTGACCACCAACAGAGTTTTCTGGTCCGCGATCCGTCAGGGATAAAACCTCTATATTATCGAGCCGTTGAAAAACATCTGGTTTTTTCGTCGGAAGTTAAAGCTTTTGCAGAAACCGATTATTCCTATACCGAACAGCAAGACTGGAAAATCTATTTCCTGGCCTTCGGACACTTACCAGAGCCCTATACTACTTTAAACGAAGTGCAAATGCTGGCCAAAGGCCACTATCTGATCTGGCAACATCAATCTGATACTTTTGAGATCAAAAATTATGTTCCGGAACAGGTATTCAAGAAGATCACAAATTATGAAGAGGCCAAAACTGGCATACAACAAAATTTATATCGCTCGGTTAAAAGACATCTTTCAGCTGATGCCAAAATCGGTGTTTTTTTAAGTGGTGGGATTGATAGCAGCATTTTGAGTTTGCTGGCTGATGAAATTCAAACTAAAACTACTTCAGGCTCTGGCATGCTTAACACCATATCTATCAACTTTGAAGAAACAGCATTTTCTGAGAAAGTTTTTCAGGACATTATCGTTCAACGGCTTCAGGGCAATCATTCGGAGTATACCATCACCCCTAACCTCTTCGCTGAACATTTTCCTGCAGCCTTAAAAGCCATGGATCAACCCACATCCGATGGCATTAATTCGTGGTTCGTTAATTATTTCGCTAAAGAAAATGGCTTAAAAGCTGTTCTGTCTGGCATTGGCGCAGATGAATTATTTGGCGGCTACCCTTCTTTTAAACGGATGGGATGGATTAAACAATTAAAAAGATTGCCTCCATTTATTCTTAGAAAAAGCCTACGTTTTAAAAAGGCTGCATTAAAAAGGGGATATTATTTAAGTTACCAAAACACCGTGGGTGAGTATCTTTTTTTAAGGGGGATATTCACCCCTGACGAAATCGCAAAATTATTATCTTGCTCAATTGCAAAGGTTGACCAGGTACTTCAAAATACATCGATCAACCCTATTCCTAATCACTTAAATGATGGTGAAAGAGCAAGTTGGTTAGAATGCAATTTATACATGCAAAATCAATTGCTTAAAGATACCGATACCATGAGCATGCAACATGGTGTAGAGGTCAGGGTTCCTTTTTTAGACCAGGATTTACTTGTAACCCTGGCCGCAATAAATAGTGAATTGAAATTTAAAGGTGAGCGTCCAAAATCGCTCTTGATAGAAGCCTTTTCGAAAATGCTCCCCAGGGCAATCTGGCACCGCAAAAAAATGGGCTTTACCTTCCCTTTTCAGGATTGGTTGAAAAAAGACGAGCATTTTCTCCGTTCGATAAAAACAGGCGATAATACATTCGCTTCAGCAATGGTTGATGATTTCAGGCAGGGAAATTTACACTGGAGCAAAGTGATGGTGCTTTATCAGGTGTTTAACAGGGTTTAGGGTTTAGGGTTTAGGGTTTAGGGTTTAGGGTTTAGGGTTTAGGGAAAACAAGTTGAAAGACAAAAAAGTTCTATTTCTTACTTTACATACATTCAATTTAACTGGAGGAATAGAAAAGGTAAGTAAAACCTTTGCGAAAACACTTGACGACCTCAAAGCTGGTTCCCAAATCCAGTCATACCAGGTATTGTCGATGTATGATGATCAACCCGACCTGGCTTATGTATCACAAAGTTCATTTAAAGGATATAATGGTAAAAAATTAGCTTTTGGTTTAGCTGCCATCAAAGCGGGACTAAAAGCAGATGTGGTTGTTTTAAGTCATGTACATTTATTGCTTTTTGCCCGGATCATCAAAACGCTAAAACCAAACATCCGTATCGTACTTTTTGCGCATGGGATAGAAATCTGGAATTCGCTTGCCAGCTGGAAAAAGCAAATGCTTAATAAAATAGAGATTTGGGCGGTAAGCCGCTATACGGCAGATCAAATTATACAGCAACATGGAATAGCCAGTGCTCAGATAAAAATATTAAATAACTGTTTAGACCCTTATTTTAAATTAAGCGAATCCTTTTTAAAACCTGCTTCACTCCTTTCAAGATATGGCGTTCGCGATAACCAAAAAGTACTGTTAAGCATTTGTCGTTTATCATCATCAGAACAGTATAAAGGATATGATCTGGTGATCGAATGCTTAGAGCAGGTAATTAAGGTTTATCCAGATTTGGTTTACTTGTTGGTTGGAAAAGCAGATCGGGCAGAATCAGCACGTATTCAAAAACTCATAGCTCAAGCTAACCTCAAAAAAAACGTAATACTGACCGGCTTTGTGCCAGAACACGAGCTTGCCTTACATTATCAATTGGCTGATGCATTTGTAATGCCAAGTAAAGCAGAGGGATTCGGACTCGTTTTTATCGAAGCTGCTGCTTATGGTTGCGCAGTAATTGGTGGCGATGCAGATGGCAGTAGAGATGCCTTATTAGATGGCGAACTGGGTACTCTGCTGGATCCAAATGATATTGTAGCAATTGGTGAAGCAATCATTATGGCTCTGCAAAAAGAAAAGCATGAGGCCAAAGCGATTCAGGACATGTGCTTTGAAACATTTGGTTACCAAAAATATCGAGAAAAGATATTGACCTTATTATTTAATTAAAAGCCGATGAATATAAACAATCATGCATAACGAAGAGCACAGCTGGACCATTGAGGCTAAAGCTTCCTTATTCGATTTAAAGCTGAACGAAGTTTGGGCCTACCGCGATCTGCTCTGGCTGTTGGTTAGGCGCGATTTTGTTTCTTTCTATAAACAGACGATATTGGGTCCGCTTTGGTTTTTTATCCAACCTTTGTTTACGACCATCATCTTTACCTTTATTTTTGGGAATCTAGCAGGAATATCTACGGATGGCCTGCCTAAGCCACTTTTTTATATGGCCGGTATTACCGCCTGGAACTATTTCTCAGATTGCCTGACCAAAACATCAACCGTTTTTAGAGATAATGCCGCGATTTTTGGGAAGGTCTATTTTCCCCGCTTAATCATGCCACTGAGCATAGTGGTGAGCAATTTGGTACGCTTTGGAGTACAAATGCTCTTATTTCTAATTTTAATGGCCTATTATTATTTCTCTGGCGCAAATTTTAACATTAGCTGGGCAATTTGCTTATTCCCTCTTATTGTAGTATTAATGGCTTTACTGGGTTTGGGCACTGGAATGATTATTTCAGCCATGACCACAAAATATCGCGATCTTGCATTTTTAGTGGGATTTGGTGTGCAATTATTGATGTATGCTACCACTGTGATCTATCCCCTATCTACCGCAATCGAAAAATATCCAAAATATGCCTGGATGATTAAATATAACCCAATGACTCCCATTATTGAAACCTTTAGGTATGGCTTCTTAGGTGAAGGAAGTTTTAGCTGGGGAAGTTTAAGTTATGCCACTGGTGTTTCACTGGCCTTATTGGTATTTGGAATCGTGATTTTTAATAAAGTGGAGCGGAATTTTGTTGATACGGTGTAGCGGGTTAAAGGGTTAGGGTTTAGAAGGGTTAGTAAAAAATTTATATATTCATATCAATCATCCCTTATTTATTTTATCTATAAAAAATAAGGAATATGCACACCTACTCATTTGAAAAATTAGAAGTCTGGCAACTATCCAGATCTTTTAGAAAAGACATTTATCAATTAACACTTAAGTTTCCGAAAGAAGAAACATTTGGGTTGATTAGCCAAATTAAAAGGTCAGTAAGCAGCATTGGTGCTTGTTTAGCCGAAGGGTCAGGAAAAATCACAATGAGAGACAAAGCGCTTATACAAATATGACTTATACCACTACCCTCGAAACCCTAAATCATTTAATCGCAGCCATGGACCTTGATTATATAACCGACGAAGAATATTTAACGTACCGATCGAAAATTAAAAAACATAACGATTAAGCTGAGTGGGCTCAGAAATTCACAGATTAATGCGAAAAGTTGAGAAATATAAGCTTCACAACAAACCCCTAACCACCTAAACCCTAACCATTCTTCAATAACCTCTAAACCCTAACCGCTAAACATTGTCAAAAAATATTGCTATTAAAGTAGAAAACCTAAGTAAAGCCTATCAATTAGGACAGATCGGAACAGGCACAATCAGTCGTGATCTGGAGCGTTGGTACGCCCGAATTCGTGGCAAAGAAGATCCCTTTTTACGCATTGGCGAGAGCAATAATCAAAACACCAAAAGTGAGAGCGATATCGTTTGGAGTTTAAAGGACATCAATTTTGAAATTGAACAAGGTGATGCCGTTGGAATCATTGGCCGTAATGGTGCAGGCAAAAGCACGTTGCTTAAAATACTGAGTAAAGTTACCTCCCCTACTACCGGTAAAATTAGTGGTAAAGGCAGAATAGCCAGTTTATTAGAAGTGGGCACCGGCTTTCATCCTGAATTGTCAGGCCGGGAAAATATTTTTTTAAATGGCGCAATCCTGGGCATGCGTAAAAAAGAAATCCAACGTAAATTAGATGAAATTGTAGATTTCGCGGGCATTGAACGTTATCTCGATACTCCTGTTAAACGATATTCTTCAGGTATGTATGTCCGTTTGGCTTTTGCTGTTGCTGCGCATTTGGAATCAGAGATTTTAATTGTAGATGAAGTATTGGCTGTGGGTGATGCAGAGTTTCAGAAAAAATGTTTGGGTAAGATGGGTGAAGTAAGTAAGGGGGAAGGAAGGACGGTATTGTTTGTGAGTCATAATATGGCTGCTGTTAATGCACTGTGTAGTCATGGAATTTTATTAAATAAAGGAAAGATCACATTTGCGGATAAGGCTTCGCTCGTTATTGAACAATATTTCAATTTATCGGAAATAAATGAAAGTAATTTAAGAACTAATACGGAGCTCAATAAAGCTGCTTCATTTAAAGAATACTATCTCACAGATGGCAATAAAAAGAAATTTGTAGCAAATTCAAGGGATTATAGCGAATTTGTTTTCGAATTAACCATTAATACTAATTTAATAAATTGTGAATTTGGCTTCATAATAAGGGATCATCGAGAAAATATTATATTTAGCTGTAACAGTAGAGACAATGGCAAAGAATATTTAGAGATGAAACCTGGAAATTATGATTTACACTTCTCTTTAAGATTACCTTTGAGTAAAGGAAGCTATGAAGTTGACATAGCCATAGTTAGCAACAATGTCATAATTGATCACTGGCAGCCAAGAAAAAAAATAACTATTATTACTCATAATGAATCCGTTCTGGAGGATAAGTGGGTTGGAATATTAAATGAACCATCTATATTTTCTTATGATAAAAAAAATTAAATCGTTTATCAGGGACAAGATAATTAGTTTATTAATAAAAAATTATAATTCCTCATACAATCCTTTCGGTATTAATTTTGGTTTAAATTCATCGCTATATTCACCAATGCAGATTGATGGAGGAGAAAACATCAAGATTGGAGTTAATTCTACGATCGGAAGAAATGCTTGGCTTAGTGCTATCGAAAAATATGGTTCGCAAAAATTTAATCCAAAAATCACAATTGGTGATCATGTAAATATTGGAAATTATCCTTGTATTACAGCTATAGAAGAAATAACAATAGAAGAATGCTGTCTATTGAGTGAGTATGTCTACATTTCTGACCATACGCATGGCATTGATCCGACTTCACCTAATAGAATTGCAACCCAAGATCTTATATCAAAGGGAAAAGTTGTAATTGGTAAAAATTCATTTATCGGATATCGTGTTTCAATATTGCCAGGAGTAATACTAGGAAAAAATTGCGTTGTTGGAGCACATAGTGTTGTCACAAAATCATTTCCAGATTATTCTATGATAGCTGGGAATCCCGCTAAACTAATAAAAAAGTATTCATTCGAAAAGCTTCAATGGGAAAATATAGATTAGAAAATGTAATACCTTTCATCAAAAATATTAAAACTCTTATCAGGTTTAAGGTAAGAAAAGGAGAACATTTTAGTAACTATTGTAAACAAAACTTGGAAATTTCTTTTTTTGAACTGGCCAGATTAATGAATAGTAACAAGCCACGCATGAATGCAATGATATTTAAAAAGGAAATAACAATCATTGATTCATTTTGGTATATTCATTCATTAAGAGAAATTTTCTATTTAAATACTTATAAATTTTCAAGTACAAATGAGGAGCCATATATAATCGATTGTGGCTCTAATATTGGCCTCAGTATTATTTATTTTAAAAAACTTTTCCCAAATTCAAAAGTCCTTGGTTTTGAGCCAGATCCTAAAATTTATGAAATCCTGAAACACAATCTTAAAATTTTTAGCTATACAGATATAATACTTGAAAATAAGGCCGTTTGGAACGAAATTGCAACACTTCCTTTTTCGTCAACAGGGTCAATCGGTGGAAATATTGGCAGGTTAAATGAAGATAATGTTGATAACATAATAAATGTTGAGACAATAAGGCTAAAAAGATTTTTTGACACAAAAAATAGACTTTTTAAAAATTGATATAGAAGGGGCTGAATATTTAGTATTAAAGGATATAGAGGATAACCTTTCGAATGTAGAAAATCTTTTTATAGAATATCATAGTTCACCTGATTGTAAACAGACCCTCTCTGAGATTTTAGGGATTTTAACAAAATCTGGTTTTAGATTTTATATCAAAGAGGCTTGGGACAATTTACCAATCCCTTTCGAACACAGGTTATATAAACCTTTTTGGGACCTTCAATTAAATATATTTGCATTTAGAAAATAATACACCTTTGGTAAGTTTTACAATTTGTACTAATAATTATTTGGCTGAAGCTCTTACGCTTGGACAGTCCTTAATTAGAACTGGTTCCCAATCACATCAATTTATTATATTTTTATGTGATATTAAGGACGAACAAATTAAATACGATAGTTACAATCATAAAATAATCCCTCTGGATAATAATATTGTTCCCAATTTCGATATCATTACTAAAAAATATCAATTGGTTGAGTTATGCACATCTGTTAAGCCGTCAGTTTTTAAATACTTGATCAGTGAGCTAAAGGAAACGATATTTGCTTATTTAGATCCAGATCTATACTTTTTTAGAAATATAGATAGATTAATTACTGAACTTGGCAATTCTTCGATCTTACTTACTCCACATGTTATTTACCCAAAACCCATAGATTCAATCCCTACTGAAAGTACTTTCCTCAATTACGGCTTATACAATCTAGGGTTTCTTATGCTTCGTTCCGACAAAAATTCTTTAGATTTTTTAAACTGGTGGGAAGAAAGAACCTTAAATCTATGTTTTAACCGTCCAAGTGATGGATTATTTGTAGATCAGTTATGGATCAATTTGATACCGATTTATTATGATCAAGTAATTGTTTCAAAAAATGTTGGGCTTAATGTGGCTTACTGGAATCTTAATGAAAGATATATCGCTCGAGAAAAAAAGGAGTTAATAGTTAACGGAGCTGAAGAATTGACATTCTTTCATTTTAGTTCATTTGATTACAGCTTATCTAGTTTATCAAGAAGAGCACACAATATTTCCAAATCACAATGGCCGGTTATACATACGATGATGATTGATTACAGAAGAGAATTAGATAATCATAATATTACTTTTTTAAAGACCATAAAGCCTTCTTTTAAAATAGATTTCCAAAATTACCTTACGAATAATATTAGCAACAGAAGTATCACTCCTCGCAAAATAAAATTTATAAATTTAGTAATTAAATTTTTGCCTAAAAAAGTGTTACAGAGAATTATAGATTTCATTAAAGATCTGGTAATTATTTTAGATTTTAAGAAGGTAGTTTAATACTGAATTTCCATGTAGTTAATCATCTATTATTATTGAATTCGAAAATACCTAAAATCAGCATAATCACCCCAACCTTTAATCAAGGTCAATTTATTGAGCAAACTATCATTTCTGTGTTGAATCAAAACTATGAAAATTTAGAGTATATAATAATTGATGGAGGGAGTACCGATAATACTTTAGATATTATTAAGAAGTATGGGGATAAATTAACCTATTGGATATCTGAACCCGATTTTGGTCAAACAGACGCAATTAATAAAGGCTATAAGATTGCGACAGGCGATATAATCAACTGGTTAAATAGTGATGATTATTTACACAAGAATGCCTTAAAAAACATCAGTAATAGTTTTCTGAAGCATGATGTATTGGCTGTGACAAGTATTGTAAATAACTTTGATAATAATGGTAGCTGGGAAGAGGTTACGCCTTTTTTCAGTGAGAAACAAGATTATATAGCCAAGGGCTTTAATAATCAACCTGGAACTTTTTTTAAAAAAGAAATTTGGGATTTTTTCTCCCCTCTACCCAATCAATTGCATTTTACAATGGATCAGTACATTTGGTTTTGTTTTTGGCTCACACAAGATGCAAGTGCCTTTAAAATAGAAAACTATACTTCTGTTTACTTTAGAAGACATGAAAATTCTAAAACTAGTAGATCAATTAAAAAGGAGCTCTTTAATCATTTAGGTCCAAACTTTTTTGATGAACATAATTTGATTTTTTGGAGTTTTTTTAAGAATATATCAGAAGTCAAAGCAAAGTTACTGGAGCAGTATTTTTCAAAAGACTTCGATTTTAATTCTAAAGAAATAAAATTTAACAAAGGCATGCAAATAAAAGGAGTTAACACTTCATCAATGTTTGACCAATATCTTTTTGTTCTATTAAAAGAGGACTTTAGGACTAGAAATATTCGCCGCTTTAAAAAATCGTTAGATTTCCTAAAAAAAAATGCTGGTTCGTCTATTCAACCTGAATTATATAAACTTGAGAAAAGACGATATTACCTTTTACCATTGAAAGGCTTTGATTGCTTAGAAAGATTATATAGAAAGCTGAAAATGACTATTGGAGCTATACTTAATTCTAAACGTTCATGATAGAAATTTTAATTGTCGGTACTGGTTTCTCTGGGAGTGTAATTGCTCATGAACTTGCAATTACAGAGGCATATAAAATAACAATAGTTGATTCAAGAAATCATTTAGCAGGGAATTGTTATACTAAACGCGATGATCAAACTAATGTAATGGAACATGTTTATGGACCTCATATTTTTAATACCAGCAATGAAAAAGTCTGGAACTACATTCAAAAATTCGGTGAGTTTAGACCGTACGTTAATCGTGTAAAAGCAGTCACCCCAAAAGGTTTATTTACCCTTCCCATAAATCTCTTAACGATTAATCAGTTTTTCGGAAAACAGTTTAACCCTAGAGAAGCTGAAGAATTTGTAGCAGAACAACGAGATACTTCAATCGTTAATCCTAAAAATTTTGAAGATCAAGCTTTAAAGCTTATGGGCAGAGCGCTCTATGAGAATTTCTTTAAAGGTTATACCATGAAACAATGGGGATGCGATCCAAAAGAATTGCCTGCAAGCATTTTGAGTAGATTACCTATTCGTTTCAATTATGATGATAATTATTACAACTCTAAATTTCAGGGTATTCCAGTAAATGGTTATACAGAAATAGTGGAAAAAATGCTTAATCACCCAAACATAAAAGTAAAATTAGGTTTAAAATATACTAGTGATGACAATGTAGCTTTCGATCATATTTTCTATTCGGGCCCTCTAGATACTTATTTCAACTTCAAACTAGGAAGACTTGCCTATCGCACGAGTATCTTTGAAAAAAATATATTTGATGGAGATGATTATCAAGGTAATCCTGTCATCAATTACTGCTCAAAGGATGTTCCTTATACCAGAATCCATGAACATAAACATTTCACACCCTGGGAGACACATGAGAAAAGTATTTATTTCAAGGAATTTAGTAAAGAAACCACACCAGAGGATATTCCTTATTACCCCAAAAGGCTACAAGCTGATAAAGAACTTTTGAAAAACTACAGAGCATTAGCTGATGAGGAAAGCAAAGTAACTTTCATTGGCCGCTTAGGCACATATAGATACATGGATATGCATCACGTAATTGACGAGGCATTGGCCATTAGTGAAGACTTTATAAAAACTGAAGATACCACACTCTTTTATAAATTTCTTAATAATGAAAGTTGATTAATGGTTAAGGTTCATTGGTTTAGAGATACACCTGAAGAACGGAACGATTGGTTACGTTTTGGATTGATGGAACTTGCTGCAAAAAAAGAAATTCGCTATGCCGAATGGGATTTAAAAAAGATGACCGAATATGGTTTTTCTGCAGAAATCTTATCTTATCCAAGCCTCCGTCATTTATCATTTCTGATAGTTGAAAATGGAGACCGAAAAATTAAATGTATAATAGACAATGAGGATTCTTTCGCTTTATTTTCGGGATTGATTGTACATGCTGAGGTATATTTTTGTGCTGGTTATAATAGTGATGTATTTAAGCGGAAATCGATGCCCAGGTTCTACAAATGGCAAACTGTAGAAGATGTGGGATGGTATACCGACTTGCTGTCAAAAAAAATTCCACTCTTTGAAAGCCATTTTCATAAAGTCAGAAAATTTATTCCTATAGGTCCAAACCTATCTAAGAAGCACCAAATCAATAGGATAACGCAATTCAGTTTAAACATTCAGCATCGTATCCGAAAAACATTCAGGTTGTCGAACCCATACCAAACAGTACATAAAGCTCTGCGTTTGAGGTACAATGATCTTTTAAATTTAAGAAATGAAAAACTGCAGTTTGATATTACCTTGAGTGATACATCATGGGGATGGCCAGCACATCGAATTAAATTACATCAGGAATTAAAGGAACTTTCAAAAAAAGGATTCAAGATCAATTCTATTTTAAAACTAACAGAATCATCAGTTTGTGACAATAGCATTTCACAACGCTTTGACAAAAAAAAATTTCCGATGAAAATTGGAGAAATTATAGACTATGAAAAAATGCTAGCTTCGTCAAAATTAGGTGTATTTACCTGTGGTTTTCATTGGGGTTGGCGTAATATTTTAACATTATCCCTTTTTCTTGGTATTCCTCTAGTTACTGATCGCCTGCTTACCGAACCATATTTTGATATAAATGCTTTTGAATTATGGGAGGTAGAAGATGAAAGTTGGGAGTTACTTAATGAAAAACTTATTAAAATTACTCCTGAGGATTGGGGAAATATCAAAGCCATTAACCAAACTGTTTTTGAACGTTGGTTAAACCCCGAAGCAGTTGCTCATTATTTCATCAATACATCTTTAAAATAAATAGTTAATAGTTGAATATAGCATTTATTTCTTACGAATTCCCACCAGAAACAGGTGGAGGTGGAATTGGCACATATTTAGAGTTAGCAATTAACAAGTTTAATGAGACTGGGCACTTAGCAATTGTTTTCTGTGGAACGGATAAGACAGAAGTTAAAGAAGAGCGTAAAAATGTAATTAGAGTCCCATCATCAAATTGGAGGGAGTTTGATAACAAGGTTGTTGAAGTGTTCAAGCATTATCATCACCGCTATGAATTTAATGTAATAGAAGGAACTGACTTTCAGGGATGCGGGCTATCCATTAAAAAATCATTTCCACAAATCCCTTTAATTGTAAGATTACATACTCCTCTTTACTTAGTAGATAAACTATCCTACCAACCATTACCATTAATGGCAAAAATTCGCTTTATACTAGGATCACTGAAAAGATTTAAAATCCCCAAACTTAGCTCGTCGCCAATTAAAAAAAACTATAAACACGAATTTGATATTATTGCAGCAGCAGATAAAATAAGTAGTCCAAGTATTTCAATCTACGAAAAGTTAAAATCCATGGGTTTTGCCGTGGAAAATAAGACTGATATTATTCCGTTGCCCTTTGATATCAATCTACAATTACAGTTAATTAAACCTAGAATAACTTTAGAGAACAAAATTTCTATTATTTATTTCGGTCGGCTTGAAAAACGTAAAGGGGTGATTGATTTAGCTGATGCCATACCTCAAGTCCTCAAGCAATATCCTAATGCTATTTTCACGTTTGTAGGAGCACCTTCATTTAGTCCAAAAAATGAAACACTTATGGATGATTTTTTAAAGGAAAAGCTAATAAATTTCAAAAGAAGTGTAGAGTTCATAGGAAAAGTACCTCATAGCCATATCATTGATTTTTTGCAAACAGGAGATATATTTGTTTTCCCTAGTCACTATGAAAGTTTTGGTATTGCGTGCTGCGAGGCAATGGCTGCAGGCAAGGCTATTATCGGCAGTAAAGAAGGAGGCTTAGCCGAAATCTTAAATTTTGGAGAATGCGGATTATTGATAGAACCAAAACAGCCACATCAGATTTCTGCTAAAATTAATACTTTAATCGAAAACGACGAATTACGATTATCCTTAGGCAACAGAGCAAGAAAACGCATAGAGTTAACGTACAATTGTGAACAAATTCTAAAGATGCAATTAGAAAACTATGAATCTGCGATTAAAAGTGTGAAAAATGAAATCTAATCTGGTTGCTTCAGTTGTTATATGTACATATAACCCTAGGCTAGATATATTAAAAAAGGTTGTAGATGCTTTATCTATACAAACAATCTCACCAAATAATTGGGAATTAATTATTGTTGACAACAATAGCTCCCCTCGTTTAGAGATAAATGCAGACTTTTCTTGGCACCCTAATTCTCAAATTATATTTGAGCCAAATATGGGTTTATCTAATGCTCGCATAGCAGGCGTAAAAATTGTTAAGACCGATCTTATTATCTTTGTAGATGACGACAATGTATTGACAATGAACTATTTAGAAACAGCCATCAAGCATAGTTTAAATTTTCCTCAAATTGGGTGTTTTGGAGGCAAATCTCTTCCACAGTATGAGGAAAGACCACAGGATTGGTTTTTTACATCAGGCATTAATTTAGGTTGTCAGGACTTTGGAGAATGTCAATATATCTCCAATTTTGATAAAACAAAGTATTTAATATCTGATTATCCACTATTTGCGCCCATTGGTACAGGGATGGTCATTCGAAAAAAGGCATTTATGGCTTATTTCGAGGAAATAGAGAATTCTACCATTAGATTAGCATTAGGACGTAAAGGAAAATCACTCACATCAGGTGAAGATAATGATATTGTTCTAACCACTATTAAAAACGGTTATGAAATTGGTTATTTTCCAGATATGGTGGTAACTCATCTCATTCCAAAAAATAGATTTGAATTGCAGTATCTCAAAAGAATGGCTTTTGAAAGCAATAGATCGTGGGTAAAAGTGCTTCAAATACACCAAATCAATCCTTGGCGGCCTATTAGTAAAATTGGATTAATATTAAGATTAATACGTTTATATCTTCGGACAAAACCTTGGATTGACGAAAAG
Organism: Pedobacter sp. W3I1; assembly: GCF_030816015.1. Classification (NCBI taxonomy): domain Bacteria; kingdom Pseudomonadati; phylum Bacteroidota; class Sphingobacteriia; order Sphingobacteriales; family Sphingobacteriaceae; genus Pedobacter; species Pedobacter sp. W3I1. The sequence goes on from NZ_JAUSXN010000001.1 coordinate 5,295,367, forward strand.
TATCAATTGGAATGGCAATCAAATTTTGGTAAAATGAAAGGTTTAAGTGAATTATAAGCGTTCGATCATTGGCAAATAACAGATTAAAATATTTAGATGCCATAAGGGGTGTTGCAGTATTAATGGTTTTAATGGCTCATTCTACTGAACTCAGTAATATTGCGAATTTAAAACCAATGATTAAACACTTTATTGAATCTGGCGTTTTTGGCGTACAGTTATTTTTCATTATCAGCGCATATACGCTATTTTACACACTACAGCACAATAGAAAAAGCAATACGAATTTCTACTTACGCCGTCTTTTCAGGATTGCTCCAGCATATTATGCAGCGGTATTATTCTATTCTTTTTATAATCAATATTGGGGCTTTGGTACTATGACGAATTTTTTATTTTTACATGGATTCTCACCTAAATATATCAATAGCATCGTGCCTGGGGGATGGTCAATTGGTATTGAGATGTTTTTTTATCTTTTTGTCCCTTTTCTATTTAACTATATCACAAATCTTCCTAAGGCAATTTATTTTCTTTTTATCACATTCATCGTTAAAATATTAGCTTATTACATCATAAATTTGCCATTATTTTCAAGCGTAGCTGTCGATGGATCTTTTATGTATTTCTGGTTTCCCAATCAGCTCCCTGTTTTTGCAATTGGTTTTGTATTATATTTTTATTTACAAGAAATTCATAGCAATGATGAACAATTAATTAGCGCATCATTAACAATAGCAGCTCTTGTCATATTTTCAATTATGACCGCTCTTCCTATTTTTGAAAATAACACTATAATTGCAGCTGGATTTGCTATTTTTCTTGCTTTCTTGGGCAGAAGTAAAAGCTATCCTTGGTTAGAAAATAGACTTTTGTTATTTATTGGAAAGATCAGCTATAGTGCTTATTTATGGCAATATGCGATGATTTTTTTAATAAGGAAGATAGGTATTTATAACCTATTTTCAATCAATATTTCAGGTAGCGCGTATATCAACTTTGTAATTAACTATCTTATTTTATTTACTTTCACAACTTTTACTGCTTACATCTCTTTTTTGATAATTGAAAAGCCAGGGCAAAAAATTGGTGTAAAAATAGTTGATCGTTATTTTTCTCTGCGCCCGAACACCGTTAACATTTAACATGCTTCAAAAATTAATCAACCATGTATATCGTTATCCAAAATCTAATTGGAAAAACATTCAACGCTTTGGTGGTTTATATAGTTACTATAAGATGTTAAAAGGAAAAAAAGAAATGATTAGATCAAGTCATTTTCTACCAGAAATAATATCATATCCCAATGGTTTACCAATTTATTTCTTAACTGGAAAAAACTATCTCTACCAGACGCTCTTCTGCGCGCATTCGCTTGTAAAAAATTCGCAACAGAAATTCAGATTTATTCTTATTGATGATGGAAGTTTTGATGAATACTTAATAAATGAGATAAAACAGCAAATGCCAAACGTAGAATTAATTTTAAACGACGAAATCGAATTGAATCTTTATAAAGTATTGCCGAAAGCTAAATATCCTTACCTGCATTACAAACGAAAAGTTTATCCGCACATTAAAAAGTTAACAGATATCCATACGCTTAGTCCAGATACCTATAAATTAGTACTCGATTCAGACATGCTATTTTGGAGTAATCCTACTGAAATGATTACATGGCTACAAGATCCAAAGGATTGTACCTATATGTTGGATACTGTCGAATCGTATGGCTTTGATAAACAGTTAATGAAATCTCTTTGTGGGCAAGATATCCCAACTTTATTGAATGTTGGAATATTTGGTATCGATTCAAATATAATCAATTGGGATGATTTAGAAATTTGGAGTAAAACTTTAGAAGAAAAACAAAGTCCATCATATTTTTTAGAGCAGGCGCTCTCAGCTATGTTGGTAGCAGGTAAAAACCATATAGTTTTAAACAAGGCAGAATACGTTGTCAACCCTGAAGGATCAAACCCTAATTTAAACGAAGTCAAATTGCACCATTACGTAGACATTTCAAAAAAATACTACTTTAATACCGCATGGAAGAGATTTATTTAAATCCGATACATTTATTTTGGATAGGCTCAAAGTTCTCTCCTATTGAGATTCTTTGCTGTAAGTCGTGCTTAAAACAAGGGATGACACCTGTTTTATGGTGTTATCAAGAAATTAAGGGGATACCAGCGGGAGTTGTTATAGAAGATGCGAATACTATTTTACCTATAGATACAGTTAACTATTATATTGAGGCGCTAAAACTGCCCATCCCTAATATCAGTGATCTTTTCCGTTACAGACTGCTGCATAAAATTGGCGGAATTTATTCTGATACAGATATTATCTTCACAGATAATATCTATCAATTAAACAAAACAGCATATTTCTGCTCCACATACGAATATAATTATGGGGAACTGGCCAATGGCTGCCTCATGAAGCTCGAAAAAAACTCAAAAATTTCAACCTTTTTACTTGAGGAGCCCAATAGAAGATTGATCAATTATATAGAGACAGGCAACGACCTTCATTATTGCGAATTTGGTCCTTTCGTTATCCAAAAATGTGCAGCAGAATTAAATGTTGAAATATTAAAATATGACGTGATCAACCCTATTTCCTGGCGCTGGGTTAATAAGCTCATTGCTTATAAAAAAATTGATCGCATCTTTCATATTAAATTACTGGTTAGAAAATTATTGCCATTTATATACGAGAGCAAGGGATATTTTGTTACGAAAAATACAAAAGCGATTCATCTCTGTCACGAAATGTGGAATACTTATGAGATCAATAAATACGAAACGATGAATTCATTAAGTTTATATGAAACATTGAAAATTAGATTCGATCGTAATTAATGAGCTTAACACCTTTAGTATCAATCTGTATACCTGCCTACAATACAGAAAAACATATAAGTACAGCTCTAGATTCATTATTTGCACAGAGTTATAAAAATATTGAGGTAATTGTAGTAAATGATGGTTCGAAAGATAAAACTTTGGATATACTTAATGAGTATAAGTGGGAAAAACTACACATTATTGACCAAGATAATAAAGGCCAATGTGCAGCAGCGAATGAAGCATTTAAGTATGCTAAAGGAGAATATATTAAATTCTTTGATGCTGATGATATCCTATCGCCTGATTTTATAAAAAACCAGGTAAATGCACTCTCCAATACCGAAAATACAATTGCCTCCAGCGCATGGGGTAGATTTTATAATGACGATTTAAATACCTTTCAATTAAATAATGAGAGCGTATGGCGTGATATGTTACCCATTGATTGGCTCGTAGAATCGTTAGGAAATGGCCCAAATATGATGCAATGTGCTTTATGGCTTATCCCTAGAAAAATACTTTTAACTTCAGGTTTATGGGACGAACGCTTATCATTAATTAATGATTTTGATTTTTTTATACGGGTATTATTAGCAAGTAAAAAAATAATGTTTACAAAAAATGCAACTTTATATTACCGTTCAGGATTGACGAATTCATTATCAAATCAAAAAACCAGGCAAGCATTAGAATCGGCCTTTCTATCTACTAAGCTGGGCGTTGAAAATATTTTAAAATTTGAAAACTCTGAACGAACAAAACCTATCTGTGCCGATGCTTTAAAACATTGGTGTTATATCTTTTACCCGCAGCATATGGATTTATACAAAGAAACAAATAACTTGGTTAATGAACTTGGTGGATCCAATTATGCCTTTCCAGCAGGTGGAAAAACCAAATTCCTTGTAAACTTATTCGGATGGAAAATAACAAAACGAATCAAATCGTATCTCCACATCCAATGAAAAGTAAACTGAAAATCGCCATAATAGCCGACCCAGAGCTTCCTGTACCGCCGATACTATATGGCGGAATTGAAAGGGTTATATTTATGCTTGTACAAGGTTATTGTACATTAGGCCATGAGGTAAGTTTATTTGCACACTCCGATTCTTTAACAAATGCTAAACTCTTCCCTTACGTAGGAAGAAAGAGTACAAATAAAACAGATGTGCTTAAAAATATGTTGCTTATCAATAGAGAGTTGTATAAAAATCAATATGACATTGTACATAACTTTGGCAGATTAGTTTATTTATTTCCACAGCTACCATTTAAGTTACCCAAGTTGATGAGCTATCAAAGAGAGCCAACGGTATCTTCAATTACAGGGGCTATGCGTTATGCGAAACAGAACTCGTTGGCATTTACCGGTTGCAGTGAATATATAAGCCAACAGATTACTCCATATGCCCCTTCTTCAGCAATTTTTAATGGGGTTGATTTAGACTTTTATCATTTTCAGGAAAAAGTTGATCAAGATGCTCCATTGGTTTTCTTAGGGCGAATTGAGCCTATTAAAGGAACACATACTGCAATTGAGGTTGCCATACAGACGGAAAAAAAATTGATTATTGCCGGTAATGTCCCTGAGGAGCATCAACACTATTTTGATGAGGCTATCAAACCCAGACTTAACGAACAAGTTAAATATATTGGTGCGGTAAATGATGCAAAAAAAAACGACTTATTAGGAAGTGCGCTCGCTTTTCTTATGCCCATAGAGTGGAACGAACCATTTGGAATAGTAATGGCCGAGGCATTGGCCTGTGGCACACCAGTTATTGGTTTTAACCGTGGGTCGGTAGCAGAAATCGTTATAAACGGAAGAAACGGATTTAAGTGCGATGATGTTAATGAAATGATCAAGTACGTGAAAAAGATTGGGGAGGTTAGCAGATATGAGGTTAGAAAAGATGCAGAAAAAAGATTTTCCGCCGAAGTAATTATTCAAGAATATTTAAGTTTATATAGCAATCTGATCAACAAACATGGATAAAGTAGGCAATAATATGGTTACGGTAACCTGCGGCACCAAATTTCATTCAGATTATACTGCCTTTCAGCTCCAACAACATAATTTACTTGAAAAAGTAATTACCGCTCACCCAAGTAAAAAATATCTTAACCGCGTGTCCATTGAGAAAAAGCGCGCCAAATTTTTAGCGCCAATTTTCGTGCCTGCCTATTTACTTTCCAGAATATTTTCGGGTTCTAACTTTATGGTTAAGTGGTTAGATAATAATATGCCTATCTTATTTGACCTACTTGCGGCAAAAAATGTTAAACGGAGCAAAATTATCTTGGCTTATGCGTGGTCGGCCCTTGAGTCGATAAAAACAGTAAAAAAAAATGGTGGAATCGCGTTGGTAGAAGAATGTGGTTCATGCAATAAATATCAAAATGAGATATTGGATGAAGAATACCGGAAGTTAGGTTTAACATTTAAAAGCCCTACACCCGATTTTATTGTTAAAAGGCAACTTACTGAAGCAGAACTAGCTGACTATCTCCTTTGCCCTTCCAACCACGTTATTGGATCCTTTGTTGAAAACGGTATTGACCGGGCTAAGTGTATACTCATTCCTTATGGGGTTAATAAGGATATTTTTAAAGCATATCACCTGCATAAGGACGAATTCACAATTATCTGTGTTGGAACCATTGGTGTACGTAAAGGTCAATATTATTTATTCGAAGCATTGCAGCAACTAGCACAGCGAATTGCAGTTAAATGTATCCTAATAGGCAAAGTGGAGGATCAGTTTATCGCTTATTATAACCAATATAAACATTTATTTACGCATTATGATTACATCCCCCACCAAGAGTTGGTTAATTATTACAATAAAGCTTCAGTATTTGTGTTACCTAGTCTAGATGAAGGCCTAGCTTTGGTGCAACTTGAGGCAATGGCCTGTGGTTTACCAATAATCAGCACACCAAATGCTGGTGCAGATGCGATTATTGATGATAGAAAAGAAGGATATATTGTTCCTATTAAAGATGCCTCTGCTATAGCCAACAGAATAGAAATGTTATATAATGATCACATATTATTAAAGAAAATGTCTGAAAATGCGATATGCAAATCAGAAAAATTTAGCTGGGATAATTATGGAGAAAAACTAGCCGATTTTATTAACTCACTATAAAAATGATAATCTAGTAGTTAGCTATAAAATGAATCATTATGCTTAGTAAAAAAAGCAAAATTACTACTATTTGCCTGATTACGCCAGGTCACATTTCCACAGATCCACGGTTAATGAAAGAAGTTAATGCCTTATTGGAATCAGGGTTTAAAGTGCACGTAATATTCACACAGTATATGGATTATCTTCTAAAAGATGACGATCTGTTACTGTCGAAATATCCACAGTTAACATATGATGCTTTAAGATGGGTAAAGAAAAACAATAAGTACAGAATTTCGCATGGAATTGTTCAAAAATTTTTTAAAGGAGTCGCCAAAGTATTCACAAACAAAACTACCATTCATAAATTTATACTTAACAGACATTATCTATGGCAGTACAAAAAAGCCGTGGAAGCAAAAGCAGATTTATATATTGCACACAATTCTGGGGCACTAGCAATAGCCGCTGATGCTGCAAAAAAAAACGATGTGCCTTTCGGTTTTGATGCAGAAGATTTTCATAGGGGAGAAAATCTTCTAATAACTGAACGAAAAAGCTTAATTTACATAGAGGATCATTACTTGCCTATGGCTAACCATCTAACAGCCGCAAGTGAATTAATCGCAGAGGCATACGAAAAAATATATCATAAGAAATTTACCACTGTACTCAATGTATTTCCTAAACAAGAACTAAGCATTAAAGCTGCCATAGGTAGCAGGCCGCTCGAACTTTTTTGGTTCTCTCAAACAATTGGAAACAATAGAGGGATAGAAAACATTATTAACGCATTAAATGATTTACAAGGTGATTTCAAACTTCATCTTCTAGGCGACGTAAGCTATGAATACAAAAACCATATTAATGCACTTATCAAATTTGATCCAAGATACCTGGTATGGCATAAACCCGTAAACCAAGATAACCTTTTCAAAATTTGTAAAAGATATGACATTGGTCTAGCTACCGAAACTGGCTTTTGCATTAATAATAATATCGCATTAAGCAACAAGATTTTCACATATATTCAGTGTGGCTTAGCTGTAATAGCCAGTGATACATTAGCTCAAACTAAATTATACATGTCTTACCCAGATATGGGAGACCTATATCAGAATGATAATATCCGTTCCTTAACCAAAATTATACACGATTATCAACTTTTTCCCGAACGCTTAATTAAAGCGAAACAATATTGTTCGCTTTTGGGTAACACACACTTTAATTGGGAGATCGAAAAAATAAAATTTATTAATGCTTTAAATAATATCATTTAATATGACTGAAGCAGAGGATACTGTCGTTGTTATGGTGTCGATCGGAAATCGGGAACATTTGAGTTCGTATACATTCAAAAGGCTTAGTGTGTGGGCAGCAAAACATGGTTATAGCAGCATATTGTTAAAGAAACCTCATAATCCTTTAAATAGGGCTCCACATTTTAACAAGCTACAGGTACACAAAATATTACCATACTTTAAAAGATACATTATTGTTGATGATGACATCTTAATCAGTAAAAATGCACCCGCCATGGAAGACGTCCCTGCAGGTTTTATTGGTGCTTGCATGGATGCAGAGCAGCGGCATACTAGGGCAGTACATGTAAAATGGACTGCGAACACTGGTTTTCTTGTTTTTGACCAACAAGCTTTACACTTGCTAGACTTAGCCTACGAACGAGGTATATATCCTTATGGAGCCGAAGATGACAGCGATAAAAAGATATGGGGACCTTTTGATCAAGGAATTTTAAATGACGTATTATTTACCCACAATAAGATATTTAAACTGGATTTTAGATGGAACTATCAACCCATATTAGAATATTTCATCCAGGGAAAAGGTTGGGATAAATGGCAAAGTGATAGATTTTTTAGACTTGGATATTACATTAGTTTACTTTCTCCGTTCGCAAATAAGAATAAAAGGAATATCAAAAATGCGTACGGTTTGCACCTTATCCGTGGCCCTTACCCTGCTTTTTTTTCAAGAATCTTTAAATAATTAAAGAACAATGCAAAATAAAAAAGCATTAATCATTTCACCCTATTTTGCCCCTTCTAATGCTGCAGATATGCAGCGAATAAGGATGAGTTTACCTTTTTATAAAGATTTAGGCTGGGATGTAGAAATTGTGGCCGTAAAAGAACAGTATACAGATGCTGTTTTCGATTACTTATTAAATAAATCCATTCCGGATTATATTAAGATACACCACATAAGTGCGCTGCCACAAAATTTGACGAAAAAATTCGGTTTGGGTAGTATCGCATTAAGATCCTTATGGTTTTACAAGCAGTATGTAGACCGTTTATTAAAAAAAGAGCATTTCGATCTAATTTATTTTTCTACCACACAGTTTCCTGTATGCGTATTAGGTCCGTATTGGAAGAAAAAATTTGGAATCCCTTATGTAATCGATATACAAGACCCCTGGTTTACCAATTATTACGAGGATAAACCCAAACATAAACGGCCAAAAAAATATTGGTTTTCTTATAGACTGGACAAATATTTAGAACCAATAGCCATGAAATCAGTAAATGGTTTGGTGTCAGTTTCTGATGCTTACATTGAAGATCTGGTTTTAAGATACCCTCATTTAAAAACCATTCCATCTGATACGATTACTTTTGGTGGCTTTAAAAAAGATCTGGAAATTGCAGAAAATAATAAAGAAACGCTAAAACTTGCCTTTAATAACGATCCGAAATACAAACACATCGTATATGTTGGCAGAGGAGGCTTCGATATGCAAAGAGCAGTTATGCTTTTATTAAAAGGATTTAAAATAGGTTTAAAAAAGAACGCAGCCAATTTTAAAAATTTAAGATTTCATTTCATTGGGACAAGTTATGCCCCCCTGGGTAGTGGGCAAAAAACATTGCAGATCGTTGCAGAAAAGTTAGGCCTAGGTAGCTATGTTACAGAACAAACCGACCGTATCTCTTTTTACGAAAGCATCTATAATTTGCAGACTGCAGATGCATTATTTATCCCAGGGCATATAAAACCGGCTTACACGGCTTCCAAAATTTACCCGTATATTATGACTGAAAAACCTATTTTGGCTATATTTAATCTTGAAAGTAGTGCATCTCAATCTATAATTGATTGCAAGGCTGGATATGTTGCAGATATATTAAATTTTAAATCAGCTATGGATACCATTTATATTTTCTTAAATGCTGTAGCAGAAAGCAAAATGCCCAAACCTGAAACTAATTGGAAAGAATTTAAACAATATAGAGCAAAAGCAACAACTGAAAGACAATGCAATCTTTTTGATCTAGCTATTAAATGAGTAAAAGATTAGCAATTGTAATATCCCACCCAATTCAATATTACAGTCCCTTATTTCAAAGATTATCAAAAAAATGTAATCTAAAAGTTTTTTACACTTTAGGTAAATCTGATAATCACTATGATGTCGATTTTCAAAAAGAAATTAAATGGGATATTCCGCTTTTAGAAAGCTATGAATATAGTTTTTTAGAAAACCAAGCGAAAAAACCTGGCTATAACCACTTTTTGGGGATTGTAAATTCAAATCTGATCAGCGAGATCCAGGCCTTTAATCCCAATGTTATATTATTTTTCGGTTGGTCTTATTATAGTCACCTCAAGGCAATCAGGCATTTTAAAAATAAAATTCCTATTTGGTTTAGAGGGGATTCGAACTTAATTGATGATCAGCACTTATTAAAAAAAACACTAAGAAAAATACTGTTGAGATGGGTATATAATGCTGTTGACAAAGCATTTTATGTTGGTAAAGCAAATAAAGCTTATTTTAAAGAAAATGGTTTAAAAGAAAATCAACTTGCTTTTGCTCCCCATTCAATTGATAATGAAAGATTTAAAACTGATCATTATGCAGCGGCCTTCGCATTAAGAACAAAGTTTGGATTAGGTAACAATGATATTCTTATTCTTTTTGCTGGTAAATTTGAGGCAAAGAAAAATCCAACCTTATTAATGAAGGCTTTTTTGGAGATCGATAATCCAACAATCCATTTAGCTTTCGTGGGGAATGGTAAACTCGAATACGAATTAAAAGCCGATAGCAAAAACAGCCGAAGCTCAAATAGAATACATTTTCTTGATTTTCAAAACCAGACTACAATGCCTAGCATTTATCAGGCATGCGATTTATTTTGTCTGCCCTCACAGGGGCCTAGTGAAACTTGGGGATTAGCTGTAAATGAGGCGATGGCTGCAGGGAAAGCTGTACTGGTTTCAAATAAAGTTGGCTCTTATCAAGATTTGGTAAAAGAAGGTTATAATGGTTATGTTTTCCAATCACAAAGCCTTAACAGTCTTAAGGAAAAATTAATACTTTTAAGCAATTTACCAAAATTGCGAAATTTTGGACAAAATTCCTCAGAAATTATTGCATCTTGGAGTTTTGAAGACCAAGCTGAAAAACTCATCAAACATCTTTATGAAAGTATCTGATAAAATATACAATAACAGCGGCAATCTTGGCATTATCAGGTTGATCAAAAAGTTACCTAGCAAAATATTAGATGTAGGATGTGGCGCTGGGAATAATGCCAGCTTATTAAAAGAACTGGGCAACACAATAGATGGCATTACAATTTCGAACGATGAAATGAAGTTAGCGGCTAAATTTTGTGGAAATATTTACAATTTTAACCTAGAAAATGGACTTCCAGATGAAGTATACAAGAACCAATATAACTATATAATATGTTCGCATATATTAGAGCATATCGCATTTCCTGAAAAACTGTTGGTAGATATTTATAATCTAGCATCAAAAAATAAGGCGACAATTCTTATTGCTTTACCAAACATTATGTATTTCAAAACAAGGTTTAATCTTCTTTTAGGAAAATTCGAATATACTCATGATGGCATTATGGACTATACGCACTTGCGATGGTATACAAAGAAATCGGCCGCCCATATGTTTGAAAAATACAACTTTAATGTTAAGTCTTCATCTGTAAATGGCTTGCCTCCACTTTACAGTATATTAGGGAAACTAGGGAAGAAACCCCTTAAAATAATTAATCAGTTTCTTTTTTTCATTGCACCTACTTTATTTGGATCAGAACTTCTTTTTGAATTAGAATGCAATTAATGCCAAAAATTTCTATTGTACTTCCGGTTTATAATGGTTTAAAATATTTGGATAGTGCTATTTATTCAATTTTAAACCAAACAGAGCAAAACTATGAAGTGCTTATCTGTGATGACGCTTCTACTGACGGAAGCCTAAGCTATTTGAAACAGTTAGAAAACCTAAACCACAATGTTAGGATTTTATATAATGATAAAAATTTAGGGCTTTTTAAAACACTTAACAAACTAATTAAAGCTTGCCAATCACCATTGATACATTTGTGGGCACAAGATGATATCATGATGCCAAACTGTCTCGAAGAATGCCTTAATTTTCACAATCTTTATCCGAATATAACAATGAGTTATCACGGAGTAGAGTATATTGATGAAAATGGATTGGTTAACCCTTCGGAAAAAATTGATGGTACCCCGTCCATAATTGATACAAAATTGTATGCTATATTATCTTCAAAATGGGGCTGTATACCAGGCAATATTTCTAATATAACCATAAATACTTCGTCAATTATTGCAGTTGGACTATTTGATGATCAGATGACTTTGAGTGCCGATTTCGATTTATGGACTAAGTTGGCAGCTGTAGGAGATATTGGAAGAATTCCTTATAAACTTACCTATCTTCGTTTACATGCAGCACAACTAAGTAGAAATTACAAAAGTATTGCGTTAAGAATTGAAGAAGATACGCTAATACAAAAAAGAATTATCGGATTACTTGCGGAGAATAAAGATGATTTTAACATAGCTAAACGCTTTTGGCGCTGGAAAACCCAGCCAACCTATTTTAATGATCTATTGTATTTAATTTCAGTAAAAGAATACGATGAAGGTAAAAAACTAGCAGCGTTATTATATTCAGAAACAAATATCATCGGTCTATTTTTTAGATGGTCAATTGTAAGAACACTAAGATTCTTGAAATTAGATATTAAATTTTATCTGAATATTCTAGATAGATAAATAAATAAAATGGAACGATTTAAAGATATAGGCAAGATAGGGGCAATACTAATGTTCTTACTCCTTATTTATTCTATTACAAGTTACAACCCTTTAGCTACAACTTGTGCCGTTTTACTCCCTTTTTTCTTATTAAAACTGTTATGGAAAAGAGATGAAAGTTCATTTTTGTTTCTTGCTTTTTGCCTGCAGTGGTTATCAGTTACAATTAAAGTTTTCTATGCAAATTTCCAAAGTTTAAATATAACAGAGGTATTCGATAATTATAAGGAAATTGAAAAAACCTATTACGTTAGTTTAATTGGAATATTGTCAGTTGCATTAGGCATTCATTTAATTATTAAAAGGTATTCAATGGAGAAAGACGACTATGCAGTAATAGCACTGAGATACGACTCCAGAAAATTGGTTCCATTGTATATTATTGTTATCTTTTTGTACCCTCTGATCCTTAGTTATTCTTATTCTATGGGAGGGCTTCAGCAACCCATTACGAAACTTGCAGATTTTAAATGGATGATTTTCTTCATCTTTATGATGAGTACTTTCTTCACCAAACAGTATAAACTCTTCTTTTTAATTACGGGCCTAGAGATTATATTAAGTCTAACTGGTTTTTTTTCAAGCTTTAAAGATTACTTTTTAGTCTTATTTGGAGGTTTGGCCATTGTATATTCAAAAAACTTAAGCTTTAAACAAATACTTCCTCTAGCAGCACTGGGCATCATGTTTGTATATATGTTGATTATCTGGCAATATGTTAAGCCAGAATACCGAAGCTATCTAAATGGTGGTACGATATCTCAAAGTTCGATGAGAACAAGTACTGAATCGCTTACGAAGCTTAATGAATTGGTTCGTAATGTTAATGACGAAAACATTAACGCTGGCTTAAAGCAAACTGTTGAACGGCTATCTTACATCGATTTCTTTTCTGCGACTGTAGATTATGTACCTAGAGTAGTTCCTCATACACATGGACGTTTATGGGGGGATGCCATAGGACGGGTACTCCAACCCCGACTCTTCTTTCCAAATAAACAAATTATTGATGATTCTGAAACAACCAGAAAGTATTCCGGTATGCAAGTTGCTGGAGCCGAATCCGCCACATCGATCAGCCTAGGCTATATGACGGAAAACTATATTGATTTTGGGATACCCGGCATGTTTATCAGTTTATTTGGTTATGGCTTATTGATCGGTTTGGTTTATAAATACGTCATGACCAGCAGTCCAGATAAATTGATTGGAACGGCAATGATTATACCCTTATTTATTTTAATTTATCTTTTCGAATCTGCACTAAATAAACTGATCGGTGGCTTGCTGATGTACCTCCTCATATATGAACTTATCCGTCGTTTCGCACTTAAAACATTTTTAAAACAGATTAAAATATAAGTGAAAATCATTCACATTTCTGCCTCTTATAAACCTGCCTACATCTATGGCGGGCCTATACAGAGCGTTGCGAAACTGTGCGAAGCGATAGCAGCGCCAAGCGACAAGCGTGAGGCGGAAAGCGGAGTTGACTTACAGGTTTTAACAACTACAGCAAACGGAGCATCTGAATTAGATGTAAGCATAATTAAACCTATTTTGGTTCATGGTGTAAAAGTTAGCTATTTTAAACGCTGGACTAAAGACCATAGTCATTTTTCTCCTGGGTTATTGTGGGGATTGAGAAAAGAGATCCTTCGTTGCACTCAGGATGACAAGAATACTAAAATACCCAAACTCCAAACTCCAAACTCCAAACTCATTATCCACATTCACGCCTGGTGGAACCTCGTTTCGGTTTTAAGCTGTTTGGTGGCAAAGTGCTATGGGGTGCAGGTGGTGCTATCACCAAGGGGTATGCTTACGGCTTATTCGCAGCATAACCGAAGTTCATTTTCTAAAAAGACTCTGCACAAGCTGATCGGAAAAAAGCTTTTGCAATATTGCCATATCCACGCCACCAGTGAGCAGGAGAAGCGCGATATCCTTGAGATTATTACGCCAAGAAGCATTACGGTAATCCCGAATTTGGTCAATTTAACTTCAGAAGTCCCAAGTACCAGGTATACAGTATCAAGTGGAAATAACCTTGAACCATCAAGTTTCAAACTCATTTTTCTTTCGCGTATAGAAGAAAAGAAAGGGTTGGAGCTGTTGTTCGATGCCATATCCTTACTCGATATAGATTGGCAGCTGACTATTGCAGGTTCAGGCAAAAAAGAATATATAGATAGCTTACAGGTAAAGGCGCAAAGCCTAAAACTAGATCATCGCATCAATTGGATTGGACAGGTTTCAGATCAGGACAAATATGGGTTGATGGCCAAACACGATTTATTGGTACTGACTTCCTTTAACGAAAACTTTGCCAACGTGGTGATCGAAAGCCTAAGTGTTGGAACACCTGTTTTGGTTTCTGATCAGGTTGGTTTATCTGATTATGTTAGTGAAAAGCAATTGGGCTGGATCAGTCATTTGGACATCCAGGATATTAAAGCACAACTGTCAAATGCTTTTTCTAACCATGAAAAAAGACAAAAGATCCAACAATTGGCACCGGAGATAATCAGAAAAGATTTTGGTGGCCGGCTTTTAGTTAATAGGTATCTGGAGATGTATAAAGGACTGAGTAATGAACAGGGAGTTTAGCTTTATCATTTTGACCTTTAACGAGGAGATCCATCTGCCGCGACTACTGGAATCTATTAAAGATCTGCATGCCGAAGTTTTTATTCTAGATAGTGGCAGCACAGATAACACCTTGAAAATTGCCGCTGATTATGGTGCAACAGTAAAAAGCAATGCTTTTGTAAACCATCCCAAACAGTGGGATTTTGCCTTAAATAACTTTGAAGTTAAAACACCCTGGTCCATCGGACTGGATGCAGACCAGGTGGTTACACCCGAGCTCTTTGAAATGCTGCAGCAATTTAGGGATGAAGATTATGCCAGTATAAACGGAATCTATTTTAACCGGAAGAACTATTTTCAGGGGAGTTGGATCCGCTATGGGGGCTACTACCCTATTTACCTGTTGAAAATGTTCAGAACAGGAATTGGCTATTCAGATCTTAACGAGAATATGGATCACCGTTTTATTGTTCCCGGAAAAACCATGATCTGGAAGAAGGGCCATATACTGGAAGAAAATTTAAAAGAAAACGATATTGATTTCTGGTTTAAAAAGCACGAAAAATATAGCGATCTGATTGCCCAGGAAGAAATTGAAAGGATGCAAAAGCTACGGATCCAAACATTAAAGCCAAGTATCTGGGGCAATCCAGATGAAAAAAAAGCCTCGCTAAAAAGGTTTTGGTGGAAATTGCCATTGGGGTTGCGCCCATATTTGTATTATGGCTACCGCATGGTATTTCAATTCGGTATCCTGGACAATAAAACCGCCAGAAAATTTCATTATATACAGGGACTCTGGTTCAGAAAACTAGTTGATAAAAAGATAACCAGGCTGCGAAATCCTTAGTTGTTTTGGTTAGTTATGTATAAAAAGAAAACTGGTACCTTTATAGCATCCAAATAAATATATGAACGAAGCCCTGAACAAACAAGCCAAGAGACAGGCGGATAAAAAAGCAATCAAATTCGTGATCGCGCTTTTTGTACTCTATATCCTATTTAGTCAGGGAAATTTGTTTATGAACAGCGTAATGACGCCTGGTGCCAGGTTTCACAATGCCTATATCGCCGATCACTTTAATTATATACAGGGCCTTAAAACTGCACTCATTGTACCGGCGGTGTGGATTATCAAAGCGTTTGGCTTTTATGCCATTTACAATGAATCGGATGTGATGGTTGTGGCAGGTCCATACCTCCGCGTTAATTATTCTTGTTTGGGCCTTGGTGTAATGAGTTTTCTGGCGGCCTTTGTGCTTGCCTTCCCAGCACCGTGGAAATCGACCTTTAAGATGCTGGCTATTGGGATTTTAACCATCTATATTTTAAATATTTGTCGGATTGCTGGTTTAGGTGTTTTACTTGGCTTTTTTGAATCGCAACGACAAAACTTTACCTACCACCACGAAATCTTCAATATT
Source organism: Pedobacter sp. W3I1 (assembly GCF_030816015.1). Classification (NCBI taxonomy): domain Bacteria; kingdom Pseudomonadati; phylum Bacteroidota; class Sphingobacteriia; order Sphingobacteriales; family Sphingobacteriaceae; genus Pedobacter; species Pedobacter sp. W3I1. The sequence continues at coordinate 5,311,498 of NZ_JAUSXN010000001.1, forward strand.
ATTGTTTACATCTGCATTTTCGCGCTTTTGTATTTCTGGATCAAGCAAAATACTAGGACAACCGGTAAAATAAAAACAGAAGAGAACGATCAACCAAAAGTAGATTGATATTCCAATGAATAAAACTCAGCTCCATAAAAACTTTAATACCGGCGATTTTAAGATCGGCACATCACTATTGAAACAGTTTTTATGGTACTTTACCGATGTATTCTTTTTTAAAAGCAGGCTTATGCCAAGCAGTTCAGTCCTTGTATTCTTATTGAGATTATACGGAGCGAAGATCGGAAAAGAAGTACGTATTAAACCTGGTATTCATATCAAATATCCATGGAAGCTTATTATAGGTGATTACAGCTGGCTTGCCGATTGTTATATTGAAAATTTAGATCTCGTGCACATTGGTGCAAACTGCTGCATCTCGCAGAACGCCACGCTAATGACGGGAAATCATAATTATGCCAAAACCAGTTTTGATCTGATTACTAAACCAATTTTAATCGAAGATGGCGTATGGATCTGTGCCGAAGCCAAAGTTGCTCCCGGCCTTCATTTATTCAGTCATGCGGTACTTTCCATGGGTAGTGTTGCAACCAACGATCTTGAAGCATATTCCATCTATCAAGGCAACCCTGCCATAAAAACAAGAAAAAGGGAAATCCGCTAGTCTTGAACATTCCAATTATTATGCTCCACCATATCAATAATCTTCCCGGCCCAGGCCTGGAAAATTGGAGCATCAGCGAAGAAAAGTTCATTCTTTTACTCAACACCATTGAAAAGCATGGGTTTACTACCACTACATTTAAACTGTTACAAGCGCATAATTATCAAAGGCGGGCAAAGGCAATCATCCTGAGTTTTGATGATTGCCCGGGTGCACTTTTTGAATTCGCTATTCCTGAACTGCTGAAACGAAATATGAAAGCTGTATTTTCTATCCCCACTGCACAGATCGGAGGATTTAACCAATGGGATGTAGCTGAACAAGGGTTCGCAAGCGTAACACTAATGAATGCAGAACAATTACAATATCTTTCCAGTCTGGGTATGGAAATTGCGAGCCACGGCCAACAACATTTGAGGGCAAACAAGATTAGTGAACAGCAATTCGTTGAAGAAATTACAGCATCAAAAAAAACGCTAGAAAAGCTACTGAATCAAAAAATTCAAACATTGGCCTATCCCTATGGCGAGGTTCCCAAAAACTACAAAAAACTGGTCAGCCAGGCAGGCTACACTTTTGGACTTTCAATCTATCAATGGAGATCGAATCAGTTCGCGCTGCGTAGGATAGGTATTCACGCATCCGATACGGAAAGCTCCCTATCTTTTAAACTGAGTAGATCCTATCAGTTTATGCGTACATTTTTCGATCCAATTCTCTGGATAAAAAAGGCCATCAGGGTCTAAATATTGCCACTTTCCATTTTTGATCGTTTTCATTGAGGATCTCTTGAAAGGAGATAAAATTGAAGTGCTTTTTAAGTACCTCCCAGATCACATCATGACCTAAAAAATCGCACATGGAAATAATGAAATACCCACCCTTATTTAAGTTCTGCTTTATACATTTCTGAATGGTATTTAACGGCCTGTTGAAATAATACAAGGTTTCGTTAAAGATAATGGCATCGAATTTCACATTCAGGGTGTCATACTCAAAATCAAGTTGCAGAAAACTTGCCCCAGGAAACGAGACCTTTGCATTCGCTACCGCATTGGAAGAAATATCGATCCCAAGGTAATTCAATGGTTTTATTTCAGATTTAAGGTAATTATAAAGTACTCCCTGGCCACAGCCTACATCCAGAATCTTACCCAAGCCATGCTTTTTAAACAGATCCGCTATCGCAAGATAATGACCTTTTTCGGCTTCAGTGTAAAGATAATCCCAGTCGTTTCCACAAAACTGTTTTTCCCATATCCTTTTAGATACCCTATTACCGAAGCCAAACTTAGATAACACGAGCGTGTAAAGCAAGCGTCTGAATTTATTTTTGATCTTATCGAAAAGGACCTCCATGTTCATAATCGGGATTGATAGACGAATAATTCTCTGGAAGGTTAGTTCTTCAAGAATCATAAATATTAGTGAACAAATATAATTTTCCTAATGGAGGGATCAAGAATAAAAAAACATTTTTATTTATTTTTGTATTATTAATAATACTAAATTTACTTTAAAACAATAATTAAACACATTGGTAGGGATATACCCGGTTTCAAGTTTCTGGCTGATACCACTTGTTTCTCTTTTTCACCTCTCTTTATTTATTTGCGTAAAAAAGAAAAGAGGCTGGATCAAAAATGACAGCCTCTTTTTTATTGGTTGATCAACCGGGAAGAATAGGATAAATAATTTGAACAGATAGGAGAATGGGAACCTATCTACTTTTTATGCCTGTTATCTACCGGTTTTTTCAGATCAATCTTCCAAACCGAAACAGCACTCAATTTAACACCCGAAGAAGTACGGATCTTCAATGTATCCCAGTAACTATTTGGAAAAAAAATATCGGTCATCGCCGTTAGTCCATTATCCGAAAATAGCTCTACCGAGGTTTCATCGAGAATCAAACTAAGCTTTAGATTTTTGGATTTTGAAATCCGTGGAGCAACGTGTTTTTTAGCAAATCCCTTTTCGAAAGATGCATCACCAGCGCTCCTCCTGTCGATAAAATAACTGTCATTCTTTTCATCATAGCCAATGATGAGCTGCTCTTTATCGCGGTTTTCCAGCACAATATCTACCTTTGCTAATTTGGCAAGGCTTAGTTCAAGTTTGAATTTTCCATTGAGGGGCTTAATATAAGAAGAGAGATTTAGCTCCTTGCCTGTAGAAACGTTAGTACTGTTGTATACAGATTTCAACAGTGGAGCGATTTCTTTTACAGGAACTGAACGAAGGTAATAGTCGTTCCCAACATTTTCAAGCGATAATTCTCTTGGGATTGTCATAGCGCCACGCCAGGCCTTGGTAGGCACCTGGTTGGCATATTGCCAGTTGTTCATCCATCCAAGGAAGATCTTCCGGTCACCGGTATTAGACCAGGTAACCCCTGCATAATCATCAGTACCATAATCTACCCATTTCTGTTTTATAGAATTTGGCGTGAATTTATTCCCGTCAAAACTTCCGGTAAAGTACTGCGTCGCAGAACCTCCGTTAGGACCTCCCGGATTGATGCTGACCAACAGCACCCATACTGTTTTACCATTGCTTTTAAGTGGAAATAGATCCGGGCATTCCCACACGCCACCGTGCGCGCCCAAGTTGGCTCCAAATTCGCTCTCGCGTTTCCAGGTTTTTAGATTCGGGGAAGAGTAGAAAGTGATCCTATCTTTTGTAGCCAGGGTCATGATCCATTTTTTTCCCTGTTCGAACCACATCACCTTTGGATCCCTGAAATCGGTAATCCCGGGATTCGGCAACACCGGATTTCCTTTATACTTCGCCCAGTGCGCCCCCTCATCTATACTATAGGCAATACTCTGATACTGGTGCAAGCCGGTTTTGGCCTCCTCAATCTTTTGGTTATGGTGGGTAAATATGGCAACCATGGCATTCTTTCCAAATCCTGCGGTATTGTTTTTATCGATTACGGTACTTCCGGAGAAAATCATCCCAAGACTATCGGGATAAAGTGCGATTGGCTTTTCCTCCCAGTTGAATAAATCGCGGGTTGTAGCATGTCCCCAGTGCATAGGTCCCCATGTTGTTCCTCCTGGGTGATACTGGAAGAAAAGATGATAAACCCCATTGTAATAGACCATGCCGTTGGGATCGTTCATCCAATGTGCCTTTGGCGAAAAATGGAAAGCCGGCCTGTATTTTTCACCTTTGGTAGATTGGGCATTGGTGCCAATAGAAAACAGACTGTAAAGTAAAAAGATCGCTGGTCTTATAAATTTGTTTTTCATAATTTATTATTTAAGTTTTAGCAAATGAAGCTGTATCAAAAAGCATTTTCTTGATTGATTAACAAAATAAATTCCGGAAAGTCGTCATGCTCAGCTTGACTGGGCATAATGTCATTAAGTTAAGTACCATTGTTGTCAGTCTGAGCTTGTCGAAGACCTTTTAAGTAATCGAAAACAAAAAAACATTTGTCCTTCGACAGGCTCAGGATGACAATGTTTTTTGTTTTCTCCTTAACCTTAAGGACATTGGATTCCCACCTGCGTGGGAATGACGAAAATCCCAAATTTAATTCTTTAACAATTCTTAAATTTATCTTTTGATACAGCCTCTTTTAAAATGCTACCATCCGTTGTTTTGTTTATATACCCCGCTACTAAAGTTAATCTGATTTAATGGGATCGGGAAATATTCATCCCTTCCTGCCGTAAACCTGGCATCTGCGAGATGGACAACCCTTGATTTTTCGACCGTAAAATAAGCGTTCATAGTCTGCGCGGCAATCCCCCACCTCACCAAATCAAAAAAGTGATAGCCCTCTGCTGCAAATTCAAGTCTCCTTTCAAACCTCAACGCCTGCCTTGCAAAATCGGGGGTCCAGTCGCAGTTTACCCCAGGCTGATAAGTCTGCGCGTTATAGTTTGAGGTGGGATTACCCGCAGCAGTTTTCAACAGGTTTCGGCTTAAGTTGGCGCGGTTTCTAACCTGGTTGATCAATGGAACCGCCTCTAATGGCCGTCCAAGCTCTATGAGCGCTTCCGCTTTCCAGAGCAGGACATCAGCATAACGGATGATCTCCCAGTTTTTGGAACTTCCGATGAAGGGTGGAACTTTCTGAAAAGAAGGATCATCGGGAAGCACAGCCTCTTTCATACTGGCAAATGCATCATATATAGCTGGTGCCCTTGACCAGGAACGCTGGAAAAGAAAGGTTGATTTGTATTTAAAGGGCGCTCCTGGCCTGGCTACCGTGTGGTCAAGGCGCGGATCAAATGAACTGCTTTGAAAATCTAAGGAAGCGGCAACATCATTATTGTTGTAAGTCAAGAAAAGCGGCAAGCCATTGGCTCCTGTTTTAAAGGCATTTATCAGATCGTGGCTGGGCACATTGAAACCACAGCATCCATATTCCTGATTCATCGGATAGTTGAGTGCATGCCCATAATCCAGTCTTCCCTTTGGCGTACCATCATCTTTTGAATACTGGATGGCGAAAACAGATTCAGGGCTGTTATCAGAAGCAGCTAAAAAGTTGTTGGCAAAATCGGCACTCAGGCTGAATTTACCTGATGCGATGATCTCATCACATAAAGTGTTTACTTCATTTAGTTTAGCAGCATCAATACCGCTTACCGCGTTATTTTCGCTTTGGGTATAGGCCTGGTACAACAGCACTTTGGCCAGATAAGCTTTCGCAGCATTTCTGTTTACCCTGCCCTTATCGGCCTGATCTACTGGCAGCGCCGTTGCGGCCGCCCTGAAATCATCTGCAATCTTTGTCCAAAGCGCATCGTTACTCAACGCCCTGTTGGAAATTGTAGGATAGTCTGCCTTTGGCGTATTCTGATCGATGAAGGGTACGTATTTGAAAAGGATTTTGAGCAGAAAATAAAAGTGGCCCCTTAAATACCGAAGTTCGCCCTGACGCTGAACCTTATTGGGGTAATCAGTAGCAGACATGGCATCGATCCTTCTCAGCGCATCATTTGCCCGACCGACACCAACATACAGCCTGAACCACACCTGATCAATAAGTGCATTATCAGGCCTGTTAAGTGAAAATGTCTCAAAAAGATGGAATTCTGAAAGATCCCCGGGACCATCACCTCCCTTATAGGTATCTCCTCCGCGGACACTCCCATACGGCCACATGCTGGAATACGGTGAGGTGTAGTGATCATTTCCAAGCGCTGAATAAGCCGCAATTACCATTTTATCAATATTCTCCGGAGTGTTCAAATCATCTCCTGAAACCACACCCTGTGCTGGTTCATCAAGGGCTTTTTCGCATGAGAAGAAAAGCGTAGCAAAGAATGCCAGTGTATATATTAACTTTTTCATTTTTTTTATATCTGATTTTACAATGTGATATTAAGTCCAATGGTTCCAACAACAGGCACAGGAAATCCATAATTAGGAATTTCCGGATCGGTACCGGTAAAGGATTTGCTCTTGATGGTAAACAGGTTACTGCCTTGTACGAATATCCTGAAGTTTTGTATTTTCATGTTCAATGCCTTTTTCAGGTTATAACCGATCTGCAGGTTGCGAAGCTTGAGGTAAGATCCGTTCTCTATGAAATAGGTCGAGAACCTGCCCTCGTTATTGCGGTCAACAAGTGTGAGCGCCGGAATAGTCGAGCCGGGATTCGAAGGACTCCAGGCCTCAAGTGTCCTGCTGCCCCAGTTCGTACCTGTCCAAAGCGAAGAAAAATCGGTATAGGTCTTAAAATCATTCACCACATCCACATGAATGGCCTGAAGGAAAAAACTCATATCGAAGTTTTTGTAGCTGAGTGAAACATTCAGCCCATAGGTGAACTTAGGGCTATTGTCGCCTATAAAGTCGCGGTCCAGATCGTTAATCACCCCATCGTTGTTTAGATCCTTATATTTAATCCTGCCTAAACCCTTTCCCGGTTGGCTGGCATAGGCATCCACTTCGGCCTGGGAGGTAAAGAGGCCGTCGGCAACATATCCAAAATAGGAATTTATGGGCCTTCCGAGTACGTTTTTGTCGGTACCATTACCAGGATAGGAAGCCAGTACATCTTTAGGCAGATAGGTTACCTTGTTTCTGTAGAGCGAAAAGTTACCCGTCAGGCTGAAGCTAAAATCCTCGCCAATCCTATCTTCATAGGTAAGAATCGCATCAAGCCCCTTGTTCTGGAGCGAAGCGCCGTTGCTATAGCTGTTCCCACCGTCTCCAAGTACAGCCAGGTAAGCCGGACTGATTAAAATATCTGAGGTTTTCTTAATAAAATAATCAACAGATCCTGTAAGTTTATTGTTCCATAAGCCAAAGTCAAGACCAAAATTCGATTCTCTCAGCGATTCCCATTTCAGGTTGTCGTTCCCCTGTTGAATAAGGGCAAAACCAGATGGCAGCTGGCCTGTACCGGCACCGGTAATATCGTAGGCTGTACCTTTGTCAAAGTCCCATGTTGGATCCGTACCATAAATAGACGAATATAGGGAGCGGGTAGCGTTATTGGGAATTTCCTGATTTCCGGAGCGGCCCCATCCATATCTTAGTTTTAGATCAGAAAATAGCCCCAGATCCTTGATAAACTTTTCTTCACTCATCCTCCAGCCCAGGGAGAAAGCAGGGAAAGTACCATACCGGTTTTCTTTACCAAAACGCGATGAGCCATCTCTCCTCAAGGTTACAGAGGCAATATAACGGTCGTTGTAGCTGTAGTTGACCTTTCCGAAATAAGACAACAGCCTGTTTCCAGCCCCACTTCCTCCGTTGAGGGTATTGGTGGCACCTGCGTTAAGGTAGGCATAATCAATATTTTCTATTGCGAGACCTTGTCTGCTTGCCGAAAACTCCTGGCTGATGTTCTTGATGTATTCCTGACCGGCGAGTATTTCCAGGTTATGTTTATCCCTGGTGAGCTTATAATTAAGGGTATTCTGCCAGATGATGTTGCCCTGGTAAGTCTGTGAATTGCTTACCTGGTTTGCAGGATCGGCCAAGAAACCAGAAACATATGATTTCTTTAACAGGCGCTGATAGCTACCGTTATAGTCTACACCGAAATTTGTCCTGAAGTTCAGCCCTGGAATGATTTGGTAATCTGCGTAGGCATTTCCAAAAAACCTGTAGAAATTATAGGTATTCTGTTTATTGTCCTCTATGAGTCTAACCGGGTTCTGTCTGTCTGTCATTCCTGCTGCAGGACCTCCCCAGCCTCCGTTTACGGTATATACCGGAACAACGGGTTGTTGTACGAGCGAGGCGAAAAGGATATCGCTTGCCGGGATCTGGGCATTCTTGATATAGCTTGCCGAAAAATTCTCGCCGATTTTCAGCTTGTTGTCGAGATAATTATAGTCAGAATTGAATCTCGCCGTATATTTCTGGCTTCTCGACTCCTTCACGATGCCTTTGTTATCATAATAACCTACTGAAAAAAGACTGTTGCCTTTTTCCCCGCCATTTGAAAGGGCTGCATCGTAGGATTGGATGATTGAATTCTGCGCAATCTCATCAAACCAGTACGTATCTGCCGCTTTCATAGTCTTTGCCGCATCGATATACTCCGGAAAGATTACGCGGTTAAGTACCGGGTTGTTAAAATTATTGTTCCAGTCATATTGATAGATCTGGTTATTATTGGGATTGGCCTTATCGTTTACGGCTGCCTGCCAATAGGCACGGCCTCGTTCCCCGGCATTTAGCGTTTTAAGTTTAGTGGCATAATTCTGAATAGATGTCGAGGCGTTGAAGTCGATCTTCGAGTACCCCTTCTTAGCCTTTTTTGTAGTGATGATGATTACACCATTTGCAGCACGTGAACCATAAATGGTTGCAGAAGATGCATCTTTTAGTACCTGAATGGATTCGATATCATTCTGGTTAAGCTGTTCAAGTCCGTTCTTAGTAGGTACGCCGTCGATTACGTACAGTGGATCATTATTGCCCAGGGTCCCAATACCACGGATCCTAACCGTGGCCTGGCCGCTTGGAGAACCATCTGTGGTAATAAGCACCCCAGGAACTCGTCCCTGCAGGGATTTTACGGCATTACCAGATGGGATGTCCCTGATCTTCGATACATCAACCACATTGACCGCTCCGGTGATATCTTTCTTGCGTTCTTTCTGATAACCCGTAACCACGACCTCGTTGAGGTTATTGATCGTGATGTCGAGCTTCACCTTTAGATTGGCTGATTCTGCGGTAATGGGAATAGTTAATGGTTCAGCTCCGATATAGATGAACCTGAGCGACTGACCTGCAGAAGCTTCAATTTTGAAACTGCCTTTAGCATCTGTAGTCACTGTTTTCTGGGTACCTACGATAACTACCGTTACAGCCTCCAGGGGAACGGATTCATTGTCGGTGACAACACCGCTGATTAGCCTGGTCTGGCCAAAAGCCAGGCCTGTTGCCATACAGGCAAAAAGCCAGGTAAGGAAAATTTTTCTCATAAAATTCAGATTTGGTTAGTATTATGTTTGGTTAAAATATTTGTTCAATAAACTTTTTGTATTCTTCAATCTCATATTCCGGACAGCCCCCCTTTTTAGTGGCTATAAAAGCCCCCATCCCGATCGCATTCTTTATGATGGTTTTTGGTGACAAGCCCAGTTGATGATTGGCAATAAAGGCTGCAAGAAAAGAGTCTCCACTCCCAATGGTATCTTTAACCTTCACCTCCGACCCCCAGGCATGGTAGGATTGATCCATCCGATAATAGGAAGCCCCAAATTCCCCTTTCGTTACGATCACTTCGGGAATACTGAAGCATTCCTGTATAAAACCGACCTGCTCCTTTTCATTGACGAAACTTCCCCCGAAAAGGATCTGAACCATCTGGAGCTCCGACTCGTTAAATTTGATGATATCTGCCCGCTCCATCAGGTCTGCCAACAGGCGCTTATTAAAAAAAGGAGGACGGAGGTTAATATCAAATACCTTTATCGCATCGCTTTCCAGGAAATTGAACAGCGTTTCTCTGGAAAGTGTATTTCTGGAGGCCAGGCTTCCGTATACAAAATATATGGATGATTGCAGTGCACTATCAATCATGGACTGGTGATCTATAAAATCCCATGCAACAGGAAACACGATTTCATAAGAAACCTCATTCCTGCTACCCACCCGGGCAATTACTTCGCTGGTCGGGTGAATCGTATCGCGTTGAAGGAGGCTTTTGTTAATTTGCCAGCCATCAAGCAGACGTTCCAGTTCCAATCCCTTTTCATCATTGCCAATCTTACTGATGATACTGGTGGGCAGTCCAAGCTTGTTTAAATGATAGGCGACATTTAATGGCGCACCGCCCGGCATAGCTCCATCAGGCAGCACATCCCATAATATTTCGCCAAAGCATATAGCAGGTGTAATCATGTTCTTGTCTTTATTTATTTAGTGCATTACAATTCCGGTTTCTATCTGCTCCAGCGACTTGCCTTTTGTCTCCGGCATCATTTTCCAAACGAATATCAACTGCAAGACCATCATCGCAGAGAAAAAGAAAAAGATGTTTGCCCCTCCAAATGATTCTGCCAAGTAGGGGAAGCAGAATGCAATCAGTGCTGCCATTACCCAATGGGTAGAACTGCCGAGTGTCTGCCCCTTTGCCCTGACCTGGTTGGGGAAGATCTCGGAAATGAATACCCAGATAACCGCTCCCTGAGAAAAAGCAAAGAAAGCAATGAAAAGCATGACATAAATCGGGATCTCGAAACCGCTGGATGAACCGCCCAGAAAAGCAAATGCAACAAGTGCAAGGGATATGATCAGGCCTATGGAACCGATCAGCATCAAGGTTTTTCGACCAACTTTATCGATGATATTAATAGCCAGTAGCGTAAAGATAAAATTGACCATTCCAATACCGACAGTGGATAAAAGCGAAGAATGTGCACCAAGCCCTGCCATCTCAAATATCCTTGGCGCATAGTAAATGATGGCATTTATTCCGGATACCTGGTTGAAGAAGGCAAACAGTACGGCCAGAATAACAGGTGTCTTGTACTTTCCTGAAAAAAGTCCGTCTGAAGATTTATCCTGCTGCATATCCTGACCAGACTTCTTGATAGCGGCAAGTTCTTCATTGCAGTTTAGTGGATTGATGATGCGAAGGATTTCCAATGCTTTATCGTAGGCACCACGTTTGAGTATAAGCCATCTTGGGCTTTCAGGAATAAAGTAGATTAGCACCAGGAATATTAGTGAAGGAAATGCCTGAACACCAAGCATCCATCTCCAGGATGCCTCGCCACCCTGGCTTAGCAAATAGTTTGACAGATAGGATATCAATATCCCCAGTACAACATTAAACTGGAAAAGCCCTACAAGCCGGCCCCTTCTATGTGCCGGGGATACCTCTGAAATATAAATAGGTGCCGTTACAGACGATATGCCCACGCCCAGGCCACCCAAAAAGCGGAATGCCAAAAAGATATACCAGTTATCCGCCAGAGCAGTACCAAGGGAAGAGAGTAAGTATGCAGCAGCCACGAAATAAAGTGTGTTTTTTCTTCCGAAATAATCAGATGGGCGGGATCCTATCAGAGAGCCGATCACCGTACCGATAAGTGCAATGGATATGGTAAGCCCATGCGCAAATGCGGAAAGGTTCCAAAACTGTTGAATGGATTTTTCAGCTCCTGATATCACGGCTGTATCGAATCCAAACAGAAAGCCGCCTAGGGCTACGACCATGGACCAGGCCAGGACGGAATGTTTTTTCATAAGGGTCTATTATTGGTTAAGGATTGCAAATTGGACAAAAACAGGAAGGAAGGACAACAAATTTGTTTCAAAAAAATACAATTTCAAACCAAATCACAATGCACTGATAAACAGATGTTTAACACAAAATAAATTTTAACTTTTTAGATGGGTTATGGTTTTTAGACATCATTATTAAGGTTTTGATACATCGGACAAAGTCCCGGTTGAATCAGCCGGTAGGCATCATTTTTTAAAGCTTTCAAATTTCATTACCTTTAGAATGTATTGTTATAAAAGGATACTAACCAGATATCACCGGGAATTCAATCTCTCCCATTATTTGAATGATTAACATGGCCGCGAAGTTTCACACTCTTTCCAGAATATTTAGCTTAATCATTCTTATTGCTATGCTCTGCGGTTGCGGTGAAAAGAAAAAAGAAACTGAATATGTAATTGGTTTTTCACAATGCGTGGGCTCAGATCTCTGGCGGAAGACGATGTTAGAGGAAATGAAAATGGAACTCTCTTTGCATCCGGGTGCCAGACTGGTTTATCGGGATGCGAACAACAGCAGCAGCAAACAGATCTCCCAGGTAGGCGAACTGTTAAAGATGAATGTTGATCTGCTGATCATTTCTCCTAATGAGGCGCGCCCGCTTACGCCAATAGTTGACCAGGCATATAGTAGTGGTATACCTGTGGTTGTTATCGACAGGAAAACGTCATCTTCAGCCTATACCGCTTATGTGGGTGCAGACAACTACCAGATTGGCAAAATGGCCGGGCAGTATGTTTCCGGTCTTCTTAAAGGAAAGGGAAATATTATGGAGATCATGGGACTTCCCGGTTCATCCCCTACTGTAGAAAGAGAGAGAGGATTCGCACAGGGACTCAGGAAAACCGGCAATATTAGAATTTCCCATCAGGTTTATGGAGACTGGCTGAAGTCGCACGCAACGCGTGAGCTTTTGAAAATGCGCGATGCACTGGATGCAACGGATTTAATTTTTGCACACAACGACCAGATGGCCGCTGCAGCCAGCGAAGTCATTAGCAAACTTGGAATAAAGCGTAAGATATCCATTGTTGGGGTTGACGCCTTGCCCGGCCAGGGCGGAGGGCTGCAGATGATCGATAGTAAGATTATAGATGCAAGCATGCTTTATCCTACCGGAGGCAGGGAGGCCATCTCCACAGCATTCCGCATTCTGGAAAAAGAATCCGTACTCAAAGAAAACATCCTGCAGTCTGTGGTCATTGATTCATCGAATGTGCAACTAATGAAGCTGCAGTGGAACAAATTCAGCAGTCAGCAGAGAGATATTGAGCGCCAGCAATCTCTTCTTTTTGAACAGCGTTCGCTCTTCCAGAACCAGCAAATTATATTGAATGTAACCATTGTCACCTTAGTGCTCTCTGTAGTTTTCGGGGGTTTAGCCTTCTTTTCCCTGCTGGAAAACAGAAAAATAAATAAAAACCTGGAGGCGAACAATCTGGAGATCCTGGATCAGCGAAACAAACTTATTGAGCTGTCTAAAAAGGCTCAAGAGGCTACCGAGGCCAAACTTAACTTTTTCACCAATATATCTCATGAATTCCGCACCCCGCTAACCCTGATCCTCTCGCCTCTGGAAGATTTGATTAATCATGAAAAAATCAATGCACTCGCAGGAAAAAACCTGAAACTAATTAATAAAAACGTTTTCCGGCTGTTGCGGCTGATCAACCAACTCATTGAGTACAGAAAGATTGAATACGGTAAGATGCGAATAAGATCGACACCGAACAATTTGATAGATTTCATTTCGGACATCATCGAAACCTTTCAGCTCGCTGCAAAAAAACAGAATATAGATCTGAGACTCTACACTAAAGAATCGGATATAACGGTTTGGTTTGATGTGAACATGCTCGACAAAGTTATGTTCAACCTGATCTCCAACGCACTGAAATTTACCCCTGTGAATGGAAAGGTCCACATTACCCTCACCATGGATAGTTCCCATGTGTACATCAAGGTCGAAGACAATGGTCCTGGAATGGACGAGGAAGAAACCCTCCACATATTTGAACATTTTTACCAGGCGGAATCTAACGCGAAAAAAGGATCCGGGCTGGGCCTCTCTCTTTCCAAAGAACTGATGACGCTTTTGCATGGCGAACTCAGCGTAGAAAGCCAGAAATGGCGCGGAACGATTTTTACTGTTTCGCTCCCTTTGGGTTCCGAACACCTCCGTGAGGAAGAGAAGCAGACTCAAGTGGAGAAAAGAGACGAACTTTACGAGAATGCAAAAATATATACGAGTGAACTGGAGTATATCCAGGCAGAAAAAAACAGTGGTGCTTTTCGCCAGATAAGGGAACAATCTATATTAGTTATCGAAGATAATGCGGATCTTCTATATTACCTGGGTGAAAAGCTCGGAGGTGAATACGAAGTATTTATTTCGAATACCGGCGAAAGCGGGATCAACTCCGCATACGAGCAGGTACCCGATCTGATTATCTGCGACGTGGTGCTGCCCGATCTTTCAGGAAAAAAGATCACAGAAAAGCTCAAGTCTGATATCCGTACTTCGCACATTCCCATTATCCTGCTCACTGCACAGGGAAGTGTGGAACAGCAAATCAATGGCTTCGAAAGTATGGCAGATGCCTATATCGTCAAACCCTTCAATTATGAATATTTACTTGCGACTGTGAGAAACCTGATGAAAAACAGGCTCTTGCTCAAATCCCATTACACAAGCGACATCAGCTCCGGAAACAGGCAACCTATTTCAAAGAGTCTGGACAAAAAATTTGTGAACGATTTTTCTGGCCTGGTGGAGCAGAACCTGGGCAATGAGAACTTCAGCGTCGATGAAATCAGCAAAGCATTGGGCGTTTCAAGGGTACAGCTGTATAGGAAAGTAAAAGCTTTACTCGATTGCAGCGTTACGGATTACATCATCAACAGAAGGCTGAAAAAAGCAAAATTTCTATTGATCAATGAGAGATATACAATTGCAGAAATTACTTATATGGTTGGATTCTCCTCACCAAATTATTTTTCTACCGTATTCAAATCAAAATATGGCATGAGGCCGAGTGAATTCAAGAGAAAGCAGGCTCCCCTTTAGCCGGAAGCTGCCACAAGCCAAATGAGGTTTGCAGAATAAAAGCAATTCCTTAAATTAGTAACCGATCTGAAACCATGGCTATACACGTTGCAATTACGCGCAAAATCCTTCCTGGCAAAGAAGAGGAATTCCAGGAATCCCTGCGGAATTTTCTGGGGCAATCGTTTATACAGGACGGCGTTCATGGAGCTGCAATCATTCGCTCCTTTCCAGGAGCCGACCATAACGAAATTGGCATCTTAAGAACTTTTAAAGACGAAAACGAACGTGATGCATTTTATAATTCTGAACAGTTCACCAAATGGGAAGCCTATGCTTCCACGCTTGCCGAACCCGCTGTATATAGAAAACTAGAGGGACTGGAAGCATGGTTTCGTTCCCCGACCCCACCACCAAGATGGAAGATGGCCATTGCTACGCTATGCGGCGTATTTCCAACAAGTCTTTTCCTCTATTACGCTACCGGGTGGCTTCTGAAAAACCTGCCCGTTCCGTTGAGGTTATTAACAACAGCGACACTGATGGTTGGAATACTGACATGGGTAGTAATGCCAATGATAACCAAAATGATGAAAAGCTGGCTAACCCGTAATCATCGACAATGATTTTCAAACCCTAAGCCGACGGTTCTTCCACAACAAAGGCCTTCAAGTCGTGTAGCTTACCATCGCGCAATCGCCATACGTCACAATAGGCGTAATCAACGGAGTTGCCTTCCTTGTTTTTTAAATTGATTTTGCCAACAGCAACCACAAAATCCCCCTCGGTAATCAGGTTTTCCACCCTAAACTTTGGCGGTTCTGCGTATACCTCATCCATGTATTTTCGCACAGCATCTTTTCCATTCAAAACCTGCTCGCCAATAAAGTTCCAGACCGTATCTTCCGTACAGTACGATAAAAAACCTTCATAATCGCCTTTGGCAATAGCCGCTTTGGCACTTTCTAGCACCTGCTTATTACTTCACTCTTTGTTTAAATAAACCTTTTTAGCTCCAATCCCATTTCCAGTCTGAAGACCTTATCAGAAATAAATAACAAAGGAAACTGCAACAAGTTTCAAAGACGCTATTGTAGAACTGTTTTTTCAGCAAGCTGTAAGTAAGGCATAACTGCAGAATAGACCGTCGAGCTAGTCTCCGCCACACGCATATATAATGTGAAAAAAATTCTTTTCTTATGAAAAAATTTCAGAAAAAAATGTCAAAAGTTCATTTTCAGACTGGCAGTGGCATCAGATTTGAATGAACTCCATTACTATGAAGAACAACGAATTACCAGGTAAAATAATCGACTGCGCCTTTGAGCTGGCCATCATCTCCTTTCCAGGTATGATACCCGCAGACAAATCTGCAAAAGATGCCTATAAACAACTTGCAGGGAATATGATTTCAAAACCTGTAAAATCCATAAAGCGTGTACTGCCGGGACAAATGAGAAGGCTCGGCCAGTGACCAAGTTTTTTCAGGAAATAATACAACAAGGACATCAGTTTTAGCCCAAGACAACTAAAAAAACTTTTCTTTGAAACAGGAACAGCAGCTGATACCTGTTCTGTTTGTCAGCCATGTTGGCGCAAGAGGGATAGACCCGGCCATTACCGGATCAATCCTAAAAATGTTAAATTTGATTTTCTCCGTTTCATTGTATAAATTGAGGCGGAATGTTATCCCAAACCCACTGATCATTATGAAAAGATATCTTTTTATTGTCCTTCTAGCTATTTCTTTTTCTGTACAGGCACAGTCTAATACCGCCAATTACAAATACATACTTGTGCCAGAGAAATTCAATTTTCTCAAACAGGTTAATCAATATGGCTTAAACACCCTCACCAAGTCTTTTTTTGAGGAGAAGGGTTTTACAGTGTACTTTGATAATGCTGAAATACCGGAAGAAATTGCAAACGATAGATGCAAGGCGCTGGTAGTAGAACTGCAGGAAAACAACAGCATGTTTGTTACTAATCTTACCCTTTTACTTAAAGATTGTAAGGGCGCTGTCGTGATCAAGAGCAAGGCAGGCAAAAGCAGGGAGAAAGAATACGAAACTTCTTATAATTTGGCATTGAAAGACGCTTTTACCTCCTTGAATGATTTAAAGTACGTAGCAGGCAACCCATCGGTGGTGACCAACTCACCGACACCAACCACTGCAAACATAGCAGCTAAAGCAGCGCCTGTACCTGCTAATGAACCAATAACTACTACGAAACCAGAACAACAAGAGGCGATATTATATGCACAACCGATAAGCAATGGCTACCAGCTGATAGATGCAACACCTAAAATTGTAATGACCCTACTAAAAACCTCAGTAGAGGATTGTTATATTTCGAACAACGGGAATGCAAACGGTGTTGTTTTAAAAAAGAATGGAAGCTGGTTTTTCGAGTACTACAAAAACAATGTTCTGGTTTCAGAAAAACTGTCGATTAAATTTTAGTTTGCTATAATCCCCTAGAAACCCAACTGCTTATATTCCTAACATAAAAGTGCCTGGCCATATTGCGCACAACTTTCTTTCTAAACTGAGTTCGATTAATATTTGCAGTAATTATCTGCTTTTTATCACTTCTAGGCTAGACGTCGCGTCATGCTGAATTTATTTTATTAGTAGATTTTATTGTTTCAAAGGCCTAATAGCTACTTCGTGGTCAGCATCATATTTGCAGGAAAGACCCTGAAATAAACTGCGCAGCACTCTTGAATACAATTGAAAATATAAACAGACAATGAAAAATTCAGGGTGACGACCTGTTCATGCAAATTGTCCATACAGAACAAATAAAAGAATATTATTAATCGAACTCAGGTTTCTAAGACAGCTCGGCAATATGCCGGGAGATTTGCGATCAAAAGATGACCTAATCCATTGATTTCGCGCTAAAGGCTCATTGAAGGATTAACTAGAGGCAGGCTAAAATAAAAAACAGATCCCTTTCCGAGCTGGCTTTCTGCCCAGATCTTTCCCCCATGTCTTTGAATAATCTCTGCAGATAGATAAAGACCTATTCCAAAACCGGCAACAGTAGACATTCGATTGTTCTCTACCCGGTAAAACCGCTCGAAAAGTTTTGGAATGTCGCTTTCATCTATTCCCATTCCATGGTCCTCTATCCGGAATACGGCTGTCTCGCCTTCAAGATAACTCTCAACAGTTATTTCACTATCTACAGGTGAATATTTCACCGCATTGCTGATTAAATTATTAACCACATGCCCAACCTTGTCTCTATCTACACTCACAAAAAAACCGGGCTGGAATGCAAATTTTATATTGTGGCTGTTTACCGTTGCAATATACTCCTCAACCACTTCTTCAAGCAGCACAGACATTTCTATGGTCTGGAAATCCATCAGCATTTTCCCTGACTCCAGGCGAGACAGGTTTAGAAAACCATTGATCATGCTTGTCATTTTATTAACCTGACGTTCAGCCCGCTGAAGGGCCTTATCTGCAAAGGCGTCCTGATTACCCCTGGCTTTCAGTTGCATCACCTGGATATAACCTTTCATGGAAGTAAGCGGGGTTTTAAGCTCGTGGCTAACCATTGCAATAAAATCATTCTTCCGCTGTTCGTCACGTTTTTGATCTGTTACATCCATCAGAACCGCATAAATGCTGTCAAAATCGCCATCACTACCTTTTTTAGCCTTGCCAACTATTCTCACCCAACGGCGCTCACCTGAAATAAAATGCCTTATCGGGTAGGTATAATCTAATGGTTTTCTAAGATGGATACAATCCTGAAAAACCTGCTCGAGATCTGAAAGATATTCGGCACCAACGCAATCCAGTACCATTGCCCAGCTTACCTCTTCGCCTAAAGGCAGACCGCAGAGTTCCCTGAATCTTTCTGATACTTCTACACGTCCTGTTTTAACATCCAGATTACAGCTCCCCAACTCAGCTGCATCGAAGGCAGATTGTAGGTTATCTTCACTTTCCTTTAACGCATGAACTGCATTGTTGAGCTGATTATTGATTTCTGTCTGGAGATCATTGACAGCCGCGAGCTCTTCATTGATCGCTTCCAGTTCCCGCGTCCTTAGCCTCACGATATTTTCAAGATTCTCATTGAGTTCATCCGCTGTTTTTCTTGCTGCTTCAAGCTCCTTGTTCCTGGTCTCTAAAAGCAACTGGTTTTTCTTCAGCTCGCTCAGATCAGTAATAATAACACTTAGCGCGGTACCCTCATCAAGATTAAGCACCTTTAAAGAAAGCTGAACGGACAAGGATGCACCTGAGCTGCTTATGATATTAATTTCTGTCCTGGTGTCCTTCTCCCAGGCGACATCAATTATCTCTCTGACAGTGGCCTGGTCTTCTTTTGAAAAAAATGTCAAAAAGTTTAGGCCGATAATTTTCTCCAAAGGCAACTCTAAAAGCTTGGCCAACTGCGAATTGCAGTACAATACCCGGGCAGATGCATCAAGGGTTAGTGCACTTTGCGACATCTGTTCGATAAAGATCCGGTAGGTATGGTCAGCACTCTTCAGCGTAAAAAGCTGGTGACCATTCTCACCATTTACAACCAGGGCATCAACTTCGCCCGAGCGGATGGCATGAATAATATCGTTAGCTTCCTCTAGCTGGAGACGAAGTTCCTCATAGGCACGCTCGAGACTGATATGTTCACTTGTCTTTTGCATAACTTATAATTTAATAGCTGATACCTAACCCTTTTAATACTTTCTCGCGATCAGAGAAGTCTCCGATCAGCTTTTTGGTAGGGAGAGGCGATTTTTTAATCAGCATCGGAATAGCCGTAACATCTTCCTGCTGAACCAATAAGGGCTGCTGATGCGCATCAATGATATCCAGCTCGTACCTGCCGGCAATAAATTCCTCGCAGATTGCGCGGATATTTACAATTGCCCTTGCGGAAACCGGTGATGCACCAGCAATGAAAAGCCTAAGCGAAAAAAATTCAACGCTTTGGGTATGATCTTGATGATCTGGATTTCCTATTGACATATTTAATGATTAACCTTTGCACGTATATTCAGTCCCACCAGAACCTTTTCCTCATTTGAAAGGTCACCAATGATTTTGCGAACGGGTTCTGGAACTTTTTTCACCAGCGTTGGAATCGCAAATATCTGATCCCCTTCAGCCAGCTGCGGTTTTTCCAAAAGGTCGATCACCTCAATGCTATATTTCCCCTTCAGATGTTCTTCGCAGAGCTTCTTCAGGTTTTCCAGCGCAGCTACCGATTTACTTGTTTTACCAGCTACGTACAGCCGGAGTTCATATGCTTTCCCCACTATTTATTTCTTTTTTTATTTATATTTTTTTCTTCACTACCAGTATTCCCTCTTCTGAGGTCGGCAATCTTACTGATCGTTTCGCCCATAATCTGTTTTTTTAATGCTTCCTCTACATAAACTTTATTGAGTTCTTCTTCTACAGACTCATATTCTGACTTTAAACTTTCAATCTTTGATTCTAAAATTTTCCGTTTACGTTCAAGTTCCCGGTCTTTACGGCTAACTGCCTGGGCATGGATAATTTCACCGGTCTGCTCCAAAAGCACCCGTGCCTCTCTTGCTGAACCGGTAAGCACACCATCCTCTGTAAGATATACATCTATCAGGTTTAGCCCCTGATCGGTAATAACAAACTCCCTTATCTGGTTGGAATGTTTCATACCCCTGGATTTCATGATATATAGTCCTCTGTTCCTTTCGCCATTACTCTCAATATCCCGAATCAACAGCCATGCATCAACAAGCGAAGATACCCCCTCGTCGGTCTGTTCGTTCACTATATTATTGAGGCTAAGTGCAGTAAACATTACCGTAATCTGCTCAGCCTGTAGAAAGTCGATAAGGCGAACAAGCATGGTTTTCACATCACTTACAGATCCTATCGTGATCAGGTTGGTGATCGGGTCAAGCACAACCACCGAGGGCTTAAATTTTTTGATCGCCTTGTGTATCGCCACCAGGTGCATTTCAAGGCCATATAAAGTAGGTCGTGAAGCATAAAACTCCAGGCTGCCTTCTGTTACGTGTTTTTGAAGATCAATACCGATAGAATGCATGTTCCTGATGATCTGTTTCGGGGATTCTTCAAAAGCAAAGTAAAGACATTTTTCACCACGCAGACAGGCGGAATTGGTGAATGTGGCCGCTATACTGGTCTTCCCCGTTCCGGCCGTACCTGAAACCAATATACTGCTTCCTTTAAAAAAGCCGGAATTTCCCAGCATTTTGTCAAGCGCAGGAATACCTGAAGACAGGCTTTTCGAAGAAACCTCATGATTCAGTTCCAGAGAGGTAACCGGAAGCACAGAAATGCCCTCATCATCGATCAGAAAGGGATACTCATTAGTTCCGTGGACCGATCCACGGTATTTTACAATCCGAAGCCGCCTGGTAGAAATCTGGTTAGTAATCCGATGGTCAAGTAAAATCACACAGT
This sequence comes from Pedobacter sp. W3I1, assembly GCF_030816015.1. Taxonomy (NCBI): domain Bacteria; kingdom Pseudomonadati; phylum Bacteroidota; class Sphingobacteriia; order Sphingobacteriales; family Sphingobacteriaceae; genus Pedobacter; species Pedobacter sp. W3I1. The sequence goes on from NZ_JAUSXN010000001.1 coordinate 5,332,386, forward strand.
CGGACACATATTCTTCCAGCCCCTGGCGGGTGAGCCCACTTCCACCACGTTCTCCCGTAATGATTGCCGTAACACCCTTCGATTTTAGAAACTGGAAAAGTCTCCTGATCTCCGCCCGTAGCACGGCAACATTACTCAGCCCTGAAAACAGGTTCTCGATCGTATCAAGCACAACTCTTTTTGCACCTATACTGTCAATTGCATAGCCCAAACGAATGAAAAGTCCCTCCAGATCATACTCTCCTGTCTCTTCTATTTCCGAACGGTCGATGTGCACATAATCCAGCTTAATCTTCTTATCCTTTTCTAAACGCTCCAGATCAAATCCGAGTGAGGCTACATTCGCTCTAAGTTCTTCAGCTTTTTCTTCAAAAGCCATAAATACCCCAGGCTCATCATAATACAGGGCCCCTTTTACAATGAACTCTATGGAAAAAAGTGTTTTACCACAACCCGCCTCGCCACAAACAAGTGTAGGCCTTCCCGAGGGCAGCCCACCCAGTGTAACCTCATCCAGTCCGGAAATACCAGTAAGTGTTTTAGGAATTGTACCAGATGAGCGCGCTTCCAATTGCTTTTTTGATTTAGCCATTCATTTAAATTTTAAAACTTAAATCTATTAATTAATTATAATCTCAGATTAGTTCTTTCAAACAAACAGGGAATATTAAAAAATGTTTGCAGCCCGCACACATATATACCCGCTTTAAAAGGCATTGAACTCATAAACATACAGATTACCGTTAGATAGCAACAGGCATCAGGATCCACCAAGTATCGCTGATATTTTCAGGTCTGCCCTCAAATTACTGGAACGAATATGACTGACAATGTTAATCCCAAAGTATCTGTATTAAACTTCAAATAAGAATGATCCCTGAAAATGAACTTCTTTTCGCCCGATTTTTAAACCCGTTCGTCGAGAGTTACGCTGTGTTGGTATAATGGCGGGTTTTCTACTGCAACGTTTCGCCTGTAGTGGCGTCTTATCTACAAAACAATCACAAAATATTAATTAAAAATATAAACAACAGCATTATGAAAACCTCAATCAAAACCCTAACAAAATCAGTATTAGCAGCCATCGTTTTAAGTTCTGCTATTTTCTCAACAAGTGTAATGGCAGGCGAGAAACAGCCAATCAAAATGTCGGCACCTAAAAACATCAGCCAGGTTATTGTAAGCGGAAATGTAGAAATTACTTTAATACAAGGCGAAAAAGAAGGTGTAAGTTACAATGATGATAACACCGGCAAAGTAAAAGTTATCCAGGATGGACATGCATTAAAAATTAGTTCGGCCGATCGAAATACAGCTAAGATTACCGTTTATGTAAACAATATTTATAGAGTACAGGCTTCTGAAAATGCAGTAGTAAAAACTGCAGGCAAATTGGATTCGAAATACCTTCAGCTATTTTTAAAAGGAAATGCGGTTGCTGAAATCGATTCAGATACAGAAAGTTTATATACCGTAATTGAAGATCATGCAGATTTAAAATTAAGTGGTGCTACAGGTGAGCATATCCTGGTAATGGGAAGCACACCAAAATTGAACCTGGACAGATTTGCAGCAATGAAAACACAAATGAGCTCACCAGTAACCGGGACAACACAAACTGCTTCATTAGCAAAATAATAAATAAAATTTAACATTCGAAGAGCGATGAAATCTATTCATCGCTCTTTTTTTGTTCATATAGCGTTTAGTTGTAAGCTGTAACATAATTTTCTGGCAAAAGCATTGTGATTTTACTAAAGTAAGATGCAAACAGGCCAAACAGGAAAGGTTTTTTCTGCTGTGGATTTTTTGATAAACTGATCCTTTCCATTAGATTTGATAAATCGTTTTACCATTTAAGCCAGTTAAAAAGATTTACATCATTAATGATACAGTTGGCATCCATCAGCGGCTAAATATCGTTTTTAAAAAGTGTTAAGTTTGCCACATCTAATCAAAATCCCCGACATGAAAAAATATACATATCCTTTACTGAGCACAATATTTTTGCTAACAGCTTGTATCAATTTTACGCACGCGCAAACCAAAAAACAACCGGTAGACTATGTTAACCCTTACATTGGCAACATTAGCCACTTACTGGTACCCACTTACCCTACTGTTCATTTACCTAACAGCTTATTACGGGTTTATCCGGAGCGTGATAATTTTACCAGTAATATTATAAATGGTCTACCTGTTGTGGTTACCAGCCACAGGGGAAGTTCGGCCTTTAATTTGAGTCCTTTTCAGGGCGATCTCAAAAATGCAGGTAATGTAATTTCTTATGGCTACGACAATGAGGTGATTAAGCCTTATTATTACGAAGTTGACCTCGATGATTACGGGATAAATGTACAATTTGCTCCCTCGCACCAATCGGGGATATATGCGCTTAATTTTTCGCAGACAAATGTTCCTGCTTATCTGGTTTTAAACACCAGAAACGGGGCGCTAAAGGTGAGTCAAAATGTAGTAAGTGGTTTTCAGAAACTAGACAATAATACGAAGGTTTATCTCTACTTCGAAACTGATTTAACGCCCGCTGAATCGGGCACGTATCATGGAAATAAAATCGAATCGGGGGAACAATCTGCTTCCGGACGTGATGCTTATCTTATTTTAAAATTTCCTGCTCAAACCAGGCAGATTAAGGCACGTTATGGCATATCATTTATCAGTGTAGAACAGGCAAAACACAATCTCCGCCGCGAAATCAAGGATTATAACCTGAACCAGGTGGCGCAGACGGGAAAAAATATCTGGAATGCCACGCTTGGAAAGATCATGGTAACGGGCACTGATGAAACAGCCAAAACCATATTTTACACTTCTCTTTATCGCACCTATGAAAGAATGATCAGCTTATCGGAAGACGGAAAGTATTTTAGCGCCTTCGACGGAAAAGTGCACAATGACAATGGCATGCCATTTTTTACTGACGACTGGATTTGGGATACCTACCGGGCAACACATCCGCTCCGTGTGATCATTGAGCCGAAAATGGAAGGCAATATGATTAATTCTTACCTGCGAATGGCGCAACAGATGAACGACCATTGGATGCCAACTTTTCCGGAGGTAACTGGTGATAGCCGGAGAATGAACAGCAACCATGGCGTAGCTACTATAATTGATGCTTATAACAAGGGTTTGAGAAGTTTTAACCTAGAGGAAGCTTATCAGTATTGTAAAGCAGCTATTACCGAAAAGACCCTGGCGCCATGGTCGTCAAAAAAAGCAAGTGTTTTAGATCAGTTTTTTAAAGATAAGGGCTATTTCCCTGCTTTACCTGAAGGCGAAAAAGAAACCGCAGCAGAAGTTCATGGTTTTGAAAAACGCCAACCTATAGCGGTAACCCTGGGTACGGTTTATGATGAATGGTGCCTGGGTAATATTGCCCAACAGTTGGGTAAAACCGATGAGGCAAAATACTTTTTAGATAAAAGTACCAGCTACCATACGGTGTTCAATCCGGAGACAAGATTTTTTCATCCGAAGGATGCAGAAGGCAGGTTTATTAAACCGCTGGATTACCGCTTTTCGGGCGGACTTGGTGCAAGAGAAACTTACGACGAAAATAATGGCTGGCTTTACCGATGGGATGTGCTGCACAACCTGGGCGATTTGGTAGATATGATTGGCGGCAAACAGGCCTTTGTTGATGAACTGGAGAAAATGTATAATACCCCGCTTGGTAAAAGCAGGTTTGATTTTTATTCGCAATTGCCCGACCATACGGGTAATGTTGGGCAGTTCTCGATGGGTAATGAACCCGCCATGCATATTCCTTATTTGTACAATTATGCGGGACAGCCCTGGCGCACGCAAAAAAGGGTACGGAGTTTATTAAGCCAATGGTTCCGTAACGATTTAATGGGTATTCCTGGCGATGAAGATGGCGGTGGCCTTACTTCGTTTGTCGTATTCTCGCAGATGGGTTTTTACCCGATAACCCCGGGCTTGCCCATGTATGTAATTGGCAGCCCCACTTTTGCCAACGTAAAACTGGATCTGGGAGATGGCAAAAAGTTTGAACTGAACTGTATAAACTATTCCCCTGAAAATAAATATATTCAATCGGCCAAACTGAACGGGCAGGTATGGAACAAATCGTGGTTTACTCACGAGGATTTAATGCGAGGAGGTAAATTAGAGTTGGTAATGGGCAAACATCCAAATAAACGCTGGGCAGCGGATGAAGCCTCACTCCCACCTTCATTTAAAATGCCTGCGAAATAAAAAGGACTGGAGATTGTAGGGAGATTAATATCGTGTTCAGGTATTATCTCCCGGCATACCTAATATCATTTGCCATTTGATTAGCTAAATGATAGGTGAGTTATGCCTATGATGTTAAAAAACGCTGTACCAACTCTTCCCATTCCTGATCCAATGATAACTGTGGTCGTTTTTCGCCAGCTTTAGCATACCAATAATCGGCATTCCATATGTCGCCTTCTTTGCGGTGCAGGTAGGCGTGGATGCGGGCAGAGGCCACATCGCCTAAATGGTCGACCTAATTATGGGCCGTATGCCAATCTCCTTTTCCATCGTACCAGAGTGCCCGCAGCTGAACCGACATGTTGCTATCGGGCTTATCTTTTTCTAATAACATTTTAAATTCAGCTATATTCTTCATTAACTTTTGATTCTATTTTAACTATTATACAAAATAAAGGTAAAAACAGCATGATAGGCACCTGATAAAAAAATTTATTTCTATTAATATTTTGTTGTTTTCCACATCTTGCAATAGGAACACAAAACACTAAATCACAAATATTTACCGCTAATTTCGTGCTTTACAATATTCGTTTAAGCCGCCCAATCTTTGCAAACTGGGGCATTAGCATAAAAACCATCTCCAAAAAAACTTGTTGTAAAAATGGGCATCGTTATTAATAGCCCCTTTAAAAAAAGCAATTATGGATTCAGGAACTATAGTATACAGCAATTTAGAAGAGCTCTCAAAAAGTAGTTATCAATTAACAGACGGCGAAGCTGACATTAAAGGTTGGCCAGTAAGAAATGAAGCCGGCGATTCGGTTGGAAAGGTACGCGACCTCCTATTTGATCCCGAGCAAAATGCAATACGGTACGTTATTGTGGAGCTTGCTGATATGGGCGAAGATTTGGAGGAAAAGGCTGTGCTGATCCCCATCGGGCTCGCAAATTTAGGTGAGGGTAAAAAAGAAGTTATTTTACCCGATATCCACCATGACCAGTTCAGGGCAATGCCGAGATATATTATTGGTGAGGTTACGCCTGAGTCGGAGAACCAGATCCGCAACGTGATTGGAAGTCCGGCGGCATTGCGGATGGAAGATGAAATTGTAGAGATTGATCGTGCAAACTTTTATCGACACCATCATTTCGATAAGAATAGTTTCCCGGAGCATAATTCCCGCAGTCAGGATGCTGACCCATTAATTTAATTGACACGTTAAATTGTAAATGATGCACATGCATCGCTAGAAGTGAGTTGATTAAAAGTATCGTCATCTCGACCGTAGTGGAGAGATCTTTAAATTTGATTTCAATAACATCGTTCAAAGATCTTTCCACTCCGCGGTGCTTCGGTCAAGATGACGATCATTCTTCCGGGAAGGTTCCATTTATGGCACTTGCTTTTCATCGGATTCGAATTAATTAAATATTTGCCCCTCGCGATAATCGTGGTCTATACTTTCCAGCTTACCTGCCTTGAAATGAAGAGTTACTGTTGAAGATCCGCTGATGCTTGCACTTACAAAGTCTGAAAAGCCAAACTGCCAGTCATCGTGATTATTCATATCCGGATCGTACGGTTTGTTTAATGGTTTATCGGAAAGTACAAATCCGTAAGCTGCATAGGCTGTTAACTGATGGATTTTAATCAGCTTTGCTGTTAAACCTGAAACAGGATCATCAACTTTTATTGCGGTATCATCAGGTGCATTTTCGGGCCATTTAGTTACTGGTGTGGTGAGGCCACCGCCTGTGGCAATCTGTTGCACTTTATCTCCGCTAAAAAGCAGTACTACACGATCTGGGGTTCCGGTATTGTTATAAATAGTGAGCGCATAATAATAAGGAAGGAGTTGGCCCAGGCTTTCTGGCGAACTGTAGGGCTTATGGCCAAAAATTGCCACATATTGAAAGTCGAGGGTTGATCCCGCCTTTTGCAGCTGGGCGTACACTTCAGCATGTGAACTGCCTATCTTTATTCCCCATTTTTCTCCCTTGGTTATGGTTTCAGCATAATTTCCCTGTTTTTCCTTTTTACATCCTGCGATACAAAATAATAAGAGCAAAATTGGTAAAATTTTTTTCATTAATAGTTAGTGTTAATTTAAGGTATAAACGTGTATACAGCGTTACTTGCTACAAGCTGAGGTAAATAAATTTAAATGAGCCTAAAAAGCTATCAAATTAGAGATAATTGAGTTAACACATATATTAGATTTCCGAATTCCTTTTGGTTTATTTAACTTTAACTATCTAAAGGCCAAGCATGAAACGTATTTTATTTCTGTTATTTATAATAGTCAATATATCGGGTTGCAAGAAAGACACCGATAATACTACGAACGAAACCCTGAGTGGCAAATGGTCGACAGGTGGCTATGACCTTGAGCTTTACAACTCTTCGGGCATCAAAGTTAGCCATATCATAGCAGATGCTGTAAAATCGCAGTGGACATTTGATGATAAACAGCTTGTCTAGTCCTGAAATAGCGATACAAAAATGAATCGTTATGACAAGTATAATTAAATCGGGATACCAAAAGCGTACCCAAAAAGACTATTCTTTATCCTTTAAACATCAGATTGTTTCCGAGATTGAACGGGGTGAATTATCCACCACTGTGTCCTTTGTAAGAATGTATGGCTGTAATGATTCCTTTTGAGTATTCATAGCCCATTTCAACTTTTTCTATTCTATCTTTTTTTGTTGATCCGCATTATTTGCAACCCAATATAAAAAAGAGCCAATAATACCTATAATCACTATAAATAGAAGAACAACCTTTAACTTATCCATAATTTAAACTTATTGTTCGTTTTTTATTTTATCGTTTGTGGCATTTTGTAAGGCCTTATTAACAATTTGACCAAGCACCCTCCGGAAACTTTTTTTACCATTCCAGTTGCCACCACTAACTTTCGACTAAGGAGTGAAGAAGAAGACAACTTGATTACAAAGCGTTTCAGCGAAGGGATCAAGATTACTCAACTCGCCAAACTACATTCTCGGACCTACGGGGCAATCAAAGCCAGATTGCTTAAACTCGAACTTATACAGAAATAACAGAGCCAAGCAACTTTTAAGCTGCTTGGCTCTGTATATTAATATGAGCGACACGCTCGCACCAGCGTGGGCGGACACTTGCGCTAGAAGGGGAAATATTTGAAGACCAATGTAATGCCCCATACAATTAGGACCACGGCTAGGATAAATATTTTTATTCTACTGCGAGTATCTCTTAACCAATAGTTTTCAGATTCCTTCGAACTAATTTTGATTAAATAAATACCAAATAAAATAAGAAAAAGTACTGTAGATAATTTTATAACAAAGTCTAAACTCATATCTCAATGATGTGTTTCCCCTATGATTTTACCATCACTACTATAGGTAATCCAGTCACCGATTTCTTTCCCAAGTTTAAAGTATGATACTGTTTCAAGCTTTCCATTTTCATAATAAGTTTTCCACTCGCCATCTTCTTTTCCTCCTATATAACGCCCTGTTTGACTAATGTTTCCATTCTCATGCCAAACGGTGAAATCACCATCCTGAAGGCCTTCAGAAGTAAAATATTTCATATAATTTAATTTACCATTCCTGAAAAAGAATTTTAACGTATCTACGAATTGATCATCCTTATATCTAGCCAATGCTTGAATTTTTCCATCCTTAAACCATTGCGTAGAGAAACCGTTAAGTCGATTTTTATGATACACGTACTCACCTTGTTTCTCACCCGTTTCATACCAACGAGTCCAAGAACCTTCTTTTTCTCCGCCCACAACCTTTCCGCTCTCAAATTTCTTACCGCTCGGATAATACTTCACTATGTTGCTCTTGCAGGCAGCAAACACTAAAAACATAAAACAAATATTATAGATAGATAGTCTAGTATGTGCCATTTTGCATTCCTTTTAATCCTGATGTGGTTTTACCTTTTAAATCTTTCAAATAATCACTTATAGCCTTTGGCAATCCCTGTATAAATTTAGATGCTGAATTCACATCTTGGTCAATCGACTTGCCTCTTAAATCGCTATATGTTTGTGGTGCATCTACGATATCTTTGGCTATTGCAAATGCAGATTCTCCTGGAACTGCCTTTCCTGCTAAGAAATCTCTTACGACACTAATTCTATCACTCCACACTCTTTTTTCTCCAAGTTGCTCTAATCTGTCTAGCCCAGATGTTTCGTAACCATTTTTCTCCGCCCGTTTCTCCATTGTATTCCGAGAAACCTCATCACTCTTAAGTGCTTTACCCAGTTCTCCTAAATCCTTAAACCAATTTTTCTCCTTTGTAACACCTCCGTAATTGTCAATATTCTTTTGGGAATCTCCGACTTTATCATTTGTTCTGGTTATAACCTTATCATCTTGATTTATGAAGGTATCAAACTTATCTTTAGTCTCTTTAACCAAAGTAAGTTCTTTTGTTTCAGTATTAAATCTCCAAATGTCTGTAGGCGCCATCCCATCAGGGTCAATAAATCTAATTGGGTTATCAAATGCGTAATTATATGGTGAGTGCCTCCGCATTTTATCTGAAAGTGGGTCTATCGTATTGAAACGTCCAATAACCGGATCATAGAACCTTGCTCCATAATCGTATTGCCCCAGCTCCTCCTGCAACTCCTTGCCATTGTAAAGATATTTATTTGTTCCACCAGTTGCAACTTTTCTTAATCCAAATGCATAATAGTCATCACGCTGCAGCACCTCCAATTGGCCAGTATTGGGGTTTTTATATAAAGTAGCCCGCACATTGCCCAGATGGTCGCTCAGGTTATATTCATAACTATAACTTCCTGAACTGTTCCTTGCAATCCCTTCTTCCGTCTGAATAAAATCGATATTACCATTAGTATACTGGATGCCATCTACATAATCGGTTGTGGTTCCTCCATTCTGTTTTTTCAGTTTTTCACCCGCTGCGCTGTAGGTATAATTCAGATTCTGGCTTCCGCTTATTGATTGTGGCAGGTTTAGGAAATTGTAACTTAAGCTGATATTCTTTTGACTGTCACTTTTCAAGTTGCCGTTGGCATCATAATCGTAACTGCTATTGGTAAAACCGCTGATCGTTTTAAGCCTGTTGCCTTCGTAAACCGTATAATTATTCGCACCAAAATTATCACGAGTTAAAGTGCTGATATTGCCCATTACATCATAAGCAATGGCTTCGCCAAGGTTGTTGCCTGCAACTGCGTTGGTAAGCCTATTCAGCTTATCGTAGGTATAACTGAAAGCATTTGATGCACCATTGGTATAATTTTGGCCAGAAATATTTCCATTGAACTGTGGTAAAGTGCCATCGTTGTATTTCAGTTCCATACTGAACTGATCGGATATACCGTTCTTCATCCAGCCGCGTTCGTTATAGGTAAAAGTGGTCGCCTGGGTATCGTTGTGCAGGTTCTTTTTGTTCAACTGCCCGATCTCGTTATATTCTAGGTGGTTCAGTGCCACCTCTCCCTGGCTGTTGATGTTTTCAAAGGCCGCTATTTTACGGCCCATATGGTCGTATTCATAACGGTTGGCTATGGTTGTTATCGTTCCGTTTGCAGTATGTGTGCGGGTACTGGCGGTAAGCTCACCGCTAAAGTTATAGCTATTGTCCACTACGTCGCTACCGTTCATATGGTGGTCACTCTTGCTCTGCACCACACGCCCTTCCAGGTCATAGTAATTTACCATAAGCAGCATATTACCTGTACCCAGATTCTTCACCTTTGCACCCGTCATCAGGCTTTTGGTCCGTTCCTTTGGCGCCTGGGTGCCTGTAGGCTGGCCAAAGCTGTTACCGGGAAAATCGTAGTCATCGTAATAGTTGATCGTATGAAAAACAATATTTGGGTTCTCTTCACCAGCTGAAGGATGCGTATTCCTCGTATAGCCTTCGGAGTTAGCAGTTGTACGCTCTTCCCACTGTGCCGCTACGCCATCATTATAGTTCTGCATGCCGACACGGCCGATACCCTGACCGTTCTCCATGCCTGTAAGCACTACCCTGCCAAGAGCATCGTATTTGATCCAGCTCCACTGGCTAGCCAAACGCTGGTTGGCATCTTGCGTGTGCGTAACCTGATCGAGTTTATTGTATACCATAAACTCCCAGCCCTTACCAGGTATCTTTTTTTCCACCAGTCTTTTGCGGCCATCATAGTGGTAGCCGTAGATAAACTGATCGAACACCGGCTGCGTTTCATCAAAACCGTTTAATGTTGCCTGTCCGTTCTCGTTCACTGCTGGAGGTAGCACATAACGCAGGTTGCCCAGATCATCATAAACATAATAGGTATACAGCCCTTTCGTATCCGTTTCCCAAATTCGTTTCAGCACCACGCGACCTTCAAAGTCCTTGAACTCATCTGTAGTACCGGCTTTCAGGTCGCCTGGCATCCAGTTCTCGTCCTTAATGGTAGTTTTGAATAGCTTCCCCTGTGGGTAAAAACTTGCCCCCGCACCGTTACCGGCAACGTTGACTGTCCACAGCTTCACCTCGTTTTCAACATTTGTGCCATATTCACTTTTCAGGGTATGCCCGCCGCTGATCTGCCAGGCTTCGCCCGGTGCCCCCTGCTGCTGTACCCGGTTTAAAGGCGAAGCTTCGAACACGGTTTCTGCAAATGGAAAGGCTGTTGCCTTTATCCCGCCTGTAGGGGAATTGTAAAAACTTGCCTGATCGGTAAGTGCGCCTGGGCGATAATTCCCTGCCGTTCCGGTCAGTGCTGCGTATGGCTGGTACTTTATCGCTTCGCGGCCAAATGCATCGTAGGAAACAGGTTGTACAATATCCCTGAAACCCGGACTTCCCTGAACCTGCACCGTCTGCAGAGGTCTTCCTAATCCGTCAAAATACTGGATCGTTTCATTTACCTCGCAAATGCTGCGACCTGAAAGATTGTTCGGATCCATGCCCGACTGTTTGAATATCCTCGTACTGATATAGTTCTGGCCACTGCTCACCGCCGATACAAAGGGCTGGCAATTCACATAGCTCAACCCTGTGGTAAAAATGCGCACATTGCCAGTGGCATGGAAACCGTCGATCAGTGTTACGCTCAATGGTGCACTGATTTCACTTTCGCCGTTATAAACCGATACCACCTTTTGGGCCGAAGAGCGGCTGCAGAGCAATAGTAATGCCGCAGCACAAAAATATTTTAGATGTTGTTTCATGGAGGCGTTAGTTTTTGTAGTGGTAGTCTGTTTGTTTTAAAATATTACCATTCTGATCTTTAACGGTTTTTAATCGTTGAAATTCATCATATTCGTAGTACGTGGTCATACCCTTGGTATCGGTAATACTTACAGGGCCTCCGAGTGTGTTATATTTAAATTTGTTCAAATAGCCATTACCCAAAGGGGACAGAAAATTATCAATCTGGGAAGAAGATGGTATTTTGATATTTCTGAACGCCTCTATATCACCAAGCTGGGCCGATACAGAGTTATAATCCGGCGAATCTTCCAATACAGCAACAAGCTTATCCCCTCCATACCCCCATATATATGTCGTTTTAGCTCCATTTTCCTTTTGAACAGAAACTGGTGCCCCGTGAACATCGTAAGCCAAATAACGCAATCTGATTTCCTCATCATTGCTATATGTCTTAGTAATTACCTTTTCAGGGGCAAATAAAGTTCCAGACCAGTTTTTATAAGCAGTCTTGGTCATAAAAACCTGAACATTGTCTCTGAAATGAACCTGTTTAATTACCGGATTAATCATGTTTAAGTTTAGCATTCCAGTATGTAGTGTGACTTCCTCATTCGCATCAACCATTTCTTTTGGACGGATAAAAACAGTTTTCAGTTCTCTTCCTTCACTGTCATTTACACGTTCATCAATGGCATAAAAATTATTAGGATCATAATTATATTTAGTAGTGCGTGTTGCGGCAGGTTGCCCGGTAACATAATCTGTAACTGTAGACTGACTAAGCTCTGCCCTCCCTGCTACAGGAGTGAAGCTTTTTGCCTGAAAATAACCAGGGTATGCAGATGGATCAATCTTTGGAGGTTCATAAGCGCTGGTAGTGAAAGAGGCTGGTGAAAAGCTGATCGATCTAAAGTTTTCTACTCTTGTCTGGTCGGTCGAGTAGCCATCGGAAAAATTAAAATATTGATTTTCTGTTTTCTTCAATATAGTATTGCTCGCATCATATATTTCTTCAGTGCGCAATAATCCGTAGTTCCAAGGTGAAAACTGGGCAGGAGTAGTTGGAAATTCTTCAGAAATAAAGGGATGGCTATCTGCAAAAGAAGAAAATGTTCTCACTATCTTCCCACTATATGTTCCATTTTGACCTATTTTTTCGATTACGCGTTTATAGGTTACCGGACTTCCACTTATCAAAGGTATTTCATTGGCTGAAGATGAAGAACGGATCACATAATCTGCATGTGGATGAAACTGATAATAAGGCCCACCGTCATCACCTGCACTCTTTATAGCCCTAAAGTCATACTTTACAAACCTCGAATACACTGGATGATAACCTAATGTACCTGAAGATGTGCTTCCGTCGGATAAAACATATTCATACTCCCTCGAACTGGCAACGGCGCCCATAGCAGTATAGTCTGTTACTTTTTTTGCTCTGAGCCCACCTACATAGATCTGGTTTGTCCCTAAGGTTATGGGAGTGGTTGTTCCTTCAGGATTCTGCTGTCTTCTACTTAACGATGCATATCCGTAGTAGGTCCCGCTTTCAGAATATCCGATTAGAAAAGACCGGACATAAAAACTGTCTCCATTCTGTAAATTTGCTATCGTAAAATTCCTTGTAATATCTGCTGAACTAGAGGAGTTAAGGTTCATCGTTTGTGAAGTATACATTAATGAACTTGAAGCTTTGTATATCTCTATCTTTAAATAACAGCTAAGACAGCCCATCACCATCGGTGAAGCAGAAAGTGTGAACTGAACATTAGTATTACTGGCACCTGTATAAGTAAATGAAGGGTTATTTGTACCAGTTCCAGAACTATTAAAAGATATTCCATCCTGAAATTCTGTATATGGATTTGGTATCTGAGCCACTATAGCTCTATTGAGCCAAGTATCTACGGCTTTATTTGCCTCCATCTGAAATTCGGTATAGCCCCCGGTGGGATATGTGATACGGGTGAGACTTCCAGCCAAAATAAGATTTGGATCGGTGTCTCTATTACCACCTAAAAATTCTCTATATGGTGAATATGGACCATTATTGGCTCCTACAAGCAGGTATTCCTTTTGTACCATACTTTCAGAGCCATTATTATTGGGGTAGCCCCAGTGATCTTTCTGGCAACTAAACCTCGAAGGAAGTGGAACTGTTGAATAGGTGAATACATACGGATTCAGCGTCTGCGATTCAGCGCTTCCAAACTGCTGCACCGAGCGCAAGGTCAGTCGGCCACCCAATGAATAATCTGTGTTAAGCAAAAATCCATAACTCTGGGTACCATTATCGATGATGATTTTCTCCAGCGCCTTATCGGTACTGCCCTGGGGGTAATCTGAGCGGTTGGCTTGCTTGTACTGAAAAGAAACCGAACGATTGTCATTGAAAATTATCTTCCTGATGCGTTTCCCGAAAACACTCTGAGCTGAATTTCCACCTAAGTTTACAGACTGGTTGACACCATCAAGAGTGAGCGGTATAGCCTGCCCCTGGTTTCTTCCTGTCTGTATCGCTCCCAGTTGATAGTCATCATACTGGAAGATAATCTGATCGTTTCCTGCCGGATTGATAATTTTGCTTAAGTACCATGCCGAACTATGTGGAGGCGGCAGACCCACTGTAGATGATGCAGTTACTTCATAGTCCGAAAACTCAAACTTATAGCCCATTTCATCGGTAATGATAAAACTGGTAATTCTTGCACTATAGGAACTTGGATCAGTGATTACTTTTTCGATCTTAAGTTTTGAACGGTCGAGCAATAGAATATCGTTGTTTCTTCCCAGCACAAACCTACCGCTGCGACCATTGAAATTGAAATTGAAGATGTCGTTCTGTGAATCTGCTTTACCAGCGTACATCCTATTAAATATCCTTTCGTTCGCTGGATAGTCCGTAGGACCATTGCCAGTATATTCATCAGGCATGGTTTTGTACAAGAAACCATCAATCGGGTATTCATCGTAAATACCGCGCATGGTTCTCGATATTACCCCACCGGCATTCAGTGCCCAGCCAAGCCCTACATTCGATGGCTGTTCGTCGACCTGCACCCCACCAGCGTGGTAGTCTAAGGAAACTTTGACCGACTGGCCGAAGTTTTTGCCATTCCATTCGAAAATGGGAACACCGACTGAAGGGATACCGGTTGAGAGACCTACCGGTATACTGCCGAATTTCCCGATCGATGATGCATTTGGAGAGGGTGGTATAACATTGTCAAAGCTGGGATTAAGAGTTATGGGTGTCTGAGCAGATACAGTGCCCACAAATAAATAGCCTATTAAGGCGGCGTTAAAAATTTTCATCAGGTAAATTTGTCAATGGTGTTAAGCTATTTTATTTAAAAGAAATTATACGGACGATGCTGATTTATATAGGCGCGCGTCTTGAAGTGGCGAAATTATTCTACGGTTTCACTATCTGCCATATTGAAAGACTTAATCTAGAAAAACAGCTGATCAGGGAGCAATTATAATATGAGTTGCCGATTTCGGCACATTTAAAACAGACTGCTTTTGATTATAATATAAATGAAAACCGATCGGCTCATTATGATCTGTGATAAAAACAACTGCTTTGCAGCAGGCGGGAGAAGCGTTAATATTAGAGGGTCCATCCTTGTTGATTTGAGCCGGCAATATCCATAAAAAAAAGGAACCGACCAAAAACAAACACAAATAATACAAATTTCACCTTACTATAACGTATACGGATGATTACAACAAAAAACCTGCTCACCGTGCAAAATTAAATATCAAAAGTATTAAAAATTATAGCTTTAATACTACAAAAATAAATGCACTCTGCTTATCACCGGTCAGACTTTAAAACAAAGTTTGATACCATAATATAAGTCGTTATTCGAGCAATATATATTTGACTTTCCGGTTATTTGTACCGACTTTCGTTCAGTATCACAATCATAAAACCTCATCATGAAAAAAATCTACGCAACCCTCGTAGCTATATCATCTATAGTCCAATTTTCGCATGCACAAAACAACAGTAATCCATGGCCTTCTACCGGCAACGTCGGTATCGGCACCACTTCTCCGTCAACAGCTCTTCAGATTGTTCGCGGAGGAACAGACCCGGGTAATGATTATGCCTCATTAAATATTAAAACTACGGGTACTGGTAATATCTATGGTCCTATTGTTTATTTGGATGCTACTTCAGGAACAAACGGACGACAATGGGGATTGGCTAGTTCAGCAGCACTTGATGCTGGTGCTACAGGCGCATCGGGAAACTTCGCTGTTTATGATGCCAGCGCAGGTTTGTCCCGACTGGTAATCAACAGCCTCGGCAACATAGGGATGGGATCTATCGTCCCCAAATCCCGATTACACATTGCTCAAGACATCTCTATGAATGCAGATGTAGATGCACAACAACTCAGCATAACCGGCGCTACAGACGATGCGAAAAGATTGGTGATCGGCTATGATGTTAACGGTGCGGGCTTTGGTTTCATAAAAGCAGGATGGTATCAGCATCAATGGACTAATTTATCCCTACAACCGAGCGGTGGTAACGTGGGTATCGGAACTACCCAACCCGATGCTAAATTAACGGTCAATGGCACAATCCATTCTAAAGAAGTAAAAGTGGACGCTAGCATACCAGTACCAGATTATGTATTCGAGCCGACTTATAAACTTCCTCAATTGAGTGAATTAAAAACTTATGTTGAAGCCAACCATCATCTACCTGAAATCCCGTCGGCTGCAGAAATGAATAAAAACGGAATGAATCTTAGTGAAATGAACCTTAAGCTGCTAAAAAAAGTCGAGGAATTGACGCTATACATGATAGAAAAAGATAAACAAGTAAGTGATCAAAGCAGGCAGTTAACTGAGCAAAAAAAAATAAACAAGTCATTACAGGATCAGATAAATAAACTTGGGAAGCAACAAACAAAGAACTAACCACTGTGAAGTTCGGTTCCAATACGAAGGAATACTACTCCTTTCAAAACTCATTAATGATGAACATTCCAAGCTTAACACATGGAAAGAGGCCAAACGGAAAACCGCTAAATATCATTCAAACGTATAGATTTTTTTTTTTGCAACAGGGATAGTAGCCGATACTGGCCAGAGGATAAGGCCTGGAGTTGTCAAGACAAAAAAACTGACTTGATGCAAAACAGCGAAATCCTTTGATCTTAATTTACTTACTCTCCTGTCAGGGACAGACGCGGCATCCTTTTGGAACAAAAGATACAGCAAATGGGTCCTCAGGGGATAGCCAAAAGAAAACCAAACACCTTCTTAAACAACAACCAAAATAAGGCTCCATTTACTTGCGCAAACAAAAAAACAAACCTACCCCCTAGAACCTAATCCCCCCTCAAACCCAGTCCCTTCCTCACCGCCGCATAAACTTCTCAAACTCCCTCCTCCGCCGCCGCCTTTTATCCCTATTCCAAAAAAAAGCGACCACAAAAAACGCCCAACAATTCTTAGCCATCAAAACAACAAAACCAAAACCGGACACTTTTGCCGAAGTACACCAAATCATACAGCAAAAGCTAACAAAAACAGTCAGTATAAATTTCTCCTACCAGTTCATAACAGCGAATTAAACCAGACTACCATAGAAAACTGATCCCGTCTAAATTCAGAAAAAGAAATTAGGTAACAGAAACCAAAAACCTAGCACAAACGTGGTGAAACAGGCAGCTACCTCAAAATATACTTTCTGTATGTTTAGATAAATAATTTAAGGGATGTACTGCATCTGACGATTTTGCTTTTTATCTTCACACCTACAAATTCTTTAAAACTTGTTGTTTGTAAATAGCACATTGATTTATGAATTTTCAAGTTGTTCGTCAAAAATACTATCGAGGGGCGCTGAAATTTATATAATACATTTTTATTCCAAAATTAATTAAAAATGTAAAAATCAAAAAAAAGCAATTCCATGGGTGATATTTGGAACTTATTGTGCACATAGTAATAAACAAGATGATGGCAGAAGATCAAAACAGATTATTAACGGTTGAAATGCGTGAAGCATTTTTTACCGGGCTTTACAAAAAGGCTTTTTCTCCTGTTGCACATTATGTAGCAAGGAGGGGTGGCAGCCTTGATGAAGCCAAAGATATTTTTCAGGATACATTGGTTATATATTATGAGAAAGTTACATCAGCAGAGACTACAAACATTGTAAACGAAAAAGCTTATTTACTGGGCATTGCGAAAAAACTGTGGTTACAGCATTATAAAGCAGACTGTAAGCACCAGCCATTAAATAATTTTGACCTGGAAGCGATAGCGGAGGAACAACTCTCTACGGATAAAATACTTCATTACCTCGAAACTGCAGGTAAGCGCTGCATGGAGTTACTTAAGGCTTTTTACTACGACCATTTGCCGGTGGGTAAACTCGCTACGAGATTTGGCTATTCGGGTACACATTCGGCAACTGTAGCAAAATATAAATGCCTTGAAAAAGTGAGAGAAACGGTTAAATATAATTCATTAAAATATGCGGACTTCATTGAATAACATTAAAGCTATTGAAGATTACTGTTTTGGCCGTTTGGCAACTGATGATGCCCTTATTTTTGAGGCCAATGTGCTATTGAATAAAAATCTGGCTGAGGATGTGGCTCAAGAACGCATTGCCTATGCCATTATTAAACAATATAGCCAAAAAAAAATCAAGGCAGAAATACTGGCTGCACAAGAGAAACTTGCTGCCTTACCCGAGCACCAGGGATTTATAAAGCGTATTGCAAACTTATTTAAAAGACATTAACCATGAATATAAACCGTAACGAATTTAGAAAATATGCTGTAAAACATCACCGTATAGGCAGCCAGTATGTAGATCATTATCTTAACCGTTCGATAAACATTCCAAAAAATATGACGCCTTATATTACCGAAGAGCGCCAGTTGAATGTTGCGCAGATGGATGTTTTTTCGCGGTTGATGATGGACCGGATTATATTTTTAGGCGAACCTGTTGCCGACCGTATGGCTAATATTATTCAGGCCCAGTTGTTATTTCTCCAATCAGTGGATGCCAATAAAGATATTCAGCTTTACATCAATTCGCCTGGGGGTGATGTTTACTCGGGCATGGGCATTTACGATACCATGCAACTGATTACACCTGATGTAGGTACCATTTGTATTGGAATGGCCTTTTCTATGAGCGCTGTACTACTGTGTGCAGGTAAAGCCGGAAAGCGTGCTGCACTTCAGCATTCGCGGGTAATGATCCACCAACCTTCTGGTGGGGTGCAGGGTGTTTCGGCCGATATTGAGATTACCGCGCAGCAGGTGGTAAAGGTAAGGCAAGATTTGTATAATATTATCGCAAAACATAGCGGCCAGCCTTATGAGTGGGTACACCGTGCTTCTGACCGGGATTATTGGATGACTGGCCCAGAAGCTAAAGCGCATGGCCTTATTGATGAGGTATTGGGTGATATGGATTAAGTATTGTTCCGGGAAAATGATTTAAACTTAAAGCCAAAAAAACAAAGCCTAAGTCAAGGGGGTATTAATGCATCAGCACCTGTGGTCCATCTTTTTGTAGGGAAAACACCCGTTGGTATAGAGGTTATGGTAAATCTCCTGCGGCTTTTATTTATTTTTTAGCTGGTAACTGTTGTAAATGGCTACACACTTCGCCTCGTAGCTAAAATTAATATCATCGCCAAGGGTTTGCAGATAAGTTTTCGGGAACACCATTGTGGCTGTGATGAGGGGCAATTTAACAATCTTGTTGTTACGCACCACATTAAATTGTGAACTGTATTTGTTTGTCAACAGATCTGGCTAAGAATAAAACAAAACGTATTTAATTAAAAAATTATTCGCGATAGGGCTCATCAGTGCGATTTTAAGCTTGTAAATAGCAAATGCTAATTGAAATTATTCAATTTTTATTGAACACCAGTATTAATTTTCATTAAATCCTCTCTGGCATTAATGCTCTGGTATTTTTTAAGGTTCAGTGTAAATGAGATAGCCAAAACCACCGGCCGTAAAATCAATTCTAATCCTTATTTTTGGCAACCTATATCTTATAGTAAAGGATATTTCCCAATACTGCTGTAAATCCAATGATAACAATAAATAATTTACCGATACTGATCCGAAATCTGATACCCCTGCTTTTTACCTTTCTTATTACGGGCAATGCATTTGCACAAAAAGACAGGCTACCAGATAAGGGTCAGGATGTATCTATTCTTTCCGATTCTGCGACACTGACCAAGGGCGATTATCTCTCGCACCTGGAAAAAGTATTTGAAACTGTTAATAAAGTTCCGGTAACCGTTGGTTCATTTAAGAAACTTAAGCCTATAGAAGCACATTTAACTCAGGATGAAGCGGCGCTGGCACTGCTTAAAAGTCGGTTAACGCAAGGCGACAGATCGCTGAACTTGCAAAATCTACAGATGAACCAAACCCTGTTGGCAGAACTACAGAGCAATAACAAAGATTGTTTATCAGACCTAGATGAATATGAAAAGGAATTGCGGGCATTAAAAACCGAAATTCTTAACCTGCGTAAAGATACCGTACTGATTAAATTGTTTACAGTTCCTGCCATACAGGTTATGTTTAAAGATCAGTTTGCAGAGTTAAAGAAGAAACGTGTATTGATGGATAGTTTATTAAAAACGACTACCTTATCAATCAACAACCTTCAGGCTCGAACTTCTTCTAACCTCATCAATATTAAAGAGTTAATGTACCTTACCGATAGCCAACTAGATGCGGTAAGCATTAAAGCTTTTGGTAAAGAGCGCCGTTATTTATGGGAATCGGTAAACAAACCGGCCAATAAAAGCATGGGCTTCCGTAGGTTTATTAAAGGAGAGCAGGAAATATCGGGTTATTATTTTGTATACACCCGAAGCAGCCGACTCTTGCTGCTTTTCACCTGTACCATATTCTTCTTTTGGGTATTCTTCAATTTTAAAAGCGTAAAACAGCGGGGCCGTTTAGAAACTCTGGATGGTTTTTCACTGATCAGTCCGCAGCCTTATTTAATCATCTTTATCATGCTCTTTGCACTAGCGCCTATTTTCGACCTGAGGGCGCCTGCACTATACATAGAAGCTGTAGAGATTATACTCGCTATTTTGCTCACTGTATTTTTCCGCAAAAAGCTAAACTCAAAGTTATTTTACTATTGGTGCTTATTTGTGGTACTGCTTCTTGCCCCGGTTTTCTTACGTCTTTTGGGCATGCCGCCCAGATACCAGCGCTGGCTCCTGCTGTTCCTTACGACCAGTTCGGTTGCCTATGGTATTTTGGTTTGGAAAATGCTCGATGAAAAAACCAAAAGATATAAAATGATCCTGATCACGGGTTTTATTTATGTTGTCTTTGCTATCATTGCCACGTTTTGTAATCTATTTGGCCGCTTCACCCTCACTCAGATTTTTTATTCTACCGGGGTAAGCTCGCTTTTAAATGCCATATCGTTAACTATCCTGGCGAAAGTATTGGTAGAAGCCTTTTTACTACAGATGAAAAGCAGCAGAATCCGGAAGGGATTTCCGGAGTATTTCGATTGGCAGCCTGTAATTGCAGGACTTAAAAGGCTCACAGGCATTGGTGCTACCCTAATCTGGTTTGTCATATTTACAACCAACCTGAATATTTTTAATGGGATATATGAATCGGTGATGGAAATCCTGACTGAAAAAAGAACCATAGGCAACTTCTCTTTTACCTTCGGGGGCATTGTATTGTTTTTGGGCATTATCTGGATTGCCAACTTTTTGCAAAAATACATTGCTTATTTCTTTGGAGATACCGGAGATGATAGTTTTGATGATAACAAAGGAGAACGTTCGAAATTACTGGTAACCCGTTTGGTGTTATTAATTGGCGGCTTTTTAATCGCCGTTGCAGCGTCAGGACTGCCAATCGATAAGATCACGGTTATCCTCGGTGCATTGGGTGTGGGAATTGGATTGGGACTGCAGAATATCGTGAGCAATTTCGTTTCAGGGATTATCCTTATTTTCGATAAAACCATCCGTATCGGCGATATTGTAGAGCTGAGCAATAAAAAAGGGAGAGTAAAAGAAATTGGCGTACGCGCCAGTACCTTGCTCAGCGATGAGGGTGCAGAGATTATCATTCCTAACGGATCTATTCTTTCTAACAACATTATCAACTGGACGCTGAGCAATAACCAGATGCGCGTAGATATTTCTTTATCGATTGCAAAACCTTTTAACTCTACTGAAGTGGTAAACCTGGTCAGAGAAATTATTGTAGAGAACAGCAATGTTTTTATCAGCAAAGAACCGATTATTATGATCAGCCCAGTGAGTAAACTCGCGAGCAATATCAATATCTATTTCTGGTGTAAAGATATTTCTAAGGCAGATTTGACCAGAAGCATGATCAATGCGCAAATATTTGAGGTATTTGAGCAGAAGAACATTGAAATTTTATAGTTATTCAGGCATTTTTGAAAAACCTTTTTAACTTTTAAGAATTTCTTTCATTTTTAATATTGTTGTTTTCAAGTTCGTAAAAACGGTCGTTTTTGATTCATAAATCGTTCACATTTATGCTAATGGAATAATCACCATTCTTAGAATTGATTTGGTTGGTTATTATTTATGCAATAAGAGTAGCTGTTCTCTCCATTTTTGCTAAGTATAGGGGAATGAATGAATGCGATAATACTTGACAGCATTATATGTTCATTTTTTTGAAAAAAATGAACATATAATGCCTTCTTGTACAAAATATTATATATTTTTGTCATATGTCCAATATTTTTTAAAATATGAACACATCGTCAAAGCATGTCCATCAATAAGTATAATTATAAACACATGCCTAAGTGCATAATAAAAATGAACATTTATGGTATATGACAGAACACGTCCTTTCAATGATCTCCCGCTCTTACCCCCTTCAGAAAGTATAGACGAGGATATAGATATTTTAAAGAAATTAGTAACAGCATCAAGAGCATTGGCTACAACAAATAGTAGCCTTCATCGCCTGCCCAATCCAACGATGTTGGTTAATACTATAGCACTACAGGAAGCGCAAACCTCAACTGCTATTGAAAATATATTCACAACTGAAGATGAACTATACAAGGCTGTTTCAGACACACTTACAGAAGAAAACATTAAGCCGGCAACAAAAGAGGTATTACGGTACCGTGAGGCCCTTTGGGAAGGGTATAAACTGATCCTAATGAATGGGAAAATAGATAAAGATTGTATCATTAGTACATTTAGACAAATCAAAAACACGACGGCAAGTTTCAGACCTCAACAAAGTTTAACAGTGATCAGAAGAGGACAAAGTCAGTTCAGATCAGGCGAAATTGTATATACCCCACCCAGAGGAGAAGGAATAATTGAAACAAAAATGGAGAATTTGATTGAATATCTAAACGATGATATTAAGTATCCATCAGACCCGCTGATAAAAATGTGCATCGCCCACTATCAATTTGAAGCAATACATCCGTTCACCGATGGAAATGGAAGAACTGGAAGAATTTTAAATCTTTTATATTTGGTAAACAAAGATTTATTACAACAACCTGTATTATATCTGTCCAAATACATTATCCTAAACAAAGATGATTATTATTATCACTTAGGGGTAGTTACTCAACGGAATTCATGGAAACCCTGGCTCCTATATATGCTTGATGCAGTAGAAAAAACTGCTGTATTAACTAACCAGCTAATCATAAGTATTTTGAATCAGATGGAAGCCACCCTATCATATGGAAAATCTAAGATCAAATGGTACAATAAAGAAATTAATGAAGCCATTTTCAGCCAGCCCTATATCAGACCTAAATTTATTGGGAACCTTCTTGGTGTTACCTCAAGAACGACACTTACTAAATACTTCAGAGAACTCGAAGATGCTAAGATATTGAGTGCCGCTAAAGATGGCAGAGAAGTATTTTACATTAATAATGATCTTATCCAAATTTTGAAGGGATAAACAAATCACTTAAGCCATCTTGAAGAACTTTGACTTTTTCATTTTGTCCAATCCAGTGTGACAAATGAGATAAAATCAAAAAAGTGATTTATCTTTAAAGCATGAACAAGTTTATCCTTTCTGAAATCAATATTTACCCCATCAAATCGCTGGGAGGCATAAGTCTTCGAGAAGCACAACTTGAAGAAAGAGGTCTGCAATATGATAGAAGATGGATGCTTGTTGATGAGGAAGGCATATTTATTACCCAACGGAAATATTTTGAACTGGCACTACTGCAGGTAAATATTGCAGATGGTAAATTAACGGTTTCTCATAAAACATCACCTGAACAAAGCATCTCCTTTTCTTTAGATGAGGATACCGGAGAACAATTTTCAGTTGTGATATGGAACGATACCGCCACTGCACTTGAAGTAAATAAAGCGGTAAGCGATTGGTTTTCTGATTTCCTGAAGTTTAAAGTTAGATTGGTAAAAATGCCTTTAACTGAAAAGAGATTGGTAGATAGGGATTATGCTTCGAATGATGAAATAGTGAGTTTTGCCGATGGTTATCCTTGTCTGATTATAGGCCAGTCTTCACTTGATGGACTAAATGAAAAACTAGACGAGCCCATTCTTATGGATCGTTTCCGCCCAAATTTTGTTTTTACTGGTGGGGAGCCTCATGTTGAGGACAGTTTTAAAGACTTCCAAATCGGTGAAGTATTGTTTTCAGCTGTAAAACCATGTGCCAGGTGTGTCCTTATCACAATTGATCAGCAAACCGGCGAAAAAAGTCAGGAACCTTTAAGAACGCTGGCCAGTTACCGCACAGCAGGCAAAAAAATCATGTTCGGACAGAATCTGCTTCATCAGCATACTGGAATTATCAGTGTCGGAGATGAATTAAAGGTTATCAGCTGGAAGGACGAAAACTAACTTCCTGTAAAGGCCTGTAGCACACAAACCGGATCCAATTGATAAATCTATACATTCATCAACCGGGTCAATTTAATACTTTAGTTCAAACGATGAGAAAGAGGCGTTTTCCGCTGGATTTCCATTAAAATGAAGACCAACGCGAGGGCTCCTATCCCACTGTGGCAAAAAATTACCGGTAACTTTTTCTTTTGAGATAAGCTTTTGCCATTCCTGAACCCCTTGTCTAAAAAACACGGTCAAAGCTGAATCAGCCATGGCCTTCATTTTAAGTTCTACCGGGCCTTTTGCCAATAACTTTGTTTTCGAGAGCACAGTTCTACCCTTATTATCTACCTTCCAAAATTCTACTTCATCTCCAATTACCCCTACACCTACAGCAGCATTAGCATCGCCATAATACACCAGACCTTTTAAGGCATTGTTGGTATTTTTAACTGTTGCGTTTACTTCAAAAACACCTGATACGGGTCTAAGGGTTAATGCAATTCCGCTTAGATTATCTTTTTTTATATCTCCCGACAAATGGATCTGATCATTATGCTGTGAAACTTTTGGAGAGGAGTTCCTAAAATCCCACTGCCATTTTTTATCAACCCCAGGCTTAGTAAAGGTAATTTTCAGATCATTATTAATGGCTGGTCCACTTTGTGCTTTGAGTACCGGCCATGCATTTTTTTGTGGCCAAACCAGTTGCGCCAACATGCCCTGCCGACCGCTAAAAACATTGGTCTTTTTATTATAGGCGTGATAGAGGTAATAACATTTTTCATCTGCTGTTTTGACGAAAGTTCCGTGCCCCGAACATTTCCAGTACACATTTTCTGCCAATAAGGGATTGGCCGCATAAAATTCATATGGCCCGGCGAATGATTTTGATCTCGCCACCCTAACATTATAATCGCACTGCGCGCCGCAGCAGTTTCCAGCAGAATAAAAAAGATAGTAATACCCATCTTTTTTCAGGATACTCTGTCCCTCCAAACCAATACGCTGTTCATCTTTAAGCAGGGAGAAAGGTTCTCCTTCGATGTGAAGGCCATCCTGCGAAAGTTTATAGGCTAAAATTTCAATTGGACGCTGATCAAGACCGTATGCTTTAAAGGTAATGTACCTTGTGGTACCATCGAGGTAAACAAATGCGTCGATTGACTCTTTACCGTAATCGATTACTACGCCTTTATCTACAAAGCCCCGGTCAGGGAATTTCGAAGTCGCCACGCCAATGCACGAAACGTTGTCGCTTTTTCGCCTTGCGGTATAATAGATGAAATAAGTTTTGTCATGATAGTCATATTCAGGTGCCCAGAACGAACCCGAAGTCCATTGGGGTGCACGGTCAAAAACATATCCAGATTGCTTCCAGTGCGTTAAGTTTTTAGAAGTATAAATAGGAAAATGTGGTGCCCATTCAGAAGAAGTACCAATGGCATAATACTGATGATTAGCTCTAATGATAGATGGATCAGCGAAATCTCCGGCAATTACCGGTTGTATGACATTCTGTGCAGATACAAGATTCGCGACCAGGAGCAGTTTAACTGTTATCGCTAATATTAGGTATTTTAAAGACTTCATTTTAATTATTTAGTTTTTTGTACTAAAGGCCAGTTATTGGCACGATTTCAAAATTGTTATAGCGCTAAAGGGACATTACCTTGGTTTAACTTCTTTTTTGACGTTTATGCTTTCATTTATAATCCGTACCGGACCTAAAAGTCCAGATTCCAATAAAGGCGAATCTGAACTGTATTGCTTAGATGTAGTAAAAGTAAATCTGCCACTGGTTCGTGGCTTGCCGTTTAACAACCATTGCGGCCATTGACCACCGGCAATCCCATCATCGGGTTTTGCTTCATCGCCGATCAGCCGGTTTGCCCAAAGGTTGGCAATTTCTATAGTGAGTTCGTTTTTCCCTGGTTTAACCTGAGCGGAAATATCGATTTTCCAAGGTGGTGTCCATAACACGCCAACCACTTTCCCATTAAGGCTTACCCGGGCAAGGTTTTTCACCTTTCCAAGCTCCAGGTAGGTTTCACCTTTAGGCTTACCTGCTTTAAAATCAAAAGTTTTGTGGTAGGCCGCAATCCCCGAATAATATTTGATGCCTTCAAGCTTGTTTTTAGACCAATCAGACAGGGAATCAAAAACCACTTTTTCTGGCCCTCCCCATTTCGGGTCAAAATTCACTTCCCATGGCCCTTTGAGGGTAAGCAGTTCCTGGTGCTGTGTTTCATGCAGACCAGCTACCTGCCTATTGCGGTTTTCCTTCGAAAACACCACAAAGCAGCTTTGGTAAGGCGCCAATGCTATCGGGATCATCGTTTTTGTTTTAGTAACAGTAAAATCACTTACCTGTTTAATCTTAGCGGTAACCGCATCCCAAATTTCCGGAGCACCTTTTACCGACCTGAAAGCAGCTTTAAAACTGATGGCGCTATCGCTGGTATTCGAAAGGAAATAAATGTCCCAATTCCCGTTGGTACGATGGGTATATCTTACGGGAGCCGTTGTAACGAAATCCTCTTCTAATGGCAATTTATGCAATACCTCAGCTGTTTGCCTGTAATGAGGATAAAGATGGTCCTGTTGTTTATGCAACGCTTCTCCCCAAATGATTATTCCTTTAGCGTAACGCTTTGTCTCCTGCGTTTCGGGCAATTGCCCCTGCCCCCATATTTCGCGAACGATCTTTTCAATCTGCTGATCACAATCAGGATAACCTATCAAACTTGGCGAACGATTTGGTGGGTTGCCGATAACGGTTGCACCGTTGCCGATCAGTGATGAAATTTTGGTAAGCAGTTCGGGTGTCATGGTTTCACTTTCGGGAAGTACCAGTATGCGGTATCTGGCACCGCTTGGAAATACGATATAGCGGTTTTCTACATGCGCTTTCATAAGCTGTGCGGGCGCACACCCATCAAAATTATAACCTCTGCGATCGGCCAGGGTATCGCCTCTCAGCGCTGAAGAAGGAGGGACAAAAACATGCGGTGAACCTTCGGGAGTGAGATAAAGAATATCGGCTACAGTTCTTCCCTGTTGCAACAGGTACTGGCATCTGCTTACATAGGCATGATAAGCATTTACCATGGGCCACCAGGTCTGGTTTCTGTCCCAGTGTACACCATATGGCCCCATCGTTGCCCCAGGTTTAAGCGAATCTGGCAAAAACTGATTCTGAAAGGTGTGGTATACAAAGCGGTTCACCCCAGCTGCAAATGCCCAGTCTCCCTGGTTTTTCATACTGGCTGGATGTTGTTTCCAACCTTCATTATCCTGAGCGGTAAAAGCTTCTGCCGGAATAAGCGAACGCCCCATCACATGCCCAATCGAGCTGGCCTCGATAACACTATAAGTAGAATTGAATCCAAATCCCTTACTCCAGAATTCAGCCATGGGTACATCTGCCACCGCGCCTAGCCGAAGATCGGCGGTTGGGTTCATATCATAAGGTTCGATGGAAAGGGATAAGCCATGACGATGCGCATAGGCTTTTACCTGTTCTGCATGGTTTTTCAGTATAAGTTCCTGGGCAGTCTCTCTCAGGTCCCATAAAAAGCGTTCGCTCTCTTGCAAACTACCTACAATGTTTCCTGAATAGACAGGAAAATACTTTAGCGGATCGTAGCCCCTGCTTTTGATAAAAGCTAGCCTAAAACTGCCTGTCCAGTTCTGTGCACCCATTTCCCAGCTGTCCATATGCAGCCGCTTAAGTCCCCCGGGAACATCTTTCCTGGTTTTGTTTATACTACCCAACAGTTTACCCACATAGGTATCCAAATGATGGTTTTAACGCAAGGGTATCGAATTTATCGGATTCAAAGCCCAGGCCAGGAACAGGTGCGGGCCTGGTAATCGCCCCGTTATTGCGTGCACCAAAGCGCATAACCGTCCATTTACCAGAAGGCGGGGTCCAGTTCAGCGAACCATCTGAGGACATTTTGGAAGTGAGGTCCAAAATTGTTGATTTTTCTATACCCTTACTTTTCCCTACCTGCCCCGCAACTGGAGATGGTAAATATGGTATTACCGTTCCAGAACTATAAGGCGCGCGGTAGTAAAGGGCCTTTTCATCAATATCTGCTATTTTGATTGTTTGTTCTTCAAAAGGAAAAGCTAACACCGCCACATCTTTATAATAAGCCATCCACTCCTTTTTAAAATCCGCGGGGAGGTTGTCTTCACCGAAAAATGGCTTTTTTGGCATCGGTACAGGCAGTATGATCCTGCCTTTATCTGTTGATGAAACCACTACCTGACTGGAAACCAGGTGCTGCATAGATTCCTCGGCTTTTACCCAGCGGCCACCGCTTCCTGTCCATCCCGGTCCTATGCCTAAAGTGATCTCGATGCCAAGCCGTCTGGCTTCTCTTTCTGCATGTGCAAAAAGACTGATCCACTGCTTGCTTAAAAAATCTACTTTACCTCGGGGTATGCCCACATTAACTTCCAAAAAAACCAGGTTACCAATACCGGCTTTTTTCATGGATTCGAGGTCTTTGCTTATCGATTCTTTAGAAAGGTTCCCATCCATAAAATACCAGTATACCCCTGGCTTATAGCTATCCTTTGGAAGGAGGAAGTTAGTCTTCATTTCACTTACACGCTCTTTTGGCACACTAATCTGCGATTTTACAACATTGGTCGCAAAAAAGCATAAAATCAGATAAACATATTTATTTCTCAAAAATGCCATGTTGTTTGAATAGTTGAGCGCTTTCATTTTCCGGTATATATTATATTTGGTTAAAAATCGGCTTACTCTAAATATAGCACTACTTCATAAAGCAAGCTGTAAGTAAATCGTTTTATTAACAAATATATCATAATTCACATCAGCTGTTTTTACCGAAATGTATTTTATTTTACGGTATTTGATAAAATTTTGGCTGAGAGGTAGGAGCAGATTAATCTATTGAACCAGCGAAGATATAGGTGAGCAAACCCGGAACATTTACATGTGTATTTTTAAAATGGCCTGGGGCTAGCTGGAATCCCAGTTTTTCGAGCAGTTTCACCGAAGGTGGGTTATCACTGGATGGGAAAGCAACGATTGTTTTAACTCCCATTACCTCAAATGCATACCTGAGTATACAAGTAACGATTTCTACCATTATACCTTTACCCTGAAACTCGGGAAGCAACTCATATCCAATTTCCACCGTCTCCTTCTGGATATCAAAATCCCAGAGGCAAGCCGCACCTATCATAGCGGTATCACCCTTGTAAGAAGCAACCCAGTATATAGATTCATCTTTATTAATCAGGTTGTTAATTTTATTGATGTATGCAATGGCTTCGTCGATATGCAGAAAGGGCGCCTTTCCTGTTAAGGCAGCTACTTCAACATCCGAACGTAATTGATAAATTACCGGCGCATCTTCCAGCGAAAGTCTGCGAAGGATCAATCTGTCGGTTTCGAGTATTGGAAAGGTGGAAAAATCGAGTTGTTTCATTTGATTAAATAAGCTTAAAGTTATCCAATAATATCAAAACAAAGAAGCCAGATCATTTAAAAACAATCCAGCTTCTTTATCCTAGATAATGAGATTATTTCTGCACGGGTATATTTATGTTGTACAGTTTATCATGTAATGCTTTCATCTGTGTTTCCGAAAACTTAATATCTTTTCTGTCATAGGTCATCAAGCCATTGGTTTCTACTTCTACATCGGTGGTTTGGGTGTATACTCCGGCAGAAAGTCCTAATGGGATTAATTCTTCTAAACGTTTCATAAACTGAGTGTATTTATTAAACAGATCGGTTTTGTTTTTAAAACTCTGATAACCCCAGTTATTCTTCTGCTGCCAAACATGTCCATCTATAGGGAGGCCAAGCCCACCAAACTCACCCAACACAAGGGCATAGTCTTTCCCAAAATAATCAGGACTAGGCATAGCCGGATGTGGATAATTGTGTAGATCGATAATATCGCCTACCGGATGAAAATTCCCTCCACTGGCCGTATTTACCAATCTTGAAGGATCTTTCTCTTTTGTCCATTTGGCAATTTCTACGGTTTTAAACTGGCCCCAAGCCTCATTAAAAGGTGTCCATACTACGATTGAAGGCACATTGTAAAGTGCATCGATAATGGCATTCCATTCTTTTTTATAATATCCTTCAGATTCGGCACTTCTATTTTGATCCGATCCGTGGTCCAATATGCCAGGGCGGTTCTCCCAGCCGTTACCCAGGTCGCCACTTGGCATATCCTGCCAAACCAGCATACCTGCTTTATCGCAGTGGTAATACCAACGTGCTGGCTCTACTTTAATATGTTTTCTGATCATATTAAAACCCATTTCTTTGGTTTTATCTACATCGAATTTCAAGGCCGCATCTGTTGGTGCGGTGTAAAGTCCATCTGGCCACCAACCCTGATCTAAAGGACCATACTGGAAAACAAATTCATTGTTTAACAGCATGCGCTGAATACCGTTCTGATCTTTGCCCATTGAGGTTTTGCGCATGGCAAAATAACTTTTCACCTCATCTACCTTTTTGTTTTTAGCAATCAGTTCAACTTTTAAATCGTATAAAAACGGATTTTTTGGGTTCCAAAGTTTAGGATTCGCAATTTTTAAACTGATTGCGCCACTACCATCAGCGATCTGTTCAGCCACTTTAGTCGTGCCATCCCATGCCGAAACCTTAACCTGATCGCCTGCAGCGGCGCCTGCTAAAAATGGAGTAACCGCTACCGTTTGCTGATCGATATCTGGTGTTATTTTAATGTGATCGATATGTACTTTATTTACCGCCTCAATCCATACCGTTTGCCAGATGCCGGTTACAGGGGTATACCAGATGCCTTCTGGTTTTTTCACCTGTTTTCCCCTTGGCTGAGGGCCTTCATCTGTCGGATCCCAAACTTCTACGGTTAAAGTCTGGCTTCCACCTTTGTTTAAAAATGGGGTAATGTTAAAACTGAAAGGATCGAAACCACCTTCATGTTTACCTACCTCTTTACCGTTGATACTCACGGTACTTCTCCAATCAACCGCACCGAAATGGAGCATAATTTCTTTGCCTCTCATATGAGCAGGCACAGTAAAGCTGGTTTTGTACCAAAGCAGACTATCTTTGCCAACTGTTTTACCAACACCTGAAAGTGAAGATTCTACTGCAAAGGGAACCAGGATTTTGCCCTGATTAATTGGGGGGCGTTGTGATTTTTCGGAGATGGCATAATCCCAAAGTCCGTTCAGGTTTTTCCAGTTACCGCTACGCTCTAATTGCGGGCGGGGATATTCCGGCAAAACATTTTTAGGATTAACTTCCTGTGCCCATGGTGAAGAGATTTTCCCTTTTACCATCGACCACGATTTGTCTTGCTGCTGCGCAGAAAGGGAAAGCGAGAGCCCTAGCAGCGAGAAAAGGATGGATACTTTTTTGTTCATTGGTTTAAATTTGTGTGTTAAAGTTAGGGTTTCGCCTAACGCTATTAAGTTAAGTACTTCTAGTGTCAGTCTGAGCTTGTCGAAGACCGTCACTATAGAAAAACAAAAAGGATTGTCCTTCGACAAGCTCAGGATGACATCTTTTTTGTTTTTCTACTACTACTTTGATTACATTGAGGCTCGCAACCAGAATATGATTTATTTGTTATTGAGTTTTTTAATCAGGTTAACTTCATCCAGGCGGTACGGGGTGCCATCGGGCTGAAAGATTTCGTGGAACCACTCAATCGGATCAGAGCCATCAGCAAGTGGCGTATCCCAGGCATATTTAGTATTGGTTTTACCTGCAGCAAAACCCCAGTTTATAGCGCCAACATTCTCATTTTTTAGCATTGGCAAAATGTTAGCAAAACGACTGTTGCGCGATCGGGCCATGTATTCGGTACAGATCAATGGCCGGCCGCTGGCTTTTAACAGATCGATGGTTCTTTGGTGCCAATCTGGTGCCTCATAGTTATGGTAGGTTACAATATCTGAGTTAGCCAGCTGTATTTCGTTAAGCTTTTCGAAACCCCAGCTCCACAATCCGATCGAAATGGGCTGATCGGGATTAACCGACCTTGTCCAGCCAATGGTTTTGGTTAACAAGGGTATCGTGGCCTCTAACTTTCCGCTATTTCCAGGTTCATTGTACAAATCCCAAAGTAAAATTCTTTTATCGTGCGCAAAATGGGTAAGTACGTCTTTTACATATTTTTCGAGTTCAGGAAAATTTGCTTCTTCTTTAAAAGCAGGATCACCAGGATCTTGCAGCCAGCCAGAATTGTGAATACCGGTTTTTGGTTCAGGCTGTTTGCCAATGGCCGAAGTTTTATTCCAGCAATCGTCGAAAAAAACAAACATCGGTTTAATACCATGTTTTTGGGTAATGGTTAAAAATTGATCCATTCTCTTTTTAAAACCTTCGGGATCCTGGCTCCAGGCTTTACTGAACAAGAATACGCGCAGCGTGTTAAAACCAATTCCTTCGGCCCAACCCAGCTCTTTATCAATCAGATCGGGTGAGAAGGTGTCGGCCTGCCACATTTCCAGCTGGTTAATGGCATTGGAAGGAATGTAGTTTGCACCTGTTAACCATTTATGTTCTTTGTACCAGGCATTGGCTTTTTCTACTGTCCAAACCTTTGCTGGCTCGGTACTTTTTTTTGTTTTTTGCGCAAAGCCCATGCTGATGTTAAAGCTCAGTACAGCAAGAAGCGCGTAGTTTTTTAAATTCATATCGGTATTTATCTGATTATTTTTTATTGTGGTTTGATGGTGATGCCAAGCTCAATCCTGCTTTTACCGGAGTTCCAAAATTTGGTGTACCATCGGTATTCCAGTTGAACTTTTGGGCCCGGGGAGAGCGGAAACCTCCGCAGCCCTGGCCCGGTTTATCATTGGCGTGATATAGGATCCAGTCTTCTTTTCCATCCGGCGATTTAAAAAATGAGTTATGGCCAGGCGCATAAACGTCGTCTTTTAGCGACTGCTGAAAAACAGGTTGATCAGATTTTGTCCAGGACGCAGGGTCGAGCAGATTGCTTTTAGCCGAAGCGGAAAGCATCCCCAGGGCATAAAAATCTGTCCAACAGCCACTGGCTGAATAAATGACAAATATTTTATCACCGTGCGGCAAAAACTGAGGCCCTTCGTTTACATCCACGTGCGCTCCCCCACCAAGATCCCCGATTTTTTCCCAGCTAAATTTAGGAGTAGAAATCTTTACCCGTTTACCCTCTACTGTCCATGGGTTTTTAAGCCTGGCGAGGAAAATTTCCTGTCTGCCGTTTTCATCTCCTTCCCATCCAGACCAAATCATATACAACTGACCTTTAAAATCGATTACATCGCCATCAATGGCCCATTTATCGGCCGGATCGGTAATTTTGCCTTTAAATACCCACTCACCTTTCATGGGGTCGGCAGAAGCATTTTCTAAAACATACATGCGGTGGTTTTCGTTTCTCCCATCATCTGCAGCAAAGTAAGCGTACCATTTACCTCTTAAAAACATCACCTCTGGCGCCCAGATTTCTTTACTGTACATGGTTCCTGCAGGTGCGCGCCAAATGGTTTTCCGCTCTGCATCTTTTAAACCATCAAGGGTTTTGGTTTTCCAAAGATCTACCCGGTTTCCCGTGGTATGGGTATAATAGTAATAACCATCTTTATAATAACTATAAGGATCGGCGCCTGAAGGTAATAAAGGATTGGTAAATGTTTGTGCATACAATCCTCCTGCAAACAGTAGGTATAATAAGGTAAGTAGGTATTTTATCTGCAGTTTATTCATTTATAAAGTTTTACATCATTTGGTATCCCTTAAATTATTGTATTCCCCAATCTTTAAAAAAAGCGATTTCTTTTCTTAAACCGGCCTATTTTTGTTTCAATATTTCTACAAAAGCAATCAATTTAATCCTTGAATGTTTTTGCTGCACTTTGCATTAAAAACCGAAAGCTCTCCGCATTGATCTGCATCTGATAGGTTCCGTTTTTATCCTTTACAAAACCGGCTTTTATAATGGCAGTAGCCCTTGGCGATACTTTGTGGTTATTGTAATGGGTATGAAACACATATTGCAGCTGGCCGCTTTTATCGGTAAAAAAATCTCCATGTCCCGTTCCGTTTATTTGCAAGATCTTTTTGCTGATGATAGGATTGCCTGCATATTTTAACCATGGCCCGGTAGGTGAGCTTGAAGTGGCATAACCCACTGCGTAATCGGGATTCCTGAAATCATTTGCCGAATAAAAAAGATAGTAAAGATTTTCCTTTTTGATTACCGTTGGTCCTTCGGTTACCGGCCAATCGGTTTTCGCCGTATTTTCCCAGGTTTCTGTTCCTGCTAAACAAGCACTTGTTGTCTCCGGGATTACATCCGAAAAATCATCTTTTAGTTCTGCTACAAAAATCCGGTTGCCACGGTCAAGCTTCACATGATAGAGATAATTTTTCCCATCGGTATCGGTAAATACAAATGGATCGATCTGTTTCCCTATACCTGATATTGCTTTTAATTCTTCCTGTACAAAAGGGCCTGTCGGACTATTACTGTGTGCAATAGCAATCTGTTCATCAGCGGTATAGGCCATAAAATAGGTTTTACCTCTTTTAAATACCTGTGGGGCCCAAAAACCCTTGCTTCCGAAGGCACCGCCCTTTTTTAATGCAAAGCCCTTATTTTTTCCAACGGGTTTAATCCAGTTTTTAAGATCATTTGAGGAATAAACCAGAAAACCTTCATCGCTGCTGGTACCATATAAATAGTATACGCCTTTATCTAAAAAAATGGTTGGATCGGCCAGGTAAATAGTGTCGTTTAGTTGCTTGGCAAACACTTTTTCACCAATATAAAATATGGAAAAGCATAAAAACAAGGCGAAAAGATATTTCATTTAATAATGATTTACTAAAGGTAAGGTATTGATTATTAATAATACTTCGATTGATCGTCATTCCCAACCTGATTGGGAATCTTAATGCTTAATGATTAGATTGGTTACATGCGCATTAAGATTCCCGCCTGCGCGGGAATGACGGTACGATCGGAATAAATACAGTTTTAACTTTTCAAGCACCTGCTTTTAAAAATTTATTTTAGTTACAGGCGTAAAAATCAGGTCGTCTACGCCTGCAATTTTAACCCCTATCCTGGCAAAAACATAATTTTGCGCAGGTACAATTGCAGGGATATTTACACTCATGTTTAAGTTATTCAGGTCGGCAAGAGCTGCTCCGGTAAGCTGTTGTATCGCAATATTATTGCCTCCATCAACAAACTGCGTTTTATTGATATACAGTGATACACTTTCTATATCCTTTGCATTGCCATCAGTGATAATTTTTTCCAGTTTACAGAATCCGTTCACTTTTCCAGCAGCGGCTGTTAAGCTGGCACCGTGGATCATGTAATAAGGCACTACTTCAATATCCATCACCTTGCTACCACTAATATTTACCGCTAGGGTATCTTGTTTACCTGCCGCGTTCTTTTTCCATAAAAACGGGCCCTGGTTTGGGGAGAAAACCAATTTATAGTTGCCATCAAATAACTTAGCTGAATAATTTCCATCCTGACTTACATTTACGTTTAGTGCAGAGTAGTTACCAAAGCCTGACTGCCAAAGTTCGAAATTTACCTGGCCTTGCTGAACATTGATTGCTTCGCCCTTATATACGATCCTTCCGGTAAAATCGGCTGCAGGTGCCTCGTAATTATCCTTTTTACAAGAGGAGAAAAACACGGCTATAATTGCCCCTATGATGAAATAAAATCTATTTTTCATATCTATATAATTGATTATTGATTAGGGTTTCTGATAATTTTCGGGTTGCCATTAAGCACATCCTGTCCGATTGAAGAGTAGTAATTGCCAATACGGAAACGATGTGCGGCAGTAACACGACTGGGTTTAATCACCTTAAAAATATACTTTAAATGGTTTGCATTACCCGGGTTATAGTATTTATATGGCCACAAACCAAACACTTGTGTACTGGTGCGCGTTGCGCTTCCGATATTGCTGGCATTGGTAAAATCAGCAGCCGACATATTGTTGCCATTCCATACTTTATCGGCCAGTCTCCAACGTTTCATATCCCAAAGCTGATGGCCTTCAAAAGCAAATTCTACTTTCCGTTCATGTACGATACGGTCGAAAGTGATCTGCGCAGGTGTTAAGGCTGTGGTTAAACCGGCACGGTCTCTTACCGGTTTGATGTAATTGGCTGCTGTAGCTGCATCACCGAGTTCAAAAGCGGCTTCGGCAGCATTCAATAATACTTCAGCATAACGGTAGCGAATCCACCATACATCGCTCCGGGTACCAATCTGGCCTGAACCTGTTGCCGGATCTAAATATTTGCGGACATAAAACCCCGATTGTGCACTGAATTCAAGTCCATCAACCGGACCATCGCCACCCACTACCTGCACCGAACCTGGGTTACCGGGAAGTACATTAGTTTTAGTCTGCGCAAAATTATCTCCGGTTACAATTGTACCGTTAGCCAATTGGTAGCCAGCCCAGATATCAACTGTTTTACCTTTAAACTGTGTTCCGGGAAGGATTACCGTGCCTGCCAAACGCGCATCTCGATCTGCAAAAATATCGGTAACATTGGTATAATAGACCGGATTGCCACTGCCATCAACAGAGGCAAGAGAAGCATAGGTATTGTCTAGTTTTTCGAAAGACTGAACCAGATTTAACGAAGGGTTTAACCTTCCACCCTGTGCTTCCTCGGCAGAAGAGCGGGGTTGGTTATCGATTGTAAAACCATGTACTTCATTGGTTTTCAATTTAAAATCTTTGGCAAATATTACCTCCGGATTGCTGCCTTTATCAGTAAAAAGGGCTGCAAAATTATCAGATAGGTTTGGGTTCTTTTTGTAAAGCGAATATTTACCGCCATCGATAATTTCTTTTGCCGCTTTTAAGGCTTTGGTAAAATAATCATTGGCCATTGCTGCAGGAATGCCAACCTCTCCTCCTGGAAGGGTTAATTGGGCATTGCTATATTTTGCAATAGAACCGGCATAAAGCGCAGCTCTCGATTCCATAGCCAGGGCCGCAGCTTTTGTAGCCCTGCTCTGTATGGTTGCATTATCAGGAAGTATAGTTTTTATCGCTTCCGATTCAGCAATCACAAAATCATAAATTTCTGATTCCTTTGCCCTTGGATATTGCAGGTAACTTGGATCTCCGCTATAATCGTACGCCAGGGGAACAGTAATCAGAGGAACACCGCCCATTCTTTTTACCATCTCGAAATATACACCAGCCCTGATAAAACGTGCCTCAGCTAAAAAACGGTCACGGTCTTCGGCTTTTAAAGCAGTAGCTTCCTGCCCACGTTTAATAAACAGATTCAGGTCGTTTATCAGTCTATAAACACCTATATCCCAATATCTCCAGGCATCATATCCATATTCTAAATTCTGGTGGCGAAAATAATCTCCACTTGCCGAGGCAAAACCTTCATCAAAATCGGCAAATAACCACCACGATTCGACGCGCTGAAAATCAGGGAAACGATCATACAGATCACCAACCACAGTAAGCACCAGGTTAGGGTCTTTCCAAACCGCATCAATGGGTAAGGTACTGGTGGGTTGTTTATCTAAAAACTCAGAATCTTTTTTACATGACTGCGCAAAACTTAAACATGCAATGGCAGCAAATGCGTATATATATTTTTTCATTTGATTAGTCTTTTTCATGTTATAGCGATAATTTAAGGCCGATGTTAAAAAACTTGTTTTGTGGATATTGCAATCCATTATCGTCTGCAATTTCAGGATCTACACCATAATCTTTCAGGTTATCTATCGAAAACAGGTTGTACCCGTTTACATATACCCTTGCATTCTGGATCTTGATTTTTTCTGCCCATCTTTTTGGCAAGGTATAGCCAATTTCAAGTGTACGCGCTCTCAGGTATCTCACATTGTGTAACCAGAAAGTCGAGTTTCTGTTATTATTACTATGATCGCGATCGTTAAAACGGATTGCAGGATATTTGCCAGCCACCCAGGGACTGTTGAGGTTAAAAGGATCGGTACGGTGCCAGCTGTCATCAGCAAAATTCTGCAGCAAAGCGCCTCCGTTCTGGAATGCCCAGCGCTGCTCCCAGTTCTGGTTCCATGAATACATCGCACCGCCAGAAAAATCGGCGGTAAAATCGAAGTTTTTATAAGACCCACCAATGGTAAATCCAAAACCTATATTTGGTTGCCCTGCCGTGGTATAACCTATTGGTCTTTCATCTAAACCATCAATAATCCCATCGCCATTCTGATCTTTGTAGATTAAATCGCCAGGCAATAAAGAACGGTTACCTTTTCCATCAATATTCACCTTGGAGTTATTAATCTCATCAATGCTTTGAAACTGACCGGTTACTTCGTAACCCCAAAAAATATCGGCATATCTATCGGTACCATTACTTCTGTAATTCTCCCACGAGTTGCCAAAACGTGGCTTATATCTTTCTAAAAGTTTCTTTCTGCTAATGGAAATGTTTCCACCAACATTGTAGTTAAACTCACCGATTTTATCTCTATAGTTTAAAGAGAATTCACCTCCAAACTGTGCATCGCTCTCCAGGTTTTCAGCATTTAGCGGGTATCCCAGTTCAATTGGAACAATTACGTCGTTTTTAATGGCTTTTAAACCAGTGCGTTTTCTATAAAAATAATCTGCTGTTCCGGAAAGTTTACTGCCGAACATGGAAAAATCAATACCGATATCGGTAATTTTGCTTTTAAACCAACTCAGGTTATTAATAATAGGGCCTTTATCCCTTGAAGTGGTAATATTTTTCCCATCCAATATCACGCTGCCCTGATTGTAGTTATAACCTGGGATATAAGCAAAGGGATCGATATCCACATCATCATCCCCCAATACGCCATAAGAAGCACGGAGTTTCAAATCGTTTAAGATATTGCTTTCACCCAAAAGCGATTTCATAAATTTCTCTTGCGTAATTCTCCACCCAATTGATGCCGAAGGGAAATAACCCACGCGCCTATCTGGCGCAAACTTCCAGGAAGCATCTCTACGACCAGAAAGCTCCAGGTAATATTTATTGTCGTAGTTGTAGTTTAACCTGCCCACATAACCAATACGCGCCTGCTCTTCCTGTAGGTCAGCAAAATCCTGCCCGTCCATATCGGCAAACTGCAGCACAGGTAAAATATTAGTCTGTGGTACAGCGTGTTGAAAGGTGTAGGTTCTAAAACGGTCTAAACGCTCAGCTACCAACACTCCACCAACGGTATGTTTGCCAAAAGTGCGGTTATAATTGGCCTGAAGCTGATAGGTATTGGTGTATACTTTTTCGTTTCTACGCTCTCTGTAAGGGTTTGAACTGCCTACTTTTTCTTCATAAATGCCTGTTTCCGGATGGTAGGTATATACATTATAAGTATACTCATGCCCATTGATTACATTATCAGCAATGTAATAAGAATATAAACCTTTTATTTCTAAACCTTTGATTGGTGTTTCATAAGAGGCTGATAAATTGGTCTGTAAAACTCTCCAGTCTGATTTCCAATATCCGCTTAGCGCTTTACTCTGCACGGCAAACTGCTCGGTATTGTGCCCGATATCGTTCGGGTAATTTGGATTGCCATTGGCATAAGCCTGTTCAGTAGGCCTGTTTCTCAATAAAGCAAAACGGGCAGCCCAGTAATCATCTCCGCCTGGTACACCTGGCTGATCGCGACTTTCGATACGGCCATTAATGAGCATACCTACTTTAAAGCGGTCGGTTATTTTAGCTTCGATATTACTTTGGATATTGGTCCGGTTAAAATCGAATTCCCTCGCTGTGCCATATACGCCTTTCTGATCTAAACGGGTAGCAGAAAAGTAATAGTTTACGCGGTCACTTCCACCCGAAGCACTTAAGTTTACTGATGTTTGTGGTGCATTTGGCGCAATAATAATATCTTTCCAGTTCTGACTCTGATAGCCGTATTCTGTGCCTGCTTTCCATTTATCCAATTCGGTCTGCGTAATATTCGTTACGCCGTTCTGGTTCATGTCTGCAGTAGCTTTACCTAACATCCACGTATAAGCATCGGTGGTTTCCGGAAAACGTACCCAGTTTTGCCAACCGGTATAGGCATCAACACTAAAGGTATTGCGGGTACTGTTTTTGCCTCTTTTGGTGGTAACCAAAATTACACCGTTTGCGGCTCTGCTACCATAAATAGCTGCCGAAGCATCTTTAAGTACACTAATGGTTTCGATATCGTTTGGAGAAATGTTATTAAATTGCCCTGCATCCTGTTGAATTCCATCAATAACGTATAACGGATTACCCATGTTACGGATCTGAATATTGGCGCTCGAGCCTGGTCTTCCATCAGGCATCCTGAAAGATACACCAGGTAACTTTCCTGCTAACCCTGTACTCACGGTAGAACCGCCATGCACTTTTTCGAGGTCTTTACTGCTGATTGATGAAATGGCGCCTGTAATGGCCTCCTTTTTCTGCGTATTGTAACCCACTACAACAACCTCTGATAAATCGTTATTAGATGGTTTAAGTTTAACATTGATTTGCGTACGGCCAGCCAATGCAACTTCCTGATTTATATAGCCCACATAAATAAAGATCAGTGTGGCGTTTTTATCAGCTACCTGAATCTTGAATTTTCCATCGCCATCGGTAGTTACGCCTGTATTGGTACCTTTAACTTTAATACTGGCACCAACAACCGTTTCTCCTTTTTCGTCGGTTACGGTTCCGGTAACAGCCGTTTGCTCCTGGGCACTGAGCTGAAATGAAAGTAAGATCAGGGTGATGGAAGTAAAAATAACGGAGAGGATTTTGCGTTTCAAAAACATTTTTTGAAGCAAGTACCAATCCACGCGTACAAAGCCGCCATAAGAGAATAAACTTCTTTTCATATTAGGTTAGGGATTTGGTTAGTTAAAGAGGTAAATGGATTTAGTTCTATTTAATTCTTATCCAAAGATTCGGTTTTTAGCTTTTCGGAGGGATACGCATTTGTATCAATCTTTCTTCATTTTGTCTCGATTTGTATTTATGGAGTCTGTTTAGCCACGGAGGCTCAGAAACACGGAAAATGCTGCTCAATGCGTCATCATGAGGCTTAATTTATTTTATAAAAATCACTATAGAAGTTCAAGGAGATAGCTCCCTCAAGCTTTCGTCATTTCGAGCGAAGTGCAACGCAGTCGAGAAATCTGCCTAGATAGATCTCTCCATTTCGCTGCGCTCCAGTCGAGATGATTGTTATGATAAAAACAAATTTTAAGCAGCTATATTATAATTATTTTTATAGCTAGCTTGATTTTTTATAACTGCAGCAACTCTTAATGCTATCTTGTTTCTAACGGCATTAATTATGCTCATGCTGTGCTTCCCTTCATCCTTTTTTCTATTGTAATATGTCTTGAATTCCTGATTGTGTTGAATTAGAGATAATGCACACATATGCAGCAATCTTTTAAGTTCTTTATTGGCCATCCGGTGTACCTTGGATTTACCTTTGATACTTATACCACTGCTGTGTTCAAATGGAGCAACCCCTGCATAACAGGCCAGTTCTTTTCCGCTGGGCCGCCCTGCAAAATTTCCCGTGCAGCCAATCAGGTATACTGCTGTAACATGCCCTATCCCAGGGATACTGAGCAATAATTTGTAGTTCTGCTTGAAATCCTGGTTTCCTGTAATGATTTTTTTGATCTGATCTTCGAGGTTCTTGATTGATTTGGCTATACCCTCAATTGCATTTTTAAGTGCTTTTTCAATCAGTTTCTGATGTTCTTTACCATTGACATTACCAAGTTCTTTTACCGAAACGCTAATGCCAGACCTTTGTTTGAGCAGCTTTGTCCGAGCTGATATCAGATCTTTCAGGAGCATCAGCTCGGGATCCAGGGCAGCTGTCGCCTTTAGATCATCCGCTTCCTTAAATGCATAGTTGCATAAACGTATGCTGTCTATTTTATCATTTTTACCCCTTGCTATCCCAAAGCTCCATTTGATATGGGCTGCATTGCCAATATGGATGGGCAGATTTCTGTTGCTGCAGAAAGTCCATATTAAACGGTGATAGATCCCGGTATTTTCTATGACAATCAAGGAGTCCTCATTGAACGTGGTTTTCTGCGATTTCAACCACTTCTCAAATAGCTTTATCCCTGGTGCTGTGTTGTCAAACCGTGCGGTTGCTATCTCCTGTTTTACATGGTTCACAACGGCCATCAATGCAACATCGAAGTAAGGTTTGGAAACATCAATCCCGATAAAAAATTTTGTAGTGCCAATCATCCTGTTATTTTTTATGTTTGTAGTGGTTACCTAATTTTTACCCCATCGATCCTAGTCCTTAATAATGGGTATTGCCCTAATTGTTATCTGGTCACTAAGGGAAAAAACGGTAGCGGATTGCATCATCTCATAGGTATAAAAACCTTGACGAACTTTTAATGTGCCGCTACCGTTTTAGGTAATCTGATTTATAATTTAAGCAAAGTAAATAGTTATTATCCTTAAATAAAATATCAAAACAAATCTAAAGGACGATGTTTTTTATTAAAGTCTGTCAATGGTAGTTCAGCTCAGGATCTTAATAACAACAGACTAACATGATAGATTAAGAAACAAGTTCAGGATCTTAATAGCAACAGTTTTTTCGGAAATGATGGGGCTGGCACATTTCGGTTAGGGAAGCCCTGCTATCACTTCAAGTCCTCACTCATGCTTCGCTCCGGGCTTTCCGTTCTATCAGGTTTATTTAACACAGGCCTGTGGCGCTATTGAAATCAAATCTTGCAGATTTTTTACGCTGGGTTTTGCGTTAGGGGTTGTAAGGGCTCAGTACCGGTCCTTCATCGGTACCGGAGCGAAGCGAAGCCCTGAAAAGCCCGACCTTTTCCCGTATTTCACGGGATTGGGGAACGCCCAAATCAGTTGGCAGTTGACAATTGGCAGTTTTAAGGTTTATAAAGCTTAGGTAACGCACAGATTAGCTTGCAATTGGCAGTTGACAGTTTTATAAAGAAGAATAACACTCAGATTAGGTTGCAGTTGACAGTTTTCAGGTCTATAAAAATTGAGTTCCTTACTTCTTTAAGGCTTTCCCAAATAAAAATGGAATCTGTCTCAATCTTTCTACTTATCCGCTCAAATTTAAATTAGCCTGAAAGCAAAGCATTTCTTTAATATATTTGATGCAGCTGACCAAGATCTCTTGAAAAAACTCTTCATCCTTTTATGTCTGTTGTTTTCGGTCCACCTGCTTTGGGCGCAACCTTATTATTTCAGGCATTATCAGGTAGAAAACGGACTTTCTAACAATACGGCATTTTGTAGTGTGCAGGATGGAAACGGTTTTATGTGGTTTGGCACAAAAGATGGTTTAAACCGGTTTGATGGTTATTCTTTTAAAACTTACCGCCACGATCCGGATCAGGCTGGCAGTTTAGGCAACGATTTAATTTACGCGCTCCACCACGATCAGGAACAAACCCTCTGGGTTGGCACCAATAACGGTGTATATCAATACAATCCCATAAAAGAAAGCTTTGCCATTATTAAAGAAACCAAGGGCATGCGCATTATGGATCTGGCTAGCGATCAGCGCGGAAATTTATGGATCTTATCTTCATTTAAAATATATTTATATCAAAAGCGCAGCAAGAAAATACAGGCTTTTACTCATAATGCCCCTTTTGATGCATCATTGGTAACTATTTTAAAAGATGGTAGCGTATGGATCAGTACCGGAAAGGGAACTTTAGAAAAATACAATCCCAAAGCGAATAATTTTCAACGATTTAATATTAATGGTAAAAATGCCAAAACCGAATATGGCTGGGTATCGAGAATTGCAGGAACCGAAAATGGAAATTTACTGGTTGGCACCACCAATCAGGGTGTTAAACTCTTTAATCCAGTCACTTTAGCATCAAAAAATATACTCAGGTTAAACGACGACCAAACGCCAATTTTTGTACGGGATATCAAAAAAACAGGACCTCATGAATTTTGGATTGCCACAGAATCAGGCATTTACATTTACAATGATGAAAATGAATCGATTATCCACATTAAAAAACAATATAATAACGATTATTCTTTAAGTGATAATGCTATTTATACCATCTGCCTCGACCGTGAAGGAGGGGTTTGGACGGGCAGTTATTTTGGAGGCGTAAATTATTATTCGAGCCATACTTCACTGTTTACCAAATACTTTCCGCAAAAAGGTACAAACTCGATCAGTGGAAGCGATGTAAGGGAAATTACCCGAGATAGAA
Source organism: Pedobacter sp. W3I1 (assembly GCF_030816015.1). Classification (NCBI taxonomy): domain Bacteria; kingdom Pseudomonadati; phylum Bacteroidota; class Sphingobacteriia; order Sphingobacteriales; family Sphingobacteriaceae; genus Pedobacter; species Pedobacter sp. W3I1. Next base: position 5,376,967 of record NZ_JAUSXN010000001.1, read on the forward strand.
ATGGAAATTTCTGGATCGGTACGGAAGATGCCGGGCTGAATAAACTTGATGTAAAAACAGGGATATTTAAACACTTTTTACCCGATGGAAAACCCGGAAGCATTGCCTATTCCAATATCCACGGCTTATTAGTTGATGGAGACAAACTTTGGATTGGCACTTTCGAACATGGATTGGATGTTTTAGACCTGAAAACAGAAAAGGTAATTAAACATTACCAGGCAGGTGTTGGAAATGCCTTACGCACCAACTTTATTGTTACTTTCTGTAAAACACGGTCGGGTGAAATTTTAGTTGGAACCATTAACGGGATTTACCGCTATAACCGCAAACGCGATGATTTTGAACCTATTGCCGGTCTCCCCTTTATTTTTTACTATTCGGTTATCGAAGACAGCAAGGGTAATATCTGGGCAGGTAGCTTTAACGATGGTTTATTCCAGTTTAACTTATCCAAATCAGGCTATGTGAACTACCGAAATATTCCGACAGATTCGAAAAGTTTAAGTCATAACACCGTAAATAGTGTTTTTGAAGATCGTAAACAACAGATTTGGGTAACCACAGACGGTGGTGGACTTTGCAGGCTTGATCAGAAAACGCATCAATTTAAGCGTTATGGCATAAAAAATGGTTTTCCCAGCAATTACCTTTTCCGCATTGAGGAAGATGCCGCAAATAAGTTCTGGATTAGTAGTACCAGGGGCCTTATCCATTTTGACCCCTCTATGGGTTTAAACAAAACCTATACTAAAGCCAACGGATTGCTTACCGATCAGTTCAACTACAGTTCTGCCTATCAGGATGAGGACGGCCGAACCTATTTTGGGAGCGTAAAAGGGCTGGTCAGCTTCAATCCGGCTAATTTAAAAGCAACATCTTACCAAACCCCTGTATTTTTAACCGGGTTTCAGATCAACAGTTCAGAAATAGGTTTAAATGGGACAGATTCTATTTCTGACAAATCGATCGTTTATGCCGATACTATCGAACTTAATTATAACCAATCATCTTTTAGTATCGATTTTGCAGCCTTAAGCTATTTATCGCCCGAAATGACAGAGTATGCTTATAAAATGACAGGGCTTTATAAAAACTGGGAATATTTAAAAACCAACAGGAAGGTTTACTTTACCAAACTAGCCCCAGGGAATTATATTTTTGAAGTGAAAGCTTTGGTTGAAGGAAGTAGTACATGGAGCACCAAAAATGTTAAACTTCTGATCAAAATTCGTCCTCCTTTTTACCTCAGCCCCATTGCATATCTGCTTTACCTGATTGCTGCAGGTGCAATTATTTTCTTCCTGGTGCGAAGGTACCACCGAAAAATTGCGCTAAAAAACAGCAGGCGGATGGAAGTTTTTGAGCATGAAAAACAAAAAGAAGTTTATCAGGCAAAAATCGAATTCTTCACGAATGTTGCCCACGAAATCAGAACTCCGCTCACCTTGATTATCGGGCCGATGGAGAAACTGATTAAACAGGCCGATGCCGTACCCGCCATAGAAAAGAATTTACGGATTATGGCCCGAAACACCGATAGATTGCTCAAATTAACCAATCAGTTATTGGATTTCAGAAAAACTGAAACCAGCGAATTTTCACTGAACTTTGTAAAGGCCGATATAGCTGAGATCCTAAAAGATGTATTTCTCCAGTTTCAACCCGCTGCAGAACAGCAAGACATTAAGTACAACCTTCATATACCCGAAAAAAAACTCCTGGCTTATATCGATGTAGAGGCTTTTTACAAAATGATCAGCAATTTGACAGACAATGCCATCAAATATGGGAAAACCACTGTACAAATCAACTTATCATTGCAGGATGGCGATAAATTTACTGTGATGGTTAAAAACGATGGAAACAGAATCCCTGTAGAAATTAAGGACAAGATATTCGAACCATTTTTTAGGGCTAAGGAAACAGAAATAAAGGCAGGAACCGGAATAGGTTTATCGATTTCAAAATCGCTTGCACAACTGCATAGCGGGGAACTTTATTTAGATTTTAATGATGGTGATTTTAATATATTTGTATTAGAACTGCCTATCCATCAACTTATAGAATTTAACCTGAACGGAAAATGGAAGAAATTGTAGGCACGCTTACCATAAAAGATACTGAAGATATGGAAAGGCCTGTAGTGTTATTGGTTGATGACAACGAAGATATCCTTGATTTCATTTCAGATGATCTGGAAGAAAAATATCGTGTTCTACAAGCCAGGAACGGCATAGAAGCATTAGAAATATTACATCATGAAATTGTTCAACTCATTATCAGCGATGTGATGATGCCTGAAATGGACGGCTTCGAATTTTGTGCAAAAGTTAAATCTACCTTAGAATTCAGCCATATCCCCGTGATCTTGCTTACCGCGAAAAATTCGTTGCAATCTAAAATTGAAGGTTTAGAGCTGGGCGCCGATGCCTATGTAGAAAAGCCCTTTTCGCCAGAATTTCTTCAAGTGCAGATTTCGAGTCTGATTAAAAACAGGAATAAGATTAAGGAATATTTCGCCAGTTCCCCCCTCCTCCACCTTAAAAGCATTGCCTATTCTAAGGCAGATGAGTTGTTTTTAGAAAAATTACAGGATATCATTAACAAAAACATTAGCGATCAGGATCTGGATGTAGAACATCTGGCAGAAAAGATGAACATGAGCCGGCCAACCTTATACCGGAAAATCAAATCTATTTCTAACCTGAGTCCGAATGAACTGATTAATTTAGCCCGACTAAAAAAAGCTGCAGAACTTTTAAATGAAGGGATCCTAAAAATTTATGAAATCTCAGAAATGGTTGGTTATAGCTCTCAATCTCACTTTGGAAGAAACTTTGCCAAACAGTTCGGCATGTCGCCAACCGACTATGTAAACAGTAAAACTTCAGATAAAAAAAAGCCTTAAAATCAAACAGTTAACCCATTGTTTTTTTCTTTAATTTTCTGTAAATTGTCATAACCAAAATATAGAAGTTATGAACATGCTTAAGAAAATCCAAAACTGGGGCGATCATCATCACCCAAAATGGTTAGACTATTTTAGAATCTTATTAGGCCTTATTTTAATTTGGAAGGGCATTGATTTTTATATCAATATGCAAGCCTTTAGTAATTTAATGAGGGGCGCTTTCTTAGGCACAGCTGTGAGCATTAGCTTACTGGCACACCTGATCATTATGTTACACATCATCGGGGGGCTGGCCATTGCCTTAGGTACACACACCCGCATATTCTGTTTGGTTAATTTACCGATACTCATTGGTGCAGTATTCTTTATCAATAGCTCTGGTGGTATTTTTAAGCCTTACTCAGAATTTTGGTTTTCGCTTTCTGTATTGGTCGGATTGGTTTGTTTCGCCATTGAAGGAAACGGAATATTATCTGTCGACAGAGACAAAGTTTATCCCAAAGAGGCGCTTTAGCGCAATAAATATCGATCGAAAAGCAGATAGATGGCACATTTGAGCTATTTATCTGCTTTTTTTTATTTTTTAAAAGGCGCTAACTAAATGATTAGCAAGGCTTAGAATATTTTTTAAAAAATTTAATTAGAAATCATTTGCAGATTTGCTTCAAGTTTGTACTTTTGCGGCGGAGAGTTGGCAGAGTGGTCGATTGCGGCAGTCTTGAAAACTGTTGACTTGTTAAAGGGTCCGCGGGTTCGAATCCCCCACTCTCCGCTGAATAAATAAAGCCTGAAATAGAGATATTTCAGGCTTTATTCGTTTCCGGATCAACCCATCTAGCGCAAGTCATAGCGCCCACGGCCTAAGCTATGGCCTCACTTGTGCTTTAAAATAATCTCGAATAAAATTTATCTATCTAAATTCAGGAGGCACAAGTCATCCAGCCCGTTACCCTAAACACTAAGACTTGCGCTAGTGAGGATTCTTAACACCAGCCCATATTCTCCACTTAGCCAAACAATACTGCCCGGCACGAACTCTTGGTTGCGCTTCCACCGGTCAGCCCTTTTAAAAACAGACCTGCCCAGCTCAAACCCCTGCATCCCCATCAAGCTATCCCAATCGGCGCCTGGTGCAAACCATTCCCGTACCATTGAAAAATCAGGATTGTTTGCCCCTTCAAGCTCACCCAGTTCTTCGGTAAACCAGTCCTTAAAAGCAATAAAATCAATACGGGTATTATCTGTATGCTCCAAAACGGCCTTTACCCTATCCAGGTCATCAAAAAGTGCATATAATTCAAATGCCTCCCAATAATCTAGTTTGGATAAAACAGGTTTAATTTTTTTCTTACCGAAGAGCCAATTGAACATCGGGCGTTAATATAATGAGCGGATAAAAGATCAATAAATATACATCAATTTGTTTTCTGCCTCCCTAAAGATCCATCAAATTAAGATTAATCGATAAGACTAGAAGCTATCTCTTTTATTTTACCCTCATTTCCAAAAGTTAAGCTAGTTTCATTAAAATCTAATTCGTTCTCAAATACTTTCGCAAATGAAGCAGCTATATAATACTTTTCTAAGCCGCTTGTAATTTCAAACAAGTAATTATTGTCATTACTTAAATAATCAGAAACTGAATGATAGTCTAAAAATTTATTGCCATCGACTATTTCTATACTAATCCCGTTAAGCCTGTTAAACAATTGGATATACGCCGTGTTAAAGAATATAATATCAATATTATGAGAATAATTCTCATTCTTTTGTGACCGTAGAAGTAACTGTCCGTGAGTAACGAGTATGTCAAAAGTTGTAAAATACCTATCTGATTTAAAGATCTTAGCTTTCATAATTCTTTTTTAATTAAATGGATTGGGCACGACCTTACTACCATTGTAAAAAATAGCCCGTTGTAGTGCACCAGGATTAGAATAATTTTGCTCCCTAAGTCTTCCATGTATTTCTACCAACGGATTTTGCAAAATCATCCAAATGCTCAGTAATACCTAGAGCCATATTACTTCCTGTTCCTTCAACTGTTCCTAGTCCTAAACAACCAGCTAACATCCCAGCGACTTTACTCAATCCTGCCTCTGGAGGCATCATTACTGTTCCGCCAACCAGTAGCCAAAAAAAAATAATCATTATCTATTTTGCGCAGTGATGGGCCAGTAAGAACATAAAAAACTTTATCTTTTCCTATAGGTGCTATATCAAAAATTTCACCACTTATTGCATCTTTAGCTACAGTTTTCCCGACGATGGGTTAGCGGTTATGTATGCATAGTTATAGTAATCATACAGATGTTCTCCTTTATCGCTAATCTTGGTTGTCTCTCCAGATGCATCTACGTTATATTCATTAGGAAGTCTTGAAGAATATTGACTTTGAAATTGCAAAAATATAGCCTTAGCTTCTTCAGGATTATCAAAATATATCATCTCCACTACGAGTAGTCATCATCCGATCAGAGGCTATAGACAAATTGCGGGAAACTGATAATTATAACCCCAGAAACGCTTCTATCTGAAACGACTTCCCCTTTCATACCGGGCAAAGCACACAGCCCGGTAGAATTGTATTGTAAACTCTTAAATATTTTTCCAAGATATGAGCTTCATTCTTCTGCATAACAGAAGAAAATCCTCCATAAGTACGGGGTCCTACCTCTGTAAGAGACTGAGCTATCTAGCTAAGTTAGCATCTGTTACACCAACTTTGTAAAGTTAGCCAGAACCGCCGAATATTGTATATGTTGTGCAATTCATACTTTCTGAATTATTAATTCAACAGAGCCTTCTTCTAAGGAATTGTATTCATCAAAATGCAAATGGTAGTTTGATGGAACACTATCTTGCGCTAGTGTAAGCAATTGCTTAGCCAGAGAGATTAGCCCAGCCTTATTAGCTGAGATTAAAAACTCTCCGTCATTAATTTTGGTCTCAATTTCAAAGCCATATTCCCATTCAGACCTAAGTCCTTCACCGGTATATTCAGGAATTTCAACTATTATTTCCATGTTAGTTAGTTAGTTAGTTAGTTAAAAAAATATGATAATTATCTTCTCTCATCAGCTTACCTGGTTTTTGAGGATTAGGTACAAAAGTTTCAAAATTAACATGTGGTCCCCCTCCGTGTGCTCCAGTTATATCCCTTTCTCCCATTCTGAATGCACGTTTCCCATCTGCTGAAATAAATCTTCCGCTTCCTGGTACAGGTTCTTTATAACCTTTCCCTAAAAACTTTTGAGCAAGTTCTAGTACCTCATCAGCTGATTTCTTTAATCCATCTTTCAAGCCAAGTTCAGCTAGAGATTTATAAGCTCCTGCAAGCTCAAATGCTCCCAGTGCATCAAAACTTGCCGACGTTAAACCCATAGCAGCAGCAAAATAGCTTGGTCGTTCAGAGAAAGTACCAGTACCATATTTCATGACCTGATACAAACCGCCAATAACGAACATATCACTTACTTTTTCGTCTGCATGATTTGCGCGCTTTGTTAGTTGGTTGACAGGCCCCCAATTTTCCGAGATTTCTTTCGCGTCATCCGTACTCCTTGGGCCATTCTTAGGGCCAATACCTAATGCTGCAAGAACTTTTTGCAGCCAGCCATCGTCCCCATCTTCCTTAGAAGAGTATTGACTTTGCAATTGGCGGAACCAATCCTGAGCCTGTTGCCCGCTATAAGTCTCCATTCCATTTGGATCTACATTATTTGCGGGGTTATTGTCAGTATAAGCATAAGGACTAACTGAATAAACTTTTTCCGCTAATGGATCCACCACATTCCATCTTCCGATCAACGGATCATAGAACCTTGCTCCATAATCATACTGCCCCAGCTCTTCCTGCAATTCCTTGCTATTGTAAAGATATTTATTTGTTCCGCCAGTTGCAACCTTCGTCAACCCAAAAGCATAATAGTCATTCCGCTGAACAGCTTCAACTACTCCTGAGGTTGGGTTCTTCAGAAAACTCGCCCGCACATTGCCCAAGTGGTCATTCAGGTTATACTCGTAACTGTAAGTCCCACTGCTATTACGCGCGATCCCTTCCTCGGTCTGGATGAAATCAATAGTTCCATCGGGTTTGTACACAATCCCATCGAGGTAATCGATCCTGCCATTTACTGCACTGACCTTGATCAGTTTTTTCCCAGTAGCATCATAAGTATAACTTACACTCTTGTTCCCGCTTACCTGTAGGGGTAGGTCCAGATAGTTATAACTGATATTATTTCCATTAGGGCCGTCAATGATCAGGTTGCCGTTCTCATCATAGGTGTAAGTCCCATTGGTAAAACCACTGATAGCCTTTAACTGGTTGCCTTTATACTGATCGATGTGGTAGTCATTTGTCCCATAGTTATCCCTGCTGAGGGTTTTTATATTCCCCATCACATCAAAGCTCAGGCTCTCACCCAGGTTGTTACCCGCACTGGACACTGTTAAACGGTTCAGCCGGTCATAGCTATAATTAAAAGTATTGGACGGTCCGCCATTGGTATACGTCTGACGGGATATATTTCCGTTGTACTGCGGCGCACTGCCGCTGTTATAACCCAGGCTGAAGGTAAACAGCCCGCTGTTCTGGCTAGTTAGCCAGCCCCGCTCGTTATAGGTATAAGCCGTGTGCTGCGCAAAGTTCACGTCATCTGTACTGTGCTGCGCCTTATCGATCAGCTGTCCGATCTCATTGTAATTGAAGCTGTTTAAGGTTACCAGATCGCCGCCGTTGATCCGGGATTTGGTTGCTTTTTTCCTGCCCACATGGTCATAGATATAACTGTTGGCAATGGTGGTCGTGGAACCGTTCCCTACATGCACACGTGTGCTTTTCTTTAAACTACCGTCAAAATTCCATTCATTATCCACCACATCGGTACCTACATTGACTCCGTTCAGGTGGTTCTCGCTCTTCGACTGGATAACCTGTCCGTCCTCATCATAGTAGTTCACGCTCAGCAGCATCGTGCCCGTACCCAGTATTGTAGTCCGAGTGCCCGTTAGCAGGGTTTTGGCACGATCATTCCCAACCTGCGGCAACACCGGCAGCCCGAAAGTATTGTTATAGAAATTATAGTTGTCATAGTAATTAATACCATGGTAATAGGTCACAATCTTTGGAAAAGCATTATTGCTATAACCGGTATAGGTACCGCTTTCATTACCGTTGTTGCGCACCTCCCATAACTGATAGGAGCTATCATTGAGCAGACTGTTTACATAATCCTGCATAGGCCCACGTTCCCTTGAATCGGTATATAGCCCGGTGATCGCCACACGGCCAAAAGCATCATATTTAGTAAACAGCCATTGGCCCGAATTACGCTGTATTTTATCTTGGGTCAATACCACCTGGTCCAGGGTATTGTACACCATATATTCCCAGTCCTTGCCAGGGATCTTTTTCTCGGTTAACCGTTTCCGGTCATCGTAATGATAGCCGTACATAAAATCCTTAAACACATCATCGGCTTCATTAAAACCATCGATCTCAGCGGATAACCTATCAGTGTTCAGGTTGACTGCCGGTGGCAGTACATAGCGCAGATTGCCGTAATCATCATAAACATAATAGGTAGAAAGGCTTTTAATATCCGTTTCCCAGACACGCTTCAGCACTACCCGTCCTTCCAGGTCCTTGTATTCATCTGTTGTACCCGTCCTTACATCTCCCGGTACCCAGTTCTCATCTTTTATAGTCGACCTGTAAAGTTTCCCCGCATCATAAAAACTGTACACTGAACTCGCACCTGTACTGCTCACGGTCCATTTCCTGACATCCCCCGCCACATTGGTACCGTATTCGCTTACTACTGTCCGGCCTGTAACAGGTTGCCAGGCTGCACCCGGCGAGCCCTGCTGTTCCACCCGGTTCAAAGGTGAAGCCTCGAACACTGTTACGCTGTAAGGTACCGGCGTTTTAACCACATTTGCGTCCCAGCCGGTGCTGTTGCTGTAATAGTCCGCCTGATGGGTTAGTACATCCGCTTGATAAGCCCCGTTGTTTGTTGACTGTGCAGCATAAGGCAGGTATTTCACCGCTTCCCGGCCAAAGGCATCATAGGCTATATGCTGTACAATGTCCTTAAAACCAGGGCTTCCCTCTACCTGAACGGTCTGCAATGGTCTCCCAAGGCCATCGAAATATTGGATACTCTGGTTTTCATCGCAGACACTACGGCTGTTGCCAATGGTAGCATCGGTTACGGGCTGTTTAAAGGTACGCGTTAGGATAAAGTTCTGATTGGTACTTGGCGTTGAGGTCAGGGGCACGCAGTCTACATAACTCAGCCCTGTGGTGAAAATACGTACAGGCCCCATAGTATGAAAGCCATCGATCAGTGTTACACTTAACGGTGCACTGATTTCGCTTTCCCCGTTATAAGCCGATACAACCTTTTGGGCCGAAGAGCGGCTGCAGAGCAATAGCAAGGCCGCGGCACAGAAATATTTTAGATGTTGTTTCATGGAGGCGTTAGTTTTTATAGTGATAATCCGTTTGTTTCATGATATTAGATTCTCGTCTTTGAAGCTTATGTTGGTAATTGTATTGGTCCTAGTTAAACTAAATAAGTAATTAAGAAACTATGATATATCGACTATTATTTTGAAATTGATAAGAATAACTACAATAAGACCACGCACTTGGTGTGTCAAAATTATTACGTTCACTTATTATAATATTAGAATTGTATGTTGAACCGTGAAACGAGGCATCTACCGCCGGGTTGTTGGGATACTGGAAAGTAGCAGAAGTACCGTAACCATTCGCCGAACCCATTGATCCGTTGCCGGCAACCGTGCTCACCGTGTCCCCACTGATCTTGCGGACCATATGATTCAAACGATCGGCCAGATAAACATTGCCTGAGGCGTCCACTGCCGTGTTCAACGGCTTGTAAAGCCCGCTGCTGACAAAAGTACTCGTTGTCTGTCCACCAGCTGATGCAGTACCCCCACTCAAGTTAGGTGAAAGTGTAGTGATAGCACTCCCGGTACTATAACTCTGGATAGCGGACGAATAGCTGACCGAAAGCTGTGCATGGCCTGCAATGCCCGCACAGAGGGAAAAGAGCCCTGTAAATATGCTGATAATCTTTATTCTTGTTTTCATCTGAGAGACATTAATTCCTTGGTTTAACTTTAGTGCTATCTGCGGTCAATGCCTTGTTCCTGCCTTTGGGCAACCTCGACTCAAGCTGCTGACGGTGCTGCTGTGCTTTTTCCTGGCTGCGCCCCCTAATCGATGCCGACATCTTTTCTCTTTGCTGGGGGCTCAATAACATACTGAGTGAAGCACGGTACTGCTGCGAAAGCGCTTTTAGCTGCACGCTCCGCTGCGGCGCACGCAGTGAGGTATCCTGCAATACGCGTGCAACCTGCTCGCGGTACTTTTCCTGCTGCTCAAGCAGCTTGGCCGACTGTTCCTGGTTTAACCCCAGCTCTTTAGACAGCAACTCTTGTCTCTCTTTTTTATTTTTGATAGCCTCTTGTTTGACAGCCTCCTGGCTAAATGTATTCGAGATACCTGTCAACATCATCAACAGGACCAATAATGGAAAATATAAGTGTTTGCTCATCTTCTTCTGATCTAATAAGTGGGTGAAGGGATATAGGTGCCCATTCCATTGTCTTCTACCTGGTAGATATAGTTATAGGAATTGATAACCTGCTCATAATAAGGGTCGTAATAGGAATACCAGGAATCGGTCACGAAACGGCCAAGTAAAACCCGGGTACTATTCGCCGGTACACTGTAGCTATTCGTCCAGCTCGAAACCGAAGAATTGTTGTTCTCAAAATAAGTACCCGTAGTGCTTACGTTCATATCAAAACTCTGCGGACGTGAAATCGGCTGCGTGCAGCCCGCATCGCTGTAAAGGGCGATATAGATATCTGCCTCTCTGGTACTTCCGTCAACCGGTGCACTCCAGCTAGGGTTCAGCACCTCCACACGAGCATAAACCTGAGTAGGTTGAGGAGTCGTCACTCCGCCAGCGTTACAGTCCGTAACCTGGCCCGCATAGTTGTAACAGTAGCTCTTGATGATATTATTATTCTGGTCCCTGATCAGTTTTAAACGCTGGAAACTGTCATACTCATAATAAGTGGTCATACCCTTCGCATCCGTCTGGCTCGTCATGCCTACAAGAGGCTGATACACATAGCTCGATATGAGTGCATCAGGAAGGTTGTTCTTCAACGGCAAAAGAAAGTTGTCGATTGCAGTCTTATCAGGACTGACCAGATTACTAAAAGCGGTAACAGCAAGACTACCTCCCAAAAGCGATTCTACAGTTGAATAATCAGCGTTCTTAATCTCAGCAATAGGATGCTGTGATCTGTAACTGTAGAGATAGCATGTTTTTGAAGCTCGTGTTTTAGAGACACTCTTTATCTTCCCATGATCATCATAGCCCTCAAAAGTAACCCGGGATTCATAGCTTCCCGTTCCGGTCTTGCCCGCAATAGTTATCGGTGCGATAATATTACTCCCCCAATTGTAATAGTTGTTCTTAACCGAACTCAACGGGCTAACCGAATTCTTGTAATCTAACTGTTCAACAACCGGAGCCCACATATGATAGGTATCTACCATATCGGTGTAGGGCTGCGTTCCGGTAAAATCATGTGGATATTTCATCTCTGTTGTGATGTTGCCTCCTTTACTATCAGTGACGGTCTTTTTGGTAGGCATCAGGTGATCAAGATTGTCATAATTGTAGACAGTAGTTTGGCTCACCGGATTATTTAGATCTGAAAGATCCGTTGTTATCGTGGTATCAAGTGTCGTTACATCTTCATACCCTTTCGTCGCTTCCCAAGTATATGAGTTTAAATATTCCCACCAATATGGGGTGTCGTACTGATCAGGAGAGAAGTACCCTGTTAGATCCCTAAACTGAACCTCCTGATCGACACGTATGCCAGTTAGAAATTCGTTCATTCTTCTAGGAGAATACCGGTTTTCTATCTGATTTACCTTGGTATATAAACCGTTGATATTCTTATAGACTGTTTTAGATGCTAGCAATGGGTTCGTTGTCCCCCTATCGATCGTAAATTCATTGATGAATTTCGGGGCACTTAATATATTTGTAGATTCCAGCCTAGAGTCAAAAGGTAGATAGTAAGTAAAGACCGACTTTCCCGTGTTTTCTGTTAATGTCCCATTGTATTCTGACACCTGTCCGTAGACAACAGGGGAACCCGACAGGATTGACAATGGATAAACGCTTGAAGAGGTTGCAACATTACTGCTAACCACTCCTAAAGGGACATATCCAGTATAGCGTTCACCATCCATTACACTTCTACCGTAGTTTATTGGCTGTTGGTACCTGAACAGTACAGATGAAATGGTCTGTTCAGATCCAACACCATCATAAGTATATGTTTTTTGAAATGCTAGTGAATTTTCATCCGAATAATTTTTTATTGTTTTTATTCTCAGACCGCCCACTATACCATTATTCGCATTGGTCTGATTTGGATAATTATAAAAATTTGGGTTTTCTGACCTGTTATTTTCGAATTCAAATACCGTCTTACCACCTGTTGGATACTTTATCTGTTGCAAGATGCAATCCTGGACCAGGGCCGCCACAGGATTTCTACTACCTCCATATAGGTTTGATTCCGAAGAATCTAAAAAACCCAGAAACTCACTGGGAATCCCACTACCCCCACCACTGTACCCCCAATAATCTTCTAATATATATGGCGGGAATGAACTTCCGCCAGGAAATACATATCCACTGGTAGTATAATATCCCGGAGGCACATTATTGTTGTACAAATAGGAGTAGTTCTCTGGTTGTGAACCTGGACCACCTTTCACCTGGATCGCATCGAGTCGCATCCTCAAGGTATGGTCTGTCGAGGTACCAAAATAACTTTGCCCCAAAGTAACTTCTTTTATCGCATCGTTAGATACCCTGTTGTTTACAGTAATCTTTACCAAGCGCATCTGTCTTCCATCCACCCGATCACTGCTGTACTCAAATTTAACAACCGCGTCTGTAGTGGTTATGCTGTCCAGCCGCTTGGGGTAATTCTGGCTGCCTATAGGGGTCCTGTAAAATTCTGTTGAAGATGGAATTCCATAGGAACCAAACCCGTTACCTGGATTCCTAACTACGGTGACAACTTCCGAGAGCTGAACAATAACCTCACCAGAAGAATAATGCAGCTTTATCTCATCCTTTTGGTCAGCTGAAACCACTCTTGTTAGGTTCCACGCAGTAGTCGGCGACATCCCGTTCTGTGTGGTCGACTCTGCTGCCTGAAAATAATACTTTGTACCAGTTTCATCCGTTATGGCATAATAAAGATTCTGGGGAGTTACATTATTGTCAATATATTCCTTTGTAATTTTGAGTGGGGCATACGGAATCAACCGTACAGAACCATTAATCCAATCATGCCTGAAAAATCCTGACTTACTCCCAAAATTATAGGCATACCTATCACTCTGTGTCTCAAAATTATTTTTGTTCATGTTCTGAAAATGATGCATCAGATTGATTGCATCACCTTCACTGGTAACAGAGGTTCGGGCAGTCTGGAGGTCATCGACAGTTTTGTAGGGCGAGATATAGTCAAGGCTCTCGTCTCTTCTTCCCAAAACTGTCCTTGCTATTGTTCCCCCGGCATTCAGGGCCCAGCCAAGGCCGACCACACTCGCAATATCCCTAACCTTTATCCCGCTCGCATGATAGGAAATACTTACAGGCAGCGAAATTTTTCCGGTCTTAACCGTATAGATAGGGACACTTACATCAGGTACACCTGTGCTGTAGCTAACAGGAATTTCTGCATATCTTGTTAAGGATGCTACATCAGGTGATGGTGGAATCACCTTTGGCACTTCAAACTGACCAAAAGAAAGTTGATGTTGTAGGAATAAAAACAACAGCGCAAAAAGAAATTTATAGTTATTCTTCATAGAGAGTGAATTTTATTTTTGAGAATATAAAGTGGGATTGACCAAAGCTTATGCCTGCACTGTTTCCAATTTACTTTGAAACAATACTATAAAGCAATACAGTCTTAGGTGGAAATCGTCAAACGACCACAACAATTAACCATTGTCGCAAAAATTCGCGCGGCATCCGATTAGATGCCTAAATATTTTTTGATGTTTACGATTGGGGTAGTAAATACCCATTGAAAGAGAGTGGGGAGCTGTAATGTTAGATGGCATATCTTAAATGTTTATTTTAGTTAATTTCTCGATGTAATCATCCTTTTGCAAAAAAATTACACCAACACCCTCCTTTACCTGACAAAACCTATATTATTTAGCTCAAATCACAAAAAAAACGTCATATTAACGGTTATCAGTTAGACCCCAATCAATATTATGAATGGACCATGTGGTCATTTCGCCAAAGCGGGTTCCCCATTTAGTCTGTGACCTGAAAGGAAAGGAATATAATACGCATCATTCGGCAATCATTTGAAATCGGCAAACTTGACAGGGGCGTGATCACGGGTCCAAATGGTATCTGTTTCGGGCAAACTGCAACCTATAACATGCCCCATCTTCCAGCAGGTTATACAATAAGCTGGACTACTTCGTCTGGATTGAATGTTGTATCTAGCACATCAGGGTCTGTCACCGTTTCTACGGTCAGTATAAATTCGAGCGAGAGCGGGTTCGTTAGAGCTTCTTACAATGGTACTTCTTCCGCGAGTACAGGATCGTTGTAGGTGTTCCTGTTCCGGCAATTACGTTAAACATGTATCATTCTGTCTGCACCGGTGGTACCGATTGGAAGCATCTTTAACATTCTGATAAAACTGAATCGGGCAGTCAAACACATCTTTACTGTGATCAACTATTTTTGTGTGAGGTTTGGCACAGCAGCAGGAAAATTCCTTGCCGCTCTATCCTGGGATAAGCTTCTCCCTTCAACACATTTCAAGAAATTCCCGGATAAACACTCGCATAGATATTAACCCAATGAAATGTAAAACAGAGTTTCAAGTGTAAATACAAATAATTAAAATTAAACTGGCAGCAGTTAAGTCTGCCATCATCAAAACAGCCTTTAATTGACCTGTAGCATAGTTTTTTGAGCAACAAAAAACCCCTCTAAGTGTTACTTAAAGGGGTTTAAAGCAGTGGGTCCACCTAGGCTCGAACCAGGGACCAAAAGATTATGAGTCTTCTACCCATTCTAGCGCAAGTCATAGCGCCCACGGCCTAAGCTATGGCCTCACTTGTGCTTTAAAATAATCTCGAATAAAATTTATCTATCTAAATTCAGGAGGCACAAGTCCTCCAGCCCGTTACCCTAAACACTAAGACTTGCGCTAGTGAAGGTAACAATCGTAAAAAACAGGTATCTCATTTGTAATTGCATTTTTGTAGTAGAGACAACAAATAATCAAAGAGATACTCTGTTTTTATAAATTGCTTTTACAGCCTCGACTTAGCATAAATAACAGGGCAAAAAAACTCTTACCTAACAGGTTGATTTATCTGAATTAATGATTATGGGGCTACAAATGCCCACTGTTGATTATTACTATTTGAATTGGACCAAAACACCATTGAAGCGCCATCAGCAGTTCCGCCGCCGCTATCTAAACAGACTCCATTTGCCCTGTTGAATATTTTACAATACCCGTTACCAAGATCAACAATTGTCCATTGTTGATTAAGGCTCGCACTACTTTGCCATTGCAAGACATTGGAACCATTAGCCGTATTGCCCCCGCTGTCCAGGTATTTCCCTCCCGTTACGCAGTTTATCTTATAAAAACCATTCGAATAGGCAACTACCCATTTCTGGTTGTTACTGGTTCCATTGCCGTATTGTTTGATGATAGCACCATTTACAGTAGAACCGGCATTATCCAGCATCTTGTTACTGGCCTTGTTTTTCAGTTTATAAGTCCCGTTGTTTATTGGCTTGCTTGATGCATCACGGTAAAATGTCAAAGACCCGTAGCCAGGCTGATCAAAGGTAGTTGCATGACCACCAGGCCCACCTTCCGGGCGGTGCAACGCTGCCCTTGCTGCCGAATTTGGAACAGAAAGTCCCATCCTGTTTGCATAGTGATTATAGACCATTTCATATATCGGCCTCATTTCGCCGCGTCCTGCTACAGACACTACCGTGTGCGACATAGGTGCACAGGTTGTGCCGCTGCCCCAATTGTAGGTAGTAAAAGGTACAGTATTGCCATTGTTATAACTGGCCACATACTCAGCTCCCTGCATGAAACGGTTATTGGAATATCCGTAAAGATCTATTCCCTGATTCCATGCCATTTCACAGATCGAGCCCATCAAACCTATACCCAATAGTGCATGTCCCTGGTCTCGTCCACTCTCCTGCCATTGCCCAAGGCCGTCAGGATGCAGAAAAGGTACCGCATGCAAAATCGATCCATTGCCAGCACCGGTTTTGAAGTAATTGACAGCCTGATCAATTTTTGCCTGATCATCACAAAAAATGCCGATTGCCAAAACAGAGGCCATATTACACAAGTCCCAATTTGCCCAATAGTTTGTGATGCACGCGGTATTGTGGTTCAGTAAAAAGTCATTGTTCCGAATATAAAAAACATTCAACAACATCGCTTTAAAAGCAGCAACATCAAAGCCGCTATAGTTGCGCATCATTTCTGCAGCATTAGCCAACTGATAGCCAAAAATCCCTGCGGCCAAAAAACGATCTGCATTTCCGTTCAATTCTGTTAAAGTGTTCGCCCATCCGTTTAAAATATTCTTTGCCGCATCTCCATTCGCCGTATTACCGGTTATTCTCCATATTAGGGCATTCTGATAAGCTGCCGCAACATCGCGGTACAACACTGCCACATTATCACCTGTACCGCCACGGATTACGATCGAGGTAGCGTGGGATGTCCATGTTGATGCAGAATAAGGACTTTGCAATAGCAGATCCCAGCTTCCCTTCCATGGCTGGGTATTAGCGTTTACCTTTACCCTCATCCTTTCGAAATCTGCTTCAGTGTGAAGGATTCCTCCTGTATGGTTGCCTGCCAATAAAATCCCAGCGTTAACTTCAGCTGATCTTATCACTCCATTTAATTTAGGTTCCTGAGTATCAGATTCTATTACTTTTTTGCACGAGCTGCTTAAAATTAACAGGAGCATACAAAGAAATAAACTCATTTTTTTCATTTTCATATCGGTTATATTTTTGGTTAGGTAAGAGACCGATATGACACAAAACCTATTGATCTATACTCCATTACAAAACAATGTTATAACCATATATAAACTTTGATCTCCGGAACATACCCGTTTACGAGTTCTAAATTAACCATTGCAATGTGGCTAAAAACAGTTTGATATAGCTCATTTTATATCGAACACGCGGCCCCAATCAACGCGGCCGTTTTTTCTTTTAGAAGAAATATAAATGGGAATGGCCCTATCTGGTGCAAGTCTTAGCGCCTACGACCTAAGCCAAGGCCCAATGCCATTAAGTTAAGGGATAAATAGCAAAGATGTCACCCTGAGGGATAATTTCTTGTATAAAAATCAATATAAATGACAGCGTGATTTTAGAGGATTGATAGGCTGCGAGGGATCGTCATTCCCAACTCGATTGGGAATCATCTTAATGCAAGGGCTTTAAGATTCCCGCCTGCGCGAGAATGACGACCACACTAATGGATTCTGTCAATAGTAGCGTAGTCGAAGGGCATTTATTTGCGTATTATCAATCTCGAGAAGTCTTCGACTACGCTCAGACTGACTATCGCGGTGCTTAACTTAATGACATTGAGCCATGGCCTGACTTGTGCTTTAATAATATCTAACGTGAATTTTGGGTATTCATATATAATTATTAGATTGTTACGAAATATTCCGTCATTGCGAGGCTAGCTATGAGCGAGCAGAAGCAATCTATCCTATATTTATTATCAAAAAAGATTGCTTCACTCTTATGCAAAGCCCTTTCTTCGGTTCGCAATGACGAAATTAAGACCTAAAACTCACGTTATCTAATCAATATCTACCTAAATTTCAGGAGGCACAAGTCAGCCAGCCCGTTACCCCAAACACTAAGACTTGCGCTAGTAGCAGTAAAAAGTCTTAGCGAGACACTAAGACCAGATTTGTACATCTTCCTAAATTAACTTTCCCGGAGAAACGGCAAACTTTTTCCGAAAGGCATTGCTAAAATGAGGAACGGAAGAATAACCCAACTGAAATGCAACCGCCTTTATGGGCGTACCTTCAAGCAGCAGCTCCCGGGCATAATTCAGTTTATAATCCGTCAGATAGCCAAATATACTGCGATCAAATAGTCCTTTAAATCCCTGTTTAAGTTTAAATTCATTAATGCCACAAATCTTTGCAAGTTCGGTAATAGAGGGAGGCGCGTCAAGATGGTTAACCAGGTATTCCCTGGCATGATAAATACGCTCCTGGTCATAGGCAGCCAACACGGGTGAACGCTCCGTTTTGCCCCTCGCTTTTTCAAAAGCCTCCGCCTGCAGCACCAGCAATTCTATACATTTCGAATCGATAAAAGCCAATTTTAAACTACCTGTGTAGTTGCAATTGATAATTTCATAGATGCAGTTCTTCATCGCCCAGGAGACGGGAAGATTGTAATCCGCTAACTGCGAATATTGTCCTGCATCCAGGTGATCAGCCAATGCCTGGAGGGAAGGATTTGAATTTTCAGCAAGTTGCAGAAACCTTTCCTTAGCGAAATGGACTTCAAAAAACTGGTAAGGACGTGTGGTATCATATTCCCCTGTTCCATCCAGCTCGGGCATATAAATAATGTTTTGCTGGTTTGAGTTGAAAATATATTGCCGCTTGTTAACCTGGTTATATATGGATCCATTACCAGACAACGTAAATCGCAATTTAACCATATCCGGCAACTCATTGGTTGGCCTGAAATACATTTTGTGCTCCTTAAACTTAACATCACCATATACGATATAAAGATCTGGGGTGGTGATCTGCAGTAATTCGGCGTCGCTGAAAGAAAAAGCATACTTGTTGCTGCTTTCCTTAATTACCCGCGACTGAAGAGGAAGTTCCTCTAACTCGCCACCCACCTTTTTCCAGGCTCCATAATCCTTACCCACATTGATTGCCATAAATGCAATATGACAAAAAATGTGCTATTATTCAGTCAGGATTCAAAAAATTACATTTTGTGTAAAAGAAAATCCTTTTTATGTAATCCCGGGAGTTCGTCATTGGTCATTTTTGCAGGAATACATCTTTTATACGGATAAACTGTCGTTTGGCAAATCCGGAAATTAGAAAGCATTATGGATAACTCGACATATATAGAAACAAAAATACAACGGGATGCTGGGATACTCCTGGAAATTGGCACAGAAAATATCCAGGACCTTCCACATCTTTTTCCAACGGTTAATGAGAATTTTAGTGGCGACTGGCATGACAAATATTTTATCCAGGCGAGAAAAGATGGTCGTCTTAATATCAATGATTGTTCATTTGATTACTGTTTTACTGAAAACACCCTTTACTTCTGGGATGAACCTATATCCCACCTAAAGGAAATATACCGCATATTAAAGAGTGGTGGCATATTGAGGATGGCCTTTATAGAAAAAAAATACGGGGGTGATTTACCCTGGACACAATTAGACTTCAATTTTTACCATCCAGATGAAGTAAAATTCTTTTTTATACAAGCAGGCTTTGTTGATATCAAAATAAAACAGATGACCGTCGAAAACAGCAGTGTTGACGGAAAAATGGTTAAAAGGCCTTTCACGCTGATCAGCGGATACAAATAATCTATTGAACCCATGGTGTTGTTTATGCATGCCTCAACAACTCATATATACCAGAATTGTATCGTAAGGATGAGGAAAAATGTTAATAATCACGAATATTAGACCCAGGCAATATTCCTCATTTAATGTCGGAATTAAAGATGTGCGGCACTTTAAACTTACCTGCAATCATGATTTGGTTAATTTTCATTCAAATGAACCTCCAAAACTTTGTTTGACTCATTCCTATCCCTTCTTCAAAAAGGAAAGAAATATATGGCGTTTAGAAGTTCATATAAATGTATACCTTATTTTTCTATGGAAATGGAATCTGTTATATGAAAAAAGTCAAAGTCAGCCGCGCCGCCTATATTTTTAGTCGCATAATTAAACAAAGCAAAACGATAGCCCATAAAATGCGGAATGTTATATTTCATCTTCAAAGGTGGCCCTATTGGTTTCCAGACTTTTCCATCAAGACTGTAAAAGAAATTAGCTTCATCTTTCCCGTTAAGCGCGTAAAGGTTATTGGCTTCATCGTTCTTGCCGGTAAAATCGCAATCGATTCTGAAGTAAATTTGGTCTTGATCCAATGGAATTCGCCTTACTTCGACAGGCTTATCATGATCAGTGGTGATCATTACGATCGATTTTTGACCCGCATCAATTTTAACGCCCACGGATCCATACTCTTTTTGGAAAGCTGAACATCCGGCAAAATCGCCGTCTTTCATTTTGGAAACATCCAGGGCAACAGAAGCTGAGCTGGTTGGACCAATAGTGCGTTGTGTAAGTGTGTTTCTGGCCTGAAGAAAATCAGTGTCGATTCTTCCTGTTTTGAGGCGCAGGAATCCTTTTCTTTTAGTTATAGACCACAGCGCATTATCCGGATTATGATTCCATTGCCAAGCCAGCGGCAAAGCAGGTTCGCCTTTTTTACGGGTAAACTCATCAGAAGACACAATGCCTGGAATTAAACCTTTACCTGCCGGCAGATCGAGTGTATCGGGCACTTTGCCATTGATGCCTAAAACAGGCCAGCCATCTTCCCACCTGACAGGAACGAGATAAGGAACGCGGCCAACAGCAGCATAATCGCGGAAAAGATAAGAGAACCAACGTCCATCGGGAGTGTCGATCAGTCCGCCTTGAGCAATTCCTCTATCCTGTAAGCCAACTATTCCTTCCCAAGGCCCGTTGATATGATCTGCCCTATGTATAATTACAGTTCGCATTCCACCGCGTGGTGCGCAAATATTAAATAAATAATATTTCCCTTTTACTTTAAATAATTGAGATCCTTCAGCTCCAAGACCTACTTCTTTTCCTGTTGGTGCACTGGCGTGCTCGATGAGAACCCGCTCCGGAACGCCTGGTTTAACTCCTGTTAGATCATCATTTAATTCAACAATTTTTAGTCTTTCAGCGTCATGAATTAAATATACCTTGCCATCATCATCAAAAAACAAAGAATTGTCATGATATGCTGGCTTAAAAGAAATTCGTTCCCAATTTCCTTTTTCTATATCTTTCGTTTTAAAAATATAGGTTTCACCTGTGGTTTGTGCAAAAGTACTTACATAGTACATCCCCTTGTAATAGCGTAAACTACTTGCCCAAGTGCCTTTACTATAGGCGTTTTTTCCTTCTGTCAAATTTAGCTCCGGCACATCTGCCAAAGCATCATGGGCATAGTTGATAATTTTCCAATTGACAAGATCTGTCGATTTCATAATGGGTACACCGGGGCTCATGTGCATCGTTGTACTGCTCATGTAATAGTTATTGCCTACACGTATTATTGAAATATCCGGTACATCTGCATAAATAATGGGATTGGTGGCTTTTTGTGCATATAAACATGGCACTATTAGGGTGATCATTAAGGCTATTATGCATAACCTGTAAATCGCATTTTTCATATTTTCATTTGGGTTTTTCATTCTTAACCGATTTTAATTGTAATTACATCAATAAACCTGCAACCGGAACTAACGAATGAATTTCCATTCATCAAACAAAAAACCCTCTCCATTAAATACAAAATAGATATTCTCTATTCCTTTATCTATTTTCAGTTCTATTTTCTTTGAAAGTGTAGTCCATTCCTTCTCATTACCTATAAGGGAAACAATAGGACTACCTTTAAGGTTATTTACATAAACATCAATTTTACCTTTTCCTTTTACCCTGGCTTCGAATTTGGCAGGGACCTGTTTACTAAAATCGGCTCCTCTCACCAGAACACATTGTTGATCTGCTTTTCCTTTTGCAACCATATTTCCCGGATGACCAACAGCTTCAAACTGGACCTGCCCCGAAGTGCCTCCGGTGGTTTCTGCCTGCTGAAGGGCGAATGGATTTAATGGATTAAGTTGTGACGTACCTTTAAAAGTTGCTTTGCTCATAGGGATATTCACATTCTTTTCATCCACCTGCATTTCTTCGATACCCACATTACGAAAACCACCTTTGGTGCCAAAATAATCCTGTAAATACATGGCATGGTAAGCAATATAATATTTCTCTTTAAACTTAAACAAGTGCGTGTGGTTGTTTGTGAAGGGGCCCACGTTATCATCGCCAGTGTTTTTAAAATAATTATCGCGATACTTCCAGCTTTCGGGAATTAAAGGTGTTTTACTCGTCATATAAGACATGTTGCATTTGGTTGGTTTGTCGATATTGCTATAAGGCCATTCTGTGCGTTCTTCCCAACTTGTATTATAGGTATAAACCCAGGTTCCGTTGATGAAATTAAGGTCGCTTGCCTCAAAAAAATAAGGAGCGGGTATTTTAGCAACGTCGCTGGACAAACTGATCATATCTTTTCCTAATTTGACGATTCTGGCATTATCTGGCATATATTTCGTTTTAGGCGATCCGCCTCCAAAAGCAAGCCAGCCTGTGCCCTGGTCATCAATCACAACTCCGGGATCGAATGGAGCATCGACATCCACACCGGGAACAGAACGGTCAACTATGTTTTTTCCCAATGGGTCTTTCCATGGGCCAACCGGAGAGGTGGAAGTAAGCATGGCTGTGCCAATACCACTATTGGAGTAATACAGATAGAAGTGCGTCTTGCCATCTGCTTCCAGTCTGGATGTAATGGAAGGTGCCCAGGAATTTTGACTCCATGGTGCCAGCCCGGCAGTATTGATGAGGCCATGATAGGTCCAGTTAACCATATCATCGGAAGACATCATCACCAGCGTACGGATATGCTCGTAGGAATTTTTCCCATCCTTTCCTACATGCTCATACTGTTGATGATCATTAGTGGCATATACATAAATTCTTCCCTTGTATTCTACAGCTGTTGGGTCGGCCGTAAACATAAAATCTAATAAAGGATTGACATTATTGGAGGTAAGTTTCGGCGAAACATTTGCGAATTTTTCCGCCAAACTTCCATTAACTACTTTTGGTTTTTCTACATTAGTTTGAGCTTTTACATCTTTTTGACATCCCAAAAAAGAGATAACAAAAACCGTACTTAACAACGCTTTTTTTCTAAACATGTTTTTTTTATTTTCCCTAAAAAAACGGATACTCGTTAAGGGTTTATTCAATTGATTAATTATTCTTTAAGCTAAGTAACGAAGAGGCGACCCCTTCTGCGGGACTGGCGAACGCTAATTTTATTAAGTTAAGCACCGCTGTTGTCAGTCTGAGCTTCCCGAAAAATCGGGACAGGTAGTCGAAGACCTTTTAAGTAATCGAAAACAAAAAACATTTGTCCTTCGACAGGCTCTGGATGACAATGTTTTTTGTTTCTCCTTAACTTAATGACATTGGGCAAATGCTTAACCAATCTCAGGGAAGCGAAATAACCTGATGTTACAATTACACTATACTATTTACTTAGATCCTGCAATAAGGGCATCTAACATAGCCTGGTCTTTTACCACATTATTAGCTCTGTCTAACATAAAACCTATCTCCCAATAGAATGGCAGAATACCATTCGCTTTAGCCTGTTTGGTCAGATAATATGTCCAGTCATTTACAGACTTATTGTGCATAGCCAGATCCTTAGGAAGATAATTCGGGTTGTTAATCGCATTCCTTCTCCAGGCTGCATATTCACCCAGCATCACAGGGACACCGTTATCAACAAACTTCTGTTTAATATTTTTGAATTCAGTATCGATCACATCCTCTTCGCCATAGGTAGCGTTGCGTTCTGGCTCAATAGTAGAATGATTCCCTTTTCCCCAGTAGTAAGCCATTTTACCCCAACTTACATCTCCATCCGTTAGTATCGTAAATGTAGAAGGCGTGTAATCATGCACCTCGACCATCAACTTATTAGGAATTTCGTCTTTTGGCATCGTATTCATCAAAGTAAAAGTTTTAGTAGGGTCAGTGCTGGGGCCCTGCACAACCAGCACCCGGTAACTGTTCCTGCCTCCT
This sequence comes from Pedobacter sp. W3I1, assembly GCF_030816015.1. NCBI lineage: Bacteria > Pseudomonadati > Bacteroidota > Sphingobacteriia > Sphingobacteriales > Sphingobacteriaceae > Pedobacter > Pedobacter sp. W3I1. The sequence goes on from NZ_JAUSXN010000001.1 coordinate 5,401,076, forward strand.
GTAGAACGAACCGCCTTGATGAATGTTTCGTGATAACTATTGAGTATGGCCATCTGCTCAGCATTTTCAACCGCAGGTTCATTCGTGCCGGCAAAAATAAGGTGTTCGTCAAAATCACGCATGGTTGTAGCAATCTGCTCCCAAAGGGCCTTGAGTCTCGCATTAATTTCCTCTTGCTTCGCCGCATTGACATTATTTTCGAGCCAGCCATTATCTCCATGCGTATTCAGCATCACATACATATCATTAGCTACACACCATCCAACTACTTCTTTCACCCGGTTAAGCCATGCCCGGTCAATTTCTACTTTATCGGGATCACTTAAATGACTCCAATTCCAGTTACAAGGAATCCGTACCGTATTGAATCCCATTTGCTTTACAAATTTCACATACGATTCGGTCAGTTTACTATTCTGCCACTCACCTTCGACTGGTGATTCCATGGTATTGCCAAAATTTATTCCCAAATGCATTTTTGCCGCCAGTTGTACAGCAGTACTGCTCATACCAGTTGCATCGGGTGCTTTTGGTGATAAATTATATGTTGGATATAAATTACCTATTTGTGTAATCTTAATTCTCCTGGCCTGGCCATTACCAGATTTAATCGTAACCACACCATAACGTGATGCACCTGTACCATTACCGGAAAATTTTAGCTGTAACTGTGTAGCACCTGCTCCGCCCGCTGTACGACCTATTTCTATCCAAGGTACCGCATCATTAATAGCTGCTGTCCATGCGTCGTTGCTGGTAATCGTCACTTCTGTACGCTCGCCATCTGCCTGCGCTTTAATATCCAGTGAAGAAACTTCCAGCGCTGCTGCAACCTCCGATTTCTTACAGGATGAGGAGAATAAGGCGATCACGATCAGGAAACCTAAAAATATCCCCTGACTCCAATTTTTCATATTTATCATATTGTTCATTTTGGTTAGATTATAATTTATCTTTTTACCCCTCAAATTGACGAAGGCTTTTCATCACCAGTCTCAGCGTTTTCTTCTATCACCATGACGGTAATTTTTCTTGTCTGTAGGAAGTATTGTAATGACATGGTAGACAGATTCCCTAGCGTAGCCATAATTGCGAACGAATTGTTTTGGTTAGTTGCATATATTATTAATTCAATTGGCTTTAGATTTTTATGATTAACTTCTTAAGTTGAAGCTATTCCAGGATTCAAGATCAAATTTGAAACCTGAGTCTTGGTACATTACCGATTAATGAAGTTTTAGTGTACAGTATCACTTTACTGCTTTCTTTGTTTTTTCTCATATTGCTAAGAACCTGGATAAGTTTCTCTTCTGGATAATTGGTTATTAGCGTCAAAATTAGGTCAAGGATACAATTTAGAATGGATCATATCTTTCAATTTCTGGGAAAAATGTTAACAAAAACGTTGAATTAAGTGCTAAAAATCCTTTCCTTTTGCTAAATGCTCCCATTTGAATTAGAACATTGCATCCAGCTTTCCCGATTTATAAACCGGCAAGAACGAATAGGAGAACTTTCATTAAAAACCCTGGCAAATGCAAGTGTACAATAGCCTGCAGAACAACTTAAAGCTAAAAATAGTGGGCAGATGTAATGCTGTAGAAGGGATTGGCAACCATTTGGCATTGGTGAAACAGTAGTTTCCCTTGCTTCTGATGATTCTTTGTTTATGTTTGTGTTGAGCTCCTTATTGATGGTGGTATGCCCATTTGCAACCAGCTAAATAATTAACCACATGCTGGCGCGAGTTCATAAACAAAAACATTTGTCTTTCAACAGGCTACCAATGACAGACACTAAAAATCGGCGTCATCTCGACCGGAGCAACGCGGAGTGGAGAGATCTTTGGACTATGTTAAAAGATCTCTCCTCCAAAGGAGTTCCTTTGGAACACTACAGTCGAGTTGACGATTCATTGTAAACCTGTCATCCAGTTCCTTTGTTTTTGGCTAAATACTAACTTCTTCATTGACAGACCCCATTAGTGTGGTCGTCATTACGGGAGGAACAACGAAGCAATCTTTCATGCTAGTGATCCTTGCTATAAAGATTGCTTTGTCGGCTGAAAAAGCCTTCTTATAATGACGATTCCTACCATTGACAGATTCCTAAAGAAAGGTCGTCCTTTAGATTTGTTTTGATATTTTATTTAAGGATAATAACTATTTACTTTGCTTAAATTATAAATCAGATTACCTAAAACGGTAGCGGCACATTAAAAGTTCGTCAAGGTTTTTATACCTATGAGATGATGCAATCCGCTACCGTTTTTTCCCTTAGTGACCAGATAACAATTAGGGCAATACCCATTATTAAGGACTAGGATCGATGGGGTAAAAATTAGGTAACCACTACAAACATAAAAAATAACAGGATGATTGGCACTACAAAATTTTTTATCGGGATTGATGTTTCCAAACCTTACTTCGATGTTGCATTGATGGCCGTTGTGAACCATGTAAAACAGGAGATAGCAACCGCACGGTTTGACAACACAGCACCAGGGATAAAGCTATTTGAGAAGTGGTTGAAATCGCAGAAAACCACGTTCAATGAGGACTCCTTGATTGTCATAGAAAATACCGGGATCTATCACCGTTTAATATGGACTTTCTGCAGCAACAGAAATCTGCCCATCCATATTGGCAATGCAGCCCATATCAAATGGAGCTTTGGGATAGCAAGGGGTAAAAATGATAAAATAGACAGCATACGTTTATGCAACTATGCATTTAAGGAAGCGGATGATCTAAAGGCGACAGCTGCCCTGGATCCCGAGCTGATGCTCCTGAAAGATCTGATATCAGCTCGGACAAAGCTGCTCAAACAAAGGTCTGGCATTAGCGTTTCGGTAAAAGAACTTGGTAATGTCAATGGTAAAGAACATCAGAAACTGATTGAAAAAGCACTTAAAAATGCAATTGAGGGTATAGCCAAATCAATCAAGAACCTCGAAGATCAGATCAAAAAAATCATTACAGGAAACCAGGATTTCAAGCAGAACTACAAATTATTGCTCAGTATCCCTGGGATAGGGCATGTTACAGCAGTATACCTGATTGGCTGCACGGGAAATTTTGCAGGGCGGCCCAGCGGAAAAGAACTGGCCTGTTATGCAGGGGTTGCTCCATTTGAACACAGCAGTGGTATAAGTATCAAAGGTAAATCCAAGGTACACCGGATGGCCAATAAAGAACTTAAAAGATTGCTGCATATGTGTGCATTATCTCTAATTCAACACAATCAGGAATTCAAGACATATTACAATAGAAAAAAGGATGAAGGGAAGCACAGCATGAGCATAATTAATGCCGTTAGAAACAAGATAGCATTAAGAGTTGCTGCAGTTATAAAAAATCAAGCTAGCTATAAAAATAATTATAATATAGCTGCTTAAAATTTGTTTTTATCATAACAATCATCTCGACTGGAGCACAGCGAAACGGAGAGATCTTTGGACTAAAGATCTCTCCACTACGGTCGAGATGACGATACTTCGAGATCATTTAACGTGGTTTTATTTGGTTTTACAGTTCAAATACAGTAAAGGAATAAGGTTTTAGTTCGAAAGATTTAAGATTCAAATAGTCCATAGTTGTTTTTACAGGCCGGATTTTGTAGTCGCCTGGCAGACCTGATATTTCTTTTTTAATTACTTGTTTGCCCACTGAACTTAACTTAGACAGATCAATACTAGTCTTAACCGCAACTGGGAGCATATTTACAATTTTGATGAATAATTTTCCTGATTTTTGGTCACGGGTAATTGAGTATGCCACCCGCTTAATTGCATCTTCTCTCTTCACTGAAAAATCAACTCGTGCAGGAATAAACTCATCTCCTACATTTTGACCGTAAAGCTGTTGCACATAATATCCAATGGTGGGCTTAACTTCTGTATTATTAAAGTAGATCAGATCAGGATTCCACTGCGTATGTTTTTCCTTTGCCAACAATGGCGCATAAGAGGCCATAGATACCACATCTCCATTACGCTCCAGGGAGGTGAGATATAGCGCTTCAGCTAACGCGGTCTCCAGGTTTGTCCTATTTCCCCCAGGGAGGCTTGCCGCATACTCTCCCAGATAAACTTTTGATTTACTGCGGTCATATTTATCATAAAAATCCTGATTGTTTATAAACCAGCCTGGTGGGCGATAATAATGTTCATCTATCATGTCAACCTTCATTTCATTTGCAAGGGCCCAACCTTCCTCATAATCTGTTCCCTCAAAAAATGGTCCTGCAGTTCCAATAATGGTTATTTCAGGGTGCGCTTTTTTAAGTGCTTTATAGATCATGGCGAAATGCTCACGAAAGACGTCTGTTATCTGGTCTTCATTTCCGATACCGATATATTTTAAATTAAATGGTTTCGGATGTCCTGCTGCTGCACGTTCCTTCCCCCATTTTGTATTTGTGGCTCCGTTACAGTATTCAACCAAATCGATGATATCCTGAATATATGCAGGCATATCTGCCATCGGGATTCCACCCTGTTGCCCGCCACCATTAGCGCCTGAGTTTTGGCAAGGCACTCCAGCGGCAATAACTGGTACTGGAGTTGCGCCTATATCTTCACAAAACTGAAGGTACTCAAAGTATCCCAGCCCCATACTCTGGTGATAGCCCCATAAATTACGGTCAGGAACCCGGGCCTCTAAGGCTCCTATTGTATTTTTCCATCTGTAAATGTTATGGATCCCATCTCCATGAGCCACACATCCACCGGGAAAACGCACAAATCGCGGTTTTATAGCTGCAATTGTATCTGCAAGGTCTTCCCGAAGGCCATTTTGGCGATTTTTGAAGGTATTTTGGGGAAATAGCGAAATCATGTCGAGATCGATACGGCCATTTTGTAATGGCCACAATTGCAGGCTAACATCCGAGGCGGTGACCGATGATTTAAGCGTTGTTTTTATTTGCTTCCAGGACTTAGAACTGCAACTGATCAATCCCTTCGAAAGCAAGCCGTACTTTTCACTAACAAGCCTGACTTCAAAAGATTTCTTTCCTTCTGCAACCCGGACAAAACTGGAGAAAAGATAATTTTCCCCTTTTTTAAGTGCAATTCCGTCGTAACCAGAATTGGATAGTGAACCACCCTCAACAGTCGAATTTAGTACCGCATAATGTGGATTATTTGGATGTAGTGGCTGCTTTGTTTGAATTGCAAAATCCCCTTCTTTGCCTTTGAATGTCCAGGAATGATTGCTGTTCCATTTTGTATCCTGGTTTTCTTTATCTGAAGGCTGATATTCGAAGTCACGATTTTGAATCAGTTCACCATAAAGCCCGCCATCTGCTGAATAGTTGATATCTTCAAAGAAGATCCCTGTTAACAGCTTGCTGATGGCTTTAGCTTTTTCAGGCTCCGCCGAAATATGCAGCTCCGGTTTTGTTAAGTTTGCAAAACGTACCGGATCATCTTTGGTCGTCTCCGCATCTTGCCGCCCCTTGAAATTCCTGAGCTCCGCAGTTTTATTCAACTCTTCAACCACCGCCCATTTAACACGGTGCAACTGTCCGCTTACCGTATTGTTTTGAATAGTAGTGGTGATGGTATTGCTTTTGTAGGCCGAGCGGGGTACTTCTTTTGCCGGACTGTAGACTTTGAAGTCTTTTGTTTCTGTCTGAAAATAGGCGCCCTCGCTATCCGTGTATACAATCTGATAAATGTCCAGGTCTTTTTGGTAACTAATTATGGGACGAAGGATATTCTTACCTTTTTCAAAAAAGGGATAACCTTGCGGCCCCCAGTCAATCAGATTTTTTGTTTGAGCATGGGCAAATTGCTTTACCCGATCATTTAAACTCCAGACGCATTGCCAAACTCCCCCGCGCCCCAGAATCACATATGGAGCAAACATTTTTTTATCTGATCCCCAGCGGCCAAAGTCTGAGCGAAGGTAAACCTGTCCTGTTCCAACAGGTGTCCAATTATTTCGGTCATCACTCCATGCAAACCGTAATCCATCAGTCCCGTATGAAAACAGGTAAACAGAATCAGCTGCAGCATGCTGCCTTGATGTTGATGCAAATGAGTTTGTGCTAAACAACAGAAACACCAGCACTATAAATAGCTTACTTAACTTCATACAAAACGCAGCTATGTGGTTTAAGATTTACGGTTATTTGTTTTCCATCATGCTGAACAACTTTTCCTGTCCAGCTATTGGTAACATTCGATACTTTAGTTATTCCTAAATCGGAGGGTTTCACCGAAATTTCATTTGGATCCGGTTCATCAGAAAGATTGAACAGGGCGAGATAGTGTTGCCCGGTTTTAGCATTTGTTGATGTTACCGCAACTTTCTTACGATCGTTAAAAAGAAATTTTACATCCGTACTTTCTCTATGCATCTTAAGCACAGCTTTATTGGTAAGCAGCGAAGTGGTAAAGGGATCCAGGCTAGGCATATCACCACCGAACATCAAGGGCGAGCGGAATATGGTGAAGAAGGTCATCAGCACTTGCTGCTCATCCCTGGTCAATCGGCTCGCACGGTCGCCGCCCCTTTCTCCGCGAATGGAAATTCTACCCAAAGGAATCATATCGCAATCAGGCCAGGTTCCGGGCTTAATATACGGCGCCCATGGCTGGGCAACATTGATCAGGTGAGTAATATGAGGCCAGGTATCCCATACATCATCCACCATTCTCCACATATTTGCATGTTGCTGAACATGCCCTGCTTTTTCTATCGGTGTTTCGCCTGGTGAGGTGCTCAGCACAATCGGGCGACCGGTTTTATCTATTGCTTTTCGGATGAGTTCTATTTCTCCCTGATGATAAGGACGGGAAAGATCATCTACTTTAATAAAGTCGACACCCCAACCAGCGTAAAGTTTCATTATTGAATCATAATATTCCTGTGCACCGGGTTTTGTAGCATCTATCGTATAATTATCGGTGAGCCATTTGCATTGCAAATCAGTGCTATATATCTGATCGGCAGTGTATGTTGTACCCATAACAGGCATCTTTTCTTTAACGGCAAGTGTAGGGATGCCACGCATAATATGGATACCAAATTTTAATCCCTTAGCATGTATATATTTTGCCAGGTTTTTAAAGCCCTGTCCGTCTGCAGCTGACGGAAACCGGTTTAAGGCAGGCAGATAACGGCCGAATTTGTCAATCACATATTTTGGATTCGTTTGGTTATATCCCCCCGCTTTATCATTTTCCACAAACCAGCGGATATCTACAACGATATATTCCCATCCGGAAGATTTCAAGTTGGAAGCCATATAATCTGCGTTGGCTTTTACTTCAGCTTCTGTAACAGAAGAGCCGTAACAGTCCCAGCTATTCCAGCCCATTGGAGGAGTCTTCGCCCAATTCTTAAAATTCTGCTGCGCGAAAGTTTGATCAATTGTGAATATTGAACAAAGTAAAATCAATACTGATGCTGTTATTTTCATCCGTTTATATATTTGGTCTTTCACAAATATAAATAATAAACGTTAAAACGACGATTATTATTGAATCATTTTAGCACCCGCTTTTTCAAAAGCCTCCACCTTCAGTACCAGCAATTTTGTGCATTTCGGATACAAATAATCCATTGAACCATGCTTGTTGTTTATCCATGCCTCAATACCTTATGTGCGCCAAAATCTGGCATCATAAATAAGAGATCATCCCGTTCCACATATACATTAAGGTTCTTTAGTTTATCCAGCGATTCAGCTTTTATTAGCGATTTTTTTTATCGGCAGTCTACCGCATGATCATAGGTATCAATGGTTTTAGGTGATATAAAGGGAATACCTAAATCAGCCGACCGTAATATGAGCAATGCGCCCATAAAAAACATAAACCAAGGAATAAGTTTGTTGGTATTAAAGCGAATGTATTTCTTCAGGTAGATCCCGCCTAGCGAAATCATGAGCATGAGTGGCGCGGTACCCAAACCAAAAAGGAACATAAAAGTAGCCCCGGATTTAATACTATCGGTATTTAAAGCTGTTGCAAGCGCCAGGTAAACCATTCCGCAAGGAATAATGCCATTAAGCATTCCGGCAAACAAACCCCAAAAGGGCAGGCCGAATACTTTGCCCATGAGCTTACCTAGTGGATGCAATACCTTTAACTGTAGTTTTGAAAATCTATTGGTGTAAGCCTGACTGAACTGGAGGGCAGTGAACAGTATGAGTATAAAACCGATTGACATACTTAGCGTTTTCTGATCGCTGAATATGCGGATACTGCTTCCCAAAGTGCCCACCAAGCCTCCTAAAAGGGTGTATATTAAAATTCTGCCAAACTGGTAGAGCAAAAGCTGAAACCCGCTTCGAAAGAAATTCTGTTTCGCGAACGGCATACCCAGCATAATCGGCCCGCACATTACGGCGCAATGCAGGCTCCCGAAAAGGCCCATCAAAAATGCCAGTGGCAAAAAATTCATCATAGGGTGATGTTATTTTTAAACAGATAATCTTTGCCTGAAGAGCGCCATTGAAGGTTCAAAAACCACATTCCTTTGGCCATTTTAGTTTTATCTACCAGAATAAGATTGGCTGTGCCAGAGGTATTTCCTTTTAGTTTAACATCATCATCACTATTGCCAGGCCGCATTAAAATGAGGTCGTAAGAAGCACTATCTTTAATTTCGATAATAATCTGAGTTTTTGTAATGGTAATTTTGGGTCTGGCATTATCGTTTATAACATTCACTTTGGCATCATATTCTGCATTATAATTGATTCCCTTTTCATAGTAATTCTCTTCGATCAAGGCATCCCGGCCGTGTACATGAAACATATAGATAACCATTCCCACAATAAACATCATGAATGTAAGCATACCCAATACTATTTTTGTTCCCCAGTTCATATCTCTCTTTTTTAATTTTGAATGAGTGAATTTTGAATGAGTGAATGGTGACAATAATTCAATCACTCAATCCTTCTCTCATTCAATCATTCTCTCATTCAATCACTCCATTCCTTCCGGTTGCGCAAAAAAACTTGTAGTTGCCGTGCTTAAAACCTCGCCATTTGCAATAATTTCGAAAACCGCATCGGTTTTATATTTTTTAATGGAATTGTTTTTCCTGATCAGAAAAAAAGTGAGGTGCACCGAACCTTCTTTTGGCAAAACATCAGCTTTTTGGATAAAATTAATTTCGTCTCCCTTATCCTTCGATCTGAAAGTAAATTTTACAGTCTTATTGGTTTTGTTGATCAGTTCTGCATTATAAAGATTGCTCGTTTTATCTGTTCCCCTGCTTTGGTACAAAGTACCGCTAGCCCTTAAAACCGTAGTCTGAATATCTTCTCTTTTATAGATCAGTGAAGAAAAAACCATCACTACCACAAACAACACTGCAGCGTAACCGTAAGATTTTAAGCCAATTTTATAGGGTTTACGTTCGTTAATAAAATCCTGATTAAAAAAACCAATCAGATTTTTGGGCTTGTTTATTTTAAGCATCACCTCGTTGCATGAATCGATACAGGCGGTACAGTTTACACATTCCAGCTGTGTTCCTTCGCGGATATCGATACCAGTGGGGCAAACCTGTACGCAAAGCCCACAATCTATACAGTCGCCGGCTGTTAATTCATCAGCATTTTTTTGAAGATGCCCACGTGGTTCACCCCTGGTAAAATCATAGGCTACTACCAAACTTTGATTATCTAACAAAACACCCTGTAACCTGCCGTACGGACAAATTACCGTACACACTACTTCGCGTACATAGGTAAATACCCCATAAAATATTAAAGTAAACAACCAGATGGATATAAAGCCCGAAATATGGCCTGAGACGGGCTCCGTCATAATTTTAAGGAGTATATCGGAACCAATCATGTATGCCAAAAAGGTATTTGCAATGGCAAAAGAAATCACCAGAAAAATGAAATGTTTACTTCCTTTTTTGAATATCTTCTTTGCATTCCAATCAGCCTGGTCCAACTTCTTCTGTTGATTGGCATCGCCTTCAATCCAGTATTCGATCCGGCGAAAAACCATCTCCATAAAGATCGTTTGCGGACAGGCCCATCCGCACCACAACCTGCCCAATACTACTGTAAAACACACAATGAACATGATGAAAATAAGCATGGCAAGGGCGAAGAGGTAAAAATCCTGCGGGGTAAAGATCAATCCAAAGAATACAAATTTTCTTTCTATAAAATTGAGGAGTACCAGCTGCTCGCCGTTAAGTTTTAAAAAGGGGCAGGAAAACAAAAACAACAGCAGCAGATAACTTACCCATTTCCGGTAGGTATACAACCTGCCTGATGGCTTTTTAGGATAGATAAAATTTCTGCCCTTACTTTCTGCTTTATTTCTTGGTAACATCGGCTTTGTTCACACTGTCTTTCGGAGCTTTCATCTCGTTGTCTTTTGGATTTTTTGCTTCATATTTTTCACCCTGTGGTGCTTTGGCTCCTGCTGGATTTGTTCCTTTTAACGACAGAATAAAATTGGTAACGGCACTGATCTGTTTTGGATTCAGGTTTTTCTCCCAACTAATCATTCCCTTTTCAGGAACACCGTATTTAATGGTTTTGAATACATTTTTTACACCGCCACCATGCAACCAATACTCATCGGTTAAATTTGGCCCGATGATGCCCTGGCCCTTATCACCATGGCAAACCACACAGTTGGTTGTAAAAACAGTTCTACCTTCTTCGAGCACTGTAGGTGTGTCATCAAACTTTACCGAATTCTCATCAATGGTATTGGCCGATTTTTCGAGATAGGCTGCCTTTTCTACCTGTGCTTTGGCCATTTCATTTTCGTATTCTTTGTCCTGCAGGTCTCCATATCCACCGATGTGGTAATAAAAAAGATAAGCTGCCGCGAAAATCATAGTCCCGAAAAACAGGAAGTTAAACCAGGCCGGCACCGGGTTGTTCAGTTCTTTAATGCCATCATACGTATGATCGATTACCAGATCCTTTTCTTCTTCAATTGGCCTTAAACTTAAGAGTTTAATCCAGATTGAGGGTTTAACCGGTTGTTGTTTTAACCAGGCATCGTAATCCAAAACCGGCTCTTTTACAGGCTTGCTGTACGGTGTAGGATTTAACTGTTCCTGGTACATTACCTTAAATGCTTTTAGCAGTGTTAGGGAAACAACAAGAAGTACGGTTACAAAAAGCAACAGGATTACGATCAGCATTTCCGATTGGTTTAACCCTAACCCTGCCCGGGCAGGTATTACAACCGCTGCCGCTTTCTCATCAGCGGCAAATGCTGTAATTGATAAAAGCAGGGACGATAACAATAGTTTAATCTTCTTCATGTGCATTAGGTTGATTTTCTTGTAATGGGATTTCGCTCATCACTTCAATATGTTTTTTGCTTAATTTGAGCAGGTAAACACCCACGATTACAAAAAACACCATAAACATGAGCAGAGAAGTGATGAGGTATATTTCGCCACCGGCTAAATCTTTAATCTGATTGAACATATTTTATTGATTTGAAGGAATGGTTTCTTTATTCGCTTTGATATCGGTCCCCAAACGTTGCAGGTAAGCAATAATGGCTATTATTTCTTTGTTGCTTTTAACTTTAATGTTGTTCTGTTTCAGATCGAGTGCAATCTTTTCGGCCTGAACTTTTAAATCATCATTTGCACGTTTATCATAACCATCAGGATAAGGAACACCCAATGTTTGCATCGCCCTGATCTTACTTGCAGTTGTTGTAATATCCAGTTTCTGTTCGATGAGCCAGGCATAAGGCGGCATAATGCTTCCCGGCGACATTGACGTAGGATCGACCAGGTGGTTGTAGTGCCAGGCATCAGAATATTTCCCGCCTATGCGGTGAAGATCGGGTCCGGTACGTTTACTTCCCCATAAAAACGGGTGATCATAAACAAACTCTCCGGCTTTGCTGTATTCGCCATATCGCTCGGTTTCTGAACGGAAAGGCCGCACCGTTTGCGAATGGCAGTTTACACAGCCCTCTCTGATGTACAGATCTCTCCCCTGAAGTTCGAGCGCTGAATAAGGTTTTACACTGGCAATGGTTGGCACATTAGATTGAATGGTAAAAGTGGGCATCATTTCTACCATGCCCCCAATGAGGATGATGATCAACGATAACACCATAAATTTCATCGGTTTGCGTTCTAAAACCCTGTGCCAGGCTTTATCAGCGGAAGAAGTTTCCACAATTATTTTGGTTAATGGCATGGACTCGGCAGGCTCGTTAGCAAGCAGTTTAGCACCTAGCATGGTTTTGGCCAGGTTATAAGTCATGGCAATTACCCCTGTTAAATATAGTGCCCCGCCGATTGAACGTAAAACATGCATCGGGATAATCTGTAGTGTGGTGGCTAAGAAATTAGGGTACTTTAATAAACCTTCTGGCGTAAACTCTTTCCACATCAGCCCCTGCGTAAAGCCAGCCCAATACATCGGCACGGCATAAAAAAGTATGCCCAAAGTACCTATCCAGAAATGAAAACCTGCCAGTTTTTTAGAGTATAATTCTGTTTTGTAAATACGGGGAATTAACCAGTACAGCACACCGAATGTTAAAAAGCCATTCCAGCCCAAAGCGCCAACGTGCACGTGGGCAACAATCCAATCGGTAAAATGGGCTACGCCGTTAATCTGTTTTAAGGACAACAACGGACCTTCGAAGGTGGCCATACCATAAGCTGTAAGGGCAACCACCATAAATTTAAGGGTTACATCTTCCCTTACCTTATCCCAGGCACCGCGTAAGGTTAACAAACCATTGATCATACCACCCCAGCTTGGGGCAATCAACATGATCGAAAAGGCAACGCCTAATGATTGTGCCCAACCAGGCAATGAAGTGTATAATAAATGGTGAGGCCCTGCCCAGATATAAATAAAAATAAGCGACCAAAAATGCAGAATACTTAACTTATAAGAGTAAACGGGTCTTCCGGCCATCTTTGGCAAGAAATAATACATCATGCCCAGATAAGGCGTAGTTAGAAAAAATGCCACCGCGTTATGTCCATACCACCATTGCACCAATGCATCCTGAACACCAGCATACACGTAATAGCTTTTCATGAAAGAAATGGGTAATTCGAAAGAGTTTACAATGTGCAATACCGCAATGGTAACGAAAGTGGCAATGTAAAACCAGATGGCCACATATAAATGGCGTTCTCTTCTTTTAAAAATCGTTCCGAACATGTTAACGCCAAAAACCACCCAGATGATGGTGATGGCAATATCAATCGGCCATTCGAGTTCCGCATACTCATGTGAGGTAGTAAAACCCAGGGGAAGTGTGATTACTGCCGATAAAATGATCAGCTGCCAGCCCCAGAAGTGGATTTTGCTCAGCACATCGCTAAACATCCGTGCTTTTAACAAACGCTGAAGGGAATAATAAACACCCATAAAAATGGCATTGCCCACAAAGGCAAAAATTACGGCATTGGTGTGCAGCGGCCTGATCCGACCAAATGTGGTGTATTGACTGCCTAAGTTCATTGCCGGTTTAAACAGTTGCATGGCTGCAAGCAGGCCAACTGTCATCCCTATAATTCCCCACACCAGGGTGGCAATACCAAAGTTTCGAACAATCTTGTTATCGTAAGTAAATTTTTCTAACTGCATAATAGAAGCTGAATTTTGTATGTTTTGTACACCAAAGGTATTCTGCAGTGGGCTGATAAAGTATGACGGCAGTTAGCTGGAAAAGTGATCTTCTTCACTTTTTTCAGCAATAACCTCATCATCGAAGAGCATACGGATGCCTGGGGTATGTACATCATCGTTCTGTCCGGTTTTATATGCCCAGAAGAATGCGGCCAGAAAAATGAGTGCCATTAAAACGCTGCAACCCACTAAAAAGTAAAGGATGTTCATATCAGTTTATTTTTACGGGCAAACCATCTGGTTGCCAGGGTTGTAAAGGAAATAATGGTAACCGTACTAATCGGCATCAGCACTGCGGCCACCAAAGGATAAAGGGTACCCTGCACGGCAAAATAAATACCAATACAATTATACGCGATGGCTATAGCGAAGCTTGTTTTAATGATCTTCAAGCCGTCCTTACTTAACTGAATAAAATCTGGCAGAAAATTTAAGGCATTTCCTTTCAGAATGGCATCACAGCCTGGCGTAAAATTGTTGATGTTATCCGTTAATGCGATTCCAAAATTACTTTGTTTTAAGGCTCCGGCATCGTTTAACCCATCGCCCAACATCATTACTTTATTTCCCTGCTGTTGAAGCTGCAGAACAGCGTCCAGTTTTTGGAGCGGGCTCTGGCGAAACCTGATGGTTGTATTTTTCGTAAAAATGGTATCCAGCATATAACGGTCTTTATCGGTATCGCCAGATAAAACCTGTAGTTTGAATTCCGAAAGTTTTAAGATCAACTGCGCCAATCCTGAACGCCATTGCTGTTTAATGTCAAAGCTTCCTTTATAAACATGGTCGATTACAATATGCACTCCACTTTCACTAGCAGACTTTACAGCAATGGGTAGCATGGATAAATGCCCTGCATAAATGCTGTGGTTGTTTATGCTGGCAGTCAAACCTTTTCCTACCACTTCTTTATAATCGCTTAGCGAATAAAACCGGTCAACATTTAAAGCTTTTAAGATATGCCTGCTTAAGGGATGGATAGAGTTTCGCAGCAACGAGGCCACAATAATTTTTTCTTCGCTTGTTAAAGATCCGTTAAAACCAATTTCGGCATTTTCGTTACTGGTTAACGTACCTGTTTTATCGAAAATCAGGGTATCGCATTTGGCAAGTTCTTCAACAGCATCTGTATTTTTTACATAAAAACCCTTTTTATCAAAAACAGATAAAATAGCAGATAAGGTAAAAGGGGTACTTAAAGCCAGTACGCATGGACAGGCCACAATAATTACAGCTGTAAATGCCGACCAGGCTTTGTGGCTGTCGTTTTGGAGCAGCCAATACGCGGTAGCTGCAAATGCGATCAGGAAAACACCAAGGCTGAAGTATTTGGCTACGGTATCGTTAAAATTCTGTTTATCAGTATTGTTTTTATAGTTATCGTTGTTCCATAAACCGGTTAAATAACTCTGCGAAACAGGTTTAATTACTTCAAGTTCTATGGCCTCGCTGGTTTGTCTGCCACCGGCATAAATAATCTCACCCAAAACTTTGTGTACGGGTTCTGATTCGCCTGTAACAAAACTCATGTCCATCCAGGCCTCACCTTTCATCAGAATGGCATCAGCCGGAACCAGCTCCCCGTTCCTGATCCACAACCTATCGCCGATCTTGATTTCGTTTATAGCAACTGGTTTTTCTTTACCGTTCTGCAATGTAGTTACTGCAATTGGGAAGTAGGAACGGTAATCGCGATCAAAAGAAATGTGATGATAGGTGCGTTGTTTGAGCCATTTGCCCATTAAAAGCAAAAACACCAACCCGGTTAGGGTATCAGCAAAACCTGGGCCTGTGCCAAAAACAACTTCAAAAGCTGTACGCAGGAAAAGCACTGCAATTATCAGTGCCAAAGGGGTATCGAGGTTAATATGCCTGTGTTTAAGACTTGTTATTGCTGAGGTAAAATAATCGCGGCCACAATAAAAAGCCGCAGGAATAGAGAAAGCAAGGTTTAGCCAGCCAAACAACGATTGAAATTGTTTTTCAAAGCCCGAAAGGCCAAAATATTCCGGAAAACTAAAAAGCATGACATTGCCCATTAAAAATCCGGCAACGGCTATTTTTAAAACCAAAGCTTTATCTACAGAAATGCTATGTTCCTTTATTACATCCTGAAGACTGATCAAAGGCTCGTAACCAATCTGATTTAAAGTTTCTACCAGTTGCCTTAACGAAATTTCGTCGTGATTGAAACTTATGGTAACCTGTTTTTTAAGAAAATCGATCCGGGAGCTGAATATAGCGGGGTTGATTTTATAAAGGTGTTCTAACAGCCAGATGCATGAACTGCAGTGGATGGCCGGGATATAAAAAGTAATAATGCCCGAGCTTTCGTGCTTGTAATCGAGCAGTTGGTCAATGATTTTAGGTTCGTCGAGATATGCTAAATGATGCTCATTTTTAAACTGCCTGCCCGGATTATTGTTGTACACATAATAATTGCATAGGTTGTTCTCTGAAAGGATCTTGAAAACAGCCATACAACCCGCGCAGCAAAAATCTTTACCTGCTGTCTGGTATTTTACCTTAGGCAAATCTTCGCCACAGTGATAACAGACAACTTTGGTCGCAGTTTTATTTTGATCTTCCATGTTAACCCCTACTTAAATTGATGAACTGAATAATTGGGTTTTGGGCTGTTTAAGCCAAAGTTTTTCATCGAATGCCATACAAATATTTCTGAGGAAAGATTTTCCTCTTGTGGTAATCCTGATTTCTTTTTCCGTTACCCAGATCAGCTTATCGCGTAATAAGGGTAACAGCCTGCCATATACTTGTTCTGGAATACCTTCATTGTACATTGTATTTTCCCTGCACATGATGTTAAGGATATGTTTTCTTACCTCAAGATCTTCGCCTGTAAGGAGATGCCCTTTTTCTACCGGAAGTATACCTTGTTCAATTTTATCGAGATAAGCTTCCACCGTTTTGGGGTTTTGTGCAAAAGCTGTCCAGCTATCGCTGATGGAAGAAACACCCAATCCGATAAGCAAATGGGTATGCTGATTGGTGTAGCCCATAAAATTACGGTGCAGTCTCTGTTCGGTTATTGCCTTAAACAAAGAATCGCTTTTTAATGCGAAATGATCCATGCCCACATCTTTATAGCCTGCTCCATCAAGTAACTGCCTGCCCAATTGGTAAAGCGCAAACTTTTCATCGCCAGTAGGGATATCTTTTTCGGTATAATGTCTTTGGCCAGGCTTTAACCATGGCACATGGGCGTAACTGTAAAAAGCAATCCGGTCGGGCTGCAGCGCAATTACCTCTTTTATGGTAGCTGATAAGCCAGATATTGTTTGTCCTGGGAGACCATAAATCAGATCAAAATTAACTGAGGTATAGCCAATTTCCCTTGCTTTTTCGGTAACCAGTGCAACCTGTTCAGGCGTTTGGAACCGGTTAATTAAAAACTGAACTTTAGGATCAAAATCCTGGATGCCCAGACTTAATCTTTTAAAACCGAGACTGTACAGCGTAGTTAAGTGTTCACTGGTAGTATTGGCTGGATGTGCCTCAAAAGAAAATTCTGCATCAGGAGCCAAAGTTGAATTTTGCAGAATGCCATTGATCAGTAAGCCCAGGTTTTCGGCGCTGAAAAAAGTAGGTGTCCCGCCACCGAGATGCAGCTCTTTTAGTTTCGGTTTTTCACCTAAAGCTTTCACATACATTCCCCATTCAGAAAGAACTGCCAGGACATAGGGTATCTCTACAGCATGATTTTTGGTAATGCGGGTATTGCAACCACAATAGGTGCACAAACTTTCGCAGAATGGAAGGTGAATGTATAAACTTATCCCCTCTTTTTTATAGGTTGCATAGCTTTTAGTTACTGTACTTAACCAATCCTTTCCATTAAAGTTCTCATTGTCCCAATATGGAACGGTTGGGTAACTGGTATACCTTGGAGCGGCAACATTATACTTTTTCAGTAGCGCTGATGTATCCATTATTTCGAAGTTTTAACGGTTGCACATTCGTTCTGACAGCAGCAGGATTTGCCTACGCATTTACCAGCAGCCCATTGATCGAGGTTTTTGATTACCTGTTCCATCCGTAATTTAGCGTCCATATCGACGGCTGCCAAAGGAACATTTGCTACCTTTATTCCGGCAGCACCAGCGGCTTTTAAGTCAAGATGATCGGTCTCAGATGACGAGGTGGCAATATATTTTATACCCAATGCTGTTAGGCCTACAATCATGGCTTCACTCAGCTCATCATTATTAAAAACCAATAATGCCTCTTTTCCTGCTGCAAATGAAAGTGTACCGGCGGTTAAGCTGTTCGCAATTATAGTAATGTCGTGTTTTTTATAATTGGCCAGTACCAACCATTCCTTTTCATCGGGTTTGATGTTGTAAGCTATAGCTTTCATATACAGAGTTTATGGATACAAAACTATAGTGGAAGTGAGCGGCAACAGGTGAGGATGCTTAGAGAAAAAAGTGATTTTTGTTACATTTCTTAGTTTAGCGCTTGGAGTAGGGCGCTTGGAGTCGATTAACTGATTTAAATAATTAATTTTTGAGTTTGGAGCTTAGGGCTCAGGGCATAGCGTTGAATAACCGATTTAACAATTTACTGATGAATCATCCCGGCAATAAATATGAACTTATTGACTAATTTTTATAATATGATCGTCATTCTCACGCAGGTGGGAATCCTAAAGCATTAAGATTATCTTCGATGAGCACTTCGTGGTTCCAAATCAATTACCAATGACAGACTTCAACAGAGTGGTCGTCTTTCCCGCGCAGGCGGGAATCTTAAAGCGCTTGCATTACGATTCCCAATCAAGTTGGGAATGACGAACCGCCAAAATCTGTCATCAATACTCCGATGTACTTGAAAAATTCTAGCCTCTACCAATGACAGATTCTAAAATTGGCGTCATCTCGACCGAAGCAAATGCGGAGTGGAGAGATCTTTGGACTATGTCTTATATCCCGTTGAACTTATTTCAGCATTTATAGATTAAAGATTCTTCACTGCGTTCAGAATGACAGGTTTTATAAACGATCATCATCACGAACTATTGACTAGCGAACAAATTACTGTTTAATATTTCTGAGTTTTTCGATCGAGAGAATATTTATGGCATTGCCTGTTTTATCAATCAGTTTTTCATCTTTAAAATCAGCGAGCATTCTGCTTACCGTTTCGCTGGCCGTACCTACTAATGCAGCAAGATCATCACGCGAAATCCGGATCGTACAACTATCTGAAATACCATCACCAAATTTTGTTGCAACCTGCAATAATGCCTCTGCTACACGTTTTCGTACCGAAGAATAGGCGAGTTGAAGCATCTGCTTTCCTTTATCACGCACATTTCCAGATAATAAACCGATAAAAGTTTTAGATACGGCCTGATGGTTGAGCAGGTATTCCATAAAATCTGCCTTAGGAATCTGGATAATGTCCGATTCTATTAAAGTTGCCGCATTGTCTGTGTATACTTCGCCATTGCATAAACTTTCATATCCAAAAAAATCACCATCATGATACAGGCTCGACGAAAGTTCCCTGCCATCCTTAAAACGTTTGTAGGTTTTTACCTGTCCCTTAACTACATAATAAAGATGGGTCGGTTCATCCCCTTCCACATAAATAATTTGTTTGTTGGCAATTGGCCTTGATTTGCCCCTTTTACGAAGTTCCTCCATCACCGTTTCGCTATTGCCCGTAGCTGAATTAAAGCTAGCCGATTGCTGTTTTTTCTTAAACCTGCTTTCTATGGCCTTAAAGAGCTCAATGTCATCAAATGGTTTAGTGAGGTAATCATCTGCGCCCATTTCCATACCTTTCCTCATGTCTGCCCGCTCTGTTTTTGCGGTAATGAAAATAAAAGGAATGTTTGCCGTTTTCTGGTTTTTGTTAAGCAGGTACAGCACCCCATAACCATCCAGTTCCGGCATCATGATATCGCAAAGTATTACATCGGGTAAATGACTCAGGGCCATTTCTACACCTAACTTACCATGTTTAGCAGTAAAAGTTTCATAACCGGCCAAATCGAGCACTTCGGCCGTACTTTCCCTGATATCATCATTATCTTCAATAATCAAAACTTTCTTGTTCATGGGAATGGATATTAAACTGTAAAATTATTTATTGAAGGTAAAGCTAAGCGTAAAAACCGTACCTGAATTTTGTTCGCTCTGGCAGGCTACGGTGCCGCTCATCAGACCTACATATCTTTTTACAATGTTCAGACCTAAGCCTGTGCCCGGGATATCGCCCGTATTATGGGCCCTGAAAAAAGGTTCGAACAGATTGTTCTGATCTACTTTTGGAATGCCAATACCGTTATCTTTCACCTCCAAAATGAGTTCATCATCTTTTAAAATGGAATTAAACTGGATTAAAGTATCCGCACCAGAATATTTTATAGAATTGGAAATCAGATTGATCACACAGTTTTTTAACAGGTTCGGATCGAGGTAAACCTCGGCAGTTGTACCGGTGTGTTCGTAAATAATGTGCTGGTTCTCTTTGGTCATCATCTGCATTTCTTCAGCTATTTCTTCAGCAAAGCTGATGATATTGAAAGATTGGGCCGATGCTTCTACTTTTCCGGCCTCGAGTTTTTCGAGCGAGAGGAAATCGTTTAAGATGGTAGTAAGGTTATTAATCGAATTTTTGATTTTCAGCGTATGTTTTTCTACACTGGCCACATCCTGCTTGGAGGTATATTTATCTATTAAAGAAGCCGATAATTGTATAGAACTGAGTGGGGTTCTAAACTCATGCGAGGCCATCGAAACAAACCTGGTTTTAAGCTGATTGAGTTCTTTCTCTTTCTGAAAAAGTGCCTGCATATTTTCTTTGGCCATCTCGAGTTCCGATACCAGCTTTACCAGATCGTGCGTACGCTCTTTTATTTTGACCTCGAGTTTTTCGGTATAGCTTCTAATCTGTTCTTCATTGGCTTTTTCCTTACTCAGATCGTGGATAAAACCAGTATAGATTTTACGGTCGCTAAATTTTATTTCGCTTACGCCCAGTCTAAAAGGGAAAACCGATCCGTCTTTGCGTTTTCCAGAAACTTCTCTTCCAGTTCCGATGATATGTTTTTCACCGGTATGTTCATATCGGGACAGGTATCCATCGTGGCGTGAATGATCGGGCTCTGGCATCAAAACCGATACGTTTTTGCCTACCAGTTCTTCCCTGCCATAGCCAAAAAGCTCAAGCGCAGCAGGATTTAAATGTTCTATAATCCCTTTATCGTCAATGGTAATAATTCCATCAATGGCATTTTCAATAATCGCATCCAAAAATTTCGACCTATCCATTCGTTTCAAGTATATCCTTGTAAATATAGAAAAGTTATTCCCGATCTTTTTTCTCTTATTCAACAATCAATCCGTCAAGCTTGTCTTTCGAATCTGCCAATTGTTCATATAACCCTTTTAACTCACCAGATGCCTGATCGGCAACCTCATTGAATAGTTTTTTATAATAATTAATCCCTTCGGCCAGCTGGAGTTTAAATCCGTTTAACTGCTTCCTTTTTTTATCGCTGAAGTTTTGAAGTTGCTGTTTGATATCCTCCTGAAGATAATCGATGTAGAGGTTAAGTTCCTTGATAAATATATGCGGTCTTTCCACTTGCGCCAACAGGTTAATTTTCCCATAAATATGGCCAACCATCTCATCAAATGAATATACATCAGAAAAATAGGCTAGGTTCGGGCCTGGGCAAATGGCTACCGCTGTATTTTCTTTTGGCTTAGCGATATTGTATTTCAAATAGGTGGAGGAACACAAACCTTCGCAAAGGCAAACTTTTTCGGTTACCAGGTTAAATTGCTTTTGATATTCATCTGCCGATAATCCGGCTGTTTTTAGGCTCTTGATCTTTAAGTGCTGATATTCACGTGATGCCGTACAGATGGCCTGCTCGGTAAATTCGGTATTGTTGCAGAGGTATTTCTTGGTACATGGGCTTCCCGGCCGGCCCTTTTCAATCCGCTCGGTACGCTGGCGGTCTATTGTACTGTTTTTAAAATTATTAAACCTGATACCCAGCGGAGAGGCTCCACTTAGATAAAAATCGCCTTCTGCCGAGCTGGCCAGTTTTGCCAATGTTTCGGCATCTACATTGGTTACTTCGGGTACCAACAGGAAAGGGCTTCCCCACCCTGTGGCATCGAGATTGTAATATTGAAGGAGAAAATCATGTTCAGCTGCAGTACCGATTCCACCCTGAACGCTGATCCGTTGTTTGGGCTGCTTTTGTGTTTGGATTCCCTTTTGTGCCAAAGCAGATTGGTACATTTTAAAAAGCTCAATGAGCATATCGTTTTTTTTGAGCTTAAATTCTTCCAAAATCGGCCCCAATAAATACCCTTCTGTTGCAAATGCATGACCGCCACAGTTCAGACCCGATTCTATCCGGAATTCTGAAACCCACAAACCTTTTTTAGCCAAAAATTTAGCCTGGATTAAAGCCGACCTGAAATCACTTACTTTTAAGATGATTTTCTTTTTCAGCTTGCCATCTTCATCAGGGAAAAAATCTTCAAAGTTTTCCATATAGCTGTATAATTTCGGGTTCATACCAGCAGATAACACGACTGAAGAGTTCAGCTTACTTTCGGCAAAACCGCGTAGCGCAGTTAATGCATCAGTATGGGTATCGCCAGAATATTCACCATCTACATAATTCATTTTATCTACCTTGGCCATAATGTTCACATCAATAGCCCCCATCCTCATCGCATTTTTTAAAAGCGATTGAAAGGTCTGTTTAGTTTCACCTTCAGGATAATCCAACATCAGGTCATATCCATGTTTTAATTTAGAAGTATCAGGGAGAAGTTCGAAATAACGGCAAATATCATTTCCAGCAGTAAAATCCTGTTGTTTTAATGCTCTAAAATCGTCGGTGATGGCTTCCAGCAAAAAGTTCAGGTAGGCGGTGATGCGTTTACTCCGGCTTTCGATAGCATCTTTCGGAATCGCTTCGAAATGAATCGACCGATTTTTTGAATGATGAGCTCGCATGCGCTCGATCAGTTCGTCATCAACAATAGATAAAACCGATGAAATACCGTACCTGGCTACTTTTAATGGAGTATCAATAGAATAGCCTAAGCCCAATACAGGGATATGGAATGAATGTGGCATAATGTTAGTAATATAGGTTTGGCCTTTTATAACAAAAAGCCGATGATTTCGACAGCAAAACTATCGTAGTTGTGCCAATCAGACTATGATGCCTGTCAAAGCAAAAAATGAGTGAGATCACTTTTTAATAATTTTACTGAAACCATTTATTCAACGCTATCGTTCATCTCGAATCTACCTGTTTTAAGGTGAGAGATAATTTCATTATCGCAATAAACATTACGGTAATGCACATTGCGATAATACAATATAAGTTTTTTCTGACTATTAGCATGAGATTTTATGATAGAATGGAATTGGTATTTCGTTATATAGATATGGCCTTTCCTAAAAAAAGCTATTAACCTGAGTTCGATTGATAATGTTCTTTTATTTGTTCTGTATGAACATTTTGCATGAACGGGTCGTCACCCTGAATTCATTTCAGGGTCTTTTCTGCAAATAAGATGCTGACCACGAAGTAGCTATTAGGCCTGTGAAACAATAAAATCTACTAATAAAATAAATTCAGCATGACGCGACGCCTAGCCTAGAAGCGATAAAAAGCAGATACTTACTGCAAATATTAATCGAACTCAGGTTATTAATTTCCACAGCAAAAATATCGAAGTTGAACTAACCTGGCGATGTTGCCTGTCAAAGCAAAAAACGAACTGGAACATTTTTAGTGGATCAAGATCCTAGATTTGGATGATTGAGGGCAGTTTTCCCTAAAATCGTCATTTGAAGCTGATTTTTCATCTGCTGCAGCAATCTTATCGTAGGCAGGAAGGATTGCTCTTCCAAAAAAGTCCTATCGTGTGGACCAATCTTTTTTTAAGAATGGTTTTGGGCATCATGCTAGCTGGCTTTAATAAACCACAGTCTTTACCGAAGGATGCCGTCAATCCCAAGTGGCGGGAGAATCAAAAAAATAGGTGCACAATGGTGCAAATAGCATTACCAAACCTGAAACGCAGTGGTTTTGTGTTCATTAGCACTGAATTCAAGGTTTAATATCAATTGAACACAAAACGAAGTGCCACTGTTTTTTTGATGAGCGTGGGCGGTGAGAAGCCACATTGCTGGATTGACAAAGCGCTTTGGGTACTTTGGCGCTCCAAAGTACCATGCCCCCGCGGCAAGAGCGGAAAAATCAACATTTATCTTAAAAACTATAGTTTTTAAGATATCAAAGCTTGTTATTAGCAGGAAAGATGCTGATCCCGAAGCCTAGGGACAGCATGACAATCGCTTTAGGAATATGTGCTATAAAAACAAATGCAGCTAACAGAAATGTGTCCAGACGATAGGAAAAGTCGGGACAGGCTGTCGTTGCTTCTCGCAATGATGTCCCATTTTGGAATCTGTTATTCCTGTCAATCAACACTATCGTTAACCTCAAATCTACCTGTTTTAAGGTGCAGAATAATTTTGAACACGATAATATCTTCGTCATGAGGATCTGTTTTGCCAGTTCCATGTGATGGTTGCGTGGAGGGGGTATTGGTTAAAGGCATCATCCGGTGGATAATCCCCTGAAGCGCTCTTTGCTTTTCTGCAGCATCAGTGATTTCTTCAAATTTGCCCCAGCATACCACACTCTTCCAGTTAAAGGTGTCGCGGATCTGATCGGTTTGAAAGCATACCTGAGGGTTACTTTTCATCATCCTGATTTTTTGCCCTGGAGCAGAATGGGCGTAAACCGTGCCGCTATTGTACACATAATTAATGGGCACAATGTAACTTACCCCATGGGCATGGCAGGCCAAACGGCCAATATATTGTTCTTTAAGGAGTTTTTCAATCTCTCCTTCTTCTAGTTTTCCTAACATCTTACAAGAATTAATGTTGATTATGAATTAAGTTCCGGCAACATCCAAAACTATCCGGCCCTCAATCTCACCCTTTTTCATCTGTCCGAATACTTCGTTGATGTCTTCCAGTTTTGCTGATTTAACCTGCGCCCTTACCTTTCCATCCACCGCAAATTCGATGGCTTCCTGCATATCTTTTCTGGTGCCTACAATAGAACCCCTGATGGTTAATCTGTTTAACACGGTATCGAATATGGGAAGATCAAAACTGCCGGGAGGTAGTCCGTTTAGCGATAAGGTACCCTTTCTGCGTAATGCAGAAAGCCCCTGACTGAAAGCAACAGGTGTTACTGCAGTTACCAGTACGCCATGCATACCTCCTGTCTGTTTTTTAAGAAATTCACCAGGGTCATGCTCAAGCGCATTAACCACAATGTCTGCACCGAGTTTTCTGGCCATCTCCAGTTTATCGTTCGAAATATCAATTGCAGCAACCTGAAAGCCCATAGCTTTTGCATATTGAACGCCTAGATGGCCGAGCCCGCCAATACCCGATATCGCAACCCATTCGCCTGCTTTTACCTCAGTTTCTTTTAAACCTTTATACACGGTAACGCCGGCACAGATAATCGGTGCCATTTCTGCAAAATTTACATGCGAAGGGAAATGGGCAACATATCTCGAATCGGCAATTACATATTCTGCAAAACCTCCATCAACACTATAGCCTCCATTTTGCTGCTCGTAGCACAATGTTTCCCAACCTGTTAAGCAAAATTCGCAACAGCCACAGGCACTGTACAACCAGGGCACACCAACTACATCACCTTCTTTTACACTTTTAACATCGTGCCCCATTGCGGCTACCAAGCCTATGGCCTCATGACCGGGCACCAATGGCATTTTTGATTTTACCGGCCAGTCGCCATTACAGGCATGAAGATCGGTATGGCATACACCACATGAAATTACCTTAACCAAAATCTCATATTGATTGAGCGGCCTAACCGGCAGCTCTTCTATAGCCAGTGGTCCACCATACTCATGGATAACTGCGGCTTTCATTGTTTTAGGATACATATATGCTGTTTACAATAGATTGTACGAATTGAATTTTATTTAATAATCGGCTAGTTTACATTGGAATACGGTGTTCAGGAGGTAAAACTAAAAGCGGGATCTGAATATGATCAGACATGTTTAGCGTATAGCTCCCTTTAAGCAGGCGGTGAAAAAAACTGTGTTTTCGGTGCACCATTGCCAGGATATCGATCTGTCCATTCTCCACAATCCAATCTAAACCATCCTTAATCCGTTCACTGTTTATATGCCTATGGTAGATATTTCTATAGTTAACCCTATCGGCAACCCGGTTTAAAAAATCCTCTGTCGCTTGTTTGTGAAGGGCAAGATCTGAATTGGCATTACCGGTATGTGTAATGAGTATATCGGCATTAAAAGGTTTTGCAAATTCAGCAAGTGCGCACAAAACGGGGATATCACTATGGTGAAAATCTGTAGCAAAAGCAATTTTTTTAGGCTTCTTAAAGCGGTATCCCGCAGGTATAAGCAAAACAGGTATTTCCTGCTCGATGATTTTCCTGGCAACACTGCCCATAAGTGTTTTGGTTAACTTATCTGCCCGGTTTAGTCCGGCCACAACGAGGTTCATTTTACATTCAGCAAAATATTTACTAATTTCCTGTTCAACCTCGCCACTAACAGATCTTCCAAACACTTCTGCTTTAAAACCAAGCTCATGATGTGCCTTTTTATATTTTTCTTCAACCCTTTCAACCAGTTTGCCCAGCGCTTTTTTAGCATCATCTTCTATAAGCTTATATTCTTCAAGCGGCCATACCAGAGAGGCCGCAGCGGGAGAAAACTCAGGAACCTGAAAAACATTTAACAATTCTACCCTGGCACCAATACCATGGGCCAGATCAGTTGCATAATCAGCTGCGTTCTCTGCCGTTGCAGAAAAATCAACAGGTACCAGGATCTTTTTCATATTGAGCTCTTTTTAATTGTGCATAAAGTTTAGAAAAACCGGACGTACAAAATATGAGCCGCATCAGTTATTAAAATGATTATCTCCCGGTGTTGCCATTTAAACGCCATCATTATTATGATATGCTAAAGAAATATTTAGACTAATTATCATTACCACAAAAAATGATTAAATCATTATGCTTTCCGTAATTTCAATGTTTCAAAATTATCCCATTATATAAAATGAGTGTCCATATAGGCTTAATGATCTGGAAGGAAATGAAGCAGAAAGATATCTCTGTTTCAGACATTGCTGCCGCCCTTGAGATCAGCAAAACAAAAGCACAGGAGATGCTGAATACCGCGACTATCGATATCCTTACTTTGGTCCGTGTAAGTGAAATCCTGAACTACAATTTTTTCAGTTACTACGAAAGCGGAAAGGTTTTTTCGAAGATCGGTTTAAAGGAAAAAAACCAGTTAACAGCAGAAGTTGACCGGTTGAAGGCATTACTCGCCGAAAAGAACAAAGCCCTCGAACTCCAGGAAAGGTTAAATAAGATTCAGCTCAGTACGATTTCACTCTTGGAAAAAGGACAGTTTAGATAAAATGTACCATAGATGCAGTAACACATCTGAATTATCCTGCCATTTCCATTTTTAAAAAGAAAACCACAACCAGTTGATCTTTAGCCTGGATGAGCCTGCCCATTTTTTTTGGAGGAGTCAGATGAAAATCAGAAAAATTGATGACTTGTTGCCCGATCAGCTCCATGGCGCCCCGTTTAGCATTGATCTGATAACAGATTTCGAATCTTTTTAATACACCAGATAGTGTAATCTCCACATCACCTTTAACAAAACTTTGCTGACCTGCGGACGGGGTTTCTTTTAAGGACAAGAATTTGATTCTTAGCACTGGAAACTTGTTCACCTGTAGCGTATTTAGTAGCTGTTTAGTCATCATTGTACTGTTACAGTCAAAATTCTTTACCTCAAGATTTAAGGTTCCGGAGAGCACAATATGGTCTGTTTTATCTTTCGAGACCAGAACGGTATCGGTTTTGGGATAACGCAGGATTGCACAGGAAAAGCGGTTTATATTGGTGGTTCCATTAACAGTGAGCATGCTGTTTTCACTCACTACCCATCTTGAGGTACTTTTGGTTTTACCTGCAGGCCTCAAGCCGGCCAACAGCAAAAAAAAGATGGTTAACAGTAGCTTCATCATGTTTTTTTTTAAGGCAGGAACAAATCGTTCCCGCCTAATGGTTTATTGGCTAAAATCCTACAACAGCCTGAATCACATACCCTTTAAATTTTCCTCCGCTGCGGAAATCTGCAGTTGGGAAATCTTTATATTTCTGGCTCACATACTCGCCTTTTAACAATATGTTTTTGGTCATAAACCATCCTGCAGCAATGGCAATACGATCTATTTTTACGTCACCGGTATAGGTTATTGCAGGAGTTGTTCCGGCAGCTGCCACATCAGGCATGGCGGCGGTAACCACATTGTATTTTGCACCGATAAAAAAGTTTTCTGTCTTGCCGAATCTATATATACCATCTATTGCTATCTGTTCAGCTCCCCGACTGCTTGTCTCTGTTTTTGATCTGCCCTTCGCATTTTCATAAGTTGCAAAAAGTTCCAGTCCCTGCAATTTTATAAATGCGTTTAGCTGAAGGGCATTCACTTTTTTGGTAAAACCAGGGTTAAACCGTCCGGAGAAGGCATTGGTGGTATTTACTGCGCCGACTTTTTCCAGCACCATAAAATAGTTCGATCCTGTACGGTCGCCGCCATATAAGGTCTGTCCGCCAGAACTGTTATTGCTGTAATAAGAGGCCGCGAAACGCACCCTCAAATCGCTGTTCAGCTGTTTATCAAAACCACCTTTTACATAAACAGCTGGTGATTTGTGCACGTTTGCATCCTGAGGAGTAGCGATCAGGCTATCAATATTACCTTTAATCATTCCATTGGAAACACCAATTAAACCAAACAGTGCATTTTTTCTCACTAAAACCTCTCCGCCAATTTCAGTTGTAAATCCATCCATGATGTAATTTTCAATAAATCGGTTATAAATCGTTTGCCCGCCATCGGACCTGCGGAAATGCTGATCGCCATAGTTGATTTCCATGTGCCCGATTTTGATGGTGGTTACCGACATAATATCGTCCCACAATTTACCCTTGAACGGTAGCTTATCAAACTGGATATATCCACCCTTCACCCAGGTTTCGTTGTGGTGACGGGAAGAAAGATAGCTTGTAAGATTCAGCCTGATCCCATCTGAGAGTTGTACATCCATGAACAGATTGGCATTGGCAGTATTAAAACCCGGGGTCATTTTATATAGTCCGCCAGAAGTGTTTTCATGTTTCAGCCCCTGAAAAGACTGGGTAAATCCCGCACCAAAGCGAACTTTTATTTTATCAAACACGGCTTTACTATCTTTGGGTGCCTCAAAAACATTGATACCGGATTTATCATAAGGCCTCAGGTTGGAAACCTGTGCCTGTACCCCAAAACTATACGAACTTATAATGGCTACCACGAGGGCAGAAAGTAGTGTAAACTTATTTTTCATGATTTTATCTTAGTGATGAACAGTTATTTTGCTACCGATGTCTTAACATAATCGAATTCGAACTGGACATTGAGGTTATTACCCACTTTCATTGCCCCAAGCATAAAACTTGGTGGTTCAATACCATAGTCGGTTAGCATTAAGTTTTCGCTGCCATGGCAACTGATGGAACCATCTGCATTTACCAAAGCCATTACCTTCATTGAAAGGCTTTGTGTTTTTCCTGCAATGGTCAGGATTCCTGTTGTCTCAATCGAATACCTTTTTGCCTGTATCATGGTAACTGTTGCAAAGGTGAGTTGATAGCTTATTTTAGGAAATTTAGTTGCGCTAAGCGTCTTGTAGGTACGGTCGTCCATGGAAGATTTCCCGCTTTTAAGGCTCCTTGCTGCCAGGGTAAATCTTAGGGCTGTTACATCCGTCATTTCACCCCAGGCATTGAAATTAAATGTACCTGTGCTTTCGAACTGTTTGGATGTCATCGACCAATCGTGAACATTCGAAGTGCCCGTTACCTTGACTGAACCGCTCCCCATTTTAGAAAACTGATATGCTGTTTGCGCAACTGTTACCAGCGGAGACAGCATAAATAATAGGATGATAGGTCTGATTTTTTTCTGGAATATGTTAAATGTTTTCATAGCAGGGTTATTGGATTAAACTGTTGGTCAAACCTACCCCTGTTCTGCGTCAGATCTTATGATGATGGCCAGATGAAAAATTGATCGTCATCACTTTTTAATGAAAATAACATACTGAAAATCAATAAAATATTTAAAAACATAGCTTACATGTCGGAAATGGCTGTGTATCCGTTGTGTACCAAACTTTACCTAAGCTACTGATAAGATTGGATAATAGACTGATCAATAAGTAGCCTCAATGGAATGAGACTGGAAACCCTGAGCCGTTATCCGTTCAGGGTTAAGCAAGACGGAGACCTCATCAGATAAATGGCCAGTTTAACCAGCTGGAGTAGAAATCATATCGCCTCATTATAAAGCAACTCAGAGATGAAATGTAACCACCATCCCATCAGGTTGCTAAACAAAAGATTGCAGGCCCATTATTTAGGACAAAAATATCAATCAAAACCGTAATAACCCCAACATGCTACCGCAGGAATAAAAACTTTAAGGCAACCTTTGCGTATTAATAGCATACTGACCTAAGAAAAATGTCATTTCATAGATAGAGTCCAGTTTTTTTGGAAAAACATTTGAATGGCGATGACATTTGCATACGGTATTCGTCATTCCCAGAGGTCAGTTTTTTAGCAAAAACAAAGGAGTTGGGTGACAGGTAAGATAAATCGTCATCTTGACCGCAGTGGAGAGATCTTTTAACATAGTTCAAAGATCTCTCCACTCCGCATTTGCTTCGGTCGAGATGACGCCAATTTTAGAATCTGTCATTGGTAAATGATTGGGAACCACAAACTGCTCATCGAAGATAATCGTAATGCCTTAGTAGGATTTGCAGCTCGCATTAAGATTCCCGCTTGCGCGAGAAAGACGACCGTTACTTGCAATCTGTCATTGATAGCATTTTTGTTTACATCGTGTTCAAAACCCCTCATTTACGAAATTCAAAATGCAGCATTGTTCTTGAAAAATTAAGAAATCATTAAAAAACAGGAGAAATAAAAATTATTAAGACCGATACAGGCGTATCGGCATTTTTTTTGTTATGAATCAAGTATGAAAAGGAATGATATAATCAGTGCGCTCTTAGGTATGTTGATTATGGCCATCACTTATTGGCTGCTGTTTTACAAGTTATCTTCTCCTAAAGAGCGTAAAGAAGTTAGAATGTCCTCCTCAACACCACGGTTAAAACACTTAGAATAAGTACTCCCAACTATCTTAATTCAGAGAAATCTTAAATTTTATTTTTGGAATAATATTGCTTGTGAAAATAAAAACTACAAAAGAAGAGGAGTATTATTACCGTCCGAATGCAATGCTCGCTAAAAATTAATATCAAAAGGTCTGGATTTTTAATTCCGGCTTTAATTTTAGATTATATTTTAACCTATGTTTTGCAAAAATAAATTTAAGTCATCTTCTTTAGCCAAACCCAGTTTTTGTTTTATCCGGTAACGGCTCATACGCACACTTTTGGCCTCAATATGCATAATATGTGCAATTTTTTTGGTGTCCATTTTTAAATGAAGGTAAGCACAAAGTTTCAGGTCGAGCGTGGTCAGTTTTTGTCGTGCCCTTTGATTTAACAAAGAGAAAAATTCTGGATGCACCTGTTGGATCTGAAATTTTGCTTCTTCAAAATCATTATCTAAAAGGAGTTCTTCATTCCAAATTTTATTAATATTCAGTTGATGGTGATCATTAAATTTTTCTTTGATCTGAAAAAGCATCTCTTTTTTATGTTCCAGCTGCAATTGGCTGGCCATTACTTCTTTCTGCAACTGCTGCTGCTGGCTTTCCAATAATTGCTGTTCAGCTTTCAGCCTTGCCTGTGCCTCTTTTTCAAGTTTCATCTGCAATTCTGCCTCCTGCTTTTCTAAGTGCAATTGTTTTTCGCGTTGTAAGGAGTACCTAAGTCTGAAATGATAAGAGCGAAACATAAATATCAGGCCCAGTAATGAGGCAATTGCAATACCGAAGTATAGATATTTTTGTTGCTGCGCATATTTTTCACTTTGTTTTAATAACCGGACTTCACTGTTTTTTTTTTCAGCTTCGTACTGCACTTCCAGTTTTTGAGCATTTAAAGTCCGTTTTTCATCAAAATATTTGCTGTTGTATTCGGTTGCTTTTTTCTGAAATCCCAATGCTTTTTCATAGTTACCCTGTTGCTCATAAAAATTAGAAAGGGAGGTTACAACATTGATTAAAGTATAATAGTAAGGTACTTTTTGGGTTTTCAACACACTATAGGCTTCTTGCAGATAACCTTCAGCCATAGCAAAATTTTTGTCTCTCTTGGCATATTCACTTAAAATCCCCAAACTGCTGGCCCTAATTTCTTCACCGTTTATGGCTCCCTTCATTACTTCGTTGGCCATGCCGGCATACCGAATGGCATTGGCTTTCGCAGCCTGATCTGTATCAGGGAAGTACTTCAAATAATAATCTGCACTATTGATACAGGACATCGCATATGCTTTTCGGGCAATATATTGAGGGTACTGCTGATAAAGATGCTGTACTTTATTTAAATAGTAAATAATACTATCGCGCTGTAATTCATTTTTGGTTGCTGCAAAATTATAATCGGCCGCTACCGAAAGTGCAATGTAACAGTTGCTCAACAAGTTATAATCAGCAGTTTTCAGTGCATTTTCAGCAGCCATTTGGGCATATCTATTTACATTTTTCACATCATCCCACCGTGTATTCAGGGCATACAACTGGTAATATATTTTGGCAGTAAGGTATGGATCGTATTTTTTCTCCAACATTTTAAGGCCCATCTGGCAATACTTGGTTACCAATTCGTTGTTATCAATGGCATTATAAAATAAAGCTTGTGCGTAATAGGCATAAGCCAAAGCAATGGACTGCCGTGCCTGTTGCCCCATAGATAAAGCGGTATCGCTCATTTTTTTCAACAAAGCAAACTGCTTTGTATTTGCATAAACGTTAACCAGCATGGCGTATGCCTTTGTGGCTTCAGTAAAGTTTTTGAGTTTTATAGCCAAACCTGCACTTTGTTGCGCCTTTACAATTGCGGCGGCATAGCTAGCATTAATCCTATATCTTTCTGCCAGCTGCGTAAGCAGTGCTGGTTTATCTTTTTCACTTAATTTATCGAGCGCTGTGCTATCTAATAATGTTTGCGCATGAGTTGTGAAGAAACATATGTTCATGCCTATTAAGAATAATATGTTTTTAAAAACCTGATGCTTCATACCGTAAAATTAACATAAAGATTGAAGCCCCGATAATATTGTAGACGAAAACAAAAAAAGAATAAAATAAACAAACAGCTAATAATCAGCGCTTTAAAAACACATGTAGATGTATTGTAGACGTTTTATTAAAATACAGTAGACGCTTTGTAGGTGGTAAATTCTTTTAGAGGATGATGATTAACCGCAAATTTGACCTGAATAATTTTCAATCTAAAAAAACAGAAATCATGGACAACAAAACACTTTCAATCATTTCTTACATCACACTTATCGGTTGGTTAGTCGCTTATTTCATTGGAAAAGATAAAGCTGATGCTTTACTTAAATATCATTTAAGGCAGTCGTTAGGTCTTGCCATTGTAAGTATTATTTTCAACGTAGCATTTACCATTATTGCCAGTGTAGTACCTGGTTTATCCTTTTTGGGATTTGTGGGTTATGCATTTATCATTCTTTGGATTATGGGGATCATCAATGCAGCCAACGGCGCATTAAAACCTGTTCCGCTTATTGGTAAATGGTTCGAAGACAGATCTTCATTTGCTGGTAAATATTAATAAAGAAGTTTATGCGCCTCAACATTAAAAATGTCATGCTTATGGTGATGGTTTTAACCATCACCGCATGCAACTTTACGGTAAATACCCCTGAAGAATATTTTGACCGGGCAGCCTTAAATGCCAATGACATATCTCGTTTTGGCACCTACTATTTTGAAGGTTACCCTTTTTAATAATTATTATTCAGTCGCTCCAGAATTCAGTCATTCCTCAATCGGATAACCATGAAACAAAGACTTTCGATATTTTGGATACTTTACATGTTGTTTTTTGCGATTCCATTCCCGATGTTGTTATATTATAACATCAAGAGCGAAAACATGCCGAACCTGATGGAAAGAGCCCCATGGCTATCGTTAAGTTTGGTAGCAGTTTCTGTGTTATTGTGGATTATTCTCTTAGTAGGCTATTACCGTAAATGGGTAATCCGCACGTTTTCCATCATAAGGAATATAGAAAAACTCAAAAACACAGGGGAGCCCCGTGAGGCCAAAATTATAGAGGCTGTAAAAGTATCAAAACCTAATGCGGCTTATGATGCCTATGAACTCACACTCCAGTTTAAAAACCTGTCAGGTAGTGAAATCAGGCAAAAAACCACAATAAATGATGCAAAACCTTACGAACGCCGATATGAGATTGGTAAAACCGTCGGCATACTGTTGGATAAGGAAGCAAACAAAGTCCCTTATTTCATTATCGCCAGTACAGAAGTAAGCATTAATAAAACCATCATTGTATTGATTAATTTAGCTTGGCTCACATTTGTATGTACTGTTGCAGGCTATTTTGTTTATTCTTACCAATCAGAAAGCGAGGGTGCGGGCTGGCGTTTCATGAGTGTAGGCCATCCGCTATTAACCTGTGCTGCAGCGCTGCTCCTTGACAGTTTTTTAGTAAGTTTTATTTTTGGAAAGTTCATCGGCAAACCTAACGAATCTTTCCTGATTAAATTTAAAGGTATCCGGACAAATGCCCGTTTGCTTAAGGCCAGCCAGACGGGAACCTATATTAACGAACAGCCGATGATTAACTTTGAACTGGAATTTACCGACCAGTACAACCACAAATACAAGGCAAATGTTAAAAAAATTGTAGACCTGCTCGATCTTGATATGACCAAACAGGAACACATATCTATTTTTTACCTCAAAGAAAATCCCGATAAAATTGCCTTTGAAAAAGACCTGAACGAAATTAACGGAGAATTTTGATGAAAAACTTAACCCAAATTTCCTGGCTGATGATACTATGCTGCTTCCTTGGCGCTGGTTGTAAACAGATTACAAAAAGTGTAGATGAAACCTTTCATCCAAACGACTCGTTAGTTAAAAAATATAATAAAAAAAACCATATTGGATCAGAAAGCGAATATACCGGAACCACTAAAATAACAACGACAACTTCTACACAGCATTATCAGGAGAAATTTGTAGTGATAAACGGCGACACGGTTAAAACACCAGAACTTCAGAACAAGGCAAAAGAACTTTTTCATGATCTTGAACGGTTGAAACAAAAGCAAACACCAGCAGGTAGCAAGGAAATCCAAAAAAGAGTAAATGAATTTTTAAAGGAAATGAACCTGCCACAAACCAAAATAAAAGATGCTGGCGTAGAAAAAGCGACAATAAAGGCAAAAAAAGGAATGTTAAATTCCTCTGAATTAGAACAGGCAGAGGAGAAACTGAGAAAATTACCACAGTACCGAAATAAAGAAATAATGGTATATCAATCTGTTCATTTTTACGCAGATGGATCTATTCATCTGGCTCTGCAGCATCCCGAGAACCCTGAATATGTAGATGAATATTCGTTTAAAGATGGCGCTTGGTCTGAACCAAAACCAGTATTGGCCCGAAATGTGGAGCGCAGAATATTTCCATTAAATAAAATGAATTTCGCAGCTGCACAAAAAGTGATACAAATTTATAACGAAAAGGCCGCTGAGATTGAAGGTGCAAAGCCCACCACTTTGGTTTACATTTCCATTTGGGATAATGGCATGCGCTGGTTTCCATCAAGTATTAACGGCAGCCGCGAACGTTATGATCTGCAATTCAATAACGATGGTACGCTAAAGAGCTTTAGGCAAGAATGAAAAATGAATAGTTTGGAAGATGATGAATAAGGATAGTTACTTACCAGAATCCTCTAAAAACATAATCAGATCAAACTTAATGAGTTCCCAATGTTTCCCCTTCAAACAGACTGGATCAGGATCCTGATCGGCAGAATCGAAATTGTTCATATTTCTGGTGATAAGTAAAGGATCATGGTTATATGGATAACGCTGTTGATGAAATGCTAACATTTCTTGAAATGAGAATGATTCCAACAACTCATGCAGATCCCAAAAGTCTTTCTTCCTACCGCCTCGCTGAATTACATCCACTTTCATGGCCAAAATTTCTTCGGTAGTTGCCATGCGAACACCATCAACCGTAAACGGCTCAAATATAAACTCATCAGTGTAGTAAAAGTCAAGTTTAACTGTAGCGTTTGCATCCTTTCCTACTCTATAAGATTTTCCCATCGCCACAGGCAGATCATTTACGCCAAAAACATAGTTGAAATGATTAATTAGAAAAGTATCTATTTCTTTGAAATCTATTGAACCATAGGGTACATCTGTAAACAAATCAATGTCGATAGAGATTCGATTACCCAATTGCAAACTCAATGCTGTGCCACCAACCAATCTAAACCGTTCAAATAAGGTTTCATTCATTAAAAGTAACAAGCAATCTTTCAATTCGTTGTTTACAGTATTCCAATAAACCATAACAGCTTAAATTATACTAGTTCCATTGATGGTGGTTGGACGTATATTTAAGGATTTCATAAGCAGATTTTCTACCACATCCTTTCCATAAAAATTCAAAATCTCTTGTTTTTCTTTCTCGTTTCCATATTCGAAAATACGGTGTACAATAAATTTTTTATGAAGATCCCAGTCGATATTTTCAATTTTGGTATCCCAGAACAACGCCGAACTAAAAACAGAAAGATTAGGGGTTAGCTTTCGTTTTTCCTTTTCTTTCTTAATATCATAAAATGCCTGAAGTGTCATCAGAAAGCCTTCCTCTAAGCCCAAAGCCCTTTCAATCCGCAACGAAAGGCTAGTGTTCATATCCCTTTTTCCTTTAGTAATGGCCCCAATGGTTTGGGGATACTCCGACAGAGAAATGGCAAAACGCCTTTTAGAAAGCTTTTTTTTCTTTAGCTCATGCTCCAGAAAAAAGCCGGGATGAAGTCCTTTCAATATTGATAGCTTTTCGAACATAGACACAAATATAAACAATATTGTTTATACTTTAATAACATTAGCTATTGTCAAAAGTTAGAATGAATCACAAAGCTGCTATTACCTAACCAAACCCATTGCCTTTCTTAAATCTACATCGTTATGCGTACCACATCTTCGGGTTTGTAGTTTACAACATAATCGGCATAATTGCAGCCTTCTTCCACGCCCACAGTTTTCCCTCCGATAAATTTATGCCTTTCCGCTGAGCCTTTAGAGCGGCATTAAGCGGTGCTCCAGACGAAAAGGTAGCCCCATCGATCAAAACCAGGAGCTTACCATTAAAATGATCTTTTTTTGCCAACTGAAAAGGGCCGTAAATCTGGCCGAATGCTGGTGTAGCCTCAATATGATACCAATCGCCGGTTTGCCCCTGTCAACATTTACAAGCTCGGTTGACTATAACAAATCCTTCAATACCACCCACACATTTTCGGCAAGGATCTTATCTCCCTCGGCAGTTGGATGTATGCCATCGGCCTGATTTAATTCAGGAACACCACCAACCTTATCCAATAAAAACGGAATCAGCGCCATCTGATTTTTCTTCGCCAAATCAGGAAACATATTTTTAAAGTCTGCTGCATACTTCGCACCCATATTTGGCGGAACCTGCATACCGGCCAACACCATTTTAGCATCCGGGTATTTAGCCTTTACACGATCAATAATCGCCTGAAGGTTTTTAATCGTTTGCGATACAGGTAAACCACGTAAACCATCATTGGCGCCAAGTTCGAGCACAAAAATATCCACACGTTGTTTAAGTAACCAATCAATCCGCCCTTTTCCACCAGCAGAAGTTTCGCCACTTAAACCACCGTTAATTACTTTGTAAGGCATTTGTAAAGAATCGATCCGATTTTGGATCAATGCCGGATAAGCTTCCGTTGGATCGAGCCCATAACCTGCTGTTAAACTGGTGCCAAAAAAGAGGATATTCTTCTGCTTAGTAGCTGCAATTGCCGTTTTTTGGTCAGCCGAATCTAAAGTTTTATCCGTATTGCTTTTACTTTCCCGGTTTCCGCAGCTTAGCAGTACAAGGCTCAAAACAAATAGCCCCATTAATCGTTTTCGTAACATATCTAATTAATCTATATCTAATTATTGTTTAAACCATTACCTTAACAGGCAGCGCCTGGTTATGTTTGGCCACAATCTATACACAAACCCTAAAAATTCAGCTATTGGAAAGCATATTGAACATCCGAAATGTAAGCAAAATTTACCAAAGTGCCGGACGGGAACTCACCGTTTTGGATAACATTAATTTTTCGATAACGGCTGGCTCAACGGTAGCCATAACAGGTCCTTCGGGAAGCGGAAAAACAACCTTACTCGGTTTATGTGCCGGATTGGACAGGGCCAGTAGCGGAACCGTTGAGCTGAATGGTATTGCCTTAGAGAAATTAAATGAAGATGAAAGGGCAGCGGTTAGAAATCAATATGTAGGTTTCATTTTTCAGAACTTCCAATTGTTGCCCACTTTAACTGCACTCGAAAATGTAATGGTACCCTTAGAATTGAGAGGCGCAAAAAACATCCGCACGCATGCATTGGAACTGTTGGATAAAGTGGGCCTGGCCGATCGTTCGCATCACTATCCTGTACAATTATCAGGTGGCGAGCAACAACGCGTTTCGCTGGCAAGGGCATTTTCAAATCAACCTGCTATTCTCTTTGCAGATGAACCTACCGGAAACCTTGATGCAGAAACCAGTGAAAAAGTAATCAAATTGCTTTTTGATTTAAATAAAGATGCGGGAACCACATTGATTATCGTAACACATGATCTTGAACTGGCTGCCAGAACGGCAAGGAGCATTAAAATTAAAGGTGGTGTAATCATTTCAGACGAAAACCCTGCATATGCCTCATAATCTCCCAAAACAATCTATTAAGTTTTCGTGGCTGTTTAAAATGGCCTGGCGCGATAGCAGGAAAAACCGTGCACGTTTATTGCTCTTTATCTCATCTATTGTTTTGGGCATTGCAGCCCTTGTTGCAGTTTATTCGTTTAAAGATAACCTGCAAAAGGATATCGATGCGCAGGCAAAAGAACTTACCGGAGCAGACCTGGTTTTAGATAGCAGGAAGGGTGTGAGCAAAGCCATGCAAAAAATGCTCGATACACTTGGCGATGAGCGATCGCAGGAGAAAACCTTTGCTTCGATGATCTATTTTCAGAAAGGTGGAGGCAGCCGTTTGGTACAAATGAAAGCCCTTGAGGGGAATTACCCTTATTATGGCACAATAGAAACCATTCCACTGGCCGCTGCAAAGCATTTTCAATCTGGAAGAAACGCATTGGTAGATCAAACACTCATGCTACAGTTTAATGCAAAAGTTGGCGATTCGGTAAAAATCGGCGATCTCAATTTTAATATCCTGGGCACTTTAACCAAAGCTCCGGGCCAAACTGGTATTGGTGCAAGCATAGCGCCTACCGTTTATATTCCATTACAAACACTCGATAAAACCAATCTGATTAAAACCGGAAGCCGGATCAACAATAAATTTTATTTCAGGTACAATGATCCGTCTAAAATAGATGAATGGGTAAAAAAGCAGGAAAGCAAATTAGAAAAAGAAGGCTTTGATGCCGATACGGTTGAATCAAGGAAAGAGCAGACCGGAAGATCGTTTAAAGATGTAAACCGTTTTCTGGCTTTATCAGGTTTTATCGCTTTATTGCTGGGTTGCGTTGGTGTAGGTAGTGCCATCCATGTGTACATCCAGGAAAAATTAAGCGCTATTGCTACCCTCAGGTGTTTAGGACTAAAATCACGTCATGCTTTTTTAATTTACCTCATTCAGGTTTTTTTCATTGGCTTAATTGCCGCTGTTTTAGGAGCAGCTTTAGGCACAGGCATACAATTTTTACTTCCACTGGTGTTAAAAGATTTTTTACCGATCGAGATCACCATGCAGGTTTCGTGGCCTGCAGTTGGCCAGGGTATTTTATTGGGGTTGATCATTTCGATCCTTTTTGCCCTTCCCTCACTCCTATCCGTTAGGAGAATTTCGCCGTTAAATGCTATCCGCATATCTTTCGAGAAAGCAACTGGCAAAAGAGATCCGCTAACCTGGCTGGTATATCTGCTTATGGCCGGCTTTATTACGGCTTTTACGCACTTGCAGATGAAAACATGGATACAAACGCTGGCTTTCACGGCAAGTATTGCCATCGCTTTTGTGCTGTTGATTATACTGTCTAAATTATTGATGTTCCTGGTGAGAAAACTCTTGCCCAATTCAGCCTCTTATTTATGGCGACAGGGCTTTGCTAACCTCTACCGTCCGAATAACCAAACCTTAATGCTTACCGTTTCTATAGGTTTATCAACTGCATTTATCTGTACCCTGTTTTTTGTTCAGGGGATCTTAATGAGTCGCGTTACACTTTCATCTGGCGCCAACCAGCCCAATATGGTGATGTTCGATATCCAGAATACGCAAAAAGAAGGACTGGACAGTTTAACCAAAGCTTTCAAATTGCCACTAATGAATCAGGTGCCTGTTATTACCATGCGCATTGAAGAAATTAACGGGAAGAAAGCGAGTGCGGATACCAATAACAGAAGGGCTTATCGCAACGAAATCAGGGCTACTTATCAGGATACTTTAACCGCAGCAGAGAAAATTACATCGGGTAAATGGATCGGAAAAATTAAACCCAATGAAACGGTTTATATTTCACTGGATCAGCGTTATGCCCAATCCATTAATGTTGGTTTGAACGATAAAATCCTTTTCAATGTACAAGGCATGATGATCCCTACGGTTGTTGGAAGTTTAAGGGAAGTAAATTGGAGCAGGATGCAGACCAATTTCAGGGTCGTTTTTCCAGCCGGCGTATTAGAAGAAGCACCACAATTTCATGTATTGATGACCAGGGTACAATCGGGCGAAGTTTCAGCCCGTTTCCAGGGAGAAGTGGTGCAAAAATTCCCGAATGTTTCAGTCATCGATTTAGATTTAGTATTAAAACTCTTGGATGAGTTGTTAAGCAAGATCGGTTTTGTGATTCAGTTTATGGCTGGCTTTAGCATGGTTACCGGATGGATTGTTTTAATATCTTCAGTATTAACCAGTAAAAACCAGCGGATAAAAGAAAGTATTTTATTACGGACCATGGGTGCAAGCAGAAAACAGATTTTAGCTATAAATGCGATTGAATATTTCTTTTTAGGTGCTTTTGCCGCAGCCGTCGGATTAATTTTAGCCATCAGTGGAAGCTGGGCATTAGCTAAATTCACATTCGATGCAATCTTTGTGCCTCCATTTATACCAACCTTATTGTTATTTAGCTCAATAATTCTGCTCGTTGTAATTACGGGTGTATTAAGTACAAGAAGCATCCTGAACCAACCACCGTTAAAGATATTAAGGACGGAGAGTTAGGCGGTGAGCGAGCGGCGTATGGCGATAGGCGATGGGCGTTAACCACAATGGAAACAGAGAACGGCACAGAGAGAACAGAGTTTACATTGACAGATCCTTATAGAAAAGTCGTCCTTTCGACTGAAGCGTAGCGAAATGGAGAAATCTATTCCAATTAGATTTCTCTTGCACTATTGTGATGTTTTCTTTTTGATGATCCCTTCCCCGTTTGTCAGTCTGAGCGTAGTCAAAGACCCTTTTGATTACATTGTTAACCATATAATATAAGATATATTATATGGTAAAGACCCTTCGACTCCGCTATCAATGAAATTTCTTTTAAGAAAGGTCGTCATTGCGAGGAGGAACGACGAAGCAATCTTACAACAATCGCTATTAGCGAGCGCATTAAGATTATTCATTTGTGCAGTTGTTTTTAAAGGCATTCATGAGCTTCGCTTCGTTCGGTTATCTTCGTGCCTCGCAATGACGATATATAGAGAACTTTAATTCTCTTTAAATTCTTCTGTCTTTTATATTGATTTTATACCATAAATTAGCCTTCAGGATGACTAAATGACTGGTTATCTGAATACAAATATACATGTGTCAAAACATACGTCTCTGGCGGCTTCGCAAACGATGCTGGAAGCTAAACAAAAGGATGTTACCATAAAGCAAAAGTTTATGGTAACAAAATAACCCTTAGTTACTACGCAGCATCAATCGCTTCGCGGAGCGCTTTTGCAGCAGCAGCCGGATCTTCGGCACCATAAATGGCAGCACCCGCAACAGCCACTATTGCACCTGCCTTGATCACAGCAGCAACGTTATTGATATTTACCCCACCTGCGATCGAAACCGGAACACCTGCCCTTGCGGCCTCGTCAATTAAAACCTGGATAGAATAACCTGCAGTCCACTGTTCATCTAAACCGGCATGCAGTTCTACAAACTCAACACCCAAAGCAGTCACTTCCTGAGCTCTTTTAACACGGTCAGGATAACCAATAGTATCTACAACCACTCCTTTACCATGTGCCTTTGCTGCCTTAACCGCACCAATAATTGTTGCATTTCCTGCAGCGCCCATTACCGTCACTAAATCAGCTCCTGCTTTAAAAGCGATATCAGCTTCCAGTTCACCCGCATCAGCAGTTTTTAAATCTGCAAAAACTAGTTTATCCGGATGTGCTGCTTTCATTGCCGTAATCACTGTTGAACCCATATTTTTAATCAATGGAGTTCCTAATTCTATAATATCCACATAAGGCGCAACTTTTGCTGCTAATGCCAATGCTTCCTCTGTCGTTAATAAATCTATTGCTACTTGTAATTTTGCCATGATGGTATTTGATATAATTAAATGATTTGTTATTCTAGATTTGCATGTCTTTTCCACAGTTCTTCTGCAGGCTGGCCGCTCAGTTTCCAAAGTGATTGAAAAACGGCATCGTTAAGCAAGAGCAGGAATTGTTCAAAAAGGCTTCCGGCATATTGGGCAGATACTTTTTTACTATGATCTTCTTTTTCTGCTGCCGGAACCAATACCAGGTGATTGCACAATTTTGCCAAAGGCGATTCGGCATTGGTGGTAATGCCGACTACGTTGGCCCCTACACTGACCGATTTTTCCACTGCTTTAACAACGGCACCAGTACTTCCCGAACCGGATGCGGCAATCAATAAATCATCCACCCCGATAGCCGGACTGGTTGTATCGCCAACATAATATACGGTTAGCCCAAGGTGCATCAAACGCATAGCGGCCGATTGCATGGTAAAACCTGAACGGCCAGCTGCAACAATAAAAATCCGCCTGGCCTGCTGGATCTGGTAGATGAAAGGAATAAGCTGATCAAGCTGTACTTTTTTGGCCAGTTGCGTGTTCTCCTCGATAATCCTGTCCAGGTTTATTTGCAGATCCCAGGCCAATTGCTGG
The DNA here is from genome assembly GCF_030816015.1 of Pedobacter sp. W3I1. Taxonomy (NCBI): domain Bacteria; kingdom Pseudomonadati; phylum Bacteroidota; class Sphingobacteriia; order Sphingobacteriales; family Sphingobacteriaceae; genus Pedobacter; species Pedobacter sp. W3I1. Next base: position 5,444,297 of record NZ_JAUSXN010000001.1, read on the forward strand.
TTATCCAACTCATCTGTTAAGGCTTCATTATTGACCATTTCTGCTGATTCTTTTAATTCCATTTCCGCTTATGCTTTAATAGTTCAAAGGTATAGTGGCCACTTAAAACGAGCGTTACACATTCAGCCACTTATATGGGACAATTTGGAAATAAATTCAATCAAAAGTCATGCATTAGCCATAATTAAAGCACCATTTCCGAATAGTCCACCATAATTATCAATTAATCCAATCGTTAAAAATTTAAGTTTTTAACTTTAATCATGAGTTTATCAACAGAAACAACGCAACTGGAAAGGGCCATAATCTACATCCGCGATTTAAGCAACTGCCCTCCCAGCTACCTAAATGATCCCGGTAGAAAAGAATTCTTTGAAATTGTATGGCTTAAAAATGAGGAGCCTTTACATGCCCTGCAGCAATCAGAATTTGACAGCAAGGGTGATTGGATTTACCTGATTCCGCCTTATCGTGTGCACCAGCTAAATAAAGCAGGCAAAAATGGAGTATTAATCTCTTTCAAAAGATCGGTGCTGGAAGGGGAAGAAAAAGAATTCCTGCTTGATCTGTTTAAGATTTTTAATGTGCAGGGTGAATTTTCCTGTTTAAGGCTGAATCAGGAAACAGCAATAGAACTGAGTAATATTTATAAATTAATTGAGAACGAATACCAGAAGGCAGGCAATACTTTTATCATTACCAAAGCACTTTTAAAGGTATTTCTTTTAAAACTGATCCAGGTTAAAGAACATGAATTTACCAGTCATGATGTTCATCAGAAAAGGGTTTACGAATTTCTGATGTTACTCGAAAGCAATTATCAGCAGGTTAGAAATACCGATTTTTATGCAGGTAAGATTGGCATTAGCTCTAAAAGACTCAACCAGATTTTAAAAGAAAAGCTGAACAAAACCGGCATGCAGATTATCCACGACCGTATTATACTGGAAGCCAAACGAAAAATTATCCACAGTGAACAAACCATCAAAGAAATTGCCTATGAGCTGGGCTTTTCAGACCGCCCCTACTTCAGTCGTTTTTTCAAGAAACAAACACAGCAAACGCCTGAAGAGTTTCAAAAAGAAGCAAGAAAGCACATCGAATCAAAATTTAACACATTGGTTTAAAACAATGCCGCAGGTTTTACCAATAATTGAATACTTTTACTTTTATGATCAGATTAAACAACGATACACCGAGCGATGTTCTTCAGGATGTAAAAATTGGCGATATGGTAACCGATACCTTCAGCAAAACGGGCCTGGTAGAAAACATAGAGATTAGTGATGATGGCCTGTACCGGGTTTACGAATTTCATCTTGTAACCGGAAGGACCATTACCGTTAAAAAGTAAATTACCCTAAATCCTAACCAAATGTCATTACTTATCCTGCTTTTCGGTATCCTCTTGCTTTTCGTACTGATCTTGAAAAAGATCAACCCAATGATTGCCTTAATTGCCGTGGCGATTATTACAGGCCTTTTACTAGGCATGCCTGCCACAAAGGTAATGAGTTCCATTAGCAATGGAGTAGGCAGCACCCTGGGAAGCATGGTAATGGTTTTGGCGCTCGGCGCGATGATGGGTAAACTGATTGAAGATAGCGGATCGGCAAAAAAAATCGTTTTCATTTTGATCGGGGCTTTTGGCAAAAAGAACATCCAATGGGCAGTGCTGTTAACCGGTTTATTAGTGGGGATTCCTTTGTTTTATAATGCTGGTTTCGTGGTGTTAATTCCTTTGGTTTTTGCCATTTCAGCCACAACAGGATTATCAAAATTGTACATTGGCATCCCGATGGCTACAGCCCTTTCGGTAACACATGGTTTTTTACCGCCTCACCCGGGCCCTGTTGCACTAGCAGGTATTTTCCATGCCGATATTGGTAAAACATTAATTTATGGTTTAACATTAAGCATACCTATCGCTATTATTGCCGGAATCTATTTCCCACGATTGATTCTCAAACGCGATCAATCCGTAACTGTTCACAATTTCAGCATTAACGAAGAAGAAAACCTTCCTTCGACTTCAAGGAGTTTTATTACCGCATTGTTGCCGGTGTTTTTAATCATCGCCGGAACCATAGGAAGCAGTTTCAAAATAGATTATATCGGTAAACCGCTGTTTATATTTTTAGCCGATCCTACCGCAGCGCTATTAATTTCGGTTATTATTGCTTTAGCAGTTCAAAAAACCTCCATTATAAAAGCAATGGAATCGTGTGCTGAAGGGGTTAAAAGCATTGCTATGATTATCCTCATTATTGCAGCAGGTGGTGCCTTTAAACAGATTTTGATCGACAGTGGCGTGGGTGAAACCGTAAAACAACTTACCGGCGGCCTAAATTTATCGCCATTATTACTCGCCTGGTTAATTACTGCATCACTTAGGGTAACCCTGGGTTCAGCAACAGTGGCCGCACTCACCGCTTCGGGTATGGTACTCCCTTTAATTGGTCCCGGAACACCTCCAGAGTTAATGGTATTATCAGTTGGCGCAGGGAGTTTGATGTTTTCTCACGTAAACGATACCGGTTTCTGGATGTTTAAAGAGTACTTTAATCTAAGCCTGAAAGAAACTTTTAGCACCTGGACCATGATGGAAAGCCTGGTTTCCGTTTTAGGGCTTGTTGGGGTATTGGTGTTGAATCAGTTTGTGTGAAAAATTAAAAACTTAGTTGCGCTCAGGTGACTTAGGTGGTCAAAAGACTTTCACCTATCGTTCGATGCCTCACCGACCGAACTTAATCAGCATACACAAAATAATAGTGAATAAATAGTTATCTTCTTGGTCGGTGAGACACCGACCAAGAGAAATAGAAAAATATATTGTGCCCCAGTTAGGGTAAAGACCAATTGATAAGATTTTTTTGGAAAGCAATTGCAGCAGCTTTTAGGCTAAAACAGTCCCGCTCTCCGTTCTTTTCGATGAAGGATCGAAACCACTTCGATCGGGTTTATAAACCTAAAACTGTGCCTGTATCCAGGGTAAAATAAACCCGACCGACAGCGTTATCCCGTCCTTCACCTATCGTGTGGACACATCTAAATTAACTAGTATTTGTTTTAGCACATATTCCTTGGCGATCGTCATGCTGAATTTATTTCAGCATCTTTCCTGCAAATAACAAACTTTGATCTTAAAACTATAGTTTGGAGATAAATGTTGATTTTTTTTCCGCTCTATGCCGCGGTGGCATGGTACTTTGGAGCGCCAAAGTACCCAAAGCGCTCTGTCAATCCAGCAATGGGCCTTTTACACAATCCTATACACATCAAAAAAACAGCGGCACTTCGTTTTGTGTTCAATGCTTCTTTAAAACTTTAAATTAGCGTTTATGAACACAAAACCACTGCGTTTTAGGTTTGGCAATGCTATTTGTTCTATTCTGCACCTGTTTTTTTGATTTCTCCGGCCCCTGGGATTGACGGCGTTCTTCGGTTAAAACAATGTGTTATTTGAGGAAGCTAGCAAAACGCCTAAAAAATTAAACTCGAAAGATGTGTCCACACGATAGGTCCTTCACGGGATTAAGCAAAGGGCGGGACTAGCGCAACCGAAGCACCACAGGTAATGCTTTCCAAAAAAGATCAACGCTATAGATCCCCCGTTTTCTACACCCAGTCGGGATGACGGATCGTTCCATTAATTCTTCACCCTGTTCTTTTCTGCATCGGCACCAGAAGATTCGTGTTTAGCAGGCGCAGAAAAAGCTTTACCAAAACGATAGCTATAGCTCAAAACAAAGTTCCTTGAGTCTTGCTTGTTTGTCCAATTGGCTTCAGTTGCAGCCAGATTGTTAATTACGCCATTAAATATCCGATCTCTAAAAATATCGTTTGCAGCTAATTTCAAGGTGCTTTTTGCAGAGAGCTTTTTCTGTACCGCTGCACCAAACTCATGCACCGATCCCAGTAAAAACTGAACATTAGAAAGTTTACTCTGATAGCTCATGCTCATTTCTGCATTCCATGTCGGACTGATTTTAAATTGTACATTTGGGTTTGCTCTTAAGTAACTGCCATTGGTAACCAAAAAACCAGTATAGAAATCGGTTTTCGAAACTATTTTGGCAAACTCCATGTAGGCATTTAATTTCGCCCATTTCGTAAGATCGATCTCCGCATTTACCGAAACATTGGCCACTCTTGTTTTGCCCACATTTGCTGGTCTGCTATAATAGGTGCCATTTAAAATTTCGATGGTTTCATTTACCTCATCTCTCACCCAGCTGTAACCAAATGTTGTGGTAATCTTATTTTTATAAGTATGAGAAAGTTCGATACTTTGTGTAAAAGAAGGCTTTAAAAAAGGATTACCAACATAATAGGTAAACTTATCCAAAGGAGAAAAGAATGGATTAAGATCCTGATAATATGGCCGGTCAATCCTTCTTCCATAATTCAGTCCTAGTTGGTTATTCCCGGCGGTATCGAGTTTATAGGAGAAATAAAGCGTTGGAAATAAGCTGTTATAGGTTCTTTTAAAACTCGAATCGGGTTTAATCAGATTCCCCAACTGGTGCCCGTTAGAAACCGTGTTTTCATATCTCAGACCGGCTTGAAGTGAAAACCGCTTCCCTTCTCTGCTCATATTCAGGTAAACTGCATTTATATTTTCTTCATATAAAAAGTGATTACTCTTTTCATAATCAGCACTGGTTTTTCCGTTTGCTGTATTAAAGTAATCGGCAATGTTATCGGTTTTGGTATAAGCAGTTTTAACACCCGCATCAAGCTTCCACTTATTTTCCAGTGGATGTGAATAATCCGCTTTAGCGGTGTAAATATCAATATTCGAAGGCAAATTACCGGTTAAAATATCTTGATATTTTAATGTTCCGCCAGGCAGATAACTAAAGTTGTAATAGGTTTGATCGGTCTGGTTGCGGTAAAGCAAATAATCTGCATCGAAAGTTAATTCTCGCCCGGCCTGCTTAAACTTATGCCTGTAATTTAAATTCACCCCTGCATTTTGATATTTAATCTGATCGATATTTTCAGCCCTGATTACCGAATCTAACTGCATTGACGCATTAGACAGGTTACTAGTATTGTTGTTTACCTGTCTGGAAATCCGGTTCATTCCGGTAAGTACCACGCCCCATGTTGTACGGTCGGATGCATAATAATCAAGCCCTGTTTTCAAATTAAAGGTATTGCCATGCCTGCGGAAATAAGAATTCTGATTAAAGTAGGATTTGGCACTACCATCAGCATTTTTATATTTCCGGTTCAGATCGAGATCGGTAAAACTGTTATTGAGGTTATAACTCAGGTTTCCGAAAACATTGATTTTATCCTTGCGGTAGTTAAAATTAAAACTGTTGTTCGACCGGCTTAACTCACCCTGGTTCAAACTCAGATTAACCCCACCATTAAACCCAGCGGTTTTGGTTTTCTTGGTTTTGATGTTAATTACGCCTCCGTTTCCCGCCGCATCATATCTGGCCGGTGGATTAGTCATCAGTTCAATCTGATCAAGAGATGAGGAAGGCAGCGAACGCAGGTAATTCTCCAGATCGGCGCCCGATAAATAAGTCGGTTTATCATCAATAAAAATGGCGACTCCGTTTTTGCCTTTCAGCGAAATTGCCCCGTTCTGATCTACGTTTACCCCAGGTGATTTACTCAGTACATCCAGTGCAGTTGTGCCTGCATTCGAAATCAAAGCGTCAACATTAACCACCGTACGGTCTATTTTTCGCTCTACAAAAGCCTTTTGTCCTGAAATATTAACCTCTTTTAAATTGGTAGCTCCAGCTTTGATCTTGATGTCGGCCAAATTGATAACAGCCTTATTGGCGGTTAAAACCAAGGTATCGGTTTGATATATTGGCGATCCGACCACCGATATTTTAATCAGGTATTTACCATAAGCGAGGTTATCAAAGCTAAACAATCCATCCTTTTCAGTGAAGGTCGTTTTAACCAACACCGAATCTTTAAGCAGCGCAGCAGTAGCATATTCTATATTTTTTCCTTCGGCATCCGTTACACGGCCGTAAATTCTGGATGGAGAAGTTTGGGCTTGAGCAAAGGTAAAGGCAATATTTATCCATACGGCTAAAAAAGCCACGAGCTTAGATTTCATGAGGTGTTGATTGGATTAGCGTTTTTAGAATTTAGTTTTTATGATTTTCGATCAGGAAATTATACATCAGCGAATGCTTATCGTTTTTTAAAAACCTTTGCTTGTATTTTTTCTGCACGTCGGTATTTTGTTTGATACCGTTTACGATCAATTCATCTTTATTGAGCTTGTACGAGAGTTTATTGGTACTGCTAATGATACCGTCTTTCATCAATTCCTGATTGATTTGGTTGGTATAATCGTGACCATCACCATTGGTTACACTTTTTGTGGTAACAGTACGCTGCGAACTTGTTTTAGCACCCTTTGTTTCGTTATAAACCGGAGGAGTTGGTGGTGTAGGCGGTGTAGGCATATTAGCTGGAGTTGGTGGAGCCGGAGGTAACGATGGTGTAGCATATGCCGCACGAGGTGTCTTTGGCGCTCTTGGTGGGCGTGGCGGACGCGGTGCTCTTGGCACGCGGGGACCATCGCCATCTTTACCCTCCTGAATCCATTTAGCGTCCTCTTTTGCCCATTTATCAACTTCCTTTGTCCACTTGGCATCTTCTTTTGCCCATTTGGCGTCTTCCTTAGCTAATTTAGCATCTTCTTTAGCAAGTTTCTCGTCCGCTATTCTCAGATTTTCGTCAGCAATTCTGGCTTTGGCATCTACTTTTCTCATCCTTGCATCTTCTCTTGCCTTATTGATATCGCCTTCTATAGCTTTTTTATCTGCAACTCTGGCTTTCACATCTTCATCTTTTTTACGCTTTTCCTCTAAAACTTTCAATTGGCGATCCATTTTAGAATTGATTTCTTTTTCCAATTGATCAGCAGATTTCCCTTCAGCAGGTTTAGATTTTTTAGCTGTATCCTGTAAAACCTGTAGTGAAGTGGATATTTTTTTTCTGGTAACTGTTTTTGCATAGCCAACGCTTTTAAAAGCGGCACTGCAAACCACTACCGATACCAGGGCGATGGTTAATATTGTCTTTTCCATTTTGTTTAAAGTTGAATTGGTATTAAATAACATCCTGCTTGCCCTATGCAGCAGGCTACCTTTCTTACCCGTTATCGCCATGGCATAAGCAGGTGCACGCTGCTTAAACTCCTGACAGAATATGAGGGCCTGAACGTAGTTTTTGCGATCGCTTACACAGGCAATGGCCAAATCATCGCAGCAATGTTCGCGTTCTGTTTTTATTAATTGTGATACCCAAAGTACCGCTGGGTTAAAGAAAAAAACGATTTCGATAAAACTTTGTAATAGGTTTACCAGATAATCTTTACGCTTAATGTGGGCCAGTTCGTGAGAAAGAATTGCCTCAACCTCAGCATTTGACAGGCCGGTTAACAAGCCTAATGGAATCAGAATTAAGGGTTTAAAATGGCCTATAACCATTGGCGCCTGCGCAATGCCCGATTGCATGATTTTAACCGGTTGACTTAAACCCAATTTTCCGGCCAGCATAGCTAACTTTTCATCCCATTTTTTACCTGCAGCATAGGTTTTATGTTTACGTAAATGATATACACCATTTAAACCTACCATCAACTGAATGCTTTTTCCACATATAATTAAAAACCAGATCAGCACAATCTGATAAGCATATGCATTCCATAAATAAAGAATTTTGTTCAGCCCTGAATACATATCATGCTGAACATTTGAAATTACAGGCTGATCGGCGGCCCCACCATGGAGATTAATCACCACCTCACCGGCTATAGAACCTATAGGCTTTTGCAGTTCTTTGTAAAAGGTGAAGAATATGGCGACAACAAACAATGCTAAACAAACAGTGAGTAAGTTATAGCGCGTTGCAGCACTTGCTTTTCGGGTGGTAAACATAACCAAACCGGCAAGCAAGGCCAATATTACCCCAAGCCACAGCGAGTGGAATAAAGTAGCACCGAGGGCATGAAGCCAATTTTCGGGTAAAAGGTTAATTAACTTAAATTCCATAATTGTGGTTCTTTAGAATCTGCTGTTATTATTATTCCATGCTATCCAATAGCCGCTTTATCTCTTCTATCTCCTGTTTTGAGGTTTTCTCATTACCCAGAAGCTGCATCATTAACTGTGAAGCAGATCCTTTATATAAGGTATTTACAAAACGGTTTAACAACTGGACTTTGGTTTTCTCTTCAGCTTCAACAGGAATATAAATGTGCTTCATTTGGCTTTCATCACGTTTTAATATCCCTTTCTCGGTTAAGATCTGCATCTGCTTTAAAGTTGAGGTATAATTCACCTCGCGCTGTTCGTTCAATTTTTCGTTTACAAACCGAACTGTAGATGGACCGAACTCCCATAATACCTGAAGAATTTCTAATTCAGCTTTAGTAGGTTCAGGCAGATTATTTTCAATTCGATTACTTTTCATATTTTAAAGGTACGATGTTTTTCGTACGATGCAAATATTATGTATAAAATTTTTACAAAAAAGCAATTAAAACATTGATTTTAAGCAAAAAATAATATTAAATAAAAAATTAAATACTTAAAAAACTCTGACAGATATGTAAATGCAAATTAAAAACTAACCAATTTTATTTATCTAACCCCGCCTAAAAACCAGAATAGCAATGAAATTAGCGCTACTTTGATAACAACTATCAGTCATATTAATTTCTGTCAATGAAAATAAAATGACACGTAAGCAAATTTGGGAACAAAATCTATCCCCCCATGTTGCCTATTCTTATTTAAAGATTACATTTATAAATACCAAATCCATATAAAATAAACTCCAATTTTGGCAGATAACGCCGTTGTTTATGGGCAGCACTACCTCTTTCGGGCTTTATTACTCACCTATGCAACAAGGAGCATCATTCTTCCTAAAACAAACAAAAAATGGCTTTTTAAGCTAGCTCCGAACCACAGAGTCAACCTTTTATTTATTTTTTTGCCATATTGACAACAATCAAAGGTATATTTGATAATTATCAATCCATTTATTCATTTGAATGACGATTTTTATTTGATATTGTCTATTAATCCCTATGCAAACCTTTAAGAAATGCCTTTTTTAAAAACGCTTGTTAAAAGATTATACCATTTTTTTAACAAGGCCAGCAGTATTGTCTTTATTTCCGTCAAGATAATTTTTCTGCCCAGATATCCTTCAGCAAACAACTACATGGAGCCCGCTCTCCTTACAAGGCAATAAATGAAGACTTTCACTTCATTATATGAGGATACATCAGCATTCACAAATTTCATTCAATTTTATTCGATAAATGGCGGGTTTAATTTCGACGCATTGCGTCCGAAGTTTTGCTGCAACACTACTACTATTTCCAATTGTCTATCTTCTTTTTCCAGAAGTCTTAAGTTTAGTCTGCTGAAAAGCTTTAATAATGCAACAACAAGGTCCGGAAATCAGGTGTAACACCTTTTTACCAATCCAAAGGAGACTATTGCCTTCAGGATCAAACATAAAAATTTAAATGGAGGGATCTAAAATCTTGATTATACTTGAGGATTTTGATTTAAGGATAAAAATCACTGAGCTACTTACAATTGGCAAATACAATGTAAAATCAACAAATAGTGGTAAGCAGGCGATTGAAATCATTAGAACAAGTCCGGTAGATATCATCATTTCAGGGATAAACGTAGCCGAAATAGACGGATTTGGGGTATTGCGTGTGGTTAATAAATTTATGGAAACCGCAGGCATTAGTGTTATTATGCTCTTGGCCAATCAGGATTATGATCTTGCCCGCAGAGTGATGGAATTGGGTGCAGACGGTTACCTTATGCCCCCTTTTGATGATGGCGAACTGCTTAATCATGTAGAAGTAAAACTCAGAAAAAAAAGACTTCAACACGAATTATTTTTAAAACAACACATTCAGTTAAGGAATATCCACAACACCAGTGATGAACTTTCCTGGTTAAGATCGAGGTTTGAAGGCTATTTACCAAGATCTTTTAAGAAAAGTCAGGTTCTCTACAACAAAGGCGAAAGACGGTCGCTCGGCCTACATTACATTATATCAGGAAAGATAAAAACTTATATATCTGACGCTGCTGGTCATGTACTTATCACTGGTATTTATGGCCCTCATGAGTATTTCGGAATTCAGGGAACATTATTGGGTAATGAAAACAGGGAAATTGCAGAAGCCATTAATAACACCGAAATACTTACAATCCCTTATGCCGATGTCCAGAATTTAATTTCAGACTACCCAGATCTGTTCAGTATTTTCGCTAAAAATCTTGCTCATACATTAAATAACCGTGATGAAAAGCTGCTGGATATTGCCTATTACTCTGTACGAAAGAGAATAGCAAAAGCGATTATCGAACTAACCAAATTGAACCATGAATCTGCAGAGAATGACAGATTTATACTTCCCAGGCATGATCTGGCATGTTTAGTAGGCATTGCAACTGAAACATTGAGCAGGGTACTAAGCGATTTTACAAGAGAAGGATTGATTGAAAAAGATGGCAATAACATCATTGTACTGGATATGAATTCATTAAAAATGATGAAAAACTAGCATAAATCTATACTGCATATCCATCTGAAAATCTATCGACCCACCATTATCATTCCCCAGCCTTATTAATGAGAAAGATCAAGATAAGCGTTGATCAAAATCAGAGGAAAATTAATTTTAAATATAGAATTTAGTTGTAGCTGATCTTAAGGGAGGTTAGCATTTATACCAGAAAGCGATCGTCTCACACGAAAATCCTAAATCGATTTAGAGTGGTGTGAAAATGTTCCAAAGCTAATGCTTAGGGGGACTGATGAGTTTCTAACTAATTATCCTCCCAGCAGCACTGTGCAGTGCCATTGAAACCTGATAAGATTCATACCCTTAATTTGGGCATGAATCTGAGTTTTTGGCATGATCGGTTTATAAATGCGATTTATCAATAAAAACAAATCAATATGCTACCACACAACTTAATTAAATTGCCATGGATGTAGGCTACATCAAATATTTTTTAAAGATCTTTCTTCCACTACTAGATCGGAAGAAAGATAGAGCAGCCATCCGTTTTATATACAGGCACACTGCTTTTTTCAGCATTAGTAAGGGGAAAACGCTTTTTAAGCCAAATAGTTCAGCCGCTGTTGGCAGCCTAATAATCGTTGCAGATGGACTGGTTAATGGCTACATAGCGAATGTAGAAGCCGGGCAGGCCAATATATGGCTGGGCATGAAAGGCAGTGTATACATTTGTGATAATTTTAAACAAACAGACCACAACTTCAATCTTCTTGCAATAGAAGATACCATCGTTTTCTTCATAGACCAAACTGAATTGGCCGAAGGCTGCGCGTGGTATCCCGCTCTTGATTCGCTATTTAACAGTTGCCTTCTTCAGACTGCCGTATCTGATGTGAACAACAGAAACATCTTGTATAGATTGCAGACTATAGAAAACAGGATATCGTTATTTAAACGTATTTACCCAGGACTATATGACCGGATGTCTACCGATCTGTTGTTGTCTTATTTCGATATTGATTTAAGTTTAACAGGTGAGCAAACCTTACAGATCAATAGTGCATACAACGAAGACATGGTTACTCATTTTCAAAATAAAAAGTTAAAAGCACAGTATCTCGATTAAGCGAATTATCAATTGCTGTTGAATATATTCCCTCATATTCAACAGCAAAACCCAATTAAAACCATTATAATTTATAAGAACAGCTGAAACTGCCTTGTTTAAATGGTATTTTCAGTTATCTATCCTTCGATGGTTACCTCATTTTTTATGCCTTAACCTGTTTAATCACTGCAATGATATCTTCTTCTCCATATTTTGCAGCGGCATCTGCGAAAGTATTCAGTACAGTTTTAGCCAGGGGCGATGAAATCCCCTCCGCTTTCGCCAGGTTCAGATCTTTTACAATATGTTTAAGCGCGAAAACAGCTTTGTAATGATCAGCAATTATAGCATCACCTTTAATTTTGGTAAAAACGTTGCCGATAGCAGCATTATTGATGAGTTCCAATAGGTCTTCCGTTTTAATTCCCTGCTGATTAGCAAACAAAACGGTTTCGGCCAAGCCCTGTGCATATAAGGCCAAAAGCGAATTAATGGCCAGTTTTGCACTGTTACCTGCACCATTGCCACCAACAAGTTTGGCAAGTTTGCCCATTTTTTCGAGAATCGGTTTAACCTGATTAAATGCATCTTCTTCACCACCCACCATGATAACCAACTGACCTGTTTCTGCCTGCTTTACACTTCCTGAAACCGGTGCGTCTAAATAAAGATTTCCTTTTGCTTTACACTGCGCTGCCATTTCTTTTGAAATTGAAGGAGAAACCGTACTCATATTAACGATAATCTTATCCGAAGTTTCTACACTAAAAAGGCCTTCTTCTCCATCAAAAATTTGTTTTATTGCGGCATCATCAGAAACCATAACGATTACGACATCAGTAACAGCAATCAGTTCTTTAGGCGTTTCGGCGATTGATGCACCCATCTCTTTCAACGAAGCTTCCTTACCCTTGCTCCTGTTGTAAACCCTAACCGTATAATTTGCTTTTATCAATTGCTCTGCCATCGGGATACCCATGTTCCCTAAGCCGATCCAACCTATTTTTGTATGATTCATTTCGTCCTTTTTATGATTAAACAAATGTGCCAAAGAAAAAGCTAAAATTATAAACAAAGGTAAAAATGATACAATGAACTATTTATTAAATTAACAGCTTTAACATACTAATATTTTTAGTAAATTAGTGGTATATTACTCCATAATTACCAAGCGATATGGCCAGTCCACTTAAAGATTTATATTCACCTGCTTTTTACGATAGATTAACCAATGCGTTGACGGTTACCATACCAGGTTTCGACAAAGGAAAATTTATCAAAAAAATTTTCACATCCGAATTTGAATCAAAAGAATTGAAAGAGCGGATGAAACATACCTCGAAGGTATTACACGATTTTTTACCTGAAGATTATGCTCAAACAATCGCGCTCATCAAAAAAACAATCGCACAATTAAGGATTCATGGTATTGGAGAAGATGGCCTGGCCTATATGTTTTTACCTGATTATATCGAAACCTATGGCATTGATGATTTCGAAGGCTCAGTTGAAGCACTCGAATTTGTTACGCAGTTTGTAAGCTGTGAATTTGCTGTTCGACCTTTCATTTTAAAATACGAAAATGAGATGATTTTAAAAATGCAAAAATGGTCGCTGCACGAAAGCCATAAAGTGAGAAGGCTCTCCAGTGAAGGCAGCCGTCCGCGATTACCCTGGGCCATGGGCATTCCATTTCTGAAAAAAGACCCTACATCCATTTTACCAATACTGGAGAACCTTAAAACAGACCCATCAGAATATGTAAGGCGGAGCGTTGCCAATAGCTTAAATGATATTGCCAAAGATCATCCCCAGGTTGTTTTAAATATTGCTAAGAACTGGTCGGGTTTGGGTGCCGAAACAGATGCCATTATTAAACATGGTAGCCGTACATTACTTAAACAAGGTCATGCCGATATCCTTAAACATTATGGCTTAGATGACGCGGGAATTTTATTAAAAGATTTCAAAATCTTAACGCCGCAAGTCAAAATCGGCGAAAGTCTGGAGTTCTCGTTTTCTATCCTTAATGAAAATCCTTATGAACAAAAAGTGAGGTTGGAATATGCCGTTTACTATAAAAAGCAAAATGGGCAGAATGCCAAAAAAGTGTACAAGATTTCGGAGCGGATTTATCCTCCAGGTGCAACGATAAACATAATCCGCAAACAAAAATTCGTGCTGATTACCACACGTAAATTTCATTTGGGTAACCACCAGGTTTCGATGATTATTAACGGAGCCGAAAAAGAAATCTCACATTTCGAATTAACGGCTTAGTTTGGCATTTAATTCATCGAGTAAGGCAACCTGCTTTTCGTTGATATATTTAATGGCATCACTGTAGGCAAACCACTTGGCTTTATCTATTTCGGCAAAACTTTGCTTTTTACCCGATCGGGGCGGCCATTCTATTTCGAAGGTATTACTAACAATGGTAGAGGGATCAAGTTCTCCTTCTATAGCCCAGCACAGTACTTTTTTACCTCCCTTTTGTATAATAGGAGTTAATTCAATGAAATTGCCGGTTAAGCTGTGACCTGTTTCTTCTTTAAATTCGCGGATAGCAGCCGTTAAAGCTTCTTCACCTTCATTTAATTCCCCTTTGGGCACTGTCCAAAAGCCAAGATCTTTTTTAGTAAAGAACGGCCCACCGGGGTGAACCAGAAAAAATTCTACTTGCTGATCTTTTCTTCTGAAGAGCAGTATTCCGGCACTTTGTTTCATAAGGGTAAGGTAGGTATTTGGAATTAAAAAGAGAGAATGAACTTGCCTTCACATCTTTGATCAAGATCCTGAAACAAGTTCAGGATGACGATAGTCTATTGGAATTAACAATGCCTGATCCCACGTTATGTCTTGCTGAACTTGTTTCAGCATCTGTTTTGCAACAGGAGGTCTTTGATTACATTCAGTGACATAAAAGTGTCTGGGAACAATAATATGTAATATGGGTCTACGGTTTATTGCAATAAAAAAGCAGCCAGGTTTTTAAATCTTGGCTGCTTTATATAATCTGGTATGATGAGATTTTATTGGAGGCGTTTTTTACAACAACCCGTACAAACCATGGGCATAATTCCTTAATGAGGATGATACCGTCTTCATCTTATCCGGAGATGGGCCTTTCACTTTATAGGCTTCCGGATGAAGTTCTAAAGGTTGTTCGTTAATTTGTTCTAATGTGCTTCTATTGCTTAATGTAGCATGCTGTTCTTCGCTTAATTTTAAAGGTGCCATGATCTTGAAATTTATAATTGAACAACAGAATTACGTGGAATAAGTTTGCCGTTTTTTGTTAATTTTTTAAAATTATTTTTCCAGATTCGAAATCCGGTTTCCGTATCAGAAATTTTAATGGGAACGGCCGAATTCACGATTTTATGTTTAGGTGCTTTACAAAAAGGAGGCAAAAAACGATTTAATAAACACGATTTTTTATTCGGAGCGCAAAAGCCTGTACACCACAACAAGTTTCTTCCCGTTTTCCGTTTTTACGCTTCGCTGCCTCATGCCTCGTTGCTGCAGGGTAACACTTCAACTGGGGCCAGGTGGCTAAAACTATATTTCATTTTTGGGGTTGCAAGGTGCGAAACCCCGTGTTTTTAAACCCGATTTTTCATCGGGATAAAGCGGATAGCGGGAACAAACCTATATAGTAGCAAGAACCTGCTTTGCTAAAAAATAATAAACAAATTAACCTTAAAAATGGAATAACTACCACTTTCCTTATGCTCTGACAATGGCTAAAAGCTTTTTACCCACAGTAACAACAAGCACTGAGGCAAGTCCAGCTGCTAATCCAAAAGCAAATTCCCTAAGAATCGAAGGCAAAGTATGAAGAATATGATGTAGAAAACCAATATTATGAGCAAAAATCCCCCCTGAAACCAAGATCAATGCTACCGTGCCTACAACACTTAATATTTTTATGATAACCGGTAAAGAACGAACCAGTAGGTTTCCGATGAATGAAAATATACCTTTTTCATCCGAGGCCTTCATTAAGCGATATCCGGCATCATCCATCCTTACAATTAGGGCTACGATACCATAAACACCAACGGTAGCTAACAAAGCTACAGCTGATACAGTCAGAATTTGTATAAGTAGCTTTTCTTCGAGCACGCTTCCCAAGGCAATAATTACAATTTCTATTGATAGAATAAAATCGGTAATAATTGCAGATTTGATCTTTGCTTTTTCTGCTGCCTCACCTTCTTGGATAACCTCTTTTGCTTCCACATGCGAGGGCTTTGATCGATGAAAGAAATATTCAACAACCTTTTCTACTCCCTCGTATGCCAAATACAGCCCGCCTAGCACCAAAATCACTTTGATCGCTATCGGGAAAAAGAAATTGAGCAATAATGCAATGGGGACAATAATAAGCTTATTCACAAATGATCCCTTTGTAATTGCCCATAATACGGGCAATTCTCTAGAGGAAAGAAAACCAGTTGATTTTTCTGCGTTTACTGCTAAATCATCGCCCAAAATCCCCGCAGTCTTCTTGGCTGCTACCTTAGCTGTTACCGCTACATCGTCCATTAAAGCACCTATATCATCCAAAATTGCAAAAAAACCTGAAGCCATATCTAAATCAATTATGCCGCAAAATATCAAATCCTTTTCAGATTCGGATAATCATATTCAAATCTTTAAGCTATATAGGCTAAACAGTATTTTATAGATAAGCCAGTTAAATATCAATGTACACAGTCATTGGGAATATATTCGCGAAAGAACATACCTTTTAAATGGTTAAAGCATAGTTTAACTTATGGTGCGAAGCGCAATACAGATTATTAAATATCTGATGACTTGGAGCGCAATAGTAGTAAATATAGGCTGGGTTCCGTCCTGCTGTCCGTTTTACTCCGCCAATGAAGAATTGGCTTCGTGCCCACTTCCATCAATCAGGGCTATGTGGCAAGCTTCGGCATACTACCGCTTAACTTTCTTAACTCCTTAATGGTAAATAACCGCTATTACAATTCCTTTTATCATTAAGGGATTAAGGACATTAAGAAATAACTCATTCAAAACCTTAATTATCTTAACTCCTCAATGGTAGAAATAACCATTTGGAGTTATAGGGATGCAAACAAGACCTAAAACCAGAGCCATTTATTTTGAGATTTCGGAGCGCAATAGTAGTAAATATAGGCTGGGTTCCGTCCTGCTGTTCGCTGCAATCCTTTTGGGAAATCCCTAAATAAAACGATTGATCTCAACCAAAAGGGATTTACGCTGCCATTAGGGCTATTTAACCTGGGATGGAAGATATAAAACGGTTGATGGGATATACTCTGTGGAGATCAGCGCTATCTGCGGGAACAACTCTTAACGCTCTTTACTTTCCCTTAATGATCAGAAACTGATTCAGGTTTATTTACCATTTAGAAGTTAAGGGCATTAAGAAGATTATAATGGAACAGTCCCTTAACTTTTCTTCACTCATTAATGGTGGAAAAAAATAGCGAACGGCTGGAAGGAAATGCTTATAAACCAAGAAAACCCTTGAGCATTACTGCTAAAGGGTTTCTTTTAAGATTTGGCACCGACCTACTCTCCCACGTGTTACCGCAGTACCATCGGCTCTGGTGGGCTTAACTTCTCTGTTCGGAATGGGAAGAGGTGGACACCACCGATATAGGCACCTAAATATTTTATTGAGGTAGAAGGTAGAGGGTATAAAGGTGGAGGGTAAACCCTACGCCTTAAGCCTTTTCGCCTTAAACCTTAAACAGTATTGAAAGAAGTTATTATGAAGAACAAACAACAGTCTGTTTGCTTTGAAAGCTTCGGATGATTAGTACTACTCGACTGTGCTGTCGCCAGCTTTACATCTGTAGCCTATCAACGTAGTAGTCTTCTACGGTCCTATATGGAATTCTCATCTCGTGGCTAGTTTCGCACTTAGATGCTTTCAGCGCTTATCTATTCCCAGCGTAGCTACTCTGCAATGCCCCTGGCGGAACAACAGATTCACTAGAGGCTAGTCCAACCCGGTCCTCTCGTACTAAGGTCAGCCCCACTCAAAATTCCTACGCCCACAACAGATAGGGACCGAACTGTCTCGCGACGTTCTGAACCCAGCTCGCGTGCCACTTTAATCGGCGAACAGCCGAACCCTTGGGACCTTCTCCAGCCCCAGGATGTGACGAGCCGACATCGAGGTGCCAAACCTCCCCGTCGATATGAGCTCTTGGGGGAGATCAGCCTGTTATCCCCAGCGTACCTTTTATCCTTTGAGCGATGGCCCTTCCATGCAGAACCACCGGATCACTATATCCGTCTTTCGACCCTGATCGACTTGTCTGTCTCACAGTCAAGCAAGCTTATGCTATTGCACTCCGCGTACGGTTACCAAGCGTACTGAGCTTACCTTTGAAAGCCTCCGTTACCTTTTTGGAGGCGACCACCCCAGTCAAACTACCCATCAAACAATGTCTCCGATAAGATCGGATTAGACACCGAATACAGAAAGGGTGGTATTTCAACGTTGGCTCCACGACGCCTAGCGACGCCGCTTCAAAGCCTCCCACCTATCCTACACATCCTGTATCCAATGTCAATGTTAAATTGTAGTGAAGGTGCATGGGGTCTTTCCGTCCCGTTGCGGGTACCCGGCGTCTTCACCGGGACCACAATTTCACCGAGCTCATGGCTGAGACAGCGCCCAGATCGTTACACCATTCGTGCAGGTCGGAACTTACCCGACAAGGAATTTCGCTACCTTAGGACCGTTATAGTTACGGCCGCCGTTTACTGGGGCTTCGATTCAATGCTTCTCCTTGCGGATGACATCCCCTCTTAACCTTCCAGCACCGGGCAGGTGTCAGGCCTTATACCTCATCTTTCGATTTTGCAAAGCCATGTGTTTTTGTTAAACAGTCGCCTGGGCCTTTTCACTGCGGCTGACATTGCTGCCAGCGCCCCTTCTCCCGAAGTTACAGGGCCATTTTGCCGAGTTCCTTAGCCATGATTCACTCGAGCACCTTAGAATCCTCTTCCCGGATACCTGTGTCGGTTTGCGGTACGGGTTTTTATAACCTGAAGCTTAGCGGTTTTTCTTGGAAGTCTGATTACCTGCGCTATCCACTCAGCCGAAGCCTCGTGGTACTATCAGCGTTCAGCTAGATCGGCGGATTTGCCTACCGTTCTAATACCTACAGCCTTTAACGATCTATTCCGTCAGATCGCGGCAGTGTCACTACTCCGTCCCCACATCGCAGTTATAAAAAGTACTGGAATATTAACCAGTTGTCCATCGAATTTCCCCTTCGGGTTCTCCTTAGGTCCCGACTAACCCTGATCCGATTAGCGTTGATCAGGAAACCTTATCCTTTCGGTGGGCGGGTTTCTCTCCCGCCTTATCGTTACTTATGCCTACATTTGCTTTTCTAGAAGCTCCAGCACCCATTACCAGATACCTTCGCTGCCGCTAGAATGCTCCCCTACCGATATATTTCAATCCCATAGCTTCGGTGTACAATTTAATGCCCGTTTATTATCCATGCCCGATCGCTCGACTAGTGAGCTGTTACGCACTCTTTAAATGAATGGCTGCTTCCAAGCCAACATCCTAGCTGTCTGTGCAATCGGACCTCGTTAGTTCAACTTAACTGTAACTTGGGGACCTTAGCTGATGGTCTGGGTTCTTTCCCTCTCGGCGCGTGACCTTAGCACCCCGCGCCTCACTGCAGATCATATTTAATAGCATTCGGAGTTTGTCTGGATTTGGTAGGATTTGACTCCCCCGCACCCAATCAGTAGCTCTACCTCTATTAAACTTAATATCCACGCTGTTCCTAAAAACATTTCGGGGAGTACGAGCTATTTCCCAGTTTGATTAGCCTTTCACCCCTACCCACAGATCATCCGGAAACTTTTCAACGTTTATCGGTTCGGTCCTCCAGTACGTGTTACCGCACCTTCAACCTGTCCATGGGTAGATCACAAGGTTTCGCGTCTACCCCCTCTGACTATACGCCCTATTCAGACTCGCTTTCGCTTCGGATCCGTGCCTTAGACACTTAACCTTGCCAGAGAGGAGTAACTCGTAGGCTCATTATGCAAAAGGCACGCCGTCACGCAACTTGTACGCTCCGACCGCTTGTAAGTACACGGTTTCAGGTTCTATTTCACTCCCCTGTTCGGGGTTCTTTTCACCTTTCCCTCACGGTACTGGTTCACTATCGGTCTCTCAGGAGTATTTAGCCTTACCGGATGGTGCCGGCAGATTCCCACAAGGCGTCTCCGACCTCGCGGTACTCAGGATACTACTAGGCTAGCATTCTATACGTGTACCGGGCTATCACCGTGTATCGCTGGGCTTCCCATCCCATTCCACTTCTGTTTGCTAATGCCACATTGTAGTCCTACAACCCCCACTTTGCCGTAACAAAGTAGGTTTGGGCTCTTTCCCGTTCGCTCGCCACTACTTAGGAAATCATTATTATTTTCTCTTCCTCTGCTTACTTAGATGTTTCAGTTCGGCAGGTTTGCTCATTATATGTGACTAGTCTTCAACTAGCCGGGTTGCCCCATTCGGAAATCTTCGGATTAATTCCTATTTGCAAATACCCGAAGCTTATCGCAGCTTATCACGTCCTTCATCGCCTCTGAGAGCCAAGGCATCCCCCGTGTACTCTTTATTACTTTCTTCTACTTGTACGCCTTTTGCGCCGTACAGTATGCTTTTTTTGCTCTTGTTATGATGTCTCATACCTTCCTTCCAGTTGCCCGTCGGGTTGGTGAGCACAAACACAACAGTCGCCTATTGTTGTTTGCTCTTCTTTTTTAACTTCTTCCAATATGTCAAAGAACTTTATTAAGGTTGAAGGTGGAGGGTATAAAGGTAGAGGGTTTCATTGTCCCCTAACTAAGCCTCGGTTCAGCCTTATTAGTAAAAATCATGGAGTCGAACCATTCAACAGTTTCCTGTCTTGCCCCTTCGGCTATTTCTTCTTTCTTAATCTTTATGTCAATGTATATTATCTATCCCGATAATAAGGTGTTATTTCTGTTGTGGTGTGGTTCAGCTATAGGTCTTACCCTACACCTTCTACCTTTTAACCCTCAACCTTTAATGGTGGAGAATAACGGAGTCGAACCGTTGACCTCCTGCGTGCAAGGCAGGCGCTCTAGCCAGCTGAGCTAATCCCCCAGATTTTAGTTACCAGTTAACAGTTGTTAGTTTTCAGTTTAAACTGTCCACTGTAAACTGCCAATCGTAAACTTAAAACGTGTAGTCCCGTCCAGATTTGAACTGGAGACCCCTACATTATCAGTGTAGTGCTCTAACCAGGCTGAGCTACGGGACTGTTGATTTAAGGTCGGCTTATAGTATGCAGTATATAGTATCTTACCGCTACTGCTTTTCCTTTGGCTTTCCCCATCTTCATATCCGTTATGCTTTCGCTCTATTGCTATTGCACACCGTTTCTTCTGGGTGTTTCTTTTTTTCTCTTTTTTTTATAAAGTATTTAGTATCAAGTATCAGGTTAATTAATGTAAGGCCTTAAACCCTATACCTTTTACCTTCAGCCTTATTACCCTCTACCTTAATTAGAAATATCATGTTGCGTGGCGAGTAGGCGGTGCTACTCCAGAAAGGAGGTATTCCAGCCGCACCTTCCGGTACGGCTACCTTGTTACGACTTAGCCCCAGTTATCGGTTTTACCCTAGGACGCTCCTTGCGGTTACATACTTTAGGTACCCCCAACTTCCATGGCTTGACGGGCGGTGTGTACAAGGCCCGGGAACGTATTCACCGCGTCATTGCTGATACGCGATTACTAGCGAATCCAACTTCATGGGGTCGAGTTGCAGACCCCAATCCGAACTGTGAATGGCTTTGTGAGATTCGCATCATATTGCTATGTAGCTGCCCTCTGTACCATCCATTGTAGCACGTGTGTAGCCCCGGACGTAAGGGCCATGATGACTTGACGTCGTCCCCTCCTTCCTCTCTGTTTGCACAGGCAGTCTGTTTAGAGTCCCCACCTTAACGTGCTGGCAACTAAACATAGGGGTTGCGCTCGTTGCGGGACTTAACCCAACACCTCACGGCACGAGCTGACGACAGCCATGCAGCACCTAGTTTCGTGTGATTGCTCACTTATCCATCTCTGGATAATTCACTAACTTTCAAGCCCGGGTAAGGTTCCTCGCGTATCATCGAATTAAACCACATGCTCCTCCGCTTGTGCGGGCCCCCGTCAATTCCTTTGAGTTTCAATCTTGCGACCGTACTCCCCAGGTGGAACACTTAACGCTTTCGCTTAGCCGCTGACTGTGTATCGCCAACAGCGAGTGTTCATCGTTTAGGGCGTGGACTACCAGGGTATCTAATCCTGTTTGATCCCCACGCTTTCGTGCCTCAGCGTCAATTAAACCATAGTAAGCTGCCTTCGCAATCGGTGTTCTGAGACATATCTATGCATTTCACCGCTACTTGTCTCATTCCGCCTACCTCTAGTCCATTCAAGCCCATCAGTATCAAGGGCACTGCGATAGTTGAGCTACCGTCTTTCACCCCTGACTTAACAGGCCGCCTACGCACCCTTTAAACCCAATAAATCCGGATAACGCTTGGATCCTCCGTATTACCGCGGCTGCTGGCACGGAGTTAGCCGATCCTTATTCTTCCGGTACATTCAGCTCTCTACACGTAGAAAGGTTTATTCCCGGATAAAAGCAGTTTACAACCCATAGGGCAGTCTTCCTGCACGCGGCATGGCTGGTTCAGAGTTGCCTCCATTGACCAATATTCCTTACTGCTGCCTCCCGTAGGAGTCTGGTCCGTGTCTCAGTACCAGTGTGGGGGGTCATCCTCTCAGATCCCCTAGTCATCGTCGCCTTGGTGGGCCGTTACCCCGCCAACTAGCTAATGACACGCATGCCCATCTCAATCCCATAAATGTTTGATCATTACACAATGCTGTGCTGTGATTTTATGCGGTATTAATCCGGATTTCTCCGGGCTATCCCCCTGATTAAGGTAGGTTGCATACGCGTTACGCACCCGTGCGCCACTTTCATATCCAGCAAGCTGGATAATCTCGTTCGACTTGCATGTATTAGGCCTGCCGCTAGCGTTCATCCTGAGCCAGGATCAAACTCTCCATTGTAAAATGTGTTGTAAGATGCTGACCAGTTTTAACTATTGTTAAAAATAGTCTTCTTTTTTGTTATGTTGTCTGTTAGACACCACCTTTAAAATAAAGCTACGTAATCATGTACTTTGATCAGTACTCCATTACCTCGCTACGCTACATTGACATCTCTTTTAAGAACTTTGTGACCGTTAACCTCACGGTTGGTCTTTATATATCGTCGGTTTCAGTTTCAGCCGGTCTTGTTCGTCCAGCCTGTGTTTCATCCCGTTTCAATCTTTTTTTTCTATCTTCCCGACATCCGCCGTTCCGATTATTTTCCCTTTACTTATCGTTGGGAGTGCAAAGGTAAGGATCTTTTTGGAAATCACAAATAAAATAAATTTTATTTTCTGATCTTCTTTTTCTTCCCCTTCCCTTATTTCAATACGCTAATTTGATTTAGCTTTCCGTTCTTCCGAACCGGGCTGCAAAGGTAACAATCTTTTCCTCACTCGCAAGATCTATTTTAAAATAAATCCGTTCTCCTTATCACCCTGCCATCTTTTCATTAAAACCCTTCCTCCGAAGCGGGATGCAAAAGTAGGAAATTTTATCGCCCCTGCAAAGCTTTTTTATAGAATGATATGAGGTTTAACGTAAACACATGGTTCTCAACAAGAAAAAATGTTACCATGGGTAAATTTTTTGAGCGAAAAGGTGTTTCGGGTGACCTCCCCTTTCAGACTTCCGGGGTTTTCCTGCGCCCTGCCGTTTAAAACCCCGGAAGTCCCTGCCAGCTAAACCCGATTGGAATGAAAAGCCCACAGCGTAGCGAGGACTTGTAATGAAAAGCGGGAACAAACCTATATAATAGCACAGAACCTGCTTTTCAAAAAAAAAACGACTACGCTATATATAGTATAAGAATATTAAGGGCAGCACGAATAGACTTCAGAAATTCCCTCTGCGCCTAGCCCATTAAAACTTCGGAAGCATCCGATACATATATATAGTATAAGCAGCAAACAAATTGTCCCATGATAGACACCCGTTGCTTCAATTACCATGCTAATTGGTAAATGCTCCTTTCTATTGCGATTTAACCAGTCTACAAAAGATTCGAAGCCCAAGTTTAAATTTGTAAATTTGTGGCTCGATTTTATCTTAATCGACTATTCTGTATCAATACAGATAGGCAGCAATGAAAATCATTTTTAGATACATCAATACCAATTGAATACTTTAAGTTACTCATAGTTAAATTAGATAATCAGTAAACGCGCTCTTAGTCTTTGCTCACAGGAATAGCTGATCCAAATACAATCAATGGTCAATAAGTACTGTTCAGACTTTAAGAAGTAAAAAAGGGAAGATAATCCTTTTACATCGACATCTTTGACATTTCGTGTCTAGCGGGACCTCAACTTGCCTCCCTTCTCTGATTATTATATTATAAAATATAAAGGTAAGAGTGAGAGTACAAGCCGCCAAGAATTACTACACAGTCATTTTCCAAAAAAAAATATGCATAAAAAAGCCGTCAACGATATGAACCGGGACGGCTTTTAAATAATTTTATCTTAGTTATTTAATGTTAACCGGAACTGAGATTTTATCCCATTCTAAAGCGAAGCCGCTTTTGGTTATTTTGTAAACCAAACGTTCTTGTGTAGCTTTTAATGCTTTCGTTTTAACATCAACACGTAAGGCATCTTTAGCTTCTTCGTATTTGTAAGCGCCCCACTGTTTTGGCTCTTTGTTAAAGATAGCTGTCCAGGTTCCGCTTTCTTTAGGGATTAAAAAGAAGCTGTATTTTCCAGCTGCCAAAGCTTTGCCTTCAACTAAAATGTCTTTATCGGTTTCGAAAGTAGTAGCCTCGTTTGCACCTGCACGCCATACTTTATCAAAGGCTTCTAAACCGCCCCAGATTTTACGTCCTTTTACTGCCGGACTGCTGTAGTTGATGGTAATGGTGGCACCTTTAACTTTCCCTGTTACTGTAGCCGCAGGACTTGGCTTAGGCTGAGCATCTTGTGCCATTGCACTTACAGAAATAGTAATTGCTGTAAATAGCAACGCGATTGATTTAATCATCGTTTTCATAGTATTGTATTTATCTGTTTTTGTTGTTTTTGATTTTACGAATTTATGGCTTTAGGTTGATAAAAACTATAATCCTGGTGCCGAAAAAAATTGAGCGTAACTTTTACTGTTTTTAAGTTGTAGATCGAGCCGCATTATTTCTTTATTCCAACAAATCTGATTACCGAGCCTTGTCCGTTATGAAACAAGCCTTCATTCAATTCGATTTCTTTTTCTTCCAGTACGATAATCTCATAATTTTCGAAATCAGATTTTATTTCTTCGATCGAAAAGAGCATATCGATTTCTTTCGGTCCACCAACTTTTTCATTTTTGGCAAGATAATCAAGGTGTTTCTTGCTAAAAGCTTCAAAAATAACCAAACCACCCTTGCGTAAATAATTGCTCAGTGTTTTGTGGTAGGTTGATTTAATTGCCGATGGAAAGTGTGCATAAATCAAGGCAAGGGCATCAAACTGTTCAGCTTTATAGTCCAGCTCCTGAAGTTCGCCCATCTGGTAATCAATGCTAACATTATTGTCTTCTGCGAGTTGAATTGCTTTGTTTTTTCCTTCAATGCTGATATCAAAAGCCGAAACCTTCCAACCGAGTTTTGCTGCAAAAACAGCATTTCGGCCCTCGCCTTCTGCTGGAAAAAGTATAGATCCGGTCTTGAGCTGTGTCAACTGCTCTTTTAAATAGTTATTCGGTTGTTCACCATAAGCAAACTCATTGTTACTATATCGGTCATTCCACCTATCAACCCAAGCTTCGTTCATATTTAGCGTTATCTATTTTGTCTAAAATAAAGGTATCAAATTTCAGGTTTGCGCTTAGGAAACAAATATCTGCTTCAAGTAAAATTATTTTATCTGTCGGCTACGGTCTTTGGGCTGGAAAACAAGAGGCCAACTACCGAAAACATCATTACTGCTGCTGCGCCGATTACATTGAGCCATAGGAATGAAACAATATCGAATTCATATACAGCGACAACGGTAATTTCGGATAAGATGGCCGCAATAAATACGATAGGTCCGTTTATCTTTTTAAAATAAAATGCCACCAAAAAAATACCCAGAATGGGTCCATAAAAAAGCGAACCCAGTACATTAACAGCTTCTATTAGCGAGCCCATTTGTGTTGCAAACATGGCAACAGCTATTGAAAAAATACCCCAGGCCAAAGTGTGCAAACGGCTATATTTAAGTTCGGTTTCGTCATCTACTTCTTTTTTACCAAAAATGAGGTGTACATCTTTTAAGGAACAGGCAGCCAGGGAATTCAGCGCTGCAGAAATAGAGCCCCAGCTGGCCAAAAAGATAACCGCGAAAAGCAGACCGATCATCCCAACCGGAAGGGTATTTTTTACAAAGTATAAAAAGATATAATTGGTATCGGTTTTCTCTGCATTATAATTCGATTTGTTAATAGCCTCCTCTACCCTGCCGTGCAGTTCTTTCACCTGCTTTTGGGTCGATTTAAAATTCGCTATCGAAGAATTCAGAGATGGTGATTGCTTTTCCTTTTCTACAAGGATATTTTTTGATTGCTGGTTAAATTTCTGCGCTAAAGCATCGTGTTCTTTTTCGAAAGCGGCCGCCTTTTGGGGCTGCGTTTCTTTTAAATACTGATAGGAGCGTTCATTGAAATAAATTGGTGCCGGTTTTAACGAGAAGAAAGCAAACAATAACGCGCCGATTAAGAGGATAGCGAACTGCATCGGGATTTTAACCAATCCGTTCAACAGTAATCCCATTTTAGCATTAGTATTGTCTTTCGCGGTAATGTATCTTCCCACCTGGCTCTGATCGGTACCGAAGTAAGAAAGGGCAAGGAAAAAGCCCCCAATTAAACCACTCCAGATATTGTATTTATCCTTCCAATCGAATTCGGTGGTAATTACATTTAATTTACCCGATTTCCCGGCCAGGTAAAGCGCATCTTTAAATCCGATTCCGTTAGGCATATTCTGTACCAAAAGATATCCGGCAAAGGCCATTGTTCCTAAAATGATCAAAAATTGCAGTTTCTGTGTGTGTGCAATTGCTTTTGCACCACCAACATAAGTATAAATCAATAGAATCCCACCGGTAAGGATGTTGGTTAAATAAATATTCCAGTTTAAAACACTGGAGAGGATAATACTTGGTGCATAAATACTAATCCCGGTCGATAATCCCCGCGAGAACAGAAACAGCAATGAAGTTAAAACCCTTGTTTTTTTATCGAAACGGTTCTCTAGGTATTCGTATGCCGTATATACATTCAATCGTTGAAAAATCGGGATGAAAGTAATACAGATAACAATCATTGCCAACGGCAAACCAAAATAATACTGTACGAAGCGCATCCCATCGGTATAAGCCTGCCCGGGCGCTGATAAAAAAGTAATGGCACTGGCCTGTGTAGCCATAATACCTAAAAGCACAATATACCAGGGCATTTTATTATCGGCCTTTAAATAGGATGCATTGCTTTTTTGCCCGCGACCAATAAAAACACCATATGTTACCACAACTAGCAAGGTAAATATCAATACTGCCCAATCGATATTACTCATGCCCAGAATTTAGTAAACAGATAATAAAATACAATCTGAAATACCAGCGCCAAAGCGAGTAAAATATACCAGGTATTCCAGTTTTTGAATTGATTTTTCATTTTTAAGGACAACATTCTGAAAAATTAGATCACAAAATGACAACTACATTCAAAAGTCCTTGATTGGTTATACTTTGTTAATCTCATCTTCAAAAAATGATGAAATTGTTTTAATATTTGTCTTGCCGATCTTTTCTATCATCAATAAATCTTGATCTCCAGTTAATAAGAAGTCAGCTTTCCCATCAACTGCAAGTGAAAGTAAAAAATTGTCCTTTGCATCTCGACAAATTTCAATTTTAGATTTGACTACAATGAATTCTCCATATTCATCTATAGTTTCAAGTAATTCTTCAATGTCTGTTTGAGCAAAATAACGCCTAAACTTTGGCCGCTTAACAACTTCAAGAAATTCTTCTAATAGTTCTTGGCTAAAGATTAAAATGCTCTTTTTCGAGAAAATTATTTCATCAAGTTTGGAAAAATCTTTTGAGATTAGAAAGCTAATCCAAAGATTAGTATCGAGAATTATCCTACTTTTCAGATTTTGCATAACGTTTAGATCTAACCAACTCTACTTCATTTGTTATTTCTTCGAATGTAGGGATGGTTTGAGATTTAGAACGTAGTTTTTTCAATACCTCTGCAAATCCATTTTTGGAAACATCTTGAATAGCAATAAGTTTTAAAGCAGCTAAGTCTTTCAATAATTTAGTAGCTTTTGGGTTTAATATGTTAATTCGCATCGTGTCCATATTCAAATTTAAATAAAAGAAACTAATTTTCCTTGTTTCCGCCTTTAGTTATCGTCTATTTCCCAGCCGATAAAAAGTTAAAGAACAATCTGGTTGCACCAACATTTCCGGCAGGCAATTGCCTGAAAAAGGCTAATGGTGTATAAATAAAATTCCCTTTTCCAAATTTCGCGTATAGGGTTGATCCCTGAAGCGGTTCTTCATCAGTATCGTGCATTTCGAAAAGCGGTTCATATTTGGCATCCCACTTATCAGGAAAATAAGCACCCCGTTCCTGCACCCAACCTTTAAAATCTTCGGCGGTAATTTTATTCGGGTAGTTTAACAGCTTATGTTCAGGTTTCAAAAATTTAACTTCCGCATTTTCTTCGGTTACCCTTTTGCCACTGATGCTAAAAGGATAGATTCCAAAATCCTGCAGTGCCATATCTTGTGTGGTATTGTACTGCATTACAATGGTTCCACCGTTTTCAACATAACTGCGTAAAGCAACTTGCCAGTTTTTAATTCTTTTTTCGGTGTTGATTACCCTTACTCCCGTTACCAGGGCATCGTAGCTGGCCAGTTTTGCCGTGTTTAGGATATCGGCTTCAGTCAATACATCAACCTGTAAACCGGCCTGTCGCAAAAATTCGGGAATCAGATCTCCTGCACCTTCAATATACCCCACTTTTTTGGCCAGCACCTTTACGTCTCCTTTAATCAACCAGGTTGTGGCCGGAACAAAATACTGCAGGGTTGGCAAATGAGGATATTGAATTAATACCTGTCCTTTTGAATATTCATTCGCTTCTGATGAAAAAACAGCTTCCAGTTTATTCTGGCTGGCTTTAATTCTGGCTAAATCTTCAATTGGCAAAAGGAAATTCATGATATTAATGGTGTTCTCTGCAAGGTTGATTCCCTGAAAGGTTTTCACTACCTGGTTGCCGATTTTGAAAGTAATCTTGCCGTAATTAATGTTCTTATTAGCCTTTAAGCGAAGGCTGACATTTAAAGCTTCTTTTTCTTTAGCAAAATAAACAGGCTCACTAAAACTTAAATCGAGTACAGGGATAATCCTCAGGGCTTCTACCACATCACCTTTAACAGGATCTAATTTTTTATAAGATAAAGGCAATCTGATCTCAAATTTTTCCGATTCGATTTTCAGCGACAACAGTACATTAACGGGCGATTGCATTTCCGGAAGTCCGATTAATGTATCATTTGCCACACTGAAAGTTGCCGCATCTTTTGCAGGCTTGGCTAACCAATAAGGTTCAGTAGGCGCTACATTTGCAGGAATCTGAATCTTGCGTTCAATGGTAATCAGCGAGTCGTTGGCCAGCTTTCTATTTAAATTATCCGTTTGGTTTAACCAATTCACACTTTCTATAGTTACGGGCGTAGCCGATCTTGAAATTAAGTTTAAACGAAAATTATAACTGTTGCCGGCAATCGCTTCAGGTTGATTGGTTACCACTTCGCCCATAAAACCTACGCAGCTTAAAATAATATTATCAATAGCAGCCAGTTTATCTTTTCTCAACGCTACATCCTGCAATTCGGCTATTTTCTTTCTCAGCATCAACAGTCCGTGCAGACTCTTATCGGGTTGGTTATAATTGAAAGATAATAAGATAATATCAATCAGTTCATCAATATCCCCAATACCTTTATCTGACCAGTTGATGCTTAAGCCATCAAAAAGAGTTCTCTTGGCAGGATCGCCCAAAACATGGGTAAAATAATCTGAACGTACTCCGGCTACCGATTGTGTTCCTGCCCCCTGACTTTTGTGCAAGCTCCTGCTTAATCCTGCTAACTCACCATAACCCATTCCCAATTGCGCATCGTATTGACCAACGGTTGCCTTTAATTGATTTTCGGCTGTTGTATTTACCGAACCAAACCTAAAAGTATTCCACAACAATCTTTTTGGCTGCCAAACAGAAACATATTTAAGCTGATTGGGAAACATATTTTTATCGGCAGCAGCCTTAAATGCTTTCTCCGCAACAACAGCAGAAGCTGCATGTTGTCCATGACCCGCAGCAGCGGTTGGCGGGAAGCGGCAGATAATCACATCGGGCCTAAATTTTCTGATCACCCAAACCACATCAGCTGTAATGCTATCGGCATCCCACTGTTTAAAAGTATCGTTGGTATTCTTAGAAAAGCCGAAATCAATTGCCCTGGTGAAAAATTGTTGTGCACCGTCTAATCTACGGGCTTCCAAAAGTTCGTGCGTTCTGATCAGGCCTAATGCCGCACCTTGTTCGGTGCCCAAAAGGTTTTGTCCACCGTCTCCCCTGGTAAGCGACAAATAAGCTGTTTCTACATTTTGGTCGTTAATCAGCCAGGATAATAGACCAGTATTCTCATCATCGGGGTGAGCAGCCAGGTATAAAACTTTCGGAAGATGTTTTAATGTTTTTATCTCTCTGTAAATTTCTGAAGATTTGGCTGGGCGTACTTGTTGGGCGACACAAAAAACTGCCAGAAAGCAAAATATGAATATTGCGGTTAGTCTCTTAAACATAGAATTTGTTTTGCAAAAACCAAATATGCTCAAAAAGCTTTTACTTTGATGCCTCGGAAACGAAAAAGGTACAAAATAAGTCCGGAGTTGAGAGTCCGAAGTCCAAAGTGCAAAGCTTAAAGACCAAAGCCATTTAAAGAACCATCCACTTGTCAGTCTGAGGGGTAATTTATTGTATAAAAATCAATATGAATAACATGAGATTTTAAAGAGATAAATCTCCTCAGATTATCGTCATTGCGAGAAGGCTTTTTCAGCCGACGAAGCAATCTTTATAGCAAGATCACTAGCAGGAAAGATTGCTTCGTCGTTCCTCCTCGCAATGACGACCTTTCTATAGGAAGCTGTCAATGATAGTGTAGTCGAAGAAGAAAAAATATCAACCCGTGGTCTGTGT
Organism: Pedobacter sp. W3I1; assembly: GCF_030816015.1. NCBI lineage: Bacteria > Pseudomonadati > Bacteroidota > Sphingobacteriia > Sphingobacteriales > Sphingobacteriaceae > Pedobacter > Pedobacter sp. W3I1. Next base: position 5,475,437 of record NZ_JAUSXN010000001.1, read on the forward strand.
CCCCACAGACCACTCATTTCTATATCCTTTCGTTCTGTGAGGACACAGACCGAGGAAGACGAGCAAAAACCCAAAAACCGCCAAACGATAAACATTAACCAGTTAACCTCACAAAAACGTTTTTGCTCAAATTTTATCTACCTCATCATCTTTCGGTATTTTTATACTTAATATTGCAGCATAAATTTTACCTATGAATGGCATGGTGCTCATCATCGATGATGAAAAGAAAATCTGCAGTTTACTTTCCAGGATTATAGAATTAGAGGGTTTTAAAACCTTACAGGCCAACACTGGAAAAGACGGCCTTAAATTACTTAAAAGCAACGATGTTAGCATTGTCATTAGTGATGTAAAACTACCTGATGTTAATGGGGTTGCACTGGTTAAGGATATTAAAGCTATAAAATCTTATGTCGAAATTATAAACCTTACCGCTTACGGTACCATTGCCGACGGCGTTTTGGCTATTAAAAACGGAGCATTTGATTACCTTGTAAAAGGTGATGATAATGACAAGATTATTCCGCTTTTGTACAAGGCGATGGATAAATCAAATCTGCAGCGCAGGATTTCCGACCTGGAAAACAAAATCGCTAAAAAACATAGTTTCCAAACCATTATTGGTCAATCAAAGCCTTTGATGGAAGCGATCGATCTGGCTAAAAAAGTAAGCGCAACCGACACTACTGTTTTGTTACTGGGCGAAACAGGAACTGGAAAAGAAGTTTTCGCTCAATCTATTCATTACGAAAGCCCAAGGGCTGTAAAACCTTTTGTGGCCTTAAATTGCAGCGGTTTTAGTCCGGATTTATTGGAAAGCGAATTATTCGGATACAAAGCGGGGGCTTTTACGGGTGCCAATAAAGACAAAAAAGGACTATTAGAAGAAGCGAACGGTGGCACATTGTTACTGGATGAAATCGGCGAGATGAACCTCGATTTACAGGCAAAATTATTACGTGTACTCGAAAGCCAGACTTTTATCAAAGTGGGCGATACCCAAACACAACAAGTAAACGTCCGGATTTTAGCAGCCACAAATAAAGATTTAAAAGCTGATTCGTCATCGGGAAAATTCCGATCCGATCTCTATTACCGGCTTTCAGTTTTTACCATCACCTTACCGCCGCTACGCCAGCGAAAAGCAGACATTCCTGCATTGGCAAAGCACTACCTGAAAGAATTTGCCGATAAGGTAAACCGATCAACACCAAAACTGGATGATAAAATCTTATCTATATTAAGTGATCATAACTGGAAAGGAAATATCCGCGAACTTAAAAATGTGATTGAACGTTTGGTCATCCTGTCAGATGGTGATACTTTGAGCGCTACTGCCTTACCGCCAGAATTTTTTGAATTTGCACCGGTAGAAAACGATTATAATCTACAACAAATAGAAAAACAGCACATCCAAAAAGTACTTATCCATACCAAAGGGAATAAAACCGAAACTTCGAGGCTCCTGGGTATCGGTCTAACTACGCTTTATCGTAAAATAGAGGAGTATCAGATTAAAGAAATTTAAAGGATGAAAGGTAAAAGTTAGAAGGTTGAAGGTTGGAAAGTTTGTCGTGCTGTCAGAAAAGTTTTTTATTTGTTGAAAGGTTGGAAGGTTTAAAGGTTGCAAACTCACCCAGCGGATTAAGATTTAGCTGAAGCCATTTTTAATGAGCAAACGGGATTTTCATTTTTTCACTCGTCTCAAATCTAAAATCTCACTTCTCCCTAAGCGCCAAACCTGATCCATTTATCACCTTCGTGGCCAAAGATAAAAGAACCTGGATGTAACATTTCGGCAATATCCTCAATAAGCGAAACAGCATTTTCAGCAGTTCTTTCGCGATTAACATCATCATTCAATAAAATGATGCGGTTGTTCTGTACGGCCTGCCAGTCTGTATTTAATGCTGCCGGAACTTCTCTCATTAAATCCGTCAGGGTTTTACCGGGTTGATAATAAATAATAAAAACAGCACTCAGAATATCTGTTTCTACCATCCCCCCTGCCATCGAAATTTCTTCCGATAAAAGATAAGTTGGATTATTACCAGTATCTAAACAGGCTACAGGCATTTTATCCATAAATTTAATTTTATGCTCTACTAAATCTAAACGTTCCTGTAATTCTTCCTGTTTAGTAGCATCAAGGCCAATAAATAAATCGTTTAAAAAAGACATCTGCATTAAATTTATTAATTTGTGCAAAAATAACATTCCTGATCGCATGCGAGGCTCATTTAATTATATATTTTGGTTTTTTTGTGTAGGCTTATTCTTTTCATGTAAGGAGAATACTGATCATCAAGATAAAAAAGTCTTCAATATCAATCTCGATCAGGGTTTAACCTCTATTGATCCGGCCTTTGCGCGCAACCAGAATGCGATCTGGATAACCAACCAGATTTTTAATGGTTTGGTACAGATCGATTCGTCCTTGCAAACCCTCCCTTGCATAGCCAAAAGCTGGCAGGTTTCAGAAGATGCGTTAACATATACTTTTAATCTGCGTAATGATGTTTACTTTCATGATGACCCGATTTTTAAAAATGGAAAAGGAAGGAAAGTTGTGTCCAGCGATTTTGTATATAGTTTTTATCGCTTAATTGATCCAAAAGTAGCTTCGTCAGGTGGATGGATTTTTAGTGATAAAGTGAAGGATAAACATAATTTTATTGCTTTAAACGATTCTACTTTCCAGATCAAGCTGGTGCGTCCTTTCCCGCCCTTTATGAGTTTGCTCACTACACAATATTGCTCTGTTGTACCGAAAGAAGTTGTAGAACATTACGGTAAAGATTTCAGGAGTCATCCTGTCGGCACCGGACCCTTCAGATTTAAATACTGGAAAGAAGGCGAAATACTGGTGCTTTTAAAAAACGAGCATTATTTTGAAAAAGATGCCAAAGGAATAGCACTACCCTACCTTGATGCCGTAAAAGCCAGTTTCATTACCGATAAACAGAGCGGTTTTATGAGTTTCCTGAAAAAGGACCTGGATTTCTATTATAATGTAGACGGCAGTTACCGCGATGATATCCTGACCAAAAGCGGAAAGATGACCTCGAAATACAAAGGAAAATTTACATTAACCAAAAGCCCATATCTGTGTACCGAGTATGTTGGTATATTGGTTGATACCAATCTTTCGATTGTGAAGAAATCGCCATTGCGCTTAAAAAAAATCAGACAGGCCATTAATTATGCTATAGACCGTGATCGATTAATTAAATACTTAAGGAATGGCATTGGCATAGCCGCAACATCTGGTTTCATTCCTAAAGGCATGCCTGGTTTTGATAGTTTAGCTGTTAGAGGATATGCCTATAACCCAAAACTTGCTGCCAAACTTTTGGAGGAGGCAGGTTTTCCTGAAGGAAAAGGCATGGCAGAAGTAACGCTAAATACCACCACAACTTATAAAGACCTGATCGAATTTATCCAGGGCGAGCTTACTGCAGTAGGTATTAAAACTAAAATTGATGTGAGTCCAAGTGCCAGTTTAAGGGACTTAATGTCGAAAAACAATGTAAACTTTTTCCGTGGCTCGTGGCTGGCCGATTATGGCGATGGAGAGAATTTCCTTTCGATGTTTTATTCAAAAAACAAAGTCCCCTATGGACCAAATTATACCGCTTTTTACAACAAGGAATTCGATCAGCTGTTTGAGAAAAGCTATTACGAAACCAATAATGAAAAACGCTTTGAGCTGTACCGCAAAATGGACCAGATGGTAATGGATTATGCTCTTGTTGTACCTCTATTTTATGATCAATCCGTTGTAATGCTTCAGAACAATATTAGCGGATATTCGTTCAATCCATTGAGCTTGATGATCTTAAAACGGATTAAAAAGAAATAGAAGAATTGTCAACTTAAAAAGAAAGATCGTCACGACCGAAGCAACGCGGAGTGGAGATATCTTTGAAATATCTTATTGAAATCAAATTTAAAGATTTCTCCACTGCGGTCGAAATGACGATGCTGCTAATCGATTAACCTCTTTAAATTCCTCTGTTATTTATATAGATTTTATACAATAAATTACCCTCCAGGATGACCATGCACTTTGTTTTTCCTTTAATTAAAGTATTTACTTCTTATCCATCAGTTTCCGTGTGAGAAAATCGGCCGTTGCTTCACTGACCTTTAAACCGTTGGCAAATTTCATCCAATGATGGGTATCATCCGGAATGGCCAGAAATTCAAAACGGATTTTCCTGTCTTCAAAACGTTTGGCGAGATCAACACTCTGATTAAAGGCAACATTCCGGTCATCATCAGCATGGATAATTAGCGAAGGAGATGTCCAGGTAGCCACATAGCTCACTGGTGAAGATTCATCAGCTATCTTTGCAGCAAGTAGCGCGTCTGGGGCAGGCTTTCTTCCTTCCTGATCCTGACTTGAAAACCTATTGTTTACACCATGAATATCTACCCCGGCGACAAACAACTTAGAATCTTTACCAAGTGCCAATGCGGTTAAGTAGCCGCCATAAGAGCCCCCATAAATGCCTATTTTATCTTTGTTAATATTGGTCTGTGCAGCAAGCCACTCACCAGCGGCTTTAATATCCTGGTATTCTGACGCGCCTTGAGCACCTGCATTTATGGGTTTATGAAACTCATAACCATAGCCTATTCCTAAGCGGTAATTTACAGAGAGTACTGTAAAACCCAGGTTAACCAGGTATTGATTTAACGCATAATCGATCGAATAATAATCCATCGGGTTCCACCCCAAAAACATTTGCCGTTGTGGTCCACCATGAACATAAACAATTGCAGGATGGTTTTTGGCAGCCTTTTTTGGCGAGAACAATTGGCCGTAAACCATGTTTCCATCAGGGGCCTTAAAACTTACATGTTTGGGCACTACCATCTCTTTAAGCGGGAAATCCTGTGGGATAAGTGATTCGCCAATGAGATTTAATGTTTTTTTGGTGCTGATTATTGCCGGCAACAGCGGTCTTTCTGCAGTAGAACTCAGGCAGAAAAAGGTCTGGTTATCGCCTGCAATTACCGGATAAGCCTCTATTCCTTTGCCAAAACTTAGGGCCAGCATATCTGCTTTATCAACCGAAACTTTATAAATATGCCTTCTATCCAGATCATCTGCATCACCACCTGTATTGGCTGCAAAAACCACTGTTTTTTTATCATTGCTTAATTTGACGTTTTCTACGGCAAAATCTCCTGGAGTGAGTAATAAACGCTTCGATCCATCAGCATTTATGGAGTAAAGATGTGGCCAGCCATCCTCGTAAGAGGTAAAAATGATTTTGCCTGCTGCTCCCCACAGTAAATTTGCCCCACCATCTATTGAGGGATAAGAGCCCCTCAGCGTTTCGGGCGCTTTCCATATCTGTTTTCCCGCTCCGGTATTTACGTTAACAGTCCAGATTGCCCAGGGCTGATGTTTTTTGGTTAAGATAGAATCTGTTTCGCCCCCTGTTCCAGGTGTTCTTATAAAAGCAATATCATTGCCATCAGGCGACCATACAGGTGCATTATCTTTAGAAAAAGATGGCAACAGCCATTTGATTGGTGTTTGCTGATCGGTATAGATGCCCAGAAAAGCATGATCAGTACGGTTGGAAATAAAAGCAACTTTTTTCCCATCTGGCGACCATTTATAAGCACCGTTATTGCCTTTGGCATAAAATAAGCTTTTCGCTGCCGAGGAACCATCAACCGAACCGATCATCACTTGCCCGGCCTTGCTAAAAAGCACCTGTTTGCTATCGGGAGAGATAACCGGATTATCGCCTTCACCTATCTGAACCACTTTTCCGCCTTCAAAAGGAATGCTGAACACCTGAACTTTTGGGGCTATGGGAGATGAATTTGCATTAACCGGACCACCATCCCGACCCCCATGATCTCCCCCACGTACATACACAATCCATTTACCATCAGCAGAAATAGACATGCTGCTTAGCTCCTGTCCGTCATCATCGTTATAATCTGTAATTTTTATGGCTTTATAATCGGGTGCTTGCGCCATATAAATATTTCTTTTTCCTTGCTCATTGGCTGCCCATGCAATTTTAGAACCGACAGGCGAAGCTACTAACTGGGTAGGAAAAGGATAAGACAGAACCGACTTTAGGCTAAATGACTGTGCGAATATATTGGAGGTAGAAAGTAAAATAAACAGGATAAGCAGCGATTTTTTCATTCCTTAAGATTTTGAGATAAATTATAAAAAAAAGCCCTAATCATTAGATGATCAGGGCCCGGGAAACTATTTTTTATAAGATTGTTACTGATCCCACCACAATTTGGTTGTTCTTAACACATCTGCCGGAACGTTGGATCCATTTTTACTTCTTTCGCCCTGAGGATAATCCAGGCGACGAATAAACGTTGGAAGCGCAGCGTTAGCCGGCATACCAAAATCCTTGTACTTATAATCGAAACGGCGGGCATCATTCCAGGCTTCAGGATTTAAATAGGTTGCGATATACTTTTCCTTAAAAATGAGGTCTTTCGTTAAAGCCGCAGCACCAACATTAACTACAGGATTTGCCAGATAAGCATCTCTTGCAGTAGTCGAAACCGTTAATTTATCCATATTTGCACTAATACCAGCCAAATATGCTGCATAGGCTTTCGTTTTATCGGTATTCAAATAAGCTTCAGCTTCAATAAATTTCAGCTCTGCATAGGTAACAATAAGTACCGGAGAAGTATTGCTGGTCCATGGAGAGTTACTTGAGATATAACACTCATCTTTGGTTGTATTTGCTCCAGGCAATCTATTACCCGCACCATTTACAGTTCCGATATAAGTATTGTTAACGGTTTTATCGGTAATTTTTTCGATGCGTGGATCGAAAACGGTAAAAGTTACACCGTTCAAGGCATCAATCAACTGCTCAGAAAGCCATCCACCCAACGATTGCTGCGAATTAGATAGGGCCACATTGGCCCAGGGATTACGCTCTTTAAAAGTTGCCATACCTGCATCATCTGCATTTGCGGTAAAGGAATTACTCAACGCTGCCAATACTGCGGTAGGATTATATGAACTGGTTTTACTTATTTTGTTCAATAGCCTGGCTTTTAAAGCAAAAGCCATTTTCAGCCAGTTTGCTCTTTCGGTTGCGGGCGTTTTTCCATAAATTAAATCACTGGTAGGTGCCAGCTTAACTGTTGCGTTGGTTTTGGCAAGTTCAACAATGGCTTCATCTAAAAGTGCATTAGCCTGATTATAAACCTCCTGCTGTTTATCATATTTAGGCCGAAGATTATTGATATCAAAAGCCTGTGAAAATGGTGCATCTCCCCATAGATCATTAACCAAGGTAAGGTTATAAGCAATAATTACATCGGCTACGCCTTTATATTCGCTTGAACCTTGAGCTGTTGCCAGTTTTTTCATTTCATTAGCATCGGCCATCGCAAAATAAAGTGCATCCCAGGTAGCACTAAAATCTATTGCCTGGTAGGTATCTCCAGCGCCATTGGCAGTAGGATTGGCGGTATATTGCACATAAGGGGCAACAATACTTCCAATAAGGTAATTGTTATTCCCGATCTTGTAAGTTGATGTAGCCAGCAGCGCATTGAGCGTTGGCGCGGGAACCTGATTCGGATTATCGGATAACTTATCAAAATAATCGTCTTTACAGCCTTGCAAACCTAGGGTTGCAATTAAAGCTGTGCACAATGTATATTTTATAATTTTTTGCATCGTAATTCTATTTAAAAACCAACATTAAGTGTAAACATAATTGTACGGGCAGAAGGATAGGTAAATCCTGCCGAGCCATCATTATTACTACCAGAATCATAAGAACTTGATTCTGGATCTACACCGTAATATTTTGTCCACAACCATAAATTATTTCCGGTAACGGATAGTGAAGCATTTTTGATTGATTTAGCAGGCAACCAGTTCTCCGGTAAATTATAGGTTAAACTTGCAGAACGTAAACGTACCCATGAGGCATCACTTACAAACGGTTCAGAAACGTTGCGGTAGTAGATGCGGTAATATCCTTCACCATAATCAACATTATCTGGTCCTATCCGCTGTCCCATGTAAACCGGCTTTGTGTTTGGTTGTCCATTAGCCAAAACCCCATCAAATACTTTTACCGTTCTTCTATCAGCAGTATAATCAGGTAATCCGAAAGCTGAATAAAAATCTTCTAACCAGTTGTATTTTTCAAAGCCTAAACGAGCATCAAACAATACATTTAAGCTGAAATTTTTGTACCTGAAAGTATTGCCCATACCAATGATATAATTAGGCTGAGAATTACCCAGTAATTTTTGTTTTCCGCCGGAAATGCTTGGGAATCCGTTTGCACCGATTAGCAACGGCAGATTTTTATCGAGAACTACAGGATCTTCTGGCGTACTTCCATAATAACGGTTAAAATAACTGCCATAAATATTGCCATAAGGTTGCCCCGGGATCAGTTTCATGGTTACCCCAGCGTTGCCATATCCCCTTGCCGCACCATATACAATTTCTGAGATTCCATTAGGCATACTCATTACCATGTTTCTATTGGCAGACAGGTTTACATTTACATCCCATTTGAAATCTTTTGACACAATAGGCTTACCATTTAACACTAATTCTACCCCTCTGTTACGGATGTCGCCAGCATTGATTGATTTGGTTAAATAACCTACAGCTGAAGAAATCTGTGTCTGGATGATCTGATCCTTGCTTAATGAATAATAGTACGTAAAATCGAAACCTAAACGATTTTTAAAGAACGACATCTCTAAACCAGCCTCGTAGGTATTGGTAAACTCAGGACGAAGATCAGGATTACCAAGATTTGGCGCAATGGTTAAACCTCCTGTTCCTGTTGGTAGCGAGGTATAAGGCGAATATCCGGTAAATGTAGAATACTCGGATGCATCCTTTCCAATCCTTGCATAAGACAAACGTAACTTGGCCTGACTAATAACAGCAGGCAACTTAAATTGATCAGAGAAGACATAACTTAAACTTGCTGAAGGATAGAAAAATGACCTGTTTGCTTTTGGCAGCGTAGAAGTGATGTCATTTCTTCCGGTTACGGTTAAGAAAAGATAGTTTTTGTAATCAAAAGTCGCTTCTCCAAAATAACCGATCAGTCTTTTTTGTTTCAGGGTCTGCGTTGGTGTAAGTACGCCGGCGTTAGCCAAATTAAAAAAATCGTACACACCGAGGATACTGCCCAAAGTACCGATCTCTTTCGACTTACGGTCGTAAAGTTCTTGTCCAAGCCTTAAAGTCCCGGTAATATCATCTGTTAGTTTAGAGGTAAGCGTGGCAACGAAAGTGCTGTTGATGGTTCTAAACTTAGTATTGTATTCACCATAAAAACCCTGAGCATTATCGTACATGGCTTCAGTAGCATACATCGGTCCACGTGCGGTGCGCACACGGTTATCATTATAGGTATCTACACCTAAACGATAAGAAAAATTAAGCCATTTGGCAGGATCATAACTTAAGCTTGCCCCACCGATAAAACGGTTAACATCACCTTTAAACCTGTTATTCGCGGTACCCCATATCGGGTTATTGGTACCAAAGTATTTTTGTGAGCCATCTGCATTCTGATAATCTGCTACATCATAACGTGGCGACCAATAAGCCAAACTTTCACCAAAACGATCTGCACTGTAGGTATATCCGCCAGAATTGGTGAAATTCATATTTAGAGATGCCTTAAATTTTGGACTGATCGTAAAGTCCGTATTCAAACGCCCCGAAAAGTTTTTGTTATCGGTATTCGGCATCATCCCTTTTTGGTAAAGCTGAGAAATAGAAGAGAAAAATTTAATCGCATCACTTCCTCCGGTAACCGAGAGGGAATTTTTAACCTGCTGCCCGGTACCAAAAGCACGGTCATAATTATTGAACAATTGATCAGGGTGAGTCGGATCAATCAGTTTCGCTTCGGCAATGGTTGGGCCCCATGCCGGTCCGATTCCTCCTGGCGGATTGGTATAAACACCTAAAACCCCCTGCGTATATTCTGTTTGTACTGCCGGAGATTTCAGCACTTCATCAAAGCCGTAACTACTGTTGAAGTTAACACTAACACCATTCTGTTTACCTCTTTTGGTGGTAATTACCACAACGCCATTTGCACCTCTTAATCCATAAAGCGCAGTAGCTGCCCCTCCTTTTAAAATGTTGATCGTTTCAATATCCTCTGGATTAATGTCTGAAGCCCTATTGGTTACGCCTCTTGAACCAAATGCAGTTCCATCGGGATTAGCCCCGGTAGTAGAGGTAGAGTTATCAATCTGTACCCCATCAATAACATATAAAGGATCACCAGAAATATTAGGATCAATGGAATTAACCCCCCTGATCCGGATACTTGCTCCCTGACCAGGGCCACCACCAGTACTTGAGATTGTAGCACCGGCAATTTTACCCTGTAATGCATTAAGTAAGTTAGGCTGGTGATTATAATTCAGATCTTCAGATTTAACGGACTGTGCGGCATAACCCAGAGATTTGGCCTGCCGGGTAATACCCAAAGCCGTAGAGATGGTTACCTCCTGCAGTTCCTGAGTATCTGAAGCAAGTATTGCATTGATGCTGGTTTTATTACCCACAGTAAGCTCTTGTGTTTTATATCCTAAAAGGCTAATTACAAGCACTGCATTTGGTGATGGCACCTGAATGGTAAAACTGCCATTCCCATCGGTAGAGGTACCTGTTGTAGTACCTTTAATTTTCACACTTGCACCAGGCAAGGGACCTCCATCATCAGCAGAGGTAATTTTCCCTGTAATCGTTTTTACCTGGGCCAGAGCTGAAAGGCCTGTAAGTAAAATACACAGAAAAAAAAGTGAAGTAAAGATTTTTCTCATATCTCAATATTTAGGTTAATGATTTGTTTAGTTATTGCAATATAAGGTTTTTAAAAACAAGAACACGCACAAAACACGACCAGCCAGACTAAATTCTGTACAATTTTTGATACAAAAAGCCTGCAACCTGCAAAAACATGCAAAATTCAAGATAAAAAACGCAAAATACTCAAGCAAAATCAGTTGCTATAACATAAACAAGGAGCTTAAAACCCTACTTATTGTAAATTTCACACTATGGGCAAATAGCAATGCCCTTAAAGCGAAAAAGTCTTTCCGAATTACCGGAAAGACTTATATGATATATCTAGATTGGGTTTTTATTGCTGAACGCCACCGCCCATACCACCACCTTGTTGCTGATCTTGTTTCACATCGTCGTTTTTGATCTTTTTCTTCTCGGTAAATTTCAGTTTACCGAATGAATAGCTAAAGTTAACACCAAAAGAACGTAATGGATAATAAATGTTAGTGCTCTGATAAAGTGTACTTACTTTATTTCCAAGCGTTGTAACAGAATTATTTACAGTTTTAATATGCAGATCGCGGGTAAATGGATTTAAAGTATTGATGCCGATTGAGCCTTTTTTGTTCAGGATATCTTTCTTGAACGATGCACCATAAAACACCATTGCATCGGTTTTACCTTGATAAGTTCTTCTTGGCGAGTTTACCACACCAAACAATTCGAAATTATAACCTTTACCAAATCCGTATGCAGAACGTCCAAATATATTATAGTTTAAAAAGGTACCTGTACTTATTCCTGTTTGTGTATTGCTCACCTCGTAAGTATTAACACCCAGGTTAGTCATTAAAGTCCATTTTGGTTTTGGATTGTAGGAGGCAAAAACATTCGCTCCATAAGTTTGTGCCACCCCCACATTTATATATGTGGATAATGTTTTCTCAAATCCGTTCTCTTTTAATGGAGTGATAGAACTTTCAATTACCCCACCTGTGCGACGGTAAAATACTGATGCATTGATCACAGATCCTTTAATAAAGGTTGAATAACCAAGTTCAAGGTTATCACTTAACTCAGGACTTAATGTTGGCTCTCCTTGTCTGATATTAAACTGATCGCTCTCATTACGGAAAGGATTTAAATAAGCTAAACTTGGTCTTTGCACCCTACGGTTGTAGCTTAATTTCAAAGTTGCATTGCCTTTAAGTGTTTGCGAAATGATGGCGCTTGGAAATATGTTGAAATAGTTATTTTTCTGGATGCCTGGATTAACAGTATTGAAATCGATACTGGTATATTCTGACCTTAAACCACCTTTAAAGTTTAATTTTTTACTCAATTTAAAGCTGATTACCCCATATGCAGAGGCTACATCTTGCTTGTACTCAAAATCCTGGTTTGCATTATTAGAAAATTCACTATTGATGTTTCTGAAAATCCCCTTTGCACCCACTTCTAAAATGGTCGATTTGCTAAACGGATAGGTGTAGTCTGTTTGTATAGTGTATTCCTGATTTTTACCGGTATTGTTATTATTTACAGCAGGAAATGAACTTCCAATAATTTCGTTTTGGAAATCTGTTGTATTTCTTCCCGATGATAATTGGCCAGAAATCGTGAATTCCTCTCCTTCTTTTTTAGTGGTATGTTTATAGTCTACATTCCAGTCGAAGTTATTAAAGCCCATGTCCATGTCACTGATATTTTTAAATGGCACGCCATTTAATTTATAATCCGCACTTCCGGGACCACCGTTTGAAAAATTATTGTATTTTATATTAGAGCTTACGTTGTTATAGGCGTTAAAATCATAATCAACACCAAAACTACCATTATAACCTTTACGGCTCCATTTAGAAACCCCGTCCTGCATAATGTTAGTTATAGTTGTTTTGCCTATGGTATCGGTACGTGTACTATTTTCAAATAAGACTCTCGAATCCTGAGCATAAGCCAGGTTTGTACCCAGACTTGCATTTACACTTAAACGACCGGTTTTTGCAGTTAGGTTAAATGCGCCATTGTTTTGACGTGTACCTGCAGATGCATTTACCGTACCGCTTACGCCTTGCGCATTAGATTTTTTGGTAATGATATTGATGATACCTCCTGAACCTTCCGCATCGTATTTTGCTGATGGACTGGTAATGACCTCCACACTTTTAATCTGCTCTGCAGGAATCATTTTCAATGCATCCGAAACACTACTAGCCATCGTTCCAGATGGTTTACCATTGATTAACACACGAACAGCGCCACCGCGTAACTGAACATTTCCATCAACATCTACAGAAAGCATAGGTACCTTACGCATTACATCAGTAGCGTCGCCACCAGCATTCGTTCCATCGGCTTCGGCGTTATAAACCATTCTATCGATTTTATTTTCGATAACTGCTTTCGTTCCCTGAACCTGAACATCGGCCAGTGTATTTTCTGTTGACGAAATATAAATTGTGCCTATATTATTGTCGGGTTTTGATGGTGTAGTGGTAACCAAAACAGATTTTGTTTTGTAGCCCATAAAACCGATCATTAACTTATAAGAATCAGGCGATACATTTTGTAAGGTTAATTTTCCCTTTGCATCGGTTACACCACCGTTTACAGATTTGTTATCTTTTGCAGTAACCAACGATATAGTAGCATAATCAATCGGTTTTTTTGTTAAAGAATCAATTATAGTGGCAGTAATACGGCCGGTAACAGTTGATTTTTTTGGTCCTCCGCCAAGTCCGCCCGGAAATTGGGCATGTGCGGTAAAAAATATTCCAAGGATAAAAGTAAGTAGTAAAAGTTTTTTCATGTTAAAAGTTAGTCTTTTGTAATTAGTCTACGCAAATTGCATTTTGTTACAATTATAACCTATACTTTTCACCCAAACTATTTTAATTAGTCGGCAAACACTAGTCTTTTATCGGTAAAAGGAATGCGACTCAATTCCGTGCTTCCCTTTTTGTAGCAAAAAACAAATAGATGTATTCAATTTTCCTCTTGATTGGAAAGCAGGTTTCTATTCATATCGGTTCCGATAGTCCTGCCATCCGCTTTACTCACCCTGACTAACGTCGGGAATCGTGTTCGCTCCTGTCAGGTTTAGCTAACGTAAAAACTGTGCAAGAAACAGAATCTAAGGAGACAAAAATCATCAAATGGGGCTTGCATTATCCTTCGATAGGCTATCATTGATAGCATCCGTTAGTATAGTCGTCATTCCCGCGCAGGCCTATCGTGTGGACACATCTTTTTTAAGAATGGTTTGGGCATCATACTAGCTAGCTTTAATAAACCACAATCTTTACCAAAGAACGCCGTCAATCCCAAGTGGTAGGAGAATCAAAAAAACAGGTGTAGAATAGAACAAGTAGTACTACCAAGCCTAAAACACAGTGGTTTTGTGTTCATAAGGCTGACTTAAAGTTTTAGAAGTATTTGAACACAAAACAAAGTGCCGCTGTTTTTTTGATGAGCGTGGGTAGTGAGAAGCCACATTGCTGGATTGACAAAGCGCTTTGGGTACTTTGGCGCTCCAAAGTAGCATGCCCCCGCGGCAAAGAGCGGAAAAACAATAAACATTTTTGTACTTAAAATGACAGTTTTTTGAATCGAACTCGTTAGTAGCACAAAAAGATGCTGAACTAAATTCAGCATGACGATCGCCTTAGGCAAGGGGCAAAAATAAATTTAGATTTAAAAACATGTGTCCACACGATAGGCGCAGGCGGGAATCTAAAGCGCTTGCATTAAGATTATTTGCGATGTTAACGCTTATTTGGTGAACCAAAGAGGGCACAAAAAATGGTCTGTGAGGACACAGACCATGGAATAGAAAATAAATTAGACAAGACGGAGCGTGCTTAGCTTTTAGCTTTAGCCTTCCCCCCTCTTTAAACCTTTCTGATTTTAATAATACGCATCCAGTGCAATACCTTCATTACCGGATAAGTTGGATCAAATTCCCACCATTTGGTAGCAAAGTTAGGGCTGTTTGGTTTTTTATGGTGGTTGTTCTGAAAAAGCTCGCCCATTAACAAGAAATCCCAAGGTAATGAGTTTTTGCTATGGTCATCATTATCATGGTTTGAATAGCCATATTTATGACCACACCAGTTTACAATTGCACCATGTAAAGGGCCCATTAAAAAGTGAATCGGCAATAAAATGAACAGCCACCAATGATTGGCAAAGGTGACATAGAAGCCGATATAAAACAGTCCACATGCAATTCTCCAGGCCCATGAATTTCCAATCTTATCAACAACCGGCCATTCAGGATAATTTCCCTGGAAAGCTGGCTCTGGCTGTATTTTAAATTGCAGATAATCCATGTACATATTCTTCGTTGCAATCATCATCCCGAAAACATCCTTAAAAAAATGTGGAGAGTGCGGGTCCTTTTTAGTGTCGCTGTAAGCATGGTGCATCCGGTGCAGGATAGCATAAGCCCTGGGGTTTAAAAATGATGAGCCTTGCGAGATCAGCAATATCAGGTAGAAAAACCGCTCCCAAAAAAGCTCCATTTTAAACATTTTGTGTGATGAGTAACGGTGAAGGAAAAAGGTTTGGCTAAACAGGGATAAAAACCAATGGCAAAGAAAAAAAATGAAGATAATCATGTATGGGTGTGTATGCTATATAAACGTATTTTGAGGGCGTTTAGTTTTTCATCATGTATAAAAACTACGATGTTTAAGGGTTTAGACAAAAGAATCCTGTTCCAATGTATAGAACAGGATTCCATTTTTAAATTATTTTATTATCTACCGAAATCGTCTTGAACGCGGACGATATCGCTTTCATCTGATGGGTTTGAAGCATCGGTATGTTGCCATATTTCTGCAACAACACCCCAATCTTCTAAACCAATTAAACGGTGGCGTTCGCCTTGTTGTAATTTGATCTGGTCTTTTGGTGCGTATTTTTTCACTTCACCTTCTTCATCGGTTTGGCTGGTTTTAATGCCAACGGTACCGGTAACCACTTGCCAGATTTCAGCTCTGCGGTGGTGATATTGCCACGATAGACGTGTATTTGGTGCAACGATTAAAATTTTCGGGCTTAATTTACCACCAATTTTAAGGTCTTCAACATTTAATCCATCAAAATAAGTATCGGCAAATTGTTGCGCCTGCGCTTCATCTATTACAAAAAACCCACCCCAGGGGCGGGTTTCATCGCGGTTTACTACATTAAAACCTTCAATTTTTAAACGTTGTGCTACGCTTTCGAATATTTCTTTTTTGTCGTTTGTCATTGATAAAATATTTGTTTTCTAATGATTGTCGAGGTTCATAGGCACAATTAATCGCCTATGTGGTTCTATAATTGCCGCAAAAATAAGCCTAATAAATTAAAAAAGCCCTTTCGGGCCCTTTATTTTTTTCTTCGGATATTTTATCAAGTATTTGAATTGCATATTTAAGCCACAGGTAAGATCAAACAAAGCAATATGTCAATTGAAATACGCTACAGCGTAAATTGCCTATTCTATCACAGTGGTGAATGCCATTGTTGAAAATTGGATACTTAAGGTAGTTCTCTTGTTTTTAGGAACGTTTACCTCAATATATTTTTCTGTACTGCCATACCTGATCCGCATGCCTACCGGAACATGAGTTCTGATGATGTAGTAGCTGATTGAACCATCTTTACTATATCTGAGCCCAGATCCAAAATCATTTTCCATTGGGTTATAAGAAGTCTGCGTATCAATTTTATATGCCGTGTAGTCATTTTGCAGGTCAACAGTATAAGTGGGTAAATCGGTTACTACAACGTTTAATAACCCGACAATCCGTTCCATAATAATCTCCAGGGTTTGGTTATTGGTTACGGCTATCCCTACCTTTTTTGCGAAAAAGGTATCTGATGTTTTATAAAGCTTATCTAAAAAATACTGCGTTGGCTGCCAGTATTGAAAGTTCGCTTCAGCATAAGGCAAATAAACAGGCTTATCTTTATCCGCATCATAAAATTGGTTTATGCCAAATTCGCTATTTGATCCGATTGCCACAAAATTATAGGTTCCATTAGGCAGTTCGAAGTTGATCTGACCAAATGTAGAACTTGTAGACAATTGCGTTTGCCTGATTACTTCAGTCCCATCCGCTGTGTTGTAAACAATAATAGTTAACTGTGCAATAAAATTTTTTAGCGGCTCGGTTGGAAAACCAACATTAGCTTCGCCTACATTGTGATTTACCCCGCCGATCTTGAAACCGATTTTATTCTTTTTCACAGATTCCACCTGTCCACCGAGATTTTTTATACATGCTGAGAGCATTATCGCTACAGCACACATTGTTAGCATGATTTTTTTCATAAGGCCTTTTAATAATAAAATTAAAATAATCGCTATCTAATGAAGGACAACCTTTAAAACTGTATCCTAAATTGCAAAGCTGTGAAACGAAAAATGCACACTTTTATCTGTGTAAAATTAGAATACCAAACAAAAAAAGGCCTATAAAAACCATGATTAGATCTTAATATACCCTTAGCTTCAGTATGTTTGATAAACACTAGAATTCTCATTAAAATGATACAGGAACCGTTTTAAGCATGTAAAGGCAGAAGTGGTGAAGAAGTAACTGGCCGGCAGAAGTCGTCATTTCGAGCGGAGTGCAACGCAGTCGAGAAATCTAATTATTATAGATCTCTCTCCCGAAAGTTCGGGACTGCGCTTCAGTCGAGATGACGACTTTGATTAAGATTCTACACTTGATAATCTTTTTTAATTACTGAACCTTGTTTACCACAAGATCATCGAAATAAATGTAACTGGTTTGGCTAGAGCCCCATACCGCAACATCTTTTCCACCTCTAAAATTGTGGAATGATAACCTGTTAATTAAACGTTGTGCATCATTGGTCGTCCAACGGATAGATTGATCCAATACGGTAGTTCCATTGATGATGACCTGTACCTGACCATTTTTATTCGATCCGGTATTGCTTTTTACATACAAATGCACGGTATAAGTATCACCTTTTACCAGGCTACCTGACGAAGGGTAAGACTTGCCAAAGGTATCGCCGCAAGGGCCAGCCATATCCCTGTGGTAAACATAGGGTTGAAAAAATACTCGGCTACCGGTATTGTACCACATTAAACGTAAGCTTCCTCCATTACCATCGCTGGCAATGTCGCATCCGGTATTGCCTTCGCCAATTAAGAAGCCGAAGCCAACTTTACCACCCCTGCTCCAATCGAACTGACTATGAAAACGTACTTTAAAGGTAGCCTCGTATGCTGAACCGTCTGATATATCAGCACCTGCGATTAAACCATTCGAAACAGAATTAGGTGCAAGGGTAGCCCTGGCCCAATTACCCGAAATATAGGCCCTGCTTTCGTTCCAACCCGTTAAGTTTGCACCACCAAAATCGGCACTGGCTTCGCCGTAGGTGTATGTGCCATCGGCGTGTGTAAAACCGGTATTGATATTACTTGGAATAGCCTCGGTAGTAGCTTTAGCGTTTGATTGCGCTACAACATCAATGTTTTCCGGGACTGGTTCTGCTACTTTGTCTTTCTGACAACCATAAAAGCTAAGGGAAAGTACAAGCACTACTGATGCGATAAAATGCGTTGAATTCATTTTCTGACTCATGTTAATTTTAGTTTAGATTTAAATTTGGTTAGTGATTTTTTTGAGTGAGGTGTAATACCCTATCCTTGATAGTTTATTACTGATTGATTTGCAGCTGTTTTTTATTCTTTTGGTTAGCTTGATCTGATACGCTAACTTAGTCAAAAACGTAACTCCAAACAGACGACAACTACCTTAAAAACAGCTAAATGTGATTTAATCGATGTTACAACGATTGAAATATTTGCAATTAAAGTATTAGTAAAGCTTATTTTATAACCCGGTATAAGATTCGTGGATCTTTAAACTGCAGTTCACAATTACTTTTTTATAATCCCTGGCTTCAATATCGCCGTTAATGAGCTTAACCAGCAACATAACCGCCTGTTCGCCTAAGGCCTCGGGGTTTTCTTCGATCGATGCAATTGGCGGAGCACTGAGATAAGTAATAATAGGGTCGTTACCGAAACCAATGCATTCGAGTTTTTTAGCATAAGGATGTTCAACTGAACGCAAAAATTTAATCGTATCGAATAATAACTTCTCTTTAAAAGCCACTAAAGCTGTGGGTCCGTTTTCAGGATCGCTAAATAGGTTTTTAATGGCTACACGGGTATTTTCTTCATCAAAATCGGTATAAGCTACATGGTTAGCATTAAAAGGGATGTCATTATCCTTAAGTGCATTAATGTATCCGGAGAAGCGATCGTGACTGAAATTGACCATTTTTGGTCCGCCGAGATAAGCTACTCTTTTATGCCCGCGGTTAATCAGGTATTCGGTGGCCATGTAGCAGCCCTGATGTGTATTGCCTAACACTTTATGGCAGTTAAGGTTAAAGCTTGGGTTACGGGTATAATAAACCACCGGAATCCCGATTTTCTCGAATTGATCGAGGTGGGTAAAATCGGAAGTATGTTTGGAAATAGCTACAATTAACCCATCTACCCTCGATCCTAAAAGTGTGGCCGCAGCAGTTACCTCTATTTCAAAATTATCGTGCGATTGACTGATAATAATATTGTAACCGTTCGCCGTAGCCAACTGTTCCATGCCATAAATGCTACGCGTAAAAAAATGGTCGGAAAGATTGGGCAATATAATACCGATAATCCTCGATTTACGATCTCTAAGTCTTAGTGCAGAAATATCGGGTGTAAAATTTAACCTGGCGGCGAGTTCTTTTACCCGCAACTTTGTACTTTCTTTAATCCGTGGGTAATCTTTTAACGATTTGGAAACGGTAGAAATAGATAACTTTAACTCTTTTGCAATTAATTTTAATGTAACAGGTTTATTTTCCATAGGTGCGGGAGGTAAGCGTTACAATGTGGTAAGCGGTGAGCGTTTGGGGTTTAGCGTCTCGTAACCTTTAAAGGTTAGGGGATTAGGGGTTAGTGCAATGTCTTTAAGTTAAGGGATAAATCTCTAAAAGATGTCACCCTGAGCGTAGTCGAAGGGCATTTATTTGCAATTTATCAATCTCAAGAAGTCTTCGGCTACGCTCAGACTGACAACCGGGGTGCTTAACTTAATGACATTTGGGGTTAGCCTATATCAACTAACCCCAAATCCACTAAACGGTATACCATTGAACCAATTAACTATTGAATCTTATCCAAGGCCGGAACATTGTTTTCGTAACCTGTATATCCTTTATTTTGATTGATATGACCCGCTGTATTAAAGCGCTGCGCCGCTGCCGGAACAGGCCAAAGCACATGGTATGGCGAAATCCTGAAGTTTACCCCCAATACTGTTGGCACTTTGTTGCGGTAAAAATCGTTCTTTTCGATAATCCTGTCGTAAAAGAAATTATTATCAGAGAAGGAGGCAAGGCTATAAGTTTTTCCGTTATAGGCCGGCTTTCCTGTAGTTGCGAAGATGTAAGCAATACGGGTAAGTTCGGTTTTACGCGGCTCTTCGTAAAAGAGTTCTCTCGCTCTTTCGTCTAATATCGTTCCAATAGTAACTGCTGAGGCATCAGTTAACAGTGCTGCATTGGCCCTGGAACGCACCTGGTTTAAATCGGCCATAGCCAGGGCTAAATTCCCTTTCCAATAGTAGGCTTCGGCCCGTAATAGATAGGTTTCGGCCAAACGGAAGATATACCAGTCGGTATTGGTTCCTCTTGGTGGCGTCCAATATTTATCAACCGCAAGTGCATTTGTAGAATTAATGAAAGTTTTATAGTGTGGCCACCCAAAAAAATGGCGGATGGTATCTAAACCTTTGTTCAAAAACATGTTATTTACATTACCTGGGGTTACATCTACCAAAGGTTTGCCATATAACGCTCTTTCGGCAACGTTACTTCCTGTTTTAATGGCAGGGTTGTTATAAACCAGATCGGTCATGTTCATCCACATGCCTGGTGCATGGCGGTAATCGGTATTGTCTGTCCAGATATTTTTAGTACTATAGGCAGTTCCACGATAACGTCCAATTCCCCTGCCATACATTAAAGTTAAAGGTATTTCGACATTTATCCCATCAACAATGGCCTGGGTGGCACCAGATGGTGTTTTCAAATTGGCAAAATGCCAGGCAGGTACACAGTTACGCATCACCTGCGATCCTAAATCGGTAGCCCCAGCAAGCGTTTCCCTGTCGATGGTTAAAAAAAGTGCCTCCCGGTTAGCCGCAATAGCTTTATTATCCATCCGGTGCAAATCCCAAACCACGTTTTTACTTGCATCACCGGCGGTACTGCCGAAACGGTTCCGCATTAAGCTATATGTTCCACTGTTGATTACATTATTGGCCGATGTAATTGCAGCATCAAAATCGCCAAGTGCAAGATTAACTTTGGTAAGCAGGTGGCTGCAGGCACCTTTGGTTACATCTCCACGGTCTACATTATCTTTTAACCATTTTTCAGCAAATAAAAGATCTTCCTGCATTTTTTTCAATATCACCTCACGCCTGGTCGAAAAATAATCCAGTTTAGGAGATGTAATATCTTTTAAATTCAATGGTACATCGCCAAATTGGTGTACCAAACGGTAATAATAATAGGCCCGGTAAAAATAGGCCGCGCTAAGAATAGCATTTCTTTCGGCCTCATCCTTAAAAGTTACATTATCGATATAGGTAATTACGGTATTGGCCATGCGTACCCCCCTAAAACCTTCTGTCCAGTAAAACCCAATCCTGTTAAAATCAGGGTTGTCCAGATTGGCATCGGGCGTTACCCGGGTATCCATATCCTGGGCCTGTGTGGTTTTGTCGGTAGTTCCATCTACGGCCACTTCAGAGAATATAGATTCGGTAACAATGGGTGCCATATCGCCGGTAAATTCTCTCCTTACATTGGCTCCGATCGCTGCGATAGCCGCTTTCATAGCTGCTACACTGGTTAAAGCTGTTTGAGGTTCTAACTGCGATAATAATTCTGAATCGAGATTTGATTTTTTACATCCATTTGCTGACAGTAGAACGGCCAGGGCCACAAACGGAATTATTTTTTTATATGTGATATTCATCTTTGTCATTTTTAAAGGGTAACATTCAGTCCGAAAGTGTAAACTCTTGGTGTTGGAACAGGATTTCCATTATTATCTGCAGTTTGCGGATCCCATTGGTTCCAGTTTGGCGCATATACACCTGCATTACTTACATTGGCATATATTTTTGCACCCTGAACCCTGAGTTTGCCCAGAAAATCTTTAGGCAGGCTGTAAGCGAGCGCAATGGTATTTAACCTGATAAACGAGCTTTTACGATAAGCATTAAAACTTACCCCACTTAAACCCGAATTTAGGCGGGCATAATCATTAACGGGGTTGCCTGGTGTCCAATAAGGCACAACATATGAACTTGACCGGCCAAAACCTACACTTCCCGGTTGGTTTTTAGTTTGATTATCGGCCCTAAGCTGGCCCCAGCTTGAGATGAGTTGGAATGAAAAATCGAAATTTTTATAGATATTGAAATCGTTTCGGAACGACCAATTGAACCTTGGGCTTTTGTAGCCGATAAACTGTTTATCCAGGTCGTTATATACATAATTGCCATCTACATCCAATAATTTAAAATCACCCGGTTTAATGCCCTTGTTAAATTTATTGGCTTCTGCTACTTCATTCTCCTGCCATACCCCTAAAATTTTATACTCCCAAACTACATCAATGTCTTTACCGATAAACCATCCGTTACCCGGATCATCATTCGGCGTAGCCAAACCAACAATTTTATTGCGGTTAAGTGAAAGGTTGGCTGACGTGCTCCAGGTGATATTTCCGCCCGTAAAGTTTTTACTGGTGATGCTAAACTCAAAACCCTTATTGTTTACGCGGCCTAAATTGGCAATTACATTTACATAGCCCGAAACATTCGGTAACGTTTGACCAATTAAGAGGTCTGATGTTTTCTTATCATAAAGTTCAATAGATCCGCTGATTCTATTGTTCAAAAATCCAAAATCCAAACCAAGATTTAACGACTTTGTCTTTTCCCACTCCAGGTTTGGATTACCCAAACGCGAGCTGTTTACAACGGTATTCACCTCTCCTGGTGTACCACTGCCGCTAACCGATTGGTACTTGCCTCCGGTTAAAGTCTGAATGGCAACATAAGGGTCGATTACATTGTTAATATCCCTGATTTCTCTGTTTCCATTAATACCATAAGATAAACGCAGTTTTAAGAAGTCGATCCATTTAACCGGTTTTAAAAAGCTTTCTTCACTTACCGTCCAGGCCACTGCAGCGGCAGGGAAATTTGCACGTTTTTTAGATGCCCCAAAAGCAGAGTACCCATCTCTACGCACAGAGCCCGTAACGGCATACCTGCCTTTGTAGGAGTAATTTACCCTGGCCAGTAAAGCATCGCCGGTGTACACCTTATCATCGCTGCTCACGGTAGGTTTATTCCCGCTTTGAATGTTATGATAACCCAACACATCAGTTGGTGCAAAACCCTCGTTACTTGCAATGGTATACCAGGTAGAATATTTTTCGGCATTAACCAATAACGTTACATCAATGTTATGATCTGTAGCAATAGTTCTGTTCCATTTTAAAAGGTTATCCAGCTGCCAGTTGTACCTGGTTTCCTGCGCCCTTGATGCTGAACCGCCAGGTATAGTTACATTTGGATTTTTAGAAGATTGATGGTTAAAAGTGCGGTACTGATCTAAACCCGGACTAAAATTAGCTTGATAAGTGATCCCAAAAGGCAACTGTACTTTGGCGTAAAGACTACCAAACAAAGTACTCTGTTTTTGCAACCTCGAATTATAAGTTCGGTCAAGGAAAGGATTACGGGCATTGAGGCCGTTATCATCCGTAGGGATCCTTCTTAAAGAACCATCTGCATTATAAAAATCGCCGTAGGGAGATAAATCAGGTAGTTGCGAAAACTGGGCTTCAATAGCGCCCTCATCACGGTCAGCAAATTGGAGATTCATGCCAAGGGTTAAAAACTTAGCCGCTTTACCTTCCAGGTTTAACCGGGTACGGAAAGTGCTGAAGCCGCCACCCGCAATAATACTTTCGTTTTTAAGATAGCCTAAAGACATGTAATAGGAAACTTCTTCTTTTTTCCCGCTGAGGCTTAGGGTATGATCCTGGCGTTGGCCGGTTACAAAAAGCATGTCGTACCAGTCTGTTGTTTTTCCGGCAAGATAGTTGGCTTTCTCGTTAGCCAAAAGGCCAAGGCGGCTTAACCAAAGATCAGTTGGATTGGTGGTGGTTTGCCCGTTTAACCATTGGGTAAGCGTTACTCCTTCCGGTAAATTATTGGGATCATTGTAGATATAAGCTGGATTTACCCCGCCACTGCGCTGTACATCGGCACGCCAGTTTAGAAAACCCGGACCATCGTACACGGGTTGATCCTGAGCCAGGGTAGCCATTCCGAAGTTTGTATTTACGGTAATGGTTGGCGCGCCGCTTTTTCCTTTTTTAGTGGTAATGGCTACCACACCGGTTGCTGCTTTTGCACCGTAAACCGCAAGCGAACTTGCATCCTTAAGTACGTCAACCGATTCGATATCGTTAGGGTTAATATCAGACAGCTGTCCGATAAAAATAACCCCATCTAGCACAATCAGGGGTGTTGTGGTACCCGTAAGCGTTGTTTTTCCACGCACAAGCAAATCTCCCCCACCTTTGGCACTATTATTAAAGCCAACGGTTAAGCCCGGGATATTACCACGAAGGATATCAGTCACACTGTTTGGATTTTCGTTTTCCAGCTGCGTGGCTTTAATGCTCGAAACCGCACCGGTAACATCTTTTTTCTGTGCAGTACCATATCCAATTACCACTACATCGTTTAGGCCTTGCGCCCCGTCGTCCATTGTAATATTGATGGTGCTTCTCCCGTTTAAGGCAACTTCTTGTGTGGTGAAGCCGATAAACGTGAATACCAGGGTTTGATTGCCATCAGGAACTTTTATGGTATACTTCCCCGCAGCATCGGTTAAGGTGCCTACTGATGTATTTTTTACCCTTACGCTTACTCCTGGAAGCGTTATGCCTTTGTTATCTTTAATGGTACCCACAATAACGGTCTGGGCAAAAGCGCTAAAACTCCCGAACATCGTCAGAAGTAATACCGCTAAAATTTTTGCTTTACCCGCACAGATGCGCCTGAGGTATAGCAATACTACTTTTTGGTTGTAAATTTTACTCATAATTATAGTTTAGTTAAGATTATCTGTTAAATAATCAGCATCTGCCAAATGCTGATGTGCAAAATTTAGATCACAATAGTTAAATGGCAAACTGGCTGCTGAAATCAAATGGAATTAGCCTGAAAAAAAATGAATGGCAGCAAATGGACGCCTTGGTTGACTCTTGAACATGAATAGTTTGGTTAGACTTATTTTATCTAATATAAAAATCTGTAGTGCCCGATGTAAAGGGCTATGATTCAAATAAGCTAAAAATGTGCCTTAGATTGCATTTACAACGATGTAATTAATTTCAGTTTTATACTTTATTGCCTTCATTACCCCAGACAACAAGACAAAACAGATTTTATTAACATGCATTTTAATCGTTAGCCATGGAGGCACAGAGAACACGGAATGCCTACGCCTTTGTCATCTTGAGGGGTTAGATTTTAGAAAAATATTGGAGTGATGGTTACAGGTTGTGAGGTATCGGCATCTCGACCACAGTGGAGAGATCTTTAACATAGTTCAAAGATTTCTCCATTCCGCTACGCTTCAGTCGAAATGACGCCCAATTTTTGTAATTTGTTATCCTGAGCGGAGTCGAAGGATCTTTTTGGTGTATTTAACTACAGATGGAACAGATAAACATAGATCTTATTAGCGGCATCGTTTAATTGTTAGCCATGGAAGCTTATAGAAATACAGAATACTATGCGTTTGTCATCCTGAGCGCAGTCGAAGGATCTTTTTTGGTGTATTAACCACAGATGGGACAGATAAACACAGATCTTGTTGGCTTGAACGAAAGATTGCTTCGTCGTTCCTCCTTATAATGACGATTTTTCTATTGAAAAAAAACGGGTGCCTGAATATATCGGGCACCCGTTTTGCTAAAACATTATTTATGGTTGGTGTAACACTGACCCTTAGCATACCCTTACTAATAACCCGGATTTGGGGTCAGGTTAGGATTGTTTTTGATTTCGGAAGTAGGAATTGGGAACAATAGGTGTTTGGTTTGCAAAGGCTGGTTCACACTTTTATTAATGTGGCCAACAAAATTATCAAAACCATTGGTGGTTTCATTGTACACTTTACGCAAGCGGACCATATCAAACCAGGTAATGCCTTCGTAACACAGCTCGTGCCAGCGTTCTCTCCAAACCGCTTCTTCAAATTGCGTTTGGCTCAAACCTGCAAGATCAGCCAATTGTGCTCTTTTCCGTATGGCATTTACCGCAGCATAGGCCGCAACATTCGGACTACCATCTGCCCTGTTCTGTGCTTCGGCATAAATTAATAAGGTTTCGGCATAACGGATCTGTGGAATATTCAGATCGCTCCTGCTGGTACCTTCTACCCCCAATGTTCCATTAGCAATCAAATCAAAGTGTTTGAAAACATAAGGCTTACCACGGTTAATCAGCGGCATTTTAAATCCATCGGTATAATAATCGGTAAAGAAATAACCTTCTCTGTTTTTAGCCCTTAAATCTCCTGCCTCATACGAGCCATAAAAACTTGCGGTTGGAATAGCCGTTCCAATTCCATCAATTTTAGAAACCAATGGCTGGTGTAAAGGTAAATAAGATGACTGTAAGGGGTTACCAGATCCGGCAGCATCGTTGTACTGGATTCCGAACAAATGCTCTACTTTATTGTCATTCTTTGCATCATGCAGGGCTCCATAACCCGGGAACAGGCCAAGTGCTGCTGGATTCCCGGTTGAATAATCGATTACCTCTTTGGCCTTATCTGCAGCTAATTTATAATAAGCCGCTCCTTTGTTAAGGGGTTGCCCGGCCATGGTTAAATATACTTTTGCCAGTTCAGATTTAATTGCTGCAGTAGAAACACGTCCGCTTGCATCCATAAAAGGCAAACCAGCCGCTTCTGCGGCAACCAGATCATCAACAATTAGTTTGTAAACCTGTTCTTGTGGTGTACGGGAAGGAGAAAAATTGGGATCGTTAGGACTGGTAATCGGTTTTGTAATTAAAGGCACATCGCCCCATAAACGTACCAGGTAAAAATAGGCCCAGGCTCTAATAAAAGATGCCTCTCCTAAAATCCTTTTTTTCTGTGCATTGTCCATTGGGTTAATGCCCGGAACTTTATCCAACACCAGGTTGGCCTGGCCAATTACTTTATAGAAACCGTTCCAGTTTTGGTTAACATGAAGGTTTGTTCCATCATAAATTAGGGAGTACAAATTGTTCAGGTCGGAGTTTTGTGCTGTTTCGGTAGATTGTATTCCGGTTGGTGCATCAAGCATCTGCCAGTTGTTGGAATAAATACCGGCACCGTTTCCAATAAACCTGATCTCTGCATAAACAGCAGCAATACCTGCTTCTGCATGTTCTGGTAAAGTATAAAAACTATTGGGCGAAAGATTGGTGGGATCTGTTTCATCTAAAAACTTCTTACATCCCGAGTTCCCGATTATAGCACCGCTTAGCAACAACAAAGCAGCGATATTTTTTATGTTTATTTTCATTTTGATATCCTTTCTTTAGTTAATGTTTATAATCCAATGTTTAACCCGACCATAAAAGTAGTTGGCTTTGGATAATCGAAAAATGTTTGACCTTGTGCAAATACATTTCCATAAGTAGTCACCTCAGGGTCGTTACCTGTATACTTGGTGGCCAGGAAGAAATTCTGAACAGATGCATAAACACGAAGTTTGCTTAAGCGTAATTTTTCGACGAGTGTTTTATCAAAAGTATAACCTAGTAGAAGGTTTTTTCCACGAATGAAAGAACCATCTTCTAACCAGTGTGTATCTACGTTGGTTACATATCCGGCAGACTGATCCCTGATTGCAGCAATTGGTGTATCCTGATTCTGGGGAGTCCAGGCATTTAACACGCTGGCGAAACTATTGGCCTGTACCTGTCTGTCTTCACCCGAGTGATGGGTCATATTCAACACATCATTACCATAAGAATATTGAAGTTCTACGATCAGCTCTAAGTTTTTATAACGGAATGAGTTACTAAACGATCCCCAGCCTTTTGGTGTTCCGTTACCAATAATCTGTCGGTCGGCATCTGTAATGGCATGATCGCCGTTTACATCTAAATATTTGATATCACCCGGAAGCAAAGTTTTACCACCGCGGTAACTTACAAATTTAGCTGCTTCTGCCCTTTCGGCCTCGCTCCAGGTTCCTAAACGTACAAGACCCCAGAATGAGCCCACAGGCTCACCAACCCTGATAATACCGGTTTGATTAGTGAAATTCGGGTTACCCACACCAAAAATATCATCAGGAGTGGCCAATGAAAGTACCTTGTTGCGGTTAAGGGAGATATTGAAACTGGTTTTCCAGGTAAAATCGTCAGTTTGTACGTTTACGGTATTGATGCCCAAATCTAAACCTTTGTTCTGCATAGACCCGACGTTTTTTCTGATCACCGAGTATCCTGTGGTACGTGGCACTGGCGCATCCAATAACATATCGGTTGTTTTTCTGTAATAAAGATCGGCCTCTAAATTAATGCGATTGTTAAATAAGCCAAGCTCTAAACCCGCATCAACCTGTGCTGTTTTTTCCCAAACCAGATCAGGATTGGCCAACCGGCCTATACCAATACCGGTTACCTTACTATCATTAATAATGGCTGAGTTATTAACCAATGTGGCTAACGACTGATAAGCAGGAAGCTCTGAGTTACCACTTAAGCCATAACTGGTTCTTAATTTTAAATTAGAGATGGTTTTGTTTCCTTTAAGAAAATCTTCGTCTGAAGCTTTCCAGGCCAATGCTGCTGAAGGAAAAAAGGCAAATTTATGGTTCTCTCCAAATTTGGATGACCCATCTACCCTACCCGTAAAAGTAACCAGGTATTTATCTTTAAAGGCATAGTTTAACCTGCCAAAATAAGAGTTAAAAGCCGATCTGTTGCGGCTAGAGCCTACCGTAATCGATTTGCTACCAGAGCCCATATTATTGTTTCCGTAAAAATCAGTTACAAAATTCTCGGCATGGCTGGTATTGCTAAAGAAATTGGTGGCCTGCCAGGAGATACCCAATAACGCATTAATGGCGTGCGATTCGGCAAAACGTTTGTTATAGGTTAAATAGTTTTCCAGTGACCAGAAGGTTTCTCTATCATCGGTTACATTGGCTGTTCCATTCTGTCCATCAGAGATACCGTATAATTGTTTGGCATTGTACTCGTTAATGTTACGGCTTACAATATTGGCACCTAACTGGGTACGGAATTCTAAATCTTTGCTAAAGCTAATGGTAGAATAAATGCTCCCCAAAGCAGTTTGGGTAACCATTCCATATTTTTGATCGGTTAAGATGTGCACCGGATTGGAGCCTCCCTCTGCCCATGGAATCAGTTTATTATCGCCCCACTTGCCATCTGCCAGTTTAATTGGTAGAAAAGGAAATGCTTCTGTAATCATTCGAACTGAATTTAATCCACCTGTTCCCTGATCAACAATGTTTTCATTCTGGTTATTGTAGCTTAAATTACCGCCTACCTTTAACCATGGTTTAATTTTACTGTCGAAATTAAATCTGCCCGAATAACGTTTTAAATAAGAGTTTAGTAAAAGTCCCTGGTCATCGCGATAGCCTGCAAAAACACCGTAAGTGCTATTTTCGTTTCCACCTGTAAAACCCAGCTGGTGATTTTGGGAAAGTTTGTTCTGCGTAGATTCTTTCAACCAATCGGTGTTATATAATGGATTTCCACTGCTATCGAAAAACTGAGGCAAGGCAATCCTGGCTGCTTTTGGAACGGGTGTAGATGCATAACTGCCTGCTGCCCATCCTACCGGATCGTAAACTTTAATATTCTCATAAGCGAGATCCTGCACTTTAACATACTCGAAGGCATCAAGCATCTTAACATGGTGTGCCGCCAATGTATTTACGCCAAAGTCAGCATCATAAGTTATACGCTGGGCATTTGCAGTTCCTTTTTTAGTGGTGATTAAAATTACGCCATTTGCACCCCTTGCACCGTATATGGCCGTCGAAGAAGCATCCTTTAACACCTCTACTGAAGCAATATCGCTGGGGTTAATGTAATCGATAGCGTTACTGTTCTGCGTTTGCGAGCCCACTGGCAAAGCCACACCATCTACCACATAAAGTGGATTGTTACTCGTATTGATCGAACTAAATCCACGGATTTTAATATTAGTCTGACCGCCCGGTCTACCCGAGTTGGTGTTTACCTGTACGCCAGAAATACGGCCAGCTAGTGCCTGGTTTAGCGATGAAGACGGACGTTCTTGTAGTTCGCTGGCTTTTACTACGCCAACAGAAC
Source organism: Pedobacter sp. W3I1 (assembly GCF_030816015.1). Lineage (NCBI taxonomy): Bacteria > Pseudomonadati > Bacteroidota > Sphingobacteriia > Sphingobacteriales > Sphingobacteriaceae > Pedobacter > Pedobacter sp. W3I1. The sequence continues at coordinate 5,505,764 of NZ_JAUSXN010000001.1, forward strand.
CGGTAAGGTCTGTTTTTTTCACCGATCCATAACCAATTACCACTACTTCATCTAACTTATTGGCTTCGGCAGGTGTCATTTTAACATTGATATTAGCTTCGTTGCCTACTGTAATATCTTTATTTTGATAGCCCACATAAGAAAAACGGATCACCTCGTTTGGGTTGCCCTCAATGCTGAATTTACCAGCTTCATTAGTTACAGCAGTTTTACCTGAAGAAATGTTTTTGATGCCCACTCCCGGAATAGGCATGTTTTTTTCGTCTAATACGGTTCCTGTAATTACTTTTCGGTTTTGGATATGCACTAAAGGCATATTTAGCTCGAAAAACCCCTCGGATTTTTCAGCAACCAGATTCATCGAAAAAGCAGGGCTATTGAGCAAAAAAAGCACAGAAAGCCCTGAAATCTTTAGTAGATTGATTTTCATTGGTTTAGGTTTAGTAAATGGTTAGTTAATAATATATAATTCAGCTGCTAGCAGCTAAAACGTTTTATCAATTATTCAATAAAAAACAATTGATGGCCAATAATCATTTTTAATCAGAAGGCTTTGAGTTAAAAGCAATTGTGTGATGGGAGATCGTATTTTTAAACAGGTTAAAAACTCCACACAAATAAACTACACAGACATATAACGCACCATGGCGAGTAATATACCTAAGCTCATCATCATATTTGGTTGTTGATAAATCGATTTATCAATTCAATATTAAATATTTTATCACAAAATCAAGAATAATTATTTTGATTATTACAGGTACGCTATCGCATAAATCCGATAACAGTATGATTACTTTTACAGGTGCTAAAATTTTTGAATAAATATTCCAGGTAATTAAAAAATGGCCCAGCCCGAATTCATTATGTCTCACCTACTTAAGTCTATTTCTAAGAATTAGATGAAAAAAATTTAGTTTTTTTTCAAAAGGAAGCACATCAGGTTTCTTATAGATAACATTGAACCGCATTGCGATTACCAATGGTGTTTGGACTATTGCTGTATATAAACGAGAAAGCCTCATATTTCTATGAGGCTAATTATTTTGTTTTATTCGCATCCACCAATAAAACTAAACCAAACAAACTAATGAAATTAAAAGACAAATAAGTTTGAGAATTGTTTTAGGTTATTGATTAAATTTAAAAATCTAGTTCCAAATATGCTTCCTTGGTGCTGTATTTCGGGATTTTCTTCACCGTACTGTATTTTGCCAAACCCTGGTAATACCGCCAAAAGTTATACTTTCGTCCATTGGTTAATAAATGTATGCGCCCGCCCAAATTATTACGTTCGATGTGGTTGTTAATAAGATCCAACTCTTTTACAAGGTCGGTATCCAATAATTTTTTGTGTGTAACCATATTGGGTACAATTTTTAGCCTATACCGCCACGGTTCGTTAAAAACATACCTGATTTCCTGTGGGCGTGTTTTAACATTGTACATTTCCACTTGACTAAAACACGCTTTTTCCTGTTCGGTAAGGTCTAAATTGCTGCTATCCCATAAATATGGCGTGAGTTCGCGCAGCAATTGCTTTTTGATTTCGTATCCATACCTTCCTTTACGGCGTTTTTTTGGTTTAAATGTTTTGTCGTGATGGTATTCAACTGTATTGATCTTTGCAAGCAATGTGGTATAAAACTCGGCTCTTACGCTAAATGCAATATCTGCTCTGAGTACAAAATATCTTTTCCAGCCGCTTTGATAGGGCTTTTCAAGAGGTACCATGGGCAGTGCACGTCTTTGTATCCAAAGCTCCAATCTTCTTTTACTCAGCCTGATTAATTGTTTGTCGCGGTCTGCTTTTACCAACCGTTTTTTCTGTCGTGCGCTTCTAATTCTGCACGACAATTCATATGTGTCCATCGGACTTTCATTTAATTTCCTTTACTTGAATGTGGATCTCAATTCGTCCTTGAGCAAGGATATACCCCTTCAATGAAAAATAAATGTTGTGCAATAACAAATTGAACTGCCCTCAAGGCAACCAATCAAATAAAAACAAATTACATTATTTTACCGCCTATTAGGCAATCTGTGAAGGAGATGATATGTAGGTATATGCTGTCATAATTCCCAAACATTAAAAAAGATCGTTTATCAGGAATACCACAAAGCTAATGAATTTTCGGGATTTTACAGAAATAAGAAATTCTAATTGAAACGTTGGCCACCTGAAATTATCAATAGGCATAGCTGCTTTGTTTTTCAGATCGAAAACACCCCAGAACCTTAAATTTACATTTCAACCTGCTTTTTGCCCGCTTCACTGAAGAATGTGCTTTAACTCCACTGTCAATAGGTATATTTGTTACTATGAAAGCGCAACTCCCGGTAAAACGGTTAAATCTTCTTAGCTGCTTACTGGCTGCCATTATAGGCATTATTTTTTATATTATCGTCTCGCATAATTCAAACAATCCAAAAATACACTACTTTACTTTTTTTACTGTTTTAGGCGTCGTGCTGATCGGCTTTGCTGATGTGTTTATCATGATTATCCTGAGCAGGGTTTACAAAACTCAACCAAGAAGGTTCAGGGTGCTCAGGTATCTGATTACCTATCCCTTCAGTATCATCATTTATCTATTGGTATGGCCAATTTTTGCCCATGCAGCACACAATCAATGGTCGTATTCGGATGGCGGGTTATTTCTTGCCTTTGTTGGCTCAGGCTTGGTAATCAATACCATGATTCTGACCCTCCACGATTCGGTTCTGCTTTACGAACATAAACTGCAAAGCGAACTGGAACTTTCGAGATTGAAGGCGGCAAATGCAGAAGCGGCCAACCTCTTGTTAAAACAGCAGATTCAGCCACATTTTTTATTCAATGCGCTGAACACACTTAAAGCACTTTATCATAGCGATACCGATACTGCTGATACCTATATTGTGCACATGGCAAATTTCCTGAGGGCTTGTGTTTTCCGTCATGCATCGAATGTATCCAGTCTGGAAGATGAACTCGAGCTTCTGAACAATTATCTGGCTATGCAGCGGATGCGTTTCGGCACGGCTTTAAACTGCTCGATTGATATAAGCAAAGAGAATATTAAAAATTACAATCTCCCGTCGTTTTCCCTTCAGCCCTTATTGGAAAATGCCATCAAACACAACAATTTTACGCAGCAGGCTCCATTAAATATCACTGTCATAGAGACGGGTGAACGGCTGGTATTCAAGAATAACATCCAACGAAAGAAGATAAAATCACCATCTACAAATTATGGCCTTGCCAATCTTGCTGAGCGCTATCGGCTGTGTTGTAACGATGATATCATCATAGAAGAGAATGAACAGTCATTTTCGGTAAGCATTAAACTGTTAAAAAATGAAAATAGTAATCATTGAAGATGAAGAAGTGGTTGCGCATGATCTTGAACTAAACATCAGGAAACTGACCAATGGCCCTTTGGAAATTGTACAACTCAGGTCGGTGAAAGAATCTATCGATTATTTCGGATCAGCCATTGCGCCTGATCTTATTTTTAGTGACATACAGCTAGGCGATGGGCTCAGTTTTGAGATATTTGTGGCCAAACCAATGTCAGTTCCCGTTATTTTCTGTACAGCTTATGATGAATACGCCTTAGATGCGTTTAAAGCCAATGGGATCGATTATATTCTTAAACCCTTTACTATTGGCATACTTGGTGCTGCACTTCAAAAATACCAAGACCTAAAAAAGGTACTTTCTTCCGATCAAACGCCCCAGTACGACGCACTGCTACAGATGCTAGGGCTTAAAGAAACCCATCAGGCTTCTTCTATTCTAGTACATGCCAAGGATAAAATTATCCCGGTGAAGATAGAAGACATTGCTATGTTCTATGTCAGGAACGAGATTACGCATTTGATCACCTTTTCCGGAACCTGTTATTACCCCAATAAAAACCTCGATGAACTGGAAAGATCGTCGGGCAGTCACTTTTTCCGTGCTAACAGGCAGTTTCTCATTTGCCGCAAAGCGATAACTGATGTATCCAGCTTCTTTTCCAGAAAGCTCTCGGTTAATCTCAATATTCCATTTGATGAAAAAGTGATTGTGAGCAAGGCGAAGGCCACACAATTTCTTGAATGGCTCTCCAGTATGTAACCCCCAAGCGTACCTGATCTCCATATTCCAATTCAAAACACTTTTCAACTTGTTCACTACAATTAAATGCAAGTGGCTTCGCCATATATCATTTTTTTCGAACAGAATAACAAAGCACAGTATAAAGGTTCGTCTCAAAATCATAAACGGTTAACCGGTTTATTTAACCGCTATTTTGCCCGCTTCGGTATCATTTATCTTGAGAAGAAAGGATGAAAGATCCACCTTTGATAAAAGAAAAAATAATGGTCATGGCGACCAAAAAAAATTAAAGAAAAGATAATGAAAAAGTTGATCCTAGTTTGTATTTGTTCTGTTTTAGCATCTACTGGTGCTTATAGTCAGAGTATGATGAAAAATATTGTTAAACGTCTAAGCTTTGGACTAAAGGGAGGGGTAAATTACAGTGATTTTACCGATGCCAATTTCGAAACAGAAGGTCTTGTTGGTTTCCATGCGGGCGCGATTGTGAATTTCAGGATTTCGGACAGTTTTTCTGTCCAGCAAGAATTTCTGTTTTCTACTCAGGGCGCAAAAACCACCAGCAGTACTTTTGGCGGGCAGGATATCAAGCTGTATTATGCAAGTGTTCCTGTTCTACTGAAATATAAAACCAAGTTCGGATTATATGTTGAGGCCGGAACCCAGGTTGGTTTCCGTGTAAAGGAAGATCTTCAAGGCTTAAACGGTAGTGATTTTTCCAAAAAATTAGATATTGGTGCTGTAGGCGGCATCGGCTTCCAAACAAGGAGCGGCTTTGGTGTTGGGGCAAGGTATATTGCCGGACTACAGAAAGTAGGCGATTTTAAACTGGGTAATATCAGCCCCGATCTGAAAAACAATGTTGCCCAGGCGAGCTTATTCTATATGTTTTAGCCCTAACTATAATTTAAACTCAGTTTTATACCCATTAGAAAACGGTTGCTACCCTAAGCAGCCGTTTTTTTTTGAAAAATGTAACGCATGTGGTGGATACCTTTGCGTTTAACGTTGATCACAAAACTCACCAGCTAAGATAACTGTAAAAAAAAGGCACCGAAATTTTCGGTGCCTTTGAATGTTGCGCTGTATTTAAAATTAATTTAAATCAAAACGGTCTAAATTCATTACTTTATTCCAGGTGGCTACAAAGTCTTTTACGAATTTGCCTTGTGCATCTGCACTTGCGTATACTTCTGCAATTGCTCTTAATTCTGCATTAGAACCGAATACAAGATCTGCACGGGTCGCCGTCCATTTTGGCTGACCAGTTAGGCGGCTGCTTCCGATATAAAGTTCTTTATCTTCTGCAACAGCTTTCCATGCGGTTTCCATATCTAATAAATTTATAAAGAAATCGTTGGTAAGCTGACCTGGTCTTGTAGTTAAGACACCGTTTTTAGAACCGTCGAAATTGGTATCCAGTGCACGCAAACCACCTACTAACACCGTTAATTCAGGTGCTGTTAAAGTAAGCAACTGGGCTTTATCAATCAGGAATTCTTCTGTAGAAACGGGAGATTTTGATTTACGGTAGTTACGGAAACCATCTGCAGCTGGCTCTAAATAACCAAAGGATCCTACATCGGTTTGTTCTTGCGAAGCATCCATCCGGCCTGGCGCAAAAGGTACTGTAACTGAATGTCCGGCGGTGGCGGCAGCTTTTTCTACTGCAGCAGCGCCCGCCAGTACAATTAAATCGGCTAAGGAAACTTTTTTGCCATCAAATTGTGCTGCATTAAATTCATTTTGAATCCCCGCTAATACGCCCAATACTTTTTGTAATTGTAGGGGATTGTTAACAGCCCAATCTTTTTGTGGTGCCAAACGGATCCGTGCACCATTAGCGCCACCGCGCTTATCAGAACCACGGAAGGTTGAAGCCGAAGCCCAGGCGGTAGCCACCAGTTCGGCCACACTCAATCCTGAAGCCAATACTTTTGCTTTTAATGCGGCAATATCACTTTCGTTGATCAATGCATGGTTAACGGCAGGTATTGGATCTTGCCAAAGCAATTCTTCCTGTGGCACATCTGGTCCCAGGTAACGCGCCAAAGGCCCCATATCGCGATGCGTTAATTTAAACCATGCCCTTGCAAATGCATCAGCAAACTGATCAGGGTTTTCTAAGAAACGTCTCGATATTTTTTCATAAGCCGGGTCGAATCTTAAAGAAAGATCGGTGGTCAGCATCGTTGGCAGGTGTTTTTTTGATCCATCAAATGCATCAGGAATAATGGCGGCTGCATTTACAGCTGTCCACTGATGTGCACCCGCAGGGCTTTTCGATAATACCCATTCAAATCCAAACAAGTTTTCGAAAAAATTATTGCTCCATTGCGTTGGTGTTGTGGTCCAGGTGACTTCTAATCCACTTGTAATCGTATCAGCACCTTTGCCAGAAGCATAACTATTGTTCCATCCCAAACCCTGGTTTTCGATACCAGCGGCTTCAGGCTCTTTGCCTACATGATCCGCTGAAGCTGCGCCATGGGTTTTACCAAAGGTGTGCCCACCCGCAATTAATGCCACAGTTTCTTCATCATCCATGGCCATGCGACCAAAAGTATCGCGGATATCTTTAGCGGCAAGAATCGGATCCGGGTTTCCGTCCGGTCCCTCTGGGTTTACATATATTAATCCCATCTGCACTGCTGCAAGTGGTTTTTCCAAATTACGGGAGTGCACATCGCCATCGGCATCATCATCGGTAACCACTACACCATGTGCTTTATCTACTCCGTCAGATCCGTGTGCATAACGAAGATCGCCACCCAACCAGGTTGTTTCTGAGCCCCAATATACCGATTCATCAGCCTCCCAAACATCTTCGCGCCCACCGGCAAAGCCAAAGGTTTTAAAACCCATCGATTCTAAGGCAATATTACCGGTTAAGATCATTAAATCTGCCCACGAAATTTTGCGCCCGTATTTTTGTTTAATTGGCCAAAGTAATCTGCGAGCTTTATCCAGACTCACATTGTCTGGCCAGCTGTTCAGCGGCGCAAAACGTTGTAATCCGGCACCAGCACCACCACGGCCATCGCCCACTCTGTAGGTTCCGGCACTGTGCCATGCCATCCGGATAAATAAACCTCCATAGTGACCAAAATCTGCCGGCCACCAATCTTGCGAATCGGTCATCAGCGCATGAAGATCTGCTTTTAATGCTGCTAAATCTAAACTTTTAAAAGCTTCGGCATAACTAAATTCAACATCCATTGGGTTGGATAAGCTGGAATGCTGGCGTAAAATACTCAACTTTAACTGCTTGGGCCACCAGTCGCCATTTCTGGTACCACCACCACCTACATTACTCTTCATGCTGCCGTTATGAAACGGACATTTGCTAATATCGTTCGATTCTTTTTCCATATATCAATTTGTTAGTAAAATCCGATCCGTTGTTAAAACTTTATCAGATTATTATAAATTTAGAGAATTGAAAGAACTAATCACAATCATTTAATTCTATAATGGAATAGTTAGAATCTATTACTATGCTATATCAGCAATTTAGGAGGATGCCAGGGCTTTGATTCATAAAATTTAACCTTATGTTAACCCTTCCTTAAAATAAAAAAGCTCCATTAAGTATTTAACTTGGGGTATGATGAAACTGGCTTTCTCAGAATATTCCCAGAAATTTCTTTTTCTTTCCGCTCTTTTTCCTGGCTTTTTCCGTTTCTTTTACTTGCTGCGTCCATTGCATTTTTGCTTTCCGGATACTGTCTTCCCTTGCTGTTTGCAGCGCTTGTCTGTATTGCTGATTTGCGATTTCAAATGGCGACCGGTATGGGGTTGCCGGCAAGGCGGTAAGAACATTGTTTTCTGTCTTAGTTAAGCTGTAAACTACAAAGGCAACAACTAAGGTGCAGGCGGCAGCGTAGCCTAAAAAAGCCTTTCTTGGCGCATGAATGTAATTTTCCTGGTGATATTCACCAGTCGAAATATTGTATTTTATTCCAGCCTTCAGGGCCAGGGGTTTTAATGTGGCCAGCTCTTTTTCAAGTTTTTCGTTCTTTTGCTGTGTCTCAGCATATAAGGCGCCATAATGGAAGGCTTCATTGGGTATGGTGTTTTCTGTGCGCCCAATGTCTTGTGATGCAGACAATAGCCCGGCAGTAACTGCCTTCTGCAGTTCCATTCCATTGGCATACCGTTCAACTGGATTCTTTTGCAGGCATCGCCCGATCAGCTCGATCAACCAGTGGGGTACCTGCATTTCCGTATGCAGAATATCGTCCTGAAAGGTATTTTCCAGATTGCTTTTACGCAGTAACATGGCATCCGGGATTTCCTTTTCAAGATGTGATATCATGACCGTATTGCGGGCGGTATCACCTCCCCCTTCGAGTGGAAAAGGAACCTGCCCGGCCAGGAGTTCATACAGAATGATACCGTAACTATAAATGTCTGTCTGTAGCAGCATTTTTCCTTCATGCTGTTCCGGTGCCATAAATTCTACTGCCCCGGCATGGCGAATGCTTGTTCTGCGCTGCTCTTCACTCATAATGGCCAGGCCAAAATCCAATAGCACGTAATTGGCGGTCTGCATATTGTACTTTACATTATTGCTTTTAACATCGCCATGTTTAACCCCAAACTGATGACAGTGTGCAAGTGCTGCAGCCAGTTGTTCCGCAACTTTCAACAGTTCTTTAACGGTGAAAACTTTTTGATGCGGAGGCAATAGCAGTTCGCTAAGTTCGGGGCCTTCGATGTATTCCATTTCTATATAAGGAAAGGATCCGCTATCGGTGATCCCCGAACTGAGTATCTTCACCACATTCGGGCTGGGATGGGTATTTACCTGCTGCAGCTTATTCACTTCATTGAGAAAATTCCGGTAGTTTTTATCGGTCTCATCTTCCACGTAGATCGGTGTAGGAATAAGTTTGATGGCAGAATAAACCGGCCCCATGCGCATTCCCTTGTAAACAGATCCCTGCCCACCGGTTTTTAATGCGCCCAGGTTTTGTAGCCCTTCTGCAATTGTAAAAATTTTACTCATGATGCTGCGGCTTAAAACTAAACTCCAATACGACCGATTCTCCTAAAATAATCTGATCTCCCTCGGCTAATTCCTGCCCGATCTGGGTAGCATGGAGTTTTACTGTCTTTTCGGTAAGCGCTGAACGCAGTTTAACCTTATTGCGGGGTGGTATTCCACCTTCATCTGCAAAGATTACAAATTTGGCTATGCTGGCATCCCATTCGATGTGCGCATGCTGTCTGCTGATGTACTTATTTCGTTCATCATCACTTTCTGATGGGAATGCAATGTGGTTGGTGCGAAAATAACCTTCATCAGACTGTGCCTTTTCATCTCTGCCGATATTGTATTTTCCACCCGCTGAAGTTATTTCGTAGACTGGCTGTAAAGTCTTGCCGCTAAGTGCTTTCAGGTAGGCTTTTGCCTGTTGCTTAACAAAATGGGTTTTGGTTTTCACCAACAGGGCTACCGGCAGCTGCTGCATTTCTACCGCGTCGTCCGGAAAAGCTTCATCGAAAGCAACTGTGAGCGACCAGCCCGAGGGCAGATCCAGGGAATAGTCATCGCTGGTGCGTTGTATCTCATTTTTTAATTGATCGGGATCCTCGGTAAACACGGCAGCTTCATACACATGGCGCTCCGCAGGGCTGCAGTGGATAAAAATACCCAAACCTTTGATATTTGCGCCTTCCCCGCCCTCCGCTTTTTGTAATTCCTGTTTTACAAATTGTAGTAATGCGTGCCTGATTCCCTTCACATCATCGGGATGTTCCCCACTTGCGCTTTTGAAGAGGTCGAATATCATTTTCATCTGTATATTTTGTTAGTGCTTTGCTATTGTATTTTAAATCATGTTGATGTTCCCAATTGTGGTGAAGCCACACCATCTATAGATTTGAGTTAAAATGCTTCATCCCTTCAATTAAGTTCCGGTACAGGTGCATTGTTATCCGTTTTGGCCGATGGCACAATACTTTTGATATAGCCGCCCTCTTTTAAAAACGGGATTACATGTCTGCCGGCCAATCGTACAGCGTCCGATGATCCTTTGGTCGCCTCAATTCGTATACAGACTACAACATGACCATTGCCCGTTGCAGTCGGTGCAAAAAATACATACCAGCCATCATTAATCTGCTGTTTCTTCCAGATCCGCTCCGGCGTACCTGTTTTACCGGCAACGGCCAGTCCAAGCGTTTGCGCTTTTGGACTGCTTTGTTTGATCATATACTCCTGCATCAGCCTGGCGTATACCGGATTGTTTACCAATTTCGTACCAGTTTTTATCGCCTGTGGCTGATCGCTTACTTTAAGTACAAACCTGTTTGCAATCATGTTTCCGTTATTTGCAATCCCGGCAGCCAATCTTGCCACTGCCGCTGGGGTTGCAATAAGTGCGCCCTGCCCCCAAGACATCCCCGAAATTCCCTTTGCCCTAGTCTTTCGGATATTGTTGGGATCATACTTTGGTTTGGTATTAAATTCGGTTCTGCGCCAAAGCTGTTTCCATTTTTCTTCCTGTGCTGCGTTTTCGCCGGGTTTATTGTAATAATATCCTCCGGCCCCATGCAGGAACATGCCTGTTTTTAAGTACAGTTCGCCCATGTTTTCCTGCAGCTGCTCCTGGTTTGCAAGTTTGATGAAATAGACGTTGTTGGATTTCACCACCGCCCGTTCCAGATCGATCCATCCCGTTTCATCCGGCTCGATACCTTTTGTTCGGATACGCTCCCAGGAGGCCACCTGGTATTTTTTTTCGGCAGCGGCCATGCCCAGTTTATTGAAGGATGCCATGGCGGTAATCAGCTTAGCGGTTGAGCCTGGCTGTGTGAAATTAGTAAAGCCAAGGTCTGCGGTCGTTGTCCACCCCGAAAGCTGGTTCTGTTCTGCATTGGTCATGGTCAACCGTTCCCAATCATGTATGGGTGGCAGCGGATATACGGCTGAAGTAAGGACATCACCAGAACCTGCTTCCATGATCACTACAGAAACGCGGTTATCCGATAGTGATGTATCCCGGGCAATTGACTTTTGTATTTTGGTCTGCAGGCCGGCATCTATTGTTAACTGTACATCGCGGTTTTTATTTTTAAAATCTTCTACTTCTTTACTGCTGATTCCGGCAAGGAGTAAGGGAGAAAGTGCAGCGTAATCTTTTTTAACGACCGTCATTTCCTTCACTCCCCGTGCAAGGAAACGGTTTTCGCTATATCGCTTGGCAAGTACGGTAAAGCTCTTTACAGGCAGTTTAAAGCCGCGGAGTTCGGCTGCGTGTTCATAATCTGCAAAATAGCCGTTAACACTTCCGTTAAATATGCCTGAATTGGCATCGCCTGTCCAAAAAAACAGTTGTTCTTCGAAAGGATAATACCGGTCTAAACGCTGATGTACCGCAGAATCGAGATTGTAATTCGGGATACCTGCACCAATGAGCTTAAAGTGTTGCGCCCTCACACTGTCAACGTTGCTGGTTGCCATTAAAATCCCCTTGCGGTCGTGTATGGTTCCGGCTTTTAAACGGCTCATCAATATTGCGATACGGGGATTGTAACTGAACATTCTCGCGCCGCTACGGTCGGCTACCAGGGCCGGCTGTACAACCCATTTCCGGTTGTTCAGCACATAACCCGCTACATTAGCGCCTAATAAAAGGATGCCCAAACAGGCAGCAATTAAGGCCGGCACCAGGTTTTTGTCCTGCGCTTTGGCGATATACTGCATTTGTACTTCGCTGCCCCTGACAGCAGATACCGACATTAAAAATCCGGCGGCTAAAAAATTGAGTACAAGTGATGATCCCCCATAACTTTGAAAGGGTAAGGATACCCCCGATAGCGGTAGCGCTCCCGTAGAACCGCCTGCGATGAGCAGGAACTGTACAAAGGTGGATACGCCGATCCCCGCACTTAAATAAAAGAGAAATGGTGATCCGGTCCTCCTTCCGATAATAATGGAGCGGTGCAGGTACAACAGGAACAGCAGGAAGATGCATAACATACCCGTTAATCCAAATTCTTCACCTATTGAAGGTAAGATCATATCGGTATGTGCTTCAGGAATGGTTTTGGCAAAGCCCTGGCCCACGCCCTGGCCGGTTGCGCCACCTGTAGACATGGCCCACAGGCCATTGGCCACCTGGTCGCCGCCATAAACCTCATTGTTCCAGGCATCCTGCCAGATTGCTTTCCGATCTCCCAGGCGCTGTACCGGCCCGGGGAAGACGCGATCCAGATATGGAATCTGATCAATCGTTAAAAAAGCCGACATGATCACCAGCACCATAATGGCTGACTCACTGAGCTGCCTGCGCCCGAAAAACATCAGCGTACCAACCAAAAGCAAGGTAATTCCGGTGGATATCCATATGTTTTCAAAAATCCATGAGGCCAATACGTACAACACGATAGCGCCTGCCATGAACATAAAATCGCCCCGGGAGAATGAGAATAGTACAATAAAGGTGAAACAAACCACCATCGCAGGACCAAGGTCTCCCAATATCAGAAATAACATGAGGGTCAACAATATGGCCAATAGGGCAAAGGAGAAAAATGACCATCTTTTTTTCCAGCTCATATATTCACTGATCAGTTTCTCGTTTACGGCAAAAAATCCTGCCAGAAAAAAAATGATCAGATACTTCACCACTTCACTAGGCTGAAATCCGAACAGGTTTACCTTTACGCCACTTCCTTCCGGCCCGGTTCCAAACAGGATAGTGAGTGCCAGTAATCCAATGGCAGTAAAGGCCCAGGGCCAGCCGTTTGCGGCTGATTGGATGTTTTTAAATAACAGCAGGCGATAAACCCAGGTATCGGTATTGAAGCGGCGCAGTTTAATGCACAGCATCAATAAAATGGCCCCGAAACCCATCAGCAGGTATAGAAGGGAATCTTTAGCTAAAAAACGGTCGCGCAGCGGATCCTGCAAACTCAGCAGCATCAGGAATGATATGCCCGTAAGCATCATCACTACAGGCAATATGACCTGATCGACCGTACTGAATTTCCATGACAGGATGAGGTGGAGCAGTAAAAATCCACCAATCAGGCTTCCGCAGATGATCATAAACCACTTGTTGAATTCTTCGGGTGTTCTGATGATCAGTGATTTTTCCTTTTTAAGGATATTGAAGTCCCTGGTAGAGAAAAGTTTTATTGTATGTGGACGCTGTTCAAATGTGAAAACCGTATTTTCATCAAGGTCTTGTACGCCCTTTGAGGCGCCAAACTGAAAACCTGGTTTTAAAGGCAATATCTTGAATGCCTGGTGGCCGGGCAGGTTGGCAAAAGTGAATTCTCCCGCAGTACCGGTACGGGCATAGGCGGTAAGCTGCAGTAATTTCCGTTTACCGGCCGTATCCAAAGTATAAACCTTTGTGATGCCATTTGCTTGTTCAGTTATATTTTTAATGGTTTCTGTCGGCTCGTCGTTGTAAATACTGTCCTGCGGCAAAATCATTTCCAAACGGACCAGTACACCTGGCGCTGCCTTATTATTTTCTATGATCTTCCCACTGATACCATGCTCACCCAGGGCGAGATTTACCCTGGAGGGATACGGACGGGGTTTATTTTGCTCCTGATCGAATTTAAGCGAATCATCACCCGTATAACCGAGCAATGCCCGTGATGCCAGCACCCTAGCTTTAAATGATCTACCGCCTTTTGCAAAGGCCTCTTCTGCAGGTAAAAAGTACCTGCGTTTGTTCACTTCGCCGATGTTGTCGAGTTGCCGGGTATCAGGTGTTGCAGATGCAATGGTTTTTTCGATCAGATCAATGTCGCGCTGATCTTCGAAATAATAGCCTTTTTTAAGTAAGTTCGCGATATGTCCGGCAGGTTTTTCGGCATTCAGGTTGACCATCGTGCCAGCTTTTAAGCGTGGCGCAACTTCTGCAAATCTGGGCTGAATGATCGCGTATAACTGATAGAAGAAGAGCGCGAGAACGGTTGCGGTGGCTAATATGAAGATCCTTTCCTGAACCCGGCTCACTTTGGCAGTTCCTTTATTCTGTTCCATTTTTTGAATCTGCGGTTTTAGGGGTATTATCTTTTAGTGGATTAAGCTTCATCAGTTCTGCATTTACCGGTTTCCGATCAGGAAAATGGATGCTGTTTTGTACAGGGATTAAACAATTGGTGAAAGTGACATTTTTGAGTAACAGTGCCTGGTTTGAAATGGCGATAGCAGTAGCGAAGCCCTTAAACTGCAGGCTGTCCAGCTTCATTAGCCTGGATGGAGCCAGCATCGTGATGGCTGCACCTTTGTATCCACTATCCGCTTGCAGCACAATGCCATTCGCGACAACATACAGGGTGTCTTTCCGCAGACGTAAAGTGTCGCTGATCAAGACCGGACTTTTAAAAATTGAGTCGGATAGTACCAGGGTATCCCCCAGGCTATGGTCAAATGCATCTTGTAGTAACTGCTCCTGGCTATTTCTCACTTTTTGTTTTGGTGATGGATTTAGTGTTGAAACAGGGGCTGCTGCGTGCTGGCGCTGCAGGTACATCCATATGGTGGTGCCCAGAAGGATGAGGCATAAAATAACGAGCGCGGTGAACCGGTAATTTCTTTTGGGCGCTGCATGAGTTGCCGGTTCTGGATTTTCAGGCGGCCGTATGCTCTCATTTCTTTCTGCTCCTACTACTGCCTGGGCCTGTTGTCTATAGTCTGGCCTGGTGGGGTTTACCTTTTGAGGCGCTTTGTTGTTCTGCAGCAACACAACGGTGATGTTGTCACGACCGCCATTTTCATTGGCAAGCGCGATGAGATTGCCTGCTTTTTTAGCCAGTGTATCTCCCTGGAGAAGCAGAGTGGTAATATCCTGCCTGTTTACCATATCGGTCAGCCCATCACTGCATAATAAGAGGAGATCGCCCGGCAGGAAAGGAGATTGACCGGTTTCAATATAACTCTCATCGGTCGCGATCTGATCACTGAAACCGATCGCCTTATTAATTTCATTGCGTTTTGGATGCTGCATGGCAGCGGCCTCATCTAATCTTCCCGAATCTTCCAGAAAACCCACAAATGAATGGTCTTTAGAGATTTTGATCAGCGATCCGTCCCGTAGCAGGTATAACCGGGTATCGCCAACGTGCGCATAATAAAATTGATTGTGCTCAATATCCGCAATTACCATAGTAGCCACGCAAGCCATTTCAGAAAGGTCTGTTGCGGTTTGCTTTTTGGCCACGATCATTTCATTGGTATTCCTGAACGCCCTGATCATCTGTGATATTGGATCGGCTGGACGACCGGAAAATTGCATCGAAATCTGTTCGGTTGCAATACCTGCTGCTACCTCGCCGCCATGATAGCCACCCACGCCATCTATTACAGCTGCCAAAATCAACTGATCGCTGGTGAGGGACTTAACAATAAAGCTGTCCTCGTTGTTGTCTCTGGATTTGCCGGTGTCTGTGAGGCCAAAAAAGTGTTTATCCATTTTTATTACGGGAATTTTTAATGTCTTTAAAATGAACGATCATCAGCGCAACGACCAGTGCTAACAATAAAATTGACAGAAGTTGCGACATATGTTAGGATTTAAATAGGTTTATACCGATGATACCGTTGAGCAACATCCTGGAGTTCAGCGGCAAAGAAACCCATTGTGGTGAATTGATTTCGCTGCGTGGTACCAACACCTCGTTTAAAGTAGTAAGTTCGCCGAGAGAGGCTAAATAGAAATTACCGTCTGTTTTGTTGTAGCGGATGTGCAGGTGTGGTGAATTGGCCCATTCTGAGGCGATCTTGAAAATATTGGAATCTTCACGTTCGTCATCGTTTCCGGAAACGATGGTATCTTCTGTTTTAATCAGGAACTCGATTTTTTTGCCTGAAAACTGCTTGTCGGGTATGATGGCTTCCAGCCGGCCAATAACAGCCTGGTCATGGGAAGTATTGGTATTACCATCAACATATTCCAATTGCGCATCGTAGGGGATTTCCATATAACCTTCGCTGTAGTAAGTAAAACCCTTTAAAATGTCGTTGTTGATATCGAATGTCTGCGCAATACCGGTCTGGCGGGGAATAAATGTTACCCGCAGATTTTCCGATTTCTGATTGTTGTCAGGCAGCAGTTTTCCGATAAAACCCTTATCGCCCCTTGCGTAATCCGGATGTGATACCAACCGGAATACCCATTTTGAGCCGGATGGTTCCACATTTTTCCCGGCTTGCCGGTGTTCCCTTAAAATTGCATAGAATTTTTTGACTGTTTCCTGTACAATCAACCCCAAAATCCCCTGCTTATTATCTATAAATTCACGGTAATCTTCAGCGTTGAAGGTGATAATAAATTCATGATAAAAAACGATGCGATCGGCAAAAGATAATTCCCTGATAGACTCCTTAAATTTATCCACGATAAAGCTGTAGATGGTTTCCGGAGTGAGTTGCGGTGCTTTTTGGCCACTGCTCTTGTTTTCATCGGTTAGAAACCAATCCTGAATACCAATACGCTGCCAGAAATTTGATTTTGTTTCCATAAGTTAGGGTGCCTATGCGGCGGTTAAGGGCAATTGTTTTTTTTAAAAAATTAAAACTGTACAGGGCTAACTGAAGTATCAGGGTTAAGGTCTTCTGTACTATCGGCAGCTTTATCTCTGGCTTTTTTGATCTCCGCGTTAATTGCACTATCCACCATCCGCTTTGTTGCCGCTGCTTCAGCCAGCTTCCGCTGCTTCGCCAATCTCTTTCTTTCCTGCGCTGTGGTATCAACTGCCGGTGGGATCGAATCAATGGGCTGTACAACTTGTTGTGCCTGTGGCTTGCTGCCAAACTGGGAATAACCCAGGAAAGCGATCAATCCGATAATGGAGATGATCATCAGGGCAAACGCAAAATGAGGCAACAGTATGCCTTTTCTTTCCGGGGCCTGCGCTATACTTTCTAATGCCGATACCTGTTTGCGGAGCGCTTCGTTCTCCGTTTTGAGCAGATCTATAGCTGTGTTGTCTATGGGTAAAGCATTGCCTGATAAGCTTCCGCTAAGCACCGCTTCATGCAAGGCCATTCCATCGCTGTACCTCAGCATAGGATCCTTCTGCAGGCATTTCCCGATCAGTTTCAGGAGCCAATCCGGAACCTGCATTTCCTGAATTTTCTGTTCCTCGGTCCAGCCTGTGGGTAGGTTTGCCTGGCGCAGACCCACTACATCAGGCACTTCGCTCTCCATATGACCGATCATTACCGAATTACGCCCGGTATCGCTATTTCCAGGCAAGGGAAAGGGAACCTGACCTCCAAGTAATTCATATAAGATGATGCCATAACTGTACACATCGGTTTGCAGAAGCATTTTGCCTTCATTTTGTTCTGGCGCCATAAACTCCACCGCACCTGCATGCCGGATACTGCTTCTACGCTGCTCCTCACTCATAATGGCCAGTCCAAAATCCAGTAGTACATAGTTGGCTGTGTGCAAATTGTATTTAACATTATTGCTCTTCACGTCGCCATGTTTTACCCCAAGTTTATGACAGTGCTCAAGGGCAGCAGCCAGGTGTTGTGCTACTTTTATAATTTCGCTTAGCGTAAAGATCTTTTGGTGAGGGGGTTGGAGCAGCTCGCAAAGGTCAGGCCCTTCTATGTATTCCATTTCTATAAATGGGAAGGATCCGCTTTCGGTTATGCCGAAACTGAGCATTTTTACCACATTCGGACTGGGATTCTCATTTACCTTAAGCAACTTTGCTACCTCGTTTTCAAAATTGCGGTAATTTTTATCATCGCGGTCCTCGGTGTATATTGGCGTAGGGATTAATTTTACTGCGGAGTAAATGGCACCTATGCGTTTCCCTTTATATACCGATCCCTGTCCGCCCGTTCGCAGCGCTCCTAAATTCTCCAGCCCTTCTGTAATTGTAAATACTTTACTCATATTTCTCCTAGTAACAATTATAGGGATTTTTTGTTGCCAAATAATAATTTAAATGTGATCGAGGCTTCAGTTTCCTATCTTATTCACGAAGCCATTATTGTGCCAGAACCCAGGCTGGTAACGCAACAAATCATAGTGCGAACGCTATTCCCACTAATTCTGCCATTTCTTTGTTGTGTTCTCTAAAAATTTCTGCCAATTTTCACAATTTCTTGCTTTTCCTGAAAAATCATTCGCCAAAGTTTTGGCTGTCACGCGCTCACCGATTATGATTAGGTTTCTATGTGATTCGTGAACTTTTTATTCTAACTACCTTAGCTAGAAATTAATGGATTTATGGTTCAAAGCGGTGGGTCCGAAACTTTCGTAGTCCGACTCACCACTTAACCACCTCGTATATGTGTTATCTCGTCGAAAAAGCCCACCAAACACAAAATCCCACAAATCAATGATTTGCAGGATTTTAGTTTTTATCACTAATTTCTGATACTGATTCCAGTGGATTGAGAAGATCATAGTCGAACACCTTGACCTTTTTCGATAGCCTTAAATTTTGAATAATTAGCTAAAATTAAATTAAGGTTTGATCTGCAACAAGGGAATAAAAGCATCCCTTATTGCAGATATAATCTATTTTTTCCAATGATGTGTTTATTGCATTTCCAGGTAATTTAGTTATACCAGATGATGGGTCTCCATTCTCTGTTAAGTCCCATTCAGATAGTACTGCAGATTCGGCTCTAACAACTAAAAGCCAATTCTAGGATATTGAAGATTACTATCAGTTTTATGGATGGGTAATCACGTCTCCCTTCAGATAAGTTTCCAAATGATCTAATGAAGCGCCAAAACCTTGTTGCATACTCTCGTTCAGTCCGATAAAACCTTCAATCTCTTCAGCTGTTCCGTTCACAGGTACTCCCGTCATCGTCATTGTGGTCTTTCCGTTGGTTTCCTCGAATTTGAAATCATAAAGAATTTCCATTGGGAATTTAATCGGAAAGGGAGGTGGAATAATATTGATTTCTTCATCAACAAATGCAAGCCTGAAAACTAATTTAGAGAAAGGATTAATTTCGGTATATAAAAATCTCGCATAATTTACCTGGCCATGTCCTTCCATTTTATAATGGAAGATGCCTCCTACTTTAAAATCCAAACTGATGACCGTGTTTTTCATTTGCACAGGGCCCCACCAGGCATTTAAAGCTTCGACATTGCTGAAAGCGTTAAAAACTTGTTCCTGAGGAGCATCGAAAGTTCTCGTAATAATTAAAGTTTCATTTTTCATAAGACTATTTTTGGGTTAATATCATTTGCAAACGATCGAACATACTGAACCAACTTTGATAAGCCCCGGTGTTTTTTGCCTGGGCTTCATCAACCGTTTGATGAAGTGTGAGTTTAGTTTGATTTCCAACCGGCTCGAATGTAACTGTTGTGATAATAGTTTGTGGCCAATCTTCTGGTTTTGAGGCTGCGTTGGCATTTACAACTTCGCCCCGTTCGTTAGAAAGTGTCATAGTAAACACTAGTTTTTCGGGAAATTTAGCCTCGAGATAATCTCCGATGATCCAACAGTCGCCATGTACAGGATCGTGGATACAGGAATGAAATCCACCGCCTTGTACAGCATTAATCCATTTAAACGCTATGGTGCAACCGCTGGGTGCATACCAATGCTGAAGTTTTTCAGGATCTGTCCACGCGTTAAAAACCAACTCTTGTGGTGCATCAAACAGATGTGTAATTAATAATTCTTTACTTTTCTCCATTGTTTTTAGCTTTAATTTCTTTTAAAAAATTGTCTAATCTGTCAAATCTGGAATTCCATTGTTTTCGTGATTCTTCAATCCAATTGCTCACTTCATTTAGCTGGTCTAATTTTGCTTCGCAAAATCGTTCCCTTCCTCGCTGGTTAATGGCAACTAATCCACAGTCTTCCAATATTTTTACATGGAGAGAAACGGCTTGTCTGGTCATATCGAATTTTTCGGCAATCGCATTTACATTTAGTGGCTCTTTGGATAACATGCCTATGATATGCCTTCGGGTTGGGTCGGCAATCGCTTGAAATACGTCTCTTCTTGTTTCCATAATACGCAAGTATATGCTTGCAAATATAAGCGCAAGTATTTACTTGCGCAAGTAAATACTTATTTATTTTTGAAGTCTAAAAATTGTCAGTTGCTCTGGGGTGAAAATAAGGCTTGACGTATAAATGAAACCTTTTAACCTGAGTTCGATAATTATTTTTAAGAAAATTGTAATCATGCCAGTAAATACTTATATTTAAGTATCTGAAATTCAAATATTTAACTTTACAAAAAGCATGATTACATACGATAAAGTTACCGATATTCTCTGCATAGTTGACGAATTCTACAAGAACTTTGAGCGAAACACTAAAAACTTCATAATTGGAAGAGTTTCCAGACACCCACCTATAATGTCCGACAGCGAGGTTATTAGCATTTTGTTATTATTTCATTTAAACAATTGTATTTCCTTATCATCCAATAGTTTTAAAAACTCTATTTGGTCTTCGTTAAATTTTCAGATATGTATACGCTGTCAGCCATAATTACCATTTAAGGAATCAAAAGCCCTAAAAAATGGGTCTTTTAATTCTTCGATTGGTAAATAATTACAATATTTTAATTATTAGGGTTTACGAACGATTAAGTACGCTAACCCTGGATCATATCAGGTTTGTTTATTTAAAAGCGGATATTATGCAAAAGAGAGATGTTGATAATGAAGAAGAAAGGTTGTCTAATTTATAAAAAGAAGGGGGAATTTCAATTCCCTTTTGTGGAGTAGAGGGGGGTTCAATCGAACCATTTGGTAAGTTATTAAAGCTGTTTAGGTCAATAAAGTTAATAGTGTGATCGAATGTTTGTTTCTAGATTACAATATCAATTAAAAAAATCTAATTATCATACAAATCCTATAAGCCGGCACCCGAATGCATTATTCCCATTGTGTGGCAAGCGGAAGTTAATAAATGAGTGCTTCCTGAAGATAGCGGGAATATCAGCATCTCCTAAATTAGGGAACTTGTGTCCCCTTATACCAATTCATTTTTTGAGTAAGCATATTTATAACATCCATCTTTTCATCATTTGAAAGGAACTTATAAGTATGATTCGTACCTTTCTCGACTGGGTTCCCATAAGCTTTTTTAAAATCCTCCATTTGCCGCCATACAAACTCCTCTACTTCATTGATTGTATTTCCTACATAAATATTAAAATCTGACGATTTAAAATGATTTGGGTTCCAGGTACTTTCCATAGTAGCCCAGTAAGCATTGGTTTTTCCATCCAATTTAATACTAATGGCTTTTTCCTTATGCTGATCTATAAAAGCACGTAAAGTAATTGAATAAGATGTTTTTGCTCCTACCCATGAAGACCAGTTGTATTCAGTGGCATGATCAACAAGTTTTGTCACTATGAGTTCAAATTTATTTTCTCTGTAAATCTTCCAATTGACTGATTTATCTCGCTTGAAATTCCTCCAGTTATTAACAGAAATAACCGCTGTGTTTTTTATGCCAAAAACATTTGCCAATTCACATAGCCCCTCATTGTAATCATTCTTAAAATTTGCATACTTTCTATCCTGAAATAATAATGGTATATCACAATCTTGGTAAAGGATAGGCAGAACGACAATTTTCTTTCCCCTAATTTGCTTTGCAAATGCAGCACCCAATTCGCTACGTACCCATTCTGAGGTAAGTGCTTGTGGTGATAAAATAATACCCAGATATTCATTGGCTCTAATCCCCTCTTCTATTTTCCAGAAAAGAGATTCCCCTACTTTTATTTCCCATTTATCAAACCATACATTAATGCCTAATCGTGTCAGGTCATTAGCAAGCTTTTCAACAAAGGGCTTATCAAAACTTGTGTGGCTCAAAAAAATACTTGACATAACATAATAAGAAGTTGTGGGAAATCAAACTAAAACAAATTCAGAAGCGGCACTATTTCTTAAATATAAAAGCGGTTTAGAGGGTCTCTAAACCGCTTCTTGTGGAGCCGAAGGGAGTCGAACCCTTGTCCAGTTGTGAGATAAATTATACCTTCTACATGCTTATTTTTCAATTGATTTTCGGGAGATAAACGGGCTGAAAACCGACCTTATTTAAATCCTTAGATACTTGATCTCACTTTAAGTCGTATCTCCTTAAAGCCAGCTTTGTTGTTTCGATGCCCCGGATTCTAACCCAACAATGCAGCAGTTAGAGGGACAAAAGCTAATTAGTTCTAAACTAAGCAGCTAAGGCGTAAGTATTTTCGCCAACTAAAATGTGATCGTTCACTTTAAGTGCTCTCCGAACAACGCACTGCATGCTAACATAACTTTCGCCACCCCGTCAAATCCAAGAACGGCCCCAGAGAAAGTTTTACTGGTAAAAAAAATACCAGACCACAAATATACGAAAAACTGTATTAAATAACAATTCAATTCATTAGCCTGTAAAGAATAAAATCTGATGGGTTACTAATCCTATCGTGTGGACACATCTCTGTTAATTTACATTTGTTTTTGGCGTCGTTGCCTAGGTCGATCGTCATGCTGTCCCGAAGCTTCGGGATCAGCATCTTTCCTGTTATTTAAGAGTCCCCTGATTCTAAAAAAGCTATCAAGTGTCGACACAAATATTTATTTATTCTTCCGCTCTATGCCGCGGTGGCATGGTAGTTTTTCGCACATCATGTTATTTTTATCTGTGCTCAAGAATGCTGGCGCATTTTGGAGCGCCAAAGTACCCAAAGCGCTCTGTCAATCCAGCAATGGGCCCTTTACACAATCTCACGCTCATCAAAAAAACAGCGGCACTTTGTTTAATCAGGTGTTGTTTGTGTTTTCCTTAGGCCTGATTGAGCCCTTCGGGGTTTGTGTTCAATGCTTTTTTGAGCTTTAATTCAGTGCTTACGAACACAAAACCACTGCGTTTCAGGTTTGTTCGTGCTAATTGTAATGAACTACTCCTGTTTTTTTGATTCTCCCGGCCCTTGGGATTGACGGCGTTCTTCGGTAAAACCTATAATTTATTAAAGCAAGCTAGCAACACGTATAAAAAAACCAAACCACAAGATGTGTCCACACGATAGGTTACTAATCGCGATAAGTTATTAGTGATAGGTATACCTAAAATAATCAATGTCAACATATCCCGAGTCGTTTTCGTTATTATAGTTATACAGGCCGATACGGTCGCCTCTATAACTCCCCCAGCTTAACTGGTATGGCGTACCAAAGGCGGTAAAATGCAATCCATCTGTACTATAATAATATTGGCTCAATCCATCGAGGCCCCAGGTAGATTTTAGCCAGAGCATATTGCCCTTAATCTCAGGGCCGGCAAAAACATTCTTTTTTACCTTCAGTTCGAGTATCTTTTTACCATCTTTTTGAGATACACCGAATGCGGCGTATAAGGGAGATCCAAAATGGGTTAGGCCACACTTTTGGCCGTCGCTCATCCCGCTCAAATCAAGTTTAACAACTGATTCATTTTTAACAGTCCGCATGGAACGTTGTGTAAGGGTGTTCCCAGCCTTCAATAAATTGTCTTTTTCGAGCGGTCTGAAAGCCTTTAACCTTAACCAGCCTTTCCTTTCCGTTAGGGAAATTTTTTCTGCCCGTGGCTGATAGTTCCATTCCCATTGTGGCTGGATTTTGCCCTGATCAAATTCATCGCTTGATTGTGGCAAAACTTTACCGGAAGACTGAATGGGCTTTTTATCAGCCCACACCATATTGCCAATGGTATCGGCACCCACTTTGCCGAGTATAGGCCAGCCATCAATCCAATTAACCGGCAGAAGGCTCATATTACGGCCTGACCAGTCGCCTGAGCCATGATGGGTAAGAAAGTACCATTTCCCGCCAGGTGCATCGATTATCCCACCTTGATTGGGTTCGTGAAAATTCTTTTGTGCATGCCCGATCTGTTTTGCAGGCCCGTACGGCCTTGTTATGGCTTTCGCCTTCCTGATCATCACCGCCCTTCCATCATCCTTTACTTCACTAAAAAAGTGGTAGTACAGGCCATTAATCTTGTAAAGTTTACTCGCCTCGCTCCCCTTCGATTGATAGATTACCTGATCTGATCCGGTAATGATCTTTTTTCCATCTGGTGTAAGTTTGAACAGGTGGATCTTATAGCCATCCGCAAAATTTGTCCCGACCAGATAGCCCTGTCCGTTATCATCCCAAAACGGGCAACAGTCATCCCAGCCTTTGGCTGCCAAAACCTTAACCAGGGGTGCCCAGGGTCCATTTATACTTTTAGAGGAGGTCATGAAATACCCATCATCAGGCGTTCCGAAATAAATCCAGAATTTCCCTAAATGATGCCTGATGGCCCCTGCCCAGATCCCTTTTCCATAACTGTCCATATGCTCCCATCCGAGTTTAGCCGAGATCTGCGTGAGGTCATTTACCGCATGCCCGGCTATTGTCCAGTTTACCAGGTCTTTTGAATGGAGTATGACCATGCCCGGAGAAAATTGAAAAGTAGAAGAAATGGCATAATAATCAGTTCCAACCCTGATGCAGTCAATATCACTATAATCGCCGGGCAGCAGGGGATTCCTGTAAGTCCCATCTCCCAGATCTCCCCACTTATCCCAGGCTCCCCACTTTACTTTTTCAGCACCATCCTGTGCAAAAACACATGGTGAAATCAGCATGATCATTATCCAAAAATTCAGTATTCTAAATAGCGCCCTCATTTATTATAGTTTCAGTTCAGGTTACACAGCCTTGTAAAATTAGTATTATACTCTCATCAAGCTAATCAGCAGGCATAAAGCACCGCGGTCGTCAATCTGAGCTTAGTCGAAGACTTCTTGAGATTGATAAAACGCAAATAACGCCCTTCGACTGCGCTACCATTGACTTTTTTGTAATCATCTAAATATTAGCTACTTATTCCGATTTTGTATTTCCACTCAACTAGGCCGTAGCACCGTATCCCCGTTTTACTTAAATACGGCCTAACAAATTTTTCGGACCGCACTGCTCAAGCCAACCCACTAGCTTCAAAAGAAAACGGCGAAGCCCTCATGAATGCAGCTGAAAACTATAATACAAATGAATAAATTTTCAGCCGGTGTTTTTTGTTTCTTCACATGTGTTCATATTTTCAATTGCGTTCAAGCTAGCTACGCTGGTCTTTTTGACACCAAAAAGAAAGAAGCGTGTCGGCTAGGACAAACAAAACACCCCGTCCTGCGGACACCCCTCTAAAAGAGGGGAATTATATACCGCCTGAAATTTAAACATCATTTATATTGATTTTTATCCAATAAATTATCCCTCAGCTTGACATCTTTTTTACGATTTATCTCTTAACTTAACAACATTGGGCTAATGTATATAGCTTATTGACAATAAACACCAATTAATATACTCGTAAGCACACATAAAGCTTCAACTAAAATTTCACAGAAATCCTTTCTCCTTTATATGCGACCGATCTGGTATTTTTTGTATTTGAGTTTGGGCTGATAAGCTCAACATTGAAGTTTCGCTTCACCAGCATTCCTGCATAACTTCCCTTTCGATCGGCGATATTCAAAGTTCTCGATTTTTGATCCCATTTAAACACCGTGGTCGTGTAAGCCCCTTTTTCATAATTATAATTATCATTTTCGTCCTCATAAAGGGTAAAATTTCCATCTGCGCCTTCATACACCCGAATATCGAGATTATCCCATTTTTTCTCGGTAGCGTACTGTACATCAGGACCAAATGGGATGATAGCGCCAGCCTTTACATATAGCGGAACGATGTCAACCGGAGCATCTGTTTCGACCGTCTGACCTCCGGTGATATACTTATTCGTCCAAAAGTTATACCAGCCACTTCCTTTAGGCAAATAAACAGGCCATTTCTTTACCTGGTATTTTGTTACCGGCGCTACCAGGATCGAACGGCCAAATAGATATTCCGTACCAATCTCATGGGTTTGCTGGTCAGCAAGAAAATCCATCATCAACGGGCGCATAAAGGTTCCGTTATTTTTGCTTACATCCCATGATGTGCCATATATATAAGGCAACAGCTTGTAGCGGAGTTTTATGAATTTCTCCTGGGCATCAAAACACCATGAACCACGTTCACCGAAATTCCAGATCTCCCGTGGTAAATCAGTTCCATGAGAACGCATCATTGGACAAAAAGCCCCGAATTGCATCCAGCGAACATATAATTCCTGAAATTCAGGATTTTTATTACCACCATTATCCCGCCAGCGCCCTGCAAAAAAACCACCAATATCGCTATTCCAGTTAGGTATTCCCATCAAGGTATAGTTTAAAGCTGCCGGCACCTGTTTTTGAAGCATCTCCCAACTTGATGTAACATCGCCGCTCCAGGTGTTGGATCCAAAACGCTGCTGGCCGATGAAACCTGATCTGGTCAGGATCACCACACGTTTGTCGTGATTTGAAGCACGCTGATGACTTGCAATCCCTTTATTGTGCATCAGACTGAACCCGTTTTTTACACTTCTGTAGCTGCCTAAATGTGTAGGCAGATCAAAATCGGATTCTTTGGCATTAATGTGATCAGGTTCTGTTGAATCAAGCCACCAACCATCGTTACCAATATAGCTGAATATTCCCTTGTTGAGGTATTGCCAGTAGATATTAAGTGCTTTTGGATTGAATACATCATAAGGCCTTGCACCACTTTTTGGGGGCCAGGTATCAAAATTAATGATCATATTCTTACTGTCGAATTCTTTGCGCTGAGGTGTTTTTGGACCGAAGCCCGGCCAGGTTACAATCAATAGCTTCGCATTCAAGCTATGAATCTCATCAACCCATTTTTTTGGATCGGGAAAACGCACTTTATCAAATGTTTGCGAATTCCAGGCGCTATCCGTTTTATTATATTCCGGCCAGTAGCGCCAATCCTGAATGATTACATCCAGTGGAACTTTCAGGTCGCGGTACTTTTTAACTACATTTAAACTTTCATCCTGTGTATTGTAACGTTCCTTACTCTGAAAGAATCCATAGGCCCATAGCGGAAGCATTGGAGCTTTACCAGTTAGTCCGCGCAGCTCAGCGATTACCCCATCCGTATGGTCACCAAACATGAAATAATAATCAGCACAGTGACCCAGGCTTTCAAAAGACAATTCCTCTGGTTTATCCTCAAACTTAGAAATGGAGTAATTGTCCCAGAATACCGCATAGCCTTTTACAGAAAGAAAATAGGGCGAATAAGTTGACATATTTTCATTTTTCATCAGGTGTGAGGAGTTGCGCCGGTTAAATTTATTATCCATGATTTGACCTACGCCATAAATGGCCTCATCTTTATCCAGCGAAAAAGCATTCCTGACCTTGAAAGACGGGGTTCCGGCATCATTTACGGGAGAAAACAACGTGCCTCCATCCTTATCCTGCAAAAGTTCCTTGCCCGAAGTATCATAGAAGTAAACCCCTCCGGTCTCTACATTTACCTCTACCTGAATTTTGCTGCTTTTTACGACCTGGTTCTGCCCTTTTTTTGCATACTTTAAGGACACTTTCTTTGGTACAGATACCACTGAAAGACTCGTTTTAAGATAAGGTTTGCCAGTAGGCGTTTTGTATACCCTTACGGTATTTTCTGAATAGAATTCGATTGAGATATCCATTTGCCTGGTCGCAAACTTCAGCCCTTGTACGGTCTTTTGTATAGGTTGCGCCCGTCCGTTCATGGTCAGCAAAAATGCAAAAAGCATAAACAGCCCACCGGCCTTGTTGTAAAATTTCTTAAGCATCATAAAGTTTTTATTTGATCATAGCAAACATACCGCTGAGCGGTGATGTTAAGACAACAACTATGTTGCAAAAAGTATCAATGATGTTGATTTTTCATCTTGCGGGCGTACTCCGAAGGCCTGCAGCCATACTGTTCGAAAAAACATTTACCCAGATAGCTTGAACTGCTGAATCCTACCTTTTCAGTGATCTCTGAAATATTGAGTTTACCTTCCAGAATTAACTGCGCCGCTTTCTCCAGGCGAACATTGCGGATGAACAACGATGGTGATTTGTCGAGCAGTGTAATGAGTTTGCGATAAAGCCCGGTACGGTCCATATTAAGATCACGACTGAGCTGCTCTACAGAATAATCAGTAACCTCAATATTCAATTCCACCAACTTCATCGCCCGTTCTAAAAATTCAGATTCGGCCTGGTTGAGGCCGGCTCTGGTTTCCAAAGCGTCAATACGCTCCTCAACTGTTGCAGGGAGGTTCTCTTTTTCTGCCAGAAGAACATTTTGCTGATCAATCAGGTTACGGATTCTGAGCAATAAAAGCTCTTCCCGATGGGTGCGTTCCAGTGATTTTCTGGTGTGAGAAATATAAGCAAATATTGCTGCTAAGATCAGGACTGAAGCCAATATTACGAAACAAATAATTGCAGGCAACGTTCGCCACCAGGGTGCATTAATCGTTAAATCAAGTTCAGCAACCGGCCCATTCCATTCTTCATTGTTATTAGAAGCCATTACCCTTAACTTATAACTTCCGTGAGGCAGATTGGTATACGATATTTCGAGAACGCCATGCCCGTTTACACCATCATCCTTGCGACTGAAGGTTTCGCGCCAGGACTTGTCTATCCCGGCCAGTTGATACCGATAAAAGGTTTGGGAGGGATTCTGATAGTTAAGCGCTGAAAACTGGAAGGTGAGAAAATTTTGGTCATAATTAAGGTGTATCTTCTTCACATAGGGTGCGCTGTTGATTAAAATTACTCGGTCACCATAATTTTTGCCCAGCTCAACCTTTTCTCCCTTTAAAAACAGGTTAGTAAAAACAGGCTTAAACGGCAACTTGCGTTGCAAAAGGCGACCGGGTTTCAAAACGCTAAATCCATTTATTCCTCCAAAATAAAGGTCACCACTCAAACTTTCGTAAACAGCCTGATTTGTATATTCGCCGTCTAGTGTTCCCGCATTTGAATCGAAACTCGTAAAGTGAACATTTCCACTGAGCGAATCAATCTGGAGTTTGTTAATACCATAGCTGGTGGTGATCCAGATGTTATGATGGCTGTCTTGTAATATCGCCTGGATAAAATTGTTTGACAACCCATCCTTGGTATAAAACATATGCAATTTCCCGGAAGGTTTAAGCAATCTCAGTCCGTCTCCCGTTCCTGTCCATTTCCAGCCCCTGGAATCAATAAGTTCTGCAGTGTGATTGATGTTGTAATCCACCAACATTTGGGGGGATTGCAATTTACGGCGTGCAGCTGAGGGGATTGAAAAAACATCAATTTTCTCAAGGGTATGACCGTTAATTAAAGAGGGCTTGTAACGATAAAATCCGGATTTACATTTTAGGTAAATGTTCCCCGATAGATCTTCAGAAAATGTTTGCACCGTGATATCGCCTGATAAGGCACCTGAAAAATACGATGCGCCGATATGCTTAAAAATATATCTTTCCGGATGATCATAAAGTATTCCCTGATTTAGGGTTCCCAGCCAAAATCCACCTTGTTTATCATAAAGCAGTGTGCTGATCTCGGTATTAAGTTTACTCCCATCGGTTTTGTTTAGCAGCGGCCAATACCGTCTTTCACTACTAAAGCAATCAATTATCCAAATTCCTTTGGCGCAGCTGATAGATGCTTTGCCCTTTGCATCCACAACCAGGGTATTTAAGCTATATTTTGTCTCCAGGATTTTTCTCCAGGTTTGTTTTTGGAGATCAAAGAAAAAAGAATCCGCCATGGGTCCCATTTCGCAACTGATAAAAACCATTGCGACCTTTAACAACCAGGGAAGTATTGCCAAACCTGGAGTAATGCGTATTGGGATATGCAGCCGCACTGTACAACTTGCGTTTCGAGCCCAGATCGTAACATATCAGCTTTCCTGTACTGTAGAAAAGATACAATTTTTCTTCATGGCAGCTCACATCCTGTAATCTTCCCTGATCTTTTGACAACTCAAATTCATGAGTATGATCGCTTAGCACAAGTTTATCACCGACAAGCAACCACAGCCGTTGCTTTGGATCCATGAAGAAATTATCTATTGGCTTTGGAAAACCTATTTTTTTGAAATAGCTCACTAAATCTTGTGTGTACTTCTCCTTGCGCAAATCGACCCGCAAAAGCTCCTGATAATCCTTAATCCAAAGTATGGAATCACCACTCAGATAAATCCTGTAAAAACCATCGTATGCTTTTAACGGATATTTACGTTGTGAATCTCGGTGAATATACTTAAACCCTGCCCCATCATAAATGTTGATATTACCAGTCGTTTTGAAAACCATACGGCCATCAGGTAACTGCAGCATATAACGAACCTGGTTGTCACTCAGTCCGTGAAGAACATTAAGTGGTGTAAATACAAATTCCTGCGATTTCGCATCAGAAAACAAAAAAAGAAAGATTGAAATAAGGAAGATCGTTCGCTTCATTCTGGCTTCAAAGTGCTCATGAAATTTCAGTACAATTGCCGATAAAATTGAATTTATTTAATGTCGGTTCCCTATTAATTTTTCAGCACCAGCTAATTTTTCAATATTACTCAATGTACAGGTGCTGTAATTGTTGCAGTTTTTACGTTTTTTTGCCAAAAGAAAAATATAATGAATAGCACGACCAATATGCTGGGAAAAGCAATCATTTTAACTAGGGTATCCTGCCCCGCAGCCAGCTCCAATGCACCTCCTTTTAAACCTAGTGCTACATTTTCTGCTCTTGCTGAATCAATCCAGCTTCCGATAAAAGGTTGAAAAATGGCAGTTGAGAACATCCCGACTCCGCCAACGATCGACATTCCTAAAGCACCGCTTAGCGGAACACGCTGGGCAACTGCTCCAATCATCACTGGCCAGAAATAACATACACCTAAAGCAAATATTACGGTTGCAACGTAGGCAAGAGGCCCTGTAACACTACTGAACATGTAAATACCAACGGCTGCTAAGATTGCCGAGGTTAATAATACACCTGTTTGACCTAATGAATGAACAACCGGACCTGCAAAGAATCGACCTACTGCCATCAACCCTGTTGTTAGCGCAAGAATCAACATCGGACTGGCTCCGCTGTTACTCATAATTACACTTACCCACTGGTTAGGGCCAAATTCGGTAATTGCAGTAAGCGCCATACAGATAAACAAGAATATAAAAACAGGATTAAGCATTGCTTTAAGATTTTCAGCAATTGATGGACTTCCATCCGCTCTCGGCTCAACGAATTTTTTCCCATAAAACAAAACCGCATATATTACAGTTGGAACCATGGTAACCCACATCTGAGCCTGCCATCCCATTCCGAAATCTGTCATAAATTTAGAGATAAGGGCTCCAATAAGAATTCCTCCGGGAAACCACATGTGGAACCTGCTCAGCATTTTATTCATTTTTGGGCCTGCATAGGCATCAGCAATCAAGGGATTACAAGCAGCTTCTGTACATCCGTTTCCAAACCCGATAAAGAGTGTAGAAACAAGTAATCCTACATATCCTCCGGCATATATGGTTAATACGATACCGATAGTATGGGCTACAAATGCAGCTTTCATAATATTTTTTGGACCAAAACTATGGTACACTAATCCACCAATGATCATGGAAATAGGAAATCCTAAAAAGAACATGCTGTTAATAAATCCAAGCTGTTCTGCAGTGAGGTTAAATTGTTTGCCCAGCTGGGGTAAAATACCAGCCCTGATGGAGAAGGTAAAGGCTGTTGTAATAACGGCAAAACAACTTCCGTTAAATAAAGCACTTTTGTTGATGTTTTCGTTCATATATGGTTAGTTTGTTTAGCTTAGCAGTTCATTTGTACGCATATACCATCAATCTCTTAAGAAAAAAGCGTTGTTTATCCGGTACAGGTATTGTAATGTCACTTGTAAAAATATCAACCTTCGAAATCTGACAGATGAGCTTGCTCCATCAACCAATAGATGCCTATTTTCTTTACATCTTTTGGAAATATTAATATTTGGTTAAACGAATTTAGTAAAATAATTAATTTAAGCAATCGATTGCTTAAAAATATTTCAGAGGGTATCTACTTGTTTCCAGATCCAACAGATAGATACCCAAATTAGCTTTTGGCTTAGCCACCAAGAGGTTATAACATTTCCAGGATACCGGAATGCTGAAGATGCCTTTAAAGACTCAAGGCTATAGGTTTACTTAAATCTGCTGAACCTTGTTTGTATCCCAAACCGCAGGGTATTGCGAAGTGGATTATAACCTGAGCCTACCAGGTATGAAAAATCAAGGGAAAGATTGCTGTAATGAATCCCAAGACCGAGGGTGAGATAAGAAGTATTTGCCTTTTCAGGATGCTGGTATAGGTAGCCGGCCCTAATGTACAAAGTCTCCTTGAAACTCATCTCCGCACCTGTTGATATGCCAACCTCTTTTAATTCTTCGCTGAAGCCTCCCGGAGCATCACTGAAAGAGCCAAAAATCCCAGATGGCACCGACCGGTCCGGGTCTCTGCCTTTAATTATATTCCCGTTTGAATCATAGACCGGCGGCGTTGGAACCATCAGTTTATTAAAATCAAGCAATAATGTAAGTTTGTTTTGTCCTTCACCGATCTTAAGTGCCGATCCTAGTTTCATATTGGCCGGGAGGAAATAAGACTGAGCGGTATTCCGGTAGGTCATTTTTGTGCCTATATTAGACAGGTTTAGCCCAAAGCTTAAAACTGCAGGAGTGCCTGCAAGCATGATATCCAATCGCTGAAAAGCAGAAACATCTACCGCCAGGGCTTTGCCAGAGCCGCTATTACCATTAATTGTTCCACCACCAAAAAGATTGCTGCTGATGTAGCGTATATTTCCGCCAAGGGCAAAATCAGGGCCAAGTTTGAGCGAATAGCCCAGATCAAATGCAGCTTCGTTGGGACTGTAAACACCGAGACTCTGAAAATTCTCGTCGCTGAAATTAACTTCTCCCATTGAGAAATACCTAAGCGAAGCTGAAATGGTATTTCGCTGGTTCACTCTATAGTAGCCGCTCAGGTATGAGATGCTCATATCAGGCGCCAACTGCTTAAGCCAGGGGCTATAGGAGCAAGAGATACCGAAATCCCCATCCGGAAGAAATGCCAATGACGATGTATTCATTACTGTCGAATTGGCATCGGGATCAAGGGCAACCCCGGCGTTTCCCATTGCTCCAGACCTTGGCTGTGGCGTAATCAACAAAAATGGTACTGCCGTGTAAATATTGTTCCTTGCGCTAGCATCCGTTTGTATCCCATTTATGGACTGCGCGGACACTATTTGATGCAAAAAAATCAGAATTAATAATACCCACTTTTTTGTAGGTGTACTGGTTGATCGTATTTTCATTGTGTTAGATATATAGATATGTACTAAAATGAGGCTGTATCATAAATATAGATTGTCATCCTGAGCCTGTCGAAAGGCCTGTTTAAATGCCTCGCAAAGCATTCCGACTACTTGTCCCGATTCTTCGGGAAGCTACTATTGGCAGACTCCAAAAAACGGTCGTCTTTCCCACGCAGGCCTATCGTGTGGACACATGTTTTTAAATCTAAATTTATTTTTGCCTCTTGCCTAAGGCGATCGTCATGCTGAATTTAGTTCAGCATCTTTCCTGCTATTAAAAGATTCTGGTTCTAAAAAACTAATTTTCAGATACAAATATTGATTTTTCCGCTCTATGCCGCGGTGGCATGGTACTTTGGAGCGCCAAAGTACCCAAAGCGCTTTGTCAATCCAGCAATGGGCCTTTTACACAATCCTACACGCATCAAAAAAACAGCGGCACTTTGTTTTGTGTTCAGTACTTATTTAAGCTTTTAAATTAGCATTTATGAACACAAAACCACTGCGTTTTAGGTTTGGTAGTACTATCTGTTCTTTCCTGCAACTGTTTTTTTGATTTCTCCGGCCCTTGGGATTGACGGCGTTCTTCGGTTAAAACAATGTGTTATTTGAGGAAGCTAGCAAAACGCCTAAAAAATTAAACTCAAAAAGATGTGTCCACACGATAGGCGCAGGCGGGAATCTTAATGCATAAGCTTTAAAATTCCCAATCATTTAACAATGACAGATTCTAAAATTGACGTCATCTCGACCGAAGCAAATGCGAAGTGGAGAGATCTTTGGACTATGTTAAAAGATCTCTCCACTGCGGTCGAGATGACGATTTATCTTACCTGTCACCCAACTCCTTTGTTTTTTGCTAAAAACTGACCTCTGGGAATAAGATTCTTATCGGATTATCATCTATTAAAATTCCTGTCATTCATATTGATTTTTATACAATAAATTATCCCTCAGGATGACATTCTATATTATGAGACAACCTCTTCCCTGTAAAGCGCTAAATCAAACTCACATTAGTTGATCAGTACTTTGCCTGCATACTGGTTATTAAGAAGCAAAACGTAAACTCCTGCAGATACCTGCCGTTGTAACTGTACTTCTATATTGCCAGAATTGTTGACCGCAGATTTTGAATAGACGGTGCGTCCGGTTAAATCTATTAATTTCACTTCCACATCCTTCTTTAACAGGTTTGCAGTTGTGGTAACACTAAACCTGCTGTTGGTTACCGGGTTCGGATAAATTACGGTGCTGCTGGCTACATTCGTGCTGAGTTCTTTTTGTGCGGCAATGGCCAACTGGTTATTTGAACCGGCTGGGGCTGTACCATAAATCAACTCTCCCTTGTAGTAAACACACACATGGTTATTTTCAGCAAAATTGCCCGTCTGGTAAGAATAATCGTTCAACTGGTTAAATGATGACCAGTCTGACTTGGCAATCCGGTACTGGATGTTTCCTGTTCCGCTTAAGGGATAAAGCTTACCAGCGCTTGAATCTACTTTCAGTTCGAGGTATGTGCTACCGGTAACACTTAGCGATGGACTGATCGCCACAAACTGTCCCTTTATTTTAGCAGCGCCCAAATTAGCATAGTCTACCCAGAAGTCCAGGCTTGCTGCGCTTTCAGGCGTAAAGAAATACCTGATGGCGATATCTTTGTAATCAATTGAAGTATTGCCTGTATTCTCTACCTTTAAATACGTACTGATTGTGCTGTTTCCAGCGTTTTTGCTTTCCGTAAGTACTTTAACGCTTTTGGTTTCGGCTATAAGTTGAGGCTCAACTCCCCATACCAGAACTCCGTTACGGTATAAAGTAATCTTGCTATTGGCAACGTAAGTAGAACCGGCCTGGTAAGAAAAGTCGTTACTTTCGGTAAAGTTTGCCCAGTTAGTGTTGGCAATGCCCGATTCGATAATGCCCGAACCTGCCCCAGCGGCAAGTGTTCCTGCTGTAGCATCGAAACTGTATTCAACATATCCATATGCGTTTTTTTTTGGCTGGTTCAACTGGATATATTTAGTTTTAACCTTGCTGTTGCCCATCTGGGCATAATCGATCCAGGTATTAATGCCGGCAAAATTTTCAGCCGTAAACCAATACCGGGCTGTAAGTTGACTGTAACTTGTCGAGGTTGTATCCTCGTTTACGATTTTTAGTTTTGGCCTGATCACATTGTTCAATTGCTGTCCGTTATCGCCATCCGCTGATAAAACCTTTAAATTTAAAGGCAGAATAGTGAGGCTTTGAGTTGCATTGGCTGAACTGTACGACCCATTTCCTGGCTGAGTAGCTGTAAATGTGGTCGTTCCGGCTTTTAAGATGTGTACCACGCTATTTATCACCGTTGCTACATTTTCATCTGAGCTGCTAAAGCTTACAGGAATACCCGAAGTAGCTGAAGCCTCAAGGGTAAAATCTGCATCGCCAAGAACTTTTGGCGCAATGGCAGCGAAGTTTATGGTCTGTACATTTTTAACGGTTAATACCTGTGATACCGGGGTTGCAGCCAGGTATTGGGCGTTTCCGGCTTGTGATGCTGTGATTGTTGTGGTACCCGCAGTTAGAATATGCAGCTTTCCATCAACTACTGTTGCAACATTAGGATCTGAACTGTTATAACTTAGGGTTAAACCCGAACTTGCAATAGCGCCTGCATCAAAATCTACATCACCGGTAACTTTGCTGGCCATAGCAGGAAAGCTTATGGTCTGTACATTTTTAACGGTCAAGATCCGGCTTATCGGCTGTGCTGCCGTGTAATCTGTATTTCCGGCCTGTGATGCGGTAATGTTAGAGGTTCCGGCAGCTATAATGTGGATCTTTCCATCCACAATAGTTGCAATTGATGGATCTGAGCTTACATAAGTCACCGGAAGGCCTGATGTTGCAGTAGCAGCAGGGTCAAAATCAGCATCCCCAGTACCTTTTGCAGCCAGGGCATTAAATATTATGTTCTGGCCCAACTTCATATTCTGGGCAATCTCCGCGGCGGTCAAAGCCCTGCTATAGAGTTTGAACTCATCAATTGAACCATTAAACAACGGATCGTTAAACTGCGATCTGCCCAGATAATTCAGCGTTGTACTGCCAATGGCAGAAGGTTTAATGGTAAGGCCCGTATTAGCGGCAACAGCAGTTCCGTTGATATACAGTGTGCAGGTATTGCCTGATTGGGTAATGGCCAAGTGAGTCCAGGTGTTAAGCGGCAAAGTATAATTATAACTGACAACCTGCTCCGCTCCTCCATTTTTAATGGCATAGCGCATTACATTGGCACTTCCTGCCTGAATAGATAAAAACATATATTTACTGGTTCCGGCACCAAAGTCAAATACACGCATCCAGTTTGTTTTGGCATCCATCTTTAACCACGTTGAAATGGTAAAGTCATTTAAGGCACTGACTATGCCTGTTGGAAGCGTGGCATAAGCGTTGGCAGTTCCGTCAAGTTTAAGCGCCTTCCCGTATTTGCCTACATCGCGGCCTGCAGTGGCTGCTAATAATCCATGCCTTGCCCCCCAACTGTCGATACCTCGCATTCCGCTTGTCTCGTCAAATTTCAGGTAAGAAACCTGACCGATATTTGGTGTTGCCACCACCTCTGCGCTTGATGACATTTCTCCGGTGCTATCCACCAGGGCCACTACATAATAATACGAAGTTCCATTGCTCACATTGGTATCGGTAAACGTAGGCGTACCCACACTTGCAATAGTAGTATAAGGTCCGCCCGATGTAGCTGAGCGTTTAACATGATAAGTGAAGTTCTGAATAGCATCCCATTCGACTATATTTTTAGCATCTCCAGCGGCAACCAGAACGCCACTTACCGTAGTGCTTAAAATCTTTAAAGAAAGGGCTGCTGTGTCGGCGCCGGTCTCATTTGAAGCCGTTAACGTAATGGAAAAAAGACCGGATTCGCCTGGCGTTCCGGAGATTACGCCTGTAGCAGTATTTATACTCAATCCGGCAGGAAGACCAGTAGCATTGGTCGGCGATTTGATGGCTGTAATGGTATAAGTAAAATTCTTGCCAATCAGCGCAGTATCGGTTAACGCGCTGGTAATTGTTACCGGAAGGGTTCTATCATCAAGCAACTGTACATCGTTGCCAGATCCTCCTTTATAAGTAATACGAAAGTTATAACTACCTGCCGAAATAAGTGACATTTCAGGAAGATCCTTAAAAATACCATTAATTGAATTAGTTCCTGTATTGTCTAAAATGGTAAAGTTGGTACCCATAGGCAATGAACCTGAAACAAGGCTGTTTAAAAGCAATCGCGACTGGTTTAATGAAGCAGCGCCTACAATTACCTTGTCAGCGGTAGCGGCCGGGCCATTCACATCAACTTTATAGGTTGCATCCGTATTTAGGGTAATAAGTCCTGTTGTGCTTAAAGTACCAATGGTTCCATCAGTGCCTGGCACTAATGTAGCTCCAGCACCCGAGCCGGTACCGATGGTTATTGTACTGGTATTTTTTCCACCTCCACCTAAGGAGCCTTGTTTAGCAACAATGGGGCTGTTATATGTACCTGCAGAACCATTGTTCAATAAAAATGTTCCGTTTAAAACAGTTGTTGATCCTCCAAACGTACTGTTTCCTGAAAAAGTGAGGATTCCTGTTCCAACTTTTTCTACTGATAGCGTGCCTGCTGCATTGGCCATTGTTCCACCAAAATTGGTGTTGGTATTCAGCGCTCCGATTCTGATCACAGGCGTTCCGGCAACATTGGAACGGATACCGCCTCTTCCTGAAAGTGAACCAAACTCAAGCACTCCTGAGGCAAACATAATCCGGTGGCAATCAATACCCTGAGCGTCCAGGAGCCAGGCCGCGTTCGCACTGCCCGATTGTGGCGTAGCAAAAGCCAGGCGGTGGCTTCCGCTGCGCAGTTTGGTAATGAAAGTGCCTGTAAAGCCGCTATTGTCGCCATAAAGGCTAATAGTAGCATA
Organism: Pedobacter sp. W3I1; assembly: GCF_030816015.1. NCBI lineage: Bacteria > Pseudomonadati > Bacteroidota > Sphingobacteriia > Sphingobacteriales > Sphingobacteriaceae > Pedobacter > Pedobacter sp. W3I1. Next base: position 5,544,082 of record NZ_JAUSXN010000001.1, read on the forward strand.
ATTATCCGATCCATCATTATATAGCCCCCCGCTCCCTGAGATTTTTCCATATAAATTTAAATGTCCCATGCGCTCATAAAAGAAACCACTCTGACCTGCAGGAACTTCAATATCATTGTACAAAGTGGCCGTTTCAGTAGTTAATCCGGTATACAAAGCACCACCTTCCATGATGATTTTTCCGGTACCCAAAGGGCCGCTGGTTGGAGCACCTGATGTGCCTGTACCTATACCCAGAACCTGGATACCATCAGTTGAACCCCAGGCATAACCTCTTGTACCCCTAATAATTGTGTTACCGGAATAAGTGTTCGCGCCAGATAGCACAAGCGCCGAGTTTCCTGTTTTAAGTAAACTTCCGGTTCCGCTTACCATGCCATTTAACTCAATGCTGTTTGTTTTTGCAGCCACATTTAATTGTCCGCCCAAAATGATAGGCATGGTTAATTTTTCAGGATTTGAGGAGTTGTTAACCAGGTCATTCTTTAATGTTAAAGCGTTACCTGAAATCGTATAAGTATTCGCTTCGGCTCCAAATTGAATTCTCGATGCTATGATACCGTTTATATCGTTGGTCAGTAGCGAATCGGTAGTGGCATTGAATGTTAATATAGCCGGGTTTACCGGAAGCGTATTTCCGATCCAGTTGCTGGCCAGGTTTAATGAATCTGTAAGTGGTGTTGAGCTCCATACCGAGGAGCTTGCACCCGGAACACCAAAAGTTTCAATCGAATTGGCACTTTCCTTTGTCGTTCCTACCGAAGAAATTACATAGTAATATGGACTGCCACTGGCAACAGCAGTATCTTCATAGGCAGTAGTGCTAACTGTTGCAATGGTGGTATATGGACCACCACTTACCGTACCGCGTTTTACCTTATACGAAACAGCGCCCGAAGCGGCATCCCATGTGAGATTAATCCGGTCGCTTTGGTTAACCACTATAGGCTGGCTGGGAATTGCCGGAGGCACAGATGCGAAAACTTCGTTGGAATTAACACTTTCTTTATCTCCGGTAAGCGCGGTGACAACATAATAGTTATTCACTTCCGATGCAGGAGCAAGGTCTGTAAAACTGGTGCCTGTAATACCCGACTGAATAGTTGTATAGGTTCCTCCTGGTGTTAGTGAACGTTTCACCGAATAAGTAGTCGCATTGGCAGAAGCTGCCCAGCTCAGTTTGATTTGTGTTGAATTAACTACCGATGCAACCATCGAAGCAGGCGCTGCTGGTGCCTGGGCAGCAATTACATTCAGTATTAGGGTTGCCGTACCACTGCCCATGTTATTGGTAGAGGCCAGGGTAACTTCACTCTTTCCCAACTCGGTAGGTGTACCGGAAATAATACCGGTTGCTGCATCCAAGGTAAGGCCTGCGGGCAAGCCACTGGCGCTATAGGAAACTGGATTGCCACTGGCATTAATGCTGTAACTGAAAGGTGCACCCACAGTAGCTGCGGCCGTTGTGGCACTACTGATCTCTGGTGAGCCTGTTGGTGCAGACTGGCTATAACCCACGTTACTGAATGTAGCTGTATTTTGCGCAGATACATTATTAGAAACAGTATAAAACCCTGCATACAAATTAGCTGGAAACCCTGTAGCTGAATACCAGCAAACAAGATTGGTCCAGTTAACACCGTCCTGCGAATGATAAGCAAATATTCGGGTACCTACACGTTCAATTTTTAACCACCAGGGTGCTTTGGGCTGGCCATGCCTGCCTACGCCACCGTTTGCTCCGAGAAAAATGTCCCAAAAAGCAGAACCGGGCGCTAACGATTCGCGTAACATCACACCGCAGCCTCCGGTAGTCAGCGACATATTATCAACTTTTACAACCAGGCCAGCATTGCCACTAACTTTTTTAAAGTTAAAGCTGAAGGCATTGCTGGTTGAAGTTCCGGCCGCCTTTAATGTCCAGATACCGTTATTGAATGCAGCACTGCCTGTCAGTCCAGGGTTACCAATATCAGTATTGGTGAGGTTACTTACAGGCTGCACATGGTCAGCAGGATAAAACACCGGAGGCAAAGTAATCGCTGTAGAAGTGTCAGACGATTTCAGATACAAAAAATCGCCCCCGGCACCGCCCAAAGCAGCCCGCATCCTGTCGGTATGAGGGGTAGGTATTCCTTTACGAATCTTGTAAGCATTATAAATAAGATTAGTCATATCGCCAACCCTCGCTCCCGGATTGATGCCCCAGTTGGTCCAATAACTGGCATAACCACCAAAGGGAATATAGGTCATGGTAGCCCCGTCAAAAGCATATTGATGATATAACTCACCAATAGCCAATACCCGGTTATCAAGTTCGGCAAACATATCTATCTTCTGCTTGTAGGCAACTTCAGCACCCCATGCCAGGGCTGCTGCCTGCACACGCCAGTGGTCGTCGCGGCCGGTATCTCCTACTTCGCCATTGGGCAGCGAGTTACGCATGCCCCCGCCGGCATCCATCCTATACACTTCTATCGACTGGTTAAACCTGGTTACATCATTACAAAAAACCGATGCTGCGAGGGCAATTTTTAATTGGATAGCCCCCTTGTTCTGATCCCGCAACGGAAATGGAACAAATGAGGTTGGAAATAAAACTTCAGAAAAATATTTTTCTACATGCTGTGTATTGGCTGCAGTCCAGCCAGGAAAGGTATAGCGCAGGATTTCTGCCCCTACGCCCCAATACTGGGCATAATCGCCGATATCCAGCATAGATTCGCCGCCTCCCCAGGTGGTATTGGTAACCGCCCAGGCATCCAGTATATTGGTCGCTTTACGGGCATAAGTCGAATCGCCGGTAAACCACCACATAAATGCCAGGTTATGGACAGCCACCATATCATTTCTCCATTGACTATTGTTTAAATCGGGGGCACGGGTAACAGTGGCAAATGGCCCTGCCATTACATAGGTAAGTTTAGACCGTGCATCGTTCTTAAATGAATTATAAGCCGAAAGCCAGGGCTCCCGGGTAATGTTGGCTTTCAACTGATTCAGGTCTGCCTGGTTTAAGGCAATACCCGGATGAATTAATGTTTGTGCCTGTGCCGTTGATTGAGCGCCCAAAAAAGTCAGAACAGCAAAAAAGAAAAAAATACGGTTCTTTTTTGCCATCAGTTTTAACTGATAAAGTAAAAATTTTCTCATAAGGATGTAATTAGTTGGTTATAAATCAGATTTTTGAGAGCCGATTTCCATAAAGACGCATGATATCACCCTTTGATACTCATATAAAAAAAATAAGCATACATTGGTCACTAATCCATAAAAAAAACGTGTCTTAAATCGAGGCCTTTTCATTGTCTATAAAAGCAAGCCGGACTGAATAACCTCATGTGCATTTTAAATAACAGGCTTTTCCTTATTGGCCCCAATAATCTCAGCTACTTTCCGGTCCTGCGAAAAATCACACCGTCAACATGATCGCCGACAAACATGCCGGCCATATCGGAAGTCTTGAACCAGGCAGGCTTGCCAGGCATATCATCAGAAAACAATACCCCGTTTAACCTCAGGTCCTCAAATACAATGTTCTTAACCTTTCTCTGGTCGTCATAACCTAATATGATCGAAGGTTTTGCATTTTTACCATGGTAGCTTACGTTTTTAAATAAAACATTTTCAATACCACGGCCAGGAGAAGTACAATATTTGGGATTGAAAAACACCCGGAGATTAACCAACTGGCCTTCCCTGAAGTCTTCAACCCTGATATCCTCGAACCGGACATTGCGGATCAGATTACTGTCGCCGGCATTGATGCTCATACAGCCCTGATAATCGACCTGTGGCTCTTTATGGTCCAAAATATCGATATTGATATAGCTCAGGTTTTCCAGCACTTCGGGCCGGGGCGTATTCCTATGGGTCCCAATGAGAATAGGGTGGGCAACATCAGCCCAAAGGGTAGAATTGCGCATGGTCACATTTTTACAGCCTCCGGTAAATCCCAGCCGGGTACCATAAACGGTAGTACAGTCGTCGGAATTACGGTTAAAAACGCCATCAATGAGTACGTTATTACTTGAAATAACATTCATGCCGTCGCCCCATTTATAGTAGCTCATGCATTTAAAGTTGCGTATGGTTACGTTGTCTGATCCTCCTGTAAAACACTGGGTACCGAAGAGCCCGTCTATTTCGATATTTTTGGAATTCGCAATCTTGATGGCGCCTTTAATGGAGTGGTCGATCATTCCCCTTCCGAGAACCTTAACATTTTCAACCTTGTCGATCAGGATCTGCCCCTTAAGAACAGCGCCGCCAGCAACATATACGGTTTTTCCGGATAAAACCTTTAATTTCCCTTTGGGAATTTCATGTAAACCGGGTCCAAAAAAAACAACATTTTTATCTGTACTATCAGGAATGAACGTTTCTACGGGATTTGCAAAGAGGTGAAGGTTGTGAAAAAGATCACCGTTTACCTCAACAGAAAGATTTGCGGGTTTCTCCAGTTTAAAGGTAATTGTCCTGCCCGATACTTTATTCGGAATATGATAGGAAAGCGGACGTATCCGCGAGGTACTGATAGCACCTTTATTAAATTGTACGGAAATCTCTACTGCCCCTGAAAAATCAAAATAGGCCATTGAGGCTTTTTCTACTGAATGGTCCAATCCCTTGACCCGGTCAACCATTACGGCATATTCAGGGAGATCCTGCCAGGGTTGTCCAGGCATCCGAACTTTAACAGTAAAATCGGTATTCTGCGGAACGGATGCTGGTGCAGGATATGCTTTTAATATCGGCTTGGTTTGTGCAGTTAAAGACGGTGCGCCCAATAGGATTAAACCTATGGCAACAAAACATCTTGTGATGTTGAATAAATGCTTCATAAAATGGCTGTATGATAAAATCAGGCCGGATAATACCTGGCCTTGATGATGGCAAAACACATGTTTCCGGCCTTGATGGCCCAAACCGTAAAATTCTGCCCTGTTTCCATCATAAGACACTCCACCCTGCCTTCTATACTCATTCTTTATCAAATGATTTTAATCGTTTTTTATAACGGTCTGGTGGTTGAATCCCTGATAATGAAATGGGCCGGAACAGTTACTTTTTGGACAGCCCGCTCTTCTAAAGGTTTGTTGAGTAAACTGAGCAGTACCCTGATCGATTGCCGCGCAAGTTCAGATATAGGCTGGGCGACTGCAGTTATGGTCGGTTCGTAAAAATCGAAGACCTGGTGATCATCAAATGCAACAATGCCCATGTTGCCCGGTATGTTATAACCAAGCTGATTGATCGCCTTTATGCCACTAAAAGTAAGGTAATTTGTAGCGAAATAAACAGCGTCGACCCTTTTGTTCTGTCTGAGGAACCTCACAAGCTGCTTAACCGTTTGAGCCGGATCATTTCCATAAGGCACTTTTTCTACAATAACCTCCAGCCCATGTTCGGCCATTGCCTTTATATAGCCCAGTTTCCGATCTTCCATCTGGCTCTGGCTGCTATCCAGCGTAATAAATGCAATATGAGCAAAAGCATGCTCTGCCAGGTATTTCGAAGCATTATAGCTGGCTTTAAAATTATCAAGGATTACATAACTTGATTCAATATCCTGATAATACCTATCGAACAGTACAACCGGAGATCCTTCATCAATAAGCGACTGTATTTCTTTTTCCATCCCGGGCGGAGGAGTTATAATATAACCATCTACATTGCGGTCTCTGAAAAGCTGGATGAGCTCCCTGGTTTTATCCGGATCGTTATCGGTACTACAATAGAAAATCTTATATCCGTTCTGATAGGCAATTTCCTCGATATGATAAGCCATCTGGGCAAAAAAATAATCGGAGATCTTTTCCACCATCAAGCCAATAATCATAGTCTTACCGGTGCTCAGGCTCTGGGCCAGGCGACTTGGTTTATAGCCGTTCTCATCAATGTACTGCAGTACTTTTTCGGTCAAAGCCAAACTGATACGTTTCTCTTTGGCCTTACCATTGATAATGAAGGAAATTGTAGACTTTGAAATATTCAGGGCAGTTGCTATATCGCCTATGGAGATCTTTTTTGCCATTACCGGAAATTAGATTGAAGTGACAGATCAGTTGATTATCGAAAATGTCCTTTGTATCGGAACAGCCGATTGGACCTGTCGCGCGGGCGTATTAGCTCCATATTGCCACGCTACCAGCGTAACTTTTAAAGGCAACTTGCTTCTGGGCGGGATGGCTGTAAAATAAAGGATACCGTCTACGATTTCTACTGGCCCTTCCTTTACGAAATACTGTAATGGCAGTCCGGCATCAGAGCGGCCAACTAGTTTCATGGATTTTACAGACTTTTTCTGGTCTGCGATTTCCGGAAAAGTAATTTTCTGTGGTATCCCTTTCAGATTGGAAAGAGGTATCTTCATATTTGCCTGTTGCACGGATGAGCGGTATTTTGCATCTCCCTTCTGACTGGCCATTAGCCAGATATCATTGCTCCGCTTGGTGTTATTGAAGCCCATTCGGTAAAAAGCTACCTGAAATGTAGTGTCATTGATTTTCCTGACCGGACCACAGATCCGGGAGATCACGATTTTCTCTTCGGGACGGTAAAGTACATTAATGGCATGGGTTGCGGTATCAGTATTTATTGCCGAAACATGAAAGGTAATCCCATCCGCAAGGGGATCGAAAAGAGGTCTGAAACCAGCAAAGCCTGCAGGAGGTAAGAGTTTACCATTTTGCATGAATCCGATTGACCGCTTTATTTTAGCCCGCGCGACTTTATACAGATCCTCGGTTACCTTTGCCATTTGCCCGTCAAATACCCATCCGGCCTCGGCTTTGTTTCCTTTATAATCATGGTAGGGCGCCGAAACAGCATTTGGCAATTCGTCTTTTCTCCATCTATCAACCAGCCATCCTTTCTGGGGCTGAATAGCAGAAAGAATCGGAAAAGTATTTAAAGGTATTTTTTTGGGAAGCCGGGTTTTTACTGCTTTAGAGATAAACAAGTTAAGGTAGTCTATCAACTCATCTGAATAATCAAAGTGGCCATGTCCAGCATCACAGAACAGTGCAATGGGCGAATCGGGGTTATCTTTTCTGTATTTCATTGCCGGGCTAATCCGGCCCTCCAACCATTCATCTTCGCCCATCACAAAAAGTCCGGGGATGCCGTTTAGGTTCCTTCCCCCCCAGTCTGGATTGGGCTTACCGCTACCAGTCATATTGGTTAATGGTGCATCTCCATGTATGGATAACACGGCGATTGTCCGATCAGGATTATAAGCTGCAAAATTCCAGGGATAGCTTGCTGCAGCAGAGTGTCCTATAGGTATAACAGGGGCAAATGCCAGTTCACTGTAACCCGATATTTCTGCCAGGTTTTTCATTGTTGCGAAAAAAACCGCCGAGGAGCTAAAATTAAAGACCATATCCACTGAAGGCGTAATCCAGATTTCAGCAAGGCCGAGGGCAGAAAGGTTTTTTCTAAAAGCACTGTGTTCCAATATCCCTTCTTCGAGCATATTGTGCTGCCCTATAACTACCCCCCTTACCTGTTTACAATCAGGCGGGATCCATAAAAATGCTGTTGGCAGTTCTCCTGTCTCGGAAGAAATGCTGCTCTTTACCGGAACAGACCATTGCCATTCTGCAGCAAAAATGTTTTGGCACAGCAATAAAAAAGCAAAGCAGATAAAAATTATTCTGGTCATAGAAATTAGTTTAGCGCATTATCGGTCAGTCTATTTTAAATTATATGGCTATCCGGATTATTGTGGATGCGGCAGGGAAAAGAAAAGCGTTCCAAAACCTGCATTGTCTGCATTGAATCCTGCCCCTTCAGGTCTAAGTTCATCTGCTGCTTGTTTAGTGTAGCGGTACTCGTCTGCCGGTATACCTTTTATCCGAAAAGCATAATGGTTATATACCTGTTCAAAGATCGAACGTAGGTTGCCTCTTCCACTGGTGGATATCTTATCGGCAGGAAACCTGCCGCTGATGTCGGTATAAGGCTGAAAGGACACATCTTCCCCGAGATTATAACGGGCTGTATACTCAAAGCCTTTGAGCAACCTGTTTTGCGCAAAACTGTACATATCCATCCCCTGGTTCCATCCAATCTCGCACATTTCTGCCAGATGGCCGATCCCAAGCATACTGTGCGGTTGGTCACGTCCACTCTCCTGCCCCTGGCCATCTTCATTTACAATATAATGCAGCAGGCTACCATTTCCAGGGCCCTTATAATAAAAATCAACTGCGCGATCGAACATTTCATGATCATCATTAAAAACGGCAATAGCCATCATACCCTTCATGCAGGCAAGATCCCAGTTACCGTGGGCCCAAAGCGCAAAATATTGAATCGGGGGATAAAACACATCCCTGAACATCACTTTGCATTTTTCGATGTCCTCCTGTTTCCATTTTGGATAAGTAGCGCGCATAATCTCTGCGGCACTGGCCATCTTAAAAACATTTAGTCCAGCTCCTAACTCCACATCTGTTCCATCAAAAACCTTAAAGGTTTCAGACCAGGCATTTATAATTTTTATCGCCGTTTTGGCATGGGCTTCATCGCCCGTAATAGTCCACATCACTGCATTTTGATAAGCGGCGCAAACATCTTTCTCCAGGTTTCCGATATTTTTGCCGGCACCAATCAGTAAGCTACGCTCTACATGCTGGACGGCATGAGGTTCCCAGGAAGCGCTCGACCATGGATGCAACCTGAATTTCTCAAATGCACTCTTCCATGGTTCCCTGCCCATGGCGACCATATCTTTCATCCGCTGGAGATCACTGCCTGAATGCAACAGGCCGGGATGGGTAAAAGGCTTGGGATGGTAGGCCATCGGTTTTTCCAATTTTAGCACCTGCCCATAAGTGTTTGCCATATAGGAAAAGAAGATGATAAAGGTTAACATCCATTTACCATTACGGATTACCCTGTGATATACATTTAAACTATGCATGCTCAATATTTTAAAATAATTTTATTCTTTGCTTAAGGCTATGCCCGGGATAAAAAGGCCCTGGAAACCTTGCTGAAGCCCCGCCCACCGTATTCAGGAAATCCCTGTCAATCGTTATCTTTTTTCCATCAGGATATTCTATATACTGCTTGCTCAACGCAAAAAAGCCTAAAAAATCAGCTGTTAATGCCGGGATTTTTATTGGCTTTAGTGCTTCTTTTTTCCAAAATAATGCTACCCCTTTCTGGTTGTGTTCCAGGCGAAAGGAAAAACTATTTTTGGTTTTTGAGCTGTTCAGATCTGCCCAGCTTAGCGGAAGGGCTCCATCTGCATAAAGATTAAAATCTGCTTCACCTCCTGCTGGCTTTGCTATGCCTGCCCCTTTACCGATAAAAAGATTTCCATACCATCGGTGGTCGATATCAAGAGCAGGAATCGTCTGTTTGATCACCAGGCTATGCGGTAAAAAATTGGAGGTTGATACTGATTTCCCGGGTTGCCGGCCATTGTAGAAACTACAGTTATAGAACAGGTTTTGAACAAAAACATTTGCTTCTGATGCCTCCATCTTTACTCCCGCCATATCTTTATCTGCAGTATCGGCCATTGCAAGTATATTGTTGTCAAATAAAACGGGCCCATGGTTTTTAAACAGGTAAAACAACCCGGCATCACTGTCTGAAATAATATTCCTGGATAGACGGGCGCCCTGAAAAATTGGCCCTAAAAATACACCATAACCGTTTTTTCCATAAACCCTGCGGATCAGGTTATGTGTAATGGTGGCATCAACCGCCATGGCCAGCCGGATACCTGCAGATTCATTACCTGTATAACTGCCATCCTGGTTGATGTTCTCTATCAGATTATCCTGGATAGTGCTTGAAGTACCACCAATTAATCCAAAAATACCGGCCTGACCACAATTGAAAATATGGTTTCCTTTGATCTGATGATGTCCAACCGAAGCCAGATCTGTATAATCGTTAAACTCCGGTCGTCCTGGATTAGCATCGGCATAAACATGCCCCGTTACGCCTATAGAAATACCTACAGCGTGGCATTCACTGATGGAACAGTCTATTATGTTCCAATACTTTCCATTTTTAGTATCTATTGCACCGGGCTGTTCGGCATAAATAGAGGCATAATCATTAAAAATCTGACTGATAGCAATCCCCTCAATGGTAAGATAATCTACACTAGGCAGGGCACTGATGCCGACACTTCTGATTGATAGTTCCGTTAGTCCGACATTAGGGTCCAATGCACCGAAATTCGCCCAGATTACCGTTTTTCCATGCTCCAGGGTTTTAGTCCATCGCAGCGCATTGCTGCACTCCTGAAGGGTAGGTACATTGACCAGTTTTTGACCATTAATGAAGAGCATCATCCCGGTTTGAGCAGCATCCAGCGTACACTGCCAGAGTTTGTTTTTACCCTTTATCCAGCCTGTCTTCCGGTCAGAACCTTTGATCATGACTTTTGCCGGGTTTAAAGCTTGCAGCGTAATCCTTTTGTCCTCAGAACTTCCACCACGTGCAAATACCACCGATTCACGGTAAACTCCTGACGAGACGAGTATCTTATCTCCAGGCATTGCCTTTAAAACAGCATAACTGATCGTTCTTAAAGGTTTAGCTACCGAGCCGTCTGCCTTATCGCTCCCAGATATGGAAACATAAATACTTTTTGGGGGAACTGGAGCCGGGACATGTTCGAAAGCCTTGTCCGCAAATTGCATCAGTAAGGGAAAAATCAGAAATATGATAATTTTATTCATCAATGGTTATAGGGTTTCTTTTGTTAATGAAAGATCCGACAGGATAAAATATTTTCGGATTCCATGAAATAATGACACCAGGTTGCCGCTGGGATACTCTAAATATCCAAAAATTGTTTGCCAGAGAATATCCTGGTGATGTGGTATTTACTTATATCTGGCTACTCAAACTTAATTAAACAAAACCGGTTTAGCAAAATGAGCGTATTTTTCAGAGGTCAGTTTTTTAGCAAAAAACAAAGGAGTTGGGTGACCGGTAAGATAAATCGTCATCCCGACCGCAGTGGAGAGATCTTTTAAACATAGTCCAAAGATCTCTCCACTCCGCGTTGCTCCGGTCGAGAGGACGACCTTTCTACTGACGACCGCCGCGCTTAACTTAATGATTATGACTGCCCTGGGCAGTCGAAAAAAGGAATCAGATAAAAGACGATTGGTAGCGAAGCTTATTTGCTGCCAAGGTAAAGTAAGCCACCAAAGCCTGGTTGGTCACGATCATAGCCTTCTGCTCCCATTTTTGCTATTACCTGCTGGGTAAAGGGCATCGAAAGTCCCTTTCTGCGTACATAATGGTTATAAACCATTTGGTAGATGGGTATAAATCTGCCCCTTCCCTGAACGGATATCTGTTCCCATTCACTATATTTCCCGGTAATATCCTTCCATTTTTTAAACGGGACCTGGTTGCCAAGGTTATAGCTGGCGGTATATTCAAATCCTTTTAACAGCCGGTTATTAAGCGCACCATAAAGGTCATCACCCTGTTTCCATGCAATCTCACAAACAGTGGCCATTGCCCCGATACCTAACTGAGAATGGCCCTGATCTCTGCCACTTTCCTGTATCTGTCCGGTTTTCCCATCTATATAATTGGCTATGGTGCCGTTATCGTTAGCATGAAGATAAAAATGTACCGCTTTATCATACATTTTCTGATCATCAAGATAGATTGCAGCTGAGAGGTAGAATTTTGTTACTATTGGACCCCAATTGCCATTTGTGTAGGGAGGACTTGCATAAAACTGCTCACAAACTGGTAGAAAAATCCCGGTTACCATGCGGGTTATCCGTTCAAGCTTTTTGGGATCAGCACCTTTAAAATCGTGTCTCAGGATTTCCAGCACATTGATAATCTTGGTCCCTTCTAAACCGACCAATAATGGTGCGTCGTTGGTAGCCGGAATGCGCTGCAGGGAATCTGCATAGCCCAGCAATATCGAAATGGCCTTTTCGGCATGTTTTTGATCGTGTGTAGCTATCCACATAAGGCTGTTAAGATAAGCCGCGCTGAAGTCTGCTTCCATGAGGCTCTTGGTATTCCCAAATTCCCCATCCCTTGATATTACCCTGAACGGCCCTTTCATTACATAAGTTGAGCTGGCCAGTGGATTATCCCTTAGCAGTTGAAACGATGCGTATCCGGCCGAGTTTTTATCCTGAGCGGTGTGATATATTCTTTGCAGATCTGCGCTGGAAAAAAGGATACCGGGATGTATAAATTTCTTCTGTGCTGATGAAACAGAACTTAAAAAAAACAGAAAATAGACAATCAAATAAAGACGCTGTATTTTTTTCATTGTTTTGCGGTTAAATGGAGATTTTGAAATATACATTATACGACACGAAAAATAGAAGACCATACTCACCTTGTAACACCTCGGATATAAACATATTTTTCAGAGTATCCCACGCTTTTCCTTTTGTCAATATTCACCAATCTGACCTCCGGCCAATCCCCGATTGTAGCAGAATATGATCAAAAAACAAAAATCGTAACCCTATTCAAATTAAACATTCATGAAAAAAGAGAAAATTTTCACATTGCTGATCGCCTTAGGCTTCGGGATTTCCCCCTCATTTGCACAGGTTCAGCAGATCATTTCGATTCAGTCTCCTGAAAAGGGAACAAAAGTGGATATCGGCTTATTTTCAAAAAAGGAGATCAGGTACCGCATGAGCAAAAATGGAAAAGAAATACTGGGCTGGTCTGCTCTGGGCCTGCAAATTGATTCGAAGGAAGCGGCTTCAGAGGTGAGCATTACAGGCACATCCGGAAGTTCGCACCGGGAAGATATCATCAACCTGCTTGGAGAGAACAGGATCATTAGTAATAACTATAATGAACGCAGGATTAACTTAAAATCACAAGGTTATTCTTCTTCAATACTTTTCCGTGTGTTTGATGGCAGTTTGGCCATCAGATATATTATACCCCGGCAAAAGAAAAAAAAGGAAATAACCATTTTACGGGAAAACACGGGTTTCCATCTCAATAACCAATACCTGATTTACCAGTACCACCAGGAATCTGTATTCAAACCGCTACCTGTTGATTCACTAAAGGGAAGTTCTGACCTTCCTTCCACTTTGGCAGCAAAGGACTCCTACTTAAGTATTGGAGAGGCAGAAAACACCGGATATACCAAAGCAGAACTTACCCACGGTATAGCTCCGGGATCGCTCCAGGTTTCATTTGAAAAAGATAGCCAGGTAAGAGCAGCACTGCCTTTTCAGAGTCCCTGGAGAACTATAAGTGTTTCAGAAAATGCGATTGGTCTTCATCACTTTAGCGAACTGCCTTTCAAGCTTTCTGGTGCCCCTTCATCTCATCGCCCAGACAAGCCAATTGCTGGAAAACTAATGCGTGCCCAGCTCAATACGCAGTCCGCCCTTGATTGTATAGACCTGGCAGAAAAAATGGACTTCAGGTATATCATGTTCGATGCGGGTTGGTATGGGCCGGAAAGAAGTAAATCCTCTGATCCAAGAATTCCGATTGCAGACATCGACATGGAAAAAGTAATCAATTATGGTAGGCAACATCAGGTTGGACTGATCCTCTATGTAAATTATATCGGACTACAAGCACATCTTGACGAGATCCTTCCCTTGTATAAAAAGTGGGGCGTTAAGGGCATCAAATTTGGGTTTATCGATGGCCTGAGTCAAAAAGGACTGCAGTGGCTTTCCTCTGCAATAAAGAAGGTTAATGATAAGGGGTTAGTGCTGAATATCCATGACAATTATAAACCTACGGGCCTGAGCAGAACCTATCCGTTTCTATTAACCCAGGAAGGAATCCGTGGTGATGAAAATTGCCCTGATGCATTCCATACCACTGTACTTCCCTTCACACGTTTTTTGGCAGGGGCGGCTGATTTTACTTTTTGTTTCCCCAATCCAAAAGATCAATTCCATAAAAACCTTAAAGTAAGCAAGGCACAGCAGCTTGCACTTACCGTAATTAATTTTAGCCCGCTACAGTCTATTTTCTGGTACGGCCGGCCAAAAGATTATACCAATTGGGATGAGATAGAATTTTTCCGCAAGGTACCTACGGTTTGGGACCGCACGATATACCTTCAGGGGGAGATAGGAAAAAGTATCAGTGTTGCAAGAAAAAGCGGAAACAGCTGGTTTATAGGTTCGGCAGCTGGAGAAAATGACTGGAAAGATACAATGGTTATGGACTTTCTTGATGCCAATAAGGCATATACCGCAACAATCTGGGAGGATGCTGGTGATCAAAAACTTTCAAAAAAAACGATCATAGTAAAAAGAGGCTATCAAATGCCTTTTATGATCAGGGCTGCAGGCGGTATAGCGATCGAGATCACACTAAATTAGTCTTTACCGAAATCAGCATAAAAAGAGGTTGTATCATAAATATAGATTTGTCATCCTGAGGGTTAATTTATTGGATAAAATTAATATAAATGACATGGAAGTTTAAGGAGATAGCTCCCTCAAGCTATCGTCATTTCGAGCGGAGTGCAACGCAGTCGAGAAATCTGCCTAGATAGATCTCTCCGTTTCGCTGCGCTTCAGTCGAGATGACGACGCTTTTTATTGAAGTCTGTCAATGGTAGGGCTATTTATCTAATTATTTTATGATCGCTGTTTCTCCTGTTTTCACATTGATGCGCCATGGTTTAGGTCCAGGAAGCCTGAGTTTACCATCACCGATCTCCAGGGGCATCCAAAGGTACCGCGAATCCCATTGGGTACGGGGTTTCCATTTGTCGGCCACAAAGATGACAGCAGTTGATTTTGTACCCACAACCTTAAGCATAAAGGTCGACTGTGATCCGTAGGTATTGGTTGCAGGTGGCGCAATATCTTCGAACTCAGACCATGGTCCTTCCAGGGATTTAGCCGTTGCGTACTTATTGGGGTTTGGGTTCCAACTGGTCAGTGCCGAACCAATTGCATAATAAAGTCCATTATATTTGACCACGGCTCCGCCTTCCAGGGGTGCCTTAATGATACAGATATCTTTTTCAACATCCAGGTAATCTTCAGAAAGTTTCGCAATGTGAAAACCTTTAACCGGCCTGTCTTCAAAAATAAGATATGCAGATCCATCATCATCTATAAACTGGCCTATATCACGGCTTTCCTTACCTAAGGGGCGGAAAGCACGAATAAACCTGTAAGGTCCTGTAGGAGAATCGCCAATAGCCACACCTACCCGCGCATAGCTATAATTACCTTTCTGACCCTTTACCTGCCCATCGATATGCATATACATGATGTATTTTCCGGTCTTGATGTTATGGTAAACCTTTGGGCGTTCTAATACCCATTTTTTGCCAAGGCTGTCGGGATCGGTCATTTTAAATACATCTCCCCTGAATTTCCAGTTCATCAGATCTTTTGAGGAATAGCAGCTCACATACCTGTAATTAGAATCCAATCCCTGGCGGCGCTCTTCTCCATACCAGTAATAAGTATTCTTCACCTTAGTAATCCCTCCGCCGTGTGCCTGGATATGGTTTCCCTTATCGTCTGGCCAAAGTTCGCCGGGAAGGATTGATTTTCGCTGCTGTGCCATACCTGTTGCAGTGTATAATAACGCAAACAGGGCAAAGGCAAATCTGAACAGACATTTGCCTGCATGGTTCATTTTCATTTTATGTGGTTTCTTTTTTACTAAGCTGCGTAAACGGATGAAAGGTCTGAGACCTGTCGAAGGGTTTGTACCGCACGGTAAACGTGGTTTATCACAGACTGATAACGTATCTTGAGGATTTCGGCAATCTGTGGATAGCTGAGCTCATCATAAAAACGCATGGTGAGTATTTCCCGCTGTTTGGCTGGAAGCGAATTGAGTGCCGTTACCATTTGCTGCTTCATCAGGGAGTCAGATTCATTAGATACCATGATATCCTCTGCTGAAAAGACTAAACCTGGAACAGGCATTAAAGTCAGTTTAGATTCACGGTGTTTGGTTAAACGGATATGGTTAAGTACGATCGACCTGGCAGACCTGTAAAAGTAAGCTTCCACATTTCTGATCGTCCCGATTTTTTCCCTGTTTTCCCAGAATTTAATAAAAAGATCCTGTAAAAGATCGTTTACCAGATCATCATCATCTAACATTCTGGAGGTAAAAACGAAAAGCTTTGGATAAAGTTTTGCATGCAGTTGTGCATAATCATGTTCATTTCCCGCTAGTGTACCTTCCCATAATGCAATTAATTTCTCAGTCATCATAACGTATCAATATTTGGTTGATACGAAGATGGTACGCGCTAAAAAAAATGATGGGTATAAATTCGTAAAATAGGAGTGTATTTTCGCCTAACCGCTTTAGCAAGGCCAAAAAAGCCTTTTTTACCCTACTAAAATCAGCGGTTGATTAAATAATCTATTTCATTTTATACCTTTTATTGAAAGTCTTCCTGTGTTTTCGGATAAATTCTGAAGGGGTGTTCCCAAAAAGTTTTGAGAACTGTTTGCCGAAATATTTGGCATCATTGAATCCCGAACGGAAAGCCACCTCGGTTACATTATGGTCAGAGTTGATCATCAGCTCTGCAGCCTTCCTCAAACGGATAAAGCGGATGAAGGAATTCACCGATTGCCCTGAAATGCTTTTTACACGTTTATATAAATTGGAATGGCTCATGCCTATCTCGTCGGCAAGCGCTTTGATGCCAAAGTCAGAATCTGTAAGGTGATTTTCAACAACTAAGATACAGGTATCCAAAAATTTCTTATACTCTTCAGATACCACCACAGCATTACTCTGGAGCGTGATTTCGTTATAAAAGTAATTTTGGAGATTATTCCTGTTGCGCAGCAGATTGGCTACCCTTGCAATCAGGTATTCGCGTTCAAAGGGTTTGTTAATGTAATCATCGGCACCACCGTGAACACTTTTCAGCTTTACTTCCTGAGATGAACTTGCCGTTAATAGAATGACAGGGATATAAGAAAGCGTAGGATTGGATTTGATCAACTGACAGAATTCTATCCCATCTATCCCTTGCATCTTGAAATCTGTAATGATCAGGTCCGGAAGTTTTTCCGCAGCGAGCTGAAGTCCTTGTTCGCCATCTTCTGCCTGATAGACTGTGTAGAGGTCGGAGAAAAGATTGGAAATGTATTGCCTGATATCCCTTTCATCATCGACAACCAGAATAGATTGCCGGTCGCTAACCAGGTTTACATCCAGACTGATGTTATTTTGCGCTGCAGATTCAGTATGCTCGATGGTATACATCTCATTAAAAAGCGCTTCTGCCCCCTCCTGTTCTTCTTCTATGATCTGGCCAGCAAGATGCGCTTTTCCCTTTAAGAGACAGATATTAAATATACTTCCGCCTTCGGCCCTGTTTGCATAAGAAATATGGCCAGCATGCGCTTCCATAAACTGTTTAGCCAGGTAGAGGCCGATCCCAAATCCGGATTTATGATTTCCGTCCGTCCGCTCCGCCTGATAAAAACGATCAAAAATCTTTTCTCCGGCCGTAAGGGGAACCCCTGGCCCGGAATCCTGTACACTAATCAAAAGAGTTTGATCCTCTTCGGTTAAGCTTACCACTATTTCTCCGCCTTTGGGGGTATATTTGAGTGCATTAGAAATCAGGTTAAACAACACGATTTCGATCTTTATCCTATCGGCATAAACTTCGCTATCAACGGCAGCATTTTCAAACCGGTAATCGATCCCTTTGGCTGAGGCCTGTTGAACAAAACAATAAAAAACCTCTCTGGATAGTTTTTCAAGATCGAGTTTGACAGCTGTAATGTGCTCAAAACCTTCTTCTGCTTTTCTGAAGAGCAGCAGCTGATCTACCAGTGACAGCATTCTTTTGGCATTGCGCTGGATCATACTGAGTGCTGCATTTCCGTTACCTTCTACGCTTCCGCTTTTGATCAGGTCATTAATTGGATTAATGATCAGGGAAAGCGGAGAACGGAATTCATGCGAAATATTGGTAAAGAATGACATACGTTTCTCGGCAAGTGCCTTTTCCTGCTCATTGATCAGTCTTTCTTTATCATGCGCCAAACGTTCCATATTATGCCTGGCTACCTGGGTATCATATTCAGCTTTCTTCCGCTGGGATTCAAGACCCACAATCTGAACTTCATATTTTAGACGGGTCTGTGCAGACCTGTATCTAAGATATACATAGATAACTGATGAGATAATGGCCAGATACCCCAGGTAGGCCCACCACGTTCTGTACCATGGCGGAAGCACCTTGATCTTCAGGATAATTTCATTGCGCCCCCATACTCCTTCCGCATTGGTGCTTTTAACCTTAAAGATATAACTGCCTTCTGAAATATGGGTATAAGTCGCTTTTCTGTCTTTCCCCGAATTTGTCCAGCCCCTGTCCCAGCCATCCATAAAATATTGATAGGAAATCTTCTCCGGGGATGAAAATTCGAGTGCCGTAAAAGAAAAGGTAAATACTGCCTGATCATAAGGCACCTCTATTTCCCTGATGGCAATATTGTCTTCATCCACAATCAGTTTCAGATTGTCTTCCAGTGGCGTATTGTTAATGGTTATTCCGGTAAGAAACAGGCTTGGCATCTGGCTGTGTGGAATGATTTCCCTGGGATCGAAAAGACTAAACCCTTTTATACCCCCGAAAACGATTTCCCCCGTACCAAGTTTGATTCCCGCGTTGATCTGGAACTGGTTGCTCTGCAAACCGTCACTCTGATAAAAACTTCTGAAAGTACCTTTATCAGGGTTATAACACGAAACGCCGAAATAGGTACTCATCCAGAGATTCCCCTGGTTGTCAGGGATCAGGCTCAGTACTGAATTATTACAAAGGCCGTTTGCAGTAGTTAACCTGGAGACTATCTTTCTTTTAAAAGGATCAAAAATGATGAGCCCACCACCTTCGGTCCCTATCCAGAGCAATCCTTTTTTATCTTCAAATATCACTCTAACGGTATAACCAAGATCATAAAATCGGTGTTTCTTTCCTTTGTTATCCACCTCAATCAGCTGGTCAAGATTGCCCGCCCAGATGTGTCCGTCCCTGGCCTGCATCATGGTAAACAGATCACCCAGCTTCTGGTCGAAAAGTTCAAATTTATCCAAACTAGCGTTAAAGCGATAAAGCCCTCCAAGAAGGCTTCCACGCCTGAGGGTTCCCGCCCAGATGTCATGGTCTCTATCTTTAAATACCGTAAAAGCGACCTTGCTTTCTACTCCGGTCTGTGGATCAATAATCTTATACCTGGTAAATTTCCCTGTATTTGGATCAAGGCGGTTAGTGCCTTCTGTAAAAGTCCCGATCCAGATGTTGCCATGTCTGTCAGAGACCATAGATGAAATAAAATTACTGGAGATCGTTGTAGGATCTGAACTGTGCTTATAATTGGTAAATTGGCTTAATTTCCTATCCCAGATACTAAGTCCGGTACCATCAGTGCCGATATAAAGTTTTCCATCTTTTGGGGCTAAAAATGATGAAATGGAGTTTCCGGGGATAGAATTGCCCTGCGGATCATGTGCCCATGTATGGAATATTTTTTTTACTGGGTCAAGAATGGTTACTCCCCCTGAATAAGTCCCGATCCATTTTCTATCGTTTTTATCGATAAATATGGAGTAGATCTGTTCACCACTCAGGCCGTTATTAACTTCATTGTCCAACACCTGCACCCTCCCATTTGCCGGATCATAACGGAATACTCCATCTCCATTTGTTCCCAGATAAATCATATGATGACTATCGGGTGAAATGGTTGAAATTGCTTTGCCCGCGAGTCCAATTCCATCGCCTGGAACGGCCGTATTTTTCTTTTTGACCGGATCATAGCGGTATAAACCGTTGTTGGTACCAATATACACCTGTCCGCCACTTACCCCCAAAGAAAGCGCAAGAACAATATCAGCGTTACCCAGTACCAGTGCATGGGCTTTAGGATCAAAATAATAAAGTCCGAGATTTTGTACAAACACCCACTCCCTTCCCTTATCATCCAGCCTGACAGATTGCACACCATAAGAAAAAGTGCGCCTGCCATTTACGAGAAGGGGAATTTGCTCACCTACGGTTGTCCCTTTCCTGAACCTCAGAAGTCCAAGCCCTTCGGTAGCAACAAGCATAGTGTGATTTGTACCGGGAATAAGGTCTCTGATTACCTTTGTAATCGGCAAATCTGTCCCTTTTACAGGATCATGCCATGAACCTTCTGTAAAGATGCCTTTTTTATCATTATAAATACTTAGTCCCTTCCTGGTGCCTATCCATATGTTATTGTCAGTATCACTGTTAATTGCATGGATGATATTGTGAATAAGCGAAGTTTTATTGCCAATCTCATTTCTGAACACCTTGAAACCATACCCATCGTAACGGTTAAGGCCATCCCTGCTCCCAAACCAAAAAAATCCTTTTCTGTCCTGATAAACACAGCGAACATAATTATTGGATAGCCCATTTTCTATTTCAAGATGGCGTACACTGAGCGAGTCTCGCTGTGAGGCGACACTTAGACCGGCATATAGGAAAAGAAAGGTCAGCAGCAGTATTCTTCGCACAGTTCTGGGATTGTTGGTTACTAAAATAACGAAACATTATTATAATAGGGACATATTTAAGCTTAAATCATACGCTGTCGCCAAAACTAAATGGCTGACTATAGCCCGATGTCATTAAGTTGGAGAAAACAAAAAACATTGTCATCCTGAGCCTGTCGAAGGACATTTTTTTTGTTTTCGACTATAAAAAGGTCTTCAACTACCTGTCCCGATTTTTCCTATCGTGTGGACACATCTACATCAGCCTGTATTTGTTTTTAGCGCATATCCCTAAGGCGAGCGTCATGCTGAATTTATTTCAGCATCTTTCCTGCTAATAACAAGCTTGATATCTTAAAAACTATAGTTTGGAGATAAATGTTGATTTTTTTGCCGCTCTTTGCCGCTGGGCATGGTACTTTGGAGCGCCAAAGTACCCAAAGCGCTTTGTCAATCCAGCAATGGGCCTTTTACACAATCCTACACGCATCAAAAAAACAGCGGCACTTTGTTTTGTGTTCAATATTTCTTAAAGCTTTAAATTAGCGTCTATGAACACAAAACCACTGCGTTTTAGGTTTGGCAGTACTATTTGTTCTTCCCTGCAACTGTTTTTTTGATTTCTCGGGCCCTTGGGATTGACGGCGTTCTTCGGTTAAAACACTGTGTAATTTGAGGAAGCTAGCAAAACGCCTAAAAAATTAACCTCAAAAAGATGTGTCCACACGATAGGATTTTTCGGGAAGCTCAGACTGACAGCGGATGGTACTTAACTTAAGACATAACTGTAGCCAGGTTGAATAAGCTATTAATAGATTGATAAAACACGGCTTTTTCAAAAATTGAAAAATTAAAAACCCAGCCACCATTCGGTAACCGGGTTAATAAAGAACTAAAATCTAAAAACTACCATCCAGGATTCTGGATCAGCGCTGGATTTAAAGTCAGCTGCTGTGTCGGGATGGGATATAAATAATGTCGTTCAGAAAAGGTACGGGCCGTATTATCCAAAATCAAATTTCCATTGGCGTCTTTGGCATTTGTTGGTGCAGGTGCCAACTGATTTGGCCCCAATTGTGCCTGGGTGCCGGTAAACCTGATGGAAACGGGCCAAGGGCTGATAAATCCAGCAGCATTTCCATAGGCCGATCCGCCAACATTTGTAATCAGATCAGTACCCGCACTATGCCATCTTTTGATATCATCGAACCTGAAGTTTTCATAGTAAAGCTCTGTAAAGCGTTCCCTTCTGATTTCAGTACGGAAATCAAGTCCATTTGTAGCGGCAAACGCGTTCGAAAGTTTAGGCATGGTCTTGTTGGCACGCAGGCGCACAAGATTTAGTGATTTATCAAGATCTAGATCACTGATGGCTCCGTTTCTTTCGTAAACAGCCTCGGCATAGTTCAATAAAACCTCAGCATACCTGAGTACAGGATAATCTTCAGATTCTTTTGTATCTGGTACATTACGCTCGGAAACCCATTTTTGGTTAGTATAACCGCCAATTTGTACCACTTTACCTGTAGAATTGGCATTATCGGCAGCATCGTTTAACCAGGTTACCCGAAAGTTGGCATTACCATACCAGTAATACCCGTTAAGCACCCTAACGGTATATTTAAGCCTGTTGTCTCTATTGGCAAACTGCGAAGCATAAGTTTGAAAACCCTGGAAAAGAGGAGATTTTTCAATCGGTAGTCCGTCCTGGCATAGAAAAGCATTTACAAATTTCTGCTGGGGACCAATCTGGGTTCCCTGGCGGCTAATGTTGGTATTGATTGTTTTGATCACATCATCGTATCGGTAAGAAATGATGTATTCGTGATTGGCAGCTTTATTTACACCTGCTGGATTAGATTTCGGGTTTTCCAGGATAAACAGATATTTCTGTGCTGAATCTCCCAAAACGGTACTGTTTCCTCCAAGGGAGTTTGACGCAGCCGTTCCAAAAAGCGCAAACTGGTTACTTAAGATTACCGCATTGGAAGCAGCTGCAGATTTATCAAGGAGATTGTTAAACCTTGCTGCATCTCCGCTCCTGAACTTTAACCATGTACCTTCATAAAGTGCAACCCGTCCTAAAAAAGCTTGTGCAGCAGTCTTGCTTATCCTTCCAAAATCTACTGAAGTGGAAGTAATTGATGCTGGAAGGTCAGGGATGGCTGCTTCCAGATCGGCAATAATCAAATCTGCTATTGCTTCCCTGGTCGCCCTTGCGCCATAAAGCTCAGGTGATTCCAGATCCAAAGTCTTGGTAATGAGCGGAACACCACCATACAGCTGTAACAGATCGAAATATGCGTATGCCCTGAAAAACTTCGCTTCGGCTACATATTGAGCAACGCTTGCCTTATCGGCAAAACCAACTGCTTTTTCAAGCAGAAAATTGCAAGCCCTGATCCTGGTATAATTGCTATTCCAATTTCCATCTGTAACAGGAACGGTGTTCGTACCAGATCCAAAGGCGCCACCGCCACCAAATATATCGGCCCTGCCATCATAATGCGGGTTATCGGCAAAAGAATTATTAAAGTTCCTCAGATAACCATAATACTGGTTGGCAAAAGTTTTAAAATCATTTGCATTCTTAAAATATGCAATCTCTGAAAGCTGATCCTGAGGAAGGAGATCCAATGATTTTTTACATCCCGATGCACCCATAAGGAAAATCATCGCCAGGGAGAGTACTGTTTGATATGTTATATTTTTCATGACCTTTTATTAAAAAGTAAGGTTAGCACCAAAGGTTAGATAACGGTAAAAAGGGTAACGCTCATTTCCGGAGGTCGTTCTGGTAACTTCCGGATCCCAGCCGTCTTTGATTCCGGTAACTTCCCATAAATCGCTTCCAGAAGCATAAAGTCTAAGACCGCTAAAAAGATGTGATTTGGCCATTAGCGCTTTTGGAAGGGTATAACCCAGCACAACATTCTTCAGGCGCAGATAAGCTCCATTCTCAACCGACCAGGTAGATGCCTGATAATTGTAAGAATTGATGGCCGTATTGGCATGAAGATTCGGGAAATAAGCCCCAGTGTTTTCAGGCGACCAGGTATTTCCTATCCAGGCAGTAACCTGTGATTGGCCCAGGGCCTGATACGGTGTACGCCAGTTATTCGCGCTTCCGTTTGCCCTGAAGATAGTACGTTTTCCAACTCCCTGAAAGATGGTAGTCACATCGAAACCTTTCCATTGCACCCCGAGGTTTAAACCGAATGTATACCGTGGGATATCACTTCCCAGGTAAACAAAGTCACCCATATCAGAGGTAGATGTACCATTTGTCAGTTTTCCATCACCATTTACATCTACGAATGAATTGTCTCCCGGGCGAAGACCTGATAACTGCCCTGGAAGGTTGGTTAATGGACTAGCAATCGGAATTCCGATCCCGTTCACAACTCCTCCGGGTGCATAAAATTTATTATAAGCATCAACCTCGGCCTGCGTTTGAAGGCGGCCGGCGTATTGGAGGCCAAAATAAGATCCAATCGAATAGCCCTCTACTGCCCCGTTGTATCCGGCATTGATCAGCGGTGCTCCGTTTAGATAAATAATTTTGTTTTGGCTATCAGTAATGTTGGCCGAAACAGAATAATTAACGCTTCCGATCTTATCCCTCCAGGTTACGATCCCCTCCCAGCCCCATGTTTTTAGCTCCCCGTTGTTTGATTGAGGTGCACCGATTCCAAGCGTTCCAGGATAAGTTATACTGATAAGCATATTTTTGTTGCGTTTTTCGAAAAGCTCGAAAGTCCCTGTCAATTTTCCTTTTAAAAGTCCAAAATCAAGACCAAGGTTTTTGTTGACAACCGTCTCCCATGTCCTGTTTAGGGAAACCAGGTTTCCTGTAGTGGTTGTTGCTGTTGCAATGTTGGGGCCGAGCAGCACTCCACTGTTTCCCACATTCAGCGACAGCAAATAATCATAGAGCCCAATGCCACCCTGGTTACCTGCTGTACCATAAGATGCCCTGATTTTAAGGTCAGAAAACACATCCAGTTTCTTGATAAAATCCTCCTCTGAGAGCCTATAGCCCACTTGAGCACTATAAAAAGTTTTCCAGCGTTTATCATCGATAAACTTAGATGAACCATCATATCTTATACTGCCTTCAAAAAGATATTTTCCTTTATAATCATAAGTGCCCCTTGCAAAGTACGAACCAATGGCATAATGATTCCTGGCCTCATCATCGGTTACAAAGCCACCGGTAAGGCTATTCAAACCGAGGTTCAATGATGGAATATCGTCGCTACCCAGGTTATAGGTACGGGCACTAAACATGTTATATTCGTCTCTTTCGTAAGATCCTCCAGCCATTAGTGTTACATTATGGTGTTTCGCAAATGTATTTTCATAGCTTACCCTACCGATGAGGTTATAATATTTATCGTTAACCGTTTGCCTGAAATAATTGGCATTTCCGGTAACATTACCAGCTGCGCCCCTGCTTGGTGTTGTGGAGATCAGGTAACGGTCATCATAGGAATAAAACTGTACTGCTTTCGCCTGCACCTTGTTATCCTGATACCACATGTTATACCCTGCAGTACCCGAAAAGGTAAGGTGTTTTACAGGTCTATAATTTATGGTAGAGTTTAATAAAATCCTGGTATTATTCTCCAGGTTATCACCACCATCCCTTAATGATCCCGGTGGACTGATTACACCACCCCACTGGTAAGGTTTGCCAGATTGGGTAAATGCCGGGATTCCGGGCTGAAAGCCATTACCAAGGGCACTGTATGAACCTGTAGTATATAATGTTGGCTGTTGAATATTATTCTGTTCAAGCGAGATATTGGTTTCCAGCTGAACTTTTTCACTGAACCTAAAGCCATTGTTCAACCTCAGGTTATAACGTTGATTTCCGTTATTCCCAAACTGGAGCTGACTGCCGTCATTGAGATATCCAAGGGATGCCCGAAACGTATTTTTTTCGTTTCCCCCTGCCAGGCTTAGATTATGCTGTGTAGAAGTGGCTGCCCCCCATAGGATTTCTGACATTCTGGTATCGGTAAAATTAAGCTCTTTTACATCACCGAAAGCAGGAACCGGCAATCCATTGTAAAAAAGTCCGGAAGTGATAGATGATCCGTTATAACCCGGAATCTGTGAAGCCAAAATCACATTACCGTTGTTCGCGATGGCAAAATTGGCCATTTGGTACCACAAATCTGTTGCAGGTATTACACCATAATTGTCATTAATTTTCGCCTCAATCAAACCCTTTGCCCACTGCTCCATATTTGCCATTTCAGGCTGAAGACCAATCAGCTTGCGCGAAATTGTCGGGCTGTATTGTACCACAAACTGTCCGCTCTTGCCTTTTTTTGTCGTAATCAGTACCACACCGTAAGCTGCCCTTGCACCATATATAGATGCTGCTGCATCCTTTAAAATTGAGATGTTATCAATATCATCCGGGTTGATCGAATTTAACGCATTGTTATTGTTCAATGCTACCCCATCGAGGATGATCAATGGATCCTGGTTATTAATAGAGGTAGCTCCCCTGATCTGAAAATTCCAGTTTTCCCGTCCCGGCTGTGCAGATGTTCTGGTGACCACAACTCCCGGAACCTGTCCCTGGATATTTGCAATTGGATTGTTGGTAGGCCCGCGATCCTGAAATACCTTTGAATTGATGGTAGAAATCGCACCGGTAACCGTTGCTTTCTTCTGTGTGCCATATGCCACAACTACAACATCATCCAGTTCTGTACTGGAAGATAATTTGACTAACATCGGCCTGCCTGTTTCTGCTTTTAATACTACATTTTTATAACCAATGCTAGTAAACTGTATTGAAGCACCCACAGGCACATTAAGGGTGAAGCTGCCATTAACGTCGGCCGAAACGCCTATATTGGAGCTGAGCACTTTAACTGTAGCACCCGGAATCGGGTCGCCTGTTTCCGCATCTACAACTTTCCCTGTTACTACCTGCGTTTGTGCAAAAGCAGAGGTGCAACAAAAAAACAGCAGTAGAAATAAGTGCACTGCACTTACCTGCCATAATTTTTTGTAAAAAATATCCATAATTCTTGTATTTAATATTTGGTATTTGCCCTCCAACAACAAGAGCGAGTTTATAATGGAGTTGAAAGGCTGGATTATCTTAATGACACAGAGAGATTGCCTGTATACTCTTTTTTTAAGTTTTTTTCCAGATTAGAAGTTAATAAAGACATCGCCGCGACAAAAACATTTTTTATTTAAACCTGTACGATTAAAAATACATAAAAAACAAAACCGCATAATTTTCAAATAAATCGACTAAATGTTCTGCTTTTGCCATTCTGTTCATTGCATATAAGCTCAAATCCATTACGCAGAAAGCAAAGACCTGTTAGCCATGCTGAAATCGTTTATCTGATTACCTTAAAAAATCTGGCGGCAAAAAGAAAGATCACCACATAACAGATGATGGGCAGATAATAAGCATGGGCCACATCTACATTGGCTATCTTACCCATAAAGTAAGGCATTACAGCTCCGCCAACTACCCCCATAGAGATAAATGAAGATGCTTGCTGGGTATGTGAACCAAGATTTTTCAGTCCGAGGCTGAAAATAGTAGGAAACATAATACTAAAGAAAAAATTGATGCTTAGCAGGGCACAATATGATGTCCAGCCCCAGCTTTGGGCTACAATAAGGCAGGCAATAATGCTACCAATGGCAAATGCAGCGAGAATTTTGTTTGGGGCTATAAATTTCATCAGGTAAGTTCCAACGAATCTTCCAAGCGCCATCATTACCATAAACAATACCATAAAGTTTCCTGCTTTCTCATCAGAAAAGCCCATTTTCTCGTGTCCATAGTTTATAAAATAACTCCAGGTACCAGCCTGTGCCGCTACATTAAAAAACTGAGCCGCTACTGCCCAAACAAAGTGCCGGTGCTGAAAAAGTCTTTTTCCCGGAGCGATGTCAATGTTCTGTGCAGATATTGGTGTATCGGAAATACTATGGGGATCGATCAGATCCGGAATGCGGATAAAGAAAAAAGCCACCGCAACCATCAAAATAAAACCTCCTAGTCCTGCGTAAAGCAATTTTACCGAATCGAGGGAATTTTCGTGCCCACCGGAAGTTGCGCGTAGCAAAAAGAATGTTCCTATAGCCGGACCAATTATTGCACCTATGGCATTGAAAGACTGGGAGAAGTTTACCCTTCTATCACTGGTACGCTGATCACCCAATGAGGCCGCAAAAGGGTGTGCAACAGTTTCAAGCGTTGCCATTCCGCAGCCGAGAATAAAAAGTGCTATCCTGAAAAAACCAAAGCTTTCTGCATTTGCAGCGGGAACAAAAAGAAAAGTCCCGGTAGCAAAAAGTCCAAGCCCTAATATTACACCTGCCTTGTAGCCGAAGCGTTTCAGAAATATTCCGGCTGGAATGCTCATGATAAAATAGGCTCCAAATACAGAAAACTGGATCAGTCCGGATTGTGCTTTTGATACGTTAAGTACATTCTGAAAATGTTTATTCAGTACATCACTCATCGAGTGCGCCACTCCCCATAACATAAACAGGGAAGTAACCAGGATAAAGGTTAAAAGGAATTTCTTTTCGGTAAAAGCAGGTTTATTGTTCATTTTTATTGTTGTTGTAATCTTTTGATGATTATTTTTTGTGTAGCCAGATTGCAGCACCTCCTGAAGCCTGAAGATCCAGTTTCAGGATAGATTTTGAATCAACCGCTATGTCTTTTATTCCTACTTTGGTGGCAGTGGCAACAGTGCTGTCATCATTATAAATCCGGGCGACAAATTTTTGTCCTTTCGGAAGAAAATCCAGCTTCAATTCTACTTTACGGGCCTCATTATTGGTAATACTGCCTAAAAACCATTCCTCGCCACTGCGCCTTGCTGTTGTAACGTACTCACCAGGGCGCCCCGACAAAACCTTTGTTTCATCCCAGGTAACAGGAATCTTGTCCCAGAATTCAAGTTCGGGTTCACCTTTATAAAAGGCAGGTTTATCATACCAATACAGGGTCTGAATCGGGCTAAAATAAATTGCGGCAAGTGCTAACTGGTGGGCATGGGTTGTTTTTATCCTAGGATCGAAATAACAGATGGTATAATCCGCAGCTCCTGCGATATACCTGGTAAACGGCATTACGGTGTTACTGGTGGCATCGGGCATTTCTTCATTTCCCCTTATTCCTTCCGAGGTCATCAGATTGGGCCAGGTGCGCTGCTCGCCTGTTGGGCGCCAGTCATCGTGAATGTTCACCATTATCTGGTTCTGAGCAGCTTGCTGTATCGCCTTTTCTACCCAGGTTGTCCAACGGTGTGATCCTGATTGTACAAAGCCAAACTTAACCCCGGCAATACCCCACTTTTTATAGATTGAAAAAAGGCTATCGCTCTGCATCAACAGGGCCTGTTGGTTTACATATAACCACACCCCTATTCCCTTTTCTTTTCCATAACTGATGATTTGAGGCAGATCGAAATCTGCAATTGCGACTTTTGACGCATCAGAACTGAAGCTGAAAGCAGGACCGTACCATTTCCAGTCGAACAGGATATACTGTAGGCTTCTTTTTGCCGCAAAATCGATATTCTCCAGCGCATCTTTTGTAGTTTGCGACATCACGCGCATTATCTTACCCGGTTTTACCCAGCTTTGATCTTTTATCTTTGATGGTTCATTAAGGTTTAAGATCAGGTCTGTTCCTCCGGCAATCCCGCTGGCAGTTTCGGCAACCATTACCGCTCTCCACGGCGTTGCCACCGGAGAAATCAGATCTACAGGGGTAAACATAGAGGTGATTACTGTATTTTTTTCTTTAAGTTTAAATTTCGTTCTTGAATAATCTACCATCTGTGCCTCTAACAGCGATACAAACAGACCATTTTTTAGTTCGAGGGTCAGTGGTCGTTCAGCCTCTGCGTCCCAATTCTCGAGTGGAACCTTTTTATACGGTGCCTGCGCCCAATTTGCCTTCCAGGCTAATGCACCTTCTTCAAATTTAAATTCAGTATTTTCTGACATGATCCGATAGTAGGTTCCCTTAACATTTTCAGGAAAGAAAAAACGAAAGGCAATACCTTGATTATAGGCCCTGAATTCGATATTCATCTCATATATCGGATTATCATCCTTCACTGTTTTAATCACCAGACTGTTGTAATGATCACGGATAAATTTCCTCTCTCCATAAACAGGAGTCCAGGTCGTATCTTTTTGCGTGCGCACTGAATTCTTGATCTCAAGATTCTCAAACCAGTTTTGATGGGTATCTACCTTTAATGCCATTGCACTTTCTGAAAGGTGGTTATCAAGTTCAAGATCAAGTTTCGACTCCAGAATAACATTTTTTCCTTTATAAGACAATTGATAAAAAAACGTCTTTTTATGATCTGCAGATTCTTTTTGAAAAAAACGGACCATAAGAGATCTATCAGGCGAATAAAGTATCTGTTCTGCGCCGGGCTTGGTATTTTGTGCTGATACCTCAAAAAAAGCAAGTAAGGAAAATAGGATAAGAAAAGTGTGTCGGTAAAATTTCATAAAATATCAGGCGTATTGGTGGTAGGGGGATTCAATTGTTCTAAAAAAAAGTATGTGCAGGTAAAAAATATAGTATTGAGAAAAACTTCGTTATCGGCTAAGTCATATCAGACCTCGTTCGCCTGATTGTCATTTTTTGATGATCTGAGCATGTTTAGCTCCTCCACCTCCAGAAATTCTGGCCGCTATTCGGTCCCAATGCTTTCTGATGTCTTCATCCGAAACGGGTTGCCTTTTAAAACCAAAGGGCAGTTCCTCTTTTTCCAATGTTTCTGGCAGAATTTTCGTTTTCATATTAATAAGACACAGGCTAGCGTTTTTAATACTCTATTTACCTGTAAAAAAGAATAATTTGAAAATGCCTGATACAAAGAGGTTGTATCATAAATATAGATTGGTCATCCTGAGGGTTAATTTATCGTATAAAAATCAATATAAATGACGAGGGATTTTTAATAGATGATAATCCGCGAGGAATCGTCATCTCGACCGCAGTGGAGAGATCTTTTAACATAGTCCAAAGATCTCTCCACTCCGCATTTGCTTCGGTCGAGATGACGCCAATTTTAGAATCTGTCATTGGTAACTCGATTAGGAACCACGAAGTGCTCATCGCAGATAATCGTAATGCCATAAGCTTTAAGATTCCCGCATGCGCCTATCGTGTGGACACATCTCTGTGGATATCCCAACCCTGCATTGATGCTTTAAAATACTTGATGCCTATCCAAAGGGTAGTAATTCCTGGGTGCCTGTTACTTTCGTAGCCTTTCCATCCCCCAAGTCTGGCTATTGCCCATACATACCTCTTTAGGTCTTTTGCCTGATATGGGTTTTTCTGCTTTTGGGTTTTCCCTTCAAGACGGATTATCCGATGATCAAGAAACTCCTGCTCCTGGGCCGTAAAACAGGAATCTGCTGACAGCTCTATCTCAGGCTCTGCATAGGAGAGTCTCATAAGAAACAGTTTGATCACCACTTCCATGATCAGTATAGAAAGTTTTTTAACCGAAGAGGCGTATTCAAGTTCCGATGCTTCTATGTTGTATCCCTCTTTCTTAAGTATCTTGAATACTTCCTCTATAGTCCATCGCCAGCTGTACCATTCTATACAGGCCTTTGCCATTTCGATACTTTCTACAGGAAGGGTAGTCAGCAACCTCCAGCAGATACTGTCCTCTCCTGCGTAGCCAACCTCTTTTGCCTCTACCATAAACAGGGGTACTGTAGTGGGCAACCCCTTGCTGGTACCCTTTGTGCTTTTTATTTCGATATCTCTATACCTGACCTCTATTTTAGCAGTCCGCTTTTTCCGTTTCCCCTTGGCGGCTACAGGAAGTTCGTAGTATCCTGCTGACTCATAGGCGGAAAGGCAATCGAAAAGCTTGGTCTTATCGCCCAGCGTTCTGTTGGATCTTGCCCGGACCAATAGATCGGTGTGCCCATCTGGAATGAGCGCAAACTGTTCATATATATCGCCCTCTCTGTCCTGAACGATCAGCATACCCTTTACAACATCGCTTAATGCAGATTTGGTATTGTTCGAAGCCTCGATCCATTTATAGGATTCTTTCTCTTCTATAGGCAGCGATTGGTACTGACGCTCAAATTTTGAGCTAAACTCCAGCGGTCGGTTCCATATCTTAATGTCAGAGTAACCATAGGGAATGCAGTTCTCTGCATCAACAACCAGGCTTGGATGTATAAAAAAGCCAAGCCCCTTAACTTTGTTTGCATTGGTGGTGCCTAGGCCACTGGTTTTATTTATCCTATTCCCGTGACTACTAAGGTTAATCTCGGTAGTGTCCTGAAAGCAGATAACATATCTGCCTGAACATGCTGCTTTACAGTTCCCAATAAGGTTGGACAAGAGTTCATCCTCGCTTATCCGTTCATTCAGGAGAAAACGGTAGAAGCCTTTTGCGGATGCATCATCATCTGTAAGTTGCCGTATCGAATGAACACTCCGGCTAAAAAGGTCATTTAAAATCTTATTCCCTCTTAAAAGTAAACGGTGATCCCCTAAATCTGTAAATTCTCGATGCATATCAAGCGCAAAGTAAATAAAAAGATGTGTCCACACGATAGGCATGCGCGGGAAAGACGACCGTTCTTTGGAATCTGTTAATGGTAGCCTCCCGATTTTCATCGACAGGCTCAACATGACAGCATCTGAGGTGAAATCGCCTTTATGATACACCCTCTCCCACTACATGATATTGCCCCCTACAGTTTACAATCAGTTCCTGATCGACTTAAGTTGCCCCCTGATGATACCTGAGGGATATTTCTGGGTACAGATTACATAATAACAGCTTCCGTTAAGTAAAACCGGTATTTCGGTTGCGCTTAATTCGGCGTATCCTCCAAGACCGAGGTTAACTGAACCTGATGCATTGCCATTAGCAAAAACTACTGTTTTAATCAGTGTGCCGTTGGTTCCTGCGGCTGCAGGTCCATAAAATTTTACCGATGTGATCGCATCAGCAGGCGTACCGGTAAAAACATTGCTCCAGGCCAGGGTAAAGGTTAGTACATTTACCTGTTCATCGTACCAGCCGTTGAAGGTTCCGGTTGTATTAACTCCGGTAGCAGGTACCATCTGGACTGCATCAGCGGCACCTGTAACTGTATAGGTAGCACCGGTTAAGGACTCCAGCTCTTTTCCTTTTGTACATCCGGCAAGAATTAACACTGCGCAGAAAACCAGAATTTTGAATATGTTGTTTTTCATGATTTTATATTCTAAATGAGAAATATGTTAATAGCCTGGGTTTTGTTTTAGCGCAGCAGATTTAGTGAGTTCGGCCTGCGGAATTGGGAAGAAATACATGTTATCTCTGAATACATTTTTTCTCACCACAATAGTTCTATAGCTATAACTTCCATTGGCGGCTCTGGTAATTTCCATCCCATGAAGATCCTGATTGAGTACCTGGGGTGCAGTTTTCCATCTTCGCACATCCCAGAAACGATGTTCTTCAAGGGCAAGTTCTACCTGCCGCTCGCGCTGCAGAAACAATCTCATTTCCGATTGTGTCATATTTGAATTCATTCCGTACATCCCATTGGCACCGGGGGCAATTCCGGCACGGTCACGAATTTCCTTCAGCCAGGTATAAATCTGCGGTGAAGGCCCGGCAAATTCATTGTTTGCTTCAGCAGCATTTAAAAGAATTTCAGCATAGCGGATGAGTATTCTCGGACGGTTAAGTTCCACTCCTCCATTAGCCACATTATTGGCAAGCATTTTATAGGCGAAATAACCGGTACTGGTTCCCGTTGAAGTATAAATTCCATCAGTACGTGCACCAGCTATTGCCGCATCATTCGTAGATGATGCAGGTATGTCACCGGTATAGGTCCAAACTGGCTGGTCGGTTGCTTTGCCACTGAGAAAACGTAAGCCTCCATTGTATGTAATTGTGGCATAAAAACGTGGGTCGCGGTTGAGGTACATATTGTTCCCTATGCCGGGATAACCTGATGTAGGATCATCAATTGCCTTACCGTTTGCCATACCAAAGGCATCAACAAGTTCCTGGAGCGGAAAACAACTTGGGCCACCAGTCTGATATCTGGTTCCTCTGGTTGCAGGGTTTGCCAGTGTCTCCCTGATCATGTTATTTGGCGTACTGGTAGCTGGCAAATAAGAAAAGATCGCTTCCGAATTCGGTGTTGTAGCAGTGAGCCCATTTAGGAACTGATTATAGAAAAATGGCGTTACCCTTCTAAACAAAGTATATTGACCGAGATTGATGACTGCCTGCGCAGCATCGGCTGCAGCTTTCCAGCGGTTGGGATCAGCATTACCGAAAGAAACCAGGTGCGCAGGGTCGTCTCCTCTTGAAGCATTAATTAAAGGGCTCGCCGCGTATAAAAGTAAACGGGCCTTCAATGCCAGCGCTGCTCCTTTTGTAACCCTGCCATAGTTTCCTAGATTGCCCGAAGCAATAACAAAATCTAAAGGTAGCAGATTAGCAGCAGCATCACATTCTGAAATAATATAGTTCAGGCATTCTGCATAGGTATTCCTTGACAGGTCTATTACGTCGCTATCGCTGAATATCGTATTATCTATTAGCGGGAATCCGCCATAAGTTTTGAGCATAGTTGCATAGTACCATGCCCTTAAAAAGCGCATCTGCCCTTCAAGAAGTTTTTTGGTATTTTCAGTCATGGGAATACGCGACTGATTCTTAAGGAATATATTAACCGCACGCACCTGCTGCCATGTGGTTGTCCATATCTCCGAACTTACGTTACTTGGATTTACTGCCCCACCTGCCCAATAGGCATGCTGTTCGGTAGGTGCATTTGCCGCCTGTACTTCATCACTTGCCGCATCCACTCCCCCTCTTCCCCACCTTGTCGGTTCCCATGAATAAGTTAGGTTGCTATACCTGCTGTTTACATAGTTCCAGCTATTTAAACTATCCGTAAAAACAGTATTCTCATCAATCTGGCTCAATGTTTTCTGGTCAAGAAAACCTGATTTTTTACATGAAGACAGACTGGCCAGAAGCCCGGCAGTCCATACACAAAGTATTCCTGCTCTGGTGATCGCCCCCAGCGGATTGATATCCTTATTTTTATACATTGAAATAAAATTTTTCATTGGAATATATTTTTTTATCAGTAATGAAGCTATCATGCGCATATTTTTCACCCTTTGTTTATTTCTTTATAGGTGTTCAAGAGCTCGCAAGCCTGGTTTATTGCTGTTTGTGAGCGTTTGCTCATAATGGTTTCATCTCTGATTCTTTTAAATTAAAAACCTACCTGGAGGCCAAATGTGTAATTTGCAGTAATGGGATACGCTGTTCCGGCATTGCTCCCTCTGGCAATCTCAGGATCTACCTGAAATTTACCCGTATCTCTGATGGTTAGCAGATTATAGCCTGCTGAATAAATCCTGCAACTCTGAATAAACCGGGTTCTGGCCACCCATTGTTTTGGTACCTGAAATCCAAACTCCAGTGATTTCAAGCGGATATAACTCCCCGGAGAAAGACTAAAGTCTGATATGGTTTGCCAGGTTCTGTTGTTAATATTATTATTAAAACCGATCCTCGGAAAAATGGCATGATCAGGATTATTGGGACTCCAGCTTTGAAGCTGCAGTGGTTGTGGTACACCGTTAAAGATATCGGTTCCTTCAGCAAAAACGTTAATAGAATAGCCAAGAGCGCCCTGTAGAAGTGCACGCAATGAAAATCCCTTATAATTCAGCCCAAGGTTAATACCATAGGTATAAGTTGGAATATTGGGTTGGGCCAAAAAGGTCTGATCGGCTGCTGTAATAAAGCCATCGTTGTTAAGATCTGCATATTTCATATCACCGGGTTGAATGGTACTCCAGAGCGGGTAGGCCACCCCTGGTTTTACAGACCCGTTTGCATCAAAATCAGCAACCTGATAAAAGCCTGTAAACTGGTAACCCTTTGTTAAACCGATCTGCCGGCCAGTTTGTGCCAGGTATGGATAATCTGGTGCCTCACTGATATAAATGATCTTATTTTTAAAGTGTGAAAGATTGCCACCTATGGAATAGGACACGGCACCGATTTTATCGCGGTAATTAAATTCAACCTCAAAACCTTTATTATCAGAAATGCCGACGTTCCTCCTCGGAACAGCCTGCCCAATTATGGCAGATATGGCACCCTGCGAGATTAGCTGATCATACCGGTATTCATAAAAATAATCGGCAGACATGGTGAGTTTACCTTCAAACATATTAATGTCTACTCCTACATCGGTCTTTCTTGATTTTTCCCAGGTTACATCAGAATTGATCAATGCCCCCTCTGTTGCTCCATTTCCGAAAAGTGTACCCGATCCCGGTAATGTGTACGCAATGGAGGTTAAAACAGTAGGATAACCGTTATCACTACCGGTCAGGCCGTAAGAGCCCCTCAACTTGAAAAGATCGATAAAAGGAAACAGTCTTTTGAAGAACTTTTCTTCACCAAGGTTCCAGAACCCGGAAATGGAAGGAAAAACCCCATAACGCTGCTCTTCACGAAAAAGGTCATTGCCATTCCTGGCAACATCAAACTCAACGCCATAGGTTTGTTTAAAATTATAACCTAATCTTCCCGAAATCCCCCTAAAGTTTAATGGTACATTTCCTCCTGACACGGTACTGATATCATTAATCAGTGCGAGAGCATAAACGCGGTGAATACCAAAATTGTGATCATAATTAAGAGAGAACTGGCTATTTACTGAATTGTTAAAAGCATCATTCCCGATATTTTGCCCAAATACAGGAAATTGGTTATTGCCTTTGGTGGTATAGGTATTATTTGCGGAGTTGTAGTAAAATGCAGGTAAACTGGCTGGTCCCCGCTGAAGGAAACGGTGTTCATTAATCGTACTTGCGTAGGATATGTTTACTTTCGCTTCAAGCCCCTGGGCAAGAAAATCAAGTTTCTGGTTTGCACCCGCAACAATATTAAAATTATTATTGTAATTGCGTTTATAGCCACTGTTGGCCAATCTGCTCACCGGATTTACATTACCATTTCCCCAGCTCTGGTTTGCATAACCGTATGTGCCGTTAGGATTGATCAATGGCATAGAAAACGCCGAAAGATTTCTAAAAGAAATTAGTTCCTTAAATAGTCCATCACCATCAATAGGGCCATTGGGCGTATTTACAGTCTCAAAACGTCCGTTTAAATCAAACCGGATATTCAGTGTTTTGGTTGGGGTGATATCCAGATTTGACCTGAAATTGATCCTGTTATAAAAATAATTAGGTTCAACCCCAACATCATTTGGATTGGTTGGAGTAAAATCGCGCAAAAGTCCATTCTGCTTAAAATAACCGAAAGATGTAAAATATTTCACTTTACTGTTGCCTCCGCGGATATCGACATTGTAGTTGCTTTGGGTCGAACTGTTTTTTAACAGTTCTTGCTGCCAGTTCACATTCGGGTGTCCATAGAGATCAGAACCCTCCTTAAACATTTTCAGGTCCGCAGCTGTCCAGGGCAGGGTAAGTGGCGAGGTCAGTTTATAACTATCATTAATATAGGCCTCATTCTGAAGTACTGCTGTTGCATAGGCATCAAGATAGTTGGGATACTGGATCACCTGGTTCACACCAAACTGGGTGGAAACGTTAATCGAAGGTTTTGATATCATCCCACGTTTGGTGGTGATCACCATAGCGCCATTCGCGCCCCTAACCCCGTAAATTGCAGTTGTGGATGCATCTTTTAAAATGGTTATCGTTTCAATCTCATTGGGATCGAGCTGTGCCACCTGCGCATAGGTGTACTGTATATCATCTACAATAATCAGTGGCTGGTTATCATTGTTGATTGAATTTACGCCACGGATAAAAAATTCGGCTGCATCCGAACCTGGCTGTCCACTACGCTGAATTGCTGTAAATCCGGGCAATCGGCCAGCCAGTGTATTCTGGATACTGGATGTCGGGATATTCTCAATCTCCGCAGCTTTTATAGAACTTACTGCCCCTGGATTGGTGATCCTTTTCTGCGTACTGTATCCCACCACTACGATATCATCAAGCCCCTTTGTATCAGGCTTCATCCTTACCGTCATTTTTTTGCCGCTAACCGCCTGTTGTGTGAGGGTAATATAACTCACTGTGCTAAACTGGATGGCATTGTTCGCCGATTTGAGCGTGAGCACAAAATTCCCGTTCTCATCGCTGATTGTACCATTGCGCAGGTTCCCGATTTCGGAAACCGTAACACCAGGCATTGGAAGATTCATTTCATCCAGGATCTGGCCAGTTACAGCCCTAACCTGGGCCTGTAGTTTTGTGACAGCAGCGACCAGGATAAACAGGCACATTATCTTTATAAATTTCATAACGGATATTTATTGTTATCAATTAGTAGTTTGGGTTTTGAACGATATTGGGATTGGCCAGAATCTCACTATTGGCTATCGGCAAAAGATACATGCTGGAAGCATTGAAAAAGGGTGTGGCAACCGTTGTTTGACTATAGGTAAAAGAACCATCGGCATTTTTGATGATATTGACGCCGTGTAACGACCCAGTGCCATAAACATCTTTGGCAATCTTCCAGCGGCGGATATCATAAAAACGGCGTTCTTCAAATGCAAATTCCAGTCTGCATTCGTTGCGGATCACCTCTCGCATCTGCTCTTTGCTCAATCCGGTTGGAAGTACAAACGGATTGAGTCCGGCACGTTGCCTAATGGCGTTCACAGCCGAGTAAACGGTTGCATCGGGACCTGAAAATTCATTCTGCGCTTCGGCATAGTTGAGCAATATATCGGCATATCTGATGATACAGAAAGTTGGGGTAACCCCAGGGTGATACATTGTTGCAGTAAAAGCGGTGTTATTATCGTCCTGTGCCAAAAACTTTTTTTGATAATATCCTGTTTGGGTCTGAATCCCTCCTGCAACATTACTGCTATTGGGTTTATCCAGCCCCCCCTCATAAGTTTGCACCGCTCTTCTAAGCCAGGTGGTCCCATTAAAGAATATAGTTTGTGCAAGCCGGGGGTCGCGGCTGTTGTATGGATTTGCTGCATTGTAGCCTGAATTAGGATCGGAGATTGCTTTTCCGTTAGCCATTGGGAAAGCATCAACCAGTTCCTGAGTCGGACTCACAATACCACTGCTTACCACATTTCCAACCGTATAACCTACCGGAGAAATCAGGTTGCCCCAGGTTGTTTGATAACTTGCACCGAAACGCATAAAAACAAATTCCTTATTCACATGCGTAGTATTCAATATATAGCGGTTTGGCTCTAAGGCAAACATATTCATATCCATTATGGTCTTCATGGCATCAGCTGCATTTTTCCATCTTTGCGGATCGTAGGTAGGATATCCTGTAAAATCTAACGAAGGAGTAGCAGAAGGATTAAAGAGTGGACTGGCTGCCAGAAGCAATACCTTTGCC
Source organism: Pedobacter sp. W3I1 (assembly GCF_030816015.1). NCBI lineage: Bacteria > Pseudomonadati > Bacteroidota > Sphingobacteriia > Sphingobacteriales > Sphingobacteriaceae > Pedobacter > Pedobacter sp. W3I1. The sequence goes on from NZ_JAUSXN010000001.1 coordinate 5,583,045, forward strand.
TTTATGGCCAGGGCAATACTCGGGCGCATACGTCCGGCATCATTGTCCGTCCCTTCAGCAACACCGTTACCATTTCCCCGGCTGGCTAAAGAGGCATCAGGGCGCAACTGATCTTTTACTGCATCAAGTTCTGAAAGAATGTAATTGATACATTCGGCAAAACTATTGCGTTTTAATTGGAGCAGTTCAGGATCATTGGGGCCATAAACCTTTTCGCCTAATAAGGGTATACCACCAAAACGCTTAACCATTTCATAATAGAAAAATGCCCTCATGGTGCGTACCTCGGCGGCCAACCATTTTGGTAAAGTGGGATCGCTCCAGGGAACCTGCTGATAATTGTTCAGGAATATGTTGGCCTTGCGGATGGCACTGTAACTGTTTGACCAGTTATCATCAAAGGTGCTGATAGCATTATATCCACCATTGATTACATTCCAAACCGCGTTTGCCCTGTTGCTTGGTACGGCATCTCCTGAGGCACAATCCAGCTCCATGCTGTTCAGCCGTATGTATCCGGTGGGTAGCTGCGAATAGATCTTAATCACCCAGGCCTGGGCATAGGCACCGGTTGCATCGGTTTTGTCCCATATATAATCCTCGGTGGTAATATTAAGGGGATGATCTTCAAGTACTTTCTTGCATGATATTGATGAAATCAGAAGAAAGGTAAGTATTGTATTTATAACTAATTTTTTCATATCATTTTTTGATTAAAACCTGGCATTGATTCCAAAATTGAAAACCTTTAACATCGGATAGGTGGGGTTCAGCGATTCGGGATCAACATCATCCCTGAACTTTGAAAGTGGCGACCAGGTTACAAGGTTCAATCCGTTACTGAAAATGCGGATGGATGGTACACCAATTTTCCTGGTAAGATGCGATGGCAGTGTATAACCGATCTCTACATTTTTCAACCTGACAAAGCTTGTATTCTGAAGCCAATAGCTAGATACCTGCTGGTTGTTTACGTTAGAACCTAACCACAAGCGTGGCTGCGTAGCACTGGCGGCTGTTTCAGGAGTCCAGCGGCCGAGATTGAATTCAAAAGCATTTGCAGCACCACCGTTACCAAATCCGTTATAAAAATCTCCATATTGTCCGGTTGTTCCACCTAAGGCAGTCTGGCGGTTCATCACGCCTTGAAGAAGTGCACTGAAATCAAATCCGTTAAAGTTAAATCCGATCGTGGCCCCATAATAAACCGTTGGCTTACCGCTGCCGATTGGTCCCCGGTCGTTCTCGTTAATAATTCCATCTCCGTTTCTGTCGAGATAACGGATATCACCTGGTCTGAGCGAAGATTTAGGAGTGGCAGCCAGTACAGCTGTTGAAGGGTCGTTGATTTCTGCCAGGCTTTGAAAAAGCCCCATTGCCGTATAACCATAAATAATTCCTACCTGGTTTCCTGTTTGTCGCTGATAATCATAATTTCTAGGTATTTCATCTATGAATATCACTTTCGACTGGACGATTGAGAAATTACCTGTAATAAAGAAATTGAAATTTCTGATATTATCCTGATAGGTTAACGAGAGGTCAGAACCTTTATAGTTGTAGATATAAAGGTTTTTGTTCGGATAGCTGTTACCCAATATATTGGTTTTTGTTCCAACCGCTCCAACCAGGTCAAAAAATCTGTTGTTGAAATATTCGGCAGTAATGGATAGTTTGTTATTCCAGAAACCGAGATCAAGGGCAATATTCGTTTTCCGGGCTTTTTCAGAAGCAAGGTCAGGATTGGCCAGTCCGTTTTCGCCTGTACTTCTGGTTACCCCTACCCCCGTGTTTCCAAAATAATAGCCATCATTGTTGTTGGTATTGGAACCTGGGGTCCAGTAGCCCTGTATATAACTGTAATACCCGGCATTGGCCTGTCCGGTTTGGCCATATGTACCGCGAAGTTTAAGGTTGCTTATCCATTTCAGGTTGTTTTTAATGAATGCTTCGTTATGAAGATTCCAACCTGTGCCAAGTGCCCAATAGGGCGCCCAACGCTGGTTAGGCGCGAACCAGTTATACCCGGCATAACTTCCTGCAGCCTCGAATAAATATTTCTGGTCATAATTATAGGTCAGTCTTGTCGCATAATCGGTATAAATTTCCGGAAGGGTTCCGGCATCAAATTGCGTGGTACTCTGCTGGTTTCTTAAGGCCAGGGCAGATACATTGTGTTTTCCAAAACTGCGCTCATAACCAAGGTCGGCTTCGGTGTAGATTACGCGGCTACGAACACCTGGGGTACCGGTTGTTCCCTGAGCAGAAATGGTTCCTACTGCAGTATAGGTATTATTGGCGTTATATTGGAACGAGGCAAAGTTTTTAGATCTATCGGTATTATATAATGTTGAATTATTATAAGACCCCTGGATTTTGGCGTAAAGTCCGGGGATAAAAACATCAAGGCGCTGCGTTAACTGAAGATCAACCGATACATCTCGTGAATCCTGAAATTGGTATCCGCGTTGTAAGATCTGACCATAGAGGTTGGCATTTTGTGCAAAGGTACTCGTTCCGCTTAACGTACCATTAGGATTATAGATCGGATAGGCATTATTAGGGGTGGCTGCAAGTCCGGAAAATACCGTTGCGGTGCTACCTCCGGGCTGGTTGTTCTTGGCGATGCGGCCAAAAAGATTCAGTTGCATTACTGTCGTTTTAGTCAGATCAACTCCAAGGTTGCTTCTTACAATGTACCTGTCGAGTTGGGCATTTGTATTATAGGTATTTAAGGAATCATCCGTTTTAAAAAGGCCTGTTTCTTTTAAATTATCGAGATCAACAAAATACCTGAACCCTTTACCACTGCCCTGAACATTAAAATTATACCGATTGATATAAGACTGTTTTTTTAACACGGTATTGTACCAGTCAATGTTTGGGTGGCGGAATGGGTCTGTTCCATTCTGATACAGGGCAATATCATTGGCAGAATAGGTGGGCAATAAAGGTTACGCCAAGCGGTGCATCGTTCTGTTTGGCTTCGTTGTAAAGCATGGCATAGCTGGCGGCATCAAGGGATTTTGGAAGGACAATAGGTCTTTCGATTCCCCCTTGTGCAGAAAATGAAATTCGGGGAGCTCCCTTATCACCTTTCTTTGTTGTAATGGCAATAATCCCGTTTGAAGAGCGCATACCGTACATTACCGTAGCAAGGGCATCCTTATAAACAGAAACAGACTCTATCTGATCTGGATCGATAGAAATATAGGGACGTTGCACGCCATCAATCAGGATGATGTTTGCACCAAGTGCTGATCTTACATTATAGTTTACGCCATTTCCATCAAGTCCGGGCCCACCGCTGGTAAAACCGATGTTCAGGCCAGCAATCCTTCCGGGCAATGCCTGAAGAAACTGAGATGCCGGAGTAGTGTTAAGCTGGTTGGTATTAACAGAAGCTACAGACTGAAGAAGGTTTTCCTTTAACTGGCGCCCATGCAGCACTTCAACCGAAGCCCTGTCAACTGCCAGAGAATCCTTCGGATTTATCCCGTTAATATCCTTCGAAGGAAGGTAACGTCCGGCGAGCTGAACCCATAATGATCTTTTCTCAGCTGTATATATCTTTTCAAGGGTATAAAAATCAGGATGTTCAAATTTTAACTTATCGCCTATTGTTCCCGACAGAGCAAAATATCCATTGATACTGGAAAATACAACGGTTCCACTTATGGTATTGGAAATTTTTACGTCTTTTAAAGGCTTTCCATTATTATCTACTATGGTTCCTTTCAGTGAATCCAAAAAAATCTTTTCAGTAACTTTATGGTTCTGGGGAAGTCGGTTTGCCGCAAAACTATAGGCATTAAGGAATAGAAAAACAAAACCTAATGCAAGGCTTTTCTTATCTAAAATGTAATCGTTTATCATAAATGATATTTAAATGGTTAGCATAAATTAGGACTGGAGGGCCAGGCCTTCTTGCCTGTAATGGGTGCCCAAATGATCGGGCATCAACAAGTGCGCCGCATCGGAATAGCGTTTGATCTCATAAAAATTATTTGGTTTGGCCGGGCATAGGGTACCGACCCTTTATAGACACAGTTGACTTTACTTGATACTCATTTAGGGAGAAAAAAATTGAACAAACACATGGTAAGCTTAAAAATTAAAGAGGCTTATCATAAATATAGTTGTCATCCTGAGCCCAATGTCATTAGTTAAGGAGAAAACAAAAAACATTGTCATCCTGAGCCTGTCGAAGGACAAATGTTTTCTTTTGTTTTCGATTACTTAAAAGGTCTTCGATAGGCTATCAATGACAGATTTCTAAAATTGGGCGTCATTTCGACTGGAACGTAGTGGAATGGAGAAATCTTTAAACTATGTTAAAAGATTTCTCCACTACGGTCGAAATGACGATACCTAAACACTATTCACTTTCTTCAAATCCTGTTATTTATATTGATTTTTATTACAATAAATTAACCCTCAGGATGACAATGCGCAGTTTATGCATTTATAGAACCTTCCGTAAAATAGATTAGCAATGCTGGCATTCACAACTATCTGGTTATCCTAAAATAATCGAAATCAGCATAGCCTCCGGTACGTACCCCGCTCCCGCTTGTACAGAAAATCCCGATTTTTGCGCCGATCCACTTATCAGGCTGGGCTTTAAATGTCTCTCCTATTTTGTGGTACAGCTGGCCATCTTCACTGTATGAAAAGGTCACCATTCCTTCCTGAGCAAGCTCGGCCCGAAGATAAACGGTACCAGACTTCAATGGTTTTTGCGCCAAAACCTGTTCGATTCCGTTATTAGGAGCGTCTTTACAGATGACCTGCCCAATCTGGAATCCTTTTTCGTTTTTATAAACAGAGAGATAGGAATAGTCATTTCCCATAACGAGCAGACCGGTCTTTTTTTCTTGCCAGGTATCCCATTCTACATTATAGCTGAGCTTGGTGGTAGCAGTAAAAGTAGGTGCAGGAAACTTCTGGAGGAGCAGGTTCGGTACATTCCACAGACCTTTTTCCATTTGTAAACCGGGAAAAGCAAAAAGTCTTAGATACCCGCTATTAGGGATCATTGCCGACCATTGTATTTTTTTATTGGCGTGCCACTGCCATTGCAGCCCCGGCTCGCTGCCATTAAATTCATCACTTTCTGATGGTGCAGAGATTGAAAAAGTTCCTGAAACCGATGGTTTAGGGTAAACAGAAACCGGTTCTCCTATTCCGTCGCCATCCTCATCTGACCCGATAACCGGCCAGTCATTCTTCCAGGTTACAGGCTGAAGGTGAACTACACGACCATAAAGCCCCTTATCCTGAAAATGGAGGAACCAATATTCTTCCTTTGGCGTACGGATCAAAGCCCCCTGATGCGGACCATTAATCGCTGTTTTACCCTGCTCCATAACCTTACGCTCCTCATAAGGACCATATATGTTTTTTGAACGCAGTACAAGTTGCCAGCCTGTAGCTACTCCACCTGCAGGCGCAAAAAGATAATAATACCCATTTCGTTTATAAAACTTCGGTCCTTCTACTGTATGGTTTTTACCATGTCCGTCAAAAACGTGTCTTCCCTCATCTTCTACCTGTGTGCCATCACTGTTCATCTTAAAAACGGTCAACAGGCTATTTACACCGGCCCTGCTTGCTGCCCATGCTACAGCCAGATAGGTCTGTCCATCATCATCAAAGAATACGCTTGGATCTATAATTCCCTTGGCCTTAAGAATAAGGACAGGTTTTTCCCAAGTTCCAAGCGGGTTTTTAGTGCTGACCATAAAAATCCCATAATCCGGATCCGGATAATAGATCCTAAACTCGCCTTTATGGTAATTTATACTAGGTGCCCATACCCCCTTGCCGTGCTGTGGAATATCATAAACTTCAGCGGGTTCCTGAACTTTGAGCGCATGGTTTACCAATTTCCAGTTTACCAGATCCCTGGAATGTAAAATGGGAAGGCCTGGAATACAATTAAAACTGGATGCAGTCATATAGTAATCCGCTCCAACCCTGATGGCGTCCGGATCAGAATAATCAGCATGTATAACCGGATTTTTATATGTCCCGTTTCCCAGGTCGGCAGTCCATACTTTTGATAAATTATCCTGACCATAGCCCTGGTGAGCACCTAAGATTAAAAGTATGATTAAAGCATATTGTACTATTTTCATTTTACATCATTATTAAGGAGTGACCCATCCTGTTGCGGTTATCGTAATGTTGAAACCTGAACAGGTTTCCTAAATTCATTTTGGAGCAACAACTTCATTTAAAATATTGTGGGTGGGACTGTTGAATTAAGTCTCGGTATTCTGGTTGCTCCAGGCATATAAATCGACTAAAACTAAATATGAAAAAAATGGCAGCAAGAAATTAAATCAGACGTCCCGCCCAGCAATATTCCGGTGAGCGCGTTATACCGGTTATTTTTATACTAAAGGTTTAATTTAGCTTCCTTCCTTTTTGAAGTTTGTCCAATCTCAACAGCGCCTCAATGTAATAGTAATCTGCGTATATGATCGACGTATCTATTTCCGATCCATTAGGCTGATGGCCTGTTGAATGCAATAAAAAGGCTGTATTTTTATTTCTGCTCTGGTACGCTGATGAAGAAAGGGAGGTGAGCATGAGCTCGGCAGCTTTCCTGTATTTTTGTGATTTGGCCTTGTTATTAACAAAAGTAGAAAGTTCTAATAGCCCGGATGCAACCACTGCCGCTGCAGATGCATCTTTTGGCGCATTGGGAATAGAAGGATCATTAAAATCCCAATAAGGGATTCCATCTGCTGGCAATTTGGCCAGATAAACATCGCTTACTTTTTGGGCAAATTCAAGAAATGCAGGATTACCAGTCTCGCGGAAACACATGGTATATCCATAAATGGCCCATGACTGGCCTCGCGCCCACATCGAGTCGTCAGCATATCCCTGGTGGGTTAGTCCTTTAATTTTTTTACCCGTTTTACGGTCATAAATGACGGCATGGTAGGCAGAATAATCAGGTCTAAAATGGTTTTTCATGGTAATGTTGGCATGAGAAAAAGCAATATCATACAATCTTTTCCCACCCCCATTCCTGGATGCCCAAAAAAGCATTTCCAGATTGATCATGTTATCAATAATGGTATTATGCTGTGTCCACTGCATCCCGGGAACCTCCCTTGGCCATGACAGGATGGTACCCACCTTTGGGTTAAATAGGGTGGCCAGCGTATCCGCTGTTTTGAGTATAATCTTTTTATATTCAGGGTTCTTGGTAATCCTGTATCCGTTCCCATAACTGTTGAATATCTGGAAACCCAGGTCATGATCGAAAGCCGGCTGCTGCGAAAGCGGTATAAGCGCTGAGGAAAAAGCCTTTGCTTTTGATAAAAACACGCTTGATCGGTTCGCCTCGTAACTATACCATAATATGCCTGGCCAAAAACCACTGCACCAGTCTTTATACCCTACAAACTTCCATTTGGATGAACCAGGAACAATGCTCCTTGGAATATGATCAGCCTGTTGGGGAATAATTTTTAAAGTCTTTTTTACCTGTTCCGTACAGTAAGCCAGCTGTCTGGCCGCATTAATCTGCGCCGAAACAGGTTTGCCTGAAAAAAACAGTAAGGTAATGATCGCAAAAGTTATATATTTCGTATTCTGCATATATTACCTAGACAATAAATAAAGAAAGATATACTCATTAAATCCGAACGAGCTGTAAAAGATTTTCAGATATCATAAGGCCTCGTTAGTGACCATTATTGGAATACCTGTTTCTCTTGGCAGCAGAAAGTACCCTTCTTCTTAAATGAGATCAGTAAGAGAATGCAAACCGTCTTTTTATGAAGCCAAAGTTCCTGCTGCATGTGAGTAAGCAACGCCAAGCATTGCAGCGTCTTCCCATAATCCAGTTATCCTCAGTTCAGCCCGAATTCCCTGCTGATGGAGTGAGTTCTGGGTCGTGCCTAGAAACAAAGAATGTGCTTTGGCAATATTTCCTCCAATGATGATCACTTCTGCATCGTGCGCCACGGTAAAAGGAAAAAGAAAGTCTGCAAGGTTTCTGGCAAAATCATTAAAGAGTACGGGGATTACAGGATCACTATCATACAAATCGACGAGCGCTTTTGTATCTTTTACTTTCTTTCCGGAAAGTTCTTCATAACGTTTCACAAACCATCTGGTAGAAATATAATCCTCTGCTATCCCGTTCTTAAATGAACTAACCCCCAGGTTTGCATCGGTGGTTTTACCGGCAATACTTACTGCCGACCCCAGGCCAGTACCCAATGTAATCCCTATAACCCTGTCGAATCCCAAAGCATTACCCGCGTTAACTTCTCCATGGAGAAAAGCTTCTGCATCGTTTCTAAAAATAATATTCTCCGGTGGCAGCCCCAGGTGCTCAATCAAAACGGCCTTAATATCCACAAGATACAGCGATTCGTATTTGTTCATGTTCCTGATCAACGATATCCCATTTGCATAATCGAACGGGCCTGGTATAGCAATTCCCAAAAGAATCTGGTCGCTGGAATGACTTCCGATAATATTTTTAAGTACGCCGATCCATGTGGCCAATATATCTTCTTTTGTGCCATGCGTATTCACATGACTGCGCACACGTGAGTGAGCTATAACTGAATGCGACTGAAAATCAATGATTGCAGCTGTAATGTGTGAGCCACCGATATCAACACCTATCATAAGTGGCTTTGTTTTTCTATTCATTTAATTGAAGTTTTTCATGACACAGTCTATACCGTAGCGACAGTATCTGCCATATGAACAGAGACATAAAAAATGCTGTTCAATACTCTTTCAGATTTTATTTCCTAACCGTAAACCATTAATCCAGCGTCCGCTATCGCTCCTAAAAAGCTCACGTTAAAAACCAGTAAAAATCTTAGGTCTCCTCATAGATTTGATTGACGTTGGAAAGGAGAAGCATCACCACATAGATAACGATAAGGCTTATTCAAAGTAAAAAAAGAATCTACTTCATCCATTCAGGAAAGAAAACGTAGAAAATCCCCGGAGACCACCATCTTTTTGTCTCTGAATTCCTGGCGTTTGTCGATTAGCTTCAACAGCTGGTATAAAGCTGTGATTTGCGCTGAAACGTTTCCAGTGGTTGCGCGTCTCAATATCATAACAATCAATAAAAACATTATAAAAATTAAAAACTCAAGCATATGAAAACTTTATTCAAAACATTATTCGCATCATCTTTGGCATTAGTATTATCTACTTCAGCAGTATTATCAACTAACGCAGCCGAAACCATCAAACCTGTTCACGCTCCAAAAGCATTAAGCTTCAAACGTATCAAAGTAAAAGGAAATGTAGAACTGACCATCATACAGGGAAACCGTACCGGCATCAGCTATGCAGATGAAAACACCGGCAAAGTTAAGGTAATGCAGAGCGGAGATGGTTTAGAAATTACCGCTTTGGATAACAGCAATCCAAAACTTACCATTTATGTAAATGATATCTACCGCATCCATGCAATGGATAATGCTAAAGTGAAAACACAGGGTAAAATCAATACTAAATATTTACAGGTTTTCTTAAGCGGAAATGCATCGTTAGACTTAAACTCACAGACTGAAGGATTGTATACTGTGATTGAAGATCACGCTGATTTGACCTTAAGTGGTTCAACTGGCGACCATATGCTCGTAATGAGCAAAGGACAAAAGCTGACCATGGATAAATTCATTGCAGCTAATACAAAAACCAGCTTAAACACTGAAAATGCACTAGCATCCCTTAGCAAATAAAAAAGAATTATATTTTGGTTCAGGCGGTCTGTTTACGGACCGCCTTTTTTGTTCGCCCTAAAAACCTGCCTGGGTTACATCTGTTTTCTACTAAAAATCACAAAAAAACAGATAAAAAGCAATGCTACAATGACTCCATTGCAGCATTGCTTTTTAATTAACTCGCTCACGCAATAATGGATAAATTGTGATTGTTTATCTGGACATCTTATGTCTAATTAAAACAATAATTTAATTCAAATGCAAAATGAACATTCACCATAAAACTGACTTTTTTGGTAGAAATGTCAGGATAAAGAAATATTGATTAGCTAATACTGCCAGCTGCCCTTATTGGTTTGATTTTTGAATAACTGCCCATATGAAAAAGTTTGCACCCTATTTATTTGCTTCCGCTATTTCGATTGTAGCTATTTTATCTTCATTTACCTTAGCCGATCCAGAATTAGGGATTTCGACCGCTTTATTAAGCTGGATGGCCTGTTTCTGGATCATTTCTGGAAACAGGGAAAAACGCACCTGCCCTTCATAACCCGATCAATTCTATCCGTGATACGGTGTCTAATCGCATATCCCCGAACTAAATCTCGTCAGCTAGTTCATACTGAATTTAGCTATATCCAGACTGGAAAGCAGATCTAGCTGATAGTTAAGGTTTCTCCACTTTTAATGTTAATAGCGGTTTCCCTTTTACTACGATATAAGTGGCCAGTTCAGAAGCTTTTACTTTGCCAATATTCCTGGCGGAATGATTTTTCCCAGCGGGAATGAAAAGTACTCCACCTGCTTTCACAACAACAGGCTTTTCTCCCTCAATTACATATTCCAGCTCCCCTTCTAAAACATTAATAATTTCCTCGCCCGGATGTGAATGCAGGCCAAAGGCTTTACCTGGTTCAAAGTCAACACGTACCTGGATGGCTTCATATCCCGGCACGGTAAGATCATGTCGTTGAAGATCTGTACGCTTAATACCAGCTTGTTGTGCTATCGCTTCATTCGAAATTAAGCAGCCAAACATACCTAAAGCTGCAATGATGTGTAACAAATAACTTCTATGTGCTTTCATTTTTTTTTTAATTTGATGGTTTAAAATTTATTGAACCAGTGCTATACAATCAATTTCGATTAAAGCATCTTGAGGTAAAGCGTTAATTTGAACAGATGTTCTGGCGGGCTTTCTTTCAGAAAGATAACTGGTATAAATTTCATTTACCTGCCTTAACTGTGAAATATCTTTTAAATATATATTAATTTTTACCAGGTGTTCCATGTCTGAATGATGTTGTTCCAATAAGATCCTTAGATTATCCATGATTTGCCTTGTTTGCGATTCCAGATCTGGCTGCAGCAATTTTGTTTTGGGATTTATGCCCAATTGGCCCGAACTATATAGGAACCCATTGGCAATAACAGCTTTTGAATAGAGTACATTCTCTTCGCTCAAGGCATACCTTATTATACCAGCATACGGTTTACAGGAGCAAACAGATACCATAAGAAATAGCCATAATACAATTCTGTTCATTTCCTTTAATTTTTAGGATAGATGTAGCGTCTGAGTTCTACATCTATCCTATGGTTTTTACTGTTTAATAAAGTTCAAAAGCTCAGTATTGAATTTTTCCATCTCTTCGATGAATAAGGCATGTCCGCTTTTTTCAAGAGGGACCAGTTTGGAGTTTTTAAGCAGTTTATTCATTTGTTCTGCCAAATCATAAGAACAGATTTTATCTGATTTACCGTGTAAAATCAATGTAGGCAATTGAATTTTTTTCAGGTCAGGACGCAGATCTTCATCTCTTAAAGTCTTAAGACCTTCTGCCATTGCATAAGGTGAGGCTTGCACCTGGATTGTCCCCAACCAGGCACCATAGCCTGGAGCAACACTTTTCTGGTTCGCCGGAAATATCTGACCAAAGTTCTGCAACAATTGAGGCCTGTCTGTATTATTCAATTTGATTAATCCGTTTACGTCCTCTTTTGTCCAAAGCCCAAAGTTAAAATCGGCTCTTTTTGTCCATATTGGTGCAGCTGCTCCAAATAAAGCCATTTTAGATACGTGAGCGCCATTATACTTAGCCACATAATGAATCACTGTTGCCCCTCCCATCGAAAATCCGCCAATAGTGGCATTTTGGATCTTTAATTTATCAAGAATAACCTTGATATCATCGGCAAAAACATCGTAATTATATTTACCTCCGGGTTTGTCTGACAGGCCAAATCCTCGTAGCGTAATGCCTATTACCCTAAAGCCTTTTTCTACAAAATAAGCGTATTGGTATTCGTACATGGCGTCGCTTAACGGCCAGCCATGGATTAAGATTAAAGGCTGGCCTTCGCCCAGGTCAGTTACGTGAAGTTTTACATTTTTCTCCACTTCAATATATTCCGCGCGCCCATACGCCGCAGCTGGCCTGTTTGTTTGTCCGTAGGTAGTAACGGTAGTCAATAATGTTATCAGCAATCCGATTGTTGATGTCAAATTTTTCATTTTTATAAATTATGTTAAGAGATGTTATAATGGTGCAATATGGTTTGCCCCTATCGGTTCGCAAATTTATCCGGCATTTCTTGTAAATCCTGTTAATGAAATCATAACAAAATGTTAATGGATCCAGACCGCCTTAATTTTTTATTATTTTAGCGCAAAATGACCGAACTCAAGAAGTATAAACTCACTGCCTTCACGGGATTTGTAATCCTGATCGGGATTTTACTGTACCTGATCTATAATACATTTGAACTAAAGGACCGACAATATCAGATCGATGTTAAAGAAAAGCTGAAACAGTTTTATGTAAAAAACATTAGTAAGGAAAATATCTATTCCGGGGGATTTTCTCTCATCGACAGCTATCTCATTAAAAATATCCGGTCACTGGAAAGTGAATACCTCAAGTCTGGTTCAACAAACAACAAGTACACTGATTCGCTGCTTGCAGTTATGTTTGAAGAGTTAAGGGTCAGAAATCCAATCGATTCGCTATTAGAAAAGATAAGAACACGACATAAGCTGAATGATAAGCTTGAGTATCTCATTGTCATAAACAGCATCAGCCTGCGGTTCAGAGATAACAAGCCAATCCCTTTATATGACCATCTGAAGAAATACCCTTTTTTAGAATCAAATTTACAGTCAGCTCAAGGATATATCATCGGCGGAAAACTTAAATCGCCCAAACAACAAAACACCGTAACTTCGGTTTCCATGGGCCCCGCCGTTCCTTATAGCTATGATATCAACGTTACTTTCTTTGCCGACAGCAATGACAGGCAGTCTCAGATTTTCAAAAGTGCGCTTCCGGTTTTATTACTTACCCTATTCGCCTTGCTGTTGGTCGTTTTTGTCTATTACTTTACATTTAAAAGCTGGTCCAAACAGAAAAAGATCTCGGACATGAAATCTGATTTTATAAACAGCATAACTCACGAGTTCAGCACCCCTATCTCCACAATTATGGTTGCGAACCGGGCTATACAGAATGAAAAAGTATTTAAAAGCAAAGAAAGTGTTACTGAATTTACGGAAATTATTGCAAGGCAAACTAAACAATTGCAGACCTTATTCGATCAGGTCATGGACATTACCCGTGTTAATACCGAAATAGAAAAAAACGAGGTTATTTTCTGCCAACTTTTAACTGAGGTAATCCAGGACTATCGAATTAAAATGAATGACAAAAATGTATATTTTCATACCCAGGGTATAAATAATGAAACGCGGGTATCGCTGAATAGATTTTGGGTTACTACCATGATATCAAACATCTTTGACAACGCTATAAAATATAGTGATAAAACACCTAAGGAAATACAGATCATCGTTGATGGGACACCGAATGGTTTGAGGATCAGCATAAGAGACAATGGAATAGGAATGGAAGAACATACCATTAAACACCTCTTCGATAAGTTTTATAGGGGCAAAAATTTGGGCAGGGAACATGTTAGTGGCTTAGGTCTTGGCATGTATTATGTTCAGCAATGCATCAAGATCCATAACTGGACGATGCAGGTGCAAAGTACCATTGGTTTGGGAAGCGAAATTTTGATCATAATTTAATGCCGGCTGTAAAGAGAAAACTACTTTATGTGGAAGATGAAACAGACCTGGGCAATGTGACCCGGCAGTATCTTGAACTGATGGATTTTTCGGTGGATTGGTGTTGTTCTGGAGCAGAAGCCATCAGCCTGTACCAAAAAAATCATGCTGATTACAATCTGGTCATCATCGATATTCAACTTCCCGATATCGATGGCTTCGAGGTTGCTGGAAAAATCAGGGACTGGAACCGTGAGGCATGCTTTCTTTTTCTTACCGCACGCAAGGAGAAACCCGACAGGGTTAAAGGACTTACACTTGGGGCAATAGATTATATCTGTAAGCCTTTTGATATTGATGAACTGGTGCTGAGAATTAATAACATTATTTGGCATCAAATCCCACGTGCGCAGCGGGAAAAGGAATTAATATCGAATGTGCTGAACATAGGTGACCTATGCCTCAACAAAGACTTGCTGGAACTTAGCATATCCGGTCAAATCCCAATAACATTGACACAGCGGGAAGCGGAGTTACTGGAATATCTTAACAAAAACCGGAACCTAATCACCAGGCGGGAAGAGATCCTGGTTCAGATCTGGGGAGAAAGCGACTATTTCTTAGGAAGAAGTCTTGATGTTTTTATCTCCAGACTTCGAAAATTGCTTGCTGTTTCCTCAAATGTAAAAATCACCAACGTATATGGGGTTGGATTTATATTTTCAGTTGCTGGAATGGAACAATCATGATTTTTTTCTCCAGCTGCCGTTCAGATACTCCAGGATCCTGGCAATAACTTAAGTGTTTGGGCATCTTGCCGCCTTATCTTAAACAACACTTGCTTCTCCTGGGTATTTATTCCAGCATTCATTCAGGGCGAAAGCAGATCTAACAGCAGCCAAACATTTGGCAGAATAAACGGTTATAAATAAATGGAAAACTATAAACTGACAATCGAAATGAATGATCAGCGCCATGACTTTGAAGTTCATGAATATGCTCATCACAACGGAGAAACGTGTAAGCTAAGGGTTTTTAAAGACGGTGAATTTGTTGCAGCTTTCCAGCCTGACAGCCATTACCTGCTCCACCTATGCCAAAACCCCGCAGGCATTGAGGAACCCATGCTGCATATGATTGCCGACCATTTGGAAGCTCATTTTCCATTTGGTGGAAAGCATTACAAAGTTTAAGCGAAATATCATTCAAACAGTTCCTGCTTATCCGTGTAATAGGTCTTGCGTCCGCCTATTTTTCCGGTCTGTATTTTTTCCCCCTTACTGGTTTCTTTAAGTTCAGGATTATGAATAACCATAAAATCCCTTAATTCCCCGCGGAGTTCGTTTCCGTTCTCTTCAGAAATTTCTTTTATTGCTTTATCAAGAACCGTAGAGATGCTTTTAAAAAGTTTTTTTATCGCTTTTTCAGGAATAGCCCCGGCAATTGAAAACGGCGAAATACCTGCATGATAAAGAATTTCATCACTATAGGAATTCCCTATCCCACGAATCTTGTGCTGGTCCATCAGCAGGGTCTTGATCACCGTTCTTTTTTTGGCAAGCAAAGCCCTAAAATAATCGATATCCATGTCCAGCGCATCGGGTACCTCTACCTTTTCAGGGTTCAAAGTTGGAGTAGCCTGTTTCTGCATATCGATCAATGCAAAAGCTTCACCTCCTTCGAAATGAAAGCCCAGGATCTGGAACCTTGGCGGCTCATCCTGATCGATTAATACCAGTTCTCCCCTTAGCATCAGGTGAAGGCCCAACACCTGTGAACCAGAAAAGGATAGCTGGAGGGTTTTCCCCACCCTATCAACATTGATCAGCTGCCTGCCCTCCAAAGCTTTTTTTAGCTCCTTTGCAGTAACATTTATTTTTTTCGCTATGCTCACCTCAAGGGTTTCAAGGGTTTTTCCCTTGAACCTGCGCGAAAGGATCTGCGCAAAAACGGTTAAATCCGGTAATTCGGCCATAAGTCAAACAGATATTTTTTTTAATTTCAGCAATCTAGTCACCATGCAAGGCAATAAACGCTTTTTTCATCAGCATCAATCCGGGATTCGTCAGCCAAATGCCTGATCTTCCCTTCCCGGTTTATGCTGTGCTTTTCAGCCGGGCTTCCAAAGCCTTTACTTCGATTAGCTAAATCAGTATTTTCTTACGGTATCTCCCGGATCAACCCTGGGCTGCGATGCAGCAGAATCGGCGCTGCTCTTTTTCACGGTGTCCTTGTAATCTTTCTTATGGTTTCCTTTTACCGGCCTGTCCGAAGGATTCTGGCATGCAGTTAAAACAGAGGCTAAAAAGGCCGCTGCAATAAATATGGTGTGTACAGTCCTCATAATTATATTTTTTATTGATTAATTTCTATCGGTTAAAAGAATCATCATCATCCAAATCTTTTTCCTTTTCAAAATGCTCCCTGGCACGTTTTAGTCCGGTAGCAATCGCCACCCCTTCTTCCATGCCCTCGCCCAAAAGTGCATTCGCAATCTCAACTGCCTTTTCTCTTAAGGCAGCGGGCTGGTTTTTATAGGATGGTGGATAATCTCCGTTATACCATGGCATATTTTTTCTATTAGGTTACAACTTTAAAACAAGCGCAAAGTGAACAATGTTTTATATCTGTATCATAAGTTCTGATTTCAGCCCGTTTAGTCTGCCGAAGTAGGTAGAAGAATTTCAGCCACTGCTTTTTAAGGATGGCAATTCATGTTGCGCAGTACTCGGACCCGATCCAAACTATAAAAATGGATAGTTAGTTCACCGCTTATATCAAGCTGCCGAATAAGAGTATAAAATCCAATTCTAATTTGCTATTTTCGCTTGACGAACAAGTAGTCTACAAGATAATTGCACTCCCTCAAATCATGATTAAGTATCTCACCTTTAGTATCTCTATCGCTTTTATTTCCTGGATTGTTGGCATGATCATTACAGCCTTGCTTTCAAAAACTGACTTTTACCGGAAAAGGCTATCAGGCCTTAATTTCATGAAAGATGAGAAGGTCAACGACATGCTTGGCCTTAAACCGTTCAAATGGATCATCATGCACAGCTTCTTTAAGTTTTTTAATCCCAAGCTATCAATCAAAAAAAGAATTTTGGCGAGTGAGTTAGGAGCATATAGATCAGAAATGACCACCGCTGAACTCAATCACCTCTTCGCCTTTATCTTTATGGGAATTTTCATCTTCATTAAAATATTCCAGGGTCTGTACCTGTTTGCCATGGTGATGCTGCTGATCAATATTTTAATGAATCTATATCCAAGTTTATTGCAACAGCAAAACAAAAGACGAATTGATCGGTATAGCAACATATTGAAGCAACGAGGCCTCTAGAACCTTATCCGCTGATGGGTTACAAAAAGCCACATATTGGGCATATCGGCAAAATGGCCGCGCGTTCCGCATTTATGATTTCCTTTTTTAGTCGTGCATTTGGCATGCCTATTTAAAGGGCTCCAAAGGCTTTCAAGAGCAATCTGGTAAGCTTCGTATAGGTTATTGATTGCTAAGTTTTTGCTTTGTATCTTTTATCCGGTTAAGATTTCTGATCACCCTTATCCTTTTCTTCGGCTGTATTATGAAAAAAGAACTCCACCTACCACTTGTTTGCCAACTTCTTTTTTCATTATACTTCGCACTGGGAGCCTGGTTATGCATCTTCCCTTTGCGATAAGGGGTAATTGCATATGGCAATTAAGGAATTTATTTATTAGAATTCGGTTTTTTCGCCTTGCCGACCGGGGTGAATTTTGAGTTCCCAGGGCGTTTAGGGACAGAATTGTATCAGAGTAATCAAGTTGAAAATCAGTTAAATTACTGATTTTCAACTTGATAATTTACATGTGGAGAATATCGGATTCGAACCGATCACCTCTTCACTGCCAGCGAAGCGCTCTAGCCAAATGAGCTAATCCCCCAAATTTTGAATGTTCAATAAGCAATTAAGAATAACAAAACCAATTATTGAAAACAAGCCTCTGGCTTGTGCAGCAAAAATAGCAAATACTTTCTCGAATGCAAATGATAATTGATCTTTTTAATTAATCTTTAAGTTTAAAAGCAAACAATGCCATAAAACAGATTACCGCAAAAACCGACTGCATAGGATAATTGATGAACAGAAAAAGTACAAATGTGGCAATAAGTAAGAGTACAAAAAACATAATGGCCTTAAAAGCGGTATCCATATAACACATGGCTACAACAGCTAAAAGGTAAAAAGGAATAATAACGGCAGTTATAAACATCTCCGAAAATAAATTCCTAATATTAACCGAACATTAAATATCGTTTAGGTTTAATTCTTTAAGTTTTAAGTTTTAAGTTAATGTATTCGTTAACCTCTTTTTTGTTTAACAGATCCTGATAGCGATCTACAAACTGGGCAACGTTATAGCCATCCATCAAAGCATGGTTTACATGTATAGAAACTGGCATTATTTTTCTTCCGTTTTCATCTCTAAGCTTGCCAAAAGATATTTTAGGGCAGCTATCTTGATAAGCATAATTGCGGGCGTGCGATAAAGAAGTGAAATTTAACCAGGGCAGTGCAGAATAATGGATTACATTTTCGCCTGATGAAGAAGGGATTAAACCTGTACTGGCCTGTACTTTTTCAATCTCCTTATTGGCTGCCGTTCTAAAATCTTCAAAGTCATGGTAGAAATCCATGTATCCAAATCCAAAGGTCCCATTTGGCCTGTTAATGGTAGCCGCGGCATTCACGCTATTGTACTTCCAAACTTCTCCTTCAATAATGCGGTAACTAAAAGGTTCTACCTGATTGGCGGCAACCAGCGATTTGTGCAGATAAAGCAGGAAAAAAGAAACCTGATGTTCTTTTGCTTCTTCGTAGGTAGCAGTACAATCTACCTCCACGGTTACGCCGAAGAAAGGTTCTTCAAAAGCGCTAAAAAATTTAAAATGATCTTTTCTGATCCAGGTGTTTATATCTATTTTTTCTTTCATTCAATTAATTTTGGTAAAACTTCAGACAGGCTTTCCATCTGATAAAAATTAGGATGTTCAATAGTATGGTCGATATGCTCATGCACCCAGGTAGTATGGAAAGGAATGTGAACGGCATGCCCACCGATATTTAGTACGGGCAACACATCCGATTTTAAAGAATTGCCCAGCATTAAAAACTCCTCAGGTTTACAATCCAGGTGTTTGATTAGTTTTTGATAATCGCGTTCCTGCTTGTCGCTCATAATTTCGATATGATGAAAATAGTGATCCAGTCCTGATTTGGTCAGTTTTCGTTGTTGGTCAAGTAAATCGCCTTTGGTGGCTACCACTAATCTGTATTTCCCATGCAGGGCTTTTAACACTTCTTCTACTCCGTCAAGCAGTTCGACTGGCTTATTGAGCATTTCTTGCCCCAGTTCAATCGCCCTGGTCATAATGATTGGATCTATTTTGCCCGAAGTAATCCGCAATGCAGTTTCAATCATACTCAACATAAAACCTTTAATTCCATAACCATAAAGTGGCAAATTAGCAATCTCGGTTTTATAAAGCTCTGCTAAGATGCTGTGATGGGGCATAAAATCTTCCAGAAGACCGGCAAACTGTTCTTCCGTTTCGCGGAAATAAGGTTCGTTTACCCAAAGGGTATCATCAGCATCAAAAGCAATTACAGTAATTTGATTTTTCATGGTTATGCTTACTTTAGTGCCACAAAATTAAAGCAACAAATACCGTTAAAAAAGGACATTTGTCTCAACTCAAATAAATATGCTTCGTACCAATCTTACTTTTTTATCTTTTATCGAACGTTTTTGTACAGAGAATAGTGAAGAAAAAATTACGCTAAAAAACTTTAAAGCAGGGTATAGATTTATTGAACAGGGCGAAAAAATCAGCAATATCTACATCATTAAGGATGGGATCAGCAAATGTTTTATTTCTGAAGAAAACGGCAAGGATTTTATTATCGAATTTTTGGGGAAAGGCGAAGTTGTTGGTGAATTAGAGGCTTTAAAAAAAATCAATTGTTTGTGCAACGTAGCTGCAATAAGCGATGTTACCGCCTATGTTATTCCTGATCATCTTTTCCTTTCCCTGATCAATAAAAGTAGTGAATTTACTACAATCTTACTCCAGGAATTGTCTACCAGAATTATACAAACCAGTACACGAGCCTCTTTTCAACAACTATACACCTTAGAATATGCACTTTTAAAATTGCTCAAACTGCAGGCTGATGAACATATTTCCATCTCCAAAGAAGACATGGCTGCCTACCTAGGCATCTCTGTAAGAAGCTTTAACAGAAGCTTAAAGCTGGTAATAGATAAAGGTGGTTTTGATACGCCGGAATTTAAAAATATCCTGCAGCTAACAAACATGAAAAAGCTGCTGGAAAGATTAAAATAATCAATGATATTTGTGGTATAATTATTGCTATGGAGCTATTTAAAAATTAGCTGTAGCGTTTCGGTAATTCGACCCGTTTATGTAAGAAAAATTAAGTGCTGTTTTTGCCCATATGACGACACACAAATAACCATATATACAAATGAAGAACTACAACCACCAATTCACCTTAAGATTCCCAAGTTAATCGATTTTGAGGAGTGGTATCTATTTAGAATAGATCACTCTGCAATGTAATGATATCCTTAACTATCATTTATAATAAAGCTTATGGCAATTGCCCATTCGCGACAATTGATTTCAGCTAATCTTAATTAAACATGAGTGCTTATATAAACATCTACACCAATTCCTTAACAGACGACCTTATCCCAACAATCTTAAAACGTTTAAATGAACATGAAAATGTTCTGGATATTAACTCCTCTTTTTCATTTAGAAATGCAAACGGAAGCCTTCCGATTGTTTTTAAATGGGACAAACCCAGCCTGGAAATATTTAACGAAAATAATTTAAAATTAAATTTTAGTGTATCTCTTAAATCATTCGACCTGAAGGAATACAAGAAAAAACTTTTTAAAGAAAAAATCATTAAACAAAGCGCCGTTCAGAAAATATTAGGGTTATTTAAAAAGAAAAAAAAGAAAGTAGCAAAACCCGTAAAACTGAGTGCAGAAGTTGAAAGCCAACTACAGCATTACAACAAAGTATTTTCTTTAAAATATCATTCAGGCGATGTTTTCGAAAACCATTTTGCAACCTTAAATTGGTGCAATTATTACCGAATTAAGCAATGGTGTTTGTCATTTTACCCAGGAAAACGTTTGGTACGATGCTAAAAATGTATTAAGAGAATCGCTGGTTAACCTGTATACACTTGAAGAACTGCCTAACCACATTAACAAAAATGCGGTAGCTGTTGCCAGTTAAAAGCATTTTTAAAGCCAATATTAATCCGCGTTAAACAATAACGGTGATTGATATTGGCTTTTATTTTTCTTCAGATAAATTTAATCGAGAACTGTAAAAAATCAGATTAAATGGGATATATTCGAACAGATTAATTGCTCGATAAATGAATACATTTGAAGAAACAGGTGGCGTTAGAATAGGCGGCTTTAAGGCAACCTGGCCTTTTGCTACTTTAAAAGTAAGCGAATTTAAACTCGAACTTAATGCATCCATCAGGGGTAATTTTGTTTTTAAGCGCTCAGATATTATCGCCATTACTCCCAACACTTCTATATTAGGTAGTTCAATCAGGATTACCCACCGTGTTAAAAAATATAATAAAGACATCTTCTTTACCTTTCGGGGAAATGCAGAGGAGCGGATGGCAGAGATTATACAAACCGGTTTTCTTAATTATACCGAACCTACCCCAAATCATATTGACCAGGAGATCAGCCAACTTCAGGCTCAAACTGGTTTCCCGATTAAAATTCCAGTTGCCATTGGTATCGTGGTGATCTGGAACTTACTGTTTTTATCCGATTTTTTCAATGTATTTTACACCAGAAAAGAGACAGAAATATTTGGTATTGGTGTTGGTACGGCGCTTGCTTTCGTATTTTTAATCTGTATATCACTGCTCACTTCAGACGTAGCTAGACAACTGATGTTAAAGAATGGCAGCAGTACCGCTGGCATTAAACCTTTTTTATTTTTCACAGCCTTTATTACATTTATACTATTTATTGCTGGTTTTCTTCCACAATACCTGTCAAACCACTAAACATTTAACCGAAAAAGCTGTTAGTTAAGCTAACTAAAGCGAAAACGAAGAATTTTCTGAAATCAGAAAATCTTTTTTTAGTTTTATAGCATCATAAATGTACAATTTACCAATATAACATATCCCTAAATTCTATTTAAGCAAAAGCATGAATGTAGAAGAAGTTTTCAAGAACAACGAAAAATGGATCGCCGATAAACTGGCCATCAATCCTGATTATTTCACTGAACTATCTAAAGGTCAAAGCCCTGAATTTTTGTACATCGGCTGTTCAGATAGCCGTGTTACAGCAGAAGATTTAATGGGTATACAACCCGGACAGGCCTTTGTACACCGAAATGTGGCTAATCTGGTAAACAATGTGGATTTGAGCGTAATGACTGTTCTAAATTACGCTGTACGCCATTTAAAGGTAAACCATATTGTGGTTTGCGGCCATTACAACTGTGGTGGTGTTAAAGCAGCTATGCAGCCTGCAGATTTAGGTATATTAAATCCCTGGTTAAGAAATATCCGCGACGTATACCGTATCCATAAAGAAGAGTTGAATGCCATTGAGGACGAAGGTCTTCGTTATAACAGATTAGTAGAGCTTAATGTCCAGGAGCAATGCGTTAACCTGTTAAAAACCGCAGCAGTGCAGGAGGCAATTGCCCAACGCGGATTAACCGTTCATGGCTGGGTATTTGATATCCACACTGGCCGTTTAATCGACCTAAAAATCGATTTCGAAAAGATTTTGAAAGATATTAAGGAGATTTATAACCTTTATTAGTCCACAGTCATAAGTCCGAAGTCTTTAGTCCTAATGACATAAATAAACCTCGCAGATTTAAAAACCTGCGAGGTTTATTAATTACTGATTCATTGACTGATGACTAAAGACTTCGGACTCAGGACTAACCTACCTTCCCATCCAACCGCCGTCAACGGTCAAAATTGTCCCGTGAACATAATCGCTGGCTGCTGAGGCCAAAAATAATGTAGGCCCTTTAAAATCTTCTGGTGTTCCCCATCTTCCTGCAGGGATACGTGATAAAATAGATGTACTCCTGTCCTGATCTTCGCGTAAAGCAGAAGTATTATCGGTTGCAATATAACCAGGTGCAATCGCATTTACATTTACCCCTTTTGATGCCCACTCATTGGCAAAAGCTTTGGTTAAAGATGCAATTGCGCCTTTACTCGCTGCATAACCGGGAACGGTAATACCACCCTGAAATGATAATAGTGATGCAGTGAAAATCACTTTTCCGCTTCCTCTTGCAATCATTTCTCTGCCAATTTCACGTGTTAATATAAATGGTGCTGTTTGATTTACAGCAATTACCTCATCCCAATATTCATCCGGATGCTCTGCAATTGGTTTACGTAAAATGGTTCCTGCATTATTTACTAAAATATCAATAACAGGATGATCGGCTTTTACCTGAGCGGCGAAAGCCAGGGTATTTTCGCGTTTACCAAAATCGCACTGGTAAGCATAGAATTTTCTACCCAGTGCTAAAATTTCTTTTTCTATAACGCTACCTTGCAGTTCAAGACTTGCAGAAACGCCGATAATATCGGCACCTGCTTCAGCCAATGCTAAAGCCATGGCTTTTCCAATTCCTCTTTTGCAACCGGTAACTAATGCAGTTTTACCTGCTAAATTAAATATGTTCGACATGTTTGTATTTTATGATGGATTTAAAAGATCTCTCCCCGCCTGTATGGGCAGGCATTCCGCTACCGATGAAAAATCGACACTTCAGTCGAGATGACGAATGTACTTTTATTTCAATTCGGTAATGGCACAATGGTCCATATCGCCATAATCTAAGTTTTCGCCAGCCATACCCCAAATAAAGGTATAGTTGCTTGTACCTGCACCTGAATGGATTGACCAGTTTGGCGAAATAACGGCCTGATCGCTTTGCATCCAAATATGACGGGTTTCTTGCGGCTGGCCCATAAAATGGCAAACACTCTGCCCTTTCGGAACTTCGAAATAGAAATAAGCTTCCATCCTTCTATCGTGTGTATGTGCCGGCATGGTATTCCAAACACTGCCCGATTTTAACTCGGTCATGCCCATTTGTAATTGACAGGTTGGTAAAACACTATTCACCAATAATTTATTGATTATTCTATGATTTGCTGTTTCAGGCGTACCTAATTCTACGATTTCAGCTTCCGCTTTACTTACTTTTTTAGTAGGATAAGTATGGTGTGCAGGAGCAGAATTGATGTATAATTTTGCGGCTTTGCCGGGACTAGCAGATTCAAAAAACACTTCTTTAGTACCTTTACCAATATATAAAGCTTCTTTATAATCCAATTCGTATTTTTCGCCATCAGCAGTAACGATTGCTTTTCCACCAACATTAATAATACCCAGTTCCCTGCGCTCTAAAAAGTAAGTTGCTTTTAAATCATCAGGGTTTGGAAGTGCGATCTTCTGATCAACAGGCATGGCACCCCCAACAATATACCTGTCAAAATGAGATAAGGTTAGGTTTACCTGGTTTGGCTCAAATACGTTTTCAATCAGGAAATTATCCCGCAAAGCTGCGGTATCCATTTGTTTAACTTCTTTAGGGCTTTGAGCGTAACGGCTTTCGAATTTATTCATTGGTTAAAAATTGAGATTTGCAATAAGACCTGAACCGAGATCAGATCCTATCCGCAAATATATTTATACGATACTTATTATTTGTATTAATACTCAACTTTATAATCCTTTTTTATGGTTTCTCCACTCCAGGCTTTCAAACTGGTCCATGGTGCAGGTGCGTCTGTCCAGAATTTATGGTCAGCGGGCAGTCCCAACGTTAAAAAGCCTAAGGTGGCCATGTATAAACTCCCGGTAGAAGTGTAAGTATCTGCTACTTCTGGCTGATGTCCGTTAAAGCCCAGCACCAACCATCCTTTATCATCGAAATTCTGATTTCCATCGTACAGTTTATGCATTACCGCGGTTAAGCCACCACGAACTTGTGATGGTTTTACATATTCAGGCAATTTTTCCATTAAGGCCGTTTGGGCCAATGCCTGAAAGGCTGCCGTACGATAAGTGATGGAACGACCATAAGCTGGGTAAGTGCCTTCGGGTGAAATGATCCTCTCTAAATATTCAGAATAGCGTACCATTCTTTTCAAGGTCACATCATAATCAGCCTGAGATGCTCTTTTCTGATCAACCAATACTTTTAAAAGATCAACCAGCATGGGGTGAATTACATAAGAGTTATAATAATCCATGCTAAATTTTTCACCATCACTATACCAGCTATCACCTACATACCATTCTTTCATTTTATTGATGGAGAACTGAACACGGGCAGGATCATATTGCTCGCCGATGCTTAATAAAAAACCTTCGGTTAAACCCGAAAATAACAACCAGTTATTATAAGCACCACTACGGGTACGCAAAGATTTAAATTCTTCTATGAATCTTTTTTTGGTGAGCTCATCAAGCGGTTCCCACAATGCTTTTGGCGCTCGGAGAAAGGCATGAGCAACATAAGCAGCATCAACAATGGGCTGACTTTCGGAGCGGTAACTGATATAATCAGGGCTCTCGGGATTTACCGAATTGGCCAAAGCTTTCAAAAGCTCAGTACGCATGGTTTTTCTAAGCTTACCTTCTGCGGTATCGTCATCTGGTAAAGCCAGCCATGGGGCAACACCTGCAATGGTACGTCCCAAGGCTTCGAGATAGGTAACTTTAGCCACATTTAGGCCATAACCAGGTGCTTTTTCTAGAGGCATGTTCTTCTTTAAAGTTTCATTGGCCAGGTTGTGAATCACCGGATAGGCAATCCGGTTTAAGGTTTTAACCCAGAAAGCACGGTCTTCAGCGCCGGTTGTAGCTTTCTTTTGTGCGTTTGCCAACTGAGAAAAAATCAGCAGGGCAGAAAAAATCAGTTTATATTTCATTATCATTATATATGTGAGTGTGATGGCTTACTCTGGTTATTTTTAATTATTTGGAGAGCAGGTTTCTGTGCTACGATTCAGATTTCTTCCCGCTTTACGTTTTATCCTGATGAAGGATCAGGATGTCCACTCCAATCGGGTCTAGGTGGCACGGCATGCATTACTAATATTGGCTGGGTATCTAACAATAAACATTAATTTTTAGTGGTTTTACACAAACCGCTGTTCATAAACCCGGTAGTAGCGGACATCCCGATTTTTTCTATCGGGATAAAGCGGATAACGGGACTGCTGTTCCAGAAGAATCCATTTCCATAAAAACAAAGAACTAAATATGCGTCTGAGACTACTTTACCAAAAAACATGTAATTTCTACAAATACCATTTTTTATATCTCGCTAAAGCCTCTAAATAATAATAATCGGCATACACCAAAGGCACATCAATTTCGCTGTTTAGTGGATAAGCACCTGTACTGTGCATTAACAAAAAGCCTCCATTTTCGCCTAATTTGGCATGGTAAGTACTGCTTGATAGCGAATAGATCATGGTTTCAGCTGCTGATTTAAACTCCGTTTTTTCGCTTCCTGATGTATACTGACCAAGTTCTAACAATGCGGAAGCCATTAGCGCACCTGCAGAAGCATCGCGTTTGGCGAAAGGAATACCCTGTGCATCGAAGTCCCAGAAAGGAATTTTATCGGCCGGTAAATTTGGGTGGTTCAATACAAAGTGTGCAATGCCTTTAGCTTGTTTTAAATAGACCGGATCTTTGGTAAAACGGTACATCATGGTATAGCCGTACAAAGCCCAGCCCTGTCCACGCGACCATGCAGAGCAATTTGCAGCGCCTTGCCAGGTAACTTTTTTAATGATCTCGCCTGTTTGAGGGTTGTAATCTACTACATGATAAGAACTAAAATCTGGCCGGAAATGGTTTTTTAAAGTAGTATTGGCATGTGTGATAGAGATCTCTTTATACTTCTTATCTCCACCATTATCACTTGCCCAGTTCATCATTTCCAGGTTCATCATATTATCAATAATTACCGGGCACTCCCACATTTTGCTTTTGTTCCACGATTGGATTGATTTTACAACCGGACGGTAACGTGTAGCGAGAGATTCTGCCGAACGCTGAATTACTGCCTTATATGCTGGCTTGCCTGTTAAACGGTAGGCATTCCCAAAACTGCAGTACATCATAAAACCTAAATCGTGGTTTCCGGTATAAGTTTGGTTCGGTTCTATTACTTTTAAGGCTGCCTCTGCCTCTTGTTTAATACGCTGGTCTTTTGTTTGTTCATATATGTACCACAAACTGCCCGAATAAAAGCCACTACACCACCATTTAATATCGTAATTTATAGATTTACCTTTTTCGAAACTTTGAGGTGTTTTGCCTTCGGGTATATTTTTAGCGAGTACTTTATATTGGTCAACTGCGAATTTAAATTCATCGTTAATTAACTGAGCCATTGGCTTCCTGGTGGTTTGGCCAAATGAACTGGCCCCCGTAAGCATGAGTAATGCGGCAATTAAATTGATTTTTTTCATCTGTATATTTGTGTTTTTATAGGTAATGAAGCCCTTCGTCAGGAAATATGTTTATTATTCTTTGGTGCTGAGACTATGATGGTTTTATCGTTTATAATTAGTTTTATTCTTTTATATTAAAACTTGCTGTAGCACCTGCAAAAGCGCCATTTGGCAAAGTACAATCTATACTTTTTGTTTTCGGTAATCCTGGCAGCTTTAGCAACACCTTAATAATTGCATTTTCCTGTGCGGGATCTGCGATATACAGCGTAGGGTTTTTACCGTTTAAATCTTTAATGTAAACCATACATGGCTGATCTACCTGAAGCGATAAGCCATTAGCTGTAAGTGTTCCCGCTTTATAAAAAACGGCTTGCAACATGTCCAGACCAGTATGTTTTACAGCTTGTAGTTCATCGGTGTTTTTTAATACCTGTATCATCGATCGGTTGTATTTTTTTAAACCTGCAGCATCAATTCCCGGCACCACCAGATATTGATAGCTGGCATGCTGAGGATTTTTGCCATGATTTAACCAGATTTTAAATACGTTATGTTTCAGTTCGGTTTTGCTCTGAAAATGATTGATGCGGTACCAGCTTCCAGTTTGTGCTTTGTTGCTGATTTCTACATTCCCGCCCTGGGGAAAAATATATCCAATACTGTCGTGAACAGCCCAAATCTCGTTTTTACCAGTGCTCTGGGCTCCATTTGAAGAAGCCACCTCGCCCCTCAACCAGGCCTGATTGATTGTTGTAGTAATATTTTCTTTTGCATTGCTGTTAATCCCAGCTCCCAGGCACACCACTTCCTGATCAAAAAAGAACCATGCTTTTTTTGCCTGAACGCTGTCGTAATCTAAATCATAACATGAAACACCATAAATGCCATCACTAACTCCACCAACAAATTTGGTTGTACCCGGAATTCCCCATTCTTTTAATACTGTGGCA
The DNA here is from genome assembly GCF_030816015.1 of Pedobacter sp. W3I1. Taxonomy (NCBI): domain Bacteria; kingdom Pseudomonadati; phylum Bacteroidota; class Sphingobacteriia; order Sphingobacteriales; family Sphingobacteriaceae; genus Pedobacter; species Pedobacter sp. W3I1. Next base: position 5,611,381 of record NZ_JAUSXN010000001.1, read on the forward strand.
CCATAATCATCAGGATAATCTCTGCTGGTGGTTCCCGGAATTTTATCCCATTCCCAAACAGGCATCAGGTTGGCGTATTCCGATCCACTACGCTGGATATTGGTTGCCCCATCGGGGAGAAATTTCCCCAAAATGTTTTCGTTGTTGCCGCGTTCTGTCCTTAGGGTTCTCGTTGATGCAGTTTGCACACTAAAGGTGTAGGCTGGACGAAGGTGCAGCGTATACTCACTTTTCCAAAATTGATTATGGGCAGATGTAATTTTATAGTCAGGCGGCTCGGCTCCTGAAGTCCGTTTAACCGAGGCATCCCAATACGCAGCATTTTCCGGATCAAAGCGTTTTATTTTGCTCACCATTCCGCCCATGCCACTACTTAACGAATCTTTGCGGCTAATGCCGCGGCCACGCACATTAAAATCATAGAATGAACCTCTTACCGTTTTTAGAAAGGTATTTTTAAGATAATCGACCAAAATAGCCAACTGATCTTTCGGCAAAGCATATTCGGTATCTCTTAAATAAAAACCCGCATTAACCGAATTTCCGGCAAATACCCGCCCATAACTGGCAATAGCCTGTTGTTTGCCATGCTGATAATAACTGCCATCAACCTGAACGCCTTCTTTTCCATCTGCTACGGCAATGGGTTCGAATAAATATCTCGCGGCAGAATCTAAAGTTGCTTTGTTTTTGGTTAAACAGGCCCGATATAGGTAATGTAAAGCTTCATCTGAGGTATTAGCACCATCTCCGGTTTTTAACCTTCTGATCATTCTTTTAATCAGGGCGGCTTCAAGCTCTGCAGGAAGCCCGGTTTTTGCATTGCGCATTAATATTAAGGTTTGCCCAATAGCCTGCGGATAAAAGATATCATTGTACCACCAGTTCTTGTTCTTCGGGTTTTGATCCAGCCAGTTCTGTAAAGTTTTAACAATGGCATGATGAAGTTCGGTATTGTTATAAAGCTTATTCGATGGGCGGATATAAACCGTGGCCATATCTTTAATCCGTTTTAAGGGATCGTATTGCACATCTATATAATTAACATCTTGCCAACTTCCATCTGTATTTAGATTTTTAAGGTAACGGGTAACCTCATCAGCTAAGGGTTTATCTTTAACAAAAGTCTGCAAATCGTTATTAATACGTTGCAGAATGGTATTAAACGGTTCGTTTTGTGCCTTCACTGCTATATTCATCAGCATTAGGCAACCCGCCAGGAATCCAAGTCTAACTTTTTGACGAACCTTTATTTTATCGTTTGTTTTTTTATTTATGGCAAACATCTTTATTTTTTATTTAAGCACAAACCCGTTTTGATATTCGCAATAAGGGATCGTCAGAAGGCATTTCAAGGCCCATTTTTCGCTATTTCATTTAAAAAAGCCACCGGGCTAGGCAAGGTGGCCCCAAACTAACGATACTAATCATTTTTTTTATCAGCTTGGACTGATGTCTTTATTGTTTATCTGCCTGGATTTAGATCAATGCAGTATTTGCACTGACCAAAAGCAAAATTTTGTCATGTTGAGCCTGTCGAAACACATGCAAGCATAATTAACTAAGTCCTTCGACAAGCTCAGGATGGCAATTTATAATTATAACACCCTCTAAACTCATTCTACAAACCATTTAATTTATCCAACCTGCGTTTTGAGTCAGGTTAGGGTTTCTTTCTATCTCTACAGCTGGAATTGCCCAATTGTAAAGAAAATCGCCTTTAAATGAATAAGCGTATACAACTTTGCCCCAAGCCTGTTTTACGCCATTACCAGCATAAAAAACTTTATCCTTCCAGCTTTTCCATCTCATTTCATCAAAGAAGTTAATACCTTCATTAGGAAACTCCACTCTCCTTTCGTTACGAATTCTTTCTCTTAAATCAGTTTGGCCAGAAACAAATGTTGGCAATATGCTATTTGTATTTTGAAGTAAAGCTACACCCGCACGGCCCCTCACTTCGTTTACTTTAGCAATTGCTTCAGAAGTTAAACCCTGCTCGTTTAAAGCTTCGGCCCACATCAATAATACATCAGCATATCTGATTAAAACAAGGTCTGTTGGCCCATAATCTCTAGCAGGTGTTTCTGTTGTACCCTCATAAACATATTTGCGGTACAAGTAATAAAATAAACTTTGTGTATCTGTGCGTAAATCGCCGTTTGTAGCCGCTTCTGCACGATAAGGCCATCTAGATGTTACAACGGCATTTGCACCACTAAATACACCAAGGTAAGTAGAATATGGAGTAATAACGTTGGCTGCAAGTCTTGGGTCGCGGTTTGCGTAAGCTTTAAGCAAGCGGGCTTCATTACCAGTTGGCAAATAAAGACTCATTTTTGCTCCTCTCGCAGTTGCTGCGGTAATTTCTGAAGCAGTTAAGTTGTTTCTTAAAAAATAAACTTCTCGCTCAGCAACCGTTAAGGAAGAATAACCCGGAATTGCAATTTCCCAATCAAATTTAGAACCATCTGCATTTTCATATAAATCAACCAAATTAGGCGAAACATGGTAAGTGTTCCAGCAAGAGCCAAAAGAAGAACGTGTACCACAATAAAACTGGGTATCAGAACCAAAACCAGTTATACCTATATTCTGAATGGAGAATATCATTTCGCTTGATTGCTCATTCGCTGTTTTAAACAAATTGGAATAGTTGGCAAACAAGGTATAACCAGCGTCTTTAACTTTACTAAAATCTGCCGCTGCCAAATCCCACTTTTGAGTATATAGATAAGCTTTACCACGTAATGCATAAGCTGCACCTTTTGTTATGTGACCATATTGTGCGTTACCGCTTACATATCTATCAGGTAAATTTGGTTCAGCAATAACTGCATTAAGATCACTAACAACCTGCGCCCAAACTTCTGCCTCAGTTGAACGTGCTTTTGTTGCATCAGCAGCAGTAAATGGTTCTAAATAAATTGGCACACCTTTATAAAGCTGGTTTAACCTCAAATAAAAATACGCTCTCAAAAATTTACACTCTGCAATATATCTTGCTTTTTTTTCTGCTGCTGAAGGCGATTTTAAAGGAATATTTTTGATCGCATCGTTGGCTCTTTGAATACCTTCATAAAGGTTTTGCCAATGAGAACTAAAATACCCGTTTGATGCAGTGATTGTTCCCGAAAGTAGCGACTCAGCTCCTGAAGTTTGTCCTGTAAAACCTAAGGCATCCATTTGGTAAAGCTCCAGGCCTGAAGCACCACCTGATGTCCATCCGTATCTTAAAATCGCATAAACACCAGTTACGCCCTGATCAGTTAAGTTGTCGGTTGTCCACATCGTTTCTGAGGCAATCTGCGAATATGGTACGGTTTCTAGTAAATCTTTTTTACAACCTGTTAAAACAATGATTGTAAATATTATGGTTAAAATCTTTTTCATTTTTTTTCTTTCTAAATCGTTAAAAAGTAACATTTAATCCTACAGAATATTGGCGCAAAGTTGGGTAACCAACACCAGAACCAATTTCAGGATCTAAACCAGGGTAATTCGTTATAGTCCAAAGATTTTCTCCAGAAACATAAATCCTGGCCCTGTTAATTAAAGCTTTTTTCGAAATCTTTTCAGGAATGGTATAACCAATCTGTAAATTTTTCAATTTCAGGTAAGAGGCGTTATATAAATAAAAATCACTGGCTACACCAGCATTCTGTGCATCAGCAGTGTTTTTTAAACGAGGATAGTGAGCTGTAATATTGTTAGCTGGGTCACTTGGATTTGCATCGTTGTAATAATAATGGTCATTTGCAATCAATGTACTTACGGCATTACCTAAAGATACAATTGAGTTGTTATAGCCTGTTGAATTCCAGTAATACCACATGCCTGCACTACCCGACCACAGCATAGAAAGATCTATATTTTTATAAGATAAGTTCAAACTGAAGCCGTAATTATATCTTGGTGTTGATGATTTGTTCAGGAACTGGGAATCAAAAGCATTACCATACAAACCGTCGCCATTATTATCTGCATAAATTAAATCCCCATAATAGATTTTAGTTTTGCTTACACCCGCAGTTGGCTGGAAAGTATAACCGGCCGCTATCATGGCATTTAACCAGGCCATATCATCAGGTGTACGGATCATACCGTCTTTTGGCCCACCATTTACGTTAACTTTTCCATCAGTAAAATAATTCTCAGTTCCTTTATAAACGGTTTGGAGGTAATATTCATTAATCTCATGCCCTTCCAAAATTCTGTTTGTACTTCCACTAGAAACATTACCCAAATTTGAGGTGTATACGCTGTTTCCTAATGCATCGGTTGTATAACCTGCATTAAGTAAGCCTTTATATTTAGAAACCCTGTTAAAGTTATAAGCGAAATTTCCTGATACACCATATTTGAAATCGCCAACTTTCCCATTATACCCAAGGGTTAGCTCCACACCTTTGTTCGATACTTCTGCAATGTTTTGAGTTGCAGCTGTTGCCGTTCCTGTGGTTAATGGAATGGTTGGTGTAAACAAAATACCATCAGTATATTTTTTATACAAATCGATTTCGAAAGTCAGTGCGCCTTTAAATAAGTTACCGTCTAAGCCAATATTAGTTGTGGTGGTGGTTTCCCATTTCAAATCGTTGTTTGCAAACTTAGTTGAAACTAAACCTGTTGATTGTAATCCATTGAAAGAATAATTGGTAGCCCCGTAAACAGCCTGATAATCATAATTACCTGAAGCATTGTTACCTGTTTTACCCCATGATGCTCTTAGTTTCAGATTACCTATATACTTGTTAAGGCCGTCCATAAAAGGTTCTTCCGAAATACGCCATCCCGCAGATAATGCAGGGAAGAAACCCCATCTATTTTCAGCTGAAAATCTAGATGAGCCATCATATCTGAAAACACCTTCTAATAAATATCTGTTTTTGAATGCATAATTTAAACGGCCGAAGTAAGAACGTAGCGCATAATCATATTCATCACCTGATGCAGAAGTTAATGTAGTTGCAGCATTCAGGGTTGTGATGGTTTCATCAATCAGGCCTTTTTTGCTCGCACCAAAATTATAATAGTTATAATAATATTGGTTATAACCTGCCAGAATACTAATATCGTGTACTTTAGCAATTGTAGTTTTGTAATTTAAGATATTATCAATTGTATAAGCATAGTTTTTATTAAAACCATAGTTTGTACTTAATTGATCGGGGGTTGATGCAGCACTTTTTAGAATATTTGAAGCAAAGTTCCAACGCTCATTAGTTATCGAATGGTTGTTAAACTCTTCCTGGCGAGCCTGATAATTAAATCTTGTTTCAAAATTTAATCCTTTTAAAATATCAAACCTTGCCAAAACAGTGGTATTGATCCGGGTTTCATTATCATCACCACCGGTACTATATAAGTAAGAAGAAATATTATTTGCTGTAGAAGATTCTTCTGTAGCGGCAGGAAAACCATATTTACCGTTGTAAACCGGATAAACACCAGGTGTAGTTTGACGTAAAAAATTAAATGCATTATCTGTACTTGCCAAACCGTAAGTTTGATTTGATGCAAAAGTTTGTGTACCCACAGTTAAGAAACTTGCAACTTTCGATTGTAAGTTAATCCTCAGGTTGTATTTGTCTGAACCTGTATTTGCCATTGTGCCAGGGTTGTTGATGTAAAATGCAGACAGCAAATATTGTGTATTTTCACTCCCACCGTTTAACGAGATATTATGTTGTTGAGCGAAATTATTATCGAAAATTACTTTACCCCAATCTGTATTTGGATATGCAACATAATTTGGGATTCCCTGTGTGGTGAAACCATCAGGGTTAGCATTAGCTGCAGCCCATAATGCCATTGTTGCATCTGTGTAAATTGGCGTTTGCCCCAGATTTCTGTAACCTTCATTAACTAATTGCATATGCGTAATGTAATCGGTTACAAAAGTTGGCAGGTTTGCGGGCTTAGCTACCGAACCAAGTCCGCTGTACGTAACTGTCGTTTTCCCTTGTTTACCTTTTTTTGTGGTAATTAGTATTACGCCATTGGCCGCTAATGAACCATAGATAGAGGCAGCAGCAGCATCTTTCAAAATAGAAATCGTTTCCACATCATTTGGGTTGACGGCATCCATGCTACCAACAATACCATCAACAATGATTAAAGCATTATTACTGTTTAGTGTTCCCGTACCGCGAATTCTAATTGTGGCTCCATCTGATCCAGGTTTACCAGAAGCCTGTCTAACAGAAACACCCGAACTTAAACCTCCCAAAGAAGACGAAAGGTTTGTAACAGGACGGTTTTCAATTGATTTGGCGTCTATTGTTGCAACTGAGCCAATAACGTTTACTTTCTTTTGCACACCATAGCCAACAACCACAACATCGTTCAAACTATTATTCTGATCTTGTAAGGTTACATTCAGACTTGTAGAATTACCTACACCTACCTCCTTCACATCGTAACCAACGAAAGAAAATATAAGTACACTTTGTGATGAGGGCACAGTTATAGAAAATTTACCATCAGCAGTAGTTAATACTGCTGTTGATGTTCCTTTTACTTTTACGCTCACTCCGGGAATTGTCCCGCCTTGAGCATCATTCACTGTTCCTGAAATTTTTATAGATTGAGCAAAGGCGGTAAATGCCGTAAAACTCAAAAGCATAATTAGTGAGCATAGTTTTACTTGGCAGTAAAAACGGCTCAGTTTTGCTTCTCCAATTTTGAGATGTTTGTAAAGTTTATCCATTTTTTGTTTAGTTGATTAACATTGGTTTTCTTAATCGCAAAAAATTATGGGCACAACCTGCGGCTATCACCAGCCAGAATTATCCTGGCGACTATGAAAAAGGTATCGGCTTAAACGGTTGGTTTTGCTTTAATATTTGGTTATTCAAAATTGTTGCTTTGGAGGCGAACTGAAGGGATAAAATCCTAAACAAATAGGTATAAAATCCTAAATAAAAGCAGAAAAAAGCATTAAAAAGGGCAAATAAGCGGATAAATTGTTAAAATTGCCACCGCCAAACGTATTTGATTTATAATAGAAACATTTTGTACTTTTAGTCAGGTAAAAGCTAACCATTCCTCATTTTCTGTCAACATGAAATCCCTGCTAACATTTGCTTTAGTATTTTTTATCATTGCAAGTAATGCACAAAACAAATATGCTTTTAAACACCTCAATGTAGAAAACGGGCTCACACAAAGTTCGGTACTGTCTATCGCTCAGGATGCCAGGGGTTTTATCTGGTTCGGAACACGATTTGGATTAAATAAATATGACTCTAAATCTTTTAAGGCATATTATCACGAAAATAATAATAAGAAAAGCCTGAGCGATGCTGCCTTTCTCTCGTCTATTTTAGCATTAAAAAATGGAACCTTATTAATTGGCACCCAAGGAGGGCTGAATAAATATAATGAAGGGGATGATAACTTCGACTGTTACAGGCACAACGACAAAGATCCCAACAGCATTAGCAATTCTAGAATAAATTGCATCTTTCAGGATAAAAAGAGCCGTGTATGGATCGGCACGGAAAATGGTTTAAACCTGCTCAACATCAATGGAAAGTATAAATTTAAACGCTTTCTGTATGGGCAAAAGCAGACTCAGCAAATTTATGCCATTACAGAAGACCATAACAGAACATTATGGCTCAGTACTACCTATGGCTTAATAAACATGAGCTTTAAGGAAGGAAAAATCTATTTCCGGTATTTTAAGCATTTTAGTGAAGAGCTGAACAAAGCGACAGACAACCACATTACCACCATGGTTGAAGACCGTGAAAATAATTTATGGATCGGAACCAAACAAACTGGCGTAAGCAAGCTAAATCTTAACACAGAAACAATTACCACCTATAAATATTCTAGTCTTAATAAACAGGGGATCAGTAGTAACAATATCCGAAAAATTATGATGGACCAGGAAGGTCAATTATGGATCGGAACACTACATGGCATTAATATCTACAATCCAGCCACCAAAAATTTCGGTTCCCTGCATAATATACCCGAAGATCCTTCCAGCCTGAGCCAAAACTCTGTTTATGATATTTATCAGGATCGGCAGGGCATAATATGGGTAGGCACCTATTACGGCGCCATTAATATGACTTATCCCAATTATACGCCCTTTAAGATTTATAGAAGCACTACCGCAACAAATGGCTTAAGCAGTAACGTAGTCAGTTCAATTATGGAGGATGAACACCAAAACCTTTGGATTGGTACCGAAGGAGAAGGACTAAATTATTACGATCGGAAAAACAATACTTTTACCCGTTACAAAAACAACCCGAACGATCCTAAAAGCTTAAGTGCAAACCTGGTAAAATCGGTTATACGAGATAAAAAAAATAGAATTTGGGTTGGAACCCATTATGGCGGATTAAACCTTTTTCAACCAGAAACCAAAACTTTTATCAGATATACCAGTCGCATAAACGATACTTCATCTATTAGCAGTGATGAAATTACAACCGTTTTTGAAGATAGTTACGGGCGATTTTGGGTCGGCACTAACGGTGGCTTAAATAGCTTTAACAGTACTACAGGTAAATTTATCCGCAACCGGGTAAATGGTTTAACGAATGCGGTACTTTACATTTTTGAAGATCCCAAACGAAGCCTGTGGGTAGCTACCAACTCGGGGCTTTACCAGTTGAAAAAAGGGAGTCAACGATTTGTTAGCCGTGTTGCTGCCGATCCGGAAATTTTAAAATATAATGAAATCACTTGTTTAACTGCCGATAAAGAAGGGTATTTGCTCATGGGCACCTTGCGTAATGGCTTATTTAAGCTCAATGCAGATCGACATCGTTATACCAGAATGACCACTTTTGATGGCTTACCCCGCAACACCATTATGGGTATACTCGAAGATGATTTTAATAACCTATGGATAACTACAGACAAAGGTTTATGTAAATACAACCCAAGGCAGAAAACTTTTAAAACTTACAACATTAAAGATGGACTACCAGGCAACGAATTTAATTACAAATCATTTTTGAAAGACAGTAAGGGGGCCTTTTTCTTTGGTGGATTAAGTGGAATGGTCAGTTTTTTCCCAAACGAGATTAAAGAGAATAAAAACACCCCGCCTGTTATTTTTACAGGATTAAAATTATTTAATAAACCAATAACATTGAATACCGATGATGGCTTACTTAAACAAAACATCAGCACCATTAAATCAATCACTTTTGAATCAGACCAGAATGTGTTTTCTATTGATTTTACGCTACTCAACTTTATAAAATCTGATAAAAACCATTATGCCTATAAATTAGGGGGCTTTGAAAAAAATTGGAACTATGTAGATAACCCATCGGCCAGTTATACCAACCTCTCGCCTGGAAACTATACCCTTATGGTAAAGGGAAGTAATAATGATGGCCTTTGGACCAACAAAACAAGCACATTAGATATTAAGATTTTGCCACCATTTTATAAAACCTGGTGGGCTTATCTGTTTTACTTTTGTGCTTTTGCAGCCATTTCGTTTGTATTTATACGTTATTTGTTGATAAAAGCTGTACTTAAAAAAGAAAAAGAGATTAACGAGCATAAACTTGAGTTTTTCACCAATATCTCTCATGAAATCCGCACACCTTTAACCCTTATTGTTGGTCCGTTAGATAAATTGATCGAGAATGCTAAGGACGACCCTGCCCTGAACAGAGACCTGCAACCGATCAAACATAATGCCGACCGTTTGATGAACTTAGTTACGGAATTGCTCGACTTTAGAAAGGCTGAAAGCGGAAAAATGGCATTACACGTAAGTCCTGGCAATGTGGTAAAATTCTGTAGGGAAATATTTCTGGCTTTTCAGAACATGGCCATTTCTAAAAATATCGATTACCAGTTTGAAACCGAACAGGCAGAAATTGAACTTTATTTTGATAAGGTTCAAATGGAAAAAGTGATGTTTAACCTACTTTCAAATGCTTTTAAGTTTACCCCTGTAAACGGGAAAATTAGCTTAAAAATAGAAGTGGAAAAACAATTGGTTAATATCAAAATCTGCGATAACGGCAAAGGCATTCCTTTAGAGAACCAGGCCAATTTATTCACTAATTTTTATCAGGCCAATGCCACTACAACCATTGGTACAGGTTTGGGCTTATCGTTCTCTAAAAGTATTGTAGAACTGCATCATGGCCAGATTAGTGTCGAAAGCACTCCTAAAAACGACAAAGCCTTTGGCAATACGGCTTTCACCGTTAGTTTAAAAACAGGGAAAGAACATTTTAATCCATCCGATTTTATCCCCGATTATATTTATTACGACGATGCCTTAAATTATAACCTGAATGCACCGCAGCTAACCGAACAGTTTAAGGTGGGCGATGCGATGCCAGACGATTCAGGAAAAAACAGAAAGAACAGCATCTTACTGGTAGAAGATAACGAAGATGTAAGAACTTTCATTAAACAAGCTTTAAGCCCCTCATATCAGATTTACGAACGCGAAAATGGGGCTACGGGGTTAGATTGTGCTTTAGATCTGATTCCCGATTTAATTATCAGTGATGTAATGATGCCAGTGATGGATGGCTTAGAATTATGTCGAAAACTTAAAACAGATGAGCGAACCAGCCATATCCCTGTAGTTTTATTAACCGCAAGATCGGCCTATGTACATCAGGTAAACGGTTTCGAAAATGGTGCCGATGCCTATATTATGAAACCATTTAACTTAAAAATACTCGAACTGAACATCCAGAACCTCCTCAATGCCCGTGAAACCATTAAACAAAAATTTGCGCAGGTAATTACGCTCGAACCCAAAAACATGGTCATTAATACGACCGAACAGAATTTTTTAAACAAAATTATCCAGCTGATCGAAGATCACATTGCCGATCCTGATTTTGACGTACCTACCCTGGCATCAGAAATTGGTATGAGCCAGCCTGTACTCTATAAAAAAATAAGAGCACTGACCGATCTTTCAGTAAACGACTTTATTAAATCGTTGCGGATAAAAAGAGCAGCCCAATTACTTAAACAAGGTACAGGAAATATTGCTGAAATTGCTTATGCAGTAGGTTTTAACGATCGAAAATATTTCAGTTCAGAGTTTAAAAAACATTTCGGCAAAACCCCGAGTGAGTTCATGAGTAGTGATTAGCCTGCAAACGCTTTGCAAAACATTTAAAAACGTTATTATATTGATTCATCCCATAAATTAATCTCTATCAATGACAGACTCCAATAGAGTGGTCGTCTTTTCCGCGCAGGCGGGATTCTTAAAGCGCTTGCATTACGATTCCCAATCAAGCTGGGAATGACGAACCGCCAAAATCTGTCATCCAACTCCTTTGTTTTTGGCTAAAAAATGATCTCTACCATCGACAGACTCCAATAAAAATCGTCATCTCGACCGGAGCAACGCGGAGTGGAGAGATCTTTGGACTACAGATGGTCTGTTATTGAGATACCAGCTTCGGGCTTAAAAACATTTGGGTAACCTGCTGATCGAAATGATTATTCATCACTCCCTGATAAACCTGTCCTGCAACATGATACAATAAATCTACTTTTTCAAACAGGCTTACTACCTCCGGTTCACCGATCTCGTAATTGTTTTCGTAACGAACAGCCAGATAAGCCTCATCAAGCAAATGCAACAGGTTAACCTCTTCCTCATCGTGATTAAATAGCGTAGAAAGCTGCTTTACATAAGGTTTAACATACAGCTGATGGGTTTTGATGCGGTGCGTTTTTTTATCCTTTCCCATTACCAAAACTTCAATGGCCCGGTACATTAAATCGAAAACCTGATGCAGCATAAAAGCGCAGTATTCGAGATTCTGTTGCTTAAAATAGAACTTTGCGCCAGATAAAAATTTGTTGGCCTTATTAGTTTCTTGCCGATAGGTAGTGCTAACCCGATCCGCAATGAGCTTAGGTTCGCCGCCTTCCAGAAAACTTCCAGATTTACTAAATAAGCAATTCTGAGCTGCAGTGGCATAGTAAAAAAACAAACTCCCTTGTCGCAAAGCCTGCTCAACCTCGTGCACATGGAAAACCCGATAAGTAAATTCCATTTGCTCATTAAATACAATATTTAATACTGGCGTTAATTCGTTTAAAATACGCACATGTTTAAACGAAACCATAATCAGCATTTCTGGCGCCGGCTCACTGGCAAAAAAATTGGTATGGAGATAAATATATTGAATGGGTACCGCAGCGGTAATGCCCTTTAATAAACGCATTATGTTTTCTTCTTTTATCGCACTATGGCTAAGGTTTAAAAATTTATTCCGCATAATGGCCCCTTTCATCTTTTATATCATCACTTAATGTAGGGTTACCGATCATCACAAAGAAAGCTTCCATGATCATCAGCATGGCTTCATACTGCTCAAATAAAAATTCCTTGTCCATCATTTTAATGCTGCTTCTGGTACTAAATGCGGCATACAACCACTCTAAAAGACCTAAGCGCAATTGTTTGATTTTTTCAAGAACGAAAAAGGACTCCAAGAATCGATAAGGGTTTTCAATGTGTTCGGCTGCTAGTGTATTTATTTCGCAAAGGCCTTTGTTATATACATCGTTTGTAATAAAACGATCTTTCGTAGTCATTAACCCTTCGTTTAAGGCTGCCTGATAAATTAGTTTTTTGGTTGCAATTAAATAACCCGCATTAAGCAATTTCGTAAACTGGTTATAGAGGAAAAAATAATCGGCAACATCGTTTACACGGTTCTCTTCTGATAAGGCCATTTTATACCATTTTTTCAGGTATGTTTTGTGCCCTGCAAGGTTATCCAAACTAAAAAAAAACTCAATTACACTAAACGGATTATCAAATAATTCCTGACCGAAAGCCAAAGGCGATGTACTTTCGAACATGGCCATATGATAATAGCGATCGATACTTTTAAAACTATTTTTAGTGATGAGCCTTTCGTGGATGAGCCAGCAAGCCTCCAACATTTTTCCGGTGTTCTCGTAAAATGGAAAGATATACTGATCCCAATCCAGGTTGAGGTTATTTTCCAATCCGGCCAACAACCATTCTTTATAAATAAACTTATAATTATCTGATTGAAAGAAGATAAAAATATCCAGAAAGGTAAGTTTTGGATTTTTCATCTCCACTTTGCTCAATAATTTCGGACAATAATCTAGCAGAACCGATTCGCGTTCCAGGTTACATTCATCGGCTTCAATGGCCTTTATAAAAGCAACATCTGTTTCACTCCGATTAAAAATTAAATCCGAATAATCGAACAGGGGCAACAGTTTCTCGTAAAAACCCAATAGTTTAGCAGGATGTTTTTGCGGCGAATAATCGAATTCGTTTTGAGGTGGGTTTAACCAGTTTTTTAAAAACTTTAAATGATGGTCTACACCATTTAATGAAAAAAAACTTTCAATGGCATCAATAAATGCCATCGTTTCTTTTTTAAAATTTGCGTTCCCTTCCATAGCGTATATTTATTAAATGATTATATTAGCTAACGAATTTAGCAAAATAAAATAAGTTAAACTATAAATAATACGCTTAACTTACTAACATATTTTTTATGAAGGAAAATCAACGCTTAAAAACACTAATGGATTTGTTGGGATTTAAAACCCAAAAAGATTTTGCTATGGCGTTGAATATCCAGCAAGGTTCTCTTTCAGATATTTTAAGGGAAAGGGTCAATGTATCTAACGCTATTAAAGATAAACTCGAACTTAAATTCGACGTCAATTTAACCTGGCTAGAAAACGGCACAGGTGAACCTTTTTTCAAAAAGAGACCAGCTGTTGGTGAAAGCAAAGAGGGCGTTCCCTATTTCGATATGAGCCTGTCAGATGCTAAAGATCTCATAGTAGAAGAACAACGCGCAGAATACCTGGTAAATTACCTTCCTTTTAACGATTGCACGGCCTATTTACCGGTTTATGGCGATAGCATGTACCCCAAATATGCCGCAGGCGAAATTATAGCAATAAAAGAGATTACCAATTACGAAATTCTACAGTGGGGAGAAGCTTATGTGGTGATGACAGATGAAGATAGTAACAGTTTACGCACCATAAAGTTAATTTTTCAGCACACCGATGATACCAAACTAATCCTTCGTTCTTCAAATCCAAATTTTAAAGGCGATACCGTAATCCGCAAAAAAAACATCCAGGCACTTTATATTATCAAAGGAAAAATTACACGGAATATTATTTAGACAAAGCTATTTTCAGTTGACAGTACCCAGTTTACAGTTCTAACTGAAAATTGCAAACTGAAAACTGAATGCACGGGAATAATGTAAAAAGGTCTCCCACAAATCAACGGATTTTCGCAGATTTTAAAAAGCATGTAGGAGTCTTATTATAAATTGTCATCCTGAGCTTGTCGAAGGACCTGGTTTAAATATCTTACAAGGCGTTTCGACGGGCTCAACGTGACAAATTCGGAGTAAATTACAAATATGAGTGAGATTCGCAAACTGGATCTGCGTCATCATCTTAAATCAGCGGGAATAATGTAAAAGAATTTCCCACAAATCAACGGATTTTCGCAGATTTTAAAAAGCATGTAGGAGTCTTATTATAAATTGTCATCCTGAGCTTGTCGAAGGACTTGGTTTAAATATCTTATGGAATTGCAATAGTTTACTAGAGTTTTTTCGTTGTCAGATCAATTATTTCGAGAAGCATTACTTGGCTTTCTTTTAAGCAACATTTTTTCTATTACTTAGCATTTCTTCAAATTCTTTTGGAGTCATGTATGCAAGAGTAGAATGCCTTCTTTTTCGGTTATACCAGACCTCCACATATTCGAATATCGCCAATCTGGCTTGGCTTCTGGTGCGAAAATTTTCGTGGTATACCATTTCTGTTTTCATTGTTTTAAAAAAACTCTCCGCCACTGCATTGTCCCAGCAGTTACCTTTTCTGCTCATGCTTTGATTTACTGAAAATTTCATCAATTGCTTTCTAAATTCATTACAGGCGTATTGCAATCCTCTGTCTGAATGAAAAATTAATTCCTGGGTAATCGGACGGTTTCTTATCGCCATTTTCCATGCTGCGATCGTTGTTTGTCCGGCATCCATGGTTTCGCTAAGCGCCCAGCCAACAATTTTTCTATCTGCCAGGTCCATTACTGTCGTCAGATAAAGCCAGCCTTCACCAGTTCGGATATAAGTAAGGTCAGAGACCCATTTTTGGCTAATCTCCGCCGCATAAAAATCTCTGTTAAGAATATTTTCTGCAGGCAGATATAAATGGTCAGGATCAGTAGTCTGCACCCGATATTTATTGCGGGTAATACTTTTTATGTTTGCTTTCCGCATCAATCTGGCTACTCTTGGTCTAGAAACAAGGATTCCTTGTGCCTTTAATTCTGAGGTTATACGGGGCGCGCCATAACGGTATTTACTATCCTTGTGAATCTTTTTGATCTGCACCAAAAGTTCAGCCTGATCAATGGACCGCTTACCCAATGGATGTTTCAGCCAGTAATAAAAGCCACTACAGCTTACCGCGAACGTTCTACACATCTTTTCAACAGGAAATATCTGCCGGTGTTCCTTTATAAATCCGAATATCTCCCGTCTCCCTTGGAAAAGATGCCTACCGCCTTTTTTAATATGTCACGTTCTAGCTGTGCCTCTTTAAGCTCCTTTTGAAGCTTATTGATCAGTTTCTGGTCTTCGGTAAGGTTTACTAAATCTTGTTTAGCTGTTCCTTGCCGTTCCCTCCATTTACTTAGTAGATTAGGGCTTATACCTAATTCTTTTGCAACCTCTTTGATCGATCCACGAACCATAGCTAAATCTAAGGCCATTTTTCTAAAGGGTTCATCAAACATTTGTCTGCTCATATATTCAAATTTAAAGTTTTAAGTTTAAATCTGACAAACAAGACCTCTAGTCAAAGATAGCAACTCCACTTATAAGGCGTTTCGACGGGCTCAACGTGACAAATTCGGAGTAAATTACAAATATGAGTAAGATTCACGAACTGGATCTGCGTCATCATCTTAAATCAGTGGAATCTAAAAAAGGTTTCCCGCAGATCAACGGATTTTCGCAGATTTTAAAAAGCATGTAGGAGTCTTATTATAAATTGTCATCCTGAGCTTGTCGAAGGACCTGGTTTAAATATCTTATAAGGCGTTTCGACGGGCTCAACGTGACAAATTCGGAGTAAATAACAAATATGAGTAAGATTCACAAACTGGATCTGCGTCATCATCTTAAATCAGCGGGAATAATGTAAAACGTTTCCCACAGATCAACGGATTTTCGCAGATTTTTAGAAAATTACAGAGCTGTAAACTGCCAACCGTAAACTGTCAGCCGATAACTAATTACTTTCCTTTTACACATCTTCGTCGTACCTTTATTTAATCAAAAAAAAGGAAAGATATATGAATACTGAAAAAGCCATTCTTGCAGGCGGCTGCTTTTGGGGAGTAGAAGAACTGATCCGTCATTACCCTGGCGTTATCTCAACAGTTGTTGGATACACTGGTGGTGATGTTCCCAATGCCACTTACCGGAACCATGGCACACATGCCGAAGCCATTGAAGTTACTTTTGATCCAACTATTTTAACTTACCGCAAATTATTAGAATATTTCTTCCAGATCCACGATCCGAGCACACGCAACAGACAGGGAAATGATGTAGGCACCTCTTACCGTTCAGCTATTTTCTATAACAGCGAAGAACAAAAAGATACCGCGAATGCATTAATTGCAGAGCTGGATGCTTCTGGCAAATGGCCTGGCAAAATTGTAACCGAGGTTGTACCTGAAACCGATTTTTGGAATGCAGAAGAAGAACACCAGGATTATTTACAGAAAAATCCTTACGGTTATACCTGCCATTTCGAAAGACCAGACTGGAAATTATAAATAAGGTCGTTATTAAAAGGCACGAAGCAATTTGACAGAAAACAGGAGAATCAGTTTAGTTTTCCGGAAATCAGATACAGTGGCATTTAGATTTATTCGGTCCCGCTCTCGCTTCTGCTCCGATGAAGAATCGGGAGCATCTCGCTTTGATCGGGTTTAAGTGGCGCGGCAAGCAATGCTATTTGGGGCTGCACGATGCTGGAATAGACCCTATCTATCTGCACCATGCTAACCAACCTTAAATAGTAGCAAATCTCTCCAATTTTAAACCTGATTGCCGCGGAAATCCTTTTTTGTCACCCTGAGCGTAGTCGAAGGGCAAAAAAGATTGTAGCAGAAAGCAGGACAAACGTTAATTGAGCACAGCAATTGCTTTCCAAACTAAAATAATAGCCTGTTTAAATTTGATGCTATCATTTTACTTATCTAACATTTTTGTCACACTGAGCGGAGTCGAAGTGCTTTTAATACATCGAAAAATGGGTCTTCGACTCCGCTCAGACTGACAAGCTCTTAAAACAATAACAACCTTAAATAGAAAAGGCAATTTTCTTAATCGAAAATTGCCTTTTTGTTTAAAACATAATCATAACAGATCACTAATCATCGTCATCTTTTTTCTTCTTCTCTAGGATTACGAAAGCACTCCGTTTTGGCGCCGGCATTACCGATTGTTCCCCTTTTACCGATTTCCATACCACTTCGTTTAAATCTAAATCTGGTGCCGAATCTTCTTTGGCAAAATTAAACAGTTCAGAACGTCTGCTGCTCTCATTTACCGCCACATTCCTTGTATCTAAATCAATAAGCGGCTGAATCACATTATAAGGCGTAAAATCTGGTGTAGCCGTAAAACATTCGTATAATGGCATAGCAGCAGCATCGTACTGGCTCATTGGCGGTAAACCTAAAATAAGTTCCATTGTTCTTAAAAATCCCGAAGTAGAGTACATGGTATGCACAGGCGTATTTCTTTTTACGTACGGACCAACCACATATGCCGGCGAACGGTGAGCATCGACATGATCGGGTCCATTCTGTGCATCATCTTCCAGAATAAAAACAACCGATTCTTTCCAGATTTTGCTATGCGATAAATGCTCCAAAATACGACCTACAGCCAGATCGTTATCGGCAACTGCGGCTTGTGGCGAGTATTTCCCTTTTTTTTGTCCACTGGTATGATCGTTAGATATTCTTAAAGTATTAAACTGAGGCACAACACCTGCAACCAGTAACGAATCGAAATCATGCTGCCAGGCATCTACCCGTACCTGATCTTTAATATCCATGTCAAAACCCGGCGAAGCCGTGCACATATGCCCTTGTAGCGATTTAATATTCGCCTTGCCATAATCACCAAACTCACCATAACTGCGGTAACTTACCCCTGCCCTTTGGCAGTAATCCCAGATAAAACCACCTTTTGGATAAGTAACAGGTCGGCCGCCTTCAAAGGTTGTGCTCCCACCGCGAGCACCATAACTGGTTGGCCAGGTTTTTTCTACCACATCGGTTGCATATGCGGCCATACTCCAGTTGTGCCCATCGGCACTTACCTCCGCATCAACATAGAAATTATCAAGCAGCACATAGTTTTCGGCAAAAGCATGCTGATTAGGTGTAATTTTTCTACCGAAAAGTGTTAAAGTAGAATCGCCGTTTCCTTTTGGCAAGTCGCCAAGCACCTGATCGTATGTTCTGTTTTCTTTAATGATATAAAAAACGTGTTTAATGGGCGATTTTTCGTTCTGTTTACGCGGAATAGGATTTCCTGCTTCACCATCGGCAGTAATAGTCCGTTTATCGGTAAAGGGGGTATTGGCATACACCTGTTTGGTATATAGCTTTAACTGCTCAGGCTTTGGCGTATCAATAAAAGATAAGGTGCCTTTAAACAAACCAGCAATATATTGCAATCTGCTATTGGCCGTACTGCCCATGTGGTAACCGCTATTATCTACTTTAGAAATCGGTTGTGGCCCTTGAGGGTTGGCCATAGATGTATTGCCTTTACCATTGGTAACCAAAATTTTCGAACCGAGCACCTTAACACTTGTTGGGTACCAGCCTACCGGAATAAAGCCCTGGCTCAGGCTTAATCCAGGTTTACTTACATCGAAAACAGCCAAACAGTTATTGTCAGCATTGGCGATGTACAAAGTTTTTTCGTTGGCACTTAAAGCCAGACCATTAGTGGTAGAACCCGTTAACTGTGTGGCATAAAGGGTAGTAGCAATGGTTTCAATTACCTTATTGTTCAAAGTATTGATTACGGAAACGGTATTATCGTTGGCATTGGCTACAAAAAGAATAGTACCTTTTTTATTAAGCAATAATTCATTCGGGTGATCGCCAACAGGAATCTGCTGTGAAATGCTTTCTGAAACTAAATTGATAACAGCAACAGATTTTCCGCCCCAGAGCGAAACATAGAGTTTGCTTTCATCTGCTGATAAAACACAGCTGTAGGCAATTGCAGGAAGCTGAATTTTTTTCAGGATTTGCTTTGCAGTAGGATTGATAATGTATAAACTGCTATCCTCTTTGGTTACAGTATATAGTTTACTGTTGTTTTTGTTTACCACAATCCCCGCCGGACTAATTTTTCCCTTTGGCCAAACCGGACCGAGTTTAATCGTATCACTTTTGCCAAGTTTATCGTTCTGGATATTGAAATCCAAAATCCAGTTGTCGTTACCACCTGAGGCATACAGGTGTTTTTCATCTTTACTAAAAGCAATTCCATACCACGATTTGCTTAGTACTTTTTCATCGATAATCTTTTCTGTTTTGGCATCAAGCAATTGCAATGACTGTGTACTTTGTCCGTTGTTGGTAATGGCTAGGTATTTACCCGAAGCACTCAGCTGCATATTTAAAGGCAAATCGCCCAATTGCAGTGAATGCCCTGCCGGACTCAGCTTCCATCCATTAGGGAGTAAGATCTGCTGAGTGCTTCCGTTTTTACCAGGCCATTGTGCAAATCCTTTTTGGATGAACAGGAAGCCCAACAATATAAATAAGTATGATTTTTTCATTTTCTTAAATTGAAGATAGAAATACTATCGATGAAGATTAAAGTTAACCAAAGCCCTGATGGTATAACCATTGCCCGATGCTACGGAACCGATCTCGCGGATGGCCTCTGATGGAATAGCCTGACTACGCGTGGCGTAAAAAACAGGTCCGCCGGAAATAGAGAAGGAAAGTTTTGAATGATTTGGTTCCAGATTGATGGATGGCCCAATCATTACCTTTGCACCGCCTTCTGCTTCATCCTTTTCCCAAAAACCTTCTAAATCCTGCCCTAAGGCTTCGAAGCCAAGGTATAAAACATTAGAAACACGGTGCTGATACCCAAAACTGCTAATAAAATCTAGCTTATCCCTGGTTTTATCAAAAGCTTTTTCAAAACGAAGGTTTCCCGCCATTCTCCAGTTTGTATGATCAAATGAAGCGGTGATCCGGCTAATCGCCGAACCAACGTTCGACCAATCTCTGCTTAAACCTAAACCAGCACCTAACCTGAAACCAGCTATGCTTTTACCACCCACTAAATCTCTGATTACTTCAGCTTGTTCTGCAGAGGTTACACCTCCTGAATTGGCAAAACCGATTGCCGCGGTAGCATATAAGGTAAGCCTACTTCCTAAATATCCTTTAACACCAAACTGTTGCCCTAAGCCATCATAACCGAACTGTCCGTTGGTTCTTTCACCGTAACTTCCCGAATAATGGATATTCCAACGGTGATTTTCTGCAGTTAGTGTATTCAGCGAAAACAAAAAAGGCTGGGCAGCATCAGTTCCCGTCTTCAATTCAGGCTTCTCTGCTCCTATCTTTTGTGCGGCACAGTTTAAAGCAATGCCGGCAAAAATAATTGACAAAAATGTCTTTTTCATCTGATGATTTATTCGTTAAAATTTGGTTTCATTTAATAATGGCGATCCACTTGCATTTACCTGATAAGTTTGGATCTTATCATTTTCATCAACCTCTACTATCCGGTAACCTTTATAAGCTGTGCCCCAGTTTCCGCCTATATGTGCATCGAAAAAATGAGGAAGTTTATCGGTATAAAAAACAGCATCAAGACTGTGGTCGTGCCCGTGGAATACTGCTTTTACATTTGCATAGCTATGCAGCAGCTTAATCGTATCCTGACATTCTATAAAAGGGCTTTCGGGCACCCAAAAATGAGGCGGGATATGTAATACCACGAAAACAGTTTTCAGGCTTTTAAACTTATCTAATTCCAGCTTTAAAAAATCGTTGTTCGGGCACAAGTAAGTTCCTTTGGTATCAGAAGTGTTAGCCAAAACAAAGCCAACCCCATTTTTCTCAAAAGAAAAGTTATCCTCGTAACCAAAAACAGATTTCCAGATCTTAGCGTCAGCATGATCATGGTTACCCGGGATGGCATAAAAAGGAAATTTAAGTTTATCGTAATACTCTTTTTTTACTTCTGATAATAGTTCCGGGCGATCGTGTACCAGATCTCCATTAATGATTACAAAGTTTAACGGATTTTTATCGTGCGCTTCGTTTAACCACCTTACAATATTTTCATGATTGAGCTTATAATCTGTTCCGGGTTGGCCATAATGTCCATCAGATGCAATGGCGAAACGCAACTTTGGCGCTTTACCTGTTTTTACAGAAAGAGGATGCTGTTCATCAGCAAATGAGGAAAGAACTGGCGAAATACTGGCTACAATGGCAGCAGCCAAACTATTTTTCAGGAAAAATCGTCTGTTAGACATCAGGATAATTTATGTTTTGTATCAAAGCCCAATATTAGGACGATCAGGCTTCTTAAACATAAATTTAATGTTATGATTAGGTTAACCGAAGCATAACTGTGTATCAATTTTATAACAAAAAATGATCTGCAACTGCTAGGCAAGGCATAATATTTATCCAACAAAACAATTTAGCTCCTGCAGGGATTATTCTATTATGAAACTACTTAAATCATTACTCGCTGGCTTTGCAGGTGCTGCAGCCCTTAATATTTTGCATGAAAGTGTAAGGCGGCTTGATCCTGATGCACCCCGGATCGACCTTTTGGGCGAACAGGCACTCTCAAAATCAATGAACCGTTTAAAGCTTGAAGCACCTGGCGGCAATAATCTCTATCTGGCCACCCTCGCCGGTGATATCATAAGCAACAGCTTATATTATAGTGCTATTGGTTTCGGAGACAGTAAAAACATTTATTTGAAAGGTGCAATTGCTGGTATTACCGCTGGTTTGGGCGCAATAAGCATCCCCGATAAAATTGGATTAGATGATACTCCGGTTACTAAAACGGATAAAACAAAGATCCTAACGGTGGTTTGGTATGCTATAGGCGGGCTGGTAACGGCAGCGGTTTTTAACCGCTTAAAAAAGGCCTAGCATAATGAAAACGCTTATTCATCGGTCTGTGTCCGCACAGAATGGCAAGCAAATAATTCTTCCTATTGAATACATGATAAAAGCCAACTTGAAGGTCTGTGAATTCACAGACCTTGGATTAGTAATTGAAACTACCGAAACCTTGCCCCAGTTTTTCATGGCTGTTACTAAAGGAGGAAAATCCTTCATTGCATTCAGGATGACAAATCCCCAAAACTGGACATCATTCCCGCGCAGGCGGGAATCCTAATGCAATAGCTTTATAGTACTCAATCCTTCGGGAATAAGGAACCGGAGAGCTTCTATCGGAATACAATGGAAAGCAGGACGACAGGAACCTAAGTAATTAAACGAAATAGAGATCACGCGTATATTCCTCTGCTCCGTGCTATCCGGCCTGGCAGATTTTCGTAGAAATAAGCATTGAAATTCTTGCACTACCCCCTCAATACCTTACAGCCCATGGCAATATACAGTCCCGATTTTTCATCGGGGCCTCCATATTGCCGCAATAAGAATTTAGATAGCTTAGTTCAAGAAAAGGTGTAAGCCTTGGTTTTTTGGTTCCTTTTTCATCAAGGAAAAAGGACTAGCCACGGCGGCAATGAGCCGTTTCAAAATATTTAATTGTACTTTATAACAGTGGGCGCTTTAAGATTCCCGCCTGCGCGGGAATGACGAACTATGTTTATGAAAAGTACAAAGATCTCTCCACTTAGAGATGACGATACTTAGAGACCCATTCCTCGGTCTGTGTCCTCACAGAACGAAAAACAACAGTTTGCAATGAAAAAATTCAATAAAAGAGTGAAAAACAAAAGGTCTGTGGAGACACAGACCCTGGATACTATAGAATAACGATTGCCTGTTTGACAACCAGATAAGCTGCCAGTGCGTATAAAAATATAGCAATCGATTTATTGATGATCAAACTGCTCAGCGCAAATTTCTCCTGGATATAAGTTGCAAAATGTGCATATACGTAAAGTGCCAGAGAAGAACCTACCCCAGAGCCTAAACTAAAGATTACCAGGGAGAGGTAATCGGTTTCGATCCATTGGTGTAAAATTACATAATTGCCAAAAAACAGCCAGAATGGAATCTGTACGGGGTTTAACACCCCTAAAATTAATCCGTATAAAACGCTTCCGCTGCGTTTATCATCTTTTTTATTGCTCGTTTTAGGTACTTTTTTTCGGTTTTTCCAGGTAATTGTACCCATCACCAGAAACATTAAAATCATAAAGCAATCAACCAGGGTGCTTAACCGCACCTCGCTTACCGCCTCGTTTGGATTGATATCGCTCATAGCCCATCTCGCGAAACGCATCATTCCAAAAGTGAAAAACACTTCTACACAAGAGAACGATAGAATAAAATACCAAACCTGCCGCATGCCCTTGTTAATGGCAAGCTGTGCAACGGTGAGATTAATGTTGCCCGGGGGGATATAGCCCATGGCATTGAGAACGATGCCGATGAAAAACGTTAGAAAAAGCATTGCCGAAATTATGGATTTAAATTTAAATGCGATGCTAAATATTTTCCGGTGTACGATTTCTCTACCTGAGCTAAATCTTCTGGTAAACCTTCAAACACTACCTGACCGCCGCCATCGCCCCCTTCAGGACCGATATCGATTACCCAATCGGCACATTTAATCATGTCCATATTATGTTCGATCACCAAAATAGTGTTCCCTTGTTCTATCAGTGTATTCAGTGCTTTTAACAGTTTTTTAATATCATGAAAATGCAGACCAGTTGTTGGCTCATCGAAGATAAAAAGCGTTTTATTGGCATTATTGCCCTTAATTAAAAACGAAGCCAGTTTAATACGTTGCGCCTCACCACCCGATAAGGTATTTGATGATTGACCTAAATGCACATAACCCAAACCAACATCAACCAAAGGATTTAATTTATTGAGGATCTTCTGTTCATCCTTAAAAAAATCTACCGCTTCCTCAATGGTCATATCCAGAATTTCAGATACGTTTTTCTCTTTATAGGTTACATCTAAAACCTGTTGTTTAAAACGTTTACCGTTACAGGCTTCGCAGGGCAGGTAAATATCGGCCATAAACTGCATTTCAATCTTCACTTCGCCCTCACCCTGGCAAACATCGCAACGACCACCTTCTACGTTGAAAGAGAAAGCAGCTGGTTTTAAGCCCGCAGCTTTTGCCGATGCCAGGCCCGAAAACAGCGCACGAATATCATCCCAGGCTTTAACATAAGTAACCGGATTAGAACGGCTAGAACGACCAATCGGATTCTGATCGACCATTTCTACAGCACTTACCAGATCGTAATTGCCAAAAATGCCATCATAAGCACCCGTTTGTTCACCAGCATAGTTTCCTATTGCCTTTTGCAGTGCCGGATATAATATTTTTTTAACTAAACTGGTTTTACCCGATCCAGAAACGCCACTTACCGCAGTAAAAACGCCTAATGGAAACTTCACATCAATATGCTGAAGATTATTTTCTCTCGCTCCTTTAATCAGGATATGATCCTTCCATTTCCGTCGTTTATCCGGAATGGCAATTTTTTCCAATCCCGACAGGTAACGGCCTGTTAAGCTATTTTTATCTTTTAAAATCTCTTCGTAGTTACCGCTGAAAACTAAATTACCACCATGAGTACCAGCTTCAGGGCCAATATCAATAATGTAATCGGCCGCACGCATCATTTCTTCTTCGTGCTCTACCACAATAACCGTATTACCTACGTTACGGAGCGAGATTAACACTTCGATCAGCTTATTGGTATCCCTTGGGTGCAAACCAATACTTGGTTCATCCAACACATAGATAGAACCAACCAAACTACTACCTAAAGAGGTAGCCAGGTTAATCCTTTGCGATTCTCCACCCGAAAGCGTGTTCGATAAACGGTTTAAGGTAAGGTAGCCTAAACCTACATTGTTTAAATAAAGGAAACGGTTATCAATCTCTGCCAATAAACGTTTGGCAATTTTGGTATCGTTGGTATTTAATTTCAGCTCGTTAAAGAAAACCAGGGCTTTGGCCAAAGGCATCAGCACCACATCGATAATCGATTTTTCAGCAATCTTTACATAAGATGCATCTTTACGTAAACGCGAACCTTTACAGTCAGGGCAGGTAGTTTTGCCGCGGTAACGTGATAACATTACGCGGTACTGAATTTTGTAGGTCTGCTCTTCCAGTTCTTTAAAAAAAGCATCCAGACCTGCAAAATATTTGTTCCCTGTCCAAAGTAACTGTTGTTCCGTTTCTGTTAAGGCACTATAAGGCCGGTGAATCGGGAATTCGAATTTCGGAGCAGCTTTAATAAAATTCTGCAGCCACACATTCATTTTTTCGCCACGCCAGGGGGCAATGGCATTATCGTAAATGCTTTTGCTCTTATCAGGAATAACCAGATCTTCATCAATACCGATTACGTTTCCATAACCTTCGCAGCGTTTACAGGCACCATAAGGATTGTTGAAAGAGAAAAAGTTTGGCGTAGGTTCTTCGAATTTGATTCCATCCAGTTCAAAACGGTCGCTAAAATGTTTCGTTTTACCCTGGGCCTCTACATAACAATCGCCTTTACCTTCAAAAAAAGCTGTCTGTGCCGAATCGGCCAGTCTACTTAATGTTTCTTCTTCCTGGTTGGTTACAATACGATCGATCAGAATCTGAACGGTTTTATCATCTGTTAGTTCTGCATCTTTAAAATCAGCATCGTCTAAAACAGCTTCTATTTTTTCTATTTTATCATTGATCAGAACACGTAAAAATCCTTTCTGTAATAAAATAGCCAGTTCTTCTTTAATTGTACGGTTGTTATGCGGATATAACGGGCAAAAAATAGTTACCGTTGTATCTTCGGGCATGGCATTTACATAATCTACCACCGTGCTTACCGAATCTTTTTTCACTTCTTTGCCCGAAACAGGCGAAATGGTTTTCCCGATACGAGAGAAAAGCAGTTTCAGGTAATCATAAATCTCGGTCGAGGTACCAACGGTAGAACGTGGATTAGAAGTAATAACCTTTTGTTCGATGGCAATTGCCGGCGCAATACCTCTAATATAATCTACATCGGGTTTATTCATCCGGCCCATAAACTGGCGGGCATAAGAAGATAAACTTTCAACATATCGGCGCTGCCCCTCTGCGTATAAAGTATCAAATGCAAGCGAAGATTTCCCCGAGCCAGACATACCTGTTACCACCACAAGTTTGTTTTTTGGAATGGCAACATCGATGTTTTTGAGGTTGTGCACACGGGCACCTTTTATGATAATATTTTTATGCGGATCTTTTTCGGCCTCTTTTTTGCTCATGTATGGTAACGAATATAATGTATAACCCCAGAATGCTGTTAGGGTTTTAAGAACATACAAAAATAGGGTACTGAGACGGTTAATTTATTTTTTAACATTTTATTTTTTGCTTTTTGATAAAAAAATAACTTTCTTTGAACATTAACAACCTCAAAACCAAACTAACACATATCAAAAACATAGGAGAGCAGCTATAGAAATTAAACATCTACAAATTAATTTTTAGCAAATAGTACGGGATTTAGTGTAGGTAAACCTATGAATTTACAATCATATAATGATCAGGACCTGGTAAAGGTATATATTACCGGGAACGAGAATGGATTGCAGGAACTTTTAAGAAGACATAAAAGCAAAATTTATACCTCTATCTACTTATTGGTTAAAGACCAATATCTGGCGGAGGATATTTTTCAGGATGCTTTTATAAAAGTAATTAATACCCTGCGATCAGGAAGATATAACGAAGAAGGCAAGTTTTTGCCTTGGGTAATGCGTATTGCCCATAACTTGGTTATTGATTATTTCAGAAAAGAAAAGAGAACACCAATCATCACCAGTGCTGATGGAATGGATGTATTCAATATGCTACACTTTTATGATGAGAGCGCAGAAGACAAAATGCTTCGCGACCAAACCCATAAAGATTTGAAAGCAATGATCCATTTATTGCCTGATGAGCAGAAAGAAGTGCTCCTCATGCGCCATTACGCCGATTTAAGCTTTAAAGAGATCGCAGATTTAACCGATGTAAGCATCAATACAGCACTAGGCCGTATGCGTTATG
Source organism: Pedobacter sp. W3I1 (assembly GCF_030816015.1). Lineage (NCBI taxonomy): Bacteria > Pseudomonadati > Bacteroidota > Sphingobacteriia > Sphingobacteriales > Sphingobacteriaceae > Pedobacter > Pedobacter sp. W3I1. Next base: position 5,638,746 of record NZ_JAUSXN010000001.1, read on the forward strand.
CATTGAGTAATTTGCGTAAAATGCTTAAAACAAAGGAGATGACTTACAAAGGGTAGTAAAATTGTTACATAAAATTTTTTAGGGGTTGAAATAAAGCATCTGAACTATCGTTAAGTTTATAAAACTTATCACATTTAGTTGCTTATGACAAAAACCTCTACATCAAAAACAAATGTAAATTTACCTACACCTAACATGTTTCAGCCTAGAACTGATATTGAATCGGACACAGAAATCGACTTATTTTATGATCAAATAAAAGGTAAGTTAGATAGGCTGGCTAAAAATCCTCAGGATGAAACCATCAACAAGATTTTAGCTTACAGCCGAACAAAGTAGTAAATTACATGAGCCAAAAAAGCTTGTTCCACAGGGTGGGACAAGCTTTTTTTATTTTATGAGTTCAATGGTTCATTTGCCATTAGTTTATTGGTAATTGCAAAACCGGCTACCAGTTCATAACTGATACAGCTTTATCATTTATAACCACTTACGTATATCCTTGCTACTTGGCTATCATCCATTTGACCATAGACTATCTATGATCTGATCATCAACCATGAAACAATTCAGCAATGAACTTTCTGGTATCAGCCATCAACCTCTTAGCCTTTCCTTATCTATCCCTATAAATGGCCTAATTTTTACAATCCCCTAAAACAAAAAGCCTTACCTTTGCATAGTGTAATTTTAACACTAAGTACGCTATGAACAAGAACTTGCTCCCACTCACTTTAGGCGGTTTAGGCATCGGAATAACAGAATTTGTTATGATGGGCTTATTACCCGATATCTCAAAAGATTTAGCAGTAACCATTCCACAGGCCGGGCATTTAATCTCTGCTTATGCTTTAGGTGTGGTAATCGGTGCACCATTATTAATTATGATTGCGGGTAAATATCCACCAAAAATGATATTGATTGCTTTGATGATCATGTTTACGGTTTTCAATGCCTTCTCTGCATTTGCCCCAACTTTTGATACCCTGTTTATTGCCCGGTTACTTTCTGGTTTACCACATGGTGCATTTTTCGGAGTGGGATCGGTAGTGGCTAGCAGGATAGCCGAAAAAGGGAAAGCAGCTCAAGCCGTATCGCTCATGTTTATGGGCTTAACCATCGCCAATATTGTCGGCGTACCATTGGGCACCTTTATTGGGCACAATTTCTCCTGGCGCATCTCTTTTGCCGTTGTCGTATTTGTTGGCCTGGTTACTTTGTTAAGTTTAAAATTATGGCTACCCGCTTTAGAAGCCACAAAAAACCGCGATTTAAAAGCAGAACTAAGTTTCTTCAAAAAAAGAGAAGCATGGATCATCATTTTTATGATTTCGATTGGAACAGGCGGCTTATTTACCTGGTACAGTTATATCGCCCCATTAATGACAGATGTTGCAGGCTTTTCACCAAATGCCGTAACCTATATATTAATGCTGGCGGGTTTGGGCATGATGTTCGGCAATTATGTCGGTGGCCGATTGGCCGATAAGTTTTCACCTGCAAAAGCCTCTGCAGCCTTATTGCTCACCATGGTGGTTACCTTAACCATTGTACACTTCGTATCTGCAAGTCAGCCATTAGCCTTAATCATGACTTTTGTTACCGGTGCCGTATCTTTTGCTTTAGCTGCACCAATACAGATGTTAATGATCCAGAGTGCCAAAGGCTCCGAAATGTTGGCAGCATCTGCAAGTCAGGCCAGTTTCAATATTGGTAATGCTTTGGGCGCTTTCTTTGGTGGCCTTCCACTGGTTTATGGCTTTGATTATAGCTCGCCTGCTTATGTAGGTGCAGCAATGGCATTGGTAGGCGCATTCTTTGCATTCTGGTTAATTAAGAGCAATCAGGGCGTAACCGAACAGGTTAAAGTGCCAGCTACTTCTTTTCATTAGACCAATGTGAATTAGAGGCTCCAATCATTCACTCATTCAAAACTCAATCATTCAAAATTAGTTGCCAGTTTACTTTGTAGAAAACGAAAGGCCTGTGCAAGTAAAAATGTTCAATCCTGCTGTACACTGTAGCCTCGCAAAAAAAGCTCGGGCTGCCGTTCCCATCAGGTTTATAATGAAAGGTTGTGCTAAGCATAAAACCCACCGTACTAAAAGTAGGCTTACCTTGTTAAAGCCATTCATGCCTAATACCTGCGACCTACTTTATCTTTCAACCTGCCTACTACCAGACCAAGTGATATTCCATAGAAAGATTGCAGATTGTTCAGGTTTGCCGAAAAACCAGCAGTAACAGCCGCTGTCCTATCCAGGTACAGTCCATATTTCATTTCGAGCGGCAAACCAACCGTTTTTCTTCTGATCGTTTCATACACATTATTACTGAAAAGGCATCCGCCCGGCCTATCACAATCGTTATACAGAAATGCACCAGGGCTTACCTGATCAACCAAAGAAACTCCTGTGCCAAACTTAACATAATGGTAACGGTTAAAAGTATAACTTTTGCCCACTAAAATACCAACGTCAGAAATATGTGGTTCTGGCAAACCGCCAAAATAAAAAATCCTGATACGTTCTACAGCTGATGTTTTAAGCGAGATATAATTACTTCTTTTCTGCAGGTAAAAATCTACATCTCCATACAATCGTCTGTTTCCTCCACCGCCCAGACTAAAGCCAAGACCGAAATAAATTTTCCTTTTTTTATTTAAGGTATCCTGCTGTGCCAATGCATCTGCAAACAGTAGTAAACAAAAGCATATCAATAAATATTTCATAACGTTAATTTAGATGTAGACTATGCAGCAGCTCCCATTCTTTTAAGCAGCTTTAAATGAGATTTTATCCCTCCGAAATAACTGGTACAATTGGGCGTTATTCCGTTCTCATTTAACATTTCGTACAATATTTTACTGATCTGCGGATAATACACATGATGGTAGTGCGGGAACAAATGATGGGCAATATGATTGTTGAAGCCGCCCAAAATAAAATTTACCATATTACTAAAAGGATGCATATCGTTCGAACTTTTTACCTGGTTCATCAGCCACGAAGCATTGATATAACCCTGCGCATCTGCTTTCGGATACTGCGTTTCCTCAACATGGTGTGTCATAAAAAATGTAAACAGCAAAAACAGCGATTGGCTTAAATGCATTATCAAAAAACCAAGCACCACCACATACCATTGCTGACCAGAAAAAAGTAAGGGTAACACCAATAACAAACTGATATAAGTAATTTTCTGAAGCACAAAAGACAGATAATACTTAAAGCTCTTTTTAACCACAAAGCCATCATTGCCAAACAGAATCACAAAATCTTTAATAAAAATCCAGAATAGCGAATAGGTAGTATAAGCCAATGGTGCATACAGGTGTTGGTAAGCATGAAACCAATAATGTTTACTGTCAGGTACCACACGGATCAGCTTTGATATTTTAAGGTCGGAATCATAGTCTTCTACATTTGGCGCATAATGATGAGAATTAACATGGCGCAGTTTCCATGCCTCGGCATGCGCACCAACCAATGTATAAATAGCCACAAAGCAGATATGGTTAAGCCGCCTGCTTTTAAAAATGGTATTGTGTGAAAAATCGTGCGAAAAGTTAAAGGCAAAAAGCAATGCAATAAAACCATATACCATAAAACAGCCAATAAAACCAATTGGGTTAACCGTACGGTATAAAGCTAAATAGGACAATAAGGTGAGCAAGAAATACACAACGAATTTAGCTGCAATTATCCTCATAAAAGCAGATTTATCAATTACCAGCTCCTGTGCTACACGTTTGTATATTGCTTTTAGCAACTGACTATCAGCCGCTACATAGATATGTTTATCCTTCATATCGCATCGGGATTAGGTGTTCACTTCTGCCCATCATTTTCAAAAACCTGAAATGTGAGGCTAAAGATTCGCCGTATGACATTTCCATATAAGTAAGCTTGTGCTTTTTAGCCAGCGCTTTAAAAATTGGAATAATATCAAGATAATGCACATGGCAAACGTTCGGAAGCAGGTGGTGCACCGCATGAGCATTAAAACCACCAAGTGTCCAGTTTAGAAATTTACTTTCTGCATGGTAATCTATTGAAGTAAGCAACTGCAGTTTTGGCCAGCTCATATTCAATTTATTATCTTTATCGGGCATCGGATGAGATACATAATCTGATAAGTGTGCAACGCCTAACACCGATACAAACAGCAGAGAAATAATGAAATGGTTCAGCAGGAAAGCCATCAGAACTATTGCCCAACCGAAAGGCAATAGATAAATGGGCAAAACGATCATATAACCTATATACAAGAGCTTATATATGACCAGCTTTACCGCTTCAATACGGGGAATCTCCACTTTAATGGTACGGCTCGATAAATTGAACAACATCAGGGTTTCCCTAAAAAAGAACCAGTTAATAGAATAAAAGAGGTATAGAAACGGCGCATAAATAAACTGATACCGGTGGTACCATTGCAAAGGCTGCGATTCGGTCATCCTAAACAGGGGATTATTTAGTACATCAATATCACTACCTTCTATATTGGTATATAAATGGTGTGATTCGTTGTGGTTCTTATCCCATACATAAGCATTATTGCCCTGCAGATTAAAACTCAACGAAAATAACAACTGATTCCAGAATTTACTTTTAACCGCTACACCATGGGCGGCATCATGCGAAACATTAAAAGCAGTTAACAAAACCGAAAGTCCCATCAGCAGGTAAAAAACATAGAATGCCAATACCGAATGACTGGTAATCATTAAGGCGTAACACAGGGTATCCATACCGAAATACAGGAATATCTTGAAAAACATTTTTGCGTTTCCCGTTTTCCTCAATCCATTCTGTGTAAAATATTGTTCTATTTGCTCATTTAATTCTTTATAGAATTCGGAGCCTTCATCTTTTATAAATCTTAATTTGTTCATAATAGTGTGTTTTAATTCCTAATCAAATCTAAAACACCTCACAATGCTAAATTATCCTTAAAGATTATCTGATATCAAAAAATCATCCTTTAAAGCAATTTACAAGCAAACAATATGATTATAAATTATAATCATTAAATTAACAGTCGACAATAACCCTTTCGATTATTAAAAACCTCACTATTTCATTTATAAATTAATCTTTATGAATAATCAACAAGCATTATTTTTTCAGGCAATCAAGTCAGCCCTGCCCGAGTACCAAAACCTGGCGTTGAGTGTAGCCGAAGAATTAGGAATAAGTACCAATGAAGCCTATAAGAAAATCAGGGGCGACAGTAACCTTACTTTCAAGCAAATCATTAGGCTTTCTGATTGTTTTGATGTCCCATTCCTGTACAGTCCGAAACAATCATTATCGGTTACCTTTAGCTATTTAAGTGTAAATGAAGATTTAGATATGATTGGCTATCTCCGGAATTTATTGGAGAACATTAAGGCTATTAAGAACAGCCATAAAAAACACATTACCATCACTACCGACGACATTCCTTTATTTCACTTTTTTAAGTATCCCGAACTTACTAGTTTTAAACTCTTCTTTTGGGCAAATAGTGCCAATAATCTCGAAATGCCGTTCAGTTCTTCCTTCCTATCCGATGAGATTATTAAAATTTCGCAAGAGCTGCACGCCACCTATCTGGAGATACCGAGTACCGAAATATGGTCTAAAGATACCGTAACAGGCACACTTGAACAGATCAGATATGCATTCGAAGCCGGACACCTTACCGATACCGAGCTGGCTGTGAAAGTTGTAGAACAGGTAAGGTATTGCCTCACCGATATGAATATGTACGCCATTAGCAGCAAAAAAACCATCGACCCAAACCATACCTTTAACTGGTACAATTGCGATGTACTGGGAAGCATCGCTTACCTGGTCGATTTTAAAGACCGCATGGCCTGCTACAACAGGTTTAATACTTTTAATTATTTAAGAACCGAAGACCAGGCCTATTGCAAACAAACCAAACAATGGATGCAGGGCCTGATGATGAAATCGGTTTCTTTTAGCGGCCAGGGCGAAAAACACCGTAATAAATATCTGTATAATGCCTTTGCTGAATGCGATAAATTGTTGAGGGAGATTACTAATGGTTAATCTGAAACACTACATCAATAATTAAGCGTTAAACCTGCACCAAAACCCATATCACTATCATAGTGAGCAGAAATACCCATGTATTTAGTGGCAATAAATTTAAGTCCGCCCATAAATTCTTTATCGCTGTTTACCATAAAATTTCCTCTTAAGCGCTTAGAAATCGGTATATCTTCCCGCATTAACTGCAAGCGGACATTACCATCGTGGTACACTTCTGCCTGCGCGATTACCAGCATGGGTAAGGTATAGGCAAGTCCCACACTAAACATACTTCTGTTATCTTTTGTGCTTTTTTGGCCAAAAATATTGCTTTCCTGCTCACCAGCTTCCATTTTCCGGTAGCGCCAATCGAATCCCACAAAAGGCATTAGCCACTGCATTCTATCTATGTACCGGCCAATATGGGTTTCGGTTTCAAAGCCGTGCATTTTATTGTAACCTAAGCGCCATTCGGCGCCAATGCTCCAGCGGGTATTTGCCAACATGGCCATACCGTCGTTTCCATTGCTGGCAAAATCATTTTCGGCCATAAAATGAAACATCCTGTCATCGGCAAAAAGTTTTCGCTGCGCCAGTTTAAGATCCGGAATTTCGGGGTTTAATGGCGAGTTTTCATAGCTGAAAATTTTACCCATGCCGCTCATCATGTGGTACAAAATATGGCAGTGAAAAAACCAATCGCCACTTTCAGATGCGCTAAACTCAATGGTATCGCGCTCCATGGGCATGATATCGAGCACATTTTTTAAAGGTGCATAATCGCCCTGGCCGTTAATTACCCTAAAATCGTGCCCATGCAGGTGCATAGGATGGCGCATCATACTGTTGTTATATAAAATGATCCTTAGGTTTTCGCCTTTTTTGATGAGAATTTTATCTTCTTCGGAGATGGTTTTATTGTCCAAAGTCCAAACATAACGGTTCATATTGCCCGTTAACTGAAACTCCATTTGCTGGGTTGGCGCTTTAGGCAAAACCGTTTTTTCAGGCGAGCGCAACATATCGTAGTTCAATGTTGTTATGGGACCTTTCATGCCTTTATCATTACCCATATTATGACCTTTGTGTGCATCAGCTGTATCTGTACCAGCATCATCCAGTTCAGCATACATTATGACATTCATATCCATCACCTGGTTCTGCATTTTCATACCGTCCATCTGTACCAGATTACCGTTCATATCCATCATTTCGTTCATCATTTTCATGCCTTCGAAATATTTCAGTTTAGGTAATTTCTGAGCAAATACTTTCTGCCCGCTACCCAGCCATAAAGAGGCAGATTTGGTACGATCTTCAGGCGTTACCAAAAACTCGTAGCTTTTATTTTCAGGGATGGTTACTATTACATCATAAGTTTCTGATACAGCAATAATCAGTCTGTCTACTTCTACAGGCGCTACATCATTACCATCATTAGCCACCACCGTTATTTTACCTCCTGCATAAGTGAGCCAAAAATAGGTAGATGCCCCTCCGTTAGCAATACGCAATCTTATCTTGTCACCTGCCTTAAGATTGTTTGGTACCTGATATTGATTTTTCCCGTTTACTAAAAATGCTTCGTAATATACATCACTCACATCCATAGCGGTCATTCGTTTCAGTTCGTTGGTTAGCTTGGTTTTAAAGTGCCCGCCTTTTATGGCCTCAACATAACTTTGTGTGGTACCTTTTTTTATCGCGAACCAATCATTGGCATTATGTAATCTTCTGTCAACTTCGTGAGGTTTCATATTGGTCCACTCACTTAAAACAACAGGTACTGAAGGGATAGCCAGCTCTTTTCTTTTATTCAAAATCATAGTGCCATACATCCCTATTTGCTCCTGCAAACCCGAGTGGCTATGGTACCAATGGGTACCGTTCTGTATAATAGGAAAACGGTAAACATGGGTTTTATTGGGCTCAATAGGCATTTGTGTTAAATAAGGAACCCCATCATATTGATTAGGGAGAAATAGCCCATGCCAATGTAGGGAAGTTGACTCTTTTAGCTTATTGTGCACATGTATTTCTGCTGTATCGCCCTCGGTAAAGGTTAACGTTGGCATCGGTATTTGGCCATTAACCGCAATGGCCCTTTTAGGTTTTCCACCAAAAGTTACTGTTGTATCGGCAATGTACAAATCATAGCGTACAACCTTTGGCAGCCTGTTATTGCCTGAAATTTCGATATCACTTGCTTTTTGTGTGGTTTTTTTTGGGGCAGCTGCTTTTACCTCGTTGTGCTGATGTTGGGCAAAAGCAAAACTACTAAGCAAAATACTAAGGCAACAAACTAAAATAAACTTCATTTTGCGGTTTGTGTTTTATTTAAGTACTTCGGCAACCTTACCACAAGTTAACATTTTGTTACCATAATATGGATTTTTTATCGCCTCTCCTTCGCTTAACCAATAGCTTTTTTTCATCGGACAATAAGCGTAATAAATAGGCTTATCGCTAAGTTTTACTGCTTTTACCAGGGCATAAAAATTGGTCGACAGGGAGGCGAAATGATCTCTTTGTTGTTCAATATCTTTACTATCGGCAATGTGCCCGGCATCAACTAATATTTTATCACGCCATACTTTCGAAGCATTGGTTTTTTCGCTGGCTTTTATGGCGTTAATTAATACAGTAGCCTTGGTGCCTACCACGCTTGCATTGCTACTAATTAAGGCATCTTTAACTTCATAATAAGCCTGCAAAGGGTTAACCGCTGCTGATTTTTCCTGTGCTGAGGCGCTGCCAGCCATCATTAGTACAAGGACATTGATTGACCATAATTTAAATAACCTTTTCATTTTGTGTTTAAGTTAAATGTTAGCAATATATTTCCAGGAACCAGTAGCACGCACTTTTTCACTTTAGCCCGGCAGCTGGATTAAATTTTATTTTAAACAAAACTAGCGGCATGGCCTTTCCGGATGTTATACTTTTACGGAAAATGTTTATATAATTATCGCTCTTACGGTTTGGCGTTAAGCGGTTGGGGGTTGGAGTGGATTAAGCGACTCTAACAATTAACCTCCCTAACTTAAAAACCCTTCGACTGCACTATCAATGACAGCCCCAATAGAAAGATCTTTGCGAGGCACGAAGCAATCTTAAAGCGCTCGCTACTAGCGATAGTTGTAAGATTGCTTTGTCGGCTGAAAAGGCCTCCTCGCAATGACCATTCCTCGACGGAACATAGCACTAACCCCCTCTGTCATTCATATTGATTTTATACAACAAATTAACCCTCTGGATGACAAATCGCAGTTTTACCCCCACACCTCTCCCATCTTACATCATCCATCTTGCATTTCTCATAGTACATTTTCCATCTTTACCCTATATTTGCACATGCTTAAAAAAGAACGCTACAAACTTTTTGTAGAACATTTTTCGGCCAAGCAGCCTGATGCAGAAACCGAGTTACATTATAATAATCCCTATCAGCTTTTAGTAGCGGTAATTCTTTCTGCACAGTGCACCGATAAAAGGGTAAATATGGTAACCCCTGCACTTTTTCAACGCTTTCCTAATGCCAGGGCTTTAGCCGAAGCTACGCCCGATATTGTTTTCGATTACATCAGAAGTATCAGCTACCCCAACAATAAGGCAAAACACCTGGTGGGCATGGCTAATATTTTGCTTCACGAATTTAACGACGTGGTGCCTTCAGGAATTGACGATTTACAGAAAATGCCAGGTGTGGGCCGAAAAACCGCCAATGTAATTGCCTCAGTAATTTACAATGCACCAGCTATGGCGGTTGATACACATGTTTTCCGTGTGGCCAACCGTTTAGGTTTAACTAATGGTAAAACCCCATTGGCGGTTGAAAAAGATTTAGTTAAAAACCTGCCCGAACACGACATCCATATTGCACACCACTGGCTTATCCTGCACGGACGTTACGTTTGCGTGGCCAGAAACCCCAAATGCGCTATTTGCGAAATTACCTACATGTGCAGGTACTTCGAACGTTTAACCGCTCAAAACGAGAGAGATAAATTAAAAGCTTAAAAAATTATTTTCACTTTACTATTGACATTAGCCAAAAAACTTATAACTTAGCTAAATATATTAGTATTATAAATATTAACATTTGATCATATTAGCCGAGAATCGATTATATTTACGCCATCAATGAAAAAAGAAATGAGTACCGCAAATCCAGATAAATTAAAAGCCCTACAACTTACTTTAGATAAACTAGAGAAATCTTACGGTAAAGGCACCATCATGAAACTTGGCGATACCGCTATTGAACCAATAGATTTTATTTCTACAGGATCAATCAGTTTAGATATTGCTTTAGGTATAGGTGGTGTACCAAAAGGTCGTGTAATCGAAATTTATGGCCCGGAGTCTTCTGGTAAAACAACTTTAGCTACACATATTATTGCCGAAGCACAGAAACAAGGTGGTATTGCTGCTTTTATCGATGCAGAGCATGCTTTTGATCAGTTTTATGCGAAGAAATTAGGTGTAGATACTGATAACCTTTTAATCTCTCAACCCGATAATGGTGAGCAGGCATTAGAAATAGCCGATAACTTAATCCGTTCAGGTGCTATTGATGTAATTGTGATTGACTCTGTTGCCGCTTTGGTTCCTAAAAGTGAAATTGAAGGCGAAATGGGCGACAGTAAAATGGGTTTACATGCCCGTTTAATGAGTCAGGCACTACGTAAATTAACCGGAACAATTTCTAAAACCGGATGTTGCTGTATTTTCATTAACCAGTTACGTGATAAAATTGGTGTGATGTTCGGTAACCCTGAAACCACAACCGGTGGTAATGCTTTGAAATTCTATGCATCTGTACGCTTAGATATCCGTCGTATTTCACAGATCAAAGATTCTGACGAAGTTTCTGGTAACCGTGTTAAAGTAAAAATTGTTAAAAATAAAGTAGCTCCACCTTTCCGTATTGCAGAATTTGATGTAATGTTCGGTGAGGGTATTTCTAAAAACGGAGAGATTGTAGATTTAGGTGTTGACTTCGGCATTATCAAAAAAGCAGGATCTTGGTACTCTTACGGAGATACCAAACTTGGTCAAGGTAGAGATGCCGTAAAACAACTGTTAAGCGACAACCCTGAACTTGCAGAAGAATTAGAAATTAAAATTAAAGCCGAAGTAACCGGCGATAAATTGGCTGAGAAATAAGCTGAGCTTAAATTCTAAAAGATTAAAACCCGGCTGTATCATATTTGTAAATCTGTTCGGATTTGTCACGTTGAGCTTGTCGAAAACGCCTGAGGGGCATTAAACAGGTCCTTCGACAGGCTCAGGATGACAATCTATATTTATGATACAGCCTCGTTATGCTTTATAGGTTATACTTATTTCTAGAAGAAGCCTTTGCTAAAAAAGCATAGCTTTAGTTTTGACTAAAAACGGCGCTAAAATCTTTGGTTACATATACAATTACCAAAAGTGCAGCAATAACCAAAGCACCCAGGATAATTACCCCCCAACTCCCCTTCAGTTTGTTTTTATCATTTCTGATCAACCAATATAAAATACCGATCAGCGGTACCGCACAAACAATCCAAAATATTAACGATGCTCCAGTCATATATATAAATTCAATTTAAAAAAATCTCTTTGCCAGTTTTCAGTTGGCGGTTTACAATTTTTTGCCACGAAAGCACTGAAACACGGAGTACATTACATGGTTCTCCACTTGGTCGTCATCCCATACACACAGTCGTCATCCTAAACTTGTTTTATGTTGTGTTTATTGTTTCAATGGTCTAATAGCTACTTCGTGGTCAGGATCTTACCCAACGGTTAATTATCTTAAAAGATTGCTTCGGCTCACATAACTCAGCCTCGCAATGACGAACGAGGGGAAAGATCCATGAACAAGCCTTGCGTTTGGGGTTTTGGCGCTTAGCGTCGATTAACCAATTTCAACCATTAACCAATTAGGCAATTAATGATGAACTATTTGACCAATGACTAATGAACCAATGACCAATAAACCCTCCCCTAAAACTCCATGCGCGCCATTGGCGAAACATCCTGCCCTACAAAATCCTGCTTCAGGTACTTCTGGTAACCTGCAATGGCAATCATGCCCGCATTATCAGTACAATACTGGAACGCCGGTATATATATTTTCCAGCCCAGTTCGTCAGCTGTTTGTTGCAGGCCATTTCTTAAACCAGAGTTTGCCGAAACACCTCCTGCAATAGCAATTTTCTTTAATCCCGTATTGTTTTGCTGCTTTCTTTAACTTGTTCAGCAAAATTTGCACAATACTGTGTTGAACCGATGCACAAATATCATCTAAATTTTCGGCAATAAAATTAGGGTTCTCTTTTTCCTGCTTTCTGATAAAATACAGAATAGAAGTTTTAAAACCGCTAAAGCTAAAATTCAGATCGGCAATTTGTGGTTCGGCAAATTTAAAGGCCAAAGGGTTTCCATGTTGTGCATGTTTATCAATCAGCGGTCCGCCAGGATAAGGCAAGGCTAGTAATTTAGCGGTTTTATCAAAAGCTTCTCCCGCCGCATCGTCTAATGTTTCGCCAACAATTTCCATATCAAAGTAATCTTTTACCAGTACAATCTGTGTATGTCCGCCTGAAACGGTTAAACAGATAAAAGGGAAACTTGGCTTAGGATCATCAATAAAGTGCGCTAAGATGTGCGCATGCATGTGATTGACAGAAATTAAAGGTATATTTAAAGCTAATGCAAAAGATTTCGCGAAAGAGACGCCAACCAGTAAGGATCCTAAAAGGCCAGGGCCACGTGTAAAAGCTACGGCATCAATGTCTTGTTTTGTAACTTTAGCATTAATTAAAGCTTGTTGTACGGCAGGTACAATATTTTGTTGATGTACCCTTGAAGCTAATTCAGGTATAACACCACCATAATTTTGATGAATTGTTTGGTTTGCAATAACATTGGCAGTAATTTTGCCGTTGTTACAAATAGCAACAGATGTATCATCGCAAGAAGACTCGATAGCAAGTATAACAGACAAATTATTAATATTTAAGCTGCAAAATTATTAAAAAACTATTTAAAATACTCCTTTGGGTAATCGCATCAATAATTTTGCTGCTTGCGCTTCTTATTTTTTCGCTGCAATTTAAGTCCGTTCAAACTTATTTAGCGCAGAAAACTGCTGCGTACCTGTCAAAAGAGCTCAAAACCACCGTTTCAATTAGAAGTCTTTATATTAAACCCTTTAAATCTATCGTACTGGAAGATTTATTGGTATTGGATTTACAAAAAGACACTTTATTGAGAACCCCTCAGTTCATGGTCGATATTAATCAATTATCCATCGATAAAAAGATTATCGATATCAATACCATTCAAATCAACAATGGGCGGTTTTTCCTAAAGGATTTCAAAGATAAGTCTTCTAATCTCGATTTCATTATAAACTACTTCGATTCTGGTAAACCCACTGTAAAGAAAAAGAAAAGCAAGCCATACGATATCAATATTGGCCGTATTATTTTAAACAAATTTGCCTTCAGGTATAAAAATTACGGAGCAAAAGATACTACGCAAGGCAAAAGTGTAAACTTCGAGAATATTGATATTAAAGAACTCAGCGGTATTTTTGAGGGGCTCGACACGAAAAAGCACCTGGTTAAAACCAATATCAAAAACCTAACCTTTAAGGAGCGGAGCGGATTTTACCTGAAAAATCTAACAGCGCAAACTACTATAGACAGTAATGCTATTGAGCTGAAAAATCTATTGCTCGAAACCAATCAGAGCCGTTTAACCGATTATTACCAAATGCGGTTTAAAAGTTATAAAGATTTTAACCACTACGTAGATAATGTGCGGATGAAAGCTATTTTTAAAAATAGCCATATCACCTCAAGAGACATTGCATTCTTTGCGCCTGAAATGAACACCATGAAACTCGACCTGGATGTTGATGGTCAGATTACGGGTTTAGTGAATAACCTTAAAGCCAAAAAACTATCATTAAGAACAGGAAAAGCCACACACATTAAAGGAGATTTTATTATAAAGGGACTACCGAAATGGAAAGAGACCTTTATGGACCTCAACATTGAAATGGCGGGGACTAATAAAACCGACCTGGAGGAAGTGCTGGCAGGCATTACCAACAGCAAGAAGAAAATTGTTCCTGTAATTGTAAACAAATTTGGCAACATTAACTTTAATGGAAGCTTCACCGGTTTCCAGAACGACTTTATTGCCTATGGCGAATTTAAAACCAAACTTGGCCGTATTGTTTCAGATGTGAACATGAAAATCGACAAAAACGATGTTCCATCCTATACCGGGAATGTAAAAAGCTACGATTTTAACCTGGGTAATCTGATTGATGAAAAAAGTCTTGGCCGCATCAGTTCTTCTTTATATGTTAAGGGACGTGGTACTGAGCTTAAAGAGTTAACCGAGAAGATAAACGGCGATATAGACTATATCGATTTTAATAATTACCGATACCACAATGTGAAAATTGATGGAACTTTTAATAAAAAGTATTTCGATGGTAAGCTAAGCATTAACGATCGCAACGTGAAACTGGTTTTTGATGGCGGGGTAAACCTGAATCCAAAACTGCCTGTATTTAACTTTAATGCTACAATTTCAAAAGCAAAATTAAAGGCCTTAAAACTCCTGAAAGATTCGTTACAGGTTGATGCTAAATTTACGACCAATTTCTCGGGCACCAACCTGAACAATATATCGGGCAAATTATTAATTGAAGAAATCAGACTACAAAACCCGAAAGGCATTTACAGTGTAGATTCGGTACAGTTAATGGCCAACGGTACGGGTGCCAGCCGCGTACTGGATATCCGGTCAGATATTTTAGATGCCAGCATTAAAGGTGAATATGATTTAAATTCTATTGTTTCGTATTACAAAGCCATTGCCAAAACGTATATCCCTTCGTTAAAAGCCGATATTATTAAATACAAGAACCAGATTTTTCAGTTTAACCTGAAGGTTAAAAAATTCGAACCGCTTGCGCAGATCTTTCTACCAGGCTTGGAATTAGAAGAGGGTGCTGTACTAACAGGAGATTTCGATTCGCGCAACAATACCGCAACGCTGAACGGTTTTGTGAAGAAACTAAAATACAATGGCATTGTGGTAAACAATATTATCCTCGATGAAAATACCACTACACAACAGCTTCAACTGATTGTAACCTCCGATCGTGTGCAGATTAACGATAGTTTATTTATTAAAGATGTAAACATTTCCAATATCCTGCGGAACGACAGTTTGGCCTTCAACGTAAAAATGTCGAACGCAGACGAAGACAATCAGCTTGATTTAAACGGACTGGTAGAATTTACCAAAAACCAGGATACCACGGCAAGGTTAAGCGTATTGCCATCGATCTTAAAAATTAATAATGAAGAGTGGCGCATTCAGGAAAAAGTACGCATCGTATTAAACAATGGTAAAACCGAAATCAGTAATTTCGATTTAACCAACGGGAAACAGCAACTTACTATTGATGGATTAATTTCGGAAGATCCCAAAGATTTAATTAGTGTTGGCTTTAAAGATTTTAACTTAAAAACCCTGAATCCTTTTACCAAAGGCTTTGGAGTTAAATTAGGCGGAAACGTTAACGGGGCAACTGATTTGTATGGCATATTAAAAGCACCCAGGGTAACCGACGATTTAAAGATTGATTCGTTAAACTTTAACGATATCTATATCGGCACCTTAACCGATACTTCATCGTACAGCAACGAGAGCAAAAAAATAAATGTATTTACACGCATCATGGCCGACGGTTCAGAGACTCTTAAACTGACCGGAAATCTAGATCTAAAAGAAAAAGCGATCGACCTTGCTGTAAAAATGGACGAAAGTAAGCTTACCATTCTCGAGCCTTTTGTTAAACAACTGGTATCCAATTTAAAAGGAAATATCTCGGCAGATTTAACCGTAAAAGGTAAATTTGACAAGCCTGAAATTAATGGAAATGTATCGTTAAATAAGGCACAGCTGATGGTGAACTACCTTAAAACCACCTATGTAATTACTGATCAGGTAGAGGTGAATAATAGCGTAATTAAACTCGACGATTTTGAGCTTAAGGACCTGGAAGGCCATGAAGCTACTGCACGCGGTAGTGTTGATTTAAACGACATTAACTACCCTACATTGAAAGTAACGGTGAATGCAAACAGTTTAATGGCCTTAAACACTACCGCGAAAGACAATTCGGTATACTATGGCCGTGCATATGGCACGGGCGTATTTACGTTTACAGGCCCTACCAATAAAATGAAGATCGATATCAAGGCAAAAACGGAGAAAGGAACCGTGTTTAACTTGCCTCTAAATAGTTCTGAAACCATATCGGATAAAGATTTTATTAATTTTGTAAGCCGCGATTCGACTGTTCTGGTTAAGAAAAAAACCAACTTTGATGGTTTAACCCTAACCTTCAAATTAACCATCGACCCGAATACCACCGCGAATATATTTACCACCCTGGGTAATTTAAGTGGCAAGGGTAATGCCGATCTAAACTTAAACATCAACAGTTTCGGCGATTTCGAAATGTCTGGCGATTATATCATCGAGACCGGAAGTTTCGATTTTACAGCCCAGGAGGTAATCAACAAAAAATTCGAAATCAGGCAAGGTGGAACCATCCGCTGGACGGGTAACCCTACTGCCGCACAAATTAACTTAAAAGCAGTATACGCTTTGAGGGCAAGTTTAAACGACCTTTACAAAGCAGCCAACCGCGATGCCAGCAGCAATGCCAACCAAAGGGTAAATACCGAGGTAGAGATGGGGTTAACGGGTTTACTGTTAAAACCAGATATTAAGCTCGATATCAATTTCCCTGCACAACCTTCTATTAAAGAAGAACTGCAAACCTATTTCAGCGATCAGAACAACCTGAACCTGCAGGCTTTCAGTTTAATTATCAGAAGAAGTTTTGCCCCTGGAAATGGTGGCGAATCGATCGGAAACCAGCTCAGTTCTACCGCAACCAGTACAGCTACAGAGTTGGTATTTAACCAGTTTAACAATGTACTTTCTTCATTAAACCTAAACTTTGTCGATCTGAACGTACGCTCGTTGAGCGAGGCCAATGCATCGTTTAAATTCTTTAGTGATCGTTTAATTATTAATGCAGGTATTGTAGATCGAAACAGTGTGAACGATTTTACCGTGATCGATTTCTCTAAAGACAATGTAGGCAGAGAGGTTGAGGCACTTTTCCTGATTAAAAAAGATGGTAGCTTAACCGTAAAAGCTGCAAATAAACCTCCTACGCAACAGAGTATATTCTTAAACAGCGGGATCAGTTCAACGGCAAACGTTACCTCTTTTGGTTTGGTGTATACCCAGCAGTTTGATACGTTTAAGGAGTTTATTCAGAAAATTTCTGGCGCTTACCGCCGGAACCTGAAAAGGAACCAAAGCCAGGTTCCTGTTAAAACGAATAAATCGATTAATAAAGACGCGATTATTAATCAAAGCAAAGGGAACCAACGGAGGTAAAGAGGTTGGTTCATTTGTTGAGTAGTCATTAGTTCATTGGTTCAATAGTTGATTAGTTCGTGCGGAGTCGTCATTCCCAGAGGTTAGCTTTTTAACAAAAAACAAAGGAGTTGGGTGACAGGTAAGATAAATCGTCATCGACCGCAGTGGAGAGATCTTTTAACATAGTCCAAAGATCTCTCCACTCCGCATTTGCTTCGGTCGAGATGACGCCAATTTAGAATCTGTCATTGGTACGCAGGTGGGAATCTTAATGCCATTGCATTCTGGTCTCTTTTAATCGTTATAATCATGTTATATAGATCCTGACCACGAAGTAGCTATTAGACCATTGAAAACAATAAACAACTAATAAAACAAGTTCAGGAGGACGATCTCGGGAGAATTTATAGATTCAAGACCTGGAAGTCAAGACTCCAGACTAATTAATTTCTCATTCGCACTTTCATTCTGAACGCAGTGAAGAATCTCCTACCTATAATACACAGAACCACAAATCACAACATCGAAACGGTAAATTTATAATCGGCGCCACGCTTACAGATCCTGATCCTCAGATGTCTGATAGGGTGACGAACCGCAGGAGAAATTAACCGAATCAAGACTTAAATGATCTTATATGTCTTATATGGTAAAACCAAATCCGTTGCTATGGAGTTAACGATAAAGATCCTGAACCAAGTTCAGGAGGACGAGCCGAGGAGAAATTAACCGAATCAAGACTTAAATGATTTTATATGGTAAAAACTCAGTGATGGCTATGGAATTACTAAGATCCTGAAACAAGTTCAGGATGACGAATCTCAGTATACGCATAAAAAAAACCAACAATCGAACATCTGTTCAACTGTTGGTCTTGTATAAGTTTTCAATTAGTAATTTCAGTTCGCACAATCCAAACTGTTAACTGCAAACTGTTAACTGCCAACTGAATTATCCTTTCATAATCGAATGGCCCATTTTATCTCTTTTGGTCGTTAAATAACGTTCGTTATGTACATTACTTGCAATTTCGATCGGGATGTTTTCTACCACTTCTAAGCCATAACCAATTAAGCCTGCTCTCTTGGTTGGGTTATTACTCATTAAACGCATTTTACTCACCCCTTCCGATCGCAGGATCTGCGCACCTACACCATAATCGCGTTCATCGCCTTTAAAGCCTAATTTAATATTCGCTTCTACCGTATCGAAACCGGCATCCTGTAAGTTATACGAACGTAATTTATTGATCAGCCCGATACCTCTACCCTCCTGGTTCATGTATACCACAATGCCTTTACCTTCTTTTTCAATCATTTCTAATGCTTTGTGCAACTGCGGACCACAATCGCAACGGCATGAACCGAAGATATCGCCTGTTACACAAGAGCTGTGTACACGTGCTAAAATAGGTTCGTTGGCATTCCATTCGCCTTTAGAAATAGCTAAATGTGTGGCATTGTTATCTAACTGCGTATAGGCTGTCATTTTAAAATCGCCCCAAGCCGTAGGTAAATCGATGCTAACCTCTTGTTTAATCAAACTATCCATGGTTAAACGGTAGGCGATTAAATCTTCTATTGATATAATTTTTAACTGGTGCTGCTCGGCAATTTTAAATAAATCAGGAAGTCTGGCCATTTCGCCATCTTCTTTTAAAATCTCTACCAATAAACCTGCAGGTTTCATGCCGGCTAAACGCGCTAAATCTACCGCAGCTTCTGTATGACCTGCACGGCGGATTACGCCACCGTCTTTGGCAATTAAAGGAAAAATATGTCCTGGCCTGCCCAACTCTTCAGGGTCGGTTTTAGGATTAACCAAAGCCAGCATGGTTTTAGAGCGGTCGCTTGCCGAAATCCCCGTGGTACAACCATGGCCAACCAGGTCGACTGAAACTGTAAAATTAGTTTCGTAAGCGGCCGTATTTTTACCCACCATCAGGTTCAGGTTTAATTCTTTACAACGTTCTTCTGTTAGGGGCGCACAGATTAAACCGCGGCCATAAGTAGCCATAAAATTGATAATCTCGGGCGTTGCATTTTCGGCTGCCGTTAAAAAATCACCTTCGTTCTCTCTATTCTCATCATCTACAACAATAATAACTTTACCAGCTTTTATATCTGCGATGGCCTCTTCTATTGTGTTTAATTTTGTTTGCATTTTATAAACATTATGGGGCAAATGGTGTGTAAGGCGTATTAAAATCAATTTATACCACAAACAATAACCCGTACAAATGTACAACCTTATTGAGCAATATTTGGATTAAAATATCATCTGTAAGTAAAGGAAAAGGCGCCTATTTTTCCTTCTTTTTAAATAGTTTGAGGAAGAGTTGCTTGTAGTAATTTACATCAAATAAGGCCGAATCTACGGTAGCTTTATAGGTTAAAAAGGCCGCCAGAGGCGATAAAACAATTACGGCAATCCACATCCCGAAGATTGGGTTCAAATTACCTTCGCGAGCCGACTTTTCGGCCACCGTGGTAATAATGTGGTACACTAAGAAGAAGCAAATGGCCACCACAACGGGTAAACCCATCCCTCCTTTTCTAATAATGGCACCTAATGGCGCACCAATAAAAAACAACAGGATGCAAGACGCAGCCAGGGTAAATTTACGTTGGTACTCTACGGTGGTAAAAATAATTTCGCCGGTTAAATCGGTTTGGCGCGGGCCCCAGTTGGGTACGTGCTGCATAATATTCGCAACCGTATTGTTTGCATTATCAAGGGCCAGTTTCCGCGATCCGTTAGGAATACTCTTCAGTATTACATCATCAATCTTTTTCGGAACAGCTTTTATACTTGTATAACCTTTAGTCACATTAAACTGTTTGAAGTTGCTGGTGAGATTGGCAATGGTTCGCATTTTCATGGTATCCAATTGCTTGGTCAGTGAGTCGCGCTTTTTAACAATCCCTTTCAGGTTTAACATGGGCGTACTGTTTCCAAATGCATTCGGATCGGTGGTACTGCCATCAAAAGACGACATATCGAAACGCGGTGAGGTTTCTTTAAAACGGTTCCGCGTAAAAATCTGCCGCGGGTTATACATGCCGTTTTTCGAAGATTGCTCTTCGTACTGCACGCCATTTTTAAGGTTAAGCACCAAATATTTACCATCGGCGGTTTTGTTCATTTTACCCTCTTTCGCCAGAATTACCTTCGGAATTCCGTTATTCTCGCGGTGATCGTAAATCATGATATTGTGCAAGGTACCGTCTTCCTCTTTCGAATCAACACGGATGGCATAACCCGGAATGGCGTTGT
This sequence comes from Pedobacter sp. W3I1, assembly GCF_030816015.1. Classification (NCBI taxonomy): domain Bacteria; kingdom Pseudomonadati; phylum Bacteroidota; class Sphingobacteriia; order Sphingobacteriales; family Sphingobacteriaceae; genus Pedobacter; species Pedobacter sp. W3I1. The sequence continues at coordinate 5,659,553 of NZ_JAUSXN010000001.1, forward strand.
TAAAAACCCCTGGTTTGATTAAAAATGAAAGTTTTTTATTCCTGATATCGTACAGTAGCGAGCCAAATTTCAGGTTGGCTTTGGGCAGCATATAGTTGGCAAAAAAGAAGGAGGCTATGGTGAGCATCAAAATCACCACAAACAGGGGGCGCATGGCTTTCTGCAAAGAAATACCTGCCGATTTAATGGCCACCAGCTCATAATTTTCGCCGAGTGTACCAAAAGTCATGATGGAAGAAAGCAGTACCGATAGTGGCAGCGCCATTGATACATTGGCTGCCGAGGCGTAATACATCAGCTCCAGAATGGTGTACCATTCGAAACCTTTTCCAATTAAATCATCAATCCATTTAAACAGAAAAAACATTAATAGAATAAACATCATAACAAAAAATGTTGCTATGAATGGCTTCACAAATGCTTTTATTAATAGAAGATGTATTTTTTTTCACCCTACAAAGGTAAACAATACGAAGGTAATTTATGCACCCAATACGCTAATCAGATAATCGATCTGGTTATCCCAGATTAATTTTTTCTCTGCTAGAAGCTCATCGGTAGTAAAATCAGTAATCGAGAGGGCAACATCATTGGTTAGTTCATCCTGTACAATTTCCATCTCAAAATAACATTGAGGTTCGTCATCAAGCCACTTAAATTTAACCAGCTTATTTTCTTTAATGGAAACCAGTTTTGCTTTTTGCTGCTCATCATCCCAGGTAAAAGTATACACCTGATCGCGGAAATTCACATCGTCCGCAAACCATTGCGATAAGCCGTTTGGCTCACTTATAAAACTATACAATATTCTTGGTGACGATCTAACTTCGTACTCTAGTGTAAATTTTTTCTTTTCTGCCATGTTAGTACACTACCAGGATAATTTCCGGACTATTTTTTAATATTATTTTTCTAAAGAAAGGTAATTTATTCTATATCTGCAACAATATAATTTTTATTGGTTCCCGGGGGTGGTGCATCGGTTCATTTGCCATTGGTTTAGTGGTTATTGGGGTTAATAGGTTAACTGACTACCGACTCCAACCTACCTCCTATTGCGTCATTCCGAGGCCGATCCTTCATCGGGTAAAGCAATCTTAAAACGATCGCTAAGTTCGCTTTCCCCTGTCATTCTGAGCGCAGTGAAGAACCTCTAAGCTATGAAAACCAGGCCTCAAATAAACCAAAACCAAAGCGAGAATTATTAATGGGCAATGCCTATCACCATACAGATCCTTCATTACATTCAGGATGACAAACCACGTGGTAATCGGCGCTAGATGACTAATCGCTTAATTCACACCAAACGCCTACCGCCAAACGCAAACCCCTTTAAACGACTCAAGACTACCGCCTCTGGACTCCAGACTAATTCCTTTACCCATTCCCTACCTTTTCTTTACCCTTTCTCTACACCAGGTTAACCCCATGTTAACCCTTTGCTTACCAATTCTTTACCTTGGCGTTACCTAATTTATTACCTAAAAGGTAAAGGATTCGCGAATATCAGCTATGGAAAAAGTTACCTTGGGGATGACTTGGTAGCACCAGGGGGTAATCAATCTTTGAAACCATCAATTTTATGAGCACAAATGGCCAGCTGAAATATCTTTCGTACATACCGTAAGCAATAGGCTTGATCATATGCTAAGACCAGGAATGCGGTTAATTCTGCGGTATCCGCCGAAATACTGCCCTTTGTTGTGTTATTAATTTCTAAAAACAGGCTCCCTTAAGGCCTAAAATGACGATTACAGCCTCTTAAAAACAATCAAATTTACTGAGCAATAGTACTTTAAAGTATTTTTCACATTTCTTTTTAATAGAATGTATATTTATTCTATATTTGCAACTCTTAAAAATAACCACATCGATATTTACATTATTTAGTAAATATGAACCCGGCGGGGTAGCTCAGATGGTTAGAGCGCAGGATTCATAACCCTGAGGTCGGCAGTTCGATCCTGCTCCCCGCTACATAAGGAAACACTTGTAATTATAGTGTTTCCTTTTTTTTTACCAATAAAAATCTGTGGCTCAAATTATTACTATTCGGCCAAATCGTGTTCGACAATCACTAAAAACTTCTTAAACTTTTTTCTAATGCAGTCTAAAAAATAGCTTCATATACTTGTAGATGCCGATTTTAGCGAGTTCGACTTCTCCTTTGGGTTATGGCTATTTTCAGCTTTTTCATCTTTCCCATAATTCCTTGCGATCAGATAAAAAAATCCAAGATTACGTCAGCTTCTCTTTCATCAACTTCAATGCCGTTCTTGGCCAAAATAGAGTTGCCCTTTTAACCGAAATATTTTTCTCGATAAAGTTAGTTTCCATAAATAGACATTTTTGTTCAATTAAATTCCGGTTATTAATTAGATAAATAGCATACAATATATTGCTCAGCACTTGTCCGTCAGCCTCACTTTTGGTAATGCAATGTTAGCGGAGGTATCTTTCTTAAATTAACCACCTCGGAGTCTTCTTTTTATATTCTAAGTATGGTTGGCCAAACCACTGTTCCATCAATTTCTCTTCTCGTAATACAAATTGTGTTTGCACGAGGATAAAGAATATGGGAACTACAAGCACAGGTGAAAATGTCCCTAAAAGTACCGCAATACCGATCAGCATTGTGGTTAACCCCAAATACATTGGGTTTCTTGTGTACTTAAAAGGTCCTGTAGTGACAATTAAAGTTGCTTTAGCGCCGGGACGAGGATTTGTTCCTAATCTTCGGAAATATAAGCCGCTCCCAAGACTGAGAGAAAATCCTAAAACAAGAAATATGATACCAAGGTATCTCCAAGGGTAATGCAACCAGCGTCCGATTGGAATAAATGAACTGAGTAATATCATCACAATTAATCCTATAAGAAAATAAATTGGAGGAGGAATACGAGGTATTGAAGTGTTCATGATGATTTGATTATAAATTCCTTGCTGCTGACGATTAACGGCTTGCGGTAACCCGTGTTCTGTCTGCCGCAGCTTAGGCCGAATGATGAATTTATCTAAAAGTCTTATTCTACTGCTCAGTACCGTTCGGTCAACCTGGATATGCAGCACAAAAGCGAACTACTACTGATGCAGCGTTTGGCCCAGCCACAACGCCAAACCGCATGTTACGTGCAGCTTTTATTGTTATTTTTAAAATTCTTCTTCTACCAAAGCGTTATTTAAAAACACGCCTGTGTTACTCCCTGTTGATACAGCATATGGTACAGAACGAAGAGGATTGGTACTGTCTCCACAAGCGAATATATTGTCTACTGTTGTTTTCTGAAATGCATCTACTTTGACAAGTCCCTGTTCTGACAATTCACAGCCCAATGATTCGGGGATTTTACAGTGTTGTTCAAAAGGAGGTCTTGAATAGATAACTTTTAGTTGAAAAGTTGTATTATCTGAAAAAACTATTTCTTCAACTACTCCGTCTTTGTGTTTCAATGAGGTGATTTCCTTTTCAACTATTGAAATATTGTGTCTTTTGATTTCGTCAGTTTGCTCCTGTGTCAGTTCCGGTTTTCCATTGGTAAATATCGTCAGATCCTTTGTCCAGTTACGAATAAGCCGAGCCAGATGAAATGCACCATATCCATTTGCAAAAATCCCTGTTTTTTGATTCCTTACTTCATATCCGTGGCAATAGGGACAATGAAGCACTGTAATTCCCCAACATTCAGAAAACCCCTCGATGTTTGGCATTTTATCTTTTAACCCTGTTGCGAAAACCAGTTTTTCAGCAGAAAATATTTTTCCTGATTGAGTTGAAATCTCAAATCCCTTATCGGTTTTTGTACTCTTAACGGCAAGGTCAGTTATGAATTTTACCGTGTCGTATTTCAACACTTCATTTTTTGCTTTTTCCGCAATAACACTTGGTTTTTCTCCGTCTTGCGTAATGAAGTTATGCGAGTGAGGTGTTTGTCGGTTACAAGGCAAACCGCTGTCAATGATCAGAACATTTCTTAATGCTCGTCCCAAAGCCATCGCTGCCGAAAGTCCTGCATAGCTTCCGCCAACTATGATTACGTCAAAATTTTTGTTATCCGTCATTTCGTTAAAATTTGAAAATGTTGTTAATGATAAAGGTAAAGCTAATACTGATAAAGCAAGTCCCCCTTATTTAATTAGTTCTTGTCTTGATATTTCTTTCGGTCCGGTCATTTGTTTTTTAGACTTGTGCAATATCACTTGGCACTTGCCAGCTTCATCTTTACTTTCATCATCACCGAGTCTGGCAGTATTCCTGCTAAAATAGAATTAAACCGGTTTTGAAAACCGACAATTTTCTTTCCTTTTCCGTGTAGCAAAAGATTCACTCCTTCGGTAGCCACTGTCTTTACTGGGGTAGGCTTATTGGATTTCAGCAGATTGGTCTCCCTCATTTCCGGCGAAACAAAAGCGGTTTCGGTTGTACCGGGAGCCAGTGTGGTAACCACTACGCCGGTTCCTTCCAGTTCGGCGGCAAGTGTCTGTGAAAAGGCTAAGACAAAAGCCTTGGTAGCGGAATAGACCGACATATAAGGGAAAGGCAAATATGCAAGCACTGAAGACACGTTCATAATCCTGCCTGACTTTCGGGCTGCCATGTCTTTTGCAAACAATTTGGTAAGGATAACTAGGCTGCTGATATTGAGATCAATCATTTCCAACTCCTTTTCCAGTGAGGTTTCCAGAAAACTTCCATAGTCGCCCAATCCTGCATTGTTAACCAAATGAGATACCTGATAGCCGCCTCTCTTGATATCATCAAATAACTGAGCCGCTTGCTCTGTTCTGCCTAAGTCTTTGGGTATGTAGTGCACATCAATTCCGTATCTGATAGTTAATTCCTGCTGCATAGCTAGCAGCTTATCCTCGTTGCGGGCAGTGAGGATTAGATTGTATTCTAAAGCCGCAAGCTGTTGGGCCATTTCGTAACCAATTCCAGATGATGCTCCGGTTATTAGAATGTATTGTTTCATTTTGTTCTCTTTTTATGAATGATTAAATACTTTCAATGGAAGGTGGTATAAGCTTATACATAACAGGCGTCACAATTCTTGAAAGAATGGTTGAACTGATCAATCCACCGATCAGCACAATCGCCAATGGAGCGATAAGTGGATTGGGATTCCAGGCAAGGGGAATTAATCCGCAAATAGCTGTTATGGACGTCAGCACAACCGGTAAGAAACGGGTTTCTCCTGCTTTATTAATTGCATCGTCTATACTATATCCTTCAGCCCGTAACTGGTTGGTAAAATCAACGAGTAACAGCGAATTCTTGACTTGTATACCGGACAAGCCAATGAAACCAATGATAGAAACCATTGACATCGGATTGCCGGTGATCAATAGCATTATAATACCGCCCAAAATCCCCAGTGGAATAATAGATAGTACAATGATGATGCCTTTGAACGTTTTAAATTGTAGTAATAGAACTCCAACAAAAAGGAATGTACTTAACAGGATAACCGACAGGAAATTCCCACCAAGTGTATCACCTTCCGATTCCGCTTCACCCGATAGCTTGTAATAGTAGCCTGGCGGCATTTTAAGTTTGTCGAGTTGCGGAACAATGTCCTTGAGTATATCGTTCGCATATACACCTTCCTTGGTTAGAGAGGTAACCTTTGCGAAACGGGATTTATTGAAATGATTGATGGCTGTAGGCGATGTCTCAAAGGAAATGGCTGCGATCTGACTGACCAATACCGGAACACCTTGTATATTATTTACATACAGGTTTTTGAATGCATCCAAATTTGAGAATTTATCCCTGGTAAGCGTCAAAACAACATTGCGTGAATCACCTCTGTCATCTATATAGTCACCCACGGTTAATCCCGCTACGGCAATTCGAATTACTTTATCAATATCACTTGTTAGCACACCTAACGTGCGGGCTTTTTCTTTGTTTATTTCTATTTTAACATCCGACTTGTAGGTGTTTAGTTCATTATTGATGTAAACAGTTCCTGGATGTTTGCGTAACAGATCTTCCACTTTAAAGGAAAGCTCACGCAACTTATTTGGGTCTTCACCAAATACTCTTACAACTATGTTGGCTTCTATCGGGGGGCCCTGTTCAAAATCTTTCACTTCAATTTTGGCATAAGGAAAATCTTTAAACTTTTCCCTTAGCTGCTTAACCAACTCTACTTTAGCGTGAGGACTTGCCTCATTATCCATCTGTACAAAAATCTGGGCAAAGTCGGGCTTAACATCCTGTTGGTGTACGTTGTAATATATTTGAGGGTTTCCTTTGCCCACATTGCTTGTATAATATACAATCTGTTTGTGTTGCTTTAGTTCATTTTCTACAAGTTTAGTCACACGATCACTTTCAGGAATAGCAGCCTGCAATGGCATTTTGATATTGATCAGGAACATTGGCTTTTCAGAAGTGGGGAAAAGTTTGAATCCTGCTTTTGTAAATAAGAAAAAAGCGAAAACACTAAGTATTAATGATATTCCAATGGTTGTTTTAGGATATTTTAAAGCTCGTGGCATAATACCGCGATAACTGTAGGTGAGAAATTTTTGCAGGTGCTTCAGAAAAAAATTGCCTTCCCCATCTGTGTGTGTTTTCAATAACCGGCTTCCCATGAAAGGGACGAGCGTTAAAGCCACAATCATTGATGCAAGCACACTGGTGATAACAGCCATAGGCAGGCTGCGCATAAATTCACCGGCTGAATCCGGCAGGAAGGCAAGAGGCAAAAATGCAATTACCAAAGTGGCTGTGCATCCAGCAACTGCTACACCTATTTGTTTAGTGCCTTTCAGAACAGCATCCATTCGTGAATGTCCTTCCCTAAGCCATCTTTCTATATTTTCAACAACTACGATACTGTCATCCACCAACAATCCCAAAGCCACAACGAGCCCAACAATACTAAGTTGGTTTAATGAATACCCTAATAGATTCAGTGCTATAAGCGCTATTGCTAACGAAAGCGGAATAGAAATCATTACAATGAGTGATGCCCTAAATCCTAAAGGCAATAAGGTAATAACTACCAAAACAATGGCTAAGGTAAAGTCAAATCCAAGATGTCCTAAACGCTGCGAAACCATAGTACCCTGATCAAAAGTTTTGACAAGCTGAATATTGGCAGACAATCTTTTAGAAAATTCTTCCACTATCGGCAAAAACTCTTCCTGCACTTTCGTTATGTTAACATTGTCTTTCATGGCTGCGGTAACCAGTACACTACGATGCCCATTCACCCGTGTAATATGGTTGACCGTTTCGCTTTTATAACTTACATCCGCCACATCCTTCAAATAAACAATCTTTCCATTGGCGTTGTAGATAACGGTATTGGCAACGTCCTCAGTGCTCTTAAACTTACCGCTGGTCTTTACATTAAAAACTTTACTCTCAAGGTTGACGCTTCCACCGGGAATATCCGCTGCTTCACTTTGTAAACTGCCTACAACTATATTGAGCGGAATTTTCATTTGCGCCAGCTTATCCAATTGCACATCAACACGGATTTCCTGTTCCGGCATTCCGGAATACTTGACTTCTTTCAGGTTTGTTATTTTCTCCAGGTGTGTTTTCAGGATATCAGCTTCATCTCTCAACAATTTATCGGAAGCGTTGTCCGAAACCAATGCAACCTGTAAAATCTTGACATCGGAAGAAGAAATTTTTTCTGTTTTGATCAAATAGATATCCTTAGGGAGCGCACTATTTTTTAAGGCGTTTATTTCTGTTGATATCTCCTGGTATTTATTGTCTATATCAACGCCATATTTAAATTTCACCTGGAATGCCGCTACACCATCCTCAATTGTAGTAAGTATTTTGTCAATGTTCTCCAGACCGTAAATTTTATTTTCAATTGGTTTTACCACCTGCTCTTCCATATCTTTAGGACTTGTGCCCGGATAGATCACAGTTATAAGATATTCGGGTGGATGTATAGTTGGGTCTTCCGAACGGGGCATTGTAAACAAAGTAAGTACACCAACTACTGCAAACAGCAGAAATATAATGAGGGTGAACTGATAATTTTTGACGGCAAAATTTGTAATCTTCATATCTGTTATTATTACCTGATGATTTTTATTGTAGATTTTTCGTTGAGATAGGCACTATTGGATACCACAATTTCTTTCACTCCTTCAAGTCCATCTTTTAGATAAACCTGTTGATTGTCGAACCTTGAAATAATTACCGGAATTTTCCTGACCTTATTGGCTCCATCAGGTGTGAATACGAATGCCTTATCACCATCCGCTTCTACTAACGATCCATATGGGATAACCTTGACATTTTCATCCTGGTTTGTAGCTATCTCCGCTTTGCCAAACATGCCCACTGCCGGTTTTATGTCGTTTAATTTCAATTTCAGTTCTACCTGAAAGGAGCCAAGTGTAGGATCTGCCGCTTGTGATTTACGAAATACGAAGGCCTCAAATTTCTTATCAGCATACCCATCCAGCGTCACTGTTGCCGTTTGTCCAGGATTGATCGTTGCCCACTCCCGGTCAGTTACGCCAATTTTAAGTATGTAGTTGTTATTTTGCTTTGTTTCGTTAATGGCTAGCACTGGCATACCAGGCCCGATCACTTCCCCTTCACTGGCTATCTTCTGGCTCACAAAACCATCAGATGCAGCATAGATTTGGGCATAGCGCAGGTTAAAGGCGGTTGCCTCACTGGTTTTTTTTGCGACATCCAGTGCCGTCTTGGTATTCTGAAGCTGTTCAAGTGTAAATACACTGTCCCTGTAAAGGTTTACCGCTCTGGCGTAATCCCGTGCAGCCTTGTCCACACCCAGATTTGCCTGTGCCAGGCCGGCCGCGACTTCGGTAGTGTTCAATGTGGCAAGCAACTGTCCTTTTTTAAAGAACTGCCCCTCATCAACCAGTATGCTCCTGATTACCCCGCCAATCTTAAATGAATAATTGGCCTCATTTTCTGTAGCAACCAGGCCAGTGGCCTGGATTGACTTGGTTGAACCAAATAAGGAAACTGGGGCAACCCTCACCGAAATGATATCCGGCTGGCCCAGGGGATTTGTATTTTTTGGCTTTTCCTTGCAGGCGAACAAAATGGATGTAAGCGCAATTAATGTAAGTTGGATCTTCTTCATGTTATTTATTGTAGGTTAAAGCTGGCATTCGCACGCTCAATTGCCGTGAACGATACCCAGGTATCAAATAATGCAATGTTGGATTGTAGCTGGGCATCTACCCACTGATTCTGGGCATCAAGCAGCTCAATATATATGGCCATCCCCTCCTTATAAAGTTTGGTCATGTCGTTATAATAGGTCTGGCTGGTCTTTAGCTGTGACTGTGCCGCCTTATACTGTGCGACAGCACTTTGCAGGTTTGCCCTGCGCACATTCAGTTCGGTAAGTAGTTGCTGTGCCACGTGATCGGTCTGTGCCGATGTGGCCTGTTCACTGGCAATGGACTGCCTGATCTTATAATTGTTTCGTCCAGAAGAGAACAGATTCCATTCCAATGAAACCCCCAGTAGATAATATCGGCTCTTGTCGTTAAACTTCCAGTCGAAACCCTGTGATCCCAGATCCAGCGAGGTACCGATTTTTGGTATGAGATAGGATTTAGCAAGACCGGTAAGGTTTTGGTTGATCCCTTTGGCGATCTCCAGTTTTGCCAGTTCCTCACGGCTGCTTACATCACCTATCAACAGATTGTCCTGTGCTGGCAACGATGGAACGTCATCGGTCAGGATTGTATCGGTCAGTGGTCTGTTCAAAAGGAAATTGAAGTAGTATCGGGCAGCTTCCTCTGTTTTTTGGGCAGCTATAAGCGATGCATTTATCTTTGACACTTCATTCTGGCTACGGATCACCGCCGTACGGTTGATCTTGTTGTTGTTGAAGAGGCTCTGGTTTACCCTTTCACCCTCTTCGAGCAGTTTCAGAAATGATTGATAGATACGGATGGCATTGGTGGCCTTGAGATAATTATAATATGCCGTCTTGATTTCCTTGACCAATTCACGTTTGTACATGAGCACTTCTGCTTTCTGAATATCCACCTGTTGGGATTTAATCCTTTTGTTATACACCAGCTCTGCATTTAGGATGGGAAGGCTCGTGCGGAACTTGGCATCGTAGAAGTTATCGGGGTTCAGTAGTATGCTCTGGTTCTGGAGTTGTGGAAAGGAATTGCTCCCGGTAAGCTGGTTCAGTGTGGCATAGGCGGCATTAAAAAGATCACCTGTTGGGAAGTCGATAGTCCTTCCCCCATCGGCCTTTGTATAGGTGGTCGAGAAGGTTACACTTGGAAGGAACATGCTTTTTGCCTCTTGGAGCGCATAGATGCTCCTTTTCAGCAGAAATTCCTGCTCTTTGATGCTTTCATTTGAAACCAGCCCCTGTTGGATATAGCTGTTCAATTGCTTCTGGGCGCTTGATTGTTTCGCCATGAAAATCATGCAAAATAGCAGCACGCCGAAAGTTGTTTTTTTTGGTAAATCTTTAAATATATTAATCATTGTAATAAAATAAAACACTGTTCAAATTTTGGTTAAAAAAAAAGCTAGCCTTTTTCCAGTAGGGCAACAAAGCTTGCGTAGCCGTTCTCCATCAGTTCCTTGTTGGTCTTGTTTTCAAAACTGACCGTCCTGTCCTTACAGAAAAGTGCGCAGATGCCATGGGTAACAGACAGAATCATAAAGGTTAGGTACTCCGTATCCATATCTTTAAAGCGACCAGCATTTTGGCACTCAATTACCAGATCATGTATGTGCTTTATTGCTTCCTTCGCAATCTGGAAACCGCTATCTTCTGAATTTTTTATGGGTTCTTCTACCAGGAACATCAGGTTATAATAATCCCTGTTCTCTTGGGCAAATTCAATAAACACCATGCCTAGGGCCTTCAAGCGCTCAAATGGATCTTTTACAGAGTCAAGTACCCGAAATTGTTTGAGCAATAAAGCAAATCCTTCCTTATGAAGATGTTGAAAGATTTCGCCCTTATCCTTGAAATGGAAATAGATCATTCCCGCACTATAGCTGATCTCACTGGCAATATTACGCATACTGGTCTGTTGATAGCCGTTCTGAAGAAATACCTTTCTCGCACCATTCAAGATGCGTTGTCGCATTTCCTGTTTCTCTTTTTGCTTTCTTTCTATTATGCCCATGGATAAAATAATTTGTAAAGATAGGGATCGAATCTAGCAAATCTCTCCTTTCATCTTCAACATGTCAAATTATTTGACACTACAAACGTATTGAACACTGTTCAAAAACACAAATATTAGTATATAACTATATTGCATTTTACGTAATCATGACAAATTGTCGCCATTATAAATCTCAAATTATACAGAAATCTAAATATTTGTTCCATGATGACTGATTTATGGCTGGGTATAATAACAAAATCTGTTACGCACTGGGCATGAACCTCTTAAACACCAATGGTTTTCAATGCAATTTTCGCCACTATTGAAAAGAAATAAGTTGTACCGCTAAATCGTTCCTTCTAAATGTTAACTGATTAATTAACAACATAAGATGATGAAGTGGGTATTTCAGGGAAAATGACCGCGTGTTCCGTTTTCAAAGTGACACTGCATTTTTCAGTAAAATACATAAAAACTGAAAATGAATTAAGGTTGATCAACAAATACTAATATTATTAAACGCTTACAAACTTTCCAGTCCATAAATAAAATTTTAATCTAAATCTCCTTCCAGACGCTTATGTTCTTGCATCCATTTGCTTACCTTAATAGGTTTCCGTACTGCTTTTTGATAGTCACTTGATTATATCCAAAATTTACATGATTCGCCGAATACAATGCTGTATAAAAAACCTGATTTTACGGCAATTTAGAAATCAACAAATTAATTTTTTCAATTATAAGACCTGGGTTGTCTATCATAATAAAATGCCCGGAATTTGTATCCGGGATATGAGTAAAGTCCGTAACACCGCTTTTTAACAATTCGTGGGCGTTATACAGATCCTGAGTGTTTCCCGTTGAACCGGGATCTGATTTCATCCCAGTCAAAACAACCACTGGAACATTCGGCAGATTGGGTAAGGTTGTCATGTATTGTGCATCTTCAATTAATTGTCTGGTTTCTTTCGTTCCGCCAAAATCTGGACCATTACTGCTATTGATGGAATTATAAAGTATATCCTCCGCCTCCTGTGTAAGACGAAGAACATTTTCGTGTGAGGGATCAACGAACAATAATGCTGCAATCATACCTGGGTTTTTAATGGCAAAATCCCTTATAACCATGCCTCCTAAAGAATGACCAACCAATATCACTTTTCGTCCATTAGCGTATTTGTCTACTACTGATTGGAGCTCAATTCTAAGTCTATTGATATCCCTTGGTGTATGATCAATAGTAGATTTTCCATAGCCGGCCCTGTCATAAATCACCACATCCATTTTAGCACCAATATCTTCAGCAACTCTCTTGGTTTGCCATATTGAATGGTCATTGCCAAGCCCTGATTCAAAAACAACCAGATATTTGCTGTTTGATCCAATGGAATAGGTTGCCAGGTTGTGCGTACTTAATTGCAATATACTTTCATGAAAAGACACTTCCGGTGATTTGTCTTTTTTGCAGGACACTAAGATAAACAGGACTGTTAAAAACGCAAAAAGCTTATACATGATTTTTTTTACAAACATAATATTTTAAGCCAATAACCAGAAAGCCAACTTTGCATTGGAAACAATAGAGGAGCCAGAAATTCCGCAAATTATCACACTCTTGCATAAATATAAAAAAGGACTAGAACAGGAAGCTTTGATTTGGCTTTAATGGAGTAGTTTTACTAGCTATTACTTCTTCTTTCGATATTGTCCTTCAATGCGATTGGCGACTGATTTTTTCGAAGTGTACGATAGCTTCGCAATGGTCGTAAAGGGTCGACAAGATGCGCCTCGACCCTACTGAGAAAAAGCTCATCGAAAGATGGGCTTTTTTTGTTTAAGATATATTAGGCTTGAATCAAGCTTAACTAAATAATTAATTCACATTCGCCAAGGAATTGCCCTATTTCTCAAAGAATGCACTGGTTAGAAGCTCTCCGTATGAGCTATCCCTATAGCATCCTAATGTCATCGATACTATATTTCTTTTGTTTCGAATTAATCGTACACTTTAGCGTTAGATCACTTCTCATTCCATCGAACCATAAATCAAAATCCACTCCGAGCTCATCCGGATTATTCGTTGGATAGGCTGTAATTTCGTCGAACAAACTAGAGGGTGGCATTGTCATCTGACCATAACCATCGATGGCTGATGCCATTTCTTCAGCAGTTATCCTTTGATCAAGATCATTTAACCACAAAAGATTAAATTCTCCATTGATCAGTAACTCAACAATACTTTTTACCTTTTCTCTAATAAAGCTATATGTCATATTACTTTCTAATATAGGAAAATTGAACAAGTTGAATAATTTAGATTTTTATTAAAAGATTCATAAACCTTAAGGTCGGCAGTTCAATCCTGCTCCCCGCTACTGATCAAAAGCTCATCGAAAGATGGGCTTTTTTTGTTTAAGGGTGCATTGAGTGAGTTTTCTATCGCATTAAAAGTATTTTCTGCTTACTTCAAATATAACCATTTCTGTTTACGACCGTTTTTTGATAATTTGTAGTTTAATCAAATATGAACTTTAATCCAGGCTTAAATCATTTTAGTGCAATGGTAAACAGTTTCTTCAACTAATTTACAGAATTATTTTTAGATGTTTTATTAAAAGGATCTACTTTATTAAGCCTACATGCTCATTTTCAGATAGATAATCCTGCCCCCTCAGACCTATACTCAAATTAGCAGTAAGCAATTCGTACAATTCTGTAAAACTCTTAAAACAAAAAATCAGTTTTTTATGTTTTATATTGATATATCAATTATATTTGCATCAATATAATTGATATGAATAACAAAAACCCAACAGCAACAGTACTTTATTTGATTGAACAAGCAATTAAGGAGTATAGGAAAATATCACAGAGGAATATCTCAAAAATTGTAAAAGATATTACAATAGATCAATGTCTAGTCTTAATAATCCTTAACAAGGATGACAAAATTTCTCAAAATGAATTGGCAAATCTTGTATTTAAGGATAATGCATCCATCACGAGAATGATAGAATTAATGGTTAAAAAAGATTATCTAAATAGAACTATTCATAAAGAAGATAGAAGGAAATTTAATCTTGAAATAACCGAAAAAGGAAAAAAAACGCTAGAATTAATAAACCCAATTGCAAAACTAAATAGAGAAACGGCACTAAATGGTCTGTCGTTAGAAGAGATTAATTTACTCGAAAAAACATTAAATAAAATAATTACTAATTGTAAAATCTAAGAAATGAAAAAAGTATTTAATCTATTATTAATCTACGTTGTAATCTGCTTCAACTCAAAAGCGAATGCCCAGGATTTTACAGAACGAAATAAACAAATATTGGAAATAGCAGATAACATTAATGAATATTACATTTTTGAAGATGTTGCAAATCAACTTTCTAAAAAATTAAAATCAGAAATAGATCTTAAAACTTTTGACAATCTTACTGATGCAGAATTTGCAAAATCGCTCTCCTCCTATTTAACAAAAAACGGAAATGATTTACATTTCAATGTATTATACCGTCCAGGTAAAGAAGAAGAAAAAGCAGTCAATGAAAAGGAATTGCTAAAAAAATACGATGCTATTAATAAACAGTGGAATTATGGTTTTGATAAAGTGATGAGATTAGATGGGAATATCGGTTATATTGAATATACCGGATTTCCCGAAGGAAATAAATCTGCTCAACAAATTTTAGTTGCTACAATGAATTTTGTCTCAAATACAAATGCTTTGATTATAGATTTAAGAAACAATCGAGGCGGTGATGGCAAAATGGTAAGGCTATTTTTAAGTTATTTTTTTAATGAAAGAATTAAATTAAGTGAGATTTACACCAGATATAATAATAAAACCGAAGAGAAGTACACATATAAAAAAGTAAATGGCAAAAAGTATTTAGATAAACCAGTATACCTCCTTGTAAACAATAATACCATTTCTGCCGCTGAAGCATTAGCATATAATTTACAGCAAAATAAAATTGCAAAGGTAATTGGAGATAAAACCTATGGAGCAGCAAATCCTGTAAAAGTATTTTTTATTGGCAAAAAATATCAGTTATTCATCCCAATATCAGTTGAAAAAAATGCGGTCACAAAAACGAATTGGGAGCATACAGGTATTAATGTTGATGAAAAAGTAAATTCTGAAAAAGCATTAATAAAAGCGCAAATTATAGCACTTAAAAATCTGTTAAAATCAAACACAAAAACAGAATTAACGGAAAATGAAATTAAAGAAAAGATTTTGAAATTAGAAAAACAATTGTAGGCCAATTTTTCCTATTGCTAACCAGGGTTTGGCAAAATGGGGGCAGAGTTACTAAATTATCTCCAAAAAGCCAAAGTAACCAAAATAATGTATGAAGATAAGCACCTCAATTATTTACCCATTTTTATTTTTTCTGTATTGTCCCGCTACCTTGTTTTCCAGTACTTTTTCAAAATTCACGACTGCTTCACAATGTTCAAAAAGGGTCGAACTTCAGCGGATTGACTCTACTGATTAAAGCTCATCGAAAGATGGGCTTTTTTTGGTTAAAAATCTGCTGAACATGTTGATTTTTGGGGGAGATGCTAAGACGAGTTAGATTAGCGAATAATTTCCACTTAGTTAGTCAATATCCATTGGGTTAATGTTTATCTTTCGAACCTGTTACCTGCTCCGATAAAGAGAAAAAAATTAATAAAGAAAATCAACAATTCTTAAGAATTGGAAAATCTAAAATGATAAGTTATGAAATTAATCGCTAAAATATCTGTTTGCCTGGTATTGATGATGGGACTATCCATCACGCTTTATGCACAATCAAAACAACAGGCTGTTAAATTGGTATTGCGCTCAACACCATGGACATTTACCGGAGGATCTGCGCTCAGTACGCTTTCGTCAAAAACAAGAAGCGTAATTTTCAAATCCCCGTCAGACAGCAGTAGCTTTACCATAAAATTACTGGTTAATCTTAAAGCAGGAAGTGCGAATAAGACCCTTATTGACATCCCTGAAGTGTTAAAAGTGACTATGTTTCAGCACGACGCAAAAGATCGAAAACGTCAAAACTATCCTGCCTATTTATTGCCAGATGGTTCTGATCCAGTGTTAGAAGCGTCTCTTCGGCTTCATTCTTTAACGGAGCCTAATGGTCCACGGGATATGTCTATCGGTATTCCCTTAGCGATGTTAGAAAAACTAAATGGAGAACATGAGCTCGTGCTTCATTTTTCCGGAGTTCGGTGGACGCTATACGTTGATAATGAGCTTCTTGATAATGACTTTCCCATAGGATATCCAAAATGGGGCGAACAAAGCACCTGGAGCATAGATCCTTCCGTTGTTTTAAAAGCGGAAATTTTTTTCCCCGGAATGCAGCCACAAAGAGTGGCTTTGAAAAAACCCAGAACTGTGGCTGAAATTCAATACTGGACACCTCAGGGACATAATGCCTGGGTGGGAGATGTTGCTACTTTCTTTTACAAGGGACGTTACCATTTATTCTATTTATTTGACCGCCGTGGTCACGCCAGCAAATTTGGAAAAGGAGGTCATTATTTTGAGCACCTCTCCACCACTGATTTTAAAACCTGGGTTGAACACGATGCCGCCACACCTATAGAGGAACAATGGGAGATGTTTGGAACTGGTACACCTTTTATCTTTGACAATAAACTTTGTATCAGTTACGGATTGCATACCACACGGATCTACCCTAAGGAACAAACCATGTTGCCTTTACAGTGGGATTACTACAATAAACATGGCATTACGGGCTCTTTCCGATACGACACCATTCCTGGCTATCCTGCCGGATCCACCTATTCCATTAGTGAAGATGGAATCAGTAATTTTAAGAAATCAAAAATCTTATTTCATCCTTGCGAAAATCCTAGTGTTTATACGGATCCGGAGGGACGCTTGCGCATGTTGGCGAATTATGGAGCAAAAGGGACGTGGGAATCTAAGTCCATTAATGGTGGCTGGCAATCCGTAAATCCAAACTTCCCTCCTGGCGGCGATTGTACATTTTTCTTTCGCTGGCAAAATTATGACTACGTTATTGGTGGTTTTACCGGTTTTTGGTCAAAACCAGCAGGTGCAACAGAGGACAAATTTGTAGATGGTGTTAAAGCAGGGCTTGACTTTTACAATGGAATGAATGTGCCAGCCGTAACAGAAATAAGCAACGGCCGGTTTTTGCTGGCTGGCTGGATTCCAATAGCAGTTTGGGGTGGAACACTAGCTATACATGAAATGGTACAGGCGCCAGACGGCAGAATTGGAACAAAGTGGATGAACGAGATCATACCTGCAATCCAAAAAGAAAGGTTACTGTCAAAAGAAATTAAAAAAACTTCCACATTTCCTACAGGTTCTTCTTCATTCCTATTGACCTTCGACGTAGAACCTGGCACCGAATTAAATGGAAAACTAGGCGCACTTTTTCTAGGCGCAGGCAATGAAGACCATGCTTCTGAAGTTCAAATCAGTCCAAACTATAAAAGGGCGCAATATGGAAATGGACAGCTTCAGAATTTTTCTGGTACGGAGAAATCCTTACATGAGGGGGGATCGCCAAACAGTGTGCGTAATTATGCTATTGAAAATTTGTCTGGTACAGATAAACCGTTTACAGTTCGAATGATTGTTAAATATGAAGACAAATTTGGCGGATCATTAATTGATACTGAAATTGCTGGTCAGCGCACGATGATTTCTTTCCGTCCCGATTTAAAAGTTGAAAACTTGCTATTAAGGTCGGAAAAAAGCGTTATTAAAAATGTGAAAATTGCCTCACTTAAAAATTAGAGAACCTTCATTCAACTAAGTGCGGACTTACCTTTTTGAAAGTAATTGAGTTTTTTTGTGATTATGCTCAGTGTTCAAAATATAGACTTTATCGTCTGAAATAACTTGTGAGTGTTGGAAATCAGCTAATTAATGGCCTATATAAATTTGCATTTGTCAGTTTCAACGTAAATACTATACATATGTCCTGGCAGGATTAAAGAAGTTGTAATTCGCCACCAGTTCGCAAGTCTTAGTGCCACGGCCCAAAACAATGGCCAGACTTGTGCTTTATTTAAATTAATCTCTTTGCGAAAGCCTTAATTGATGCTAGTAAGGGCCAGGAAAGGTATTAGAAGCGGAAGCCACAAACTGCATACGCTGGCTATGGCTCATCCATCCAGATTTTCTTTTGTTTTTATTGCGAACGGAGAAAAATTTATCCGCACATCAACTTTCTTTTAAACTCATCAAAATCTTTGGGTTAGGGAAAACTACTTATTACCACAATATCATTTCATTAAAACTTTATGTTTTGCACCCCAATTTTCTAACTGGCGCCAAATCGGAATTAAATCGCTTGCAATTTCTGTAAGTTCATAATCTACTCGTGGTGGAACTTCCGCATAAACGGTACGTTTTACCAATCCTTCTTTTTCCATGTCACGCAATTGAAGTGTGAGCATTCTCTCCGTAATGCCTGGAATTTGTTTTCTTATTTCACTAAATCTCAACTTACCTTCTTCCAATTTACACAAGATGATTAACTTCCACCGCCCACCTATTTTACAGACAGCATACGTCAAATTGCATCCCTCGGTAATGCATTTCTCGTTTTGCATATTGGTTGAATTTTCTTTCCTGACTCCCATTACTTACAAATTTGTTAGTACCATACATTTGAATGTATACCGTGCAAAAATAAAGATTACCCAATAAATTTGTGGTCTATTTTACAATAAAAAAGAATGAAATTATCAGAACAAGTACAAAAGGTATTGACGAAAATACAAAATATTGAAGTACCGGAGGGTCTAAGCCCCTGGGAAGCAGGAAGAGTTTTTTATGAAAAATTTATACCACTAGCAGGAGAAAAAGAAACTGTTTTTAAAATCGATGAAAAAGAATTAACCAATAATGCGCATTCGATCAGGCTAAGAATTTATCGGCCGAATGATCATGACCGATCACCTTTTATCATTTATTTTCATGGAGGCTGGTTCAATGCCGGAAATCTTGAAACCCACGATACTCCGTTACGCCAGCTAGCCAACTTGTCACAGGCGGTTATCATTGCGATAGATTACCGGCTTGCACCGGAACATGCCTTTCCGGCTGGCTTAAATGATTGTGAGTTTGCCGTGAAATGGATTATTGAAAATGCATCTTTTCTTAATCTCAATCCAACTAAAATAACTATAGCAGGAGACAGTGCAGGAGGTACTCTGGCAGCTACAATTACCAGAAAATTTCGTAAAAACATAAATGCTCAACTACTTATTTATCCTGTAACAGATAATTCTTTGAAAACACCTTCCTGGAAAGAGTTTCAAAATGGTCCTCTATTAGATTTAAAAGGGGGCATTCAGGCCTGGGACTGGTATTTATCCGGATCAGCGGACCGGAACAATCCAGATGCCGTTCCACTACTGGCAGATGATTTACAGAATTTACCCCCAACTTTTGTTGCAGTCGCCGAATATGACCCTTTGAGAGATGAGGGTATTCTTTATGCTGAAAAACTCAAAGCAAACGGCATAAACATTAACCTGAAGCTGTACAAGGGGACAACCCACGGTTTCTTTCAAATGGGTGGTTTTATTGATGACACAAAAGTTTTAATGCAGGATATGGCCGAATTTATTAAAACTCAAAATTCTTAATCATGAAAAAATACGCGTACATCGGTTGTCTTGGTTTTTTGGCAGTAATTACAACTGAATTTGGTATCATAGGCATTTTGCCACAAGTTGCTGAACATTACCAGATTAGCATCGATAAGGCAGGGTATTTATTAAGTGCCTTTGCTTTGGTTATCGCCTTGACCGGTCCTTTTATGACTTTATTGGCATCGGGTTTTAACCGTAAAAAAGTTATGCTTACCGCTATCTTTATTTTTCTAATAACAGGCATTGTATCATCTTTTTCACCGCCTTTCTGGCTGTTGATGGTAGTTAGAATATTACCTGCATTCCTGCAACCTGTTTATATTGCCACTGCTTTGGCTGTTGCAATTTCAAGGGCAGATAAAAACCGCGAAAACGAACTGATGAGTATCGTATTCAGCGGTGTTGCTATTGCCATGGTTACCACCGTTCCGATTGCCACTTTCCTGGCAAGTTTAAGGTCTTGGGAATACTCTTTCGTAGTGCAGGCAATCGTGAGTTTTGTGGCCTTAACAGGAATTTTCTTTCTGTTGCCCTCAATGCCCGTAAAAGAAAAAAAATCTTACGGAAGCCAGTTGAAAATATTGACGAAACCTACTTTTATCATCAGTACCGCAATGAACTTTTTTATGATTACGGCCTGGTTCTCAACATATAGTTATTTTGCCGAGTATCTGAACAAAGCAAAAGGTATGGACAATACAATGGTCAGCTACATGCTGTTTGTATTTGGCGTTATCGGGGTATTCTCCAATTGGGTTGCAGGAAAAATGCTGAACAAGAACATAGCAAAAACTACCGCTTTTTTCCTGTCGGGAACTATTCTGATCCCCATATTATTGCATTTCTCAGGCGGAGATACAATAGCGACCATTATCGCCATTGGAATATGGGGTTTTCTTTATTCACCAAGTTTTCTAAACGCTTCTACTTATATGATTTCATCCGCGCCCGATAGTTTGGAATTTGCCAACAGTTTAGCAACTTCATTCGGCAATTTGGGGGTAACGTTGGGAACAACCTTAGGCGGCTGGATGATCATTACAAAAGGTGTGGAATATAATCCGTGGATAGGATTGATTTTCGGTATTTTGGCATTTCTCATGATAGCGTTAAGAAGTTTTTTGGAAGAGAAACACTAGACGCAAGAAAAGGCAGTTGCGAAAACCTTAGATAATTTTTAGAAACACTTAATAATAAGGAAGATTCTTTCCATCGGAACAAGCAAAAAAGTTGGGGATTAATTCCAGGCATAAAGTTTAGTTCATCTGAACAAGAAGAATTTCACATTCTAGCTACTACTGCACCTTTTTACTACTTGTCCTCGTCGAATCTGCTTTACTGGTATCTTTCTTTTCTGCAGCTTTATCGTTACGGCCCGCTTTTACTGATCCGCTTCCAGGATGGGAATCCGCTGGGCTGTTCTGTCCGGAAGTACAGTTGGTTAGCAGTAAGGTTATTGGAATAAAAATAAGTTTGATATACTTTTTCATGGCATGTGCTTTTCTTATACGACAACTGGCATACTGCATGGTTTGCACCAAATAAAAATCACGTAGTCAGCACATGTGCCAGGTATTCCACACAGCAGGTAGCACTCATACCACTAAGTAGAATCAGCTTGAATAAAAAAAAAGGGCAGCAAAAAATAAGCTGAAAGTTTTATTTTTGAGGATTCTCCTCAAGAACTCTAAAGATGGATAATTTTCAAGCGCTGTTCGATTACGTTCAAAAATTTTCTGGCAAAACGCTTTCAGCAGACGATAAGCAAATATTTATCGCACATTTCAAACCTAAAAAAATCCGGAAGCGACAATACTTTTTACAGGAAGGCGATGTATGTAAATATACCGGATTCATTGTGAAAGGCGCAGCCAAGACGTTTACGATAGATGAAAAAGGACATGAGCATATATTAAAATTAAGCATTGAAAACTGGTGGTTAGCTGATTTTGAAAGTTTTTACAAGTTGACACCAAGCCGCTTTAACATAGAAGCGCTGGAAGACATGGAGATCTTACAAATAACCCATAGCATGGTAGAGGAATTCATAAAACCTATTCCTGCCTTTTCAGCAATGCAGAACGTGCTGAGTCAAAACAACACCATAGCTGCTCAGAAAAGAATGCAATCTTCCATCAGTCAAACCGGTGAAGAACGATTTCAAGAACTTGTTAACGATTATCCGCACTTTATACAGCGGTTTCCGCAAAACTTAATTGCTTCCTACCTGGGTTTAACACCGGAAACCTTGAGCCGGATCAGGAAGAACGCCTCAAAATAACTTGATCTTTGTCAAGCCTATTTAATGACTTTTGATAAGATGCAGTTCGTGGCGCAAGTGCATCTTTGGACTAACATTAAATAGTAAAGATCATGA
Source organism: Pedobacter sp. W3I1 (assembly GCF_030816015.1). Lineage (NCBI taxonomy): Bacteria > Pseudomonadati > Bacteroidota > Sphingobacteriia > Sphingobacteriales > Sphingobacteriaceae > Pedobacter > Pedobacter sp. W3I1. The sequence continues at coordinate 5,681,718 of NZ_JAUSXN010000001.1, forward strand.
GTAAATTAAAAAACAAAGTAGCCGTAATTACGGGCGGCAATAGCGGTATTGGATTTGGTATTGCTGAAGCATTTAAAAGTGAAGGCGCTGCCGGAGCTATTGTGGGTAGAAATCACCTAACTTTAGAACTTGCTGCTGCTCAACTGGGCAATGATTTTATAGCCATCAATGCAGATGTAACTAACTTTGCCGATTTAGAAAGAGTTTTTAAAAATACAGCCGAAAAATTTGGCAAAATAGATGTACTGGTAGCCAACGCCGGTGCAGGAACAACCGGAACAGTGGCAGATGTGAGCGAAGCTGACTACAACAAAACCATGGACCTTAATCTGAAAAGCGTTTACTTCACTGTACAAAAAGCCTTACCTTATATGAATGATGGCGGGTCTATCATTCTTATCGGGTCAAATGCCGCACATCGGGCATATCCATCATTTGGGCTTTACGGCGCTGCAAAAGCTGCAGTGATCTTTTTGGCGAAAAGCTTTTCAAATGACTTGTTAGCAAGAAAGATAAGGGTAAATGTAATCACACCGGGTACTACAGACACACCTGCATTTGATAAGTTCGTTCCTGCAGAACAAATAGAGGCTGTGAAAACACAATTTGCCAGTGTGATGCCGATAGGCAGGATCGGGCAGCCGTCTGACATTGGTAAAACAGCGGTTTTCCTCGCTTCTGAAGATTCTTCATTCTTGCTTGGCGCCGAACTTCTTGTTGATGGTGGCATGACCTACTTAGCTAAGTAATTTCTTATTCCCTGGTATGCATTCAAACTCGTACCAGGGATTACCAAATGTTAATGAATCGGTAATAAAATATTGAGAATGTTATGCATCTGTGTAATTCAGTGCTATTTCAACCTTGTTTCTCCATGCTTTTTCAAAATTCACTATTGCTTCACCGTGTTCAAAAAGGGTTGAACATGGCGGGATAACCATATTTGGCACGCGCCATCAGGGGAGCCGTCTGTTTAAATATAACTTTGGTGTTCTCCTGAGTGAAGGACAACAAGTTAAATGGAAATAACTACAAAGAACGGGCAATCCATGCAGAGACGGTTTGAACCAAACTCGCGAGAAAATAAGGACCGTTATCCTTGGTCATTTCGTTTTTGAGGCCTGCTCAACTTTGGCGTCATGTACCATCAAAAATATCGTAAAAGAAAATGCCGTATTGGTGAAGAAGCTGTTTGAGGAAGTCGCCGAAAACTACCAGTTTTTCGAAATTTGCAAACGGTACGTTTTTGTGTGACATACTCAGAACAAATGCCAATTGACCTGAACATTCACCTTAAACAGGTACATCCCTTTTCAAAACAGGTATTTACACCAGCAACTTTTAGCGCATTTATTGGGTTTTATATTTCAGCTGCTAATGTAATTCAACAAACGGAATCAGCGTTGATGACTGTTTTATTAACACCATGGTTCCTTAAGCATCCTGATGTTACATGGGCAGATGGGTCGTGAAGCAGCAGTAGAACGTGTAAAATCAATCAATATTTTTTAACTAAATTCTTAATCTATGTTTTATCATGACAACAACCTGCAGTACAAGGTTCGGGTAGACAAACCTAATCCTGCATTTGCAAAACTATTGCAGCAAGCTATCGGCGGCATTGAAGGAGAGATCAGGGTTTGCCTACAGTACTTATTTCAGGCATGGGGAAATCGCGGACCAAATAAATACCGCGACATGCTTTTAGACACCGGGACTGAAGAAATCTCCCACATTGAAATGCTTTGTACCGCTGTAGCATTGAATCTGGATGGCGCTACCCATGAGCTGAAAGATAAAATTGCCGGGGAAAATCCGATTGTCAGCAATATCCTTGGCGGGATGGATCCTCGCCAGGTTTTATCTTCGGGTTTAGCTGCTATGGCCGTAGACAGTAACGGTGTACCTTTCAATGGATCGTGGGTGGTAGGTAGCGGAAACATTGCAGCCGATATGTATGCAAACGTGATGGCTGAATCAACAGGGAGGGTTTTAGCAACCAGACTTTACGAACTGACCGACGATTCAGGAATGAAGGACATGCTTTCTTTTTTGATTACCAGAGATGCCATGCACCAAAATCAATGGCTTGCTGTACTGGAAGATTTGGGTGGTGTAGGCGAGAATTTACCCATTCCTAATACTTTTCCAAGAGAAAACCATGTGCCTGGATTTGATTATGCTTTCGTATCAACCAATATCGAAAAGCCTGGAGAGTCACAGGGCAGGTGGTCAAGTGGGCCATCAATTGATGGAAAAGGTGAGTTCCATGTACTTACCGCTCAGCCTGGTCCTCCGATTCCGGATTTGGGTATTCCAGATGTGAAAGGTTATGCACAGCAGCAGCAAATGACTGGTGGGGATAAAGGATTGATTGAGAATATTAAAGATACCATCCTACCTTAAAAACTCCATCACCTGATTGCGCAAACTTAGGCCGAAACCTGAGTTTGCGCAATCAGTTCTAGCTCAATAGGAATACCTGAATAAAACAATTTTGAAAGGATGTTAAAATAGGCCCGATTCCGCACTGAAAAATACATTTATCTGCTAATTAATCCCTCCAGCCTGGATGGAGGCGCAAAACAGAAATTTTTTAAGATGAAAATCAAATACATAAACAGCATGGCCAGGGCCAACTTTTTAGCGAAGCGAAATCTATTTTTGTACGGGGGATTTGCGGCATTGTTAGGCATAATATGCAGTGGCTGTGCTACCTCTGCGCCTGGCATTGGCTTACAGAAGAAAATAGCGCAGAAAACATATGTGATTATTGGTGCTTCAAGCGGATTTGGCAGAGGAGTGGCAGAAAAACTGGGCAGTTACGGCGCAAAAGTGATCATAGCTGCTCGAAGGGGTGAGGCCCTGGAAGAGGTGGCACACACGGTCCGGTCTAATGGCGGAACCGCGATCACTATGCCAATGGATATCAGCAAGCCAGCAGATCTGGCCAAAATTCAGGCACTTGCCCTTAAAGAATTTGGCCATGTTGATGTATGGATTAACATGGCGGGTGTAGGTGCCATCGGGAGATTTTGGGAAATTCCCATAGCAGATCAGGCGAGGATTGTAGAAATAAATCTCACGGGATTTATTTATGCAAGTCACGCCGCGATCACGATCTTCAAAAATCAGGGTTTTGGAACATTGATAAACATGGGCTCAATTGAAAGTATCAATCCACTTGCTTATCATGCTTCTTATTCAGCTACAAAAGCCGGCGTCCTGAATCTTTCTAAAACAATCGGTCAAGAGCTGAGGCTGGCGGGTTATGACCGAATTAAGGTAGTTACAATTGAGCCCTGGGCTGTAGACACTCCATTCTGGCGTCATGCCGCCAATTACAGTGGCGGAACGCCGAGAATGGCCGCTATAGATCCGCCGTCTAAAGTAGTTAATGCGGTCATCCGTGCCTCAATCAGGCCAAGAAGAGAACTTAGCGTTGGATGGAAAGCCAAAGGGGCTAAATTTTCGCATTGGCTTTTGCCGGGATTTACCGAACGTATTTCTGCAAACATCGCTCACCGCTACCAGATCAGAAAGGCACCACCTGCGGATACGACTTCTGGTTCAGTTTTTAAACCAATGAAGGAAGGTACCGGCGTTGACGATGGCGTACGAAAGCGAATAAAAAAAGAAAAGGAACTGCAACATAAGCATTAGCTGTTTGCCTTTCTATATTCCCTCTCCGGGGCAACGGCCAGTTGCCGCTCCTGGCCATTTGAGATACAATGGTGATAAAGTATTCATGCAATGAATGACACCTGGCAGCATAACAGGGCATTTAACCAGCTTTGTTCTGTTTAATCTTGCTTCCTAATACATTTAAAAGTTCCTGTTCTTTTTTAACTCTGGGTAGCTCATCTTTTACGAAGTTTTTAACCCGCTGTTGTCTGGCATTTGCTGCAGCCTGGTAGGCTTTAATGTTTTTATTCAGCTCTGCTGATAAGTAATTATAAAATTGCCGGTCGAAGACAACACCTGCTTGCCGGGATAACCAGCGGAGCGAATCAATTTGTTCGGTACGTAAGTCTTCATTTAAAAGCACTTTGTTTTTATTGCAAAAGCTCTCCAGATTTTTCTTTTGAAACCGAACCCGATCCCTGGCATTTTTAGCGTAGGCTTTCACATCCGCATTGCCCTTTGAAGACAAGGCAACAGTGAGCAAGCTATCCTGAATAACCAGCGCCTGGCTGGCATCTTTTAAATAATCTGCAGCGTCTTCTTCCATATTTGTTTCAAAAGTCTCAACCCCACCAACATGATCTTTAACTGCAGTATCGTTTGAAACACTATCTTTTTCCATTGATGACCGCTTATCGGCCATGTTGCAACCCAAACTCAGACTTGCCACTGCAGTGATGGCAATTACAGATGTAAATTTGAAAGTTCTTCTAATCATAACATTTTGTTTTTTTACTAGTAAAACAAGCTCTTTTAGGTATTGTTGACCCAGATGCCCTGCAAAAGAAAAAACAGGTACATTTCCAGGATTTGCAGGTATTTAACTTTTCATAGCATCTCCATTTGGCATAAATGCAATCCCGTCGGTGTAGGCGCCTACATATACTTTGAACATAACCAGGTAACCAACCCGAACTGAACAGCAGGTTTAATCAGCACTGCTCTATTTATGTAATTTGTTTCCCCTCCATATTATCAAACCAAAATTATCCTTTAAGCCAAAGCCGTCCATAGGGCTCCATTTTCAGCCTCCCGTTCTCTCCGGCCTGCCAACTACCAACAAGCACCTTTTGTTTTCCGGTAAGTGGAAGCGTTACTTCGGTGGCTTTATCACCAAAATTATGGATGATAGTGATTTTTCCAGATGGGGTCTTATACGCAATGGCCAGGACCGCATCATTTCCCAAATCCAACACCTGCCAATCCGAAACGCCCAGTTCGGGCAGGGATTTGCGTACCGATATCAGCAATTTTATAAAATTCAGTAAAGACTCTTTATCTGATAATTGCGAGGCAACGTTAACTTTCTGATAGGCATATTCTCCCATGGAAACGACAGGCCTAAAGGTTTTCTGTGCAGTACTGAACCCGGCATTTTCCATACTATTCCATTGCATCGGGGTGCGTACAGACAGTCTTTCAGCCAAAGTCAGATCATCACCCATCCCAATTTCCTCTCCCGAGCGGATCACCGGCGCCCCTGGTAACGAATAAAGTATGCTATAAGCCATTTTAATCCGTTCCGGATTGTGCAGCATCGGCGCCAGACGCCGCCTAATGCCCCGCTTGTAAAGCTGCATATTAGCTTCCGGTCCAAATTTCTCATAAACTTTATTGCGCTGAGATTTACTCAGCCTTCCCAAATCAATCTCATCATGGTTCCGCAAAAAATAGGCCCATTGTGAGTGTGGGGGCTTTAGTCTGGTTTCATTCAATGCCCTGATCAGTGTACCGGTTTTTCCTGTAGCCATAGAATAAAACAGGTACTGATTGACATAAAAGTTGAACATCATCTGCAACCGCTCGCCTTTTTCCCCGAAATAGTCTATATTTTCCTTTGGTTCTACATTAGCCTCTCCTAAAAGAAGGGTCTGGTTATCAATTGACTTTGCTCCCCTAACGATTGAATCCAGTACACCGAACATCTTGGCCGGTTTTGCCGCTCCAGATTCAGGTACATCGATGATGAAAGGCACAGCATCAAGTCTAAAACCCTTTATACCTTTTGCAGACCAGAACCGCAAAATCTTGATCGCTTCCTGCTGTACCTCCCTATTCCGGTAGTTCAGGTCAGGCTGAAAATCATAAAAGCGGTGAAAATAGTACCTACCTGCTACCTCATCATAAGACCATGTTTCGCTCTGGAATCCTTCAAAAACCATCCCCTCATCAAAATCCCGAGGCTTGGTTTTTGACCAAACATATCTGGAACGGTATTTCACGCTACTATCCGAACGTGCTTTTTTATACCAGGGGTGCTCAATGGAGGTATGGTTAAGTACCATATCCATAATGATCTTGATATTATGCTTTTTTGCCTCAGATATAAAACCGTCAAAATCGGCCATGGTCCCAAGTCTTGGGTCGATACCATAATAATCACTCACATCATAGCCGTCATCTTTGTCAGGAGTTGGCTGGAACGGAGAGAGCCACAGCACCTCTATCCCCAATGAATCCAGATAGGATAGTTTTTCAGCCAGCCCTTTAAAATCTCCTATCCCATCACCATCACTGTCATTAAAAACGTCAACGTCCAGATTGTACACGATACTATTGCGGTACCATTCATCAGGAACTGATGCTGAGAATTCTTTGGTTTCGTGCCTGCAGGAAACCATACCGAAAAGACAAAGAAAAAGCACTATTTTGTGATTTAACAGGAATCCATGCTGATCTATAATCTTCATAACCGAATGCATTAAAGATTCTGCTTAATTTTGGTTTTAGGGTGTTTGACCGGCCCGCGCCCACTGGTATCCTTTTTTGCACCAACGCTTTTCAGGCTGTCATGCTTTGGCCATTTACTGGATCTTGCATTATATTTATTAGCCCCTGGAACAGTTTTTTTGATTAGCGTATCATCGGTACTCCGTTGTCTGGTTCCGGTTGGAACCTGACAGAACCCTGAGGCACAAAAGGCCATCAAAACAAGAAAAAAATAAGGGAATTTAATCATAATCGAAATTTGAGGCTATCAGCAGATAGCGTGAAACAAATAGACTTACTAAAAAACCAGTGATCACAATTAGCGCGCTGTTAATAATATCGGAAGAGCTCCTTATGGCGGATGACCGAGATCAACCTTTTGGTAAACTCTTTATCGCTTTACCAGTTTTTATTAAAAACATTATTTGTAGGTGCCTGGTTTTAACATTATCCTTTAATTGCCAGTGCCGAAGGATGTAACAGATTAGAGCGGCATATATCCGATATAGATCTCGGCCGCTAGCTTACAGCTTACCCAGTAAATATATAGCCGCTCAGATTCAGTTTAACAAGTATTTCCCTGATATCACCGATACCATCCGCGTTGCTGTTTTTTAAACGATCTTGGATAATCTGATAGACGACATTCCCTGTCACTGATTTGATTTTATACATGCGTTAGCTAATACGATAAAGCATTTGAACATAACAGTTCGAGGCCTATGCAGTTTGGAAGCGAAATACCGTCTCACGCAACGTTTAATACCTGTGTTATATTTAAATAGAGGGCATAAACTACCTGAAATCCAAAAGAATAAAACCAGCCTCCCGTCCTGCCAGTTTTCTAATAAAAAAAGATTATGGAACAAGAGAAAAGCAATGCCAGAAGGGATAGGATCTCCATAGCAGAAAACAATGATGACAAGCGCAGAGAATTCCATCAGCAGGATAGCGCTCAGGTAGCTCCAAAGGATCGGGGCCGTCCAAAAGAGGTTACGGGCACCATCGCCAACCTGAAATGGAAGGTGCCATCAAACGGGATCGCAGGCCTATTATAACCTGATTGCAGCGGTAAAACCGCTGCTTTTTTTGTACTACCCCAATCTAGCGCAAGTTTAGTGCCCTGGCCTAAAACAACGGCCAGTCTTGTGCCTTCGTTAAATTAACAAATTACTAAATAGAAAATTTTACTATTTAAATATGGTGATGCACATCACTCAGACCAGTTCCTATGCACTAAGACTTGCGCTAGTGGGGGTAAAATGTAAATAAACTAAATATCGAATTACATTAATAAGATACCAGGGTGGTTACGCTTGAAGCCGCGAGGTTAATCCCGAAGCTTCCCCCCGTGACAGCAAAACTGTTGGCACCCAGGTTGGTTGTACTGGTGGTGAAGTAACGATCAAATCCACTTACGCTGATGCCGCTGTAGCCAAATGTTTGATAGGTTACTGCGTTATTTTGGTTTACGATTACAATAACCAGTTTAGATCCGCTTTTGTATGCGGTTACGTAAACCCCTGGGGTTGGATTGGAGGTACAGGATATTTTGCTATATCCGGGGCGTACATAACGGGCATAATGCGCCATCACATAACCTACTTTCTGGATATTGCCACTTTCACTCATTGGACCGTAGCTTCTTCTGATGTACCACCACACATAGGCACTCCAGCCGGCATTCATACAATCGTGGATTTCTTTGGCAGCATTCATGGCATTTGCCCAGTCATCACCACTAATGCTGGAATTGGTATAATGTTCTGTCATCCAAACCGGTTTACCCACATTCCCTAAGTTATAAGGCGTTTTGCCATAGATGTGCCCGCAAATAAAACTGGTTTTAGATTTGGCTGTGGCATTGCTGAGGTAGGTATTGATGTAAGTTTGATTCATCTGAAAAGGTTCTGGTGCCATAATGGGGGCACCGCAATTGTTACCTTGTGCGGCTACAAAATCAGCCACTTCTGATGCCGTCAGTTCCATTGATTCATAATTTACCTTATAATCTGGTTCATTGGTAGGACTAATGGCTGCGAGCCCTCCAACAGCACTATTAAAAGCACTTAAATGTGCAGCATAAGCACCATAAGAGGCGGTATTAATTTTACCACCTACAACGCTGTTATTTGTTTTAATAGAAGCGGGTGCAGACCATGCCGATGCAATAGCCGATCCGCCGAATGATTTACAGGCATCAATAGTTGCTTTTTCAGCGGCGAATTCTGAACTGGAATTGGGCACTCGTACCCGCACGATACTCAAACCTATACCATTTGTTGGTGAGAAAGCTGTGGTTCTTTGTGTGCTTGTTAAATCTCCCGTCCAGGCAACAATATTTGCTCCGCCAAAGCCTTTAATGGTTTGCTGTACTGTTGATGCATCAATAGATGCAGTTCCTTCTACTGTTGCCTTTTTTGAAGAATCCGCTTGCATATTGACGTTTTTATCCGACATGTCAGTCTCATTTTTTGAACAACCAGCCATTATAAGCGCAATTGCAAATACACTAAATAGTTTTTTTTTCATGTGATTTTTTTTGGTTAGATAAATATTATTCGCATAAAATTAGCCATTACATTGTTTTGTAAATGGATACATTAGCCAATTTTCTAGCAAATATGTTTAACTCTTAAGGGCTTTACTTTGTACAATTTTGTACATCTATCGTGAGTAAATAATTAAATTTAATTCATCATATCATCATAAAAAGTACATCTTCCACACAAATGTTCTATAATGGAATGGAGATTCAACAAAAAAAATTAATCAGACATAAATCACTACTAAATAAATACATTTAATAAAAATTAAGTTTACAAGCTAACTCACCGAATTTAGAATGATTAGATCAAAGCCGCAGCTGGCGAAGTCTTAACGCCATGTCCTCAAAAAAAGGCCAGACTTGTGCTTTATTTAAATTAATCGCTTTGTGAAAGATTTAATTGATTATTACTCTGTATGCACAAGTCATCCAGCACATTACCCTTTCACTATGACTTGCGCTATCAGGAAGTATGCCCGGGAGTAACCAAAAACAAAGACAGATTAATGAAGTCGAATTTACACTAAGGTGCGTGATCTGATGGAGCAGTCTAAAGCACTGAGGCGAAGCAGCGATCAGCAGATGGAGTACCTGACGCAGCTCATGAAGGAAGCGAAACGGACGCTGAGCAGAAATATTTCTTCAAGAATTTCAGCAAGCAGTTTAAAAAAAAAGAAGCGGAGAAAAATCATCCCGATCTTTCCCCGCTCATCTAAATTAACGCTCTCGGTATCTAATACGATCAACAACTTCATTTATTATATGCCTTGGTAATTTTTTGCAAGATTACGTATTTACCGCATCAAAAAACAGGTAGAAATGCCAGTTAAATCCCAGATTTTATTGAAACTGTTTTTAGCTGCTAAATGTTTTTCTTAGACAAAATCACAACTATGGAAAATACACCAGAAAACGCTGAGCAGCTTTTGCCGGAACAGCAGCAGGAACAAGCAACCAAAAATTCCTCCCTGGTATCCGATGGGCCTGTTAGCAAAAGTGAGGGAACAGCGCGCAATGACCTAACTGATGCAAGCGCTGAAAACAGTGAAGAAAATGCAGGAATCGGCTTTGGCGGCATACCCCAAGAAACAGATGCTATAACCGCAAGCGATAACTTAACTAACCAAGGCGCTTCAAGGGATCAGGACGCAGAAACAGACATTTCTAAAGGCCAGGATCAGGAAGAACCCGGCAGCGGTCTTGATGACGGAGATCTGGATACCGATGTAATAGCTGAAGATAATGAAGAACTGGAGCAGGCCAGAGAATCAGATGCAACTGACTAAACTAAAAGAAGATGGAAAATTCACAAAACCAAAGGGTGTCGCCTACCTCAAAAAAGCAATTTCGTGAGGATGATCTGGATATTGTAAAAGGTGCCAAGGAGACCGATCAGCTTGAACAGATGCAACAAAGCGCCAAAGATAATCCGGCGCCAGAAAGAGACAAGGCAGGTACCCCGGCCGCTTTCACTGTTGATAAGGGTGAACGGCCTGTCCATGCAAATCACCCGATAGGCAAACCAATATCCGCTAAAGGCCATGCGTTAATTGACTATGCACTTGTCGCAAGCTTACTGGTTTTACCATCCTTACTTAGCTTGAACAAAAAAACAAAGCGCACCTTTGCAGCTGAAGCATTGATTTTATTACCTTATATTGCTTTAACCAGGCAACCCCTGGCTGTGAAAGGGTTGATCCCATTTAATACACACGGTAAAATTGATCTGTTAAATGTTGGTCAATTTGCATTGCAAAGCTTTTTCAGACCATTTCGTAAATCGAAAAAAGAACTGATGTTTAATATTGCCTTAACAGCTTTAGTGGGCCTGAATGTGATGCTCACCAATTGGAAACAGGGTAACGAAGCAAAATAATTATACCGCTATACTTGGCTAGATTATTCAAAAGGTCACCTGCGGGTGCACCAAAAAAACGGGGAATGACCATTTCTGATCTTTCCCCGCTCATTTCAACAAAGGCTTGTATTTAAATACAACAGCCGGATATTGTTATAACTGCTTTTTAACCTTTTGTCTTTTTCTCAATCTCCTTCCGCTGATTCGAACCATCTTTTTTAGCATCCCTAATGTCCGATGTTTTCACACCTAGTTTTTCAGCTTCGTATTTAAGTTCGTGTGGCTGATTCGATACCGAATTCCTTTCCACTTTTGTTCCTCTTGGCATAATTGTTCCTTTCTTTGGTAAATGATAATATGATAACAATGCTAAAGAAAGGATGGTTTTAATGAAAGGTGCTGAGATGCAGATTGACTATCGCGACTTTGAAGCTTCCAGTCTTTTTATCAACTATTCCGGCATGAGTTTTTAATTTTTCTGATAACAGATAACAGACCTTTATTGTTTAACTCCTTGAATTCTTAAGATATGGTCCTATCTAGCGCATTATAGTGCCCCGGCTCTGAACAATGGCCAGACTTGTGGTTTCATTAAATTTTATTATTTAAATATCGTAGATACACATTCATCCTGCCCGCTTGCCCTATGCACTAAGAATGAGCAGTGAGGGTTGTGCTCTAATTAAATTAACAAATTATTCTCATTAGAAATTTATTAACTGGTGCCTTCTCACAAGATGTAAACAAGATTTTAGTAAACACGAAGGGAGTTGATGGGCGTACGATCTGCATTAATTGGTTATGTATTTCGAGGAGATTAGTAACAGCAAAGTACGGTCTGCCTTGGCCTCATCGTAATTTTCTTTTAAGAGCTGGTTAATATGCTTATTTTTGAGTTTAACAGCCGCCATCTGTAGAATCTGAAAGGACGCCATTTCAACACTTTCAATGTTTTGCAGATAGAAAATAATTGATAGGTCACGGAGTTCAGGTTCGCCAATCTGTTCATTAATTGCTTCGAAAGCATCTTGAATAAGGCCGATTAATCCGTGAGTACTTCCCCTGGAAACTTCAGCGTCCAGTAGCGAGTAGATGACTTCCATCCTTGCGATCTGTTTTTCTACATCCGCAACAGTCTCATTAATTGCATTCTTTAGATCGGCAAACTCTACTTCGTTTGCTAGAGTTGGCAGTTTAGATACCAAATGGAGCTTAGCACCATATATACGGTCAAGATGCTTGATAAAAAAAACTTTAAGCTTATCGGAGCCAAGGTTAATTTTCTTCCAGGAGCGGGATTTTCCATGTGTTTCAGACATAATAGCACTTTATAGTACTAAGTTATGAATTCTTTCACTTTTTCAAGAAGTTTATTGATGTCAAATGGTTTGTTCACATAACCATTTGCCCCACATGTGCTTGCCCGCTGATGGACATCATGCTCAGCAGAGACCAGTAGCACCGGAATATCGTTAAGCTCCAGCTCACGCTTAATTTCCGCACAAATTTCATCCCCGGTTTTGGAAAATCCAACAATCCTTACATCCAAAAGAATGAGGTCGGGACCAATTAGCTTCACCTGATCAGCAGTGGTGCCCGTATTTTGAAGCACAACCTCATATCCCTCTTCTGCAAAAAGAATATCTAAAATAGAAAGGATATCCTCATCATCATCGATCACTAATATACGTTTAGCCATTTGGATAGTTATATGGTTACATAATGTTTATCAAAATTTCAGTGCCAACGTCCAACCACTTATAATAATTCGGCAACCCGGATGCCATAAACCTCGTAGAAAAGCCTGTTAAAATGACCTCTGGAACTGTAGCCTGCTATACTTGCTATTTCCTTGACTGAGCGGTATTTACCTGACGCAATCGCCTCCCATGCCAGTTGCAAACGGATGATCCTTACCAGCTTATTTGGCGTAATGCCCAATATACTGTGCACCCTTCGAAAAAGCTGCCGCTGGCTAATCGCCAAAGCATCGCTGATCAGATCGAGATTAAGTTCAGTTTTCGCAGCATTCTGGCGAACAATAGTTTCCAGGCTGTTAAGCCAGAACTGGTCCGACTGGGAAGGCTCTTCAATCATCTTCTGTCCATCATCTGCCTTAAATGCAACAAAAGTCCTGTTTACAGCAGGCCTATGCTGTTTGAAACGATTATGATGGTCATCATTGATCATACCGAGGATGGAAGAAATCCGTTCATATTCTTCCAACTGCCTGCGGTAGGTAATATCCTTTGCAATAGCAAAGACCAAGTTGTCCCTTTTGATCGGTACCGATGTCCAGCTCAGCCATATCACGCTACCATCCTTGGCAACGTACCTGTTCTCAAAGTTAAGCAACGAACGCCCTTCCAAAAGCGCAGCCCCTTTTTCTGCCGTCCGTTCCCTATCATCATGATGGATAAAATCGTTTATCGGCGAAGCAAATAGTTCATCCTCCGTATAACCAAGCACATTGCAAACCGCCGGGTTGATTTTTTTGAAATACCCATCAAATCCCACAACGCACAACAAGTCGGGTGCAACTTCAAAGAAATACTCCAGGTCAAAAACCTTTTGAGATTTTAACTTGCCCATTCCATATTCTGGCTCATATCCTTACCTTTAAATAATTGTTGTTTGTTGACATAATTGAAATACAAATCTTATCCAAATTGTTTTTAATTCAATACTAACGTATTGATTATGTCAATTTTGCGAACACATTCGGCAGCTCTGTGACCAAGTCAATAAAATTGCAATTCCATGCCTATAGACCTATTGAAAATAATATGTCCGATTGACTTGCTCAAATACCAAAGAGTTATATACCTTCAGTTCTATTATCTTGCAAAAAAATGTTAAAATTACTGCTACAATTTGCCCTTTCCGCTCTTGAATCCAAGGTGACCAGCCATCGGCAAAAAAGGAAATGCCGTTCTCCAAAATGCTTCAGCGGAAAACCTGCTCATCTGGTTAGAGCAAATCGTGTTGTGCGTTAGTATAGAGAATTTCCGCTCAAAGGTAATCAGGGAAAGTATGATGTGTAGACCTATTATCCAAAACCTGGTGCTACCGATGCAGAAACCACAATAACAGTGTTTAATGGTAAAGAAAGTAAGACTATTTTAATTAAAGATACAGAAGTTAACCTATATTTCTGTGCTTTCGTTAAATTAACAAATTCTTTCAATAGAAAATTTAATAGTTAAATATCGTAAATGCACATTCATCCAGCCCACTGTCTTATGCGCTAAGACTTACGCCAGTGAGGGGGGTAGGATAAAAGCAGATAAGCCCGATTAATATCGGGCTTATCTGCAAGAAAAATATAAAATTTAATACCCTGGATTTTGAATAAGGTTCTGGTTTCCAAGTTGGTTGTCAGGAATAGGGAACAATAGGTACTTGGCCTCACTTGCAGGTTTTTCCTGCCATGCGGCCAGGAATTTCCCGAAGCGGATCAGATCCTGTCTCCTGAAGCCTTCCCAATAAAGTTCCCTTCCCCTTTCATCAAGGAGATTGTCTAAGGTTAGGCTCGTAAATGCCGAAGCGCCTCTTGTGGTTCTGATCAGATTAACGGTAATGAGCGCCTGTGCCGCCTGCGAGGTGCGCAACTGTGCTTCTGCTTTCATTAATAATACGTCAGCATAGCGGAAATAAACCCAATCATTATCCGGTTTTTTCGATCCGGTATTGGCATAATCAATAGGATATTTGATCACCCTTATGCCGGCAACTTCCAGGTGGTTGGGATCACGTTCTATAATGCTTACCTCAGGCGTAAAGGCTAAAGGATTTCCTTTTCTGTCTTTCAGTGCAGTACCGTTCTGATCAAATTGTTGGCCTACCAAAAAACCTACCCTGATTCCAGAGACGTTGGTTTGCCCGGTATAATTCCCACCCCTTCTTGTATCGGTCGCTTCAAATTTATTATAAAAGTTAGATAGTGTAGAAAAGCCGTTATAGCCGTTCGGGTTCTGATTATAGTGTGTGGTGCATTTCCACATCCCATCCAGGTCGCTTCCTGAAGAACCTGCGATATTTTGTGCGGTAAATATATTTTCTTTCGATAAAATATCATTGGTGGGTGCAAAATTATCGAAGTAACCTGCCGTCAGTGTATAACCTCCTGTAGCAATTTCGTCGGCGAGCGATATTACTTTTGCCATATCAGCAGCATCAAAAGTTGGTGCAGTGCGGTTTAAAAATGCGCCCTTGTTCAGGTATACTTTCATCAGAAGTGTTCTGGCGGCATTCTTGTTTGCAATATTTGCAGGTCCGGTAGGCAAATCCGGGATAATTGCCGTCAGCTCACTGATCAGATAACTCAACTCATCAGCCGCATTTCTAACCCTTGATGGCTTGGTTACGTCTTCACCTGCATCCCGGTAAGGCACCTGTCCCCAGCCATCCAATATGGAAAACTGGGCGAATGCACGTAAGAAACGGGCCTGTGCTGCCTGGCTTGGAGTTGGACTGCTACCCAAAACGCTTGTTGCAACATAACTGATACTGTTTAAGTCCCTAAATACGTCCGATATCCTGGAATGGTCTGGTGCCCATTTATGCAGGTGCAGCGCACGCCAGGCACCGTTGTCATCCCAATCGCCTGCCCGTGTGGGTACAATGGTCTCATCTGAGGTTACTTCCTGCAGGGCAGACCAGTTCCATGGGGCCTGATAGGGACCAACCATGGCCGCATAACTCGCGCCCAAAACACTGGCAACATTTCCTGATGTTACCCCCGAATTGCCTACCTGACCATTCAGGTCTTCGTTTAGTTTGGTACAGCCCGATAAACCCAGGGCAACCACTACAAAACTGATAATACATTTATTTTTCATGTGCTTACAATTAAAAAATTAAAGAGAAAAATTAACACCAAAGTTGAAAGTCCTGGCGGTGGGATAAGCAGTATAATCTATACCTGCAGACGGCACACCGCTTACACTTTTGTTTACATTTACCTCCGGATCGAAACCGGTGTAATTGGTAATTACAAAAAGGTTCTGGCCGTTAACGTAGAGGTTTAAGGATTTGATCGAGGTGCCGATGTTACCAAAGTTATAACTGATGGTTGCATTGGCCAGTTTTACATAGTCTCCTTTTTCGATATACCTTGACGATGCTGCTATAGGGTTGGCAAGGGATTCTGCTATTGGAAGGTTAACCAGCGCGGATGAAATATTACGTGTACCTAAATTTGAGATGGCCAGTACTGAGTTTGCTGTGTTGTTGTAAATGCTCTGTCCGAATGCACCATTGAAATTGGCCGAAAACGAAAATTTCTTATACCTTACATTTGTACTTAAGCCCAAAATTACCTTTGGGTTTGGGTTGCCCACATAATAATTGGTAAAACCATCATCGGTGTATATAGAAAATCCACTGGCATCCAAACCATTATATTGTCTGGTAACCATAGCAAATAGTGGCAGGCCATTTTGGATCACCTCGGTGGTAACTCCACTTAATCCCTGACCATTCAGCGATCCGGTTTTGATGATCCCCGATATGTTCTGGACTTTATTTTTAATGAAGGTTGCATTACCTCCCAAAGACCATGATACGTTATCGTTTTCGATGATCGTTCCATTCAATGTTAGCTCCAGCCCTTTGTTGATAATCTGCCCTGGTAGATTTACCCATGTAGGTACATTGCCGCCGACCGCAGGTACGAACGAAATCTGTGGAAATAGCAAATCGTTAGTGGTTTTGTTAAAATAATCGATAGATCCCGTAAGCTTGTTTCCTAAAAAACCAAAATCAGCCCCAATATTTGTCTGTTTGTCAGATTGCCACTTCAGGTTCGGGTTTGCATTGTTGATGGCTATTAAAGTAGGCTGTCCGTTGGTATTGCCGAAATCATAACGCTGCTGTGCAGATCCCGATGGAAAATCCTGGTTACCGGTTTTGCCATAACCAACCCTTAGCTTTAGTTGATCTATCCAGACAGCATCGCTAAGAAATGCTTCTTTTTTGATATCCCAGGCAGCAGCAAATGATGGAAAATAACCATATCGGTTCGACTTTCCGAATTTGGTTGAACCGTCTGCCCTGAAGGTAGCTGTTAAAATATACTTGCTGTCGTAATTGAAGATCGCCCTTGCAAAGTAAGACTGTAATTCTGTTGTTGGATTGTTAAAAGCTGCGAATATACGGTTTGCAGGAGCGGTAGTCTGGAAGGCATCGGTATAATCCGCATCGATATCGCCAAAACCAGTAGCGGTATTGATCGTTCCTTTATTGATGAAACTAGAATATTCATAGCCGATGATGGCATTCAGATTAAGCTTGCTTACAACTTCTTTGTTAAAATTTAAGGTGTTGGTAAACTGTTGGGTAATGAGTTCGGTCGTTGAATAACTGGCAAAACCGCCAAGAAAATTACCGTCGGGCTGTATGCCCTGTAAATTAAGGAAACTCCTTGTCGACGCTCTTCTGATCCCGCTGCTGTAATTTACACCTGCCAACATTCTATATTCCAGCCAAGGTGTAATTTTGTAATAAGGAGAAACACTGCCCAAAATGGTAGATACTTTGGTCTTATCGTTGTTTGCGGCAAGAGCAGCAAGTGGATTAATGGTTGTTGAGCCATAATCTATAAATAAACTGCCATCGGGTTTATAAAATGACTGTGTTGGGTTCCATGACAAGGCCTGGCTGATCAAACTGCCAGTAAAGCCTGCATCGGTGGTAATAGGAGCAATATTCTCTAAGTACTGGTTGCTGATCATGTTAACATCCAATCCTAGTTTTTTACTGTTCAGAAATTTAAAATTACCATTAAAGCCCGCGCTGTACTTTTTAAAATCGGTCGATTTGATAATCCCCTGCTGATCCTGATAGCCCAGAGAGGCACGGAAAGTATTTCCGTTGCTGCCACCGCTGATGCCAACAGCATAATTCTGGTTGTAAGCCGTACGCGTAATGGCATCCAATGCATCCACACTATTGCCGAAATCACCAGTGGTGAGGTTGTATTTTTTCAAGGCTGCCCGGTATTCATCCCCGCTTAAAACATCTACCTTTCTGGCAATACTGCCTACACCTGCTGATGCGCTGATATCAATTTTAGTTTCTCCCGATTTTCCTCTTTTAGTGGTAATCAGCACTACGCCATAAGCTGCACGTGAACCATAAATTGCCGTTGCCGATGCATCTTTTAAGATTTCCATCGATTCGATATCGGCAGGGTTTATAAAGTTTAAAGGATTTCCATCAGGAGTGGTTCCGGTACCTGCACTGGCAGTTAAACCTGCAACACCGGCATTGGTTGATGGTCTGGCCGACCTTCCATCCAATGCGACACCATCTACCACATACAGCGGCTGTCCGGTACCGGTTATAGCAGAATTCCCCCTGATGCGTACTGTTGAGGCACCACCTGGCTGACCGCTGTTATTGATCATTTGTACACCGGCAACTTTGCCCTGAATTAACTGATCCGGAGCGTTTAAAGGTCCTTTGTTAAAATCCTTTGCCGAAACAGTTGTAGCCGCACCGGTTAAATCGCTTTTCCTTACTGAAGCGTAACCTATAACAACTACTGCTTCCAGATTATTTAAGGATGCCATAGTGATATTGATTACCGTTTGGTTATTAATGCTTACAGTTTGTGTTTCCATACCGACAAAGCTGAAAACGAGCTGTGTGGAGCCTGAGGGAACAGTAATGGCATATTTTCCCTCAGCATCTGTCTGTGCTTTTGCGGTACCTGGTTTCACTTGAATGGTTACACCGGCCATTGGCAATTTATCGCTGTCGAGCACAGTGCCCTTAATTACACTTTGTGCAAAAGCTGGTGCGCTGAGCAGCAGCATGCAGCAACTTATCATCATAAGTTTCTGCAAAAAATACAATTTCTGTTTGTTGGATAAAACAGCCCAATTGCTTTTTGGTAAAGTAATATTCATCGTTGATTTATTTTTGGTTAGAAAAATTTAATTGACCATATAAAGGTGATCGGTTAAACTAGGGGGATTTGTTTTTTCTGCTCTTGTTCATGATGTTTAGTTTTAGTTAGTTGAGAATATATTGTATTTATCTAGACTAGGGAATGTGCCGGGAATTTAATGTAATTCAGTTTGGCAATAATTCCGTTCGGATTGCCAATACCATCATCACTGCTATCTTTAAAACTTCGGGGATAAATCTGGTAAATGATAGCTTCTTTCCACCATGCACCGTTCCTGATGGCTGCAAATGGTGATTCTGTGCCCTGACCCGGTGCATTAACTTTTGGTATTTGCCCAAAAAGGATTATTGAAGCGGTTGCAAATGAAAAAATCAAATAGGTTTTTATGTATCTCATAACTCATATTCTGGAATACAACTTTGTTAAATTACTAAAAATGTAGTACATGTAAGCATGTATTGTATTTATTGATCTAACTGCCCGTCATTTTTTCTTTGTCTATTTAAAAGCGAAATAATGGCCTTGGTGATCGGAATATGTCTATCATCCACGTTCGCCTGTCGAAGTTTACTGAGGTTCTTTTTAAAGGAAATGCCGATATCGAAATGAGAATCATACATGCAAAAAGTTCTCAAGAAGGGGAACTTAGTGTACTAAACGGGCTTTCTATCCTGTTAAAAAGGATTTTGCCATTTTTTAAGTGATGAAATGCTAGCCGGGGCAATGAAGGCCCTACAGAGAAAAGGGCTTAAAGTTCCAGAAGATATTGGCGTTATCGCAATCAGTGCTAGGGTGATTCCTCAGCTTTTCTATCCGGAAATTACCTATGCTGAAACAAATGGGTTCAAATTGGGTAATTAGCTTTTGCCAGGATGATAAAATGCATTGCAGGAGTTCCTAGCGCAAACCATTATTGATCAATCAATACTGGTATCTGGAGGTTCATTGTGATCTTGAATGAATGGGAGTAAATTAGCGTTTATACTGAAGAGGAGAGGTACAGCCTTAGCTGCTAGATATTTTCGAAATAACACTGCGATTGAGCAAACTTGTCCAGATCCTTTCCAGTAACACTTGTGAGGCTTTTAAGCACCGATTTTCTTCCTTATCGATAAGGTGTATTTTGGCAAAAGTGGTTTCTTCCCCACTTTGGAGGTAAAGGAATTTAACCCGATAGTTTTTCAATTTAAAAAGCATTCGTATTAAGCTTTGGAAGCTCATTAGATTAATTAGGTACCCTTGAACCATCATCAGCATCTCTTTAATCGGCCGTACAGACACCCTAGAATAGAAGATCATTGCGAACCGTCGATTTCTTCTTGTAGACTAAGACCAGGTTTTATTACAATCTGGCCAAAAGCCTGGTTTAACAGTAGCCCTAGATCTTACTAATCAGGACACTGACTGTATAATTTATAGAAAACCTTAAGCAAGCAGACAAATACGCCTTTTCTTAACGACCTACCTTATTTATCCATTTTGACAGCAGCACCACATGTGTTTTTATAAGAATAAAATATTTACTCTTCACTGTTGCCTTTGATCTGCCCATCCCGTTATAACAGATAACAAGATTCAATTACACATAAATAATCTGAAAAAAAAATCATGAACACTTTGAAACAAAAACATCATTTCAGGAACATTAGCATCTTTGGCGCTGATTGCATTAAGTTTTACTTCATGTAAAAAAGATGCAAAAGTCTCCCCTGTAAGCTGTGCGAGCGTTGCCGTTTTACATGCCTCACCAGGATCACCAGACTACACCGTTAACCTTAACGGTAAGGCTATGTTAAAAGATCCGATCACTTATGGTTCATTTGTCAATTATAGCTTGGTTAATGCCGGAGCAAACGAATTCAGTATGATCAAAAAAGGAGAAATGGTAATAAGCGGAAAAACATCCTTTCCTTTTAAGAAAGATGTTTCTTATCCGAATCCAGGCTGGCTAAAAAGGTTTGACGGGTTAAATAAATATATAACCAGTACAAAAATTGAATATTTAATCGATCGGATCATTCTCTTTATTTTAGTGCGTAGGTTTTACAGGCACAATATTTCCCTGTTCGTCAAAATACATCCGGTCAATGCAAACCTCGCGATTAAAGCCTGCCGCATCGCCCATTTTTATTCCATCGGGATAACTAAATCTATGGTAAACAATATACCACTCATCTTTTCCCGGAATTTGTAACACCGAATTATGGCCCGTTCCGTAAATACCCCTGGATGGGTCTTTTTGAAGAATCAGGTTATTTTCTGAAATCTTAATAGGTCCTGTGGGAGAACTTGATGTACCATAACGTACGCGATAATTCTCACTTCTAGTATCCTCATCAGACCATAAGAAATAATAAGTTCCCTTACGGTAAAATACATAGGTACCTTCTCTAAAAGTTTTATCCGTTTGGAGGACTTTGGTTGTATTGGCTTTTAGGGATACCATATCTTTATTCAGCTCAGCTACCGCGAGGTATCCATTTCCCCAATATAAATAACTTGCACCTGTTTTAGGGTCGGTAAACACAGCTGGATCAATCTCCTGTCCGCCTTTTATCCCCTCAGGTTTAAAATTAATCAGCGGTTTTCCAGAATCCATAAACGGGCCTGTCGGGAGATCTGATACAGCTACACCGATTTTTTGTGCTGCTGTAAAATAATAGTAATATTTGTAATTACCTTTTATCTTTTTCTCTGCGATAGTGGGAGCCCATGCATTGCGTTTGCCCCAGGTAACATCTTTTTTCAGATCAAGAATAACGCCTTCATCTTTCCAGTTAACCAGATCTGTAGAAGAAAAAGTTTTAAAATAAGTACCTCCCCAACCGTCGAAGCCATCACTGGTTGGATAGATATAATATTTCTTAGTTTTATTGGAATATAACACATCCGGATCTGCATAAAAGCCATCCAGTAAAGGATTCTTTTTTAGTTTCAACTCCATGCCTTGAGGCACGCCCCATCGGGTAGTAAGTGCAGTTAATTCTTTACGGGATAAAGGGATAATCGTTCCGTGCCGTGGATGAAAATCCATTTTCACCTCGTGGTCAATCACTTTGAATTTGTCCAGATCATAACTTTCGCAAAACTGATACTTTCCTTTGCCATAAACATCGTACATCAGTATGTATTTTTCCGAGCCGTTTAATTTGAATATACCCGAACCTTCTACAGCGTCTGTTGTCTGCTGTTTATATCCTGCCTGCTCAATCCATTTCCCTGAAACCAGTGAATCAGTAAGTGCAAGTTTTATCCCATTTCCATTGCCTTCGGTTTTATAAAACAGGTAAAACAACCCGTTTTTGTTGATGATATCGCCATCAATGCAGGATTTGCCATTTTTCGGATGAAACAGTATGGCAGGTTCAGATTCAAAATCGGTAAAATCATTATTGGCATAAGCATAGTAAATGATATCCGGACCAGTGCCATGCTGCATCGACAAATAGACCAAGTATTTTCCTTTTGCCGGATCGTAAATGGTCTGAGGAGCCCAAACCCGTTTTAAATTTTCATTTCCTTTAAAACGTTTCTGTATGTTGATCACAGTATGTTTCCAGTTCAACAGGTCATCCGATTTCATCATAATCAATGCCCGATTGGAATCCCATCCTTTGGAGGAGGTCATATCGGTGAGTACCATGTAAAAAGATTTCCCATCCTGCGCACGAAGGATGTGCGGGTCGCGTACACCTCCGGTAGAACTGATAATTTTTGAATCCAGAACAGGCTGGTTATTATTTAACGCACGGTAATTGTATCCATCGGTACTGATGGCAAAGCAGACCGCCTCATCCTGCACTGCATTACCCTTAAAGTAGGTAAACAGGTATCCTGCAAAATCTTTTTCTGCCGGACCAGATTTATAGTCCTGACCGGATAAGTTTCCGATAAAAGCTATATGTAATAAAGCAAGGAGAATCAGGCGTTGACATCGAAGACTTTTCATTTTTGATGGCTAGATTTTTTTAAGGTTCTGTATGAATTAAATAGGGTGCGGTTAAGAGAACCCGCACCCTTTCTGCTATTATTTTAAAGCTATTTTTTGTACCTGGGTATAGTAATATTCTCCTGCAGCGGTAGATTTAACCCCCAATCTGGCATATACATAATCCAACGATTTCAAATTATCGGGCAACGCTCCTGAAGATATTTCAATCTGTTGGCCAAGCACAACACTGCTTATGTTCGCGTCTACCCGAACTTCACGTTGTACCTGATCGGTCAAAATCGATTTTCCAAGATAGAGCCGTACAAACTCCAGATTTGCAGTTTGCACTACTTTATTAACCACCAGCTTTGCAATGATGTTATCTCCGGATTTTTGAAAAGACTCACCTGTGATGGTAAAATAAGGCGTAACAGGAACATCAAGATTGGTATCCCCCTTTACCTCTATCCTTACCGTATCTGTAGCCTGCTGCAACCAGGGTGCATCCGCTCTGCGTACCAACTTGTACTGGCCATCAAACAGTTTTGCCGAAAAAGTTCCATCCTGATTAAGATATACCGTAATGGGTGATTTAAGTGGATAACCATCCTGCCACAACTCTAACTGAGGGCCGTTGTTACGTACGCCAACCACTCTTCCCTGATAAACCACTTTTCCTGCAAGGGTTACTTCAGGGGCCTCAAAATTATCATATTCACAGCCTGCCAGCAATATACTAGTTGTTGCAGCAAATATCATTAAGAATTTAAATTTCATATTCATAAAAATTAGTTGAATGGATTTCTGACAATTTTTGGATTGTTGTTTAACACATCCTGAGCGATTGAAGAATAATAATTGGCCAGTCGGAAAAATCTTGCCCTGCGGAAACGGCTTGGCCTGATGCGTTCATAAATATATTTGCCATTATCAGGATGCCCTGGTCTTACCACTCTGTATCCGTAAAGTCCCCTAACCACTGCATTGGGATCATTTTCAGAACCGTCCCAAACAATATGCGCGATACGCCATCTTTTTAGATCAAAATAACGATGATCTTCAAAAGCAAGTTCTACACGCCGCTCATTACGGATAATATCTGTCGTTAGTGCACCAAGGCTATTTGCAGGAAATCCGGCACGGGCCCTTATCGAATTAACATATCCAAGGCCTTCAGGTCTCCCCAGTTCAAAGGCCGCCTCTGCGGCATTAAGGTAAATTTCCCCTAAACGAAACCATGGCCACCAGTTTGATGCACCGGTACCCCTTGTACTTGCTGCCGAAGCGTCACTTACAAATTTCCGGATGTAAAATCCGGTATTACTTACATCCATGGCATCATCTTTTGGTCCGTCAAATCCAGTCCAAAGCTGCCCATCGGTATAGTTTTTACCCAATTCTGCTGAAGTAGTTAGCTGATAGGTTCCATTGTTCCAAACCGCAACACCTGCCTGTATTCTTACTGGATTATTTTTGAAGTTTGTACCAGGGTAAATTACCGTTCCAAATAAACGGGCATCCTTACCTGCAAAAATATCCATCATACCTGTATAGGTAATGTAGTTACCAGCTGCATCTTTGTCACGAAGCGTACCTTTAGATCCATCTAAATAGTTGAAACTTTCTACAAAGCTCAGTGATGGTGAGATGGTCGATGAAGATTCATTGTCTTCTGTCATGCTTTTGATAATATTATCATAGGCAAAACGGTGTACTTTAACACTGGGCGCAAAATCTTTAGCAAAAATAACTTCACTTCCCGTTTTCTTGTTCAGCATGTCATAAAAATTAGCGCCTTTATCTGGATTCTCATTAAAAAGTGAATATGGACCGCTGATGATTTCCTTAGATGCGGTTAATGATTTATTGTAATAATCAGTAGCCATTGCTGCTGGAATACCAACCTCGCCACCAGGGGTTGATATTGGGGTGGCCATTAAACTGTTGTATTTGGCAATTGATCCGGCGTAAAGCATGGCTCTGCTTTCCAATGCAAGGGCGGTATATTTATTTGATCTGGTTTTGCTACTGTTGTTTTGTGCCAGGTCTTCTTTAATTGCCTCCAGTTCACGATAGATGAAGTCGTAAACTTCGTGCTCTTTTGCACGGGGAACCTGAAGCGGTGTAGGGTCGCCACTAAAATCGTAGATCAGTTGTTTTTCTACAATCGGTACCCCACCCATACGTTTTACCATTTCAAAATAAACAAATGCCCTCATAAAACGAAATTCAGCTCTGAATAAGCGTTTTTGGTCTGCAGTTAACTTTACGCTCTGCGTTTCCAGATTTTCAAGAGACAGGTTAATATCCCTGATCAATCCATAGTCCCAATAGCGCCCATAATCATCCCCGAACTGAAAATCGTTCCTCCAGTTCTGGTCACGGTGGCCTGACCACATGGCATCATCAAGTTCAGTCATCCCGCCGGTATTAAAAACACCATGTAGAGAAGGTAACCTGTTATAATAATTGGCCAACAAAGAGGTCAGTAATTTGGGATCATTCCATAACTGTTCATCAGTGATCGTGCTTTTTGATTCACGGTCAAACCAGTCTTCATGCTTACAGCTGCTCATGATCAGGCAAGCCAGCAAAGTGATAGATATATAATTTTTTTTCATTTTACTCAATTTTAAGGTGTCCTTGTTTAAAACGTTATATTGAAACCAGCCATAAAAACTTTTTGCTGAGGATAAACAACAGCTGCTGCAGCCTCAATTTCAGGATCGATCTGGAAGTCTTTTACATTGTCAAAAGAGATCAGATTGGAGCCATTAACATATACACGGATTTTTTGTGCTTTAATCTTCTGTGAAATCTTTTGTGGCAAAGTATAAGCCAGCTCTAAATTTCTAACGCGCAGGTATCTTACATTGGTTAACCAGAAATCACTGTTTCTGCTATTTGGCCCAGTATTTCCGTTACGAATGGCTGGATAGTAACCCGAAATCCACTCACTGTTTGGATTGTAGGGATCTGCCCGGTGCCACCTGTCTTCCAGCAAATATGCCGGTGAGTTACCACCACCATGAAAAGCGTTTCTTAACTCATAATCCTGGTTCCATGATTGCATTGCACCTCCTGCAAAATCTACATTCAGGTCTATTCCTTTATAACTCAGTCCAATTCTGCCCCCCAAAGGTCATCATTGGTGCCCATCCGGTAGGATAACCGATAGGACGTTCATCCATTCCGTTAATCACCCCATCGCCGTTCACATCTTTGTAAATAAAATCGCCTGGTAATTGCGTTCTGTTATTGTTTCCATCGTTGTTTATCGCGTAGTTTCGAATCTGTTCTTCCGATTCGAAACGGCCAACTACCTGGTAGCCCCACCAAACGCCACCCCAGCGGTCTTCTGCTGAGTTTCTATACTCATTCAACGAATTGCTGAAACGTGGTTTATATGACTCGATAGCTCTATAACGTGAGAATGTAAAATTACCGCTCACCACATAATTCAATTCGCCTATCTTACTGGTATAAGTTGCAATACCCTCTACGCCATAGTATCCATTTTTATTCAGATTTTCATTTGGTAATCCGTATCCGATTTCGCTAGGTAGCAATACATCGTACCGCTGTGCAGGGTAGCCAGTACGTATAATTTTAAATGCATCTGCTGTGATGGTCAATTTGTTGTCGAATAATCCCAAATCCAGACCAACGTTATAGTTGGTGTTTTTTACCCAGGAAAGGTTTCTTACCGGAAGAGACTTGGGCTGAATGCCCGGATAATAAGTTCCGTTAAGTACCGCATCTCCTGAGCCGAAGTTATAGCCGGCTAAATAACCGTGCATACCTACACCTTCTTCCAGTCCTGTTTGACCGATTGATGCCCTGATTTTCATTTCATTTACAACACCTTTAAGCGGTTTAAAAAATGACTCATCAGAAATACGCCAACCTAAACTCGCACCTGGAAAGAGCCCCCATTCCTTCCCTTTGTAATATAAATATGAACCATCGTAACGACCAAGGACTTCAAGTAAGTATTTGCCTTTGTAATTGTAATTAAAACGACCAATATAACCAGCCCTGGCTTCGTATGACCAGTCATCGCCAAGACTATTCAGCTCAGCTAATTTCATTAATGGAATATAGTTATTGGTAGGGTTTGAACCTAATGCAGAATAAGTTCTGTCCCAATCTGATTTTTCATAACCTATCGTGGCCGAAAAGTTATGGTCGCCTATCTGTTTCGTATAATCTAACTGGAACTGTGCAAATCTTGATACCGCTACACGGTCGGTTTTATATCTCCAGCCGGCATCGCTACCACCGGTACGGTTATAGTTGTTGTTTTCAAATCGGTAAACATCATAAGTATACTGGAAACCATCAAATTTATTATTGGTATAGTTATAGGATACTGTTCCTTTTGCTGACAAACCAAATTTGGTTTTGTATGATGTGGTAAGATTGACGTTGCCGCTGATATATTTATTATCTTTATAACCTACAATATCTCTGCTAAACAGGGCTGGATTATAGGCAAAGTCGTTCACATGGTTAGGATATGCCGGATTCCCATTGGCGTAAGCAGGGACTGTTGGTCTGTTTCTGAAAATAGCGAGTATAGAAGAGAAATAACCATCTCCTCCCGGTAGTCCTACATCTTTTGTTGTTTCCTGTCGGCCCGAAATTTGTGCTCCAACAGTTAAACCTTCCAGAATAGTAGCTTCTATGTTGGCCTGCAGATTTGTTCGTTTGTAAGAAAAATCTTTGATCATCGCATCCTGATCCAGATTGCCTACAGAAAGGAAATAGTTCGAATTCTTTGACCCTCCGGTAACATTCGCATTGATATAACGCTGTGGAATATTTTTGCGGATTACCATGTCATAATAATCGTTATTTTGGTACCCTGGTTCTGTTCCTGCCTGCCATTTTGCAAGTTCTGCAGGGGTATAGACAGACCTGGGATTTCTGTTCTCATTCTGGGCAGCCTCCACTAAACCCCTGGTATACTGGGCAGCATTGGCCATTGTTGGGAAGCGTGTTATATTTTGCCAGCCCTGATATCCATTGATGTTTATTTTCGCAGTTTCGTTTTTGCTACCTTTCTTCGTTGTAATTAAGACTACCCCTCTTGCTGCACGGAAACCGTATACAGCTGCTGCCGCATCTTTAAGGATGGAAATACTTTCAATATCCTCTAAATTCAGTGCATTAAATATGTCGGCTCCTGATGCATTTTGAGTTCCAACCCAATCTGTTCCGGTCTGTCCGCCGTAGGCTACGCCGTCGATTACATATAATGGATTTCCCATGTTACGGATTTCAATGGCGGCACCTCTTCCCGGACGGGCATCTTTTGCCCTTACCGAAATACCCTGTACTTTACCAGCCAATGCTCCTGCAGCTGTTGTGGAGGAAGTCCTTACGATATCTTCCGATTTGATGTTACTTACAGCACCGGTAATATTGCGTTTGGATTGCTTACCATAGCCCACCACTACTACTTCATCCAGATCCTTGTTGTCACTTTCAAGAATAACGTTGAGTTCACTCTTTTCACCCAAAAGCACACGCTGGTTTTTGTAGCCTATGTAGGTGAATACCAATGCTGTTTTGCTTGTCTGGATTTGGAAACGGCCGTTTTGGTCTGTGGTGGTGATTTCAGTGGGCTTGCCTTCAACAAAAACGGTGACTCCCGTTAGGGGTTCATTTTTCTCGCTAAATACCTGCCCTGAAATCTTACGTTGTGCAAATGAATATGTAGGTACTCCCCATATCATCACGCAGATAAATAAAATCTTCAGAATTCTCATTTTAATATTTGGTTTTTAAGTGTAATGAATAGCTGACGCCAAATATTTACCCTTTCCGTAATGCGTAATTATTGCTCTGTAAAAGTGAATCAACACCATAGTTAGTGATCCTGACCCTATTTCGCTCATTTGGAAACCATCAAAATAAAAAAGGCTCATGAATTGCCTGCGTTTATTTTAAGATGGGTTTATAGTTGGTTTCGGGGTCAAACATAATAGAATCTTCCTTCGATGGACATATACAGATCCGTCAATTTACATTTGTTTTTTCGTCAAAAACGGTCTTTTGTTTACTTTAGAGCTTCTTTTTTTGATACTCAGAGGGCAGTTGTCCAAATTCTTCCTTGAAGCATTGACGGAAATAAATAGAACTGTTGATGCCTACCATCAAGGATACCTCGGTAATATTGTACTGCCCCGAACGCAGTAATTGAGCTGCTTTCTGGATACGCACTTTACGCACAAGCTGGTTGATATTTTTTCCCGTAAGGCCTTTAAGTTTTCTGTAGAGGGTAGACTGGCTCATGTTCATTTTATTGGCGAGTGTAGCCGTATCCATTACCTCATCCTGGATGCATTCTTCTACCAGGTTAGCAAATTCCTGTACGAATGCATTCTCTCGCCAAAGTTCAGGACTATTGATCGATTCGGTTGCACTATCCTGCTTAATCTGAGTGGAGAGCTGGGCTAATACTTTGTTATACATGCTCTTTTGTTTACTGAGCAGGTTTTCAATCCGGCGGTGCAGCAGTTGCGGACTGATAGGCTTGGTTAAGTACGAGTCAACCCCCAGGGCATATCCACGCTCCTTATCAGGCTCGGTATCTTTGGCTGTTAGCAATATTACTGGAATATGGCTGGTTTCCCTTTCTCCTTTTAGCTCCTGGAGCAAACCAAAGCCGTCCATATCAGGCATCATGAGGTCGCTTATTATAATGTCGGGGATACGGCTCTTTGCGAGCTCAAGCCCTTCAATTCCATTTTCAGCTTTGATCACCTCAAATTTTGAGCATAACACCGAATTTAAATATTCCCGCAGATCTCTGTCGTCTTCTACCAATAAAAGAAGTTGCTGCGGGCCTTCACCGGGGCTGGGCATAGTTGCCTCTGGAAGCAAAACTACAGGTTCATTTTGCGGAATAACCACCGCACTGGTCAGCAAACGGACACAGAACTCACTTCCTATTCCCAGTTCGCTTTTTACCGTAATTTTCCCATGATGGATTGCCGCGAGTTCCTTAACCAGCGCAAGTCCGACACCAGTTCCCTGGCTAACCGACCGGGGTACCTGATAAAACTTATCAAATATTTTATTCAGGTGTTCCGGCGCAATACCACAGCCTGTATCTTTCACTTCTATTAGTGCACATGTACTCAAAGTTTCGTGTTCATAGCGCAAACAAACTTCTACAGTACCAGATGCAGTGTATTTGCAGGCGTTAGACAATAAATTATCCAGTATCATTTGTACAATTTCTGCATCAAAATTGGTTTTGATATCCACTTGTGCAATTTTACAAATGATCTCTAACCGGTCATTATTGTTAGCCACCGCATGTTTATGAACAGTTTCGGCCACTAGTTCACTCAAAAAGCCTTCGCCCAGTACAAGCGGTTTGTACTGGGATTCAACTTTTCTGAATTCCAGCAATTGATTGACCAGTGAAAAAAGACGGTTTGCATTCTTCTGAACAATAAAAACCCAGTCTTTATGTTTAGAGGACAACTTTTCTTCATGCAGCAAATCCTCCAAGGGACCGAGAATAAGGGTTAGTGGTGTCCTTAATTCATGGGTAATGTTGGTATAAAAGTTCATCCGTTCCATGTGCAGTTTTCCATCCTGTTCGAGCTGGAGCTTCTTCACACGGAGCTGAGCTTCTGCATTTATTTTTTTTACGTACAAGGAGAGCAAAATAAAGGAAACAACTGCAATAAGAATACTATAGAGTACCAGCGCAGGAATGCTCAGATAATAAGGCGGTGATATGGTGATGAACAAACGCTCATAATCGGCCGACCAGTTTTCATTTTTTTGACGTGTGCGTATCCGAAGCTCATACTTTCCATAGGGGATATTCCTAAAGTCCAGGTTCTTTTCATTACCAAGAAAAATCCAGTTATCATCCAGACCTTGTAATTTATAACTAAACTCGACGATGTCATTCAACGCATAATCCATCACCGCAAGTTCTACCCGGAAGCTGTTTTCTTCGTGCTCCAGGCTTATCATATCGGTTAGACTAGGGTATTTTTCAGATTGTGCTTCTCTTTCCCCTGTATTAAACACCATAAGGTGGCTTATTCTTATGGGCGACCTTGGAAGCTTCAATGGGATTTCAGCCGGGTCGAAATAGCAGACTCCCACCCGGCATTCCAAAAAACAAACGGCCCCGTTTATCAACAGCAGTACTATTGTTGGCGAAACCGCCCAAAGGCAGGCCGAAAGACTCATCATAACGCAACAGTCGCTTTTCCTTTGGCAGATATCGCAGTATACCTAATCTGGTAGAGCACCAGATGTTTCTGTTATTGTCCTCCGCAACGGCATCTATAGTTAACCACGCATCTGAGTCGGGCAGAATAATGTTTTCAAGTCTACCTACTTCCCTATTGATGCTTTGAAACGCCAAACCTTCATTGGTAGCAATCCAGATATTATTTCCCCGGTCACGGAACAGGTGATTGATCGTATTACTATTAATTCCATGCCCTTTTAAAATTTTTTGAACAATTTTCCAATTGCGGTCAAATATATAAAGGCCCTGTCCATATGTGCCCACCCACATATATCCCTTGCTATCCTCAACGATGGTACGCGGAGCATAGTCTCCGAGCATAGGTGTGTTCGTAATTATTTTTCGAAATGTCCCTAGCTTTGGATTATGGATAAATAACCCTTCTTCTGCTGCAAAACATATATTCCCATTGGTATCTTCTATGATAGCCCTTACCGCTGACATCTTTTCCCCAGCATTTATTCTCTGCCAGTTGTTGGTTTTTGCATTCAAAACAGAAACACCTCCCTTTTGCAGTCCGAACCATTTGTTGTTCTGGCTATCTTCAAAGCAAGATAGCAGGAAGTCATCCCCAATGCCGCTGTTGCGCATGGTTGTTTTGATCACTTTTCCATTGGCCTGTATCTGCAAAATACCATCTCCGGCTGTAGCTAACCAGACAGTGCGCTTTTTATCGTACACTATTCCTGTCACGGTAGCCAGCTTAGCTGAACCGTGCATAATATCCTGTGTCGGGAAAACCGAGAAAAAGGGTTTTATATGACTAAAAAAAGCTGCTCCTCCTCCATAAATAGCCAACCAAACATTGCCAAATTCATCACGATCAATATTTTGTACCGAGGAATTGCTGCCACTATTCAGATAAACCGGAGTTATTTTCCGGATCTGATGGATTTCACCATTGGGATGATAATCAGGCTCTAGGATAAATAGCTGCGACGACTCAGCCCCTATCCATATAGCGCCATTGATTTCCTTTATGGAATGGACAAACGGTTCATCCGCGTTTTTAGACTGACCAGCCAGATTAATGCTTCGGATGCTTTTTGTGGAAGGGTTGTAAACCGCCAAACCTTTCCGGGTCCCGATCCAGATATTGTTTTTACTATCACAAAACAGTGCTTTCACCTCATTTTCGGGTAACATACCATGGGTATTTTCTGTATTGAGTAGTTCAACTTTCCGATTTCTGGTATTTAAAATTGAAACCCCCTTGTGAACATGCCCCAAATAAAGAAACCCTTGTTTGTCCTCAGCTACAGTCCAGATACTGTTTTCTGGAAGAGAAGGGATATTTTTTCTGTTGAAACACTCAAATTCCTTAGTTAACGGATCGAACAACTGAACTCCCTGATGATAGGTTGACAACCATAACTTGCCACTTTTACTCTTTATGATATCTGTAATATCATTTGTTGCTATAGATCGACTATTTTTAGGATCATGAAGATAGTATGAAAACCTGTTCGTTTTCATATCGAGTACATTCAACCCGCTAGCACGGGTACCTATAAAAAGCTGGTCGTTATCACACAAAAGTGTATTTATTTCATTGCTGTTAACTGACAGCCCAACTGCTTTTTTTGTCTTGTAATACTGCTTAAATGAATTACTCGCAAACCGGTTCAATCCAAGTTCGGTTGCAACCCAGATAAAACCATGTTTATCGTGTGCAACATCTATTGCCTGCTGGCTTGATAATCCTTCTTGCAAAGACAAATATTTCACCACGCCTGTCTGTGCAAACAGCGATGCAGCATAAAAAAAAGCAATCAGAAAAAGCATTACCCTCATTCTCTTGTATATAATAGTCTGGTCAAGAAAGCTTTAATCTATTTTCGGTTCCTGGTAGAACTCATCATCTCGGTACAATTCTTATTTCTCAAATAGAAGGTTAGTGGAAAAATATGTCTTAACACCATAATAATGAGCTATCCATTATTTTTCTCGCCATAAGCTACGATGTCAATCTTAAGTATCTTCCATACAAAGTTTGTTTCTGTATCCTGGGACTGTCAGCGCATGAGACGAGGACAACCATAGCCAAAAATAGGTCTGGTAAAGTTTAGATGTAAAAGCATAGTTATAAATATCCGGTTTCGATTGCCAATTGATGAAATTCAACGCTGTTGATCTAAACAAGTAGCGAAAGCGTTGTTGACAAAATCAAATGTATCAATTTCAAATGATAAATGTCGTAAAGACGTTATTCTCAGATGCTGTTCTCCTGAACCCGTCCAAACACATTAAAGTGAATATAACTAAATCTTTCGACGGGATCAGGAGGACAATTCTGCATTTATGACATATTCTTTAAGATATGGATTTTTCAGATCAGGCCAGGAGGAAAAACTTCTGATCCTGATATGGGTTTGCACATTTTTGACTAAGATTTGGTCTTCGCCATATCGATCATCATGGTTAATTCATCAACGGCAGCTTCATTGCTTCCATCAAAACCCGTTAACTTAAATCTGATGTTACCCATGCCATCAATTACAAATTTAGCAGGAATACCCGCCACATTATAACTGCTTACCACTTTGTTCTTTTTAGTTTGTACATCTTTAAGATCCATTAAAACCTCAAAGTTATATTTCATGCTTTTGATGAAAGTGGTTGCATCTTCTGTAGGATTGGCAGCATTTTCCCAGGTGTGGATGAATAAAAATTTAACGTTCGAATCATCTTTGTATTTGTTTACAGCCATTTGCATGGCCGGGAAAGAGGCCTTGCAAGGACCGCACCATGTAGCCCAAAAATCAAGAATAACAATTTTGCCTTTATAATCAGTTAGTGAAACCTGCTTGCCATCCAAATCTGTCAAAGTAAAGTTTGCTGCAGGCTCTTTAACCATATCTTTTGTCAGTTTTTTACTTAAAGTTTCCAGGTAGCTTTTTCTTATTGCAGCTGCAAATTCATCAAAACCAGCATCACTACCTTTAACCTTAACATAGAGTTTTTTAAAATCATCGGCCATAGCTGTATTTGCTTTTCCGGCTTTAACTACCTCTTCCAGTTTTTCGTAAGCCTCTTGATTTCTGTTTAAACCCATGAGAATTTGTGCATAGCGATAATTTAACTGTGGATTAAGCGCTGTACTACTCTTATAAGCCATCTCTGAATACTTTAATGCTTCTGTATACTTTTTACGCTCGAAAAGAATATTGGCATAAGTGCTGGTTAAGCCTGCATAACCCGATGCTGAAAACTTTGCCCAGTTTTCATTGCCTTTTTTACCATCTAAGTAAGAAAAAGCATTATCCATCGCCATTTTAGCGTAAATCTCTGCATTGGCCAAATCGCCATTTTTATAAAAAGCAGTTGTAAGTCCCGAGTATGCGTTTCCCTTCCAGAAATCTACTTCCAGCATTTTTGCATAAGCATTGGCTTTAGCTACATTTTTTTCTGCGGCAAACTTTCCAGCTATCATAGCCCGGACATAATCATAAGCTAAACGGTCATCAACCTTTATGTTTTCGTAATTTTCTGGTGGAAATTTTTTGATCCATGTTCTGTAGGCAGCTTCTGCTTCTGCGGCCGTTTTTAGTTCATAAAAACCCTTTGACGCTTCACCCCTAGCCTGTGTTCCTAATGGAAACCGGGTTACAACATCTTTGTAAAGTTTTTCAGATTGTTTTGCGTCGCCCAATCTGTAATAATAATTTGCAGCGGTTAGCACCATCTTCTCCGTTTTGCCATCAGCCAGCTCGGCCAGTTTGGTTCTCAATAATTGTTTATCGGATGAATCTTTAGATGAAACCAATCTGTTTAAATAGGTTATGGTTGTATCTGCAGCTGGTTTGCTTTGTGCATTAACCACATTAAATACTGCAACTAGCGAAAGCAAAGCGCAGATCGTTTTTAAAAATTTCATAGTAACTTTCTGTTTAGTATTGTAAATGAAACTGTCCATCAGATTTAAAAACCGGATGGACAGATTAAAACATTTAATTATAACCCGGATTTTGAGTTAGATTAGCATTCAATAATAACTGTGCGGAAGGAATTGGCAGGAGTTGAGCTGTGGTTTTGTAAGTCGTTTTCAAAGGACCCAATACTGCATCAGCCGTTGCCGTTCTCTTTAAATCGAACCACCTGTTGCCAAATTCGCCGAAGAGTTCCAGCTTTCTTTCTTTTGCAATTGCAGTTAGCAATGTGCCTTGTGTTGAAGCTGTTGTATTTGGCAGCCCTGCTCTTGTACGAATTATATTCAAATCACTTTGTGCACCCGCTATATCCGTTTGTTGCGCTCTGGCCTCAGCACGAATAAGATATAGCTCTGCAAGCCGTAAAAGTACGGTGTATTCATTACCTACTGTTGCTGCGGTAGCTGTTTGCACTTTGTATTTATTGATTCTGTAATATTTAATCGCATTGAAAGTGGTAGAATCAACCCAGGCTGTTTTACGGTTATCATTTAACTCAAAATCTTTTGTGAAATTATTATACAACACATAATCTGGAGGCGCAACATTATTAGCAGAACTAGTTGTACGATACCTGGAAAAACCCGAAGCACCATAAAGCGTTGATAACTGAAGAATGGTTTCAGGGCTGGTATTAATAAAGGCATTAGCCAAAGTTGCCATAGTATACACTCCAGATCCAATAACCTTACTGGCCTCAGCCTCTGCATTTACGTAATCTTTGTTATATAGATAAACCTTAGCTAATAGCGCAGTAGCTGCCCATTTATTGGCCCTAATTTTTAAGGTTGCTGTACCTGCGTAGGTTAAAGGTAAAAGGCTCTGTGCATCTTTCAAATCGGCAATTATTTGCGTATAATTCTCTGCAACGGTTGATCGTGGCGTAAGTGCATTGTTCAGTTCGGTAACATCCGAACTAATGGGCACACCGCCATAAAAATTAACCATGTTGAAATACATAAGCGCCCTAAAAAATTTAGCCTCGCCCGTGAGCTGGTTTTTTACAGCAGCAGTTACCCCTGCTGATTTATTTATACCATCGATAATCAGATTACTTTCTCTGATCACCTGATAAGGATAATCCCATAGATAGACATAAAGCCCATTTGTTGGGGCTACCACATTCTGACTATACTGTATCAAATCGGAAGTGGAGGTGGTATTTTGTAATTCATCAGCAGAAAGGCCGCCTAACCAGCTTACGTACTGAAGTGAATTTACCGTTGGATAATAAGAGTATAGTGCCAATGTAGCGCTTGTGGCCGAAGCATCACTTGCGAAGGCATTTTCTCTGGAAATCAGGTTTGTTGCCAGATCAGCTTCCAGATATTTTTTACATGAGGATAAAGCGATAACAAGTACGCCCAGCATCATAATCTTTTTAAAAAACATATAATTAATTTTCATAACGCTCCGAATTAAAGTGAACAGTTTAAACCAAAAACAATTGTACGTAACTGAGGTGCAGCAATGTACTGTCCGGTTCCAAGTGCAGGACCAGTGCCCGGCACTGTTGAATCAGGATCGTAAGTATATTTCTGTTTGGCCCAGGTATACAGGTTCTGCCCCTGAACGTATACAGTTAGATTTGACATTTTTAGCTTATTGGCCAAAGCTTTAGGAAATGAATAATTTAAGCTTACCGTTTTTAGTTTCAGGTAAGAAGCATCGCCCCAGTTTACATCCGAAGAAGTTAAATTATTATACGATGGATCACTTGCTACAGATGCAGCCGGGAAAAGCGCGTTATCGCCTACCGCAGCCCAACGGTTCAGCAACGCTGTGCTTTGGTTAGTATAATTAAATCCTGCCGGATTTGAGCCTAATGTAGAATTTAGAATACCATAGCGGTGATTGTACTGAAATATAAAATCCAGCGCAAAACCTTTATAGCTGATGCTGTTGTTCATCCCTCCAAAATATGGGTGACCATAGTAACCGATATAACGGTCTGCAGCAAAACTAATCGCACCATCACCGTTTAAATCCTGGTAAGTTGGAAGTCCTGTGGCTGGATTAACACCAGTGTATTTATAAAAGCGTTTGATATCAGTCGGTTCCCCCACAACATAAGTACTCGCATAAAAAGTATTTGCCAGGTTATCGAATTTAAGGAGTTTACTTCTGATTATGGTCAGGTTGATATTGGTTGTCCACCTGAAATCGCCAGCTGCTACGTTAACAGTCGTTAATTCAAATTCGAAACCTTTGTTCTGTACAGTTGCATCAAGATTAGCGGTGTATCCGGTACTGCCGGTTTGAGATGCGATTGTGACAAAATTTAAGAGGTCAGAAACACGGTTTCGAAAGTAATCAGCTTTCAGCATAATCCTGTCTTTCAAAAACCCAAGTTCTATAGCAACATCAAGTTTTTTATTGGTTTCCCATTTCAGATCAGGATTTTGAATATTTGAGGGAATAATCGTTGTTGAACCATCGTAATTAGAAGCAGAGCCAGAAGTGGCGTAAAGCCCAAGGTATTGATAATTCGGAATCTGATCGTTACCGGTAATACCATAACTCGCCCTTAATTTACCAAAGCTTAAGAAAGTTAAATCTTTCGCAAAATCTTCCTGCGTAAATATCCACGATGCGCCAACTGCACCAAAATTACCAAACTTGTTATTATCTCCGAAACGTGAAGAACCATCTCTTCTAAAGGTTCCATCAACAATATATTTTCCTTTCCAGTTATAATTTAAACGGCCAAAAACAGCATTGTATTTATAAATGCTGCTTGCATTACCAGACGTAGTTATTGCAGATGCACCCGTTAGTGTGTTCAATAAACCCTCATTATTATAACCAGTACCCAATAGGGAAATTCCGGTTGCATTGGTTTTTTGAAATGTTGTACCTACTAAAGCTTCTAAATTACCCTCGCCAATTCTGGCATTATAAACAGCCTGCGGTTCAATAATGTAATTATCGTTATTGTTATCTGTATACTGCAATGTACTCACCCGCGAGGTGGCAGGATTTTGTGAGCTTGCCGGAATGATTTGTTGTTGTTTTAACCGGGTAGTGGTATAACCTAAATTTACCCTTAAGGTAAGGTTGCTTAATATTTTATACGATAAGTTGAGGTTAGAAATTAGATTTGTAGTTTGTGCATCCGTTCTTTTCGGATCGTAAGACAAGGGGCTGGTTGATGTCCAGTTAACCGTTCCGTTTGCATTATACAGCGGATAGTTTGGTGCAAGTGTATAAATGCTGCTCAAATCGGTATTCGGCAATAAATTTTTCATGTAGGCATAGTTTACCGAACCATCTATACTAAACTTTCCGTCTGCACTTTTATGTCCTGCGGTTAACCTGCTGGAGAATGTGGTGGCACCAAAATCACTTCCATAAACTGTCCCCTGCTTGCGGTAAGTGGAAGAAAACAGAAAAGAATTTTGTGCATTGCCACCAGAAACTGAAGCCGTTAGGTTTGTGGTGTGTGCAGTATGTCCGATGAAATATTTCTGCCAGTCGGTATAGGCATTCTGATCCCAGGTAACCAAATCTAAAGCGTTTGCGGCAGTTGGTGTTACGCCCGACCTGGCAAAAGCAGCCTTACGCATGGCCAGATATTCCTGCGTATTCATCATCGGGATATAGTTGGCTACATCAGACAAACCAGTGTTTAAGTTAAAATTATAGCTTGTTTTTCCTTTGCTCCCTTTCTTGGTGGTAATTAATACCACACCATTCGAACCCCGCGAACCGTAAATAGCGGTGGCATCAGCATCTTTTAAAATATCGATGCGTTCGATATCTTCAGGAGCTATCATACTAAATGGGCTAATTGCTCCATTTGCCGCCGAAACACCATTGGCGTTAAGGTTATCTGTAGCGGGTTGAGCACCATTAAAAAGTGTAAACGGAACACCATCGATAACATATAGTGGAATAAATCCTGCGCCGGAAAGCCCGGTGAAAGCACCACGGATATTCATTCTTACACCAGCGCCCGGCAAACCATTATCCTGGGTAACCTGCACACCTGAAATTCTTCCCTGAAGAGCCAGTAATGGGTTTTCGATCGTTTGTTTACCAATCTCGGCAGCAGTAATAGAACTTACCGAACCTGTATTGTTTCTTTTTGTTGTGGTTCCGTAACCAATTACCTGAACCTGATCTAGAGAGGAGGCCGAAACTGAAAGGCTGATATCAAGCAAACTTGCCACGCCACTTTGCAACAAACCCTGGCTTATTTTCAGTTCTTTTGTTTCATAACCAATATACGAAATCACCAGAATATCGTTTTCTTCTAAATCCAGAACGAAAGCACCTGTTGAGCCCGTTATTGCATATTTTTTAGTTCCCTTTACGGTAACTGTTGCACCTGCAAGCGGGTTTTTATCTT
Organism: Pedobacter sp. W3I1; assembly: GCF_030816015.1. Lineage (NCBI taxonomy): Bacteria > Pseudomonadati > Bacteroidota > Sphingobacteriia > Sphingobacteriales > Sphingobacteriaceae > Pedobacter > Pedobacter sp. W3I1. The sequence goes on from NZ_JAUSXN010000001.1 coordinate 5,720,933, forward strand.
CATCTACAATTCTTCCATTAAATCGTGATGAAGCGAAAACAGAAGCCACTTTTTCAAAGAAAGATGGGACTTCTTTTTTAATCAGGATCGTATTTTGCTCAATAGTATAAGTAAGCGATTTATTTTTAAGCACTGTATTTAAAACCTGTTCGAGTGGCGTACCCTTGAAATTAACAGTAATTCTCGCTTCATCATTTAAGATATTGGTAGCATATAAAATCCTGTAGTTGGTTTGTTTTTCTACTTCCTTGAATAAGTTATCAATGGTTACATTTTTTCCAGAAAAAGTTAATTTCTGAGCGAAACTACTGGCACTAGCATGCATGATAATGGTGGTCATGATCATAATGGTGAGCTTCATAATAAGCAGGATTTTTTTGGGCAGGCACGAGGAATGCCTTCCTTGATGATAAGGATTAAAATTCATATTTTTGTTTGTTTGGGTTAATGCGAAAATGGACCTTGAAATTTGTTTTTAAAGGGTTAACTCAGATATTTTAGCCATGGATGTGCTGGTAACACATTCATGGTTTTTTCCTGTAAACCTGTCTGTTCCTTAACGCGGCTGGAGTAGTTTTTGCTTCATGTTTTTGGTTTAATTTGTTGATAATTTATTTTTTTACAAGGGTGGTTAACCCCTGAGGCGTATTATTTTACGGTTATCACCTTACCGTTTATATAAAATTTAATATTTCCTGTTTCTTCGAGCATTTTAAGTACAACTGAAATCTGATCGAAACGGGAGACCGAACCTGAAAAAGATGGTAAATTATCGAGCCTGTTTTCCAACACAAAATCTACTCCATACCATCTTGATAGCTTGCGCAGAATACTTTTCAATCCTTCATCTTTAAAGCGGAATTCTCCGTTTTTCCAGTCAATCGCTGTTGAAGCATCAACCTGTTTCACATCGAAATTATTTCCGGTTAAAATTGCCTGCTCATTTGGAGCTATAATTTTTTCAGTATCAGCGTTCCTTAACTTTACTGAACCTTCTAAAAGCGTAGTTTTAATTACGGGTTCGTTGCTATAACTGTTGATATTAAAATGCGTTCCTAAAACTTCTACTTCCTGCGAACCGCTGTTTACGAGAAATGCATGTACTTTATCCTTTGCAACCTCAAAATAGGCCTCACCATTAAGTTCTACATTACGTTTTAAACCGTCGAAACGATTGGGAAATTTCAGTTTGCTTCCTGCGTTTAACCAAACTTTTGTGCCGTCAGGCAGGTTTACCTGATATTGTCCACCCAAAGGAGTTTCAATAGTACTGTAGCTTACCGCACTTTTTCGGTCCGCACCCTTCAATACCGAAAATACCAATAAACCATTGGCCGCTTTCTGAATACTTATTCCATCCAACTTTGCAAGTTCACCTGTATTGCTATTATCAAGATTAATTTTCCTGCCATCGGCCAAGGTTAAGATGGCCTTATTACTACCTGGCTGAACATCATTTGCGTATCTTTTATCGACAGATTCATTTCTGGTTTTGAAGAAATATAATCCTCCAAGAAGCAAAACAACAATAGCCGCAGCTACCGTAGAAATAAACCAAAGCTTTTGGAATTTGGGTTTGCCTTTAGTTTCGGGCACCAAAACAACCGAATCATAACCCAAAACCTGGCGATCAATTTTTTGCTTTATTTTTTTTCCAAAAAGTTCTTTTTCAGTTTCTGACCTGTTCCAGTAATTTGACAGTAACTGTTCTTCTATAAAAGAATCGACTACATGTTGTTCTCCAGGACTTGCACTCTCATCCAGATATTTCTTTAATAATGCTTTAGCTTGATCGGTTTTCATAGATATATAAAACGTTTTGAATGCGTGTTATATTTAGATATTCCAAAAAAGATGTTTTGGTGGTAGATTTATTTTAAAAAAAATTAAAATAAAATTATTTCATCTTAAAAAATGAAATAATATGGCGCTCATCGTAATCGAAAGCTTGCCTTTTAGAGATTCTGAGATAATTTTAAGGGAATTACTGATCTGTTTTTTAACCGTTCCTTCCGAAATACCCAGCTTTTCTGATATTTCACGATAAGATAATTGCTCATCTCTACTAAGAAGATAAATTTGCTGCATTTTCTTTGGAAGCTTTGCCACTCCTTTGTCTATTTGCTCCTGTAATTCTCTAAAAGAAATGTTTTCTTCAATATCCTGACTTTTATCCGAAATAAATTCGGCCAGTTTTTCTACAAAATCGGTTACATTTATATTCCTTTCAATATATCGCAATGACAAATTCCTAGTACTTTTAATCAGGTAGGCAGCGAGACTGCCTTTAATTACTAAGTCTTCTTTTCTGCGCCAGAGCGAAATAAAAATCTCCTGAACAATATCAGCTGATTCATCTTCAGATTTTGTTAATCTGATGGAGTATGATGCCATCTTTTCCCAATAACGATTGTAAATTTCAGAAAAAGCAGATTCATCGCCCTTTTTCAGTAAAAGCAGCAGCTCATTATCCGATAAATGTAAAAGGGAAGCCATAGATTTCTAAGAACACGAATATAAGCACAAAATAAATTTAAAAGGCTAAGATAATGGAATAGCTGCCTCAGTTGACTTTGTTACATAACACTTGAATGCTTACGTCAAACCCATTTTAAAGTTGTTGACAATAAGCACAAACAAATGGCAACTAATCAGGAATAATTAGTGACTTCGATGGGTTCCCCAGGTATGGGGTATTCATGTTACAAAATGGTGAGGCCAGGGAACAGGATGGTTATAAATATCAAGACATAAAAGCACTCTTAAAACGACCCTTTTTTGGTTGAAAATTTTTATCTTCGTGATAGTTTGAAAGGTCTTTAAGTGTTCATCCGTATCCTAAGGTAGATAAACAAATTCATGATGAAATACTGTTTGTTAACGATATTCGCCATAGCCACCCAATTCAATTTCTCTTCTGCACAAACGGTGTCTGATCCGTTAAAGGTATCATTCGTTACAAAAGACATTACTAACTTTTGGAATGCTTTCGATAAAATCGATGCTGATCCACATACTAATCCATTTGAGGAGGGCTATCTAAAGCCCGGGTCCGCTGGTATACAAGCATTTATAAAAGGCAGAATAGAAAATGCGGGTTACTTACTTAATACAATTACGGAAAAGAGGGATGAATATATAAAAGTCAGAGCAAATACCTTAAAAATTCTCGATAATGAAAAGCAATGCCGGTCATCATTTATGGCACTGAAATATCTTTACCCTAAAGCAGTTTTCCCGAATGTATATTTTGTGATAGGGAGATTTAATTCTGGAGGGCACTCCAGCCCAAAAGGATTGATCATTGGAGCCGAAATGACTCAATCATCAGCAGTACCATATATGGTTGCTCATGAACTTATTCACTATCAACAAGATAGCATACCAAAGAAAAACCTCAATTTACTTGCGGCCTGCATTAATGAGGGCAGCGCTGATTTTATAGGAGAACTCATTTCTGGAGGCGGTCCAAATAGACAAACTCACCTCTACGGCAATGCAAATGAAGCGAAATTATGGGCGGAATTTAAAGAAATTATGGATGACCGTGAAGATAGCCATGACTGGATGTATGTTTACAAGCCTAAAAATGGGTACCCAGCTGATTTAGGATATTGGATGGGGTATAAGATTACGGAAGCCTATTATAGAAAGGCTATGGATAAGAAGAAAGCAATTTCAGAAATTCTTCATATCAGAAATTTTGAAAAATTTCTAAATGATAGTGGATATGCTTCAAAGTTTAAATAACTTATAGAGTCGCCATTGCAAAAACTAAAGTTAAATCCCCCGTCTATCTCATAAAAATAAAGAAAATCTAACCTGTAGCATACTATAAATGACTTTTTACAACCCAATCAGGGGATCGTTTTTTGACCGCTCTCTGCCGCGGAGGCATGGTAGTTTTTCGCAGTCAACGTTGTTTTTAGCTGTGCTCAAGAATGCTGGCGCATTTTGGAGCGCCAAAGTACCCAAGCGCTTTGTCAATCTAACCACGTGGCTTCTCACCGCCCAACACTCATCAAAAAAACAGCGGCACTTTGTTTAATCAGGTATTGTTTGTGTTTTTCTTCGGCCTGATTGAGCCCTTCGGGGTTTGTGTTCAATATTCTTAAAACCCTTAATGCAGCGCTTATGAACACAAAACCACTGCGTTTTAGGCTTGGTAATACTACTTGTTCTTTTCTACATCTGTTTTTTTGATTCTTCTGCCACTTGGGATGACTCTGTTCTTCGGTAAAGCCTGTGTTCTTTTTAAAGCAGGCTAGCATGATGCCTAAACCATTCTTAAAAAAGATGTGTCCACACCATAGGAATGAGTCGGGACGAGTAGTCGAAGACCTTTTAATAACCGAAAACAAAAAAACATCTGTCCTTGTGTATGCTCTGAATGACAATGTTTTTTTGTTTTCTCCTTAACTTAATAACATTGGGGTACGCTTCACCCGGGGCTAGCTAGCAAACAGTCTTTCACTTTTAGGCTTTACAAGGTGCACTTACGCTCTTCGTAAACCTGATGGCAGCGACAGCCCCGAAGAATGAGGGCTATAGCGGACAGCAGGGCTGCAATCTCCAATGAAAAGCTGCCTTTTCATTTCCAGTCAATAAAATAAATAATATCACCATTTACCAGCTAATTTTCTTTCCATAGCGCAAAGCCTGCATAAGAAACCGTTCCTTCTTTTTGTTTTTTGCGATATAAAAAGAATTAAGGCCGGCTTCGCATCGGCTAGCGCAATGTTTTAAATGATGCGCGGAGTTCTTCGACAAAAACCTTTGGTTGTTCCCAGGCAGCAAAGTGGCCTCCCTTTTCGAGTTTATTGTAGTAGATAAGCTTTGGATAGGCTTTTTCGGCCCAGTTTTTTGGAGCCTGATAAAGTTCATCCGGAAAGGCACTTATCGCTACCGGGATAGCAATACCCTTTGGTGCAAAGAAGGCAAGCTTACTTTCCCAGTAAAGACGGGCCGAAGACACAGCTGTTCCTGTTAACCAATAGAGAGTGATATTTTCCAAAATATCGTTCTTAGTCAAACCTTCAGACTGACCGTTGAAAATGCGCGTGATGAGTGCCAGGCTTGCTGCATCGTGGTCAAGCATCCATGCGGCAAGGCCAACAGGTGAATCCTGGATACCATATAAGGTTTGTGGCCTGTTTGCCATTTCACTGGCATAACCCAATCCATGTTTATAAAAAAAGTCGAGCTGATTATAGGCATATTTTTCATCGGCAGAAAGATTGGATGAGGCTGGATCATTGAACTGGAGCGCTTTAGCTACATCGGCAGGAACTGAAGCGGGCATATTGGTATGAATACCGATCAGCTCTGCCGGAGCCTGTAGCGCCATCTGTTCGGTAACTGCATTGCCCCAATCGCCGCCCTGTGCTACAAACTGTTTATATCCCAAACGTTTCATCAATATGGTCCATGCCCGTGCAATATGCTGAGGATCCCAGCCAGTAGTAATTGGCTTACCTGAAAAACCATATCCTGGCAGTGAGGGAATAACGACATCAAAAGCATCTTCTGCTTTTCCACCAAACGTTGTTGGATCTGTAAGGGGAGCGATGATTTTCAACTGTTCGATAATAGAACCAGGCCAGCCATGTGTAATAATAACCGGTAGCGCATTTTTGTGTTTAGAACGGACGTGGATGAAATGGATATCCAGTCCGTCAATATTGGTGATAAACTGCGGATAGGAGTTCAATTTCGCTTCGGTTTTACGCCAATCGTAATTTTTAGACCAATAACGTGCAAGCTCCTGAATAGTCGCTAACTGCACGCCTTGCGTTTCATCTTTTACTGTTTCACGCTCCGGCCATTCCGTTGCCAAAATACGGCGTTTAAGATCAGTGAGTTTTTTTTCCGGGATGTTGACATGAAAGGGACGGATTGCATCAGATGCCGGAACGGTTTGTGCAAAACCAGCAGTCGACAACAGTACCAATGCACCAGTGGCCATTTTACTGAATGTGTTTTTGTACGTTTTCATTTTTTATATATTTAAATTCCTTGGATTTGTATAACGAAGGTATTCTACTACCCCATCAGAGACAATAAAGAAGCATCTTAAATAGCCAAATTTGAGCGTGAATCGGACATTTTCAGACTTGAATTTTATGTTTCCGGAAGGATACAAGGGCCAGTATCATTTCTTTAAACTGATAACAGCAACATACCGGCTGACTGTAATTTTAGAATGGCATAGGGAGAAATTTAACGCTATCCGAATCGTAATGCCGTAATTGTAGGAACCTGTAGTATACCTGAATTTTGCATAAAAAATATATATAATGGAAAAGGAATTTAACTTCAATAATGAACTATCGGGAAAGATTGCCCTGGTAACGGGTGGTACTAAAGGCACTGGAAAAGCAATTGCCATAAGGCTACTGGCAGCCGGGGCAGAGGTCATCATCACCGCAAGGAACAAGCCTGAAGCGCCCAATGAAAAGTTATATTTTATTTCGGCAGACCTAAGCAAGCCAGATGGAACAGCTAAAGTAGTAACAGCGGTATTATCAAAATTTGGCAGACTCGATATCCTGATCAATAGCCTTGGTGGTTCTGAAACTCCTGCGGGTGGTTTTGCTAATTTGACCGATGAACACTGGGAAGAAACATTGCAGACCAATCTTTTAGCGCCAGTAAGGTTGGACAGGGCTTTTTTACCACAAATGATTAAACAAAAAACTGGTGTAATTATCCACATCGCCTCTATTCAAGGGAAACTGCCTTTATATGAGAGTACGCTACCCTATGCGGCGGCAAAGGCCGGACTGATTAATTACAGCAAAGGACTTTCTAACGAAGTTGCTCCAAAAGGAATTCGGGTTTTAACGGTTTCTCCGGGCTGGATTATGACTGACGGCGCAAAGAGAATGATGGAACGCATATCGCAGCGCGAAGCAATAACAATAGAACAGGCTACACAAAGTGTGATGAATGCACTTGGCGGCATTCCATACGGCCGGCCTGCTATGCCACAAGAGGTGGCAGAAATGGTTGGTTTTCTTGTTTCACCAAGGGCAAGTTATATTACCGGAACCGAATTTGTAATTGACGGAGGTACCATGCCCACCGTTTAAAAATTACGACAATACCAGCCTGGGTTGTATTTGGGGTCAGCTTAATATGCTAACCGAAATCGACCTGGGCAATAATTTAGTTTAATGCTCACTCAGAAAAGATCAGGCCAACTGCGGATATCCTTTCAGAATAACACGCTTCAAACTATCCTGATACTCATCTCCCCAATTTCCTATAGCGGCGATCACCGGTATCAAGGTTTTGCCGAATGCAGTAAGTGAATACTCTACCTTTGGTGGCATTACCGGATAGATTGTTCTGATCACCAATTCATGTTCTTCCAATTCCTTTAGCTGAATATTGATTACCCTACGGCTTGCATCAGGTATCTTACGTTGCAGCTCGCTCGGACGCAGGTAACCCTCGTTGATAAACCACAACAACCGTATTTTCCATTTGCCATAAAGCACTTCTCCAACTAAATCGAGGCCACAGTTTAAATTGGGAAAAGTTTTTTTCTCGTACATCTAACAAAGATACATGTAGGCCATTAATGAAACAATACGGATAAATTTTTCCCTATCCGAATCGTAACCCCCTACTTGTGCATCACGCTAGTACCACCGAAATTTGTACAACAATAAGTTAATCTAAAAATAATATCATGAACTTACCAAAAGTAATAACAGACCTGGTTGAAGCACAGAACAGCCATGATGCAATAACCTATTCATCGCTTTTTGCTGAAAACGCCGAAGTATTTGACGAGGGAAAGAACCATACAGGAAGAGCAGCCATTCAAAAATGGATTGAAGATTCGAACCAGGCGTATCAAACTACTTTAAAACCGATTAGTTATAAGGAAGGTGAAAAGGGCTCGGTATTTACAGCTGAGATCTCGGGAACATTTCCAGGTAGTCCGGCTATACTTAACTTTAACCTGGTTCTGGAGCATGGCTTAATCCATTCGCTTAAGATCACTGGTTAACACCAAAGATTCAAAACGTAACCATCTGTAGCGATGCCGCAATATTGGTTCTACAGATCTTGCAGCATTGCTATTTGCTTATTGAAATCTTTTTGGCTAGCTACCTCTATCAGCGCTCCCGAAAATCACTAGGTGTACAGCTATACCTTTCACGAAAGCTTTTGGTAAAATTGGCCAAATCATTGTAACCACAATTAAAAGCAATGTCTTTAATTCTTTCGTCTGAAATTAACAGCAGTTCGGCAGCTTTTTCGAGCCTTTTGGTTTTGATATAATTGGCTGGTGTATCGTTGTAATGTCTGGCAAATTCGCGTTTAAAAGACGATAAGCTCAAATTATTAAGCTGTGCCAGGGCTTCGATACTGAGTTGGGCAAACAGGTTGGCCTCAATAATCTGCTTAAAGGTATAGGTCGTAGGCGAAAAAAGCTGCGCAAATATGATTTGTATGGCTTGGGCATTAGCGGTTTGAGCCAGCAGCAGAATAATTTCTTTTAACTTTAAAACCAGTATATCTTCATTAACCAGTGCCGGATGCTGAAAATAAAAACAGCAAGCCCTCGATATATTTTTCGATTAGAAAATTGCTGTTTAAAACTTCAGCACTTTTGTTCGAAACCAGCTGATCGGGTGCCTGAAGAATAACAGGCATCTCTCGATCGTAGATCCGCTTTAAAATATCGGGATGAAAATTAATAACCATAATTTCGTTAATAGCCCCCCTATTTAAGTTACTGATGGTTTTGCTGGCTTGTATACAATTTAAAAACAAAGCATGTTTATGCGGTATATTTACCCGGTCTTCGTCGCGGTGATACTGCATTTCACCCTGTAACATGTACAAAAAGCAGGCATTATCGGTAATGGGAAAATCGAAGGTAAACGGTGCCTTTATCCTGATGTTTTGGATAATGGCTTTACCAAACAAATCGTATTTTTTATGGTCAATGATCATATTAAAAATCTTCAGTTATAAAAATAGAAAAACTAATGCATGGTTTGGGCTTTTCTGCGTCCATGCATGAGCTTATCCTGTATAGCATATCCTTTATCTGAAAATCACAAGCTTTGGTTTACGGTATTTTAACCGCATTGCGTTGTTTAATGTACTGGTAGATGGCACCAGCAATAAACGCGATTAAGAGCACCAGCAACGTTTGAGCAATGATAGGATCGGTAGGATTTTTGGCCAGTGGATGCCCCAGTGGAACCCGGGTAAAGGTTTCGTTCACGGTGGGAATGAGCGACAGAAAAAAGCTGAAAGAAAGCAATAAATTCTCTATATAACGGGCCTTATTATTGGCATTTCGCTTTATCGACAGCCAAAAAGCCACCAACACTAAAATTAAAATAAATACCGAAAAAATATGCCCTGGATTAAAGCCTCCATGTTTGGAGATTCCTAATGCAGTTAAAGCCGTAACAGTAGTCGTATAAAAGTATATTTTACCGCTTAGATGCGTTAAATTAATTTTGCCAAAGCGTACAAATGAAATGATTGCCGCTGCAATGGCTACGATACCAATTATGGTATGAAAAATTCCTAAACCTGATAGTCCCATAGTCTTTGTTGTTGAGTATGTAATTGTTGTTTACAAAAGTGGCTATAGTAAGGTTAAGGGGTTTGGTTTATTCGTTCAATTAATTGGTAATCTCGTTCAAGAATGACTGGGTGTGTTGTTGCCAGACTACCACGCTGTCTGTAGAGACGCTTGGTTATTAACCAATTCGTAGAAGTCCAACCATTCTAGCGCAAATCTTAGCGCCGCGATTTTTTACCTCTCATATACTACTTCTACTCTTTATCAGTCACGCAATATAACCAGACACATATTGGGATTGGTAGGCTGAAACAGAGCAATAGTGTAAAACTACCTTTATCAAATACCGGGCTGTGATCTGACTTGGCAATGAGGTAAAATGTAATGAAACAAGCAGCAATAGATAAAAAACTAACTAACGCCTTAAACAGGACTGTGTTAATATTGATACTCCTTTTTATTGCATCTCTCATCTTTTTTTGTTGGTGGAGAGATCAAGATCGGCCAGTAATTTATAACATTGCGTTTCTTTGATGTAGTCATTTAATGTCCTGGCAAGTTCAGCTCGTATAATCAGGGCTTCTGCTTTTTGGCCTTCCTCAACCTCACTCAGGTGTTTTTTAAGGGCATTATCGAGTGTTTTGGCAGCAGCCGGGTAATCTTCTTTAAAATCTCTTAACCTTACAGCAAGTGCAATGGACTTGCCGAGCCCGGTTAGGCCCTTTTGATCTGCGATTTCATAATCGGCTTTATCTTTATCTCCACGCTGTATGAGTATTACAGGATTACCGGAAGGGTCGGTTACCGTGAAGCGTGTTCCCATAGGTTTCATTCTTGAAATCCTTGGTAAACCTGATGAAGGGACCCTTCCGAGTTTACGCTTAAGGCTGCCGGAAAGTTCCTGGTAAATATTTTGAATATCATTAACGATGATCAGACAACCGTTACCTGGTGTTGAAATATCCATACTTTTGTTATGATATAGATGCAGGTTGCATCCATTTCTTTCCATAACCGCATATTTGTATGGCCGGTCCTGTCTATAGGTGATTTTAAAACCCAGTGTTTCCCAAAAAGCAAGTGTTGCATCTATGGCAACGTATTTCAATACGGGTATGCTCATCCATTCTCTGTCTTTCATAACTTTTATTTAAAGTGTCAAAAGTATAAGTACAAAATGACTCCGTTGCTTTACATACTTTTTTTACAGTAAAGGATAAGCTACCGGTCTTTTAAAAATAATTGGATAAATTTGATCATGCAGGATTTTATACACGATAAAAAACTTTATTACAGCCCGGTTGAATTTGCCTTTTCCCATATCAGTGGCACATGGAAAATACCCATCCTGCTTAGCCTGGAGGGAGGTCCGGTAAGATACGGCGACTTGAAGAGCAGGATCCCACACATAACAGATAAGATGCTGCATACGCAGTTGAGGGAATTGGAAAGTAAACGAATGATCAGCCGGAAAGTTTTCAGGGAGAAGCCTCCAAGGGTTGAATATGCATTGATGCAACGTGCCCTGGACGCTTTCCCTACAATAGAGGCATTGAAAAAATATGGTGAACTCTTAATTACGCTGGAAGCAGATAATATTGAAAAAAGCACTATTTAATTTTGGCTGGATAGGGCATCGTTGTAGTACAAATAACCACTAAGCCATAACGGTGGACGAGGCCAGTTTCCTGTAGTAAGTTCTACATTGGTAAAATTGATGGTCACCTGTTGATTGATGAGAAAATCAGGCACCAAAAGGCGCAGCGTCACTGTACTGGTTTTTTTGGCCTGATTTAATGTTCCTCACCTTCTTCTTCGGCATTCTTTACCTTATGCTTTAAAACCCTCATTAGCTAAGCAGTTAGTTTGACCTTTTTTCCTGTTTTTACAGCCTCGTAGATGGCATCAATAATTTTAAGATCTTTCAAGCCTTCCTCGCCGTTTACAGGAACGACTGGCTTCTTATCTTCAAAAATAATAGTTGCCATTTCATCCATCTGTACGGTTTGGTGAGTAGTGATGGGCTGTGTGAGTTCTCCTTTATGTGTTCTACCCTTAATCGGACCATAACCAGTAGAAGGTTGCATTTCTGCAAATCCTTTGTCGCCGCTCATAAAAAATCTATCCAGGTGATTGATGTTATAACTAGACAAGCAGGAGGCTACCGCACCGCCCGGGAAACCTAATTGAAATTGTATGGTTTCATCTACACCTTCTTTAAACTTTACCGGGTCGGTCTTGGTTTCCTGAGCCGTCACCCAAATCGGCTCTTCGCCCACCATATACCTTGCCCCGTTAATTGCATAGATTCCGATATCCATCATTGATCCCCCACCTGCAAGCGCTTTGTTTAATCGCCATTGCAAAGGATCGCCTGCTTTAAAACCACATTGTCCCTGGAAAAACATGATCTTACCGAAGTCGCCCGCATTTCTCATTCGGATCACCTCGAGTGTACGGGGTTCAAAATGTAACCTATAGCCAACCAGTAACTTTACATTTGCTTTTTTGCAAGCATCAACCATCTCTTGTCCCTCTTTGGCATTCAATGCCATCGGTTTCTCACATATGGCATGTTTTCCTGCTTTTGCTACCCGGATAACCTGACTACGGTGCAGTGCATTTGGAGTAATCACATAAATCGCATCTATATCCGGATTATTTTTTACCTGATCGAAGTTGTCATAGTTATAACAATTCTTTTCCGGGATGTTATACTTCGTTTGCCATTCTTTAATTTTTGAAGGCGTGCCACTAATTACCCCTACCAGCTTCGCCTTGGTACAGGCCTTCATAGCTTCTGCTACACGGGTGCCATATCCACCTAAACCCATAATGGCTACTCTGAGTACCCTACCCTCGTAAGGCTGTTCGATTGGATCAGGAGCGTTTGCAAATGCCAATATTGAACCTAATTGCAGCATCAATGCTGATGCGCCCATTTTTTGTAAAAAATCTCTTCTGGTATTCATTTTCATCCTGTAGCTATGTACCCTATTCAGCAAAACATTAAGCAATATATGCGATCACCCTTTTTTTGCTACTTAATTAACTGATTTACTTCATGATACACAACACCAATCGGTTCCATTTAGTTTTCACGATATGATTTGCAGCTTGGTCTGAACTACAAAATAATTGCATGATCATCTCAAAAATCTCCCGATTCCTTTTTGTAATGATGCCTTTAGGGCAGTATTTCATGAGCGGAAAAAGCCCACAGAAGTTTATCTTGAAGTCGGATTCGAAGATCTTTCGAATTTCCTTATTTTTAGAAAAATATGAAATGAATTACTTGACTTATTGACAGCAAACAACGTGTATAGACTGGAAAGTTCTTCGACAAATTAAGGCGAAACGCTACCATGGATTTTGCATCAGGCGGATAAAAGTATAAATTCACAATAATTGCAGGCCCACAATACAGTAATATGAACGGAATAAAAAAACATAGGGGACTTAGACGTTATTATAAAAATCTTAAGATAAAAAACAGCAACTGGTCAGGATTGAACTTCGATACCCCTGAACAGGCTTGGTTTGACTTATGGCACACACATTTTGACTGGCGCGGTTATGGTAATAAAAGTTTTAAAAAACGTAAACCTCATCTTGACAAACTATTTAGACATTTTGATCTACTCGCAGAAAAAGCGAAGTCTTTACAGACTGATTATCAAATATGGGCAACGTTGATCGACTTTAACAGTTATAACGATGCCTTATTTCTACACACACCAAATCCGAATCATAGAAACTTTCCCTGGACAATAAAAGATCTTTCCAAAACAACCACTTTAACAAACAAGGAATTAAGTCATTATATTGATGATCTGGTAGATTATGAAAAACTATATGGACAAGCAGATGAGGCCTTCTGTGTACTTTTTAAAAAAAGTCTTGGCATCCCTGTGGTACAAGTAGCTGCTAAACCATAACTGTGGATGAGGCCAGTTTCCTTAAAGGTTTTTAATGGTCTCATCGGTTTCCTGTAGCAAGTTCTATAATGGTAAAGCGATGGTCACCTGTTGATTGATGAGAAAATCAAGCACCAAAAGACGCACCGCTACTATACTGGCATTTTTGGCTTGATTTAATGTTCCTCACCTTCTTCTTCGGCATTCTTTACCTTGCTCAACAGATCATAAGCGCCCTTTACCACCACCTTTACATCATTGATCGGCCCGGTAAAAGAAACCTGGGTATAACCGTTCTCAGCAACACCTGTTTTCACTTCCATCATCCGGTATCGGTAAGTGTTACTGCCCTTAGCAGCCGGTTGATCAATAAATACGAATTTTTTGCCTTCAAATTCAACAATAGCTACATCCGGTAATGCTTCTACCTTGTTCATGCCGCTTTCTACATAAGCCTTAAGGTACATACCCGGAAGCAGTTGTGTATCCTCCTTGTCCAGGTGGCAGTGAATTTGCACGGTACGCTCTTTACTAATTTCCCTGCCGATGAGGTAAACTGTAGCCATGCGTTCTTTCTCCTCATTGGCCAGTACAAAACGGACTTTTTGCCCCAGTTTAAGCTTGGGAACGTCCTTTTCAAATACTGTAAGCTCGGCATGCAGGTGTTCGGTATCGGCGATTTTGAAGAGTACATCGGTTGTGCTGGCAAAGGCGCCAATATTGGTGTTCACCTGCGTAACATAACCTGCCATTGGTGTATAGAGGTTAAAAGTCTTCTGTATCTGTCCTTTTTCCAGTGTCGAAAAACTGACATTCATAATGGAAAGTTTTGAACGTTGTCCCAGCAATCTGGCACTCACACTCTGGTATTCACTCCTTGCTTTCTGTAATGCTTTTTTGGAATTTACGTTTTCCTTTGCCAATTCTTCCTGGCGGTCGAGCTCCTGCTTTAAAAACTGCAGCTGGCTTTTATAATCCAGGTAGTCTTGTTGCATCTGAATGAATTCCGGATTTTGCATTACCGCCACCAGGGCTCCCTTAGCTACCCGCTTTCCCTGCAGCATACTGGTGCTTTTTACAATCCCTTCCAGCGGTGTAGAAATAGACACCAGACTTTGCGGGGGAAGATCAAGTACGCCGTTTACTTTTGTTGTTCCGCTTAATTCCTTCAATTCAATATCACCCAGGGTAATTTCCGAAAGCTTGTATTGCTCTGGGGTGAGGGTTACGATATCGCTTTTTTCGTGAACTGCCTCTTTTTCGGGCTCCTTTTCTGCATTGGGGCTGCTACAGCCAGCTAAATAAAACGGAAAAGACACCAGGATAAAATATTTATATATGGATCTCATGAGATTTATGCTTAAAATGATTTGTTATTACCGGTTAAAAATTCAATCTGGTTGATACTCTGGCTTAACTGAAGCAGCGCCACCAGCCGCGATTCGTAAATACCATTTGCCTGTTTAAGGCTCAACAGGTATTCCGAATAGCCTATTTCTCCGTTTTGATAGGCAATTCGGCTGTTTTTTAATATCAGTGCCGCATTGGCCAGGGCCAACGTCAGAAAATAGTCGTAACGTTTCCTGTTTTTCATATATTCTCCCAGGGCCTGCTGATACTGGCCTGTTAGTTTTCGCTGCTGGAGCTCCAGGTCGTTCGAGGCAATATCCCTGTTAATTGATGCAGCTTTTGCCTTTGCAGCATAAGATTTGTAAAATAGCGGAACAGAAAGTCCAACCTGGAAGCCCTGGAAACGTTTAGCGCGATTAAAGAAAACATCACTCCCATTAACGTTTTGAAAACCGGTTAGCGACTGGTTGAAATAGCCAAGGGTAAAATCGGGAAGTGCTTTAGCAAGCTCTACCTTGCGCTGTTTTTCGGCGATCACAATTTGTTGCCTGAAATAAGCAATGGCTGGATTTTCATTCAAAAGTGCTGTATCTCCAACCGAAATCTCGGGCGTTTCCCTTAAAAACTTGTCAGCGATTACAGGTAGCCCGCTCCTGCCCAGAAGCGTAGCAAGCTGCGCTTTATAAATTTCTATATCAGATCTGTTTTGATCGAGCAGGTTCTGTACATCCTTGAGCTGTGTCTCAGCAGTTACCTTTTCAAGCAGGTTGCCTTCGCCTGTTTTGTACTTTAACGAAGCCGATTTTACGAACCCCTTGTAAATGCTGTCTTGTTCGAGCAGCAGTTTTTCTTTCGAATACAGGTACTGAAGATTCGTATAAACAGTTTTAACCTGGAAAATGAGTTCATTTTTGCTCGAAGCAACCTGAAGCTGGCCTGCTTTGATACGTTCATCGCCCAATGCCGCATTTGCAGCGAAAAGTGTTGGGAAAGGAATGCTTTGCGAAACGGTAAAGTTGTTGTCGTTTTTAACCAGGCTGTTGTACTGCCCGTAAAGCATAGATACTTCGGTTTTGGGCATTTCAAAGGCGCTTTTCCGCAGCGCCCGCTGCAATCCTACACCAAGGCTCGCCCCGCTGATCGACCTGTTGTTTTGCAATGCCGAAGATACCGCCTGTTCAAGGGTTAATGGCGTCTGGGCCTTAGCTGGCTGCAATCCAAACAAAGTAATAGACATAACGATTATTCCCGCTACGGGCGCAACGCGTACTTTTTTGCGTCCCATTTTTTCTACCCAGATATAAAGCACCGGAAGTACCAAAAGGGTGAGCAGTGTTGCAGAGATCAGTCCGCCGATGACAACGGTTGCCAGAGGGCGCTGCACTTCAGCCCCGCTTCCGCCCGAGATAGCCATTGGCAGAAATCCCAGAGAGGCCACAAGCGCCGTCATAATCACCGGGCGAAGTCTGACCGAAGTTCCTGTCTTAATTATTTCCTGAATATCTTTCATTCCTTCTTTTTTTAACCTGTTAAATTCACTGATCAGTACAATACCATTTAGTACCGCTACACCAAAAAGTGCAATAAAGCCTATGCCTGCAGAGATGCTAAATGGCATGCCCCTTGCCCATAAGGCGAATACGCCACCAATGGCCGACAATGGAATTGCGGTAAAAATTAAAAGCGCATGTTTAATGGATGAAAAGGTGAGGTAAAGCAACAGTAAAATGAGCAATAAGGCCAGTGGCACGGCAATACCCAATCTTTTATTGGCTGCCTGCAGGTTCTCAAAAGTTCCGCCAAAGGTTGGGTAATATCCTGGCGAAAATTTAACCTCCGCATCAATTTTCTGCTGGATTTCCTTCACGATACTTTCCACATCCCTTCCCCTCACATTAAAGCCAACGGTAATCCGCCGCTTTGCATCATCGCGCTGGATTTGGTTCGGACCTTCCTTGTACTCGATATCGGCAAGCTGTTCAAGCGGGATCTGGTTGCCATTGGGTGCAGTTACAAACAAGTTCTTCACATCTTCCAGCGACTGCCTGTTCTCTTTTTCCAGGCGAACAACCATATCAAATCGTTTTTCTCCTTCAAATACAAGGCCTGCAACCTCTCCGGCAAATCCCGAGCGGATAGCGGTATTCACATCCTCAATATTCAATCCGAACTGCGCGATCTTTTCCCGATGAAATTTGATAATGACCTGCGGAAGTCCTGAGGCCTGTTCCACATAAACATCCTGGGCACCATCGATTTTTCTGGCGATAGCACCGATCTTTGATGCATAAGTACTCAGTTTTGAAAAATCCTCTCCATAAACCTTGATGACAACATCCTGCCTTGCACCGGTCATGAGTTCATTAAAGCGCATCTGGATGGGCTGCTGAAACCCGAAGGTAACTCCAGGAATATACTGTTCCAGCTTGGCCTGCATCTTTCCCGCAAGCTCGTCTCTGGTCGAAGCATTTGTCCAGTCGCCCTTATCCTTTAGGATGATGATCAGGTCACAGGCTTCTACCGGCATAGGGTCTGTAGGAATCTCGCTAGAGCCGATCTTTCCAATAACTTCCTTAACTTCAGGGAAGTTGGCCTTTAATACCTTCGCAGCCCGTGTAGCCGCTTCAATAGTCTGTGAAAGACTGCTTCCGGTAAGCACCCTGGTTTCTACTGCAAAATCGCCCTCTTCTAGTGTTGGAATAAATTCAGCGCCCAGGTAATTGAAAATAATAAGGCAAATGGCAAATAATCCTATTGCGATGCCCACAACGGCTAGCCTTGCCCGAAGGGCAAAATTCAACATTGGGGTATAGACCCTTTGAAAAAAAGATATGATTTTGTCTGAGATATTTCTTTTGGTGCTGATGGTTTTGTTTAAAAACAGTGCACTCATCATCGGTACGTAAGTGAGCGACAGGATAAAAGCACCAAGGATAGCAAAAGCCACTGTTTGGGCCATTGGCCTGAACATCTTGCCTTCTATACCAACCAGAGCCAGAATCGGCAGGTAAACGATGAGAATAATGATCTCACCGAAGGCGGCGCTGTTCCGGATCTTGGAAGCAGATTCAAAAATCTCTGCATCCATCTCCTGCTGGCTTAACTTGTTTTTGTTTTTCCGGATCCCCAGATGATGAAGTGAAGCTTCTACAATGATTACCGCACCATCTACAACCAGTCCAAAATCAATGGCACCAAGGCTCATCAGGTTTCCGCTGACACCAAAAAGGTTCATCAGGCATACCGCAAAAAGCATCGCAAGTGGAATAACCGAGGCCACAATCAGTCCGGCACGGAAATTCCCCAAAAGCAGTACCAGCACAAAGATGACGATTAATGCGCCCTCTGCCAGGTTTTTGGTCACTGTACCAATAGCACTGTTTACCAGTTTGGTGCGGTCGAGAAATGGCTCGATAACCACTCCTTCTGGAAGGTTCTTCGCAATCTGATCCATCCGGGTTTTTACGTTTGCAATAACCTTGGAAGAATTGGCGCCCTTTAACATCATCACTACGGCCCCAACTACTTCACCCTGATCATTTCTGGTCATGGCACCGTACCTGGTGGCCGCACCGATCCTCACTTCGGCCACATTTCGGATTAGCACCGGAATGCTGTTTTCGTTGGTCCGAACCACAATGTTCTCAATATCCTCCATACTGTTGATGAGTCCCTCGCTCCTAATAAAATAAGCATTGGGCTTCTTATCGATATAAGAGCCGCCGGTGTTCTGGTTGTTTTTTTTCAAGTGCCTTAAAAATATCGCTAATGGATATATCCATACTCCTGAGCTTGTCGGGATTGAGCGCAATCTCGTACTGCTTCAGGTATCCCCCAAAACTGCTCACGTCTGCTATACCCTCTACACCCAGGAGCTGGCGGCGAACAATCCAATCCTGAATGGTACGGAGCTCGGTCGCATCATATTTCTTTTCGTATCCTTTTTTGGGATGGATCACGTATTGATAAATCTCTCCCAGTCCGGTGGTTAATGGCGCAATTTCGGGCGTACCGATCCCCTTCGGAATGGCCTTTTCCACCCCGGCAAGCCTTTCGCTTACCTGTTGGCGGGCCCAGTAAATCTCTACATTTTCCTTAAACACCACAGTTACAACAGAAAGCCCGAACCTGCTAAAGGAACGGATTTCCTCTATTCCGGGAATGGTGGCCATGGTTTGTTCGACCGGATAGGTTACAAAGCGCTCTATATCCTCCGCACCGTTGCTCGGCGAGGAGGTAATAATTTGCACCTGATTATTGGTAATATCGGGAAGGGCATCTATGGGCAACTGTTTAAGGGAGTATATACCCCAGGCAATCAGCGCCAGCATCATAATTCCCACCAGCAGTTTCTGCCTGATAGAGAACTGTATTATTCTGTTCAGCATCGTCGTTTAAATCAAAAATCAATAAATAGCAGAATACCATTGCACAGTATGGTGCAAAATTCTGCATGCAAAAAAGCATACTTTCATGGATAGAACCCTGAAATAAAAGAGTTTGATTAAACGAGTTTAGGTGGTTGCCAAATATCGAGTGGTTGTTTTTTCAATGCCGAACACTGGAAAACCGGATATGGTTTCCTGAATACCGGAACAATCAGGTCTGTTAATTTTTCGGATGGAAAGTGCTGACCGACCGAGCAGCAGGCACAGCTGCAGAATGGCGGACAGGATTCTCCATGCATATGCTCAGCTTTTGATTGATCGCTGTGCTCAGTGCTTTCAGTGTGGGACTTGGAAACCATATCTTCCTTGTCCTGGCAGGGCATGAGGCCCAGAAGGATCAGATAAAGAGAAAAAAGGAATACAAAGTTTTTCACTAAGGGCAAATGTAATGATTAAAGTTTTTAATTCATAAAGCCCCTTTTAATTCATGTTCTGTTTCGATCGTTAAAAAACCATCTGTCTATTTATTAATTGATAACCATTCCCCTCGAAAATTAATATCTTGTGGAACTAAATTAACAATCATGCTCTATCTGTATGGAAAGATTTGAAGAAATACTAACAAAATATAATTTTACCAAACGGACCAACAAACCAAAGACCACTTTTGAGGAATCTGAAAAAATAATAAACTTCAAACTTCCTAACGATTATAAAATTTTTGCTTTAATTATTCTGAACTTGAGGGTTTTATTGGGGAGCAATATGTTAGACTTTGGGACTTCGACGAAGTAATTGAAATGAATATCGACTATCAAATTTTCGAGCATTTACCGAACACATTAGCAATTGGGGGAAATGGTGGTGGAGAGTACATTGCAATAGAACAATTAAATGATAATAGTTTA
This sequence comes from Pedobacter sp. W3I1, assembly GCF_030816015.1. Lineage (NCBI taxonomy): Bacteria > Pseudomonadati > Bacteroidota > Sphingobacteriia > Sphingobacteriales > Sphingobacteriaceae > Pedobacter > Pedobacter sp. W3I1. Next base: position 5,741,055 of record NZ_JAUSXN010000001.1, read on the forward strand.
AGAATTGTGTTATCTCCCTTCCTAATTGAGGAAGATGCCCATATTGAAATAGGAATTTCCTTTACCGATTTTTTAGAATGTTTAGAAAACCGAAAAGAGTGGTTTGAATAATTAAAACCACATATCACTAACAAACCGACCTAACGTTAGAAAGGAGAATTAGACTATAATGCCAATGATCATACTTACATTTAAAAATTGGGTTTTAACAGTTGATCATGAAAGCACGAAATCAACCTATGCTGCCGTTGAAAATGGTAGTGCGGAGGATTGTAATTGTAATGACTGCTTGAATTATATTCAGAACAGAGGCACGATATTCCCAGAACAGGTTAAACGTTTATTCAATCAACTTGGTGTAGATTACCACAAAGAAAGTGAGGTTTGGCGAATGTGTAAAGAAAATGACGGTACACACCGCTATAGTGTAATATTTCATTTTAAAGGAAGCTTTGAGGGCACTGATTGTTTAGTCTCACTTAATGACTCACAAGCAATTAAACTAAATCCTATAACAGATTCTTTTAAAATCGGTTTTATGAAGGGCGATGATCTAACCTACTTTAAAGACAAAAATGATTTGATTCAGATTGAAATTGAAATCATGGTGCCTTGGGTTATCGATAGAATGTTAGAAAGCGAGTGGTAGTTTCTTATCCAATGAAATGACTTTCAAAAGAAGCCTTGTTGTTATCCAAACACTCAGCTCCTTCAAGATTTAACAGTCCTAAAAAAATGTTCCTAATCGGCTTATCCATCAACCTCTTCACGCAGCCTTAATGTATTACGTATCATTATAGATGCAAAGTTATAGGGTAAAGAATGTTGGTTATTTTTATGGCTTGCGATTTTTACAAGCCCTTACATGAGTACTAACCTGAATAATGAGCTGGCCACCAAGCCACACTACCCTATATTAGATGGCCTTCGCGGTGTAGCAGCCATCATCGTTGTCACTTTTCACCTTACCGAGCCCTTAGGAACCGGGCACCTGGACATCCTGGTTAACCACGGTTATCTGGCTGTAGATTTTTTCTTTTTATTATCAGGCTTTGTAATGGGCTATGCCTATGACGACCGATGGCCTAAAATGACGGTCGGCAATTTTTTCAAACGCCGTATCGTACGTCTTCAACCCATGGTAATTTTGGGGATGACACTCGGTGCTATTGGATTCTATTTTACAGATTCTACCATATGGCCACTCATTCATACTATCTCTATCTGGAAGATGCTGCTGGTGCTGCTGATTGGTTATACCATCCTGCCTATACCATTATCGCTTGATATACGTGGCTGGCAGGAGATGCATCCCCTGAATAGTGTAGGCTGGTCGTTGTTTTTTGAATACATTGCTAACATTCTTTATGCAGTATGGATCAGGAAATTTTCTAAAACGGCATTAAGTATTTTAGTGGTTATCGCTGCCATCGCATTGGCACATCTGGCCATTACAAACGGCGACGTAAGCGGCGGCTGGACACTGAATGTAGAACAGGTTCGCATTGGCTTTACCCGTACCCTATACCCTTTCTTTGCGGGTTTGTTGCTTTCGCGTATCGCGAAGCCGACCCGGATTAAAAACGCGTTTTTATGGTGTAGTCTTTTAGTAGCTCTGGTACTTTATATGCCACGCATCGGCGGTGCCGGGCATCTTTGGATGAACGGAATTTATGAATCTATTTGTATTATCATCGTTTTCCCGCTCATCGTATATCTTGGCGCCAGTGGTGTGCTGCAAACACAAAGGGAGCACAAGATATGCAAATTTTTAGGTGAGATCTCCTATCCGTTATACCTGGTACATTATCCGCTGGTTTATTTTTATGTAGCCTGGATTAGTAATCATAAAGGCACAACTATTGTTCAGGCCTGGCCGTATGCCCTGCTCATTTTAATAGGCAGCGTTGTTTTGGCCTATGCCGCATTGAAATGGTACGATGAGCCGGTACGCAAATGGTTGCGGAAAAAGCTTGCCTAAGATTGGGTTAGGCTTAAAAGAAGCTGTGAGGAATCGTCATTGCGAGAAGGCTTTTTCAGCCGACGAAGCAATCTTATGGCAAGGATCACTAGCATGAAAGATTGCTTTCCCGAAAGTTCGGGATTCCTTCTCGCAATGACGATCTTTCTATTGGGTCTGTCATTGATAGCCTGTCGAAGGGCCTTTAAATTCCCGTAAAGCGTTTCGACTACTTGTCCCAATTCTTCCTATCGTGTGGACACATCTACATCAGCCTGTAATTGTTTTTAGCGCATATCCCTAAGGCGAGTGTACTGCTGTCCCGAATCTTCGGGATCAGCATCTTTCCTGCTAATAACAAGCTTGATATCTTAAAAACTATAGTTTGGAGATAAATGTTGATTTTTTTGCCGCTCTATGCCGCGGGGGCATGGTAGTTTTTCGCAGTCAACGTTGTTTTTAGCTGTGCTCAAGAATGCTAGCGCATTTTGGAGCGCCAAAGTACCCAAAGCGCTTTGTCAATCCAGCAATGGGCCTTTTACACAATCCTACACGCATCAAAAAAACAGCGGCACTTCGTTTAATCAGTTTTGTTTGTGTTTTCTTTGGGCTGATTGAGCCCTTCGGGGTTTGTGTTCAATATTTCTTAAAGCTTTAAATTAGCCTCTATGAACACAAAACCACTGCGTTTTAGGTTTGGCAGTACTATTTGTTCTTCCCTGCAACTGTTTTTTTGATTTCTCCGGCCCTTGGGATTGACGGCGTCCTTCGGTAAAGACTGTGGTTTATTAAAGCCAGCTAGCATGATGCCTAAACCATTCTTGAAAAAGATGTGTCCACACGATAGGATTCTTCGGGAAGCTCAACTTGACAAGTTCGAATGGAATTACAACTTGTGACACAGACTCTTCTTTTAGTCTATGTTACTTTAAAAAACCATTCAGGTAACCCAATATGGTTTCCGTCTGCATCATGAGACTTACATGCCCCTGGTCAGGAACAATAGCGAGATGTGATTTTGGCATTGTCCCATATCGGCAAATTTATCACCGCCTAATAACTGATAGGTTTTAATCAGTTCTATTTTATCCAGGCCATCATTATCTCCTGCAATGATTAACACAGGTGAAGTAATTTTCGCAACATTGGCGTCTCCCATGTCGAATGTTGTCCCTGCAAAAACAATCATCTGTTCTATAAATTTTGTCCATTTTGTTTTGTCAGGGGCTACTGCATCATAGGCAGTTTTCATAGGCGTATTCGCAAACATTTCGGGCTTCATATTTTTAAATGCATTTCTTACTTCGGGCCTCCAGCCTGTACTTTTATAAGTAGCAGAAATGATCACTAATTTTTTTACGCGTTTAGGGCTTTGTATGGTCAACTGGTAAGCTACAGCGCCACCCATGCTATACCCTGCAACATCAGCACTGTCTATTTTTAAATGTTTCATTACGCCTTCCACATCACTTGCCAGGGTAGCCTGATCTAATTTTCGGTCTGAAAATGGTGTGTGCCCGTGCCCCTGTAATTCGATTGCAATCACTTTTCTGGTTTTCGACAATTGGGGTATTAATTGCCCCCAGTTTGTTTCGATGGTCATAAATGCGCCATGGATTAATACCAGCGGTTTACCCTCGCCATATACTTCATAATAAACTTTAAGGCCATTAACCGGTGCATAACCACGTTCGGCAGGTTTAAGCTGTTGTCCTTTTGATTGAGTTGCTGCAAACATAACGATTGCAAGGAATAGTACTGATTTAAGCATATTACCTGTTTGGAATAGATTTTTCATAACGCTATTTAAATTTAGTTTGAACGATATTAACTATACAAATATGAGATTCATTCGGGGCTTTAACGCGACGTAAAAACGACAACTTCGGTGGCGAATTGCGACATTACAAATTCGGTTGTTTGTACTAAATGCTTTAGAAAATCGCAAATTTGCAAGCATTATTGAGTCTAGAAACTCAATACATTTCGCTATAAAAGATGCGAAGCTTAACACTACAGACAGGAAGGAATGCAATTGGCACAGTTATCGCTTATCCTTTATTATGAAACAGATATATCTTATTGTAGCGTTATCAGCAATGTTGCTTACCAGTGCTTGTTATAGTACCAGAACTGCTGGTAACAGCGGAAAAGTTCCTCCAGGGCAGGCTAAAAAAGGAACGGGTTCAAAATCGGCCAGACCTTTTGCTCCGGGGCAACAAAAAAGAAATTAAAAAAGAAAACCCTCCAAATTTGGAGGGTTTCTTTCTTTATTACACAAACAACTAATGTTTTCCCTTACCGTTTCCATGGCCTTTGTTGCCATTTCCGTTTCCTTTATTAAACTGCGGTGAGGGTTTTCCTTTATCGCCTTTATAAATTTTGGCATTACCCTTAGCAGGTGAATATTTTCGGCCTTTGCTTTTCCCAATTGCCGATTGCCCATGGTTGCCTTTAAATTTGGCATATTTTACTTTGTGGGTTTCGAAATAACGGTAAGGTTGACGTGAGTTAATCACAACCTTGTAACCATTATATAAATCATACCCGCTATATCTTGGCGGTAGGGATGTGGTAAAAACCCAGCCTCCTGCACCCATATAAATAAACTGTTTTTTAGGTACATAATAATAGCTCTCAATATCGGGCAGGTAGTAATAATCTACATAATCATAGCCAGTTGGACCCCATGCAGGCTGCGCTCCAAGGTTTATGTTTACACTTACCTGAGCCTGAGATTTAAAAGTAAGGCCACTGCTTACCAACAGTAACAACAATAGGAATAACTTTTTCATCGGTTTAAATTTAGATGTGAATAATTCGTTTTTACGGTTTTAAAGTAACCGTTCCTAACAGTGTATTTTGCCCTAAAGCTACTTTAACAGCAGTAATGGTACTATCTCTATAACCAACAAGGGGTACAAATTTAACCGAGTAGGTACCAGAAGACAGGCCACCAACAGTAAATTTACCCGTTAAAGGATCGGCAACAGTACCGACAGTATCTGTACCTGCAATAACCAATACTTCAGGATGACTTGCCAAAGGCAAAACAGTTCCCGAAATTAATCCTGTAGTTGCTGCTGCAATTCCACGTACTACTGGTTTTAATAAATATTTTCCGTTTCCGGTGCTTACGATGGATTTCGCTGCATCAAAGTCTAATAGTAATGTATAAGCAGCGCCTTCAACCAGTTCAGGATTAGCTGTTAATTTCACCTTCCAGCCAGATGTTTGTGCACTAGGCGTTTTAAGTTCCTGCTGAACACCATTTACCACAATAGTATTTCCGGTTTCGTTAAGTACCAGTCTGATTTCGGTAATTTCACCAGATGGCATTTCGCCTGAAGCCACCAAAATATCAGGGTTGCTGGTTCCAATTCTAAAATCAAGGATATCGAATATACCGGTACTGGCTGCAAATACATAAGGCTTATCGCCTGATACCAGTACAATCTCTTTTACACTTAAGTTAATCTTATCGAAGTTACCCGGGGCATCGGTCATTTTAATCTGAACTTTAGTTGTTCCCTGCCCTGATTCATTTTTTTTACATCCATAAAAGGCAATCATCCCGATTACGACGAAGACGGCAAAAATGGTATTTATAAAATTTGTTTTCATAATTGTAGATTTTATTTAAAGTTTTACGCTTCAAAGTTGAGGGCCGAAGATGAAACCAACATGAAATTTAAATTTTATTTTTTTCATCTTAATTTCATGTTGCCTATCTACTTTTGAAATGTGAGCGCACCATGTATGGTGGTTTTTAGGTAGGGTTTACCTCTTCGGGGGTAAACTTTTTTTATATTTATAAAATGATCCGATTCACCGTTATTTTTTGCCTGGCAATTGCCCCGTTATCGGGTGTTTTAGCCATGCAACAAGATTCTATCACTTCAACTCTATCCAATCTCCAAGAAGAACAAGTGATAAAAAAACAGGATAAAGAAAAAAAAGACAAACAACCTGAAAATCAAAAACCCGAGCCGCTTCAAATTAAAGAAGTGCCAAAAGCTAAAAAACAGCTAAAACCCATGGCAGTAAAGCCTAATGTAAAGGTAAAACCCATCAAGATTATTAAACCAAAGATTAAAAGGCCGTAAATATATGCGCATCCGTCTCTTAATTTTCTTCTCGTTTTTGATGGTATCGAATGTAAAGGCACAGCAAGATTCGACAAAAGCGACCCTTACCGTTGCGGCCATGTACAATAGTAACATTAACTATTACGGACAGGTTACGCCTGAAAAATATCCGTATGTACTCTTTAACGCCACATTACGATTCCCTAACGGCTTGTATTTTTCAGGCGGCGGTTATAAACTCTTAAACTACGGTTCAACCATTTCGGAAACAGATTTAGGCATAGGTTACGATCATGATTTTAACGAAAACTTAACTGCAGGATTAGCCTATACCCATTCTTTTTTTCCTGCTAATTCTCCTTTGCTCCAGGCATCCAATAACAATAACATCAATGCATCGGCCGCCTACCAATGGACTTGGTTTAAAACAGATCTTAGCCTCGATTTGGCCTTCGGAAAGCAAACCGATGGATTTATCAGTTTTGGAAATTCAAAAGAAATCGAACTTGGAACGGTGCTCAACGAAAAGAATCTTATTTCAATTACGCCAGCTGTAGAGATTACAGCAGGTACCACCCATTTTTACGAAAGCTATATCATCGAAAAAAACAAAAGGCAGAACTCGAATGGGAACGGAAAGGGAAAAAGTGATACTGCACCCGGAATCATTAACGGAAACACGACAGAAGTAATCGAAAATACAGTGAATCAGTTTAAACTACTGTCGTACAATTTTAAGTTACCTTTAAACTGGAGTAATGGAAATTTCCTGGCAGAGGCCAGTTATCAATTCTCTATACTTGGCAACAGAAAAGAAGAAGGTGTAAAACACCAGCAATCTTTCTTTGGTTTAGCAGTTTACTATCAATTTTAATTGGCATGAAGGTACTGATCATAGAAGATGAAAAAACACTTGCCTTTGAAATGGAAAAGTTTCTTAAAAAGGCTTTCTTCTTGTGCGATCTGGCCCATAGTTTTAAACAGGGTTTTAATAAACTAGAGCTAAACCAATATGATTATGTGCTTATTGATTTAGGTTTGCCGGATGGCGACGGCTTTGAACTGCTAGGCAAGGCAAAAAAAAGCAATCCGGATGCAGCTTACATTATTCTTACGGCCAGAGGTAAATTAGAAGACCGGGTGGCGGGCTTAGACATGGGTGCAGACGATTATTTAGCGAAACCCTTTTTTTTACCCGAACTTCAGTCGCGGATGCAGGCCATTGCCAGGCGAAAATTTAAAGTTGCCGAAGAGTTGATTCCCCTAGGAAACTTTAGTATCGATCTGCAAAAACGCTTTGTATTTTTTGAAGAGGAACAGATTGAACTTTCGCGCAAAGAATTTGACCTTTTAAGTTACCTTTTACTGCACAAAAACAGGGTGCTTACCCGGATGCAGTTGAGCGAACATATTTGGGGCAACTTTGCAGATGATGATTACGATTCGAACTACATTGATGCACATATTAAAAATATCAGAAAAAAATTAAATGTTTACGCCCCTACCGAATGGTTAGAAACCGTTAGAGGCGTTGGTTATAGAATTAAAAAATAATTTGAAACTATCTACTAAACTCATTTTATTTATTACCGGATCTAAACTCGCCATTGTGGGTCTGTTTATTCTATTGCTCCCCTTTCTGATCGGGCAGATTGCTTTTAACTACACCAACTTTTCGCTTAGAAACCAGCAGAAAAAAGTACTTCAAAACATCAATAAAAAAGGAATAGATTATTACTTCGAAGGCGATAACAGTTATGGGAGCTATACCATGCTGAAAGATGAATACATTGCACTCGAAACAGTAGCGCGGAGGCTGAAATTAGATACCATCCGCAATACCAAACGTATTGTAGAACAAGATACCATCGCTTATCGGGTACTGAGTTTTACCTTTCAAAAAAATAAAAAAAACTATCTCTTAGAAATCGGCAAAACTACTGCCAGTATCAACCTTTACAATGATGCGCTCCAGCGCTTTGCCTTATATGTGCTCATCATTCTTATCGCGCTAAGTATTATTATAGATTTGATTTTTACCCGGCAGTTAATTAAACCACTTGGTCACATCATCAAATTAAGGCTAACCAATAGCCGGTTTCCTTTCAAAAAGAAGCATGGCCATATTAACACCAGTACACAAGACTTTAAATACCTCGATCATTCGCTCATTTCGTTAATGGATCAGATCAACGAGGCTTTTGAAAAAGAACGGGAATTTACAGCCAATGCCTCACATGAGTTTATGACGCCTATTAGTATATTACAAAACAAGATGGAAAACCTGCTTACTGAAGAATCGGCATCCGAAACGGTACAGGAACATATTGTTGATATGATGAAAACACTGGAGCGGTTAAAAAAAATATCGCGTTCACTTTTACTGATTTCAAGAATAGAAAATGAGCAGTTCTCCAAACAGGAAGAAATAGAACCGCAAAGCCTCTTTAATGAAATAGCAGAAGAAATTGGCCATAGGCTTGAAGAGAAAAACATTCAGATCAACATCAACCTTAGTCATAACAAGCGTTTAAGCCATATCAATCATGATCTTTTATTTCAGCTCTTTTATAACTTAATTAACAATGCCATTAAGTTTAACAAAGAAAACGGGCATATCCAGATTTCTGATCTTATTGAAAAAGGTTATTATTCTATTCAGGTTAGCGATAGTGGCCAGGGAATTAAAGCAGAAGATCTACCGCATGTATTTGATCGTTTTAAAAAGACCGGACATGCCGAAAATACAGGTTATGGATTAGGCCTTGCCATTGTTAAAAGTATAGCCAATTATCTTAACCTAAAGGTCCAGGTAAGTTCAAGACCGGGGGAAGGGACAATTTTTAAAGTTATTTTCGAAGCAACGCAACGCGAATAATTTGATCAGGAAGGAATGGCAATGTCTTACTATTTGAATAATTAATGTTTTATCAACACATCGATTAAAACGCCCAAAAGCACTAACAAAAGCCCAAAGGTTAACATCCCCAGGCTATAAGCAATAATTGCCTTCAAATAGTTTACCACTTTTTTCCCGTTGAAAAACTGTGCAATAGCCCAAGTACTGTAGACTACCCCTGTAATACCCGAAACCTTCATGAAACTGATTTTACTAAGTCCTTCGACAATGGCAAAAGCGGAAATGATCAACATTCCAATCCCCATTACAAAACACAGCAGGATTAATATTTCGAAAAAGTTGTAGCTGTATTTTTTAAAAAATAGTTTTAACCACAAGGAAATGCAAACGCCCATTAAAATATTGGCATAACCATAATGTCCCTGCACCCAATTGAAAATTAAACCAATGCTTGTTTTTTTTACCTCTTTAAATTCAACATAACCTTCCTCGATATGGAAGAAATGACTAATTACTGTATAAATTAACGAGCTAATGATGATAAATATAATTGGCTTTACCAATCGGCTCCTGTTCTCGGTAATGAATGTTCGGATATTTTGGCCAGGCCTGATGAGCAGCTCTTTTACGGTAAACAATATTCCTTTTTCGAAATGTAGAATATGTTGCATTTCGTGCAGAATATAGTGCGCATCTACCCTTTTAACACGCATTGGCAGACCGCAATGGCCACAAAAGTTAGTATTAACGGTTTGGCTACAATTTAAACAGTTCATGTTTTGGGTATCATAAATGACTATAGTTTGGTGTATTGCCTATTTGATTCCCTCACCTTTCGATTTTTAAAAATTAAAGAGTATCCAGGCCATAAACAGCAACATGGCCTGAATATATAAAATAAATTTTTGCTTAGAAAAAAATATTGTAAATACCACAACTAAACCTAGTATCATCAGGGACAATATAGCATCTTTAAAGCCAATTTACACTGATCAATTCTACTAAGTTTAATTGTGGATTTTTTTTCATGTTACAAAAATATTCACTGTAAAATGGGCACAAAAATATTTCAAAGGCTACACTTTAGTGTAAAATTTATGATTAGGCCATCCCCACCAAAACTCAGTTTATTGGAGATCGCCTTAAGCGTTCAATCCACCGTCGATGGTTAAAAACGAACCGGTGATGTATCTGGCTTCTTCACTTGCAATAAAGTTCACAAATGCCGCAATATCTTCTACTGTTCCATAATCTGGCAACGCCATGCGGGTTCTCAGAAAATCAGCCAATGGTGCATCAGCAGGATTCATATCGGTATTGATTGGCCCGGGTTGAATCAGGTTTACCGTAATTTTTCGGGCGCCAAGATCGCGTGCCAAACCACGGGTAAAACCCTGAAGTGCTGATTTGCTCATGGTATACAAAGTGGTTTCAGGACCAACAGCGTTATCGCCCATATTGCTGCCAATGGTAATGATCCGGCCACCCTCAGGCATGCCTTTTACAGCGGCTAAAGCAGCTACAAAAACCGCCTGTACATTAACAGCCATAATTTCATTATAATCTTCAAGGGTGTGTTCTTCAAAAGCTTTGCCAATGTAAATACCTGCATTGCTGACCAGCACATCGATATGACCAAAATCGGCAATGGTTTTATCCACTGCTCCGGTTACCTCAGCAGGTACTGTACTGCTTGCTTTTAATGCAACTGCAACTCCACCAGCAGCTTCAACCTCAGCCACTACGTCCAAAGCTTTTTCGGCTGAATGGGCATAAGTAAACACCACTTTTGCACCTTCTGCAGCCAACCTTTTTACAATAGCTGCACCTATGCCCCGGCTTCCTCCTGTTACCAGCGCAATTTTATCTGTTAATTTTTTCATGTATCTTTTTTTAAATTTTCTGCTAAAGTAAAAGAGATACTTTACATTTGCAGGTAAGCAACAAATTGTTAGGTACTAACAAAAAAGTAAGAAATGAGAAAGGAAACATCAACCAATGCTTTGAACGAAAAAATGATGATCGACAGTTGTGGCATGTCCTCATCGCTGGCGGTAATAGGTGGAAGGTGGAAACCTGCAATATTATGTCGCCTTTCTTATGGCACCATGCGCTATGGCGAACTTAAAAAAGACATTATTGGTATATCAGAACGGATGTTAGTGGCACAGTTAAGAGAACTGGAGAAAGACCAGATTATTACCCGAGTTGTTTTTCCAGAGGTACCACCAAGGGTTGAATACCGCCTAACCGATTTAGGCCGTACCATGAAACCAATGCTGGATGCGATGTCTGACTGGGGCAATATGTACCGGAAGCATATCAACCATACCCTAGATTTATCTGCTGCCGTAGTGCCAGCACAATAAAGGTACCTTGATGAACTTGTGCCCGCCTTTGATCTTGGTCCTGCTTTCCGGATTCAAAAAATAAAAGGAAATTTTAATAAAAATAATAATGCTCTTTTTCGACTGACAAACCGCTGTCATAGTTCAGCCATAGCTTTGTTCTATTAAATTAATATAACAAGATGTCAGCAACTATGATTACTAAAAGCGAATTACTACAGCATTGGTTAGGCCACAGAAAACTAACCAGAAAAACCATTGAAAAATTTCCTGAAAAAGATTTGTTCGAATTTTCGATCGGTGAAATGAGGCCTTTTTCTGCATTAATTAAAGAGCTATTATCGATTAATGTTCCCGGTTTAAAAGAAATGGTTACCAGAGAAACAGCGCCTTTTAGCCATGATCTTCCGCTGAATACCAAGGAAGAGATCCTAACCAAATGGGATGAGGATACCCCAAAAATCGTGGAGTACTTTAACCAAATCTCTGAAGATCAGCTTCACGAAACAATTAAATTATTCGGGCAGTACGAGTTTACGATCATTAGCCACCTTTTGTATTTCATTGATAACGAAATACACCACCGCGGTCAGGGCTTTGTGTATTTAAGGGCCTTAGGTATTGAACCTCCATTTTTTTGGGACCGGTATTAAAAAAAGCAAGAGACTGTATCATAAAGGCTATCTCACCTCAGATGCTGTCATGTTGAGCCTGTCGAAACACCTTATGAGGTATTTAAATAAGTCCTTCGACAGGCTCAGGATGACAATTCTATATTTATGATACAACCTCTTTGTTCTGTATTCTCTTCAAACCAGATTCCATTATTTCAACCAGCTCATTATTTAAATGGGCTGGTTCTATAATTTCGGCCACATCAACAAATTTAACAAACCAGCGGACAAAAGAAATCACAGAAAGGGAACAGTCGAAATACATGACCACAAAATCATCTGAAATTTCTTCTCCTGTAAATCCGAACATCTGTCGTTCCCAATAGAAATAATGTGCATACTTCCGGTCCACCCTGATTTCGATTTTAATCATATTTTCGGATAGGCCTTTATCGCGGAATTCATTAATTGGCGGGTGTGTAATGGTAAAGTTTTCCTGGAGTACCAAAACTTTTTTAATCCTGTCTAACCTAAAATTGCGGTAATCTTTTCTTAAATGGCAATAGGCTAAAACATACCAAAGACTGTGTTCGTAGAATATGCCTATTGGTTCTACAGATCTGCCCACCGTATGAACATCACCACTTTTGAGGTAATCGATACGGGTTATTTTTTTCTTTAAAGTACTATTGAGTAAAACATCGATAATGTTAGGCAGGTAATCATTAGATTTAAAGTCGTTTTTAAGATGTATGGCATCTTCTAGATGCAGGAAATCTCTTTTTTGATTCACCTGAAAAGAGCTTTTTATTTTGATAAGTGCTGCCTCAAAATGTTTTTTGACAAATTGGGTTTCGTGTTTCTGCATCACTTTTTCGGCAACCATTAAGCTGAGAATTTCTTCCTGACTAAACCTCGATGGCTGCAGCCTAAAACCTTCCATAATCGAATAGCCAGATCCTGATTCATTTACGATCGGAATGCCGGCAATCTCCAAAGCTTTTAAATCCCTGTAGATCGTTCTTAAACTGATTTCGAACCGCTTTTGTAATTCTATTGTAGTGACTACAGATTTAGATTGCAATAGAAAAAATATCTGTAGTATCCGGTCAAATCTTTTGGTAATATCCATTTTTAAAAATGTTGGTATTTACTTTAACAGTTAATTTAGCTTGTTTGCCCTTAGTGGAATGTCATTAAGTTAAGTATACATGTTGTCAGTCTGAGCCTCCCGAAGAGCTTTACCAGTCCAAAAACAAAAAGCGTTTGCCCTTCACTTCGGCTTTGCTCAGTGCAGGCTGGCTATCATTGACAGATCCCTATAGAAAGGTCGTCATTTCCGCGAAGGCGGGAATCTTAAAGCGCTTGCATTACGATTATCTGCGATGAGCACTTCGTGGTTCCCAATCGAGTTACCAATGACAGATTCTAAAATTGGCGTCATCTCGACCGAAGCAAATGGGGAGTGGAGAGATCTTTGGACTATGTTAAAAGATCTCTCCACTGCGGTCGAGATGACGATTTATCTTACCTGTCACCCAACTCCTTTGTTTTTTGCTAAAAAACTGACTTCTGGGGAATAATGATCCCTCGCAGCCTATCGATCCACTAAAATCCACTTTATCATTTATATTGATTTTTATCCAATAAATTAACCCTACTATTTGACGTTATTTTGTAATCATTTAAATATGAGCGGTTTATTCCGACTCGTATTTCCGCCCAACTAGGCCGTAGCACCGTATCCCCGTTCTACTTAAATCCGGCCTAACAAATTTTTCGGGCTCCACCGACCCAGCCAACGTACTAACTTCGAAAGAAAAATTTTCAGCCGGTGTTTTTTGTTTCTTTTTGACGCCAAAAAGAAAGAGCCCATCGGCGGCGGTGAGCCGAGGAAAGCATGTGCTGTAGGGTAAAAAAATGATCAATTATATACGTCATTAATATTGATTTTATACAATAAATTAAACCCCCGGATTACAATGTTTTTGTATTCTCCTAAACTTAATCACATTATCCCTTAGCGGAGAAATTGCTTTGGCAATATGTTTTCCGATGAAGATTTTACGAGTTCAAGAATTCTGTTTTGCCGGGTTTCGCTTTTTTTGGCCAGCATAATCCATTGTAGGATGGCTTTCTTAACCGATTTACTTAGGCCAAGAAAAAAAATCTTTGCCTCTTTTCTGTTTTTAAATTCTAAGGCTAAATCTTTAGGTATTTTAAGTGTTTCTACTGCATCTAAGGCTGTCCATGATCCATTTTGCTTAGCCCTTTTAATGGCTTCTAACCCTGCTTTTTCAATAAGTTCTTGTGCCAACAGGCGCTTTACCTTTTCTTTATTAATTTTCGACCAAACGCTATTGGCTTTCCGTTTACAGAAAAACTGCATAAACTTTTCCCCATCTATGGGCTTTTTTATACTGTCTATCCAGCCGAAACAGAGGGCCTCATCTACAGCTTCGCTCCAGGTAATGCTGGGCAAACCAGAACCTTTCTTGCCATAAACAAGCCAAACCGACAATTTAAGATCATGATAGGCTGCTAACCAATTCCGCCATTCTTTGATGCTGCCTGGGCAAAAAGTCTCTATATCTTTTACTTTGTTTTCCACTATTTCGCAATCAATAAAATAATTTTCATGAACAGATTATCCATAAATCAATTTTTAACCATGAAGCAAATTTAGTAGGCTTAGTGACAACCCTATGGCAGTGGTGATTTATTTTTTATAAAACTAACGGCGATAATTGGTTGCCAGATTATTTAAACTTGTTTATTATTCTTCACTACAGCTACGGTAACCATCAATTGCCCTACATGGCGCATGGTGTGCTCTGCGGCATGGAAGAGTAAGCCAATAACTGTTGAAGGAAGTCCTCCACGTCCTACGCCCCTATAATCGGGCAATGTTGACTCATCTGTATTTTTGATTTGCATTAATGCAAGATCTACCTGCTTGTTGAATCGGTTAACAAGATCTGCCACGGTATAGCCCTCTGCGGAATCTTTACCCTCTTCTGCCAACTGGGAAAACTGAAATTCAGAAAGACCTTCTGCCCTGGCATAAGTAAATACCCGATCGAGCACCCCACTTAAATGCTGAAGATGAAAACCTGTAGATGCCATCCCGGCAGGGCGTAGCCAAAGCAGTTCGACTGGAAATCCACCCATATACTCATTAATCTCTTCTCTTGCCTGTAATAATGCATGTGCTACAGGTTGTAACATCGGAATAATTTCGGGCAGTGACCCTCTTTGCCAAACTTCTAATTGCTGCGACATTAATATTTTTTAAAAACTTTAAATCCGATTTAAAGAAACCATAACCCTCATTTTGGTAATGATTGATGTATTAAATATATGCGATCGTTATAATCACAATCCAGATCATGCTAAAAACCCCGCCAAAATAAACCATAGGCATATGTTGTTTCAGGTTTTTCTTAACTAAGGCAGCGTAAATGATCCAACCAAAAAAGGCAATAAAACATAAGGGAACCGCGAATAATAACATAAGATTAAAATTGGTAATCTAATATAAACAAATTTGATTAACCACTTCCTAATTGCGGCTAATTAGAGGCCTATAAATTAGGCAATTTACAGTGAAACGATAACCCCAAAGTTCCAGCCTAGCCAACCTTGTGTGCCGTTTCTAAAGCTATGATGCCAGGCAGGCGCCACTTCCTTTTTATAATTTTCACCAGGAATAGCTTCTCCCTTCACATAATACGAATAGGCCGGTCCGGCAAAAAAGGCAAGTCTCGACAAAGCATTAAACTGCAGGTTTGCCTGTAACCTATAGAGGTTGTTTGCTTCTTCAAAATTGCCGGGATATATGGATTGGATCGTTCCTTCGACGGAGATAGCAAAATGTTTGTTTAATATAAAATCATGGCCGAGACCTAATCCAAAAGTAAATGCCCGGGCAGTATCTGAAAAATTTTTACCTGCAATTAATAAGGTATATAATTTGGCATTTCCGGTTTTAAAAGCGATGTTGGTATTGATTACTTCATTGCTATATACTGTTATTTTGCGGTAGCCATTATTGGATAGATTGATTAACCCAATACTAATTCCCGATGATGAATCGGCCAGATTTACCACACCAAGTTGAAAACCGTTCATGTTTTGAGCATGGTTAACTAATCCGGCAAGCTGCATACCCCTTAAACGGCCTGAGGTTTTATTCAATACACCTGCCAGCTGAACCCCTGTGGTATTTTTGTTCACATTAATCAGTCCAGCTACCTGCACTCCTTTAACATCTTTGCCTGCAAGATTGCCCACCCCGGCCAATTGCAGTCCCCTTACCTTACTTTCTACCCTATTTAACAAACCGGCCACCTGTACACCATCTACATTCATATTTACATCGTTGTACACACCTGACAATTGAATACCTTTTACCGATCCACCCACTACATTGAACAGACCCGCCACCTGAATCTTTTTAATATCACCTTTGGTTAAATTAAACACACCCGCTATTTCAAAACCATTTGTTCCGGCGGTATAACCACCAAGGATATTTAACGATGCTTTATTCACTACACTAGAACTCATGCTGCCGTGAGAGCTTAACCCAGGGGTAAACGATGCCTGAAAAGGTGTCTCTGCCAAAAAATCAGGAATATTCAGATTCTGGATGCGTTGCTTTGAGGAGAGCAAAAAACGCCATATGCCCCGCCCTCCAAAAGTGTTGGTAAAAAATGCGCCTTTCTCTTTGTCTGGATCTTCGTATTTCTCAGGCTTTATATTGATATCAGCCAGGAAAACCAGGGTCGTATCGCGATAGGTTTCTTTACTTGCCGTTAAAATTACGCCACTGTGCTCGCCTCTAAAACGCAATGTAAAATAGCCATTGTCATCTGTAAGTGCAGCCTGGAGCAGTTTTTTTTCATAAACACTGGCCTGTTTAACTTTATTCCCCGTTCGGGTATCAACCACATAACCGCTTATTGCATATTCATTGTCGCCGTTAGCAATGTGCTCTGCTTCTATTGTTAAATGATTTACGGCATAGCGTAGAATAATGTATTCGGCATTTTCTTTATAATCTACCTTACCATCAAACAGCTGATCTAAAACTTCACGTACCGGAACATTTTTCACATTCAGGTTAACCAGACTGTCCTGTTTGAATAACACACCATTATAAGAAAAATAGAAACCGCCGGCTTTGCTTAGCATCTGCAAAACATGGTTAACCTGTTCTTGCTTAACATTTAAACTTACCCCTTTTGATAAATTTCTTCGATAATCAACTGTGGTGACCTGTGCGATACAGTAGCCCGAAATAAAGAGCAATAAAATAATCAGTTTTGTCTTCATTATTTTTTATCAGACAACAAAATGGTGTTGCCGTTACGGGATAATTGTAAATTTAAGGTTTGGCAGATAATTTCAAGATTCTGGTTAATCGATCCCATTTTTAAAGTGGTATTGATGGTTAAGCCTTTAATCTTTTCATCCAAAGTGATGTTGCTTCCATAAGCTTCATTAAGGGTAATCACCAGTTTGGATAAAGCAATGTTATTCGCCTGAAACAGATTGCTGCGATAATAGTTGTAAAGCTGATCGGTGCTTTGTTCTTTTACCAGTTTACGGGTATTGCCATCAATATGTAGCTTTTCGCCCTTATAAAGCTTAATCTCATCATTGGCCTGGCGAACCTTCACAATTCCGGTTTCTACGTTAATTTCGGTATCCTTTTTTATGTGCTTAATATTGAACGAGGTACCCACTACTTCTACACTAATCTTTTCAATATCGATTACAAAAGGATGGATTTTATCTTTGGCTACATCAAAAAACACATCACCTTGTTCCAATTTCAGTTTTCTGTTGGTTTTAAAGTTTGCTGCATAGCTTATTTTAGTATGCTTGTTTAAGGTAAGTGCCGATCCATCAGGTAAGGTTTCGGTACGTACCTCGTAAGTAGCGGTGAGTTCAGTATATTTTCCAGGGCCGTATAAACTGTATGCAATCCATCCGCCTACGGCAATAAACAATACCGCAGCTATCCTTAGCCAAACTTTACCAGCATTTAACGGCTTGACGTTGTCACTCTGCAATTTTTCAGCTCTTCTCACCTTAAAACTTGTCCATGCCTGTTCTTCATCCCTTTTGTTTTCGTTTTTCAGGGTATTGCTTACCTGCCAGATGGTTTCTAGCTGCGAGAAATGTTTTTTATTGGCTTCGGTAACCTTTAGCCACTTTTCGACCTTTTCGTTTTCTTCTTCAGTACTTTCTTTTAGAAGAACCTTTATCAATAATTCATCAGTCATGCGCTTTCTTCTAATTAAAAAAATCATTATAATACCATAACCCAAGTAAAATAAACACGAGGAAATCAGCCAGTTTTAGTCTTAAAATCCGTAAAGCCTTCCCCATTTGATTTTCTACCGTTTTGATTGACAAACCTAAATGATCGGCAATTTCGCGGTATTTCAATTCTTCGAACCTGCTCATTTGAAAAATGGTGCGGCATTGCTCGGGTAAATGATTCAGGGCTTCTCTTAAATGCTGCTGAAGCTCTGTAAATTCTACTTTTGCAGCGGCAGGTTCATGTTCTGTGTTCATGGTGTGTACCGTAAATTCCTGGTATTTACTCTTGGTTTTTTCCTGTTTAATATAATTTAAGCTATCGTTGTAAACACATTTGTAGAGATATGCTTTTATAGATTGTATTTTAAGGCTTTCCCTTTTTTCCCAAAACTTTAAGAACATTCCCTGTACAATTTCTTCAGCAACATCTTCATCTTTTAAAATTACCTGAGCATAAGCGTGCAGCGCATGATAATGCGTTTTGAACAAATGTTCAAATGCGGTATCATCATGATAGTGATGGTTAATTTCGGAAGCTACAGCTGTTAATTCCACGGGTTTAATTGTAATCAAATATATAGGTTTATTAATGATTGAATTTTGAACGAGAGAGAACAATAATTGAATGAGAGAAGGAGAGAATGACTGAAGGATTGAATGATGGAATGTTAGAGAGTACACAAATTCAATCATTCAAAATTCAATCATTCATCTTAAAAACTAATCGCCAAACCACCTGTATAACCTAAAAACAAAGCATGTAGGGTATTGTCTTTTCTATCCCAACTTTTCACATAGTGTTTCTGCAGGGTTTTTCCTTCTTCGGTATTGGTTGATACAAAATTGAACGACGGACCCGCAAATATTTCTAAATTTTGGCCTATCCGAAGTGAAGGCAATAACTGAAAGGTAGATTTGAAATAATTGCCCCGTTTAAAGTTTTGTAATGAACCCCCGGTAAGTTCTGCATTTAACCTAAAGTGTTCTGATTGAAAAAAATGGGCCCCTAAACCAGCTTCGAAAGCATAAACTTCATCTTTATTTTTAAAGTTATAGCCAGCACCAATAATACCGTATAATACTTTCCCGCCTGATCTGAATGTGGCCATGGTGGTTAAATTCTGGTTAGTGGTTAAAGCAATACTTTTCTCCCCATTTTTAACAATATTGATAATCCCGATCGGATAATCGCTGCTATCGGCCACATTAATAAAACCGGCAAGCTGAACACCCTTTACTTTCTTTGCCACATTAATAAAACCAGCAATTTGTGATCCTTTTACATCGCCCGCTTTATTCATAAAACCTCCAACCTGCACGGCAGAAACATTTTTCGAAGTCCAGTTCATAAAACCAGCTACCTGGGCACCACTGTTTTCTTTTGAGATATTGGCGAAGCCAGCGATAGCAGCTCCATTTCCACCGCCATAAGTATTAATGAAACCAGCAAACTGTGCCCCACTTGCTTTGCCCCCAATGTGGTTAGAAAAACCTGCGAACTGTGTACCGCTTGCATTTTTACGCACGATATTGGAAAGGCCTGCGAAGGAGAGTCCTTTTTCTGCTGCCGAAACGCCAACCAATGCATTTAAAGAAAATACATTGGTATCAAGCGCAGCATGGGTTCCGTTTGTACTTACGGGGTATACCAAACCAATGTTTACTTTATTTTTTTTGCTTTCCTGCGCAAAACCATTTAAACCTGCACTTAAGAGTATAGCTAAACCTAATGCTTTAACACCAGGTACTTTTTTGAAATTGATGTTTGCTGTAAAGCTGTTTTTAATTTTTGTCGAAGTTATATTCATTTCCGTCTAATTTTAAAATGAGACAACAAATACAACACTTACCCCTACGTGCAGCAAAAAAATATTTCTTTGCTCGCCAATACCTTCACCGATATTACATTATACCAGCGTAAACCCAAATAAAAGAGTCTGTAATCATACATATAGAATTGTCATCCTGAGGAACAATTTATTTCATAAAAATCAATATAAATAACATGAGGTTTTAAGGGGTAAATCTCCTCAGATTATCGTCATTGCGAGAAGGCTTTTTCAGCCGACGAAGCAATCTTTATAGCAGGATCACTAGCAGGAAAGATTGCTTCGTCGTTCCTCCTCGCAATGACGATCCTTCTATTGGATTCTGTCATTGATAGAGGTTAGAATTTTTCAAATACAATGGAGGGTCGATGAAAGATTCGTAAATAAATACAAAACGCTTATTATCAGTCAAATAAAATATCTATCATTGATAGCGTAGTCGAAGGGCTATTACAATGATCATCTTTTTTAAGAGAGAATAACCAGATCGATATCTTTCACCGCCAGATTCTTCAGTAAGCCATTAAAAACCGCAGTACGCAGGATGACCTGAAAAATATTAAGATGGGGTTTGCCTATACAAATGGTGGTAATTTCTTTTTCATTTGCAATATCAATGATGGTTTTGGTTATGGCATTACTTTTTACTTTAATCACTTCAGCCCCAAGTTCGGTAGCCAGTTTAAAATGATTAATCAGATGGCGTTGTTTATCAAGTTTAATGCGTTCCATGCTTTCACTATCACGCTGCACATACAGTACAATCCATGGCGATCGGTAATAGGAAGCCAGTCTTGCTGTTTTCCGGATCACTACCCCTGCGGTTTCAGCATTAGAAGAAATACAGGCTAAAAAACGTTCGGGCCGGAGTTTAATGGATTTTGGAATTTCGGTCTGGATTTTCCGCTCTACCTGGTGCACCACCTCTTTAAGCACCAGTTCGCGCAATTGAAGGATTTTATCAGATTGAAAAAAATTGGCCAGTGCCTTTTCGATTTTTGATTGATCGTAAATTTTGCCTTCTTTAAGGCGGGTAACCAATTCGTCAGCGGTAAGATCAATATTGACGATTTCATCGGCAATCTCCAGTATCTTATCAGGGATACGTTCCGTAACCACTATACCCGTAATTTGCTCAATTTCCTCATTAATGCTTTCCAGGTGCTGGATATTTACGGCGGAGATGACACTAATCCCTGCCTCAAGCAAGTCGAAAACATCCTGCCAGCGTTTAGTGTTTTTGCTGCCTTCGGCATTGGTATGGGCAAGTTCATCTACAATAACAATCTCTGGATGGCGGTTCATGATCCCCTTGAGGTCCATTTCCTCGATTTCTTTGCCCCGATAAAAGATTTTTCGTCGAGGAATAATTGGAAGACCTGCAACAAGTGCTTCTGTTTCCGCTCTTTTATGGGTTTCAACATAGCCGATGCAAATGTCTACACCATTTCGCAACAAGGCATGCGATTCCTGGAGCATCCGGTAAGTTTTACCCACACCAGCACTCATGCCAATATAGATCTTGAGCTTTCCGCGTCTGGATTTTTTAACCAAATCTAAAAAGTGCCTGACTGATTCTTCTTTTTGTTCTTCTTCCATGATCTTTTATGTTCCCAATATAGCCAGAAACAGGCTGAACAAGATTTCTATGTAAGGATGCATTGTTTTTTATTAAAGAGCTGTCTTAAAAGTTATTTCATTTCTAAAATGGTCGTCATCTCGACTGAAGCGCAGTGCAATGGAGAGATCTATAATAGATTTCTCGACTACGCGGTGCTCCGCTCGAAATGACGAACTGACTCTTATTAAAACGATACTGCTATACTGGCCGTAAGCGTTGCATTGGCATTTACCGCTGCCGCATCTCTTGCAAAAACTTGGTCCTTGCTATCGTAAGCTTTCCCTTCCAGGCGGATAACCGCATTGGATATTGGCGCATAATCAAGGTTTAACGAATAGCCCTTTGTTTTGAAGCCATTTGGAGTTCCTGTTGCAATAAAAATTCCGTTTTTATCTTCATAATATTCGAACCTTCCGGCAACAGCCCATTTCGGCGCAAATTTGTATTGAACGATGGCTACAGGTGAGATTACCTCGTTTTTATCTTTACTGCCTTTTTGTTTCTGTTGAGTTCCATAATCAAATCCAACGGTCACACCAAATTTATCGGTAAGCTGAAAGATACCGTAAACATTATGATAAAATCTGTTTACCCTAACCGAATCAACACCTTCAGTTCCAAGATAGTTGCTGTAATTCACCGTGATTTTATCAGTCGGTTTCCAACTGAGTTGCAGTCCGCCGGCAGGCTTATCATTTCCGTTCTGGCGGCTAATGCGCTGCCATCCGTTCAGGTAAAGTGCGGTGGCGGTAAATTTACCATCTTGGGTACCATAAGTAATTTTTGCACCCGACTCGTAATAAGGTGTATTCTCCGATGAGATATTTCTGGTGAGTACCCAACAGTCTTTTGAAACCGCACCTTCGAAACCGATATGCGAAGAAAAGATTCCGGCATCCACCCAAAGGTTTTCCGATTTGGATAATTTTACCCCAGCATTGGCCTCGAAGATATTTTTTAATACACCAGGCTCGGCCGCAAGGTTTGCATTGGCATAAGTTCCGGCCATTACCGCTAAGTTTGCACGGATATTCCCACTATCGTACGCCGCTTTAATAAAACCAAGGTTCAGGTTCACCTCGTTTGCACGGTTATGAGAATAAATAAAACCCGGACGATTATGGTCGGCTGGTTTGTTAAAATCGTATCCATAATAGGCTTCAAGGTAACCGCTTACTTTAATTTTTGGTTCATCCTGTGCTTTTGCAAAGAATCCTGTAATAAGTGTAGCGGCAAGTAATAGTAATTTTTTCATCTGTATTCTATTTATTTTTATCTGATTGTTTTATTGGGTATGGTATAGCTTATTCGTCATCTCGACTGTAACGCAGTGGAATGGAGAGATCTTTAAACTGGTTTAATTAGATCTCTCCACTACGGTCGAGATGACGATTTCTCCCTAAAACCCCTAATTAAAGCTCATCAAGGGCAAGGTTTAATTTCAGCACATTTACCGATGAAGGGCCAAAAACACCCATAAATGGTTTGAGGGTATTCATGGCAATAAGTTCTTTCACCTTTTTCTCATCTATCTTTCTGGCTTTTGCTACCCTTTGAATCTGAATCGCGGCGCCTTGCTCAGAAATATTGGGGTCAAGTCCACTTCCTGATGCGGTAACCATATCGGCAGGGATATCTGATTTTTTAATCCCCGGATTGTATTTTAATAAAGTATCAATACGCGACTGTACCTCTTTTAAATAATCAGGATTAGATGGGCCTTTGTTAGAACCTGCGGAACCCGCTGCATTGTAAGCAACCGCCGATGGTCTTCCCCAGAAATATTCTGGTTTGGTAAAAGATTGGCCCAGCAAGGCATACCCCACTGTTTTACCATTTTTAGTGACTTTTTCTCCTCCACCGTTTCCTTTAGACATTTTGCCGATAAAGGCCACAGTGATTGGATATACTACGCATAACAGTACCAATAGGACTAAGGTTAAGCGGATAGATTGAATGATATACTTTTTCATGATGATATTTTTATTTTTCTTTGCTGTCATCCTGAGCCTGTCGAAGGACTTTTGTTGCTGCGTTTCGACGGGCTCAACGTGACAGATTCTTTTACACAAATAAACCGACCAATAAATCGATAATTTTAATGCCTATAAATGGAGCAACTACCCCGCCTATACCATATATAAACAGGTTTCTCCGTAATAAAGCTGTTGCGCCGATAGGTTTATAAGCCACACCTTTTAATGCCAACGGGATCAGGATAGGGATAATGATGGCGTTAAAAATCACAGCCGACATGATGGCGGATTCTGGTGAATGTAGTCCCATAATGTTTAAACTCTGCAAGGCAGGGATTGAAGCGATAAACAATGCAGGAACGATGGCGAAATACTTGGCCACATCATTCGCGATGGAGAAAGTGGTTAATGTACCACGGGTAATCAGCAGTTGTTTACCAATTTCTACGATCTCGATTAGTTTAGTAGGGTCGTTATCCAAATCGACCATATTACCGGCCTCTTTTGCCGCTTGTGTTCCACTGTTCATGGCTACACCAACATCGGCCTGAGCCAGGGCAGGTGCATCATTAGTACCATCACCCATCATGGCTACCAGTTTGCCAAGGGTCTGCTCATCTTTAATGTAATTCATTTTATCCTCGGGTTTGGCCTCTGCAATAAAATCGTCAACACCAGCTTTCTCAGCAATATATTTAGCGGTTAACGGATTATCTCCTGTAACCATCACCGTTTTCACACCCATTTTCCTTAAACGTTCGAAACGTTCGCTGATTCCGGGTTTAATAATATCCTGTAACTCGATTACTCCTAGTGCTTTCTCATTTTCAGATACCACTAGCGGTGTTCCTCCGTTAGTAGCGATAGCCTTTACATGGTTTTCGATATCATTAGGAAAAATATTTCCAGCTTTTTCAACAATATTCCGGATCGAATCGAAAGCACCTTTTCTAATCCTTCTCCCTTCGGCTGTATCTAATCCACTTGAACGGGTTTCGGCGGTAAATTTGATGAACGTAGATCCTTCTGGTGTTCCAGTAGATCTGATGCCTTGCTCAGCAGCTAACTCAATGATCGATTTTCCTTCCGGGGTTTCATCAGCCAGTGAACTCAGCACGCAGGCATCGGTAAAAACTTTAATGTTTATACCTGCAGTTGGATAAAAATTGGTGGCTTTACGGTTACCAATAGTAATTGTTCCGGTTTTATCTAAAAGCAGTACATCAATGTCGCCTGCAGTTTCTACGGCTTTACCCGATTTGGTAATTACATTGGCTCTTAATGCTCTGTCCATTCCGGCAATACCGATGGCAGATAAAAGTCCGCCGATGGTGGTTGGAATTAAACATACAAAAAGGGAGATTAATGCCGCAATGGTAATCGGTGTATGAGCATAATCGGCAAAAGGTTTCAACGTTACACACACAATGATAAATACCAAGGTAAAACTGGCCAGTAAAATGGTTAAGGCAATTTCGTTTGGTGTTTTCTGACGTGATGCACCTTCAACCAGAGCAATCATCTTATCTAAAAAACTTTCCCCAGGGGCAGTGCTCACCTGAACTTTAATTTCATCAGATAAAACTTTTGTACCACCGGTTACCGAAGATTTATCACCTCCCGACTCGCGAATTACCGGGGCAGATTCTCCAGTGATGGCCGATTCATCGATAGTGGCAATACCTTCGATAATCTCTCCGTCAGTTGGAATGGTATCACCTGTTTCGCAAACAAAAACATCTCCTTTTTTCAACTGGTTGGACGAACGGATTTCGATGGTTCCGTTTGCCAATAGCACTTTGGCTGGTGTTTCTTCTCTTGTTTTACGAAGACTATCGGCCTGTGCCTTACCTCTTGCCTCTGCGATGGCCTCGGCGAAGTTGGCAAACAGCACGGTAAGCAATAAGACTAAAAAGATGAAGAAATTGTATAAAGGTGATCCTTGTCCGCTATGGCTGAAAGAATATACGGTAACATAAGCCATTACAAGTGTCCCTATTTCTACAGTAAACATGACCGGGTTACGAACCATTACCCTTGGATCAAGCTTGATGAAAGATTGTTTTAGTGCGGTCTGCACCAAGGCAGGTTCGAACAATTTATTATTGGGTTTCATTTTTTTTATTTATTATGTGATTTCACAGATTTATGGTGTGGTTTGTCATCCTGAGCTTGTCGAAGGACCTTTGATGAATGCATTTAGACTACTTTGTTTCGATTTTTTATCCGAAGGCTCAATATGACAATTATCATTTATTTAAGCATGGTAAAATATTCTGCCAAGGGTCCTAAAGCCAGGGCAGGGAAATAAGAAAGTGCATTTAACACGATGATTACCGCAAAAGTCATCAGGGCAAAGGTTTTGGTATCGGCTTTAAGTGTACCGGCCGATTCTGGAATGAATTTTTTGGCACCTAATAATCCAGCAATGGCAACAGGCCCTATAATCGGTAAGAAACGGCCAAGGAAAATCACAATACCGGTAGATAGATTCCAGAAGATACTGTTATCGCCCAGTCCTTCAAATCCCGAACCGTTGTTGGCATTGGACGAAGTCATTTCATACAGCATCTCAGAGAAACCGTGGAAACCGGAATTATTGAGCCAGTTTTTAGGCTGCACCGCCCAGGCAGCATCGCCGTGGGAGGTAAAGATGTAACTGGCAATTGCGGTTCCGGTAAGGATCAAAAACGGGCTTAATAAAGTGATAATGGCCGCAATCTTAATCTCTCTTGCTTCTACCTTATGTCCGAGAAACTCCGGCGTTCTGCCGACCATCAATCCAGAAATAAATACGGCAACAATGAGGTAAATAAAGTAATTTAATAACCCCACGCCACAGCCTCCGTAAAAAGAGTTGATCATCATGGCCAATAATTGCCATAATCCTGTTAAAGGCATAGTACTATCGTGCATTCCGTTTACCGATCCGGTAGAAATTACGGTAGTAAGCGTACTCCAATAAGCAGTAGCTGCCGGACCGAAACGTACTTCTTTACCTTCCATCGCGCCGGTAGTTTGCGAGATACCCATTTTGGCCAGGGCCGGATTACCGCCCAATTCCGAACTTAAGGTTGGTAAAAGCAGCATAAACAAACCAATGGTCATTACACCAAAAATGGTCCATGCCAGTTTTTTCCTACGGATGAAGTAACCAAAGGCAATGATCATCGCTAAAGGAATAATCGTTTGTGCGATCATTTCCACCATGTTGGTTAAGTAGCTTGGGTTTTCGAATGGGTGAGCTGAATTGGCCCCAAAATAACCTCCGCCATTGGTGCCTAAATGTTTAATGGCAATCATTTGAGCCGCTGGTCCTCTCGAAACATGCACCGTATCACCTTGAAGGGAGACAAATTGATCTTTGCCCTCATAACTTGCGGGGGTACCATTAAAGGTTAAGATTAGCGCCATCACAAAAGATAAAGGCAACAATAAACGGGTAATTGATTTTACAAAGAACTCCCAAAAGTTACCTAACTCATTGGTTGTTTTATCTCTAAAAGCTTTAAAAAGGACAACGGCAGCGGCGATACCTGTCGCCGCACTAACAAACTGAAGAAACATCAATACATATTGCTGGGTAAGATAACTTACGCCACTCTCACCCGAATAATGCTGAAGGTTACAGTTAGCAACAAAGCTGATAATGGTGTTAAAGGCCAGATCCGGAGTCATCCCAGGATTTCCATCCGGATTGAATGGGAGTTTATCCTGAAAGATGAGTACAAAAAAACCGTAAAACAGCCATAGTATATTAATGGTAAGCAGTGCTTTTAACTGCTGTTTCCAGTTCATCTGTTCTTTAATATTGATTCCAGAAAGCTTGTAAATACCAGTTTCCAATGGTTTTAAAAAATCTGTCCAGACTTTTTCTCCTGCAAAAACCTTAGCTAGGTATTTACCCAATGGTATTGCAATGGCCAGGGTGAGCAGGAATGTGGCAATAATGCCTGTTAATTCAGTGTTCATTTTTTGTTTTGTTAATTGCCCTCCGTAAGGGAGAAAAAGATTAAAATTTTTCGGGTTTAATCAGCACGTAGATCATATAGATCAATACGGCGATGGCGATAATAAATAATGCGATCATAATGTTAGATTTTTTCGAACCAGTCGATTGATTTGTAAATAGCCCAGCAGAGCAGGATTAGGATTAAAAAAATTAGTATGGTCATGATTGTATTGCTTTTGCATGCCATTAGCCAACTCTTATACCACAAAAGAGAAATACTAAATAAGTAACTGACTAACAGTTATTTATACCTTTAAAAATTTTCTTAATTAAAATTGATCATAAAAAAACCCTTCCATTTTGGAAAGGTTTTTTTCATTTGGGAAGACGACGATATTCTTGTCATTCTGAACGCAGTGAAGAATCTTTTATTGGTTATACTCTGGTTGTACGTCCTACGCGCTGGTCTTAGCGTCTCGCTAAAAACTCATCATGTAATTCCGTGTCTTCTGAGTTTCCGTGGCAAAAACTTAAGGCCCATCGAGATGCTAAGACCAGCGCATGCCAAAAACTTTGTTGCTGCGTTAAACGTATGTTAGTTAAAAACAACAGAAATACAATGAGGAAAGGCACGATACTACACATCGATCAATCGGTTGGCCTCGGATTTATACAAGATGAAAATGAACAGGAAATCGCATTTTGTTTAGCAAATCTTAACGGAAATATTAATATCGGCGACCTGGTAGAATTTAAAATCGAACTAATGGCGCATGGACTTAAGGCAACCAACCTCCGTGTATTATTACTTATTTAAATGCAAGTTTTCAGATTATTTTGTATATTATGAAATAGCAAGATGATTATTTATCTTAAAAAGATCCCTTTTTGAACCTAAAAGTTTATAACATTATGCTCAATTCTAGCAACAGTTCTTTTGTACGACCACTTATCCAGTATATGGAACAATATCATGAGCTTTCGAATGGCCTTATCGCACAGTATGAAAAACATTGCTCCTTAGTATCAATCAGAAAGAATAAACACATTATTTCTCCTGTTGACAGTAATGCAGCACTTTACTTTGTAAATAGTGGTGTTGTTCGTGGTTTTGTAAAAGATGGCACCAAAGACATTACTACCTGGTTTTGCTTTGGGAATAATATTGTAGGGGCCATTCGTCATCCTGATTTACAGGCTAACCACTCTATAGAATATTTACAAGCGCTAGAAGATTGTGAACTGATCCGTATTCCCTATACACTAATTGACTATGTGTACTCCCATTTCGAAGAGGCCAACATTATCGGGCGAAAACTGTTAGCGGTACACTATTATGCGGCATCCGAAAGAGCTATACTGGCCAGAATACCCAATGCGTTGCGACGGTACCAAAAGTTGGCAGAAAGCAAAAAAGTAGACTTAAACAAAATACCGCTCCGCTACCTGGCAAGCTATTTAGGAATGAGATTAGAAACCTTAAGCAGGATCAGAAGCAAAGAGCTGCATAAAACCAAAAATCGCGGCGTTCCGGCATCAATAGAAGATTAGTACATTAAACCCCGCAATTTTAGTTTGGAATGAAAATCCTTCAAAAAACAAACCCCGTCCAGTTATTGTACAGGGTTAAAAATTCCAGTAAACACGAAGGGTTTAACCTTTTTTAATCATATCAATCATCATCGATATTTCATCTACTGCAGCTTCATTGCTACCATCAAGGCCAATCATGTAAGATGCAATCGCAAAAGTTTTTACGGTGAAAATTAGGAATCATATAGGCACATACATCTGCTTTGATGTTGCATTTATAAAAGATGCACCGTACTTTACAATACCGTGCATCTTTTTATTATACTGAACCAATAAATCTATGCGTTAAGATTAGAAATTTGTATTAATGATTAACTGGCTTCTGCCCGAATCAACAAAATCAAGTGGAATAATCCCGAATTTACCATGGGTATTGTTGGTAAAAAAGGTAGTGATTTTTGGATTGATGAAATTCGACACAGTAGTAATGCTTGGGATACTGAATATGCCTGCCTTATAACCACTGGCGTAGTTCAGATAAAGCCTGTTAGAAGCATCATTTTTTGCCTCATTTAACAAGGTTTCTACTTTCGTCCATTTGGTATTCACATCGTTAACATTGTAAAAATCCTGGACTTTTAAGTTTGCAGCAGCATTATTGATGTCAAATGTAGTATTATCGGCCCAGGCCGTCGCATCGATTCCTTTCGGTGATGATCCGGAAAACCTTCTTAATAGTCTGATTTTCCCACGTATACTGCCCAGTGTTGGAATATTATTCCCCAAATCCCATTTTGCAGGATTTTGCTGAACATAAGCATCAAAAGTTTGCTCAAACGACCTGGTGTTGTTTGATGGCGTATGCTCCTCTTTAACACTCATGATGATCGTTTCGGTTGGATGGCTATTCAGAAAATTGATACAGGCATTTAGTACGTCATTAAAATTAAGGTTCTGGTAAATTGCCCCGTGATGGATTGCGAAGGCATTATCAATGTGCCTACAGCGAATGTCTAGATAACGGACGCCTGCATTTAATTGATCGGTAATGCTCAGGTTCTGGCATTTTGCAGTACCTGCAACTTGTTCTTGTGTTGCGCCAGAATCATGCGCACCAGGAATGGAGATGGCAGCTATACTGGTTTGGTCGGCTACTACACTCATCCAATTGTTTAATGAAAAGCTTAACAGCTGAGCATTTGGATTTGCCGAGCTTTTTAGATTGGGATTTGAAAAGGTACCTTTTGGCTGTTCTTCTTTTTTACAGGCACTAAAGGTTAGCACCAAGGCCACAAAAAGTGGCAGTTGTAATTTTCTCATAGTTTTAAAAAGATTGATGATTTATTTGGTTCAGGATAATAAAGCTAGTAAAAGGTTTTACTAAATCGATATACCAGAAATAATTTCATAATTAATTAATATTGGCTGGGGTAAGTTGATCTATTTCGTATTGACGGACCGAAATGGTTATATTAGCAGCATTAATCATAATGAACACTTTCACAAAAATTAATCTGACTAAGCTATCTTCATTTCTATTAAAAAAGGAATGTGTCATTGTAGTTTATCTCATCTTGGCTATAGTTGCCGGATTTAAGCAGTACCATCACCATGCTTATAACAATTACCTAATATTCAAGTATGTTTACTGGCATACCACAGATCTTCAAAACTTATATCATAATTATCCCGAATACTTAGATAGTAACCATTATGGCCCGGTGTTTTCGCTTTTTATTGCTCCATTTGCATTATTGCCGGATGGTTTAGGCTGTATCCTTTGGAATATTGCCAATGTATCGATACTGCTTTGGGGAATTTATAGTCTTCCTATATCGTTAAACAAACGAACTATTATTGCATGGATTTGTGCGCACGAAGCCTTAACGGCACTCTTCAGTTTTCAGTTTAACATTGCATTAACCGGATTAATCTTGCTTAGTTTCTCCTGCCTGGTTAAAAAGAAAGAAGTACAATCGGCTTTTTTTATTGCTTTCGGCACCTTGGTTAAACTTTACGGGATTGTTGGATTGGCATTTTTCTTCTTCACTAAAAATAAGTTAAAATTTATCATAGGTGGCTTAATTGCTTTTGCAGTATTGTTCGCTTTACCAATGCTTATTTCATCACCGGCCTTCGTTATCCAGTCTTATATAGATTGGTATCATTCCCTTGCCCATAAAAATGATTTAAATGCATCATTAACTTCCTTTCAGGATATTTCTTTGATGGGAATAGTAAGAAGAGCAACAGGAAACATTAACCTTCCTAATGCGCCGTTTTTATTAGTTGGCCTCATACTATTTGCTTTGCCTTATTTACGGATTAAGCAATATAAACATATTGGCTTTAGGTTAATGTTATTGGCATCGACCCTAATTTTTACGGTTATATTTAGCAGTGGATCAGAATCGCCAACCTATATTATAGCTTTTGCTGGTGTTGCCATTTGGTTTATGGTGCAGCAAAACCCAAAAAAAGGATGGATAATAGCCTTGTTTGTTTTTGCGTTTATATTAACCAGCCTATCTCCAACCGATATTTTCCCCAGGCCGGTTAAAGAATTTATTCGTCTATATTCGCTTAAAGCCCTACCTTGCGTTATCATTTGGCTAACCATAATTTATCAAATGATGAAAGAAGATTTTGAGTCTTATCTGATTGCCGATAAATGAATAAATTAGTTTCTATAGTAATCCCTGCTTACAACGAAGCCGATAATATTTTTGTGATAGCCGAAAGTATTAAAAAAGTTTTTTCGACCATCAATTATGATTATGAAATTATCCTGGTGGATGATGGAAGTGCCGATCATACCCTCGAAAAAATAAAGGATTATGCCTCAACAGCAAATAATATATTTTTCCTTGAGTTTTCTAAAAACTTTGGTCATCAATTGGCGGTTAAAGCGGGCATGGACCATGCTTTTGGCGATTGTGTAATTTCTATGGACTGCGATATGCAACATCCTCCGGAGTTGATTCCGGAAATGCTACAGAAATGGCAGGAAGGTTTCGAAGTGGTATACACGATAAGGGAAGAAGATAAAAGTTTATCTAAAGGCAAAAGAAGCTCTTCAAGCTTATTCTACAAAACCTTAAACTGGTTATCGGATATTGATTTAGAACCTGGCGCAGCCGATTTCCGTTTACTTGATCAAAAAGTGGTTAGTGTTTTCAGAAATTTTCATGAAAACGAACCCTTTCTACGTGGTTTGGTAAAGTGGCTTGGTTTTAAGCAATTTGCCATTCGCTACAATCCTGCGGCACGTTTTTCGGGGAATAGCAAATATACCTTTAAAAAGATGTTAAGGCTGGCACTGCATGGCGTTACCTCTTTCAGTATAAAGCCCTTGTACTCGGCAGTTTATCTGGGTTTCATTCTGTCGTTTGCTTCTGTACTGTATATCCCTTACATTATTTACGCTTTTGTAAACCATGTAGAGGTTTCAGGCTGGGCTTCTGTAATTATGACCATTGTCTTTTTTGGAGGGCTACAACTCATTATCCTGGGCATTATAGGCATTTATGTAGGTAAAATGTTTATGCAGTCTAAAAACCGTCCTAATTATATTATCCGTTCAACCAATATTCAGCAAAAATAAAATGGTTCTGTTAAGTTTTGATATCGAAGAGTTTGATATGCCTTTTGAATATGGAAAAGATATTTCTTTTGAAGATCAGATCGCCATTTCGAGAGCAGGTACCATAGCTATTTTAGATATTTTAGATAAATACGAGGTGAAGGCTACGTTTTTTTGTACGGTTACTTTTGCCGAAAATATTCCAGATCTGATTAAACGGATTACCGAAACAGGCCACGAACTTGCCTCGCATGGTTATTATCATTCAGATTTTAAACCCGAGCATCTTCTCCAATCGAAACTGAAGCTAGAAGAACTCTCTGGTAAAGAAATTACAGGTTACCGCATGGCGAGAATGATGCCTGTTGACGAAAGGGAAATTGAGAAGGCTGGATATACTTATAACACTTCTATAAATCCAACCTATTTGCCTGGGCGGTACAATAATTTCAACATTTCCAGAACACACTTCATTAAAAATAATGTGCTGCAGATTCCAGCATCGGTAAGCCCTATCATAAGGTTCCCGTTGTTTTGGCTATCTTTTCACAATTTGCCTCTAAGCATTTACAAAACATTAGCCAGTTGGACTTATAAAAAAGATAAATACCTGAATATCTATTTCCACCCCTGGGAATTTACCGATTTAGAAGATTTTGATCGCTTTGGTTTTCCGGGTTATGTAAGAAAAAACACAGGTATAAAAATGGTAAAGCGCACGGAAGATCTTATTTCATGGATGAAGGCTAAAAATTATCCATTTGGAACCTTTAAGGATTTTATCAGTACTATTTCTTCAAACTGAAAACTGCCAATTGTAAACTGATAACTATTTATACGTCTCTGCCAATTTAAGTGCATTATAAGCATTCACAATTCCTCCGCTCACACAAATTTCGCTAAAAAGTACACGAACGTTTTCACCTTTTTCATTTTTGTACTTTATCTTGTGTGCAACCTTCGAAACAGATTTCATGATAATTTCTCTTACCTGCACTGGTTTTAACGCTGGGTAATAGCTTAAAATCATCGCCGCCAGGCCAGCAACAACAGGCGAGGCCATGCTTGTCCCATCAGCTTCTTCATATTTGTTGCCAGGAATGGTTGAGTTGATTAAAAATCCAGGGGCAAAAACATCTACACTATATTTGCCATAATTGGAAAAATCAGCTTTCAAATTGTCGTCATCTTTATAAGCACTTGCTCCTACTTCGATCCAATTACTGGCATGAGGTAGGTTAAACTTTGCGGAGTCGATTGGTACAGGCTTTATTAATGTAGAGCGGTCATAAGATGGCCTCATACCCATTCCATTGTTTTGCGGCAGAGCCTTAGGTGGAGTAAAATCTGGCTTGCCAGGCTTTTTATTGGCTTCTTTATAAGCTTCGGCCTCTTTACTGTCAAAAAACTTATTAGGGTAATTCTCTTCAAGATCATTATTTTGGTTATCGTTTCCAGCTGCATGCACCAATAATACACCCTTAAGTTCTGCATATTTTACTGCAGAGTCTACAGCTTTTTTATCCCACTTGTAACTTTTACCAAAACTCATGTTGATTACTTTCGCACCATTATCTACGGCATATCTGATGCCATTGGCCACATCTTTATCACGTTCATCACCTGTGGGTACTACCCTAATGGCCATAATACTTACATAATTGGCTACGCCCAAAATACCTGTCGAATTAGTACGATCAGCACCAATAATTCCTGATACGTGGGTACCGTGAAAAGCATCAGGGCCTTTTACATCGTTGTTTCCATAATTTTTTTGGTAAGGATTACTGTAGTCATCCCCCACCAGCTCTGCACGCATATCATATTTTGGGTTTAAGTTGTACTTCAGCATAGCGTCGTATTGCTTATACCCTTCCTTTATATTCTTATAAAACTTCTCGAAACTACCATCTTCCTTAGACCCTTTTCTGATAATTTTTTTCACCTGCTCCTCAGTTTCATCATCAGCTTTATATTGATCAACATCCTCCATCGTTGGGATTTCTTTTTTATTGATCTTGGCTACGGAATCTAAAACTTTGTTAATAGCAATCAGAACTGAAAAGGTATTGCTGGCATCCTCATATTTCTTACCGAAATCGCCAACCATTTTTTTATATAGTTTAAATTCTTCTTTTTGAGCACTGTCTAAAGGTGTTAAATTGGTCGTTGATTGATATTTTGGCGTATAAATCCTTAATAAACGTACCAATTCCAAATTGTCAAATTCAAGATTACCTTTTTTTGAACCTATAAAATTCCAGCCATGGATATCGTCGATATAGCCATTCCCATCATCGTCTATTCCATTTCCCGGGATTTCTTTTTTATTCGTCCATAAAACAGCTTGTAAATCAGGGTGATTGGTATCTACTCCGCCGTCAATTACCGCTACAATAATATTTTGCTTAGGTTTTTTATCTTTTAAAAGTTCGCGGTAGGCTTTCTCCGTACTGATACCGAAATATCCATTCTCCAATAAATCGAGATTAAACCAGTTTGCAGGGAGTTGTACATTCTTACTTTGGGCAAAAACGCCCAAATTTATACACAAAATAAAAGCAAGAAAAGTTAATTTCTTAAGATTCACATTCATCATCATAACATGTACGTAATACTACAATAATACGGTTTTATTACTTCGAGGCTGAAAGATTTTACATTTTTTAACAAGAGTAAGGTAATGTTTCTTTAGATGGCTTTAACAACATTAGATCTTAGTATTCCCTACTGCTATTAAAAAAAATGGGATTTAAAGTTATAGGTATGCAACAGGGCTTAAAAACCAGAGTCATTCATTTTAAGGTTTTTGGAGCGCGCTAGCAGTAACATGTATGTCTGGTTCCGTCCTACTCTCCGTTTTACTCCGCCAATGAAGAATTGGCTTCGTGTCACTTCCATCAGGGCTATGGGGCAAGCTTCGGCATACTACCGCTTAACTATCTTAACTCCTTAATGGTGGAAATAGACTCTATTACAATTCATTTTACCATTAAGGGATTAAGGACATTAAGAAATAACTCATTCAAAACCTTAACTATCTTAACTCCTTAATGGAAGAAATAACCATTTGGAGTTATAGGGATGCAAACAAGACCTAAAACCAGAGCCATTTATTTTGAGATTTTCGGAGCGCAATAGTAGTAAATATAGGCTGGGTTCCGTCCTGCTGTTCACTACAATCCTTTTGGGAAATCCTTGGGATAAACAATCTACCTCTGCCCAAAAGGGATTTACGCTGCCATCAGGGCTATTTAACCTGGGATGGAAGATGTAAAACGGTTGATGGGATATACTCTGCGGAGATCAGCGCAATCTGCGGGAACAAACCTTAACGCTCTTTACTTCCTTTAATGATCAGAAACTCATCCAGGTTTATTTACCATTAAGAAGTTAAGGGCATTAAGAAGATTATAATGGAACAGTCCCTTAACTTTCTTCATTCCTTAATGGTGGAAAGAACAGTGGTAGGCAAATCAGAAATGCTTATAAACCAAGAAAACCCTTGAGCATTACTGCTGAAGGGTTTCTTTTAAGATTTGGCACCGACCTACTCTCCCACGTGTTACCGCAGTACCATCGGCTCTGGTGGGCTTAACTTCTCTGTTCGGAATGGGAAGAGGTGGACACCACCGATATAGGCACCTGAATATTTTATTGAGGTAGAAGGTGGAGGGTATAAAGGTAGAGGGTAAACCCTACGCCTTAAGCCTTTCGCCTTAAACCTTTGTTCTATTTCAATTTTATTGGACCTAAACCCGCTCCGGGATTTATATAGCCTTGTATATAACCAAGAAAACCCTTGAGCATTACTGCTAAAGGGTTTCTTTTAAGATTTGGCACCGACCTACTCTCCCACGTGTTACCGCAGTACCATCGGCTCTGGTGGGCTTAACTTCTCTGTTCGGAATGGGAAGAGGTGGACACCACCGATATAGGCACCTAAATATTTTATTGAGGTAGAAGGTAGAGGGTATAAAGGTGGAGGGTAAACCCTACGCCTTAAGCCTTTTCGCCTTAAACCTTAAACAGTATTGAAAGAAGTTATTATGAAGAACAAACAACAGTCTGTTTGCTTTGAAAGCTTCGGATGATTAGTACTACTCGACTGTGCTGTCGCCAGCTTTACATCTGTAGCCTATCAACGTAGTAGTCTTCTACGGTCCTATATGGAATTCTCATCTCGTGGCTAGTTTCGCACTTAGATGCTTTCAGCGCTTATCTATTCCCAGCGTAGCTACTCTGCAATGCCCCTGGCGGAACAACAGATTCACTAGAGGCTAGTCCAACCCGGTCCTCTCGTACTAAGGTCAGCCCCACTCAAAATTCCTACGCCCACAACAGATAGGGACCGAACTGTCTCGCGACGTTCTGAACCCAGCTCGCGTGCCACTTTAATCGGCGAACAGCCGAACCCTTGGGACCTTCTCCAGCCCCAGGATGTGACGAGCCGACATCGAGGTGCCAAACCTCCCCGTCGATATGAGCTCTTGGGGGAGATCAGCCTGTTATCCCCAGCGTACCTTTTATCCTTTGAGCGATGGCCCTTCCATGCAGAACCACCGGATCACTATATCCGTCTTTCGACCCTGATCGACTTGTCTGTCTCACAGTCAAGCAAGCTTATGCTATTGCACTCCGCGTACGGTTACCAAGCGTACTGAGCTTACCTTTGAAAGCCTCCGTTACCTTTTTGGAGGCGACCACCCCAGTCAAACTACCCATCAAACAATGTCTCCGATAAGATCGGATTAGACACCGAATACAGAAAGGGTGGTATTTCAACGTTGGCTCCACGACGCCTAGCGACGCCGCTTCAAAGCCTCCCACCTATCCTACACATCCTGTATCCAATGTCAATGTTAAATTGTAGTGAAGGTGCATGGGGTCTTTCCGTCCCGTTGCGGGTACCCGGCGTCTTCACCGGGACCACAATTTCACCGAGCTCATGGCTGAGACAGCGCCCAGATCGTTACACCATTCGTGCAGGTCGGAACTTACCCGACAAGGAATTTCGCTACCTTAGGACCGTTATAGTTACGGCCGCCGTTTACTGGGGCTTCGATTCAATGCTTCTCCTTGCGGATGACATCCCCTCTTAACCTTCCAGCACCGGGCAGGTGTCAGGCCTTATACCTCATCTTTCGATTTTGCAAAGCCATGTGTTTTTGTTAAACAGTCGCCTGGGCCTTTTCACTGCGGCTGACATTGCTGCCAGCGCCCCTTCTCCCGAAGTTACAGGGCCATTTTGCCGAGTTCCTTAGCCATGATTCACTCGAGCACCTTAGAATCCTCTTCCCGGATACCTGTGTCGGTTTGCGGTACGGGTTTTTATAACCTGAAGCTTAGCGGTTTTTCTTGGAAGTCTGATTACCTGCGCTATCCACTCAGCCGAAGCCTCGTGGTACTATCAGCGTTCAGCTAGATCGGCGGATTTGCCTACCGTTCTAATACCTACAGCCTTTAACGATCTATTCCGTCAGATCGCGGCAGTGTCACTACTCCGTCCCCACATCGCAGTTATAAAAAGTACTGGAATATTAACCAGTTGTCCATCGAATTTCCCCTTCGGGTTCTCCTTAGGTCCCGACTAACCCTGATCCGATTAGCGTTGATCAGGAAACCTTATCCTTTCGGTGGGCGGGTTTCTCTCCCGCCTTATCGTTACTTATGCCTACATTTGCTTTTCTAGAAGCTCCAGCACCCATTACCAGATACCTTCGCTGCCGCTAGAATGCTCCCCTACCGATATATTTCAATCCCATAGCTTCGGTGTACAATTTAATGCCCGTTTATTATCCATGCCCGATCGCTCGACTAGTGAGCTGTTACGCACTCTTTAAATGAATGGCTGCTTCCAAGCCAACATCCTAGCTGTCTGTGCAATCGGACCTCGTTAGTTCAACTTAACTGTAACTTGGGGACCTTAGCTGATGGTCTGGGTTCTTTCCCTCTCGGCGCGTGACCTTAGCACCCCGCGCCTCACTGCAGATCATATTTAATAGCATTCGGAGTTTGTCTGGATTTGGTAGGATTTGACTCCCCCGCACCCAATCAGTAGCTCTACCTCTATTAAACTTAATATCCACGCTGTTCCTAAAAACATTTCGGGGAGTACGAGCTATTTCCCAGTTTGATTAGCCTTTCACCCCTACCCACAGATCATCCGGAAACTTTTCAACGTTTATCGGTTCGGTCCTCCAGTACGTGTTACCGCACCTTCAACCTGTCCATGGGTAGATCACAAGGTTTCGCGTCTACCCCCTCTGACTATACGCCCTATTCAGACTCGCTTTCGCTTCGGATCCGTGCCTTAGACACTTAACCTTGCCAGAGAGGAGTAACTCGTAGGCTCATTATGCAAAAGGCACGCCGTCACGCAACTTGTACGCTCCGACCGCTTGTAAGTACACGGTTTCAGGTTCTATTTCACTCCCCTGTTCGGGGTTCTTTTCACCTTTCCCTCACGGTACTGGTTCACTATCGGTCTCTCAGGAGTATTTAGCCTTACCGGATGGTGCCGGCAGATTCCCACAAGGCGTCTCCGACCTCGCGGTACTCAGGATACTACTAGGCTAGCATTCTATACGTGTACCGGGCTATCACCGTGTATCGCTGGGCTTCCCATCCCATTCCACTTCTGTTTGCTAATGCCACATTGTAGTCCTACAACCCCCACTTTGCCGTAACAAAGTAGGTTTGGGCTCTTTCCCGTTCGCTCGCCACTACTTAGGAAATCATTATTATTTTCTCTTCCTCTGCTTACTTAGATGTTTCAGTTCGGCAGGTTTGCTCATTATATGTGACTAGTCTTCAACTAGCCGGGTTGCCCCATTCGGAAATCTTCGGATTAATTCCTATTTGCAAATACCCGAAGCTTATCGCAGCTTATCACGTCCTTCATCGCCTCTGAGAGCCAAGGCATCCCCCGTGTACTCTTTATTACTTTCTTCTACTTGTACGCCTTTTGCGCCGTACAGTATGCTTTTTTTGCTCTTGTTATGATGTCTCATACTTGTTGGTTGATTGCTCTCCCTTCAAGCGAGCACAAACACAACAGTCGCCTATTGTTGTTTGCTCTTCTTTTTTAACTTCTTCCAATATGTCAAAGAACTTTATTAAGGTTGAAGGTGGAGGGTATAAAGGTAGAGGGTTTCATTGTCCCCTAACTAAGCCTCGGTTCAGCCTTATTAGTAAAAATCATGGAGTCGAACCATTCAACAGTTTCCTGTCTTGCCCCTTCGGCTATTTCTTCTTTCTTAATCTTTATGTCAATGTATATTATCTATCCCGATAATAAGGTGTTATTTCTGTTGTGGTGTGGTTCAGCTATAGGTCTTACCCTACACCTTCTACCTTTTAACCCTCAACCTTTAATGGTGGAGAATAACGGAGTCGAACCGTTGACCTCCTGCGTGCAAGGCAGGCGCTCTAGCCAGCTGAGCTAATCCCCCAGATTTTAGTTACCAGTTAACAGTTGTTAGTTTTCAGTTTAAACTGTCCACTGTAAACTGCCAATCGTAAACTTAAAA
This sequence comes from Pedobacter sp. W3I1, assembly GCF_030816015.1. Classification (NCBI taxonomy): domain Bacteria; kingdom Pseudomonadati; phylum Bacteroidota; class Sphingobacteriia; order Sphingobacteriales; family Sphingobacteriaceae; genus Pedobacter; species Pedobacter sp. W3I1. The sequence goes on from NZ_JAUSXN010000001.1 coordinate 5,781,284, forward strand.
CGTGTAGTCCCGTCCAGATTTGAACTGGAGACCCCTACATTATCAGTGTAGTGCTCTAACCAGGCTGAGCTACGGGACTGTTGATTTAAGGTCGGCTTATAGTATGCAGTATATAGTATCTTACCGCTACTGCTTTTCCTTTGGCTTTCCCCATCTTCATATCCGTTATGCTTTCGCTCTATTGCTATTGCACACCGTTTCTTCTGGGTGTTTCTTTTTTTTCTCTTTTTTTTATAAAGTATTTAGTATCAAGTATCAGGTTAATTAATGTAAGGCCTTAAACCCTATACCTTTTACCTTCAGCCTTATTACCCTCTACCTTAATTAGAAATATCATGTTGCGTGGCGAGTAGGCGGTGCTACTCCAGAAAGGAGGTATTCCAGCCGCACCTTCCGGTACGGCTACCTTGTTACGACTTAGCCCCAGTTATCGGTTTTACCCTAGGACGCTCCTTGCGGTTACATACTTTAGGTACCCCCAACTTCCATGGCTTGACGGGCGGTGTGTACAAGGCCCGGGAACGTATTCACCGCGTCATTGCTGATACGCGATTACTAGCGAATCCAACTTCATGGGGTCGAGTTGCAGACCCCAATCCGAACTGTGAATGGCTTTGTGAGATTCGCATCATATTGCTATGTAGCTGCCCTCTGTACCATCCATTGTAGCACGTGTGTAGCCCCGGACGTAAGGGCCATGATGACTTGACGTCGTCCCCTCCTTCCTCTCTGTTTGCACAGGCAGTCTGTTTAGAGTCCCCACCTTAACGTGCTGGCAACTAAACATAGGGGTTGCGCTCGTTGCGGGACTTAACCCAACACCTCACGGCACGAGCTGACGACAGCCATGCAGCACCTAGTTTCGTGTGATTGCTCACTTATCCATCTCTGGATAATTCACTAACTTTCAAGCCCGGGTAAGGTTCCTCGCGTATCATCGAATTAAACCACATGCTCCTCCGCTTGTGCGGGCCCCCGTCAATTCCTTTGAGTTTCAATCTTGCGACCGTACTCCCCAGGTGGAACACTTAACGCTTTCGCTTAGCCGCTGACTGTGTATCGCCAACAGCGAGTGTTCATCGTTTAGGGCGTGGACTACCAGGGTATCTAATCCTGTTTGATCCCCACGCTTTCGTGCCTCAGCGTCAATTAAACCATAGTAAGCTGCCTTCGCAATCGGTGTTCTGAGACATATCTATGCATTTCACCGCTACTTGTCTCATTCCGCCTACCTCTAGTCCATTCAAGCCCATCAGTATCAAGGGCACTGCGATAGTTGAGCTACCGTCTTTCACCCCTGACTTAACAGGCCGCCTACGCACCCTTTAAACCCAATAAATCCGGATAACGCTTGGATCCTCCGTATTACCGCGGCTGCTGGCACGGAGTTAGCCGATCCTTATTCTTCCGGTACATTCAGCTCTCTACACGTAGAAAGGTTTATTCCCGGATAAAAGCAGTTTACAACCCATAGGGCAGTCTTCCTGCACGCGGCATGGCTGGTTCAGAGTTGCCTCCATTGACCAATATTCCTTACTGCTGCCTCCCGTAGGAGTCTGGTCCGTGTCTCAGTACCAGTGTGGGGGGTCATCCTCTCAGATCCCCTAGTCATCGTCGCCTTGGTGGGCCGTTACCCCGCCAACTAGCTAATGACACGCATGCCCATCTCAATCCCATAAATGTTTGATCATTACACAATGCTGTGCTGTGATTTTATGCGGTATTAATCCGGATTTCTCCGGGCTATCCCCCTGATTAAGGTAGGTTGCATACGCGTTACGCACCCGTGCGCCACTTTCATATCCAGCAAGCTGGATAATCTCGTTCGACTTGCATGTATTAGGCCTGCCGCTAGCGTTCATCCTGAGCCAGGATCAAACTCTCCATTGTAAAATGTGTTGTAAGATGCTGACCAGTTTTAACTATTGTTAAAAATAGTCTTCTTTTTTGTTATGTTGTCTGTTAGACACCACCTTTAAAATAAAGCTACGTAATCATGTACTTTGATCAGTACTCCATTACCTCGCTACGCTACATTGACATCTCTTTTAAGAACTTATTGACCGTTAACCTCGCGGTTGGTCTTTATATATCGTCGGTTTCAGTTTCAGCCGGTCTTCTTCGTCCAGCCTGTGTTTCACCCCGTTTCAATCTTTTTTTTCTATCTTCCCGACATCCGCCGTTCCGATTATTTTCCCTTTACTTATCGTTGGGAGTGCAAAGGTAAGGATCTTTTTTGAAACCACAAATAAAATAAATTTTATTTTCTGATCTTCTTTTCTTCCTCTCCTTTATTTCAATTGCCAGGTTTAGCTGGCTTTCCGTTCTTCCGAACCGGGCTGCAAAGGTAACAATCTTTTCCTCTTTCGCAAGATCTATTTTAAAATAAATCCGCTCTCCTTATCACCCTACCACCTTTTCATTAAAACCCTTCCTCCGAAGCGGGATGCAAAAGTAGGAAATTTAATCGCCCCTGCAAAGCTTTTTTATAGAATGATGCGGGGTTCAACGTAACCACATGGTTCTCAACAAGAAAAAATGTTACCGTAGATAAAACTTTTTGAGCGAAAGGGTGTTTCAGGCTGCCTATTCCCTCAGACTTCCCGGGTTTTCCCTGCGCCATGCCGTTTAAAACCCCGGAAGTCCCTGCCAATTAAACCCGATTGGAATGAAAAGCCCACAGCGTATGCGAGGACTTGTAATGAAAAGCGGGAACAAACCTATATAGTAGCACCCAAACTGCTTTGCTAAAAAAACAAAAGCACCCTAAATATACAGTGTAGGAACACTCTATGGACTGAATAGAAGTTCTCCAACCCCTTAGGCCTTTTTAAACTTCGGAAGGTCTCCCACGCAATTGGCAACTATCATATCGAATTTTGAACAATAATTAATACTTTTATGCCTTTATTAAACCATTGCAATAAATGAAGTTGATGCTCAAACTATACCTTTCTCTGCTATTTATATGCATAGCAGAAATCGGTTATGCGCAAAATTATAAAAACGAGCTTGTTATTATCACTGAGAACGATGCTTATATCGATATTACCAGCGACCGTTATTATACAAACGGTGCTTTTATTAAATATAGGCATGCCCTGAATGGAGAGAATTTAAAAGCAGGGAGAAGCAAAGAGATTATCGGTTTTGAGCTTGGCCAGAAAATATATAACCCTTATTACAGCTTTGTACCAAACCCCGCCCTACACGACCGCCCTTTTTCAGCATATCTTTACGGCGAAGCAAATTATAGCCGTTTTTATACCAACAAACAAATGCTAAAGGTTTCGGCACAAATTGGACTTACCGGAAAAGACGCTTTAGGCGAAGAGTTTCAAAAAGCATTTCATAAACTGGTTGGCCAAAACCAGATTGAAGGATGGGAATACGGTTTAAATAGCGAACCAACATTGAACTTGGGGGCAGAGTATAATAAACTTTTAGTGAGTACAAATAATAAAATATTCGATATTACGGGAACAACTTCGGCAGCTCTTGGTAATGTGATTACCAAAGCTAACCTTGGCGCGATGTTTCGTTTTGGCAGATTTAATGATATGGATGGCTCCTCGGCTTTTAACAGCCTGGTAAGCAATAACCATACGAACAAAGCGCAGCGCAAATACGAACTTTTCCTTTCGGTTAGCCCTCAGTTACATGCCGTTGCTTTCGATTCGAGTTTGCAAGGCGGATTATTTTTGAACGATAAAGGGCCAATCACCTTTAAGCCTAAACCGATTGTTTTTACCACTCAGGTAGGTTTAACTTTCGCCATTGCACGCTGGACAGCCAATTATACTGCTACCTTTACTTCGAACGAAGTTAAAAACAGTGCTACTGGTTACCGTTATGCCTTTTATAGTCTTGCTTACCGTTTTAGTAAAAGCTAATGAAAAAACAATTACTCTCTTTTATTCTTGCTATTACAGGCTGCACATTTGCTAAGGCTCAAATTGCTCCGGAAAATCATTCGATTATTCTTAAACCCATATTTGGCACACATATCAATAATGATCAGGGACACTTGTTTCAGGATCAGATTACAGGATTTGATGCTGCTTACTTTAAGGATATCAGCCAGAACAGTGATAAATGGATCGGGTTTAGTGGTGCTAAATCTTACGGGATTGGATTTGTTTTTAGAAATCTGAGCAAACTGAAAGGAACGCAAGATACCTCAGCCAATGCCTTTGGACAGGTATATGGCTTAGTGGCACAGATGGATTTTCAAATATTCAAAGTTGGAAAAACTAAATTTAACTTCACCCCGGGTGTAGGTTTAGGCTATACGAATAAATACTATTATAACAACACCAAAAATAGATTTCTGGGAAGCCCGATTAACGAAACCATTAAAGCAGATTTAGGAATGGAACTGCCCATGAGTAAATACACCGATTTATTAGTAGGTTTCGGTTTTCTGCATGTATCCAACGGAGGGGCCACTGTTCCGAATGGGGGATTGAATACCGGAAATATTTATATCGGACTTAAGCTTAATAATCAGAAAACATTAACAGCTGAGCGAAAAAGCACCTATACCACTTTACAACGCAATTCAATTGAGCTTAGTGCAGGTTTAGGCGCAAGGGGGGTATTTGCCAACAGAACAAAAAGTTTATACAAAAGCGGATTATATGCAGGTTACAATTTTTACCTGAACGATGTAATATCGCTTAAGGCAGGTGCGGATGCCGTTTACTATTACACTGTATTTGACCCTAATAATTATGGGGAAACCTTCCAGAATTACGGCACTTCTTATGATAAATGGCGTACCGGGATCAGTATTGGCGCTGACATCAACTTGTGGCGGGTAACTGTTGCGGCACAGATTGGGAAATATATCCACTATAATAGATTAATGGAAAAAGCAACCTGGTACTGGACATTCGGGCCTACTTTTAATATTACGCCGCACATTGGCTTACAGGCCAAAACCTATATGCATTTTGCACAGGCCGACTATGTAAACTGGGGAGTAGTGTACCGGTTTTAATATTGGCCGGTACTCAACAACACTAAAGTACAAGCTTCAACGGGCTCAATATCATGCTGATCCAATAATTTTTCTAGCTCGTAATTTTCTGTCCCGGGATTAAAAATTACGCGTTTGGGTTTGGTAGCCAGAATATAATCGTGGTATTGTGGTTGCAGCGCGGGGCCAATATACAAGGTTATGGTATCAATATCGTGGTGGATTTCGCCAGGTTTTTCAATTTCTACGCCTGCAACCTCTCCTTTTTTTATGCCCACGTTAACAATTTCGTGATTGAAACGTTTGAGCATATTGGCTGCTTTATAGGAATATCTGGAAGGATCTGGCGAAGCGCCAATAATCAAAGTCTTTTTCATAATGTGATAACACAGATTTAGAGATTACAAAGATTAAAATTTTGATAGCAATGCGATTTGGCCTGAGTGATAAGCATGATGTTGTGCCAAACCACTTACGAGTTCGACGTTGGTTACACCTGTACCTGAAGCAGGATTTCGCTCACTCTTTACTTCATCATCCCATTGGTTATTTTTCATGGTTTCGCACAGACGGATGAGTTCTTCGTTTGCAATCTTAAAATCAAAGATGATGCGTTCCCAGGCCTGTGGTGTTCTCGCTTCTGGTTCGGGCCAATCGCCTCTTGTAGGCTCAGCAGATGGCTTACCAGTCAATCTTGAGGTAACTTCTTCTGTCCACGCGGTTAAATGCAGCGCAATTTCGGCAATAGAATGCGCACCCGGCACTAAATGGCTAAACGCAATTTCAGGGTTAACATTATTTAGGGTTTGCATAACATGGTTGCCATGCCAGGCATCACCATTAAATGCTTTTTTAATTTCATTCGTGATATTAAACATACCAAAACAACAATTTGGGCAATATAAAGTTTGTTAAGACGCCTTTAATATTGCATTTGCACAGTTAATTCCATCTATTGCGGCCGATACAATTCCACCCGCATAACCCGCACCTTCTGCGCAAGGATACAAACCCTTTACCTGAGGATGTTGATAAGTCTCTTTATCTCTCGGAATTCTGACCGGAGAGGAAGTTCTGCTCTCTACCCCAACCAAAATGGCTTCATTAGTATAATAACCTCTGATTTTTTTACCAAATAAAGGTAATGCTGCGCGCAAACTATCTGATACAAAATCGGGTAAAATATTATCCAGCATCGAACTTTTGGTACCAGGCAGATAAGAGTTCTTTGGCAGATCAATGGACAATTTATTGTTCACAAAATCAACCATCCGCTGTGCAGGCGCTACTAAGTTACCGCCTCCGGCCTCAAAGGCAGCTTTTTCAATTTCCGACTGGAAATGTAACATCCTCAATGGATCGTAGCCCTGAACATCATTTAAGGTAACCTGAACCACTGTCCCAGAATTAGCATAAGGATTATTTCGCTTAGAAGGCGACCAACCATTTACCACGATTTCATTTTCGCCAGTGGAACAAGGCGCAATAATACCTCCGGGGCACATGCAAAAAGAAAACACCCCACGAGTACCCACCTGTTCCACCAAACTGTAGTACGCGGGAGGTAAAAACTCCGATCTGATATCGCAATGATACTGGGCTGAATCAATAATTTCCTGAGGATGCTCAATCCGCACGCCCAAGGCAAATGGTTTTGCCTCAATCAGGATATTTTTACTGTTCAATAATTCGTACACATCTCTTGCGGAATGACCTGTTGCCAAGATAATATCATCTGCGAACAATTTTTCTTCGAAATTGATCTCAATTCCTTTTACTTTTCCAAATTCGATTAAAATATCAGTCATTCGGCTATCGAACATCACTTCGCCCCCGGCATTTAGGATCGTATCTTTAATGGAAGTGATAATATGTGGAAGTTTATTCGTGCCAATATGTGGACGGGCATCGATAGCAATATCAGCTTCTGCACCATGATTTACAAAAACCTGGAGCACCTTATTAATATCGCCCCGTTTATTGGATCGGGTATACAGTTTACCATCCGAATAGGTTCCTGCGCCGCCTTCGCCATAACAATAATTAGATTCGGTATTCACTAAACCCTGCTTATTTATGGCGGCCAAATCTCTCCGGCGTTGCTTTACATCTTTACCACGTTCTATTATAATGGGCTTTAGTCCATTTTCGATACATTGTAAGGCTGCGAATAACCCAGCCGGGCCAGCACCAATAATAATTACAGGTTTAGCATTGCTTACATTTTTATAGTTAATAGTGTATACTTCGGGAATGGCTTCTTCATCCACAAACACTTTTACCTGAAGCCGGAAGATCACTTTTCTCGAGCGGGCATCTATCGATCGCTTCAGGATTTCATAGCCCTTAATTCTTGATTCGGGTAATTTTAAGGTTTCAGCCAGCTTCTGATTAATCACCTCTGTTTGCTCTACCTCATGCGGGAGCAGTGTAATTTCGATGTCTTTTTGCATATCATGTCGGGTTTTTATCCCGAACGCTACAAAGATAAACATCTGAAAAAGATTTACAGCATCTGCTAAACTAGTGCATTGAAATTCACCATCAGCCCTTATTACCCATTTCTTAATCAGTTTTCGTGTTTTACCTGCAGGTTGAAAATTTCAACTTCTCCGTAGGCATCACAAGATTCTCCTTCTACTTTTTTATTGCCTTTGCAAGAAGATTGCACATACGCACCGGCTTTGAAATAAGCATTACTGTAACTTCCTTCGAAAGTATATTTTAATTCATCATTATAATAACAGGCCGTTTTATTGTTGGCCACTACAAATTTAACGGTAAACCTGGTACCTAAAATATAATTTGCATCTAAAGTAACCCGATCAGCCCCATTGGCCGATATCAATAGCTTTGAACCTTCTAACCGAAAAAAGATTACATATTTATCGGCATCATGAATTTGTCCGATTACGATATGCTTTCTCACTTCCGGAAGATGCACCACACGCTGATCGATCGTTAAGCTGTGTTTTCCTTCTGATGATGACCAGGCAGCTGGCGTTTTACCATCATTGAGCATTTCCCTTAATTCTGATCGGGAAAAATTAGAACCACTAGTCGTTTCTCCACCTACCGTAGCCTTAAAACTTACTGCATCTTTATTTTTATTCAGAAAGAAATAATTCTGATCACTGTAGTGATTAAGTTCGGGCTGCTTAATTTCGTCGGGATTGCCATTGTGCGCTGTATTTACCGGCAGCGTAAGTTTCCAGTTTTCTAAATTCAATACCTCGCCGGGAACAGTTTCATTACTTTTGACCTTTTGCGCCCAGGAAAAACCATTAATAAAGAATAGGATCAGGAAAATGAATATCGATTTTATTTTCATTGCTTAAAGATTAGCGATTAAGGTTGGCGCCCAGATAATTTTTATTTCGGGTATTATTTTTTATTGTATCATTGGTTTTCATCGTAAAATCATTTACTGAAGCATGGGCAAAATCAGGATCGATGTTATAGATTTGTTTCCCCATTACTTTACCGTAAGTAGAACTTACTTTTCCGGATTGATAAAAATTGCAATAATTTACATTCAGGTCATCAGCAAGGTATTCTTCAAATTTAATGCTGCTCCCGCCCTGACCAGATTTATAAAATATACTGTTAAAAATAGTTGCACGCTGTACGCCGATTAAACGTACTGCCGCACCTTTCTCGCGGTTATCTACATTATTAAAACTACATTGATTGATGGTTAGAAACGGGCCCAGGGTACTTTCATCGTTTCCGCCACGGTATAAATTAATTGCACTACCTAAAATATTGCTGAATACGCAATTTTCGATCAGCATATGCTCTGCATTATAAATGCCTTTATCTTCCTTTTCTGCAGAAAAATCGATTGCTGTTCCCGAAATATTATCGAAAAGTGTGTTTTTGATGATGATGCTATCGGCAAAGGTACTTTTAGTGGCTTTAATGGCACTAAATGTGCTTTCGCTAAAGTTATAAAACCGGCAGTTGGATATATTAAGGTTATAATGTTTATTCATTGGTTTAGTGGTACTTTTAATGCCCGCCTGCACATCGCCAAAACTTTCGAAAGTACCTGAAAAGGCAAGACCATCAACCCATAGTTTACCTCCATTTTCTATCGTAATAAAAGCAGCTAAAGGATCTGTTGCTGCATTTACAAGGACAGGTTTTTCCTTTAGCCCCTTCGCTGCCATTAGCACCAATTCTTTTTTAATGATGATTTCTTCTTTAACTTTATAATTGCCTGATTGGCTAAATAAGATGGTATCGCCATTTTGAAGTCCGGCCAACAATTGGTTGATGCTTTCTGCGTCGGCAGGTTTTATGCTTACTTTTCTATTTTTTAAGGTTCTAGCTGCAGCATTTGGCTTAAACCAGGAAGCGCCTGCATTTTTCTTTTCGGCCCATTTAATTTCGGTTTGCGCTATGCCAAAAGTTTTATTACTTATTGGTATACCGATTCCATTAATGGTTTTATTTTTAACTTTTACAGATTCAAATCCTTGTGGAGGATTTAATTTATTTGTAGTGCTTACGGCATTGCCGCTAAAAACCAAACCTGCTTGCCGGTTATAATCAGTATAAACAGCATCTGCTGTTGTAACTACTAAATTGTGTTTAAACTGAACATTTTCTGGAGCTAAAGTACGTTCGGCATCTTTACCTGTTCCGAAATCGATATGATCGCAATCAATAAAGGTATTGTGGTAAATGGTGGCATCTTTTACCTGATAATAACGGTTTATGGCTGAATTGGGTACACCGTTCATTACCGCCAGTGCTGCTCTGAAAGCAGAACCTTTTAAATCTTTAAAAACATTGTCAAAAACTTTATGCCCCGGATTAATGATTCTTACCCCGCCAGTAAAGGATTTGCCGTTGCCTAAAAAAAGATTCCCGTTTACTACATTTTTACTGCCATGGCGTAATACTACACTTCCTTCGCATTCGTAAAAGGTATTGCTGCTCACTTCGTTTTCGCCGGATTTGATGGAAACAATTTCCACTTCTCCATTACAATGCTCGAAATAATTATCCTTAATCATCGTACGCGAGGCCGTTAAAGAATAACGTGAAACGCCAATGCGCATGGTTTCGCCTCCATTTGAGCCTAGCCGCTGCCGCCCGTTAAAATAATTATGGTCTATGCTGTGGTAGTTTTCCTGACTTCTTTCGTCATTGAGCTCTACAATCAGGGTTGGCCCGGCATTCATTTTATTGCCGATGGTACAGTGATCAATACGGTTATGTTTGCCCACAAAGCACAATCCAATTATCAGTCTTAAAACGATCGGCCTGAGAAAAATCCTCTATTACAAAATCGGTTATCCTGCAGTGATTGGCCAGTGCATTGGTACCTGTTTTAAAAACAATAAGATCACCTTCAGGACTGTATCCATCTTTAAAATGCAGTCCTGATATTTCCAGGTAATTGCCAGAGATTTTTAGGTTTGATGCACCACTTATAATTACGCCTCCTGGGGTTTGCGCCTTTATCCTGATTGGTTTTTGGGCTGTCCCTTGTGCACTTAATTTTAAGGTAACATCTTTCCAAACACCGTTGGCTATGGTAATCACGTCGCCAGGCTTTGCTTTCGAAAGTGACTGTTCGAGTTCCCTTTTATCTTTTACCAGCTGTGCAAAGGCATTTACACTGAAGCAGGAAAGAAGTAATAAAATAACCAATCTCATAACATTATTTTTGAACATAAATATCAAACTTGATGGTTGATGTACCTGCAGTAGAAGTTGCTTCTTTTACCCTGATCAATGCATTTTTGTAGGTGCTGGCACCAACATCCGGAATTCGGGCATAAATAAGGTAAGCCGTTGTGGTATTAAATATGCCTGTAGTTGCCGCAGCAGTAGCATCAAACCTCGAAGAGCTGCTTGCTGGTGCCGCAATGTTGTTCATTGTTAAAAAGAAATTATCATCTATGGCATCAATATTATTGGCGTTAAACTGTGCATACACATTATCTATACCTGCGGAAGCGCCTGGTACTAAAACCCTGAATCTTGTAGCCCTTAATGCGCCGGCGTTGGCAATTGTCCACGATGTGCCATTACACTTAAAGTTTGTTGCCACACTTCCAGTATTTGTTGGACTGTAAAATGCTGGTCCTGTACTGGTGCCATAAAATAAAAAGGCCATAGTTGCCTCGCTTGCATTTAAATTGCAATTACCCAAAGTAGTCCCGGTTTCAGAAAAGAAAATGGTGTTAGTAGCAGTCGTTTGTGCATTCATTACCACATCACGGTACAGCGTACTGGCATAATTTACATTAAGCGGCAGGGTTAATTCTGACTGTACATCATCAAGATCTACCCCAACAATTTTTAAATTGGCTGCCCGTTTACGATAGGTATAATTATAACTCAGGTTATAATTTAAGCTCGAGTTTAAATTTGAAAGGCTCGATATGAGTGAAAAAGCACCCTGATAATCATCATAAATATCGATTCGTTTAAGCCCGGTTACGGATGTAATATTTCCTGATACCGTGGTAACAGCACTTAAATTTGGCGTAATATTGGTTGGGAAACCCACAAATTTTGGTTTGAACAAAGTAACATCAACCGGCATGGCGATAATCTGTTCGGTAGTTTGGTTGTAAATATCCTTAGCCACCACTTTAATATGCTGAGATGCCCTGCGATAGGTGTAGGCATAATTTAAGGCATATTGTTTTACCGCATTTAAGCCTGTAATGCTGTTCACCAATACATAGGTACTTTCGGTTTGGTAATCGTCGAAAATATCTACCTGAGCCAATCCATAATCGGAGCTAATGTTCGCTGTTATCGCTGTTTTGCCACCATTCAGATCAGCTGTGATTTTTGCCGGTAAATCTTTTAACTGTGGGAAAGCGGGATCAAAGTAAGTGATTTTAACAAAACCTTCAATTGTACTGTTATCATCCTGTTTGGCTAATATTTTAACGCCAAGGGCTTTGCTCATGTTGTTTAACGGAAATGAAGCCGTAGGGATGATTAAACTATAGGTTGATGCATTGTTTGGTGAGGCCACCGAAATAAGCGAATCGGTAGCATTACTTCTTACCAGATAAGAGTATATATAACGGATGCCTCCACTCAAAGTAATATTCGCCGTTACATCTGTATGGGTACTAAAGGTTTTGGTTGCCCTGTTGAAAGTATAATCTTTGGCGCTAAAAGTACCTACATTTTCAATCTCGTTTTTTTTGCAGGATGTTAACACGGTAATTATTGCAAAAAAATAGCATATGGGTTTTAATAACGTTCTCATCATTTAATTTTTATACATTAATAACCAGGATTCTGTGGAATTACGATCTCATTATTTACATCAATTTCCCGCTGAGGGATGGGTAAAAGCATTTTCTGCTCAGTAACATTTGCACCCAATGCATCAGCCGTACCTCTTTTATATTTGGTATAGAAAAGCGCATAATCAAGCACATAGTGATTTTTGATGGTGGCAACAAGCACATTGTTCCGCACCAGATCGAAGAAACGCTGATTTTCGAAAGCCAGCTCTAACCGACGCTCGTTTAACAAAGCGGTTTGAAAAGATGTGGCATCGCTAATTGCCCCGGTACCAGAAGCCGGATACAAATAGAAACCGGTATTAAATGTTCCACTAACATAATTTACTGCTCCGGCACGTTGCCTGATCTGGTTGATGATGGTTACAGCAGTTCCTGTAGCACCATCAAAACCCGTAGCCTCTGCCTTCATCAATAAAATATCGGCATAACGTAAAACGGGAAAATCATTTTCAGCATCACTTTTATACAGTTCGGCAGAAATAAATTTGTTGTTGTAAAACGGGGTTGATGTTGTACCGTAAGAAGCAATGTTTACTGTTTTCCTACTATCTATCGCATTGTTTCCAGAAGGTGTTTTAAAAGCACTGATCAGATCAACCTGCGAAGGGCAGTTGTACCAGCTCCCATCGCCTGGAACTATGGCATCGCCACTTCCTGATGGCGCATAAAAATTTGCCATGGGGTTGCCAAGGCCAACCAGTCCAGCTTTATAACGCACTGCAAAAAGAATTTCTTTATTCATTTCGTTGTTAATGCTGAATACTCTTGAATAAGTACTTTCCAAACCATAACCACTGTTGGTGATTATATCGTTTAACAGGGCAAGTGCCTCCGTTTTCTGATTGAGTGTTAAATATACTTTGGCCAGCAGACCCTCGGTGGCCCAAACATTGGCACGGCCAAGCTCGGCTGAGGCAATAGCTCCATAGGCAGTTCTGCTGAACTGGTTTTTTGCGCCCAAAAGATCTGCTAAAATGAGCTGGTAGGTGGCGGGTACCGAAGAGCGGTTAATCTGTTTCGCCTCCGACGGAATTACGGGTTCGGTAAGGATAAACATACCACCAAATAACCTTACCAGATTAAAGTAATGGTACGCACGTAGGTATAAAGCCTGCCCGATCAACTGTGTTTTTTGAGCCGCTGTTACCTTTGCAGTTGCTTCGCTATAAATTAACTGGCCATTGTTATAACTTACGCCTAAACTTTTAAGCACATAGTTAATGTTGCGGATGTTTTTGTAAACGCTTAAATAGTAATTGTAAATCTGAGGGTTCTGCGCACTCAGCGTGTAAAGGTTCAGATCATTAAAATCGTCGTTAATGCTCGATGCACTTGTGGGCGCATGTTGCACCACATTATCGCTCCGCAATTCGGTAAGCATCCATTCGTAGTTTAATGGCTCCTGCAAACCGTTATAACAACCATTAAGTGCCGAATTTACTTCAGTATAATTTCGATAATAGTTGTTTACGGTAACGTTAGACTGAGGTTCAACGTCGATGAGTTTCTTGCAGGATACGAGCCCTGTTAAAAAAACCGCAGCAAACAAATAACAAAGTTTATGCCCTGGTTGGTGTTTAATTTTATGATACCATATATTATTGATTAAAATAACTGTTGTTATCATATGGTTATATTTTCTGGTTAACTTTTGAAAGACATTCATACATTAAAAATTTAAATCGATACCGAATGTGAACGTTCTATTAACGGGGAAGCCTCCGCTCTGGTAACCCGAAACTAATGGAGAGCTGTAATTGCCACTTGTGATTCTGGCTTCGGGATTAATGCCCCGGTATGATTTGCCAGTAATAAAATAAACGTTATCTGCAGAGCTGAAAATGCGCAGACTGTTCACTTTCACTTTCTTTAAAAAGGCTGGTTTAAAAGTATAACCCAATATTACGTTGCGCAGATAGGCATAAGAAGCATCTTCGACAACAAAATCGGTAAGCATTACATCGGCATAGGTACCAATACCATAATAAGGTGTTTTGCCATCGCCAGGGAAAGCCTCACTCACCCATCTGTTATCGGTAAAAGCTTTATCATATCTCCGGGTTTCGTTGTAATAAACATCTCCATTAATTAAATCTCCGCCTTGAGACCCCTGAAGTAAAATGCTTAAATCGAAATTTTTATAACGGAAAGTGTTGGTGATGCCCCAGGTAAAATCAGGGTACGGGCTTCCGATACCGGTGCGGTCTTTTTCATCGATTACATGATCGCCATTCTGATCGACGATTTTAAGGCTGCCCGGTGTTAAATAATTCGATAAGATAGAACCTGTTTGCCCGCTGGCTGTAATATCTGCCTGCGAGAGCCAAACGCCATCTGTTTGATAGCCGAAAAACTGTACCGCGGGACCGCCAACAATTGATGCATAAATTTCATTCCTTACACCATAATTGTATTGATAGGGCTCGCCGCCTAGCTTAATTAATTTATTTCTGTTAGCGGCAAAATTAAGGGAGGTATTCCATCTGAAAGCTTTATTATTGATATTGGTAGAACTGAGCTCTATCTCTATTCCTTTATTTCTTACGGTTCCGTTATTGTTCCAATACGAATCAGATCCTGTAAAAGATTCTGTCCCCTGTTGCAATAAAAGGTCTTTGGTAGTAGAGTAATAATATTCTACACCAAGGATGATACGGTTTTTAAGCAAACTGATATCTAAACCTAAATTTGCCGATCTATTGGTTTCCCAGGTAATGTTGCGCCCTGCTATTACCGCTCCATTAGGTGCCTGCCCTGCATTTACATTTCCTGTTCCTTCGCCAAAAGAATAATTTGCCTTGTAGAGTAAATCTTCGAAAGAGAAATCGGCAATCCGGTTATTTCCCGTTTCGCCATAACTGGCCCTGAGCTTAAGTCCGCTTAGCCAGTTTTTGCTGCCTTCCATAAATTTTTCGCTGCTGATTACCCAACCGGCAGATACTGCCGGGAACCAGCCATATTTATTACCCGTACTAAATTTAGAACTTCCATCGGTACGTAAACTCGCCGAAAAAAGATACTTTCCGTTATAATCGTAATTGATACGACCGAGGTAGGAGATTAATCCAACAGGTCCAACTTTTGCCGTATAGGTCTGCCCCTGATCAATCTGCGCAGCCTGGGCCAGTGTGGTAAAATCATCAGTTGGCGAATTTAATCCTACCATGTTCGAAATTTCCTGGGTGGTTTTTTGCATGGTATAACCCAATAAACCTGTAAAATTGTGCTTACCAATGCTGTGGATATAATTTAAGGTGTTTTCCCAGAGCACATCTACATTTTTTGAGTTGTAAATGGTACCAGAATTTACATCGCCATCTTTACGTGCATTGCTTTGCGTAAGCACGTTACTTTGCAAATCGCTGTAATAACCGCTTAAAGAAGATTTAAAAATTAAGCCTTTGCTGAAAGTATACGATAAATCTGCCCCACCCTGCACACGGTACACCTCCGAGAAGCGTGTTTCTCTCGATGCAATGGAAACCGGGGTGTTGTTACTGGTAGAAAAAGGATTTAAAGCTCCCGAACTCGCCCAGTAAGATCCATCAGGCATAAAACCTGCATAATTTAAACTTGCAAAATGCCTTGCCTGCACATAATCGCCAGAGCGAATGTTCGACCATTGCGGTGTCTGATCGACAAAAGCAGCTGTAAATGCCGTATGATAAACTGGCAAAGAAGAATACCAACGGTAATAATCGATATAGGTATTTGCCGGTTTCTGGGTTTTGGTATAGGTAGGGTTTAAATTTACACTCAACGCAAGTTTTGGCGAGAGATTGGCATCAATCTTTACCCTGATATTACCTTTATTGTTTTCGCTGTATTTCATTACACCTTGATCTTGCTGCATGTTGCCGGAGATATAATACCTCAGGTTTTTGCTCCCTCCCGAAACACCAAGTTGTACGTTGTAAATTGCAGCATTACGTAAACCCTCCTGTTGCCAATTGGTAGCTGTACCGCTAATCTGATTTTCGATCACATAGGAGGTCCTTTCCAGGTCGGTTATTTTATTAAATCCGGTGGTAACACTTGGGTCGGTCATCCTTTGCGCAGCTTCCTCAAATAACAGACTGGTATATTCAGAAGTAGTCATTAAAGGATGAAGCTCGTAGGCTTCTTTTATACCGTAAAATGTTTTGAATGTGTACTTTGGCTTATCGGCAACACCTTTTTTGGTGGTAATTAAAATTACGCCATTGGCTCCACGTGAGCCGTAAATAGCGGCCGAAGCTGCATCTTTTAAAACATCTATTGATTCTACATCGTAACTGTTAATAAAAGCCATACCATCGGCAATGGGTTGCCCATCTACCACCACTAATGGATCGGCATTAGCACTTAAAGAAGTGGAGCCACGCACACGCAGAGTAGGGTCTGAACCTGCTTCTGATGTGATATTCTGGATGGTTAGGCCAGCAAGTTTTCCAATCAGCGCATTATCCAATCTCGATGTTGGGATCTCATCCAGGTTATCGTTTTTTAACCTGCTTACTGCGCCGGTTACATGCGATTTTTTCTGTACGCCATAACCGATTACCACCACATCGTCCATGTTGTTTTTAAGTTCGGTAAGTGTAATGGTGATGGTTTCGTTCTTGCTTACCGGATGTGCATGGGGCTGATAGCCAATAAAATTAAAAATCAGTGTTTTCCCGGTTTCTACATTAATTGAAAATTCGCCTTTGGTATTTGTGGTTACACCCTGTGTTCCATCTTTCACTTTCACTGTTGCACCTGGCATGGTTACCCCTTCGGTATTTTTAACTACTCCTTGCACCTTAACTTTGCTTTGAGCACTTACCTGATTTAGGAACAGAAAACATGATAATATTGCCAGCACAACCAGCTGCAAATAAAATTGTTTCATATTGGTTTATTAATTGGTTAGTTTCTGTGCAACTGGTAAATCATAAATTAGCTAAGGCCAGCTACCGCCTTAGTTAATTGTTTTGTGAGGCTATATCTTAAATATATTGCCATCCTGAGCCTGTCGAAGGATTTATTTAAATGTCCTGCAAAGCATTTCGACTACTGGTCCCGATTCATCGGGAAGCTCAACATGAGAAATCTAAATTGACTGCGATTTATGATACGGCCTCATCATTCATTCCTGATTAATGTAGCTAGCTTAATTATATCCTGGGTTCTGCTTTAAATTCCCTTTGCTCAAATCTATTTCGCTTTGTGGGATAGGAAAAATCAATCGAAACGCCGGAACGGTAATATTTGGATTCCCTGTTGCCGTTAAGTAGCCATTGAGTGTGGATATTGTATTTGCCTGATCCATCCTCACCAGATCGTACCACCTTGAGTTTTCGAAACCAAATTCTAATTTTCTTTCCTTAAAAATGGCTTCCCTTGCTGCTTCTTTGGTATTCAATGTGATATACTGACTGGCAACAGCCCTTGCTCTAACTTCATTTAATGGACCAAGCACATCGTTATTTGGAGCGGCTAACAGTTCGTTCGATGCCTCTGCATACATTAAAAGTACATCTGCAAACCTAATTACCGGAAAATCATTACCTGCATCTCTTTGTGGAGCTGTTGCATCAAGAAATTTGGTACACAGGCCATTCGCCGCATTAAATGTAGTTGCTTTTCTTACATCGCTTGTTTCGAAAAGGGTTTGATAAGGAGCAGATGCTTTCACGTTTCTGGCATCGCCATTATTGGAATATTCGTAGGAGAATGAATTGCCCTCTCCATTTGCACTCGCTTTATAACGCACGGCAAATAAGATCTCTTTGCTCATTTCGCTGGTAATGCTAAATATTGCCGCATAAGATGGATTAAGTGCATAGGTACCACCCTTAAAATTTGTACCCAATAACGGTATTAACTGTAATTTTGCATTTTCGTATTCTTTTAAAGTAAGGTATACATTTGCCAATAAGGCCTGCGATGCTCCTTTAGTTACCCTAGCCACTTGCGCTGTAGGCCATGATGCCGGGCAATAATCTACCGAGGTTAAAAGATCTTTTTTGATCTGTGTGTAAATCTCCGCTTTACTGATTCTTTTAAATTTTTCAAAATCATCAAATTTGATGGATTCTGTGAGTAAGGGTACATCGCCATACAACCGCACTAAATTGAAGTACATCAATGATCGGATAAATTTAGCTTCGCCTTCGAAGTTTCGTTTTTTTACAGGATCGCTTACGTTATTAATGTATTTCAACACCAAATTGCAACGAGCAATCGTATTATAGGCGCGTTGCCAGTAGTCGAGCAAAAAGAAATTGGAAGGTGCATCCCGAAAGAATTTTATGGCACCCCAATCGCCTTCCAAAGAAACACCGGAGGTATTGTCTGCTCTGATTTCGGTAAGTTTAAACTCGATATCGTATACTTTCTGCAAACCATCATAACAGGCAATCACACCAGTTTCTACCTGTTCGGTATTTTCATAGTAGGTTTGCTCTATTAAGTTGGAGATTGGTTTCTCATCTAAAAACTTTTTACAACCTGTAAAATTCAACAAGATTAAGGCTGCTATACATATTTTACGTTTCATTGCTTAAGTTTTAAAAGTTAGCATTAATACCAAATGTGATGTTTCTGGTGATTGGAGCGGACCCTCTCTGATAACCATTTTTAAGCGGATCTTCGGTATATTCATTTACCCCTTCAGGATTGTAGCTTGAGTAACCTTTCGCAAATTTGTACCAGAGGTTGGCTGCCGAGGCATAGATCCTAAAATTGCTTGCTTTGATGGCTTTTAACCATTTAGCTTTAATGGTGTAGCCTACATTTAAGTTCCGAAGCGCAATAAAAGAGGCATCTTCAATAGAATATCTGCTTTCTGTTTTGTATTTGGTTCTGGCCTGTAAAGCAGGAGATAGATTTAAATAAGCTGAAGTTCCTGTAGCCGAAAACTGTGTTTCGTAGTAATTTGGATCGGCATTAAATACACTGGCACCTTCTGAGCCCTGGATGACAAAACTGAGATCGAAATTTTTATACTTCAGATTACTCGTTAGTCCCCAGGTAAATTTTGGTGTCGGCTGTCCAAGTACCACACGGTCTTGTTCATTTACCACGCCATCGCCATTAATATCACGCGCGATAATCCGGTCGGAGTGCACATTGGTAGGCCAATAATTACCAGCCACCTCTATATCACTATCATATTCATAACCATAAAACTGAACCAGGGGCTGCCCAACCTGGGTGAGGAAATAATTTAACCTTTTAGGGTCGCCGATTCCGATAATAAAATCGCTGTTTCCCAGAGCTTTTACGGTATTTTTATTGGTCGCACCATTTGCACTTAAGCTCCATTTTAGGTTCTCGCTATCGATAATTTTAGCACTCAGTTCGAATTCTAAACCCTGGTTTTGCACCTCTCCAATATTTGTCCAAATACCATTACTCCCGGTTATGGTGTTAATAGGCAGGTAAAAAAGTAAATCCTTGGTCGAAGAGCTATAGGCATCTACCGTAAGGGTAAACCTGTTTTTTAAAAAGGCCATGTCTACACCTGCATTAAAACTGAAGCTCCGTTCCCAGCCTAAATCAGGGTTATCATAAAAACTAGAGTTAAATCCTAAACTGGTCGCATCGCCCAAAACGGCACCCACTGAGCTTACATTGGCAAAGGCCCTGTAATTACCGATGTTGTTATTTCCGGTTGCCCCATAACTTGCCCTTAATTTGAGGTCGTTTACAAAGGCATTTTCTGGGTAAAAATCTTCTCTGTTAATCCGCCAGCCAATAGATGCTGAAGGGAAATAGCCCCATCTGTTCTGATCACCAAACCTCGAGCTGCCATCCCATCGCGAACCGATAGATAGCAGGTATTTATTGTCATAGGCGTAATTAGCCCTGAACAGTACCGATGCCAGTGCACTGCGTTCTTCGGTAGAAGTTAAAGCGCTTAACGTACCTGCATTTAGCGTCGGAATATTATCGGTGGCAAAATTAGTTGCTGTTGAACTGCTATTGGTCAGCTGTGTTTTCTGTGCGGTAAAACCAGCAATTACATTCAGATCGTGTTTATTAAAACTTTTGTTATAGCTCAATATATTCTCATTCAAGAGATCAATTGTTTGGGTATTTGCCAAAGTACCTTTTGTTGATGCCTGTGCGACTGCTGCACCCTGTAAAACCGGATCTCTTGTGGCCCAGGATTTTTGAAAAAACTCATTTCTGGAATTGCTGATAAAGGCGCCTCCAGATATTTTTAAAGATAGGGCATCGCTAAAATTATACTGGACATTTGCATTACCAAGTGTTTTTATAGTGTAGGTTGTATTGTCAATACCATATAAATTGGCGTAACCGTTATTATTGGCTGTGGCCGATAAATTAATGCCCTTGTACTTCGTGTTTGTAGCAGGATCGAACGCCCTTTGGTTTACCATGCTTCCAACAGGCAATCCTGTTGCCTGCGAAATGCTTTCAGTTGCATATAGTGGCAGCCACGTAGCAAAAGCCCTCAACAAATCGTGCACTTTATAAACTGGTGCATTTTGTACCGTATAAGATGGTGTAATACTCAGTCCGATTTTCCATTTTTTGTTCGGGGTAATATCAATATTGGCCTGCAAACCATATCTTTTATAATCGTTGGTTGCAATTACCCCCTTATCAAACAAAGCTTCGCCCGAAACATAATATTTTACCGTATTGCTTCCACCGCTGAGGTTAGTTTGTACGTTTTGAAAAGCACCCTGCCTGAAAACGATATCCTGAGGATCGAGCGGCACATCAAATTTTTGTGCCGCAATAATTTCGGCTGAAAGATTTCCATTGTTAACCGATTTTACGTGATCTGCCCACTCCGATAATGTTGGAAATTCTAACCTTCTATAAACATCTTTAACACCCACCGAAGTATTGAAACCGAAAACCGTTTTACCGTTTTTACCCGATTTGGTTGTAATTAAAATAACGCCGTTTGCCCCTCTGGAGCCATATATTGCAGCCGAAGCTGCATCTTTTAATACCTCGATACTTTCTACATTGTTCATATCTACGGCCGATAAATCGGTTGGTACCGGATAGCCATCTATAACAATTAAGGGATTTGTACCAGCCGTAATAGATGCTGCACCGCGGATTTTAATTACTGGAGCTGCACCGGCAGTGGCATCTGTAGTTTGGATCTGTACACCAGCCAGTTTTCCGGCAAGTGCCTGGTCTGCCCGCGAAACCGGAATTTGGTTCAGGTTATCATTCACCAGTTTCGCTACCGAACCTGTAACAGAAGATTTCTTTTGGGTTCCGTAACCGATTACTACAACCGTATTCATGGTGTTTTCTTGCGCAGTAAGATTGATGGTAACGGTTTCGCTCCTGGTTACCGCATAAGTTTTAGATTGGTAACCCAGATAATTGATTAAAATAGTGCTTCCTGTTTCTATTGTTAGCGAAAAAGCACCTTTATCATCAGTTACAGTTCCCTGCTTACTACCTTGAACAGTTACAGATGCTCCTGGCAATACACCACCCTTATCGTCTTTTACAAAGCCTTGAATGGTTAGCTTAGTTTGCGAAAAAACAGGATTCAACAGGAAAATGGAAAATACTAAGAGCAATATGCCTCTAAAGTAAAATTTCGTTTTCATAATCGTATTGGTTTATATTTGGTTAGGTTATCTTTTGCACTTGGTAAATACAAGATTTACGGTAGCAGCCCAGCGGTTGTAACTGAGGTATTTTGCTTGAGCTGTATTAAACAACAGATTGGCTTTTTGGTAAGAACCTGGTCAACCTATCATTTAATACAGCTGGTATACTTATGAGAAATTTAATCCTCCATTAATATCAATGTTGGTTCCGGTGATATAACTCGATTCGTCAGAGGCCAGGTAAACGATCAGGTCTGCCACTTCTTTGGCCTCACCCTCGCGTTTTAGCAAAGTGGCATTGGCCACATTTACCCTTACTTCGGGCTTACTGAAAGTATCGTGAAAAGTGGTCGCAATCATTCCTGGTAAAACCGCATTTACCCTGATATTTTTAGGGCCAACTTCTTTTGCCAAAGCCCTGGTATAAGTCATAATCCCGCCTTTTGCCGTAGCATAGGCACTGGCACCCGGGCCACCCCCATCGCGCCCCGCCAATGAAGAGAGATTTACAATCGATGAGCCAGAAGGCATGTGAGGTATGGTGGCTTTCGAAACGAGAAATACGCTTTTAAGATTCAGATCCATTACCTGATCCCAGAATGCTTCGTCAAGTTCTGCTGTAAGTTTACGGGCAACCATGCCACCGGCAACGTTGACTAGAATATTGATTTCAGATCCAAATGCACTTTGTGTGGCTGCTATTAATTTTTCAACATCAGCGGCTTTGGTTACGTCGGCCTTAAAGATGATACCTTCACCCCCAGCATCCTGGATCAGCTGAAGTGTTTCTTCTGCATTTTGTATATTTCCGTAGTAGTTGACCACCACCTTTGCACCTTGTGCTGCCAGTTGGCAGGAAACGGCTCTCTGCCGATGTCTCTAGAACCACCCGTTACGATGGCAACTTTGTTTTTTAAACGCATAAATGTAATTGGTTACGATGTAAATGTTTTTTTTGAGGTAATGTATTTTATACAGATCCAGGTAATTGGTACCAGCACTGCGGCGAGTACAAAAAAGGATACATAACTTGTTTTGGTAATAATGGGTACTGCCCATGTGGTTAAAAGCGTTCCGGCAACAGCTGCTGTTCCGCCCATGCCGGCAACTGTACCTACGTTTTTACCATTAAAATAATCACTGGGTAAGGTTTGGATATTACCGATCAGAAACTGAAAGCCAAATAAGGTAGCCCCTATTAATCCCATCGCTAAACCCGGATTTTCCTTTAAAGTGCCCAGAAAATAAACGATGCCAACCAAAGCAAGCAGCATAATGGCACAGCCTACTGCAATCGCATTTTTCCGGGCATTAACAGCAGTCGCACCATTTTTAATTCTCCACGATGAATAATAGCCGCCCAATAAACCGCCAATTGCAGCAAAAAGATAGGGTACCCAGGTAAATGATCCGATTTGTTTAATATCGAACATAAACTGTTCTTTTAAAAAAGTAGGAAGCCAGGTTACAAACAGCCACCAAACCGGATCGATAAAAAACCTGCTCATAATGATGCCCCAGGTATTTCTGAACTTTAAAAGTTCTTTCCAGGTTAATACAGGCGCAGTATCAGCTATATTTTCTCTACCAGATGATTTATCGGCTATAAAATCCCTTTCTTCCTGTGTGATCCAGCTATGTTTATCGGGAGTAGCTTTATTAATGATCCACCATGGGATAATCCAGATTAGGCCCAAAATGGCAATCAGAACAAAGGTCATTTTCCAGCCAAAGGCGATATACAACAAGGCAATAATCGGCGCAGAAATTACTGAGCCCATTGATGCGCCTGCACCAAAAATCCCCTGGGCAATTGCCCTTTCTTTTGCAGGAAACCACTCTGCATTACTTTTTGTAGCACCTGGCCAGTTTCCCGCTTCACTAAAGCCTAATAGAAACCTGAAAATATTAAACGAGGCCAAAGACCTTGCAAACGAGTGCAGTGCAATAGATACGCTCCAGGCTAAAATCGATAAAGTCATGCCCAAACGGGTGCCCACTGCATCCATCAGTTTTCCTGTAAAGGTTTGCCCAAGTGCATAAGCGATCATAAAAAAAGTGGTAATCAGTGCCAATGCACTTTTATTGTCCAAGTCAGCAATGCCAAAATCTTTATAAATGTATGGCCACATAATATTAATGGCACTCCTATCAATGTAATTGATCACTGTTGCCAGTGCAATCAATGCGATGATATACCACCTTAATCCTTTAATCTTCATTGCGCTTAATTTCTGACCTGCTTATAATCCCAAACCCTTTAAAAACTCCATTATCTTCACATTTACCGCATCGTTATCTTCTTTGGTAAATTTTCCGTGTAAACCACCTTTAACGGTAATAAACTCATTCTTCACCCCCAGCTGATCTAATTTTGCTTTTAGCGCTACAGATTGTTCGTAGGGTACTGTCGGGTCGGCATCACCATGTACAATAAATGTTGGCGGACTTGTTTTTTTCGCCTGGAATAAGGGAGAAACAGATTTTGCAAAATCCTGATCTTTTGCTTTATCGCCCAACCAGCTGGTTGCCGATTTACTTGTTTTATGTACACCATAGCCCCAATCCCAAACATCGGTAATGCCATATTTATCGATTATGGCTGCAACTTTAATATTTTCAGTGCCGCCACAGTTGGTATCGAAAAGATGGTTATTTTCCATATATCCACCCATCAAGGCTAAATGTCCACCTGCCGAACCGCCCATGATCACAATCTTGTTTACATCTATATTCAGTTTTGCTGCGTTTTTGATGAGGTATATTAAAGCACACCGGGTATCCTCAACAGCAGCTGGTGCAGTTGCGGCACCGGTTAAACGATATTCGATATTGGCCACAGCATAACCGCGTTTAAAAAAGCCACTAAATCCGCTTTGTGATTCTTTGGTTCCTTTATTCCATCCCCCTCCGTGAATGTTGATGACAATGGGCGTTAACCCTTTTGTTGCAGGGGGTAAATAAAGGTCCATCTTGCCTTCCCAATCGTTTACCCTGGTATAAACCACATCTAGCTGTGCTGTAAAACCTGCAGGAAATTGAACTTGCTTAGGCTCTGCCTCTTGTGCTTTTGTAGAAAAGTTAAGGCATAACAATCCACATAACATGAATAAATATTTCATATCTATTTAATTTTCAATAAGTTGTATAATTATCTATAAAAAATCTTCGCGGTGTGGGGTAAAAATATCGATTAAGATTCCGGGTTCAATACATACGCATCCGTGTATTTCGTGAGGCGGTACATAATAGCCATCACCTTTTCTGATTATTTTTTTATTTTCGCCTATAGTCATTTCAAAAACGCCGCTATCAACATAAGTAACCTGTGTATGGTGATGTTCATGTAAGACACCAACAGCTTTTGCATCAAACCGGGCTTTTACCAGCATAATCCGGTCGTCGTAACCGTAAATTTTTCTCGCTACGCCGTTTCCTAAATCCTGCCATTCAGTTTCTGCCTCTATCTGAAATAATTCGCTCTGTATCATATTTATTTGAGTTGTATTTGGTTATTCTTGTCCTGATAGTTGATGGTATATTGATAAGTTTTGTTTTTTACTTTAAATGATAATGCTACCTGTTGTTCATTGGCGCTAATAATCTGTAAATCGCTGATGCTGCTATTTGCACCAACAGTGGTTTCGTTAACTGGGTCTACTTTTCCATGCGATTCTGTAATACTAAAAAACACCTGATTTTTTGCCTGTTTTTGAGAGAGCATAAAAGCTTTACTTTCTACCAAACTCATATCAGGGTCGTTTGCACCTAAAGAAAGTAGTTTAACCTTTAATTCTGATCCTGTGGTAAAGTGTGTGGTATAAAAGCGTTTATTGTTCAGCACACCAATGTAACCACCTTTTGCAGGTACAGTTTCTTCTGCATTAAGCCAAATGTGTTGGTAACCATTATCATCACCTAATGCTTTTAAGTTGTTTTTAATCCCGTTAATTTTAAAAGATGATATTACTAATTGTCCGTTATACCAGAAAGGGAGATCATATTGGTGATTTTGGCTGGATAATGCCTGAAACACATCAATTAATATGGGCTTATTCAAACCATCAATCGTAACCAGTGCAGTGGTACGTTTCATATTTACGCCAGGATAAGCTTTTGTTTCAGCAGCGCTAACAGCCTTTATCTTTCCATCGTTTTTAAAGAAGATTTTTTCAGGATGGGCAGTTTGGGCCAGATCAGCATCTAAATTAAAATTCGAGGTTTCATCCACAACCAGCGTGTTATGTGCCACGGTCTGTTTAGCCCAGGTTTTGTTCTCAGGTAAATAGTCGCCACCCTTTTTTGTTTCGATGTTTAAAAAACGGGCTGCACCGTAATCAGGAAAAACTTCAACGCTATGATCATAGTAGAGCATGTTCAACCGATCGAAATGGCCATGCCCCATGCCTTGCGAAGCCGCCTTGATCAATACACATTGCTGATCGCTATTACTGCCCGATCTTAAAATACCCAAGCCTCCCTCTGTACCATCTAACCCATCGCCAATCCATTCGGTATGGTAAACAAAAGGTTGATTTTTTCCGGCCTTTATCGCTTCCGCAATTTTTAAACCTGCATCTGATACGATTACTTCATTTTGTCTTTGCGCTATATCCAACAGTTCTGGCTGTGCCTTAATATCGGCATAGGCAATATCTACACCGTACACCAGTTCTGCTGATTCAAAAGTTTTGTCTTTTATGGCATCATTAATCGGGAAGAAATTACCGGTGGTATAAGTGAGCTGCAAAGAGGTATTAATAGCTTTAGAAAGCAACTGATTTCTATAATTAAAAATCTGGCGCTGAGGATCGTAGTTGTTGATTGTTTTGGCAAGGATAATAAAAGGCAAAAGTGCATAGCGTTGGTAATACGGACCTTCAGTGTAATATCCATCAGGAGAAAACAGCTGATCAATTTGTGCCAGGTAACCTGTTTTACCATCCTTATTAGAGCCCTTAAGGGCCATTTCCACATAATTTGGCAAGTGGAGTACATAGCCTGTCATACCTACAGCAGCAATATCCCAGGTGCCATGGTTATGGATCTTATCAAAAGTTTCTTTACAATCTTGTGTAAAAAATTGAAGGATGGGCATAAAAAGATGCTCCTCAATGGTTTCCCGGTCTTTGGCATCGATGGCATTATACGCTAAATCGTAACCCTGAATGGTATAAACCTGCCAAACAAAATCATTTAAACTTTGCCAGAATATTCTTCCCCCCTGATGACCATCTTTTCGTTTAGGATGCAATGGCCATTGTTCGTAACTTGCTGCATATTTTAAGAGTATGTTTTTGATATAATCGGCATATTTCTTATCGCCCGAAATCTGGTAGGCAATACCACAGTTAAGGATATGGATATAGTTCTTTTTGTGCTGTTCGTGTGTAAATCCACCGCCGCCATCAGCAGGTAGCGGAACAGAAATCCCCTCTTTTAACGCCTGATCGGCATCATCCTTCACTTTTGAATAAGATTTTGCCAATACAGGATAAGCCTGAATCCCCTTTCTTATAGCCGCAACATTTTTACCCGTAATCATGATGCTTGGATGCTGTTGAGCACCTGCAGACCATGATAAAATCAGGCAAAAGGATAGTATTACTAACTTTTTTAAGTCGTTCATATAGGGAATAATAATGGATGAAAAACAAGTCTTAAGCGTTGAAGACCTGTAGATTATTTCTTTTTTATCTTATGGTTTCTGAATGATTTTTTGTGCTAAATAGCCTGCTTTACTTATCTGATACATATCATGAAGGTGTCCGGCAACCGCATTTTCGGCCGCATCAATATCCTGGTTTTCTATCGCCCTTAAAATTTCACGATGCTCTTTTTTTGACTGAAGTCCGCGATTTTCTCCGCAAAGTTTGTTTTCGTTAATATTTTTAATCAGATCGGGAATAATGATGAGGATCATCGATTCGATCACAGAGTTTTTAGAAGCCCTTGCAATTTTAATATGAAAAAGCATATCCTCTTCCACAGCATCCTGCCCACTGTCTATCTTTTGTTCAAAATCCTCTATGGCTTCTCTCAGGCTAACCAGATCTTCTTCGGTTCTTCGCTCAGCTGCTAGTTTTACTGCATCAAGTTCGAGATAATAACGCGCCTCTAACAAAGCATTAAAGTCATCCTTATTGAATTTGATGATATCGGTGATTAAATTATCCATGATTTTAATCCCCATACCTGCTACATAGGTACCACTTTGAGGATTGGTTTTTAGCAGACCATAAAATTCAAGTTTTAAAATCGCCTCTCTTACATAACTTCTGCCTACGCCAAATTTTTCGGCAAGCATTCTTTCTGGCGGTAGCCTATCACCTGGCATAAGCTGCCCGGTAGAAATAAGTTGTTTTAGCTGGCCGATGATTTTATCTACCGGCGACTCAACTTCGATCGATTTGATAGTTTCGATAAAGGATTTCATAATATATATTTGGTTAACCAATTAATTGGTTAACCAAATATATAAAAGACATTCTATAGTGCCAAATATTTTTTGGAAGATTTAATGCGTTGATACAGATAAATTTCAAAGATCAGGCTAACAACACCAATAAGCTTCCTTTTAGCCGCTTATGTATTACCATTGATACAATTTCGCCCAACCGAAAGCACTCCTGCATTAGAAACAGATACTGATAGCAACGGTTTATGAACACTTAATTTAGGCCGACAACCTGATTTACAATCGAATCTGTCCTTGCCAACCTGTCATGTAATCATTCATATTGTAACAAGGCATGCAATTTGATATCTAATTCGTAAATTGACCATAAATCAATTCTATTAAAAAGACAAAAACCATAAAAATGAAAAGATTAATATTTGGAATTTTAGCTGCAGTTATTGCAGTGAGCACTTTAAGTTCATGCGGATATAACAGCATGGTTAAACTTGATGAGAACGTTAAATCGAAATGGGGAACTGTGCAAACCCAGTATCAAAGAAGAGCAGATCTAATTCCGAACTTAGTAGCTACTGTAAAAGGAGCGGCTAAATTTGAGCAGGGTACTTTAACTGCCGTAACCGAAGCACGTGCAAAAGCAACACAGATGACGGTTAAGGCTGATGAATTGACACCAGAAAACATCCAGAAATACCAGGCCGCTCAGGGACAATTGAGTCAGGCTTTGGGTAAATTATTATCGATTACTGAAAATTACCCTGAATTAAGAGCCACTCAGCAATTCAGTGATTTATCGGCACAGTTAGAAAGTACCGAGAACAGGATCACTGTTGCCCGTAAAGATTTTAACGATGCAGTACAACAGTACAATGGCAAAATCAGATCATTCCCTACCAATTTAACTGCTGGTATGTTCGGCTTTAAACCTAAAGGATATTTTGAGGCCGATGCTACTGCAAAAGACGCCCCTAAAGTAGAATTTTAATATTCTCAACACAATATATAAGGGTAGTGAATGTTTATTAACTAGGCATTTATTACCCTTTTTACTTCATACAAAAATAAGCACATGTCGTTATTTTCAGATATTGAACAAGAAAAAATAGCAACCGCGATCTCCGATGCAGAAAGAGCAACTTCTGGAGAAATTAGGATTGCTATTGACAAACATTGCACAGGCGATCCATACGAAAAAGCTATTGAGTATTTTACCAAGCTGGATATGGACAAAACAGCCAAAAGAAATGGGGTACTGATATACCTGGCGCATGCCGATCATAAATTTGCCATTATTGGCGATATAGGTATTAACCAGGTAGTACCTGAAAATTTTTGGGAAACAGCCAAAATAGCGATGACTGCACACTTTGCAAAAGGCAATTTAGCCGATGGTATTATTGCAGGCGTAGCGTTGGCTGGAGAAAAGCTAGCCTTGTTCTTCCCGCCTCAAAAAGGCGACATTAATGAATTGCCAAATGATATTGTTTTTATGGATAACCTAGAGCATAAATAAGCGATGAAGAAAATATTCCTTTTCTCGTTATTGAGTTTATTATTCACTTTCGCCTTTGCACAGGATTTCCCAGAAAAACCAGGCACATTGGTTAATGATTACGCTAATGTGTTATCAGCCGATCAAAAGCACCAACTGGAAACTAAATTAGTTACTTTTAATGATTCGTCATCAACACAGATTGCTATAGCGATACTTAAATCAGTCGGCGATTATGATATTAACGAATATGCGGTAGAACTAGGCAGAAAATGGGGAGTTGGCCAAAGTAGCAAAAACAACGGTATTATGATTGTCGTGGCCGTTGGCGATCGAAAAATCTCTATTCAAACAGGTTATGGCTTAGAAGGCGCACTGCCTGATATTTATGCCAAGCGTATTATTGATAATGATATTAAACCCAATTTTAGAGCAGGAAATTATTATGCCGGCTTAGATGAAGGTACTACATCGATTATAAAATATACCAGAGGTGAATATAAAAATGATAGCCCAAAAGCTTCTTCAAAGAAAGGTGGCGGAGGTGGCAGTATTGTGATTATTATCATTATTGTAATCGTCATCATCATCATCATGAGGAAAGGTGGCGGGGGCGGTAGCGAAGTAATTGGCGGTCGGGGTGCATCTAACGCTTTGTTCTGGGCTATGCTTTTTGGAAGCGGTGGCGGTGGCCGAAGCAGTGGTGGCTGGGGGGGTGGTTCTTCTGGTGGAGGCGGCGGTGGATTCGGTGGTTTTGGCGGAGGAAGCTTTGGAGGAGGTGGTAGCAGCGGGAGCTGGTAGTCCATAGTCCATAGTCCATAGTCCATAGTCCATAGTCCATAGTCCATAGTCCATAGTCCATAGTCCATAAGTTAGAATCTGTTCCCTTTTGAACGTTACAACTTTCCAACAGATTAAAACATTACAACAATAATGTACAGAAGAGATTTAATCACAGCTGAAATACAGAAACTCGCACAGGTTTTGGCCCGTATTATGGGACTAAAGTTAGAGGGTAAACTGGCTGAGGCCGATCAACTTTTTGACGAAACCATGGAAGGTGGCTTTCAATTGCCGAAAGAAATTCTTGAAAATGAAGATCTTTCCGTTTTTGAAAACTGGTTAGCCGAAGGCAATCTCCCTCCCGAAAAACTCGACTCGCTCAGCGAATTTTTATATTACGAGTTGGGTATAAGTGAAGATAGAAACCAAATGATTGCGCCAAAGCTGAATCTAGTCTATCAATACCTGTCAGATCGGCACAAGATTGTACATTTGGTAAACCTGCACCGTCAGAAAACGATACAGCAATACCTTCGCTAAGCGCTAAGCGCATGGCGCTAAACAAATAAACAACGTAAATAAATGATTATAGAAAAGTGGCAGAAAATTGCCTCTAAATATTTAGTAAGAGAAAAGTGGGCTACCTTGAGGGTAGACGAGGTTAAGCTTCCCGATGGTATTATAAAAGACGATTATTATGTTTTAGAGTATCCGAACTGGGTGAATGCGATTGCGCTTACAGAAGCAGGAAAAATAATTATGGTTCGCCAGTACCGCCATGCAGCTGATATTGTCTCGCTTGAAGTTCCGGGCGGTGTGATTGATGGCGATGAAGCACCGGAGTTCGCTGTTAAACGCGAACTTTTAGAAGAAACCGGTTATAGTTTTAAAACCTGCAAACTTATTGCCGAGCTTTATCCTAATCCTGCAACTTCAAATAACAGAACCTTTACCTATTTCTTAACAGGTGGGATTAAAACGCATGAACAGCATTTAGATGAGCATGAAATATTAAATGTTGAAGAATATACTGTTGAGGAAGTAAAGCAACTGATAAAAGACAATAAAATAGCTCAGGCATTACATGTTGCAGCCTTATTATATGGCTTGGCTGAAGTGGAAAAACTTTAATTTATTTTACCAGCAAAACAGATACAATAAAGGCCAGATAAAATACCTGGCCTTTATTATTAATGCATAAACTTTAGAACATGAACGAAAGATTTTATTTAAACCCTTCTACCTTTCAGTTCCTGAACTTAGTTTAGCTCATTTTTAATTTCTTTTGGATATCGTGTACGTAAGCTTTAAACTTTTTATCGGTATCGATTAAATCTTCTACCGTTTGGCAGGCATAAATTACGGTACTGTGATCGCGGCCACCGAAGAAAGCACCAATGGTTTTCAATGATGATTTAGTATGACTTTTAGAAAGGTACATCGATATCTGACGTGCCTGAACAATTTCGCGTTTACGTGTTTGCGATTTAACCATGTCAATAGGAACCTCGAAATATTCGCAAACCAATTTCTGGATGTATTCCATTGAAATTTCTTTAGAAGTATTTTTAATGAAGTTCTTCAACATTTGCTTAGCAAGAGCTAAATCGATTTCTTTTTTATTCAAAGTAGCCTGTGCCAAAAGAGATACCATAGCACCCTCTAATTCACGCACATTGTTATCAATGTTGTGTGCAACATATTCTACCACCTCGCCTGGTAACTCAATACCATCAGCATACATTTTCTTTCTTAAAATAGCAATACGTGTTTCCAGATCAGGGATCTGCAGATCTGCAGATAAACCCCATTTAAAACGGCTTAACAAACGCTCTTCCAAACCAGCTAAATCTTTCGGTGCTTTATCAGATGTTAAGATTACCTGTTTGCCCGATTGGTGTAGGTGATTAAAGATATGGAAGAAAATATCCTGTGTTTTTTCTTTACCTGCAAAGTTGTGCACATCATCCATAATGATCACATCCATTGCCTGATAAAAGTTAACGAAATCGTTAATGGTATTGTTTTTTAGTGAATCTACAAACTGCTGGCAGAATTTCTCACAGCTCACATAGATTACCAATTTATCTGGCATGCTGCGTTTAATCTCGTTACCGATTGCCTGTGCCAAATGCGTTTTACCCAAACCTACTCCACCGTAAATCATCAAAGGGTTAAAAGATGTACCACCTGGTTTAGCAGCTACAGCGTAACCTGCAGAACGCGCCAAACGGTTGCAATCTCCCTCAATATAATTTTCGAAAGTATAGTTAGAGTTTAATTGTGGATCAACATTTAATTTTTTTAATCCAGGGATAATAAATGGGTTTTTAATATCCTTATTAATGGAAACCGGAATCGGCATCGATTGTACCTTTGCCTCCGCTCCATTTCCATTTGAGGGCATATTGGTAGTATAAGGATTACCGCTGTTTGATGATTTATCTACAACGATGTTATATTCCAACCTGCCATCCTCTCCAAGTTGTTTTTTTACAGTCTTGCGTAGCAAGCCTACGTAATGTTCTTCAAGCCATTCGTAAAAGAACAAACTTGGCACCTGTATAGTTAAAACCTTACCTTCCAATTTAAGGGCTGTTATTGGCTCGAACCAAGTTTTGAAACTTTGACTCGGAATGTTATCCTTAATAATTTGAAGACAGTTCTTCCATACTTCTGTACAAGTTTTTTCCATTGCGATTTCTATAATTTATTGGTTTACAGTGCCTATTCGAATTAAAGGGATGGTCCGTTTAGGGACTACGAATATTGAGAAAATTATCAACATTTTAAACAAAAATTTCAAATAAATCGTAACGCACTGATAAGGAATATAGTAGCCCGCTTAACCTCAATTTTTTATGTTGATAACTATTTATTAACACTGGTTATCCACATTAACCATTATTTAACATCAATATACCCCCATCACTTCGAATAGCTGTTGAAAAAGCAAAATCTAAGCCATTTTAGAAACTAGTTAAGCGTTTTAGTCTTTTTTAAATTCGAATAAACTGAAAATCAAAGCTATAAGATAAATAAATTAATATTAATTTAAGCCGATCGTTTAAACTGATTTTAGATTATTTCATTACGCTTTGTTTTTGTATGAATTTTACGACAGTTCAACCCATATTTTTAACATTAATGAACAAGAGATTTGTTCATTATGATCACTTCATCAAAAGCTGAATATCTTTAATTTTAAACTGGAGTGAAGCACAAAAATCAAGACATTTAAGTTTATTTAATAAATACCAAAAGTACTTCTAAATACATCTGCAATTTCGCCAAGTGTAGCATATTTTTCAACCGCATCTATAATCAATGGCATTAAATTGTTTTCGCCCTTAGCAGCTTCATGCAACCTTCGCAATGCTTTTTCTACGGCATCGTTATCGCGGGTTGCTTTTAACTGTTCCAGCTTTTCAGATTGCAGTTTACGGATAGAATCATCAATATTAAAAACTTCAGTCAGGCCTTCTTCCTTCTGGGTAAACTTATTAACCCCTACCGAGATCCTTTCGCCATTTTCGATTTCTTTTTGATACTGATAAGATGCACCCGCAATCTCATTTTGCATATATTCGCTTTCGATGGCATTAACCGAGCCACCCATAGCGTCTATCCGATCGATATAAGCCCAGGCAGCAACCTCTACTTCATCAGTTAAGCTTTCTACAAAGAACGATCCCGCCAATGGGTCTACGGTATCGGTAACGCCGCTCTCGAAGGCAATAATCTGCTGGGTACGTAAAGCAATTTTTGCTGCCGATTCTGTTGGAAGTGAAAGTGCTTCATCATAGCCGTTAGTATGTAAAGACTGAGTTCCGCCTAAAACAGCAGCCATAGCCTGATTGCTTACCCTGATTATATTGTTTAATGGCTGTTGCGCCGTTAAGGTTGAGCCTCCGGTTTGGGTATGAAATCTTAACATCTGCGCTTTTTCGTCTGTAGCACCCAAATCTTTGGTAATCTTGGCCCACATGCGCCTCGCTGCTCTAAATTTTGCGATCTCCTCAAAGAAATTATTGTGACAATTAAAGAAGAACGATAAGCGTTTTGCAAACACGTTAATATCTAAACCCTTATCTAAAGCAGCTTTCAGATAGGTTTTACCGTTAGCCAATGTAAAAGCAAGTTCTTGCACCGCGGTAGATCCAGCCTCGCGAATGTGGTACCCCGATATGGAAATGGTATTCCACTTCGGCACTTCTTTGCTACAGAACTCAAAAATATCGGTAATCAAACGCATTGATTGCTTTGGCGGATAGATATATGTTCCTCTTGCAGCATATTCTTTTAAGATATCATTCTGTATCGTGCCCGAAATTTGCTTTAAATCTGCACCTTGTTTTTTGGCCAGCGCAATATACATAGCCAATAAAATAGAAGCCGTTGCATTGATCGTCATCGAGGTAGTGATGTCTTTTAGCTCAATACCATCAAATAAAATTTCAATATCCTTTAACGAGTCGATAGCCACGCCCACCTTACCCACCTCTCCATCGGCCATTTCATGATCAGAGTCGTAACCAATTTGTGTTGGAAGATCAAAAGCAACAGAGAGCCCCGTTGTTCCTTGCGCCAATAAATAATGATAACGCTTGTTCGATTCTTCAGCGGTTGAAAAACCAGCATACTGCCGCATCGTCCATAGGCGCCCCCGGTACATATCCTTCTGGATTCCCCTGGTAAAGGGAAATTCGCCCGGCAACTCTTCCATTGGCTTCGCTTTGGTGTACAGCGCCTTTATTTCAATACCTGAGGTGGTAGTGTGCTTTTTTTCACTCATAATTGGTTAGTTTATTCTTTGGTTAACTGTTGAAACTGGTTAATTGGTTAACTTGTGCATTGAGGTTAACTATAAAATTAGCTAGGGATCGGATTTTAATTAACCGATTTAAACAATTAACCAGTTAACCCTCTTAAAACAGCCTATGAATATCTTTTTTGATCAGCTCGATCGTTAAGTCATATGGATTTTCATCTATACTGGCCATGTGCTGTAAAATTGCTTTACTCAGTTCAATTCCATTTGCATCGGCAGGTAAACCTTGTACTGCATTATTAATCATGGCAATGGTATCGTCTTTTAATTTTCGCACTACACCCCAGGTTACACAATCTACATACAATTGCTGGGTAACATTGTGTTGGTATTCCGAGCGGATTTCATTTAAGATACCAGCTTGCAAAGTAGCAATGGCAATTCCCTGCTGGTGCAGGCGAACAAGCAAATTTGCCGGGTTAATACGATCGATAAATATAATTAAACGTTCGTGTGCCTGTAAGCGTAAGGGTAAAATATGTGCCCGGCTTTCTTTGTTCAGTTCGAGGGTTTTTAAGTTAAAGAAACGTTGGATATCGTTCTTTAAAATATAATAAACGGCTATTAGCGCAGCGAAAATGCCTGCAAATAAGATCACTATATCAACTAAAATTTGTTGGGTATTCATAAGTATTGTTTAATTACGGTAATATTAACAGCCCGTTAAAAGCAAAAATGTGCATTATTATTTATATTTGTAACAGATAAAATTTAAATAACATGAGCACAACAGTTGATACAGCATTTGCACCAGTTACTTTTTCAGAAGGAGCAGCTAAAGAGTTATATAAATTAAAGGATCAGCAGGAGATTAGTGAAGATTACGGATTACGTGTTGGCGTAGAGGGTGGAGGCTGTGCTGGCATGAATTACATTTTAGGTTTTGATCAAAGAAAAGAAGGCGATCAAGAGTATTTTATTGATGGCATTAAGGTTTTCATGAATAAAGCACACCAGATGTATTTAATGGGCATGATGATCGACTGGCAGGATGGATTAAATTCACGTGGCTTTACCTTCGTTAACCCTAATGCAACCAGCACTTGTGGCTGTGGCACGAGTTTCTCGGCATAAATAAAATATTATTGTAACATATAGTGCAGTCCCCTTGTCTAAACATCGGGACTTTTTTTATTTTTACCCATAAAGGTTGAAGGCAAAAGGTATAGGGTATAAGGTTAACCCATCTTAATACTTGATACTCAATACTTGATCCGATACTTGATACTTACAATAAATGAATTACAGAGAAAACATCAGACTGGCATTAGAATCTATTAAAGCGAACCGCTTGCGTACTATGCTTACTGCCTTAATTATTGCCATTGGTTTAATGGCTTTGGTTGGGATTTTAACCACTCTGGATGCTGTAAAGAAAAGTATGACTGATGCTTTTAGTAGCATGGGGGCCAACTCTTTTACCATCAGAAACCGCGGTACAGGAATTAGAATTGGAAACGGCAAACGGCCAAAACCTTTTAAAGCCATCCGCTATGAAGATGCCGTTAAATTTAAAGATAGCCTGAATACCCCTGCAACTGTTGCCGTAAGTGTGTTTGCCAGCGGTGGTTCTACCATAAAATACGGCAGTTTAAAAACAAATCCGAACATCAACGTTCAAGGTATAGATGAAAATGGTTTAGCCTCTCAAGGTCTAAATTTATCACAGGGAAGAAATTTTAGTGTTTCTGAAATACAACTCGGAAGCAACGTTTGTATTGTTGGTGGCGAAGTGGTTGAAAAATTGTTCAAAGATTCAGATCCATTAGATAAGCTGATCAATGTAGGCAATAACCGTTTTAAAATTATTGGCATATTAGAGAAAAAAGGATCGAGTATGGGCTTTAGTGGCGATAGGGCCGTATATGTGCCTTTACTAAAAGCCAAACAGATTAACGCCAATGCCAACCCTTCTTACACCATAACGGTAATGGTACCCAGCAATGAGATGCAGGAAAACATTATTGGCGAATCTACTGCACTATTCAGAAATATCCGCAAGGTAAAAGTGAATGAAACCAATAATTTTGAGATTACCAAGAGTGATGCCATTGCGCAAACATTATTCGAAAATTTGGCCTTTGTGGCTATTGGTGGTGTTGCCATTGGCATTATTACCCTCATTGGGGCCTCAATCGGCTTAATGAATATTATGCTGGTTTCAGTTACCGAACGTACACGTGAAATTGGTATCCGTAAAGCGATTGGCGCAAACCCGAAGGTAATTCGTCGCCAGTTTTTAATTGAAGCTGTAGTAATCTGTTTAATGGGCGGTGCATTGGGCATTTTTCTGGGAATAGTTTTAGGAAACCTGATCTCTCTCGCAATGGGTGGTGCATTCTTAATCCCCTGGCTATTTATTATTGGCGGCTTTATATTATGTGTATTGGTAGGAATTTTATCGGGATATTATCCTGCTAAAAAAGCATCAAAGCTAGATCCTGTAGAGGCATTGAGATACGAATAGGCCGGCCTCCAAAAGAAGAATTTGGTACAAGTTATTTGAATTTTGATCTTGGTATTGCTTGGAGCGTAATTATATACAACTATTAAGGCTTGTTCCTGCTTTCCGTTTTACTTTGCCTGCGGCTTCTTGTTCACTCTAATCAGGTCTAGGTTCCTCGTTAGGTAGTGCTATTTCTGGCTGGGTGCTTACCTAGACAACCCTTTGTTTATAAACCCGGTAGCAGCGGCAGCCTCCGATTTTTTCGTCGGAGCTAAAGCGGATAACGGGACTGCTGTTTCCGAAGCAGTACTGAAATGTTCATTTTCGGATAAAGATTATAGAATAATTAGGAGAGCAGTTTTCTGCAACTATATGGGTTTCCTCCCGCTTTCCGTTTTACTTTGCCTGCGGCTTCGTGTTCACTCCAATCAGGTCTAGGTGGCTTGGTAAGCGTTGCTATTTTTGACTGGATGCTTTACCTGCAAAAAAACCGCTCATAATCTCAAAAATTCATATTACAAATCGGCGCTAAAGCAATGCATTATTCAATTGAGTTTGAGTAAGTAATTGTTGCATTAATGGCGTACTCAGGCTGTCTTCGAGCGCTGCAGCATGTTTTAAATGGTGCATATCGCTGCCTACAAAATCGACCATATGGTTTTCTACCATTTCTCCTGCTACTTTCTTTGCACCAGCACCATAATAACCTGTTAAAGCAATACCGTTCATTTGCAACAGGCAGCCGGTTGCTCTAATCTGATGATAGCTTTCAAAAGAATTGTAGTAATAAGGATACCGTTCAGGATGGGCCAAAACAGGCTTATATCCGGCATCCTGCATCATCTTTATTAAATCGATCAGGTTTTGAGGGGCATTTATATAGGATAATTCAAACAGAAGATAATTATTCCCAAAAGTTAACACCTCTTTTTGTTTGATCTTTTTTTCCAGCGTTTCATCCAGGTAATATTCGGCAGCAGCATCAACTTCCAAATCGAGTTCTATTTCCTGTAAGCCTTTTCTTAACGTATCTAATCCACGGTTAATGGTATCTGGCGTATTGCGGAAATAATCAGCCATAATATGCGGAGTGGCAATAAGCTTCTTATAACCTAAAGCTTTAAATTTTTTGGCCAGGAGCAAAGAATCTTTCAGGGTCTGGGCACCATCATCAATCCCCGGAATAATGTGCGAATGCATATCTGTTCCGATACCAGAGAAATTAAATTCGGGTGCTATTTTTTTCTTTTTAAATATTCCGAACATAATGGTAGATCATAGCTTTCATGTGCCAGGGATTTGCGCCGTTCAGGCATTAAATGTACAAAATTTGAATTTGGAACAAAAGTTCAAAGAAAGCAGAAATGTTGAACGTTGCACTTCAGCCCGAATGGTACAAAAGAATCCATGTGTTAACATTCGTTTTTGTCATCTCTAAACAAACTTCAAATAGTTAATTTCTTCAGTCAAAATTTCCGTTTCCCTTTCGCTTAGTGTCGCCACTAATTTTTCTTTCATTGTCAACCCGATTTGCAAAATATCAAACCAATTAGAGTCGTTTAATATTGCTATGTGGCCGTAGTCGTCATTTTTCGATGAGTCATATTTGTCTAATGCTTCGTGCCATTCTTTAATTATTCCAAACTCCTGGTCTGTCAGCCAACCTTTGTCCAAAGGATGTTTATAGTTGTCGTCAATTCCTAAGTCGTTAAAATAGCTACACATAAATTCGACATAAGACCAATGAGGATTCGCATTTGTCATGTCGAGCCAAGATTTCTTTTGAAGGTTAAGCGAAGTCAATTCGTTAATGCAAACAAGCCACCTTTCTCGCCATAAATTCATGTCATCAGTTGTCATAATTTATTTGTCTGTTTCGCCTATCTTTTTCAAATGAGTGCTAACATCTCTAAATGTTACTAATGGTCTATTATAATTTCTGCTAACTTATCTCTTTTGGCAAATTGCTTGCATCTGCTGCACCAGCTAATTTAGAGGAATAGATTTTATCGAGCAAATTATTTAAGTCTTCACTTAAATCGAACTGCAGGTCCTCGTGTAATTTTTTGAATTTATTAATAGTTACCGCTACCGTTTTTAAGTAAAAAATACTAAAAAGCATCATAAAATCGCGGTAACCAAAAATTGATTTCTTATAATCAAAAGGGATGGCATTGAGGATAAATAATTTGAGTTCAACCTCACCAACCGGATCTTTGGTCACTTTGTAGAAATGGTTAACCGATGTAATCATCTTCCGAACTTTTACCAAAGCTTCTTTAGCGTTTAGTTTTTTCAGTTCCATAACCTGTTCATCTACATCGGCTTTAATCCTTTCCTTCCGATCTTCTAAATCGGTTTCATCTTCTAATAATTTGTAATGAAGATGTTCTGTAAGCACTTTATCTTTGGCCACCAAACGAAGCAATAGCTTGTCTTTTTCTTTAACAGGCAATTCTGTGATGGCAGCTTTTAAATCTTTATGCTCAGATAATTTCATTTAAAAAGGGTTAGCCTTAATATATTTTTCCCACTCCCATGCCGAGCGCATCATCTCATTGATATCAAGATTGGCTTTCCAGCCCAACTCCTGGTTGGATTTAGTAACATCGCCATAAATCTGAACAATATCACCAGCTCTTCTTGGGCCAATTTTATAATCAAGTTTTTCTCCGTTAACTTTTTCGAAAGCTGCAATAATTTCTAAAACTGAAGAACCTTTACCCGTACCGATATTGAAAACATCATAATTACCGTTAGGATTTCCTTCTTCCAGTTTTTTGATGGCGGTAACGTGTGCTTTTGCCAGATCAACCACATGGATATAATCGCGGATAGCAGAACCATCGGGAGTATTGTAATCATTTCCATAAACCGTAATCGGACCGCGTTTGCCAATAGCCGATTGGGTGATGAAAGGAACAAGGTTTGCAGGTACACCATTTGGCAATTCGCCAATTAAAGCCGTTTCGTGGGCCCCAACCGGATTAAAATAACGCAAAGCGATAACATTCAAGTCAGGCGTTACCGCAGCAGTTTCTGCCAATATTTCCTCAGCAATCTGTTTGGTATTTCCATATGGCGATTCTGCTTTTTGTACCGGAGCAGCTTCAGTTACCGGCAAAGTTTCTGGCTGACCATAAACGGTGCAAGATGAAGAAAATACAAAATTAATCTTCCTGTTAAATGAGGTTAATAGGTTAATTAAACCGTAGAAATTGTTTTTATAATATTTTAAAGGTTGTTCTACTGATTCGCCTACCGCTTTTGATGCAGCAAAGTGAATAATTCCATCAATATCGGTATGGTTTTCTGCAAATTCCTGAACAGCTTTGTCATCCTGCAGATCGATTTCATGAAAATCGAACCATTTGCCAGTAATGGCATGAAGCTGGGTTAAAATTTTGATATTCGAGTTAGAAAGGTTATCGATGATTACAACTTCGTATCCTGCGTTGTGTAACTCTACTGCTGTGTGCGAACCTATGTATCCTGTTCCACCAGTAACTAATATTTTTGCCATTTTAACGGTTAAATGTGGTAAAATCTTTATGATCTATCTTCTCCAAGGCCTCTGCAGGCAATGATTTAAAATATTCGTATGTAATTTTCAATCCTTCTGCACGACCTACTTTTGGCTCCCATCCCAATATCGCTCTTGCCTTCGTTATATCCGGTCTGCGCTGTTTAGGATCATCCTGAGGAAGTTCTTTATAGACGATTTTCTGTGTAGTACCTGTAAGCTTGATAATTTCTTCACAGAACTGTTTGATGGTGATTTCATCTGGATTACCAATGTTTACCGGTTGAGCATAATCACTCATCAATAAACGGTAAATCCC
This sequence comes from Pedobacter sp. W3I1, assembly GCF_030816015.1. Taxonomy (NCBI): domain Bacteria; kingdom Pseudomonadati; phylum Bacteroidota; class Sphingobacteriia; order Sphingobacteriales; family Sphingobacteriaceae; genus Pedobacter; species Pedobacter sp. W3I1. The sequence goes on from NZ_JAUSXN010000001.1 coordinate 5,822,950, forward strand.
TTCTATCAGATCATCAACATAACAAAAAGAACGTGTCTGACTTCCGTCGCCAAAGATAGTTAAATCTTCACCTCTTAAAGCCTGTCCAATAAAAGCAGGTAAAACACGTCCATCATTGAGGCGCATTCTCGGTCCGTAGGTATTAAAAATCCGAACGATCCTGGTTTCTACACCATGGAAAGTGTGATAGGCCATGGTAATGGCTTCCTGGAAGCGTTTCGCCTCATCGTAAACACCACGCGGACCAACCGGATTTACATTACCCCAATATTCTTCTGGTTGAGGGTTTACACTTGGATCGCCATATACTTCAGAGGTTGATGCAATCAGCATCCTTGCATTTTTATTACGGGCCAAACCCAAAAGGTTATGCGTACCCAATGAACCTACTTTAAGTGTTTGTATCGGAATCTTAAGATAATCGATCGGACTTGCAGGTGAAGCAAAGTGTAAAATGTAATGAAGTTTACCCGGAATATGCACAAATTTGGAAACATCATGGTTGTAAAACTCAAAATTCTCCAGCTTGAACAAGTGTTCGATATTTGCTATGTCGCCGGTAATCAGGTTATCCATTCCGATAACATGATAGCCCTCTTTCACAAAACGATCACAAAGGTGTGAGCCTAAAAACCCGGCTGCACCTGTAATCAATATTCTCTTTTGACCCCCTAAATCCCCTGACGGAGACTTTTCCTTTCTTTCGTTCATATTTTTTTTTAAAAAACCCCCTTACTACTGCACATTGTACTTAATTTCCCTCCAGGGGGCTAGGGGTTAATAGTTTTCTACCTATGCTGTTATAATAATAGCCAAGATCGATCATTTTTTGCAAATCGTACAAGTTTCGACCATCAAAAACCACTTTATTTTTTAAAATGTTATCAATTTTATCAAAATCAGGGTTACGGAAAACCGACCATTCCGTTGCAATCAACAGTGCGTCAGCACCTTCCAAAGCTTCGTATTGATTTTTGGCGTAGATTACCTGATCGCCAATAATATTTTTAACATTGGTCATCGCCTCCGGATCGAAAACGGTAACGGTAGCGCCGTTTTTAATCAATGCATCAATAATATATAGGGCTGGTGCCTCTCGGATATCGTCGGTTTCCGGTTTAAAGGCCAAACCCCAAAGTGCAAAATGTTTGCCTTTTATATCACCTTTATAATATTTCAATACCTTATCAACAAGGATTGTTTTTTGCCTTTCGTTAACCTCCATTACCGATTTCAGGATCTGAAAATCGTAGGCATAATCATCGGATGATTTTACCAAAGCCTGAACGTCTTTCGGAAAACATGAACCGCCATAGCCTACGCCAGGAAAAAGGAAACGTTTACCAATACGCTCGTCAGAACCTATGCCCCTTCTTACCGAATCAACATCAGCACCTACCAGTTCGCAAAGGTTGGCAACCTCGTTCATAAAGGTAATTTTGGTGGCAAGGAAAGAGTTTGCTGCATATTTGGTCAGTTCAGATGAACGCTCATCCATAAAAAGAATTGGGTTTCCCTGACGTACGTAAGGACCATATAATTCTGTCATTAACTTTTTCGCCTTTTCGCTTTTTGTACCTAGCACAACACGGTCAGGCTTCATAAAGTCATCAACAGCTACTCCTTCTCTTAAAAACTCCGGGTTCGAAACTACATCTACTTCAATCGAAGTATTTTCAGCAAAAACAGCTTTAACCTTATCGGCAGTTCCAACCGGAACAGTTGATTTATTTACGATGACCTTATATTCGGTAATCAGTTTGGAAATATCTTTTGCAGCACCGAGAATATAAGAAAGATCGGCAGCACCATCACCACCAGGAGGCGTTGGTAAAGCCATAAAAATAATCTGTGCATCTTTTATGGCATCGGCAAGGTTTGTAGTAAAAGTCAACCTTTCCTGTTCAATATTTCTATGGAACAAAAGGTCTAAACCAGGCTCATAAATTGGCACTTCGCCAGCCTGCATCTGTTTTACTTTCGCTTCGTTAATGTCAACACATATTACATCATTTCCTGTTTCGGCTAAACAGGTTCCGGTAACTAAACCTACGTATCCGGTACCAATAACGGCTATCTTCATTTGTTAATTTTATTTTTTTAGCTTCCTGGAGCGATCATGACCCGTCTATTTATTGCGTTGAATGATAGGCCAAATCGTGATGGTTCCATATATTTTTTAAGCTTTTTAAATATATTCGTTTTATCTTGGCACGAAGATATGAAATTACACTAATGCTTTTGCTTTACATAATCGGAATTCGGCTTTACACTTTGCTTGTCAGGATATTTTCATTATTTAATCCTAAGGCTAAACTGTTTATAAATGGCCGTAAAAACGTCTATACACAAATTGCTCAAAAAATTAATCCGGCCGAAAAACATATTTGGTTTCATTTTGCCTCTTTAGGCGAATTTGAACAAGGCCGGCCCGTTTTAGAAAAAATAAAAACCCTTTACCCTGCAAAGAAAATCGTAGTTACTTTTTTTTCACCTTCAGGGTATGAAATCAGGAAAAATTATGCCATGGCAGATGTATTTTATCTCCCCATTGATACCGCAGCCAATGCCAAACGTTTTATAGCCAGCATTAATCCTGAAATGGCCATTTTTACCAAATATGAATTTTGGCATTTTTATTTTAAAGAACTGAAAGCTCAGCATATTCCTTTATATGTGATATCCGGAATCTTTAGAGAAAGTCAGGCTTTTTTTAAATGGTATGGCGGCTTTTACCGCAATATTTTAAAATCTGTCACTTACTTTTTCGTACAAAATAAAGAAAGTGAAAACCTTTTAAAATCAATCGGATTAAATCATGTAACCATAAGTGGCGATACCCGTTTCGATCGTGTTTATGAAAATGCACAATCGCCCAAACAGCTTAGCCTTATCGAAAGCTTTATTGGCAGCGCTCCTACTTTAGTTTGCGGGAGTACCTGGCCTGAAGATGAAAAAATATTATCGGCTTTGCCTCAAAAATACCCAAATTGGAAATTTATCATCGCACCACATGAAATCCATGAAAGTCATATCGAAAGTATTGAGAAACAGTTTCCAGTTGGCAGTGTGCGGTTTTCAGTTTTTAGTTCCGCAAATCAAACGCTAAACGCCGAACACAAAACGCTCATCATCGATAATATCGGCATGCTTTCTTCTCTATATCAATATGGAAACGTAGCGTATATTGGTGGTGGTTTTGGAACGGGAATACACAACACTTTAGAAGCTGCAGCGTTTGGATTGCCAGTAATTTTCGGTCCGAAATACGATAAATTTCAGGAAGCAAAAGATTTAATTGCCATAGGGGCAGCCAAAAGTATTTCTTCTGTTGAGGAATTGATTAGGGCTTTTGAAAGCTTTGCAGAAAATAAAAAGGCTGCAGACCAGGCTCAAAGATATGTTGCAGATAAAAGAGGTGCAACCGATCAGATTATTTCGATGATTACGAAATCAGATCAGCCTTAGCAATTTCATTAACGATCTCAGGAATGCTTTGATCGATTGAGACCGTTAAAACATCCCGTTCATCATCCAGTGGTTCTTCTAATGTTTCAAACTGGCTTTTCAATAAACTAGAAGGCATATATTGATGAGAACGCTTGGCAATACGATCGTGAATTAAATCGAAACTTCCTTTTAAATAAACAAACCGGATTGTTGTATTATCTGTTCTCAGCAAATTTCGGTAAGATTTTTTAAGTGCAGAACAAGCAATAATACAGGTGGTACCATGAGCAACATGCTCTCGACCCACTTTAGCAATCAGCTGTAGCCAATCTAAACGATCGGCATCTGTTAAGGGAATCCCGGAAGCCATTTTATCTACATTCCGTTGCGAATGCAGGTTATCGCCGTCTATAAATTCGGCATTTATTCTTGGCGCCAAAGCTTTTCCGATTACTGTTTTACCACTTCCCGAAACGCCCATTAAAATAATAAAACTTGCCATAGTAAAACTATTTAACCATTCCTGCTAAAGCTTCGATAAACACAGGACTATCGTTTAAACTTTCTACCAGTTGAACATGCTCGCCACCCAGAGCCTTAAACTCTTCGTGATATTCTACCGTGATTTCGTAAAGTGTTTCCAGGCAATCGGCTACAAAAGCAGGACTAAAAACCAAAAGACGTTTTTTGCCTTCGGCAGCCAATTTCTTCAGCACATCGGTAGTATAGGGTTGTACCCATGGCTCTTTCCCTAAGCGCGATTGGAAACAAACAGTATATTGATCTTTTGACAGATTTAATTCTTTGGCTATTAACCTGGCGGTATCGTGTCCTTGCGCAGAATAGCAGAACTTATTGGTGTCATTTAATGTCTGGCAGCAATCGGTACTTTTTAAGCAGTAACTTCCGGTATGATCGCACTTTAACAGTTGACGCTCAGGTAATCCATGGAAGCTGAACAACACGTGATCATAACTTTCTACGTTATGCTTTTTAGCATTTTCTGCAAAAACTTTAATCATCAATTCATTATCGTGAAATGAATTAACAAACGAGATTGGTGGAACCGTTGGCCACTTGCTCACCAGTTCCATTACCAGTTGCATTACCGAACCCGTACTAGCAGAAGCATATTGTGGGAACATTGGTATAACCTGTATACTTTCTACCAAACCTGCCTTTAAATTTGCCAATGCTGATTCGACTGAAGGGCTTTGGTAGCGCATGGCTAGCTCTACATGGTAGTCGTCGCCTAATCTTTCCTGAAGCATTTTAGCCTGTAACCTACTATAAAACAATAGTGGCGAACCATTTTCATTCCAGATTTCTTTATATAGCTTAGCAGTTTTAGGACTACGGAAAGGAACAATAATACCTTTAACCAATAATGTTCTGTTCAGTTTAGGAATATCGATTACCCGTTCATCCATCAGAAATTGATCTAAATATTTTCTTACATCAGCCGTTGCCGGACTATCGGGTGTTCCTAAATTTACCAGTAAAATTCCCTTTTTGCTCATTTAATAAAGAATATGTTTCGTGGCGCAAATATCGCCTTTTTATTGTTTTTTCCCTATGCTTAAAATGTGATTGCCGACATTTTTTAGTCAAAAATTGTTATTTCATACTTCTAAATGCTATCTGGCAATAAACTTTGAATTTACAATGAAACTTTCTGCTATATGCAACGATTATCAGCAATTATTAACATTGGACTTAAATTACATCAGCGCATTCAGCGTGCTGTCAGATGTTACCATCTGACGGTTCGAACAAGTAAAAAACTTGGATTGCAATAGTGGAAATTAGTCAGTGTCGGATGGCAACATCCAACACCATGGATAATCAAAAAAGAATTGGTTACATCATTAGAAAAGCAAATCCAGTAATTCTATTAAGGTTCAGTCCTGCCTTTCCTACAATCTTTTTGTGAATGTTATTACATTCCTGATCATCCAGTTCACAAAAAGGATTTCCGTACAGTCAGGTTTATAAACATAGTTGCTGCAGGTTTCGAACGTCCTTAAAATCAGAAGTGAGTGTTTGATTAGTGTTCAGGTGGTAACATCAATACCACGATCGGTGCTACCTCTTCATCTTAAACAGTTGCCACCAAGGCATAGCTGGTTTTTGATGGTGTTCTAAATGATAACCAAAAAAATAGCAGGTAATAAAGGCAATAAAATGATTTTTCTGCAAGGTAGAAGAATGATATTCGTTATCATGCTCCCCTTTATGTGGCAAATAGGTTCCAAAATAAAACAGCTGAAAAGTACTTAACAATGAAGTGAGTACCCAAAACAAAAGAAGATTCTTTTCATCAACCCAGATTTTCAGCACATTATATGCAATAGCCATAATCACTAATTGGATAATTGTGACATAATTTAGCATGAAACGGAAATACCATTTCCAAAAGCCATGTGGTGCAAAATCAGGATCTTCTTCGGTATGTACATAGCGGTGGTGCTGGTGGTGTTTTGCATACAAACGATTGTAAAAGAAACCTGCATACAGAAAAACAGAAAGATAGCCAATAAAATTATTTGCTTTTTTGTTCGGCGATATGGTTCCATGCATGGCATCGTGAGCGGTAATAAACAAACCGGTGTACAAATGCATCTGAACAAAAACCATCAGATAAACCAAAGGATTATTCCACGCGAAATCCCATGTTAACAAGAAATAAAGGGAAATAAACCAACAGGCAATTACGGTTAACGCAACCAGGATTCCAGTATATGGATTTATAGTTTTCAATGGCTTTTATTTTATTTCGTCATGCTGAATTTAGTTCAGCATCTTTCTCCATTATAAAGACCCTGAACTGAATTCAGGGTGACGCCTCTCTTGATAAATCTAATATTGTTCTAAAGCAGCCTTAACTTTCTCCATGAGCCACATTGGGGTAGAAGTAGCACCGCAGATACCTACTTTATCATTTTGATTAAACCAGGTTTGATCTAATTCTTCTACGTTAGAAATAAAGTAAGAATTATCGTTGTATTTTTTACAAACATCATAAAGTACCTTTCCGTTCGAAGATTTCTTACCCGATACGAAAACGATCTTATCATAATGACTTACAAAATCTTCCAGTTCTTCATAACGGTTAGATACCTGCCTGCAAATGGTATCGTTTGCCTTAACTTCATAACCACGGCTCAATAATTCATCTTTAATGTGATAGAATTTATCGGTGCTTTTGGTGGTTTGGCTGTATAAGGTAAACTTAGCAGGTAATTCTACATTGTCTAGTTCAGCTAAATCCTGAAAAACAATTGCTTTACCATCAGTTTGTCCTTGTAACCCGATTACTTCTGCATGGCCATGCTTACCAAAAATAAGTACTTGCTCATCGTCATCATGCGAATTTTTAATCCTGTTTTGCAATTTCAGCACAACAGGGCAAGAAGCATCTATTAAAGTCAGGTTATTTTCTAAAGCCAGCTGATAAGTTGAGGGCGCTTCACCATGTGCCCTGATCAAAACCTTTTCATCCCTTAAGTTTTTTAACACTTCGTGATCGATGATTTTTAATCCGCGATTAGTTAAACGTTCTACTTCTTCGTCGTTATGAACAATATCGCCAAGACAGTATAAATAACCTTCGTTATTCAGAATATCTTCGGCCATTTCTATAGCATATACCACGCCAAAGCAAAAGCCTGATGATTTATCGATGTTGACCTGTAAGTTTAAATTGCTCATTTTTTTCCAGGATTAGTTATTTATCGTCGTAATGTCCCTTTGCCGAAATTACAAATACTGTAATAATCTCTTCATCGATCCTATAGACTAACCTATCTTTTTTATTTATTTGTCTTGACCAATAGCCAGAAAATTCAAATTTTAATTTTTCAGGTTTACCAACACCTGATGCAGGATGAATGCTTAATTCTATAAAAATTTGTTGGAGTTTCTTAATGGATGCCTGATCTCCAGACTTAAGGATAATGGCTAATTGCTTTTTAGCTTGATCCGTAATATCTACAAAATACTTTTCCATATATCCTGAACATCCTTAACTCTTGTTAAACGTCCATTTTTAATATCCTCTTCACCTTTAGCTATTTCATTAATAAATGCTGAACTATAGCTTTTTTCTTTTTTAAAAGTTACGTTCAATGCTTGTAACACAGCCTCAACTGCCAAAAGTTGCTTTTTATTTTTAGGCTGTACGATTAGTGTTTCCATTTTTATAAAATTATCAAATAGTATCACAAAATTAAGCAAAAATATTTGTTCCGGTTGTCATGTATAAGACAACAAAAAAGATTAGCTGTGAGGCAAACATTGCGACACCAATATATTTCTGTTGCTTTAAACCCAAAGCATAGTAAAATTTTAACAATATTACCGAAACGATAAACCAGGCCACGTAATTTTGAACAGGAATTTCATGCCAGTCCCACTGCCAATAATTAAATTTCATGGCCACAGGCTCCAAAAAGAAATCGAAACCTACAAGTATAAAAGCGCCAATAACCGAAGCCAAAATGCTATGCCTTATTTTCATACTTTTCATCATTTGCCCAACACTGAAAATAAGGATTACCCAATTTACACCCATTAGTAATGGAACCGCAGCAACTTTGTAGCCCAATGTATCGCCATAGTAATAGCTTCCAAATATTTTTCCGGTATGCACGCCCAATACCTCCACCAGAAAGCCACAAAGAAAAACACCCGAAACCAGTAATAATAAACGTTTTACATCGGCATTGTATGAAAAAACAATTACTGCAAACATTAACAACAAGTGAAAGGGAACAAGCTTGATAAAATAAGGCTGAGCAGCTGGGATTAAGAAGCCAAGCAAGCCAACCACATGAAAAACGATAATTATAGCAACTGCAATCCTTTTAATCTTTAAATCGTTTTGATCGTTCTGCCCTTCCATGTGCTCGTTTTAAAAATATGTTTTTTTATAGAAATAAATGAAATGATTAAGAAGAATAACATCTGTAAAGGATGTAAAATCAGATTGATCAAAACATTTTGTCCCGATAAATAAGAGATCATCATTCTGCTTAATACGATTAAAGTTAATGGTAATACAAGTAAAGCAACATTAAAGTTTAAGATTAAAATTACTGGCCCTATGGTTACCAAAAGCTGGTAAAGTAATAATATTATGATGTTATTACCAAAACCTGCCAGTAAATTTTTACTAAAACCATTTAAGCTTTCGCCTAAATTCTTGTACATCCTGCAATAAATCAGTCCGTTGGCTAAAAGGGCCTCAGCATTAAATTTTTCTTGTTTTACCAGCTTCATAATCTCCACATCTTCTACAACCTGGTGTTTAACCCGCTCATGCCAACGGTTTTCTTTGTAATTACTGGCATTAAAAAACATACATTGCCCACTTGCCGCTGCAAATGCCGGATTTTTTGAAAGCTTAACCAAACGCAAAGGCAATAAATTTAATAGGATGAAATGCATTAATGGAACGGTTAACCACTCGCCTATCGATTTTATAGTTTGATTGGTAAAAACACTTAACAATGTTAGGTTTCCAATTTCCATCCGGTTAATCAGGCTATTAATCAATCCTCTTTTTATTGATTCATCTGCATCGATAAACAAAAGATATTTCCCGGTAGCCAGTTCACTAAGCTGCTGGCAAGCATAGTTTTTTCCAAGCCAGTTTTGAGGCAACTCTTTACCGCTTACCACTTTAAATTGCGGATTTGTAAAGCAAAATTTTTCGACTACCCCGAAAGTATTATCGCTGCTGTTATCATCCAAAACAATAACCTCATAATTGGTGTAATCCTGATTTTTTATCGAAACAAGTAATTCTAAAATGTTCTCGTCTTCATTTCTCGCGGGGATTAGGATCGAAACCTTATCATGATAGTGTTTAACCACTCTCGGCAACTTCGGGTTAGAAAGGAAATTGAAAACGGTAACCGAAAACCTAATTACCAGGAAAATTAAAACGGCGTAAATAAAAATTGTCATTCAATAAGCTGAGTTTGTTTAATAACCGATTGATCGTAATGTTTATTGTAGGCGCTTTTTAGTAATTGCAAACTCACATACTCCTCATTCTCCCAATGCTGTAGATAAGTATAAGCCGTTGGCTTTCTTTTCGCAAAATAATCGATAAAGGTAGCAGCAAAAATGATATTGATATTCTTCTGGCTTGCGTTGATCATCTGCATTACGCCTTTTTCGAAACTGATATTTTTTAAGTGGTTCGAATACAATTTGCCCTGGGGAAATACAAGCACCAGATTTGTGGGATCATCTAACAGTTTGCCGGCATAACTAAGCGTTTCCAAAACATCTTTCCCTTTATTTTCAGCTGCAAAAGCACCAAGATATTTCAAGAAACCTACTTTATTGTAATTTTCGGCATTTACCAAAACATGAAATTGTTTTTTAAATACCTTTTTGTTGATATAAAAGAGGAAAAACCCATCCCACCAACTGAAATGATTGGCTAAAATTAATACTGAAGAATCCGGTTTGGTTTCCGCTCCCTCATAATTGAATGCAGCAAAATCTTTTTTGATAATGAATTGAATATACCAAGAGAAAAAGTTGAAAATCAGATTATTTTTTCTGGGCTGATACATTTCGGGAAATTGCAAAAAATTGAGGTGAATTGCAAATGTGGTTTTCTTTACGATGATCATAGTCCTCGTTTGTAACGAGGATTAGCGAGATCCACATTTGTAATGTGGGATAAAATTCTAAAAACAATTTCATTATCAGCGATTAAATCGCTATTCTCTTGCGTCCTCGTTACAAACAAGGACGATAATTATCGCATTTTTAACATGAATAAATATTTTACTTATCTTTAGTAAAAATCTCCCAAACATCCTCATTATAAATGGGGATAATAATTTAATTAAGCCACAAAAAAACTTATGCAATTATGGGAGGAAGCAGATATATTATTACTGATCAAAACCAGACATATTTTGTAACCTGTACAATAGTTGGTTGGATTGATTTATTTACAAGGCCTGAATATAGAACATAATTGTCGATTCGCTAAACCATTGCATCGACAATAAAGGATTAGTATTAAACGCCTGGGTTCTGATGACGAATCATATTCATTTTATTGGAAGGTGTCAAGAACCATACAACATGTCTGATTTTCTAAGGGATTTTAAAAAATTCACCTCAAAAAAACTTGCTGCCGCAATTAGAGAAATACCAGAGAGTAGAAGAGATTGGCTATTAGATAAGTTTAGTTTTGAAGCTAGGAAAACCAATCGGGCAGAAAATTACAAAATTTGGCAAGATGACAATCATCCTATCGATTTACAAGATATAGATCCTTATCAAAAGCTACATTATATTCATGAAAATCCTGTTAAAGCTGGTATTGTTGAATCTCCTGAACAATATACTTACAGCAGCGCTAAAGATTATTCAGGAATTATGGGGCTAGTGAAAGTAGAGTTAATTTAAAAATAATAGCGATGAAATCGCTGTTCTCATGCATCCTCGTTACAAACGAGGACGATATCAGTCTTATAGTCCTCGTTTGTAACGAGGATTAGTGAGATCCACATTTGTAATGTGGTGCAACAGTACTGTAATTTAGCTGTATCCTAGCGATTAAATCGCTATTCTCTTGCGTCCTCGTTAAAAACAAGGACGATATCTGGCCATAAAAAAAACAACTTAACTCAAATAAACCCTATCCTCTTCACCCTCTACATCCATCACCACATCTACGTGTTCTTTTAAGATGGTAGCCAGTTCAAGACCAACAAAATCAGTGGCAATAGGGAAAATTTTATGGCTTCTGTCTACCAAAACAACGGTCCTGATCTTTTTATGCGGCGTATTTAAGAAAACGCCTAAGCCATAAGCAAGTGTTTTGCCACTGTTCAATACGTCATCAACAATAATGATTACCTTATTTTTCCAATGGCTTTCATCCAGATCTGTTGAAGCAACCAATTTGCTGCTTTCTTTCTGCAGGTCGATGCGCAGTAATGTTAGTTTAAAGCCTGAGATCTTTTTAAGCACCTTTTCTAACCTGAGCGCTAATTTGTAACCACGGTCCCAAATACCGGCAAGCACCACTTCTTTCTCATTCAGGTTATCTTCCAAAATCTGATAAGCAATACGATCTATTTTCTGCTGAATTTGTTTCTTGTTAAGAATAAGTAATTGCGATGCCATGTATAAAAAAGGATTGAATACAAAAAGAACGATTTTAAGGATGAAATTCAAACTATTTGAAAAATAATTTCGATTGTTTGCAACGTTTCTGCCAGAGATGCGTCTAATGAATAACCAAAACACAAATCAAAGCCCTTGTTGCACAAATACCGTGTAATGATAGCTTCAGAATCATTTAACGAAAAAACGACTATGAAAATCCTTATCAAATCATCCGCCATTTTATTTATAGTGGTAACCAGCTATATGGCTAAAGCACAGGAAACTAAAAGTTTCACAGTTAAAAACTTCAATAGCATTGGGGTAAGCAGCGGAATTGACTTGTACCTCACCCAAGGCGGCAGCGAAAGTGTGAGCATAAAATCGGATTCGGAAACATTAAAAGATATTGTTGTTGAACAGAGTGGCGGCAATGTTAATATAAAGTTCAAAGACGGGATCAACTGGGGCGGGATGTTTAAAAACCGCACCATTAAAGCTTATGTAAGTTTTAAAACCCTAAATGCAATTGCAGCATCTGGAGGTTCGGATGTTTTTACGCAAAACCAGATCAAGACAGATAAACTTGCCATTCGCTCTTCCGGCGGATCAGATTTAAAACTAACTGTTGTTTGCAACGATCTATCTGTTCAATCAAGCGGGGGCAGCGATCTCGATTTAAAAGGAAAAGCAGAAAATATGACCATTCAATCTAGTGGAGGTAGCGATATTGACGCTTATGAATTAATTGCAGATTATGCAAAGGTGCAGGCTTCTGGTGGTTCTGATGTAAATCTCTATGTAAATAAAGGCCTGGAGGCAAGTGCAAGTGGTGGTGGTGATGTAAGTTATAAAGGAAATGCTTCACTCAAGAAAACATCTACCTCAAAAAGCGGAGATGTGCACCACGTAAATTAAAAGTTTAGTTTAGTTAATAATAGGCGCTGCTTTGTGGATGCAAAGCGGCGTTATCTTTGAAGGATGATTGCACAGATTTGGTATTCATCAGGTCTTATCGCCTAAATTTCAGACTTTTCGACAACTGACTTCCGACTCAAAATTACCCTCTCTTCTTGTATGGATAATAAATAAAGTTAGCACCTTCAGGAACGACCACGAATACACACATAAAATCTTCAGGCTTTTTATAAACCTTTAAGAAAGGTTCTTTTTTCTCCTTACTAATGATTCCTTTTTCTACAAATTCTTCCAGTGTAGAAGCCTGTATGGTCCAATCGGTATTAAGTTCTTCTTTGTTTAAAATAAGTTCGCCAATGTTTACTTCGTGCTGGTGCGCAATAAAAATTGGATGGGCTGATATACCTTCAACCAAGATTTCAAAGGCTACTTCTTTAATGGCATCAGCATAAAACTCCAGGTCTTTTTCTAAACTTACCAGCGGACTTTCCTGCTTTTTTTGTGGTGTTCCGTTCTCTTCGGGCGTTGCACCTAATAATTCTTCTCTATCCATACTTTAACTAATAATCGAATTTTGAATGATTGAATGCTCAAAGCAGCTGCCTTAATTCTCTCATTTAATCCTTCAATCATTCTATTACTTTAACCTTAACAATACTACATTCTCTACGTGTTGCGTGTGCGGAAACATATCTACAGGTTTAATGCGCACCACATCATATTTCTCTTTCAATAACTCCAAGTCTCGTGCCTGAGTGGCTGCATTACAGCTTACATAAACAATTTTTTCAGATTCCATTTCCAGTAATCTTTGTACTACATCTGCATGCATACCAGCGCGTGGCGGATCGGTAATAACTACATCTGGTTTACCATGAGCCAATATAAATTCGGAAGTAAGAATATCTTTCATATCTCCGGCATAGAAAATAGTATTGTCGATGCCATTTAACTCGGAGTTAAATTTTGCATCTTCAATAGCCGTTGGCACATATTCTACTCCTACCACCTGCTTCACGTTTTTTGCAATAAAATTCGCAATTGTACCAGCACCAGTATATAAATCATAAACCAGCTCATCACCTTTAAATCCGGCAAAATCCCTGGTGATTTTATATAACTCAAAGGCTTGCTCGGAATTGGTCTGATAAAAAGATTTTACACCAATTTTAAACCGGATGCCATCCATTTCTTCGAAAATATGATCGCGACCAGCAAATACCACCACATCCTGATCAAAAATGGTATCATTTTTCTTTTGGTTAACGATATACAATAATGAAGTTACCTGTGGAAATTCATTTTGAAGGAAAGCCATCAAACCATCAACCTGTGCCTGTTCGGGATAAGCAAATACCACAGCAACCATTACCTCTCCGGTACTAGAAGTACGTATAATCAGGTTACGCAAAACGCCTTCATGATTACGCAGATCGTAAAACGACAAGTCATTTTCCAAAGCATATTTACGCACTGCGTTTCTGATCGAATTTGAAGGTTCATCCTGCAGATAACAATGCTCAATATCTAAAATTTTATCGAAACGCAAGGGTACGTGAAAGCCCAATGCATTCATATCGAAATCTTCATCGCGTTCTACATCAGTTTTTTCTAACCAACGTTTGTTCGAAAAAGTAAATTCTAATTTATTGCGGTAATATCTGTTTTTTTCTGAGCCTAAAATCGGTTCAGTTCCCGAAGTATCTATTTTACCTAAGCGCTGTAAAGCTGCTTCAACATTTTTCTGTTTAAATTTTAACTGAGCATCGTAGCCCATGTGCTGCCACTTGCAGCCGCCACAGGTCCCGAAATGAGGACAAAAAGGATCGGTACGCAATGCTGATTTTTCATGCAATTGTTCAATAATTGCTTCTGCAAAATTCTTTTTCTTTTTGGTCAACCGAACATCTACCACATCGCCAGGAACGGCCTTATCCACAAAAATGACCAATTCGTCAGCTTTGCCAACACCTTTTCCTTCTTCAGCAATATCAATTATATGTACGTTTGGAACAATAGTTACCGTACCAGGTTTTCTTCTACTCATTATTTTGCAAATATAGAAAAAAGAGGATAAAGGTTGAAGGTAGAAAGGTGGAGGGTTTAAATTAAGAAAGATTGGGCAATATTTTTCCATTCAGTCCAAAACGACTGATTTAGCATATTTTTCGATATTAAAAATTATTTTCCAAAAAATTTAAATGCAGCGCCCCAAAAGCCATCTAACCAATTAAATTTTAGGTCAAATTTTTCATCTACTTGTACAGAAAACTCTAATATTTCTTTGCTCATGATAAAAAACCTATCTATTTAAGCAATAATACTAAATTCATACCAAAAACCGAAACGGTATAAATTAATTTTACACGAAATGGTTAAACCTCTGCCTTGGCATAACCTTAATCAAATTTTATTGATTTTCAGATCTTTATTTGACAAATCAATATAAATCCGTAACTTAATATATCATTCACATAAAAATGGAGGTTCATTATGAACGTTATCCGTAAAATTGAACATTGGGGAGATGTTCATCACTCAAAATGGCTGGATTATCTTCGGATTGTACTTGGCCTGATCATTTTTGGAAAAGGTGTTTCTTTTGTTAGCGACACTTCGGTTCTTCAGAACATGATTACACAAAACAACGTATTTGGTTTTTCGGGCATGCTCATCAGTGTCGCCATTCATGTTGTTGCATTTGCGCATTTGGTTGGGGGTGTTTTAATTACTTTAGGTTTAGTTACCCGCTTTGCCGTTGTAATTCAGATCCCAATCTTATTGTTTGCGGTATTTTTTGTTAACCTTACGCCGGGTTTCTCCACACCGAATTCGGAATTGTGGTTTTCGGTATTGGTCTTGTTTCTGCTCATCATGTTTTGGGTAGTAGGTTCAGGCCCATTATCGGTTGATGAAGGGTTGAAACGCAAAACTGGCAAGCGGTACGCCTAAGCAACGTTAAATATTCTTAGTATCTTTCGCTTTTACAAACGATCATGAAAACGAAGATACTTTTTGCACTGCTTTTTGCGGGATTGGGATGTTATGCACAAAATTCGACAGATGAATATTTCAAGCTAACGCGGGCTGGTTTCATAGAAAAAAATGCCTACGAAACCACTGCTTTTGTAGAAAAATACTTCCGCGTACCCGGCAACACAGGCTTTAATGCCAGTATCCATTACTTAGAAAGTATCCTTAAAAAGGCCGGTTTTGTTGAACAGAAGCAGAATGAATTTGAGGCTCCTTTAACTTATCGCATCGAAAAAAGAGCGATGAAAAACAATACTTGGGAACCTGTTGATGCCAATATTGATATCGTTGGCGAATCTCAACCGCTTATTTCTTATAAAACCAATCGCAACATGATTCCAATCAATTGCGGATCAACAGCTGCAGGAGGTGTTACAGCTAATGTGGTTTACATTGCCAACGTATTGCCTGCCGAAATAGAAAAAATGGATCTGAAAGGGAAAATCCTATTTTCTGAGAACAGTCCATCACGTTTGCTTCAAATAGCCACTAAAGCCGGAGCCATTGGCGTGTTGGGCTATTCGATGCCAAAATATACGCAACCAGAAGTACACCAAACGTCTATCCAGTTTGGGAGTATGAAAGCCAATAGTGAGGTATGGACATTGCTTTTATCTTACGCTGCCAAAGAAAAGTTAAAAGCGGCCTGCTTAAAAGGCGAAACCAAACTAAAAGTAAACATTCAGACGAAAATTTATCCTTCAGAAGAATTAACCATTATAGCAAATGTTAAGGGAAGTGTAAATCCTACTGAACGCTTCGTATTCAGTGCTCACGTTCAGGAACCGGGCGCAAACGATAATGCCAGTGGTGTTGGCACATTGGCAGAAATGGCAAGGTTAACAGCAGCATTATACCAGGCAAAAAAGATCAGGCCAAACCGTACCCTAACTTTTTTATGGGGCGACGAAATTGTGTCAACAAGAAGATATATTACCGAAGATACCACCCGGGCCAAAGGCATTATGTGGGGAATGAGTTTGGATATGGTTGGCGAGGACACAAAAAAAACCGGTTGCTCATTCCTGATTGAAAAAATGCCTGATCCATCGGCCATCTGGACCAGAGGAACAGATAAACATACCGAATGGGGCGCTGGTGATGTTACCGAAAAAGATCTCTTCCCACATTATTTTAACGATTTCATTTTTGATATTTGTAAAACGCAGGGGAAATTTGCCAACTGGACGGTTAATTATAATCCGTTCGAAGGTGGCAGCGACCATACGCCATTCTTGCAAAATAAAATCCCCGGGTTATTGATGTGGCACTTTACCGATGTGTTTTACCATACGGATAATGACAGGATTGATAAAGTTTCGCCTACAGAAATGAAAAATGTTGGGATAAGTGGTTTAACTGCTGCCTATACTTTAATTTCTGCAGATGAAAATACTGCGATAGCTACTGTTTCGCAAGTTAAAACCGATGCTTTAACCCGCTTAAGAACTGAATTTGAACTGAGCAAAAAAGAAATTGCAAAAGGGAAAACCGCAACGGAAGAGAAACACATTATTGAAGTGTGGGCCAAATGGTACACAGATGCTTTGGCAACAGTAAACAAAATGCCTGTAAAATCCGAAACCACCAGAGTTGGTTCGGCAATTAAGTTTGCCACCAACGAGATCGAAAAACAAACGAAGGTATATTTAGAGGAGTTGAAATAGGTTAATTTTTATAGTTTATTAGGTTAATAACAACTTTAATCATCATTTCTTTTTCTTTGGGATCACTTTCTGCTATAAGCAAAGTAAGGGCAACTAATGCATTATCGGCAATTCTCTTTGCTCCGTCTGCGCGATAAAGCATTTTATTTTTATCGAGGAACCAAACGAACAAAAAGGCACCGATACGTTTGTTCCCATCAGAAAAGGAATGATTTTTTACTACAAAGTACAATAAATTAGCCGCTTTTTCTTCCAAACTCGGATAAAGTTCATCTCCATCAAATGTTTGATAAATGGTGAATAAGGAACTTTTAAATGATTGATCTTTTTCATTCCGAAAAGCTTACTTCCTCCAAATTTCAATCTTAAATCATCTATCGCCTCAATTGCCGAATCATAATCGATTTTAAAACTACCTTTAACATTAGAAACAGTATTTTCCAATTGCTGATGGTCATACCTGTCCAAAACATCTAAAGCATAAACATAATCGGTAAGAATTTTAAAAGTACTTTTTAGCTCTTCATCATTTAGCAACTGATTATTTTGAACAACACCAACTAATTTAATCGCTTGCTTTAATTCTATCAGCTGTTGGTTCTGCGCTTTAAGTTTTTTATTATTTAACGCATATCCTTTTATTAAATAATCTTTTAAAATCTGATTAGCCCAAATACGGAATTTGGTACCCTCTTTTGATTTTACGCGGTAACCTATGGAAATAACTACATCCAAAGAATAAAATTCAATTTCTCTGCTAACTGACCTATTACCTTCTTTTCGAACTGTCAAGGATTTCTTGACAGTTGATATTTTATCTAATTCATTCTCTTCAAATATATTCTTAATATGAAGACTAATATTCTGTTTAGTTTTATTAAAAAGATGTTGCATTTGCTGCTGCGTTAGCCAAACAGTCTCATTTCCATACGTAACTTCTATTGCAGGTAGACCCTCTTCTGTTTTATAAATTATAATTTCATCCTTAATCATCACTTCAAGTTAGTAAAATATTTATCTTATTTTCGCATCATGCCTAAACCAAAAGCCATAGTAATCGGTGCCGGAATTGCGGGAATCGCATCTGCGATCCGCCTTGCTGTGAAGGGTTATGAAGTCTCTGTTTTTGAGGCCAACTCGAAACCAGGTGGTAAGCTGTCGGAAATAAAAATGAACGGTTTCAGGTTTGATGCAGGACCAAGTCTATTTACGATGCCACAGTACGTGGATGAACTTTTTAAGCTGGCCGGTAAAAACCCTAAAGATTATTTTGAATATTTAAAACTAAAAGAAATTTGCCGTTATTTTTATGAAGATGGTTTAAGGCTAAATGCCAGCGCAGATCTCGATAAGTTTGCAAAGGAAATTGAAGAAAAAACAACTTCGACCGCCAAAGAAATTGATCATTACTTAAACAAAAGCAAAACTATTTACGATATCACCCACCGCGTATTTCTGGAAAGAACTTTGCATAAACTTAAAAGCTACCTGTATTGGGATACCTTAAAATCCATACTCCGTTTTGGTCAGATTGATGCTTTTAGAACACAAGCAAAAGCAAATAAATCTTTCTTTAAGGACGATAGAGTAGCCCAGCTTTTTAACCGTTATGCAACCTATAATGGTTCCAATCCCTATCAGGCACCAGCCACATTGAATGTAATTCCACATTTTGAATATCATTTTGGCGCTTTTATCCCAAAAAACGGTATGTACAGTATTGTTACTGCCTTGGTAAAATTGGCAGAAGAGTTAGGAATAAGGTTTCATTACAATCAAAAGGTGGAAGAAATTATATATTCCAATGAACATAAACCCGAAATACAGGGTGCAAAAGTTAACGATAAAACCTATAAGGCTGATGTTGTTGTTTCGAACCTTGATATCTGGTTTACTTATAAAAACCTACTTAAAAACATATCTCAACCGAAAAAATTATTAAACCAGGAACGGAGTAGTTCAGCTTTAATTTTTTACTGGGGCATGGATGGAAATTATAGCGATCTGGGCTTACACAACATCTTTTTCACTGAGGATTACAAAAAGGAGTTTAACTCGATGTGGAAAGATAAAACCATTAGCAACGACCCTACCGTTTACATTAATATCAGCTGTAAACATATTAGGGATGATGCACCTATTGACAGCGAAAACTGGTTTGTAATGATAAACGTCCCTGCCAATAACGGTCAAAACTGGGATCTCTTGATTAAAGAAGCCAGGGCAAATATTATCAAAAAAATCAGTCGTGTATTAAACAGAAATATCCAAAAAGATATTATTTGCGAACAGATCCTTGATCCAAGAAGTATAGAAAGCAAAACGGGATCGTATCAGGGTTCTTTATACGGCAACAGTTCTAACAATCAGTTTTCTGCCTTTTTAAGGCATCCTAATTTCAGCTCGAAAGTTAAAAATTTGTATTTCTGTGGAGGCAGCGTACATCCAGGCGGAGGAATTCCTCTTGCGTTGCTATCGGCTAAGATAATTGATGATAATATTTAGTTCATTAGGCATTGGTTCATTGGTCAATAGTTTATGGTTGATAGCTTATTAGTTCAATAGTCATAGGTTAAAGCGATCGCTAAACCTTAACTTTTCTTAACTTCTTGATGGTCAAACTACAGGCAAAGCGTTTATTGGCTTCTAGCCGTAGGCTACAGATTTCTGAATATTTAATCGGTGAATTGACTCCAAGCTCCAAACTCAGCTCCTGTTAATCGCTTCTTCCAACTTTTCGCCATCTAAATCAAATGCGTCTACAATCAGTTTGGCCTGGGTATAAAAGGGATCACGTTCTTCGAGTTTCTCTTTAATAAACACTAAAAGCTGTTCATCATCTAAATCTTTAATTAACGGACGTTTTTGACGGTTATGTAAACGTGATACCAAAGCCGCTGGCTCCATTTGTAAGTAAACCGTTTCACCGTTAGCATTCATCCATTCCATGTTATCGAAGAAGCACGGCAATCCGCCCCCAGTAGCTACCACACAAGTTTCCGGATAATCGAAGGTTTTAAGCGTTTCACTTTCGTAATCCCTAAAAGCACTTTCTCCATATTCAGCAAAATATTCGGCAATGCTTTTACCAGTTTTTGAAACAATTTCGGCGTCAAGATCAATCACAGGGCATTCTAAACGATGTGCCAGCTGTTTAGCTTTTGTACTTTTGCCGCAGCCCATGTATCCGATAAGGAAAATTTTCATGTATCTCTCTTTTAGCTTCGACCTTATAATAAATGGTCGCGTTTTAACATAATATAATCGGTTACAGGTGGCGTAAAGCCTTCTTTTTTTAATAAAGTTACAACTTGTCCGCGATGATAAGTAGAATGATTAAATAAATGAAATAAAATTTCATCTAATCGGTTTTCGTACTGAACTCCCTGTGAGTTGCTGTACAAAATCTTTTTATCTAATGCATTTCCTTTCAATGCCTCCCTGATCAACTTAAAATTTTCAGCAGCAATACGCTCAAAGTTTTCCTTACGATGAAGATCCCAAACACCATAAAGTGGCTTCTTACCTGAAATTCGTTGCGCCCATATATGCTGCGCATTAAGCACGTGACTAAACAATCGCTCTGCATCGGACATTTCGACTGTTGAAAGCTTAAATATTTCGATAATACGTTGGTCGGCAAGCTCAGTATAATTTATAATTTCTTCCTCTCGCATAACCTAACTTAATTTAACTCTTGGATCAACGTAGGCATATAAAATATCAACCAGGATGTTGATGACCACAAATACGAAAGCGATAAAAAGAATAGATCCCATCACCACAGGAAAATCAGACATTTCTAAAGCGGTTACTGTTGTTCTGCCTAACCCATTATAACCGAAAATATACTCTACAAAAAAAGAACCTGCCAGCAAAGAGGCGAACCATCCTGAAATGGCCGTAATTACGGGATTCATGGCATTTTTTAATGCGTGTTTATAAATGATGGCATTTCTACTTAAGCCTTTGGCTCTGGCAGTTCTGATATAATCCTGTGCTAAAACATCCAGCATTGCACTTCTGGTTAACTGCACAATAATCGCCAAAGGCCTCAAACCAAGGGTAATCATTGGCAGCCATAGGTTTCTTAGGGTTAATACTTCACCATTAAAAGGATCGTAAGAATACAAACTTCCGCTCATTTTTAGGCCTGTATAATTGCTCAGTACAAAGCCGAACAGCCAGGCAATAATAATTCCGGCAAAAAAAGAAGGTGCTGATATGCCCAGAATGGCAAATGCATTAGCCGATTTATCAATCCACGAATCTTTATAAACTGCTGAAAGCACACCCAAAAACACACCGATTATGGTGGCAAAAATCATCGCCGTTAAAGCCAGGATAAAAGTATTCGGTACCGTTTCTGAAAGTATAGCGGTTACATCGCGTTTGGTCTGGTAAGAACTGCGGAGATAAGGCCATTTTATTACCAGCGCCTTTTTCTCAAAGGCCATCAGTTTTGCGAAATGATATTTCTGTTGATTGGTGCTATCGTTATCCAGAATGCTAATTGGCGATAAATCGTTAATATATAAAACGAACTGAACGGGCTTAGATCGGTCTAAGCCAAATTCTTTACGAACGGCTTCGAGCGATTGTACATCTGCCCTCTGTCCCATTGTCATCCGTGCCGGATCGCCGGGCAAAATATTAAACAGCACAAAAACAACCAATATTACACCGCCCATTACCAGCAGCCCATACATCAGTTTTTTTAGTGCGTACCCGATCATTTTTATTTATCGAAATATTTTCGGCTGAGTTGGTCGAAAGTGGGTACGTTATGAAAATGCCATTTATTGATCACCACTCCGTTCCTCATCAACAAAACACCAGGATTTGCCCTTACCATACTTTTTAAAGGTACAGCATCAGCATAAAAGACCTCCGAAAACAAGTTGTTCTTTTTGATAAAAGCCTGTGCATCCTGAGCTGAATTGGAAGTAAGTAATACCGTGCGGATATTAAACTGCTGCGTAGCATTTAAAGCTAAGGCATTTAGTTTACCAATAGCCGCCTCGTTTGTCGCATGAAGATCGTAAGCTACAAAGATTAAATTATAATAAGGGTTTTCGATCAGTTCTTTGGTGTAATCAGTACCTGAAGCATCGGTAATGTTCAGGTCCTTAATTTTAGGTTCAAAACCTTTT
Organism: Pedobacter sp. W3I1; assembly: GCF_030816015.1. Taxonomy (NCBI): domain Bacteria; kingdom Pseudomonadati; phylum Bacteroidota; class Sphingobacteriia; order Sphingobacteriales; family Sphingobacteriaceae; genus Pedobacter; species Pedobacter sp. W3I1. The sequence goes on from NZ_JAUSXN010000001.1 coordinate 5,845,313, forward strand.
TTAACCAGCCTTTTTGTAGGTTCTCCGATAATTTCCCAGTTATTGTCCTTCCAGATTTCAGTTTTAAGATAGGCTTTATCGCTCATATCTTTCTCTTCATTGGTTTTCTTGTTTTTTAAGTGATACATGATCTCAAATTCATCTGGTTTTTCTCCCGAAGGAATAACCATTAATGATGGAATATGTGCACCAACTTTATAAGGAAGAAAATCGATAACCGGCAAAACATTATAAGTGTATAACCCAAAACCTAAAGATATAACTGTAACTGCGATGGCAATGTTCCGCTGAGTAGTTTCTTTTTTGAATAAAGGTTGAATGAGGTTCTTGTTTAAGAAAACAACAATAATCAGCGCTAATAGGATCAGATCTTTACTGAACGATTGCCAGGGGGTAAGTGGAATGGCATCGCCAAAACAGCCACAACTGGTAACTACTTTAAAAGCTGCCGATATAAATGTGAGCAGGGTAAAAAAGATAATGAGAAGCAATAAACCCCAGGCTACCTTTTTACTCCAGAAACCCAATAGCAATAAGGCACCGAGAACAATTTCTAAAGTACAAAGTAAAATAGCAATACCAGTGGCCATTCCACTCAGGAAATTCATGTGAAAAACTTCAAAATATTCCTGTAGTTTATAACCAAAGCCAAGTGGATCGTTTGCTTTAATCAATCCTGAAAATATGAATAAAGCACCGACAAAAATCCTGGAGAATCTTAAAAGTATGTTTCGCATCTGTATGTATCTATTTTTAAAGGCTATTACGTTATTTATTTAACGCCGAGTTTGATCAGTGCGAAAACAGAATAGTTCAACATATCCTGATAATTCGCATGAACACCCTCCGAAGCCAGGGTTTGCCCTTCGTTGTCTTCTATCTGTTTTACCCTAAAAATTTTCATCAAAATCAGGTCGGTTAATGAGCTAATGCGCATATCGCGCCAAGCCTCACCATAATCGTGGTTTTTGGCAAACATTAAATCTTTGGTTTCCGTTACCTTTTCTTCAAATCTTTTTTCAACTTCGGCATAAGGCATCTCGTTCGGATCGCTCTCGGTCAATTCGAGTTGCATCATGGCAATAATGCAATAGTTTACAATCCCGATGTATTCAGATATCACACCCTCTCCTACCTTACTTACTTTTTTTTCTTCGAGGGTACGGATTCGTTGTGCTTTGATAAAAATCTGATCGGTTATCGAACTTAGTCTTAAAATCCGCCATGCAGTGCCGTAATCTTTAGTTTTTTTCAAAAATAATGATCTGCAAACTGCAATCACTTCATCAAATTCGGTAGAGGTATTTGTTTGTGCCAAAGCCAATAATTATTTAGTTTTTAGTGTATTTTTGTCCTGAAAAAACAAAAGCTAAAGATACATTTTTAAAGCGAAACCCAAATCCCGAAAGGTTTATTATGGCAGAAAAAAACTTTTTTGAGCCCAAACAAAGCTTAAACATTAAAGGTAAACTTATCGATTTAAGCCGCCCAAAAGTGATGGGTATTTTAAATATCACCCCCGATTCTTTTTACAGCAATAGTCGCACAAAATCGATAGACGAAGCTTTAACCAAAGCTGCCCAGTTTCTTAATGAAGGTGCTACATTTATCGATATAGGCGGATACTCATCCAGACCGGGCGCTAAAGATATTTCTACCAATGAAGAGGTTGATCGTTTGGTGCCCGTGGTAGAAAGTTTAGTAAAAGCATTTCCCGAAGCGGTTATTTCTATCGATACCTTCAGGGCAAAAGTTGCCCAAGAAACCATTTCGGTAGGTGCGCATATCATTAACGATATTGCCGCTGGGGACCTGGACGACCAAATGTTAGAAACCGTAGCCAAACTGCGGGTACCTTACATAATGATGCACATGCAGGGAACTCCCCAAAATATGCAGCAAAATCCTGTTTATAACAATGTATTGTTAGAAGTAATTGATTATCTGGCAAAAAAAGTTGCGACACTTAAGGCGCTGCGTATTCATGATGTAATTATTGACCCTGGTTTTGGCTTCGGAAAAACTACTGAACATAATTATGAGTTGCTTAACCAATTGGAAGCTTTTAAAATTTTTAAACTTCCAATTTTAGTGGGCTTCTCGCGTAAAGGAATGATTTACAAAACACTCGGCACTTCGGCAGCAGAAGCCCTGAACGGAACAACTGTACTCAATACCATTGCACTACAAAAAGGTGCGGGCATTTTAAGGGTACATGATGTTAAGGAAGCGGCAGAGTGTGTACGGTTGGTGGAGATGCTGGGTTAAGCGGCTGTTATAGGAGTAATCAACATTGGTCGATTATTTGTTATTAGATCCTGAAATGAATTCAGGATGACGATTCCCCATAGATTCGTCCTGCTGAACTGGTTTCAGCATCTATTTTTCGGGTAAAGACCTTGAAATAAATTTACTTCGTACCTTTCCGCTACGCTACAGATCAGGGTGACGATCTTCAAAAAAAATTAACCGATTAACCAGTTCAAACAGTTAACCTATCTTGCTTGTAAACTGAAAACCGTTTTACTATCTTGCCGTTGATGAAAGGATTAGATTTTGATTTCGTAAAATTCACCATTACCGACGTGGTAGACATTGTGCTTGTGGCACTTTTAATCTATTACGTTTATACCCTAATCCGCAATACCTTAGCTGTTAACCTGCTGGTTGGGATGCTCATTATTGCGATATTCTATCGTATTGTTGATGCTTTGCACATGAAGCTGCTTACCGCTATCATTGAGAAATTTATGAGTGTGGGGATCATTGCTTTGATTGTAATCTTCCATCCAGAGATCAGGCGTTTCCTATTACTGATCGGGAAAAATGCTTTTTTACAAAAGAATAAAGCTTGGTGGGGTTACTTATTCGGTAGAAAAGAGATTGAAAGAAATAATTTAACTAGAATAAAACCCATTATTGATGCTTGTAAAAGCATGAAAAAAACCCGTACAGGTGCATTAATCGTTTTTGTTAAATTTTACGACGAGCAATTTTTCGCCAACAGTTGTGAGCTTGTTGATGCTAAAATATCAAAACGTTTGTTAGAAAGTATCTTTCAGAAAAACAGTCCGCTGCATGATGGAGCCGTGGTTATTTCTGAAAACAAAATTAAAAGTGCCAGTTGTATTTTACCTTTAACAGATAACGACCAGTTACCCTCACAATTTGGGCTAAGGCACCGCGCAGGTATTGGTGTTTCTGAAACGACAGATGCAGTTGCGGTAATCATATCTGAAGAAACAGGAGAAATATCGTATGCCAAACAAGGCCGGGTAAGGATGAATGTTTCGTTCGGAGAACTGGAGAAATTACTGAATAAAGATTTTTAAGGCACCGATTAAGGGGATTTTTAGTGATTACACAGATTAAAGCAAGGAATCGTCATCTCGACTGAAGCGCAGCGAAATGGAGAGATCTATCTTTTAGATTTCTCGACTGCGTTTCACTCCGCTCGAAATGACGATCGCAAACAATTTAATAAGCGTTAAATTTTGATTGACAGACCAAAAGGAGTTTCCGTGCTTTCTGTGTTTCCGTGGCAAAAAATCACAATAAACGCAAAAATGGTGAATGTTTCCACTCGCCATTTCATTATTATTTAAATCACCTTTTATCGGTGTAATCCCTCAATCTGTGTAATCAATCTTTAGCAGTATTGTTCAAAAGCACCAATCAGGTTATCAGCAATCATTTGTGCCGGACGGCCTTCAATCTGGTGACGTTCGATCATGTGAACCAATTTACCATCTTTAAACAAAGCCATTGCTGGTGAAGATGGAGGGAACGGCATCATGTAATTTCTAGCCTGATCTACCGCTTCTTTTTCCATTCCTGCAAAAACAGTAACCAATTTATCAGGGTGTTTTTCGTGTGCTGCTGCTGTTCTAGCCGCCGGACGTGCATTTGCTGCTGCGCAACCGCAAACCGAATTTACCACCACCAACACAGTCCCTTCGCCTTTAATAGCTTGATCTACATCTTCTGCGTTTTTTAATTCTTGAAAACCTACGTTAGTTAATTCCTTACGCATTGGCTCTACTAAATATTCTGGATACATTATCTTAGTTTTTTATTTACAATTTCAATGCTACAAAAATAAGAAAATCGAATGGCATGCACCATCCGATTTATATTTTTAAGGTAAAATTAATTAACTACTTCATACCCTTTATAAAATCATCAAATAGCTGAGGATTAGCTATTGCACCTGCTATTATCAATACTACGATTACTATGAAAAGTAAACTTAAAATTGTAGCAATCATTCCACAGATTTTACCTGCTTTAGCATTTTTATACGATGATTCGGTATACAAACTTGGGTTAAGCTGATATTTTTTCATATCACCTGCTCCTAATATCCAGGCAATTACACCAAATATTAACCCAAATATGCCATAAAAGCAACATGCGGGTATAGCTATAATACCCAATACTAGCGAAGCTGTAGCGTTTGGCAGGTTCTGCTGACCAAAACCTCCTCCCCCAAACTGTCCAAATGGTGGTGGTTGCTGAAATGGCGGCGGGGTTACCGGTCCATTACCTAAAGGCTGAAACGGCGCAGGTTCTGGATTTTGATCTTTTGAAAGATCAATAGGTTTATTTTCTTGAAGGTTTTCCTGTTCTTCTGACATAGTTATATTTAGATCAATTGGTGAGTGTATATTTTGTAAATGTAATTGATTAAAATAATTACTGCAACTCCTGCAAAAACGATTTTTATCAGCTGTGCCCCAAACATAAAATCGGCCTTAAGGTGAACAATGGTAAATACCACGACAAAAATAAGTGGAATTGTTGCAGGATAAAACTTAATGGAAGCCATTAAATCGCCCCGAAATAAAGCCAGAACCGAACGCTGCAAGCCGCAGCCTGGGCAATCAAATCCAAAATGGGCTCTAAACGGGCAGGTAAAAAGATGCTCACCTATCCAATCCAGAAAACTATGTTGCCGTTGAGCCATCAATATTGCCAATAAATTTCACTTGCCCATCTTTCCATGCTTTATATTTTTCCAGATCTTTAAGCACTTGCCTATACACCAGGTTTAAGATGTAGATATCATCAACAAAGCCTAAAACTGGCACAAAATCAGGGATTACATCTATAGGCGAAAGGAAATAAATCAGCCCTCCTAAAATGGCAATAATAGATCTTTTAGGGATTTCGGTATAATCGCCGTTCACATAATCTTTAGATACGGCAAACAACAATACCAGCTTCGCCCAAACCCCTTCCAAATCACTTTTATTGGTTACCGCCTTACCAAGTGCGTCTTTAATCGTATTGTTGGCTTTGGTTTTATCACTTAAGATCACCGAAGCTTTGCTTTGCGATTTCTTAAAGAACCCAAGTATTTTCTCTCTATTCAATTTCATAATTAATACTTTACAAATTAACGGCCAAAAGCATCATAATTGTCTTCCGCGTATTTGGTAAAACGATCTAATAACTTAATATTTTTATTTTCTATCGAGGTTAAATCATTATCAACGTTGTTTTTAACGGGAACATACCATTCTACAGGATCGAAAAAATTTCTAAAAGTTTGTTTTTTAAAGGCATAACCATGCCTGGCGAAAATGGTATTTTTAATAATCTGTAAGTCTAATTTCCTTAAATTCTTTACATCTTCTTCCTTCAGTAGAACGGTTGATGCATTCAATTTAAATATTTGTTCAGAAGCACTTCGGTAAAAAGTATTGGCTCCCAATGAATCAATTGTTCCATCTTCAAGGGTATCTAAACTTTCTACCATTTTGTGGTCGCTCCAGTCTACATATTCCATTTCTGTTGGCAGCATACGGTTTGCATTATATTCGAAAGCTTTTTTTAATAATTTAAATTCTTTCTCAGGCCATTTCAGCTCCTTTTTATAAGCGTTCCACTTGCCGATCAGCGTATCGCCAACAAGGGTAATTTCAAATTTCCCATCGTATTTATCAGTACCAGGTTCATCCAGAATGAAGGTAATTTTACCACCATCTTCTGATATTTTGCCCAATAGCGGGCGGCTGTTGCCTGAAACTACACTTTGTGCAATTACGGTATCTTTGGTTATTTTTTTAATATTGATATTCAGTTTTTTAACCGCATCCGACATATCTCCTTCATATTCTAACTCATCTGTTGTGTAAAAATCGCCAACCCAAAACCCATAAAGTTCTTTGTGAATTTCCTGCTGCGCAATGCCTGTTACTTTTTCTTTTTTCGTTTTTTTGGTATCTCTGCATGAAAGCATCAAAAAGGGAATCAGAGCGAATAATAAGATTTTTTTCATCGATATGTATATATGTTAAAGTCAAATAATTTTCTTTTTGATCAGCCACTCGGCGATTAACAAATTGGGTATCCAGCCTAACCAGGCGATAATCTGGTAAACATCCATGGGGGCTGGGTGAAATAAATATACTAAAATAACTTTCCATAGCCTTAATGTTATCGCAGAAGTTGCCAAAGCAAAACTGCGGTACATAAACTTTTTATGGGCTATTATTTTTCTGCTTAATATCAACTGGACCGCCTTTAGGGTAAACCAGAACCACGAAATTCCTAAAATAATAAATGAGGTTTTAGCTATTAATCCGCCATTTGCAAACCAGCCAATAAAAATACCAGACGGCGCGGCAAGTAACAATACGAAGCCCGCATACAAGTAGCCCAACCATTTATGTACTTTGGGATATTTAGCTAAAATTTTAGGATTAAACTGTGTAAAACCAGCCAGCAGTACAAATATGGCACTGTAAACGTGCACATAAAATATAGGCAGATAGGCTTTGATCCCTGATACTTCGGTTTGTTTAATCTGCAGAAAAGACACTTCACTGCTCAGCGGAATATAACGTAGGGTAATCTGCCCCATTAACACAAAGAAATAGGCAAAAAACAATAGCCAGGCTACGCGTTTATAGCTGATGATTTTCATTTATTCTGTTAAACAGTAATAACTCATGATCCTAAGAATAAAAAGATGAGGATGTTTTTCATGATTGAGCAGCGTTATTCTTCGATTATTGATAGAAATTCATCGATTGTTAGAATATTAACTTTAGGAAATTCTATTTGTTTTAATATTTTAAAATGATGGTCATTTGTTATAATGTAATCAGCATTACTACAGACATAGGCATCTACATACTTATTATCATCTAAATCAGATAAAATCAGTTTCCACTCAAAATATATGTCAACTTTTTCTACATTTTTAAGATTTAGCAACAACTCAGCGATATTGCTTGCTACAAGAAAATTTGTTTTTTGTTCTAAAATTTCGACGTATTCTGAAAGAATGTCGTTGCTAATTACTGTGTGAAAATATCCACTAATTAAAGCATCAAAAATCGGCCTATATTTTGATTTTTTAGGAATTGAGACAAGAAGTACATTAATATCTAGTACAACTTTCATTAATCTTATTTTTTTCTTAGATGTTCATTCTTCCAAGATTCAATTGTACTTTCATCCCAATTTTTCTCATCCCAGAGTTTATCCATTTCATCCGATGCCGATTTTGCGAAATATTTGGTCAACATTTCTTTAATATCATTCAATTGATTATCGGATAAATTATATTGAAATAATTTTAATAGCTCTAGCTGAACATTTGTCAATTTCCCTGTCGCTTCCATATTTTTCATTGTGAACTAAAACAAATATAATCAATAATATGCTAAGATGATTTCATCATCTCCAAAATATCATCTACATATTTTCGCTCATTGGCTAAACGTGGTACTTTATGCTGTCCGCCGAGTTTATCTTTTGCTTTTAACCAATTATAAAAGGTATTGGCAGGCGCATTATGCACTTTGGGGCGGGCTAAAGCCATATCCTTAAAACGTTTGGCATCATAATCAGAGTTCACCTCGCGGAGTGTATTGTCCATAACATCAACAAATTTCTCAAAATCATTCGGCTGTTTATCAAATTCTATGATCCACTCGTGCCCACCAGCTTTTTCATCTTTAAAGTAAATAGGTCCGGCGGTATAATCTTTAATTTCGGCACCGGTTTCCTGACAAGCTTTGGTTAAGGCCTGTTCTGCATTATCAATAATCACTTCTTCGCCAAAGGCATTAATGAAATGTTTGGTACGCCCGGTAATTTTAATGCGGTAAGGAGAAAGAGAAGTAAATTGAATGGTATCACCAATCATATAACGCCATAAACCACCGTTTGTAGAAATAACAATGGCGTAATTTTTATGCAATTCAACTTCACCCAGCATCAATGCCTTTGGATTTTCTTCACAGATATTCTCCATCGGCACAAATTCATAGAAAATACCATAATCCAGCATCAGTAACATTTCTTCTGAGTTATCCTGATCCTGAATGCCGAAAAATCCTTCGGAGGCATTATAAGTTTCCAGATAGTACATTTCATCGGATGGGATGAGCTGTTTAAACTGCTCACGATAAGGTGCGAAGTTTACCGCACCGTGGATATACAATTCGAGGTTTGGCCAAACCTCCAGTAAATTCTGCTTCCCGGTAAGTTCGAGCACCTTTTTGGCCAGTACAATAGTCCAGGTGGGTACGCCCGAAATGCTGGTTACATTTTCATTGATGGTGGCTTCAGCCATTCTATCCATCTTGATTTCGTAATTGTCCATCAAAGCAATAGACATATCGGGCGTTCGGTAATATTCAGCCCAGATGGGAAGATTTTTAATCAATACGGCAGATAAATCGCCATAAAAACAATCTTCGTTTAACTGATTAACCTGATGGCTGCCACCTAAAACCAAACCTTTCCCGGTAAACATCTGGTTATCGGGACGGTTATTACAGTAAATGGAAAGCATATCTTTACCACCTTTAAAATGGCATTCCTCTAACGATTCCGGAGAAACAGGAATAAACTTACTCCTATCACTTGTGGTACCTGATGATTTTGCAAACCATTTGATATCAGACGGCCAGAGAATATTCTGTTCGCCATTAAGCATGCGCTCAATATAAGGTTTTAAGGTATCGTAATTTTGGATCGGAACACGCTCCTGGTATTGTTGTGGAGTTAAGATTGATTTATAATCGTACAGTTTGCCCCATTCGGTATTTTCGGCACTATCAATCAGGGTATGGAACCACTCTTCCTGAACATCGTACGGATATTTCATAAAAAGCTCGATCTGGTGGATCCGCTTTTTCATTAACCAGGTAAAAATTGAATTTACAAATGCCATATTAAAAAATAAACAGCTGATTTTTACCACAGATGTTGACAGATAAACACAAATACTGTTGTTTTTGTTGCAACAATAATCTGATCTCTTTACCTGAAATAGTTTTATCTGTGTTTATGATCTTTATTCCTGAAAACCGGGACAAGAATTGGTTAATATTAAACATCAAATTTCTTACGTTTCAGCACAAAGTTCGACCCAAGATAAACTTTTCTTACCATCTCGTTCTCAGCTAATACTTCAGGAACACCCTGTTCCAAAATTTTACCTTCAAAAAGCAGGTATGCCCTATCGGTAATGGAAAGTGTTTCCTGTACGTTGTGATCGGTAATTAAGATTCCTATATTTTTATGTTTCAGTTTGGCTACAATACTTTGGATTTCTTCTACCGCAATTGGGTCTACCCCTGCAAAAGGTTCATCTAATAAGATAAAATTAGGGTTGGCGGCTAAAGCACGCGCAATTTCGGTACGGCGACGTTCACCTCCCGATAATAAATCGCCACGGTTTTTACGCACTTTATGCAAGCTAAACTCGTTAATTAGTTCTTCGAGTTTATCACGCTGTTCTTCCTTGGTCAATTTGCTCATTTCCAAAATGGCCAGGATATTATCCTCAACAGTAAGTTTTCTAAAAACAGATGCTTCTTGAGCCAGATAACCGATCCCTTTTTGTGCCCTTCGGTACATCGGATCTTCGGTAATATCTTCTTCCTCTAAAAAGATACGGCCTTCATTTGGCTTGATCAGCCCCACAATCATGTAAAATGAAGTTGTTTTTCCGGCTCCATTGGGGCCCAAAAGACCAACAATTTCTCCTTGACTTACATTGAAGGAAACATTGTTTACAACGGTACGCTGTTTATATTTTTTAACGAGATTTTCGGCTCTTAATATCATATATTGATTGCTATCCTTGGTCTGTCACATTGAGCTTGTCGAAATGTCCTTCGACGGGCTCAGGATGACACCTTGGAAATAGTTAATTAACTTTTATTCCTTTAATATTTAACTGCAAACGTTTCTTATCTCTCCATACGTTTTCTTCTAACGTATAACAAACCGAAAATGGCACTTTTGGTTGTAAAAGATTTTCAAATTCGGCCAATCCGAATGCAATGCCTTCAAAAATAGGCGAATTTTGTTGTTTTATATTAATTTTTAAATGATTTGCGCCAACAGCCATGGCGTGCTGTGCGAGATATACGTTATGGGTAACAAATATAGGAGCCATATTTTCTGGGCCAAAGGGTCCCATTTGCGATAAAACGCGATAGAATTTACCATCTATCTGCGCCAGTTCGATTTCAGCATCAATCCTGATCATCGGTGTAAGGAGTTCTTCTGTGATACTGGCCGATACAATTTCTTCAAATTTATCAGCAAGGGCATCTACATTGTGTTGCTGCATAGTTAAACCTGCTGCAAATTTATGTCCACCATATTGATCCAATAAATCGGCACAACCGCTTAAAGCTTCGTATAAATCAAAACCAACCACCGATCGGCAAGAACCTGCTACATGTCCGTTAGATTTCGTTAATACAATTGTTGGGCGATAATACTTTTCAGTTAAACGCGAAGCTACGATTCCGATTACCCCCTTATGCCAGTTTTCGTTAAATACAACGGTAGTTTTTTTGTTGATCAGGATATCACTTTCCCCAATTAAAGCCAATGCCTCGCGGGTAATGTCCTGATCGTAGGTTTTACGCTCTGTATTTTTAAGGTTTATTAGTTCGCTTTGCTCCAATGCGTTTCCATCTACCTGGCAAAGCAACATGGCAACTGCATGTTTAGCATGGTCTATCCTTCCGGCGGCATTAATGCGCGGGCCTAATGTAAAAACCACATCGGTAATGCTGTAGTTTTCGGTTTTACCCGACACTTCCATCAGGGCACGCAGACCTTCGCATGGATTGGTATTTAATTTTTTTAAGCCATAATAGGCTAAAATCCTATTCTCGCCCACTACCGGAACAATATCAGCAGCGATGCTTACCATCACTAAATCTAAATATTGCAGGTAAGTTTCTTTCGGAAGCTGATGTTTTTGCGCATAAGCTTGCGCAAGTTTAAAGCCAATACCGCAGCCTGCAAGTTCTTTAAAAGGGTATTCACAGTCTGAACGTTTAGGATCTAAAACAGCAATGGCTTGAGGCAGTTCATCTCCGGGTAAATGGTGATCGCAGATAATGAAATCGACACCTAAATTGTTGGCGTAATCAATTTTATCGATAGATTTTATTCCACAATCTAAGGCAATAATTAAAGAGAACCCATTTTCACTGGCATAATCAATCCCCGCGGTAGAAATGCCATACCCTTCCAGATAGCGATCGGGAATATAATATTCGATGTTTTTAGTGAGCTGCGAAAAGAAACTGAAGGCCAGTGCAACCGAAGTTGTACCGTCTACATCATAATCGCCATAGATCAGTATTTTTTCGTGATTGGACAATGCAGTTTCAATGCGGGCTATAGCAACATCCATATCCTTCATTAAAAAAGGATCATGAAGATGGTCAAGATCTGGCCTGAAGAAATCTTTGGCCTGATCGAAATCACAAATATTCCGTTGTACGAGTATTTGTGCAAGTGAGCGATCTATATTAAGTTGTTCTGCTATTTTTGTTATCGCAGCATCATTGCAATCTGATGCCAGTACCCATCTTTTTTCCATTTATTCTGTCTCCGAACAGTAAATATACATTTTAATTGGATATGATGGAGGCAATATCTAATGGGTTGACGAACAAGACCTTTAAAAACAAAAAGTTAAATTTTACTTGGAATTTCCGGGATACTCTTGATAAAGCTTGATCAGATGTGCCTTTTGGCTTGCATATTTTGCATCATCAATTAAATTTACACGTTCAGCCGGATCCCACGATAAATTGTACAGCTCAGTAAGTTCTTTATCGCCTTTTTTGGTAATCCTCAGTTTCCAGTCGCCATCTTTTACGCCTTCTAAAACGTAATTATGATAGTAGATTGGGCGGTGCGGTTTATCGTAATTTTTGGTTGTAAGCAAAGCTGAAACCGATTCTCCATCATACACTTTTTGAGGTAATTTGCTTTTTGTCCACTCGGCCAGTGTAGGAAAAACATCCAGATTTGAAATGGGCTTGGTTAACTGGGTATTATTAAGTGTATGGCCTTTCCAATATACAATAAAGGGAACACGGTGTCCGCCTTCATAAGAAATACCTTTCGATCCTCTAAAAACTCCAGCTGAGCCCACATGGTAAAACCTGGTAAAACCATCGTCGTACATGCGTTGTGGCGCATTAATCCAGGGACCATTATCACTGGTGAAGATAAAAATGGTATTATCTGCCTGCCCGGAAGCGACTACCTGTTTCCAGATTGCAGCTAAACCGGCATCCATATCTTCAATCACGTCGCCCAGTTCGCCACCTGCCGAAGGTATTCTTCGGCTTTTTTGTGCCGCAAAGGCAACAGGTAAGTGTGGCATGTTTTGCGCCAGGTACAGGAAAAACGGTTTCTTAGCTGCGGCACTTTGTTTGATAAATTTGATCGATTCGCGGGTGTAAGAACTGGTTAAAATACTATCGTGCGGTTTGTAAATTTCTGGTTTATTATTTCTGAAAACTTTAATCGTGGTATCCGTTTTTACGTAAGGCGCTCTATAATCGTGACTATACAAAAGACCATAAAATTCATCAAAACCCTTTTTATTAGGTAGCGAAACACCATGATCGCCCAAATGCCACTTTCCAACTAAAGCAGTAGCATAGCCTGATTGTTTAAGCATCTGCGCAATGGTAATTTCATCTTCAGGTATGCCACGTTTATCGCCCGGGCCTATTGGCCATGGCAAATCCATCCTGCTACAGTATCTTCCTGTTAGCAATGATGCTCTTGATGGTGTACAGGTTGGTGAAGTGGTAACAAAGTTTGTGGCTTTAATCCCATTCGCAGCCATTCCATCTAAAAACGGCGTCTTAATCAGCGGACTTCCATAACATGAAATATCGGCATAACCCATATCATCAGCCAATACGATAATTACGTTGGGTTTTTGCTGTGCTTTTAACTGTGTAGAAAAACTTATAGCCAGCAGAAAAATTAAGATTCGGAGATTCATGCTGGAAATTTAAGCATCATATTTTACAAAAAAAGGAAGTATCCAAGCTTTTACCAAAACAAATACTCAAGTTTAGATTGTTACCTTTGTTTATAGATTATTCTTAATTTAACATCTTTCATTAATAGTTAAATCTTTGCCAATGCTTTCTAAAAACTTGCTATCCGAAATTAAAGAAAAATCAGATCTGCTTAATTCCTTAAAGCCTTTAAGCCCTGAAAATCAAGCCAAACTTGATAAGAAGTTTCGTTTAGAATTTAATTTTAATTCCAATCATTTAGAAGGCAATACCCTAACTTATGGCGAAACTGAATTATTGTTAATTTTTGATCAAACAGAAGGAACGCACGATTATCGTGAGTATCAGGAAATGCAGGCACATGATGTTGCTTTACGCATGATCCAAGAAGAAGCAGCCGAAACAGAAAGACCTTTATTGGAAAATTTCATAAGAGATTTAAATGCAAAAATCTTGGTTAAACCATTTTGGAAAGATGCCATCACTGCAGATGGACAAGATACGCGTAAACAAATCATACCAGGTGAATATAAAAAAACACCAAATTCGGTAAGACTTTCTAACGGAGAAATTTTTAGTTATTCTGCTCCAGGTGATGTGCAAAAAGAAATGGCCGAACTTGTTGCCTGGTTCAATGAAAACAACGGAACAGAAGATCCTGTACTTTTAGCAGCACTGTTACATTACCGATTTGTGCGGATCCATCCTTTCGATGATGGTAATGGCAGAACCGCGAGACTTTTAATGAATTATGTTTTTGCTAAAAATAATCTGCCTTTAGTCATTATTAAAAGTGCAGCTAAAAAAGATTATCTGGCTGCATTAAACCGTGCAGATACTGGAGATTTAAGTACTTTTGTTGAATATATTGGAAATCAGCTTTTATGGAGTTTAGATTTGAGCATTAAAGCAGCTAAAGGAGAAGATATCGATGAGGATGATGATTTAGATAAGGAATTGGAATTATTGAAACAGGAACTTAACCAAGTCCCGAATGAATTTGAGCAAGAAAAAACTTATTCGGATGTTGCAAACGTTATGGAAAACAGTATTATCCCCTTGTTTCTCGAGCTTAATTCAAAAATTGACAAAATAAAAGATCTATTTGTAAAAGCGGAATGTAATATACAAATCTCACATGTTAAGCCAAATGGATATCATGATCAATTATTTTTCACGTCAGATGACTTTTTGTTTGGAAGTTCTTTCAAGGCTTACGAAATACAAGCAGCAATTATAAATTTTAATTGTACTGCTCTTAAGAAAACAATAAGACATAAAGACATAAATTATACTTTACAGATTGATTTTGATGGCTATAATTATAGAATTTCAAATAAATTCAAAAATGAAGAGTTAATCATTTTACCTTATAAAACTTTCTTATCAAAACACAACATTGATAGTATCGTTAAAGTAGTAGTTTCATATGTCATAGATGAAATCAAATCAGCAACAAATCTTAACATATAAATTTATACATTTTGCTAGTTCATACCCTATTCGAAGGCACCTATTCAGTTGATGCGTCAAAGAAATTTGTTCCTTTCGACCCTGCCATACATCATTTTAAAGATAGACCCGCATCACTATTTGTTAGCGTTCAGCCTTTTTTAGTCGAGCTGAAGAATGATTTGATACTTTTTGATACAGGTTTGGGGTTTAGTGATGACCATGGTGAATTGATTTTACATAAAAATATCCGCAATGCGGGTTTCGACCCGACTGATGTAACCAAGGTTTTAATGTCACATTTACATTACGACCACTCCGGAGGAATGATCCATAAACAGGGGAATGATAAAGTCGAACTGAGTTTCCCTGATGCAGAATATGTAATTAACCGTGGTGAGTGGGAAACGGCATTTAGCAGCACTTCATCTTCTTACCATACCGATATTTTCGATTTTGTTCAGCGTAACGCTCAATTAAAATTTGTAGAGGGCGATGGCGCATTAGATGAAACCACTGCTTTCGAATTTACAGGCGCACACTGCCCCAATCACCAGGTTTTCCTTTTAACAGAAGGCAAACAGAAAATATTTTTTGGAGGTGACGTACTGCCTGAACCTGAAGAGCTGGTTAAAAACTTTATAGCCAAATATGATTTCGATGGCCGCAAGGCAATGGAACTGCGTAAAGAATTTGGAAAACGAGCAGCTGAAGAAAACTGGGAATGTTTATTTTACCATGGCAAAAGTGCCGCAACCGGTTTTGTTGATGCTGTTGAGGGCGGATTTAGGATTAGGTAGGTTTAGGGTTTAGGGTTTAGGGTTTAGGGTTTAGGGTTTAGGGGAAAACAGACCTATAATGGATTTAGTATACTTGAGGCTAAAAAGGCGATTTATTATTTTTCTTAAATCGTGGTTGGCTAAAGCCGAACCACAATGAAATTCATCGTCACCTGATTTACTTACCAATCATTCATTGTTGCCTGCTTCAGCTGGCACAAAAAAAGCCTCGACACATGCCGAGGCTTTTCTTTTTCCGAGACGGAAATAATTATTTTTTAGCTACTAATTTAACAGCTAATTCAAAGTTATCATCGATTGCTTTGTCGCCAATGCTGTCGAAGAATGATTTAGAACCATATTTGATGTCATATTTAGTTCTGTCAACAACGATTTTACCAGCCAAAGCTGAAGCTGTACCATCTGCATTAACCGTTACAGTTGCAGGGAAGCTTAATGGTTTAGTAATACCTTTGATGGTTAAATTACCTGATACCGTTACATTAGCACCTGAACCGACCACTTTAGTAATTACGAAGGTTGAAGTTGGGAATTTAGCTGTACCGAAGAAATCATCTGCTTTTAAGTGACCTTCTAATTTAGCGCTGCCATCAGCATCTTTAATTGAAGCCATATCAATCACAAATGTACCACCAGTTACATTTTTACCGTTAACGGCTAAAGTACCTGATTGTAACGCTACAGTTCCGTTGTGAGAACCTGTTACTTTTTTACCAACCCAAGTGATGGTCGATTTTGCTGCATCTACAGTATAAGTTACTGGTTTAGTAGGGTTTTTAAAAGCTGACAAGGCTACTACTGCTACTAATAAAAAAATTGAGCTAATTTTTAATTTCATTTTCTGGTTTTTTAAAATTTGATACAAATATAGATTAACTGCCGATCTCTTGTTATTGACCTATGTTAAGTTTTTTCAAAAGTAATCGGATTTATTTAAAATCATTCTATTGACTGCACAATTGTAGTGAAGGTTTAATTTGTTTACTTTTTAATGTGAAATATAGAAAGGTAGAAGGCTGAAGGTTTAAGGCATAAGGTTTTCCGTTCTAGAAAAAATAATATCATATCTTTAAAAAATTAAAATCCAGACCCATTCATGAAAAATAAATTTTACGCTGCTCTGTACCTACTATGCTTATTTTTTACCTTAACCGGATGCAACTTTAATAGCGCTTACCTCAATCGCGAGGAAGATAAAAAAGATGCAGAGAAAGTAGCAGATCAATTTTACGCTTTGGTTGAGAAAAATGATTTGAAAAATCTAAGCCCTCTTCTTAGCGATCAATTTAAAGCAACAACCAGCACACAAAAATTAAATGACTATTTAACCGGGGCTGTAAACAAGCTAGGTGAAATAAAAAACAAAAAGTTAGATCACTGGGAAACGAAAGTAATCAGAGGCTCAAATCCATCTGCAAAGTATGTACTATATTATGTTGTAGAAAGAGCAAAATTTCAAGCAAAAGAAACAGTTACCTTAACTGCAGAAAACGACCAGATTAAAGTTTTAGGTTATAATGTTAATTCTGAAGGTTTATTTAAATAGGAAGAAACCTTGATCTATAAAAGGCATTGAAATCGGGCAACTAAAGCATGGCTAAGAAAAATTTACCAGACAAGTTAAAAAATGGCATTGAAGCACTTTCGGGTATTTCGATGGATGATGTTCGTGTCCACTTCAATTCGGATAAACCTGCACAATTGGCTGCTTTGGCCTACGCACAGGGTATTGACATCCATTTAGCATCGGGCCAGGAAGAACATTTACCGCACGAAGCATGGCATGTAGTACAACAAACACAAGGCAGGGTTAAAGCAAGCACTCAGCTCAAATCTAATGAAGTTATTACTGATGATTCTGGCCTGGAAAAAGAAGCTGACAAAATGGGGGCAAAAGCAGCTGATCTTTAAGGATAGATTGAATAATTGAATCGCTCTCTCGACCTATTACTTTACACTTCAAACCCCTTCATTCCTAAACCTGACAGCAGCGAAAATCCTTTTTGTTTGCACTTACAGTAAAAGATTGCTTCGTCGTTCCTCCTCGCAATGACGATGTAACGAGAGCAGAAACCACAAAAAGATTGAAGCGAATGGCAGGGTTGCAGCCTCAGATGGAAAGTGACATTCGTTTCCAAAAAAAAATGCTTTGTATCTTCCATTGATATATTCATAAGAAAAATCGTCATCTCGACTGAAACGCAGTGGAATGGAGAGATCTATCTTGAGATAGATTTCTCGACTTCGCTGCACTCCGCTCGAAATGACGATATCGCGAGAGAAGATCTCTTCTTAACTTCAACAACGTTCAGCGTAACAATCACAAAAAAAAGGTTTAAGATTTTCTGCTGTATGCTTTACGCACCCTGCAAAAAACCTTAAACCCTCTACCTTCCCGCCTTCTACCTTACTAAGGTACGATCTCTTCTAAATAACTCTCTATCGGCGGACAAGCACAAATCAATGCCCTGTCACCATGGCTATCGTTAACACGACTAACTGAAGGCCAGAACTTGCGTTCTAACACATAAGGGAGTGGAAAAGCAGCTGTTTGACGGCTATAAGCATGATCCCATTCGTTAGCCGTAATTACCGAAACCGTATGAGGCGCATTTTTTAATGGGTTATCTATTTTATCTAATATACCGTTTTCTACAGCGGTAATTTCGTTTTTAATCGCGATTAAGGCATCACAGAAACGGTCTAATTCATGTTTAGGCTCCGATTCTGTAGGTTCAACCATCAACGTACCCGCAACCGGAAACGAAACCGTTGGTGCGTGAAAACCGTAATCCATTAAACGTTTGGCAATATCGGTAACTTCGATTCCGAACGCTTTAAACGAACGGCAATCTAAGATCATCTCGTGTGCACAACGTCCCTGAGCACCTGAATAAAGTACTGGGTAGTGTTGCTCTAAACGCGCTTTCATATAGTTTGCGTTTAAAATTGCATATTTAGTGGCATTAGTTAAACCTTCAGCACCCATCATCGCAATATAAGCATGAGAGATGATCAAGATCGAAGCCGAGCCCCAAGGTGCAGATGAAACTGCAGAAATTGATTTTCCTTTATCAATATCAACCACAGTATGACCAGGAAGATAAGGAACCAGGTGTTTGGCAACACCGATCGGGCCCATACCAGGACCGCCACCACCATGAGGGATACAGAATGTTTTGTGCAAGTTTAAGTGACAAACATCGGCACCGATATTAGCCGGACTTGTTAAACCAACCTGCGCATTCATGTTTGCACCATCCATATATACCTGTCCACCGTTAGCGTGAATGGTTTCGCAGATTTCGATAATACTTTCTTCAAATACCCCGTGAGTAGATGGATAAGTTACCATCAAACACGATAAGTTGTCTTTGTGTAATTCTGCTTTTGCCTTTAAATCTTCAACATCGATGTTACCGTTTTCTAAAGATTTAACTACAACAATTTTCATATCGGCCATTGCCGCAGAAGCAGGGTTTGTTCCATGTGCCGAAGCAGGAATTAACGCTACGTTACGGTGGAAATCGCCTCTATCATGGTGATAAGCGCGGATAACCATTAAACCAGCATATTCGCCCTGAGCACCAGCATTTGGCTGTAAACTCATCGCAGCGAAACCGGTAATTTCACTTAACCATTTATCCAGTTCGTTAAAAACAGAATAATAACCTAATACCTGATCGGCAGGGGCAAACGGATGGATGCGGCCGAAGTGAGACCAGGTAACCGGGATCATTTCTGCTGTTGCATTTAATTTCATGGTACAGCTACCCAAAGCAATCATCGAGTGGCAAAGCGATAAATCTTTAGCTTCTAATGATTTGATGTAACGCAACATTTCATGTTCTGAATGGTGCAGATTAAAGATTGGGTGTGTTAAATAAGCAGAAGTACGTTGTAATGTAGCTGGAATAACGGTTTCTACATTTTCTACCACTTCAACCTGATCTGCTGCGATAGCTTTGACTTTAGCAAATATTTTAGCAATTAAAGCTACATCTTCGAAAGTGCTGGTTTCATCGAACGAAATGGTTGCTACGTTACCAACATAGTTTAAGTTGATTTCGTTATCGATACATCCTGAATGGATACCGCCTTTTAAATCGCCTAAATCGAAACGAATCGTATCGAAATAAGCAGCATTTAACTGCTCAAAACCTAAACCCTTTAAGGTAGAGGCTAAACTAATGGCCAAACCATGCGTACGTTCTGCAATTGCTTTTAATCCTTTCGGACCGTGGTAAGCAGCATAAAAACCAGCCATAATGGCCAATAATGCCTGTGCAGTACAGATGTTTGATGTTGCTTTATCTCTACGGATATGCTGCTCGCGCGTTTGCAAAGCCATACGTAAAGCATAATCGCCATGGCTATCAATGGTTACACCAATGATACGACCCGGGATATTACGTTTATATTCTTCTTTAGTTGCAAAAAATGCAGCATGTGGCCCACCAAAACCCATTGGTATACCTAAACGCTGTGTAGTACCAACTACTACATCAGCTCCCCACTCGCCCGGAGGCGTTAATAAGGTTAAGCTTAAAATATCGGCAACTACCGTTAATTTAATATTCTGGTTGTGCAACGCTGATGCAAAGTCTTTGTAATCGAAAACCTCACCGTTTCCTGCCGGATACTGAACAATTGCACCAAAGAAATCTTCAGTAGCTACTAAATCTAAATGACTTCCAATAACCAGCTCAATGCCATAAGGATTAGCACGTGTTTTTAAAATATCGATTGTTTGAGGGAAAAGCAATTCTGAAACGAAGAACTTTTTAGCTGCCTGATTTTTACGCAAGCTGTATTGCATAAACATCGCCTCGGCAGCAGCAGTACCTTCATCCAATAAAGATGCGTTGGCAATTTCCATTCCGGTTAAATCGATAACCATGGTTTGGAAATTTAACAAAGCCTGTAAACGACCTTGAGCAATTTCTGCCTGGTATGGCGTATATTGTGTGTACCATCCTGGGTTTTCGAATACGTTACGTAAAATTACACCTGGGGTAATGGTATCATAATAACCTTGACCGATAAAGCTTTTGAAAACTTTATTCAACAATGAAGTTTGTTTTAAAGCACCAAGATATTCAGTTTCTGATTTCGCTGCAGGCAAGTTTAAAGGCTGTTTTAACCTAATTGTTGTCGGAACAGTTTGTTCAATCAGCTCATCAATAGAATTTACGCCAACAGCTTGCAACATTTCGGCTGTATCTGCCTCATTTGGTGCAATATGACGATTTTGAAAATCTTCCTTGTAATGGATATTTAAGCTCATGCGGTATGAATAATAAATTTGCGTGCAAAGGTAGCAAAAACGAAGCTGTATTTCACTATCAATCAGTGTAAAAAAGGTGTCCTATTTATACTTAAAAGCGACAAAGTAGATAGATTTTATGCATAAACAGGAAGACAAACGTTTGTTCATTTTTAATACATTAACTGATTATTTGGAAAGCAGTAACTGTACTGAAATTTAAGTTTGTCGCCATGGTTAACTTCAATCTTTTTGAAACTAATTGCGCTAAATCAATAGAGGTCTGCAACGTAAAATATCAGCTACTAAAGGAAAGGGGAAAAGCATTTTTATAAATTTGAAAAGCATTTTACCTACCATGCCCTACTTATGCCAATAGCTAAAAATAACGTCGCACTTTTAGTTCATGCCTGCGATCGTTATGAATTTCTTTATAAAGGTTTTGATTACGCTTTCTCAGAAAACTGGGATTTTAAAATACCATGCAACTATTATTTCGCTACGGAAGTAAAAGAAGTGGAAGTGAATGGTTTTAGAAATATCAAATCAGGTGAGGGCGAATGGGCCGACCGTTTAATAACACTATTAACAAATTTAGAAGAGGAGTATATCCTCTATTTCCAGGAAGATATGTGGTTAAGTAAACTGGTTAATCCTAAATTTTTTACAATCCTGTTCGAACAGGCTAATAAAAACGGCTGGCAACAGGTTAAGCTCCATAGTTCAAGCGTTTACAAAACCAAAGAAACGGCTAATTTTATCGAAGGATTTAATATTGCAGCGCTTGACAATGTAGCATCACAATTTCTAATGTCGCACCAGATTACACTTTGGAGAAAAGATTTCCTACTTGCTCAACTTTATAAAAACGAACATCCCTGGAGAAATGAACGCAAAGGCACGCAAAGATTAAAAAAATTAAACCCTTTAATTCTTCATGCCGATTGCTTTGCAGAAAACGGTTCAGACGAAATCAATAACAATAAAACCCCATCTGAACGGAGCGAGTATTATGCCGTTTCATTTAACAGTACACTGAATTCGAATGTGGTTCGCTTTATTGAGATGCTAAATTCAGGCAATCAATCTCAAAAAGATTATGCTACTGAACTCCAAAAGCATTACGACAATGATTTAACTCATGATGGTAAGGAAAAACCAAAAAAAGAAGATTTTTTTAAGAAGATTAAAACCTATCTGTGGGAAAAAATTCGCAATTAATTTTTGCATATCATATAAGTTTGAAAAGCAATGGCTGTGCTAAAATTCAAGTCTGTTCCCGCCATTCGCTACAATCTTTTTGCTACTCCATTGTCATGCTGAAGGTTGCTGCAAACAAAAAGGATTTTCGCTGCTGTCGGGTTTAAACACGCAAGACAATACAAGAAACAGAGGTTGCAGGGCGCATTAGGCATTACGCTCTTATCTTTGGTCTTTCAACTTTAGTCTTTTAGCTATTTCTGCACTTTCCAGCCCTCATCTTTGCTCAACTTTAATTTATAGGTTTTGGTAATGAAGTTGCTGTTTTTATTGGCGTCTTTATCAAAGGGTTCAAAATCGGTAGTTGTCATTTTAAGTGATACGGTAACTTTTGCAGTGCTCGAGTTTACCTGCGCAAAATCTACAGGCTTTTCATCGGCTAAAACATATTCTACCACTTTTACGGTTGCCTTATCTCCATCCTGTTTCAACACCAATGGGCTCGCTTTGTCAGTTAAAGTAATCTGATAAACGAAACTGCTATCTTTTGAAAGGAACTTCTTTTTAGCTGCTTTCAAATCCAATGTCACCAAGCCTTTACTCGCTAAAGTTTTATATTTACCAAGCTCAAACATGTCGTTTGTACTGTTAAATTTTATTTCCCCAAAGTTGAAACGTGTAGTTTTATATTCGGGGTTAGCTTTTAAATAATCAGTGATTACCTCAGCAGCCTCGTCCTGATTGATGGTAGTTTTGGTTTTACATCCGGCTAAGCCAATGATGATAACAGATAAGATATAAACAGTAAATTTTTTCATGTGTAAACGCTTTATGCTTTTTAAAGATATTTAATTTTAGTTTAACCGCAAAGAACGCGAAGTTTATTAATCTTCAAGGCTTAAACCACAAAGGCACCAAGAACACTAAGTTTGCATTCATTGCATAACAATAATTTCAAAAGCTCTACTTTGTGCCCTCTGCGTCTTCACTCGGTGCTCTTTGCGGTAAAAAGCGAGATTAATCTCGCTTTAAGTATTTCAGGTTAGGCAAAACCATCGCCGACAAAATTACCACAACACCAACCCACCTCAAAAACGATACCTGTTCTTGTAACACAAAACCAGCCATCATTACGGCAACAGGTAATTCTGCAGCACTTAATATCGAACTAATGGCCGTCCCGATTCTGGGTACGCCTTCAGCATAAAATAATGGAGGAATAACTGTACCGAAAACGGAGATGATCAAACCCCATTTCAATAAACTTCCTGTTAAGGCACCATTAAATAAGAATGTTGGCGGAAAAATAATGAAGATCAACATACAAGCACCGGTAATCATCAGCGCACTTTTTTGTAGTGGAGCATATTCATTCCCAATCTTACCACTCAGCAACAAAAAGCCGGCATAACAGATTGCGGCCAATAATCCGAAACCTATACCCTTTAAATCCATACTTTCAATACTTGTTTCTGCCATTCCGCTGGCTAAAACCGTTCCGCCTAAAACCAATAAGATGGCCAGAAATTGTAAGCCTGTGGGTTTCTTTTTAAAAATAAGGTACTCCATTAAAATACTCATCCAAATAAACTGCATCAACAGAATAATAGCAACCGAGTTGGGTACAAGTTTTACACACTGATAGTAAAAAATACTTACCAAACCGGTACAGGTTCCTGCCAGCACCATTTTCCACCAGGGTGTTTTAATAACCGTCGCTTTAGCTTTATAGCCAGCAGTTCGGCTCTGGAAGAAAAACAGCACCCATAAAATCACCGCTCCGAAGAACGCCTGGGCACCGGTAACATCACCCAAGGTATAGCCCTCATGGTAAGCAAGTTTAACAAAAGTAGAAAGGATACCAAAACTGCAGGCACCGAAAAAAACAAGGAGAATTCCTTTTAACATATATTTCTTTTTTAACCGCTAAGGACGCTATGTGTTTTGCAAAGAAGCGCTGAGCTTGATTAAACCGACGCACCTAACTTTGCGTTCTTTGTGCACTTCTTCTTTGCAGTCTTTGCGGTTATAACTAAGCCAATTGTTGCAAATATTTCTGAATGGTTGTTTCTAAGCCCAGGTAAAGTGCATCGCTAATTAAAGCGTGACCAATAGAAACTTCCAGTAAACCGGGGGTGCTCTGTGCAAAATAATGCAGGTTATGTAAATCAAGATCGTGACCTGCATTAATTCCCAAGCCTAATTTGTTAGCATGGTGTGCTGCCGCAATATAACTCACTACAGCCTTCTCGCGATCGGCAAAATAATTATGCGCATAAGCCTCTGTGTACAATTCAATACGGTCTGTTCCGGTTTCTACTGCACCTTCAACCATTTCTACCTGCGGATCTACAAAAATAGAAACACGGATGCCTTCTTTCTGGAAGACGGCAACCATTTCTTTCAGGTAATCTTTATGTTTTACTGTATCCCAACCATGATTAGAGGTAATCTGACCTTCGGCATCCGGCACCAAAGTAACCTGCGCAGGTTTGTTGGCCAAAACCAGATCGACAAATTTATCTTCCTTACAATTTCCTTCAATATTAAATTCAGTAGCAATAACAGCTTTTAAATCATAAACATCCTGATAACGAATATGGCGTTCATCAGGGCGTGGGTGCACTGTAATTCCCTGAGCGCCGAAACGTTCACAATCTAATGCAACTTTAACTAAATCAGGATTATTACCTCCGCGACTGTTGCGAAGTGTAGCAATTTTATTGATATTAACCGATAACTTTGTCATGAAGCAAAGATAAGGCTTTGCCTTTGTTAATCTTAAAGCTTAAAAAAAATTGACTTTTTTTTGCTCATATTTGCTTCTTGTAAATGAAATTAAAAGATACAACATTATATAAATCCCTGATCGTTTTACTCGCAATTGCAAGTATCCCAGCACTTTTTGGAGGCGTGATGGAGCCCGATGGAGCATTGTATGCCTCCATGTCTAAAAACATCATCCTTTTTAAAGATTGGTTTAACCTTTACGGTCGTGGGGCAGATTGGCTGGATAAACCCCACCTCACTTTTTGGATTTCTGCAGCATCTTTTAAAATTTTTGGTATTTCGTCCTTTGCCTATAAATTACCGTCATTTCTGTTCGGTTTACTGGGAGCGTGGTATTTATACAAATTAGCCAAAGATATATACGATGAAAAAACCGGATTAATTAGCGCAGTGATTTTTCTGAGTGCATTACATATTATTACTTCTACCTTTGATGTGAGGGCCGAAATTTACCTCACCACTTTCACATTGGCCTCTATTTACCACTATTATAAGGCACACCAAAATTCTTTTTGGCACATTGTAGCAGGTTCATTTTTTGCTGCCTGCGCGATATTAATCAAAGGAATTTTTGTGCTGATCCCTGTATTTGCGGGCTTCATTATTTATTGGTTGCTTACGAAACAATACCAGCAGCTTTTAAAACCAAAATGGTATATCGCTATCCTTTTGATTTTTGTTTTCATTACCCCAGAACTGTATTCGCTTTACACGCAATTCGATCTGCATCCTGAAAAAATTGTTTTCGAAAGAACAGGTGTTTCAGGCTTAAAATTCTTCTTCTGGGACAGTCAGTTTGGGCGTTTTTTTAATAATGGACCAATTAAGGGGAAAGGTGATATTTCATTTTTTCTACACACTACCCTCTGGGCATTTCTCCCTTGGTCGGTATTGTTCTATACGGCTGTTGTGAATCTTTTTCAAAAGAAAAACAGAATTGCTTTAGCGCCCGAAAGCATGATGATCTGGGCAAGTGCAGCGGTTACTTTTCTAATCTTTTCGCTTTCTAAATTTCAGTTGCCCCATTATATCCTGATCATCTTTCCCCAGTTTTCGATCATCACAGCCCTGTACTTAAAGAAGCTTGGCAGCAAAGGCTTAAAAACCTTCTTTTTTATCCAGAACATCATTTTCATTTTAGTTATTGCCTTACTTTCCATCTTAACCTTTTTCTTTGGGTTCGAAAACCCGTATTTAATTATCGGGATTCTGATTGTTGTTTTCGCCATCTCATTCTTGCTGTTTAAAGGCATTCTATTGGAAACCATTATTGCCAGAAGTGCTTTTTTATCAATTGGATTAATGGTATTTCTCTTTGTTTTTTTCTATCCATCTCTTTTAAAATATCAATCGGGTATGCAGGCCGGTAATTGGTTAAAGCAAAATTATCCGGCTGCTAAACCTGCAGTATTAAATTATATAGATGCCTTCTCTTTTGATTTTTATGCGCCCGGAGAAGTAAAATATCTGCATAACTACAACGATCTCGACAAATCAAAACACTTAAAAGATTTGGTTATTTATATTTCGGAACAGGAGCTGCCAAAATTGAAAAGTGAATACAACGCTGAAATTCTAAAATCGTTTGAATATTTTCATACCACGAAACTGACTGGTAAATTTTTAAACGTGAAAACTCGCCCTCAGGTTTTAGAACACTTTTATCTGGTTAAAATACATTAACATGGATTTATTCTTCCGCATCTTAAAATTTGGATTAACAGGTTTCCTCGGCATGGCAATCGATTTTGGCGCCACCTGGTTGTGTAAGGAGAAAATCAAGATAAATAAGTACATTTCTAATGCCATCGGTTTTACTTTGGCAGTAACCAACAACTACCTCATTAACCGCGTATGGACATTCCAGAGCACCAATAGCCATTGGGGAACAGAATTTAGCAAATTTTTAGTGGTGAGTTTAATCGGTTTAGGACTAAATACCTTTATTATTTACCTCTTTCATCAAAGAAAAAACGGAACTAATTTTTATGTGGCCAAATTCTTTGCAATAGTAATTGTTTTCGTGTGGAATTTCCTCGCGAATATGTTATTTACTTTTAGGTAGATTTCTGCACCATTAAGGAATTAAGAGTATAAGATAAAACCGCAGGATTAAATTGCTCATGATTTTAACCACCTTAGTCACCTAAGAACAACTAGTTTGATCACAAAATCCAGCTTAACTTTCTTAACTGCTTAATGGTAAAATACCTTCACCATTAAGAAATTAAGGGCATTAAGAAAAAACCGAATGATTAAAATTGCTCATAATTTTTGACCACTTAGTCACCTAAGAACACTAGTTTGATCACAAAATCCAGCTTAACTTTCTTAACTGCTCAATGGTAAAAAATAGCTTCACCACTAAGGAATTAAGGGCATTAAGAAAAAACCAAATGATTTAAATTACGCTTTGTTTTTCGACCACTTAGTCACCTAAGAACAACTAGTTTGATCACAAAAATCTAGCTTAACTTTCTTAACTGCTTAATGGTAAAAAATACCTTCACCATGAAGGAATTAGGGGCATTAAGAAAAAACAGCATGATTAAATTGCTCATAATTTTTGACCACCTTGTCATCTGAGAACAGCTAAGTTTCATGCCTCAAGAATAGATTACAAATGAGGATCCTGAAACAAGTTCAGGATGACGATTGACTTAAAAGACTTAGTTATGTAATTGGCACGGACTAATGAACGAATGACCAGTGAACAAATGAACCAATTAAGTAACGTTTTTACCGATAACATAGAACACCACAAGCCAGATCAACCCTTTAATCAGGAAGAATAAAAACCCAACTAGCCCCACCCGTTTAAACCATAATTTTACTTTTTCTTTGTTCATGGCGATGTTTGTAAAGATAATGGATTTGGCTTAAATTAGAAAGATTTTAAATAAGGAAATATGAAGTTATCTAAATCTTTGCTCCTCATTATTTTTTCCATAAGCTTTTTTGGCGTTAAAGTTTTGGCACAAAATTTCGATGATGTTAAACGCTATAAAGTAAATTTTGCCGTAGCCATACACGCTAATGAAAAACTGATTGCATTCAGAAGTTTCACCGCCAATAATCAAAAATATTTATTGTTGGTGAATCCCGAAACTTTAGATACCAAAGTAGATCTGGCCAGCAATTATTCCACGAGTAGCTTACAGTATCAGAATGTACTGGCGATTTTTAAAAACACGGCTTATATAAAATCAATCGAAGCCGCTGCGGCTAAAGACCTCCAGCTTCAAGATGCAGGAATCGATCATGCCATTCCGAACGAAAAAGGAATTACCTTAACCATCGATCTTTGTCCATCGCATAAAGCTTTAGACAGGATTATTTTTCAATCTGTTTTTGATGAAATTTAAAAAGATAGAACAGCCTGCCCCTCTAGCCGTTTCTGTTTCTGGTAAATGGATGCTAAAGCATCAGGATGACCTGAACTGGCTGAAAAGTCTGGTAGCAAAAAAAGAACTGGACATCACCTGGATAAACCATACCTACAACCACGAAGTAAATAAACTGCCTTTAGCCGAAAACTTTCTGTTGGCTCCAGGAACAAATTTAGACGTGGAAGTATTGGAGAACGAAAAATTGATGCTTAAAAATGGTTTAACACCATCTGTATTTTTCCGTTTCCCCGGTTTGGTATCGGATAAGACCATTGTAGAAAAGATTGAAGCCTATGGATTAATTCCTGTAGGGAGTGATGCCTGGCTGGCCAAGGGACAACAACCTAATACCGGCAGTATTGTATTGATCCACGGCAATGGGAATGAAGAAATTGGCGTGAAAGATTTCATCCAGTTATTAAAAACCAGGCTGGCAGATGTAAAAAACAAACAATGGTTGCTTTTCGACTTAAGACAAGGCTTGGAAAAGGAATTCGAATAGCCTGCTTTTAACCGCAAAGGACACAGAGGAAAGGCGCGGAGCACGCAAAGCTGGGTTCAGATAGTTTTTAATCCGGTTAGCGTCACTTTGCGAAAAACTTTGCTTTCTTTGCGGTAAAACTACTTCTTAACTGGCAGTAATTTTATCGAAGTTGCCTTAAAACGGTTACTCACAATTTCGCCGGTAACTTCTGCTTTACTTACCGCGTTGCAAAAACCATGTTCGCCATGGGCATCACCAAAATCATCAATACCTTTTCCGTCAACAAAATAAGATTTACCATCTATTTTCACTGCTAACTCGCAATCTTTACCTTTCATTTTAAACTGGCATTCGCCACAGGCAATATCTACCGTTTGTTTGGTGATTACTTTTGCTGATGCAGCTTTTTGAGGCGTGGTTTGGGCATTTACAGAAATAGCAAATACACAAAGAATTAAAGCAAATATTAACTTTTTCATCATTTCTTCTTTTTTCAAATGTAAGTTTTCAAGGGCAAAAGAACCACAATTCTTTGTAAAATAAACCTGATGGAAACGAACATCCCGATTCTTCCATCGGGATAAAGTGTACAGCAGGACTGAAACCTCCGAAGAACCACTGTATTAACGTTTTCTAAAAAATAAGAAACTCACCTAATCTCAGGGACACCCCGCCTTACAGGCACCCCCCCTGGGAGAGGGGAATAAAAAAAAGGGATATGCAAAATTTGCACATCCCTTTGATATTATTAATTTTCAGTTACTGCGAACTGAAAACTGTAAACTGAACTAGTATCTGTATGTATCTGCTTTAAAAGGACCTTCTACCGGTACACCGATATAATCAGCCTGGTGTTGATCTAAAACATCTAGCTCTACACCGATTTTTTCTAAGTGTAAACGTGCTACTTTTTCATCTAAATGTTTAGGCAAAGTATAAACTTTGTTTTCGTAAGCACCAGTGTTGGTCCAAAGTTCTAATTGAGCTAAAGTTTGGTTGGTGAATGAGTTACTCATTACAAAACTTGGGTGACCAGTTGCACAACCTAAGTTAACCAAACGGCCTTCGGCCAGAATAATTACATCTTTACCGTCGATGGTATATTTATCAACCTGTGGTTTAATCTCCACTTTAGTATGGCCATAAGCGCCGTTTAACCAGGCCATATCGATTTCGTTATCGAAGTGACCAATGTTACAAACAATCGCTTTATCTTTTAATGCTCTGAAATGTTGTTCACGAACGATATCACAGTTACCGGTTGTGGTTACCACGATATCAGCTTCTTTAATTGCAGTAGCTAATTTTTTAACTTCGTAACCTTCCATTGCAGCCTGTAAAGCACAGATCGGGTCAATTTCGGTAACAATAACACGTACACCTTGCGAGCTTAACGATTCTGCCGAACCTTTACCCACATCGCCATAACCACAAACAACAGCCACTTTACCAGCCATCATTACATCAGTAGCACGACGGATCGCATCAACCAATGACTCACGACATCCGTATTTGTTATCGAATTTAGATTTGGTAACTGAATCGTTTACGTTAATTGCAGGTAAGTGCAATGTTCCGTTTTTCATTCTTTCGTATAAACGGTGAACACCAGTGGTGGTTTCTTCTGATAAACCTTTAATAGCTGCAATTAGCTCAGGGTATTTATCAAAAACCATGTTGGTTAAATCGCCACCATCATCCAAAATCATGTTTAATGGTTGTTGCTCCGGACCGAAGTGTAAAGTTTGCTCAATACACCAATCGAATTCTTCTTCGTTTAAACCTTTCCAGGCATAAACCTGAATACCAGCAGCAGCAATTGCAGCCGCGGCGTGATCTTGTGTAGAAAAAATATTGCAAGAAGACCAGGTAACTTCAGCACCCAGTGCAGTTAATGTTTCGATTAATACAGCCGTTTGGATGGTCATGTGCAGACAGCCTGCAATACGCGCACCTTTTAATGGTTGTGTTGGACCGAATTCTTTACGTAAACTCATTAAACCTGGCATTTCTGCTTCGGCTAATTCGATTTCTTTACGGCCCCATTCTGCCAGTGAAATGTCCTTAACTTTGTAAGGGATATAAGAAGTCTCTACTGATGACATAATTATTTGTTTTAAAATGAAATGCAAAGTTACCACATCCCTTTGTGAAAGCCAAATAATTAAAAGAGCAAGCAGGTTTACAGATTGTAAAATAGTACTTCTATTTTTTCACCACAAGCTCCAATACTTCATGTCTTAGCTATTTTTTTTGAAAAGCAGATCTTGTAGTTCTTAGCTCAGCTTCGGTCCTGCCATCCACTATAGCTCCGATGAATCCCGATGTAAAATCGAGACGGAGGCTGCCGTTCCTGTCAGGTTTAGATCACATAAAATTTACGCTGTATATAAGCTGAAATGTGTTAGAATAAAATTGAACTACAGCTAATTATTCCTTAAATTGTTAAAGTAATTAAGTTTATAGCCTCACTGCTAAAGATGATATGGAAATACCGCCTGAAACGATCATTCGATTCTCAAGATTTAAACAATTTTTAAATGTTCTTTTAGCGGTATTTATGATCGGCCTGGCACTTACTATAATACTAGTACCAGACAAGTATTTTTTCACTTTCGGTTCACTGTTTAGAAAATTTATGGGTACAATGTTGATTCTTGCCGGAACACATACGCTTTACATAGCCATTAAAAATATCATGAACAGGAAAATCCAAATCGTGATAAACTACAATGGTTTAATGACAGCAGGCGCTTCATTTTACAGCTGGAAAAATATCAGTAATGCAAAAGTTGTAAAAATAGGCATTGGGAAAAACAGCAGCTATCACTTGCAGTATAGGGTTGATGGATACATGCACGATTTCGAGCTATCGGGATTCGACATTGGAAATAAAAAACTATCTGAACTGTTAAAACTTTATAGCGATGGGACTGCAAACACTGAAAAAGAATCAAATTAAACTTAAATATAACTTTGATTTACAGCTAATTATTTCTTAAATTGTTATAACCAAATTAAGTTTTATGAAAAGCGTAAAACACTTGTTAGATACCAAACAGGTACGGATTATCTCGGTATCAGAAAATATTTCTGTTTTAGATGCCTTAAAGGTAATGACAGAAAAGAACATCAGCGCGGTATTGGTCATGGAAAACGATCGGCTACACGGCATTTTTACGGAACGCGATTACGCCAGAAAAATCATCCTTCAGGGTAAATCATCAAAAGATACGCTGATTAAAGAAGCAATGACGGCCAATCCGATCGTCATAAGTTTAAGCGACAGTATCGATTATTGCATGGAGCTGATGACCGATAAACACATCCGCCATTTACCTGTTGTAGAAAACGACGAAGTAAAAGGTATGGTATCCATCGGTGATGTGGTAAAATTTATTATTGCCGATCAAAAACAGACCATTTCGCAATTGGAAAGCTATATTAGCGGGTAGCGCTGATTTGGGTAATTGTATTAAATTAGTTTACAGCAGGCTTCGGTTGGAAAAATTCCGCGTATAATTTTATTTCCGTCATTTCGAGCGGAGCGCAGCGAAGTCGAGAAATCTTTTAAGGCAGTTCTCAAAGATTTCTCCACTACGGTCGAAATGACGAATTGTCTTACGCGAATTAACTGTATAAAAGTCGGTGTAATCCCAAAATCTGTGTAATCAACCCGTAAGGAAAAGGCGAGAAAATCTATGAAATTACTTCCACCTCCACTCGCCAGCAATACTCAAAGGTTCCTTTAGGTTTTGAGATTCTAAGAAAGTTCTTAATTCTTCTTCACCTTGAACACCCACCGGGATTTTTGGTGTATTGGCTAAAGCATAAGTCAACATGGCACTGTACCGTACCGTATTTTTCAATTCCTGCTCATCAACCAGTTTAAAACTATCGCCATCTGAATGATAAAACGGACCAGAATTATTTGGTAGTTTACCACCGAAACCCCCACCAGTAGGAATACCTTCTAACATAAAAGGTTGGTGATCGCTGTGTAAACCCGCTCCAGCATTAAACAGGTTTTTAAATCCGGTATCAATTTTTACAATATCAGCTCCCCAGGCAGTAAACAGCTCTTTCATTTCTGATCTTGAGGTAGAGAAACCCTTCGGATCGTTGGTCATGTCGTAGTTCAACATAAACTTAACCTGGCTTAACGTGTTGTCTTTCTTCGCCTGATCGATATATGCTTTAGAGCCTAACAAACCTTGCTCTTCGCCCATAAACAGCACAAACTCTACGGTACGTTTCGTTTTTAAATTCAGTTTTTTAAAAGTACGCGCCATATCCATAATGGCAAAAGAACCAATTCCATTGTCGATTGCACCGGTTGCTAAATCCCAGCTATCTAAATGTCCGCCGACTACAATTTTATCCTTAGGCAACTCGGTTCCTTTAAAAGTGGCCACTACGTTTCTCGCTTTGATTAAACCCGAGAAATTAGTCATGGCAATATGCGCGATCTGCGGTTGTGATTTAATTTTTTCCTTCAAAGCTGTACCATCTTCTAAACCAATACAAATAGCAGGAATAGAGATCAACTTACCTGTTACCGAAGCAGTTCCGGTTAAAAGCACTCCACCTTTTACCGTATTGATGATGATTACACCAATCGCACCATATTTTGTTGCAATGGCAGTCTTTTCTGAGCGGTGCAATGATTTGGTTCCGGCCGGAGAACCTGATAATACACCTAAATAAATCAGGGCAATTTTACCTTTAAACTTCTCTGGACTAGTCTGATAATCTGCTTCCAGTCCATTTCCTGCATCTACAATTTCGCCAGTAACATCCGCACTTACTGGCGAATGTGCTAAGGTAACAGCCTTCATTTTCGTCAGACTGTTTTTATCATTACCAATTTCTACATTAATCGTTTTCCTTGCCCAACTTTCTACTTCAAAAGGTTGAAATTTCACGTCACAACCGTAAGATTTTAATAAATCGAAAGCATACTGCTCGGCTTTTGCGCCGTTTGTAGAACCTGTTAAACGATGACCGATGGTTTCGGTTTCGTATTTAAGTGTTTGATAAGCTTTTGAGTTTTGCTGTACATCGGTGTTGATTTTGGTAAAAACATCGCCGAATTTATCCTGTGCATTTGCAAATAATCCTGTACAAAGAAGCGCTGCAGAGAAAAGATATTTCATTAAGAATAATAGTTTTAGTTGCTGAAAGTACAAATTTTAGCTAGAGATTGCTAGCTGTAACGTATATTTTGCTTTGGGGTGAACTAATTGTCTATCGCACCAACCCTTATTTGCTGTCATGCTGAGGCACGAAGCATCTGCAACCGATGAAACAGATTCTTCGCTGCGCTCAGAATGACAAAAACGATAAAACTAAGGCTTTACCTGCACTTTTTTCTTCGGAAAAACCAATGAAGCCACAATGCTCATCACCAAGATACTCAATATAATGATAAGCGAATGCTCCGTGGTGAAACCCCATTTTTCCAGATAGGTATGCCCTAACATTTTTACGCCGATAAAGGCCAATAATATGGCTAATCCGGTTTTTAAATAATGGAATTTATGAATGATATTCACCAATAAGAAGAACATAGACCGTAAACCCATGATGGCAAAAATATTGGAAAAGAATACAATGTAAGGATCTTTTGTTACCGCAAAAATAGCTGGAATAGAATCGACCGCGAATAACAAATCGGTAAATTCAACAATCAGCAGTACCAAAAATAATGGCGTCACCAGCGTTTTATGGTTAATTTTTACGAAGAATTTTTTGCCCTCATACTTGGGGTGGATAGAAAATATTTTCGAGGCCCATTTTACCACAGGGTGATTTTCAGGATCAATCTTATCATCTTCATCTTTACTGAAGAACATTTTTATGCCCGTAAAAACAAGGAAAGCGCCAAACAAATAGAGTATCCAGGCAAATTTTGCAATTAGTGCTGCACCAACAAAAATGAAGATGAAACGCATGATAATGGCGCCCAAAATGCCCCAGAATAATACGCGGTGGTAATATTTTTCTTCAACGGCAAAGGCAGAAAAAACGAGCACAATCACAAAGATATTATCTACCGAAAGGGCATATTCAATCACATACCCGGTTAAAAATTCAAGCCCAAGGTTTTGTTTATAAACCGCTAAACTGCCTTCAAAATCATTAGGGATTAATTTAATATGGTGCTGGTGCTGCGTTACAATTTGTTGTAGGTGGGCAAAATCTTTTATTCCATGAAGCTGGTGTCCTTCGGTTAACAGAATAAAGTAAAAACCGATAGCCAAAGCCACCATAATTAAACTCATTACTCCAGCCTGTTTTAAGCTTACTATATGCTCTTTCCTGCTAAAAAGACCAAGATCTAAAGCGAGAATCAGTACAATAAAAAGGAGAAAACCTAAGCTAAAAAGTAATTCGTTACCCATTATTTTTTACGTTCAGTAGTGTACAGTACAAGTTGTTCTAAACCAGTTCGTGCTTCGCCAGCCTCAAAACTGTGCAAAATATCAAATGCCTCTTTCTGGTATTCCTGCATTTTCTGATTGGCGTAATACACACCTTCCTGGGCATTTACGAAATCAATGATCTGCTGAATTTTAACCGGATCATCCTGATGGTTTTTCACCAGGTTGATTATTTTTTTACGTTCAGTTTTTTCGGCTTTGTTCAGTGCATAAATTAAAGGCAGCGTTACTTTCTTCTCTTTAATATCAATCCCCAAAGGTTTGCCTACATCATCTGTTCCAAAATCGAAGGTATCATCCTTAATCTGAAAGGCAATTCCTACTTTTTCGCCAAACAAGCGCATTTTTTCTATCGTTTCATCATCCGCACCAGCCGAAGCAGCACCCGCCGCACAACAAGAAGCAATTAAAGAAGCTGTTTTCTGTCGGATTACATCAAAATATAAATCTTCCGAAATATCCATTCTCCGTACCTTTTCTACCTGCAACAATTCGCCCTCACTCATCTGTTTCACCGCTTCCGATACAATCTGTAACAAACGGTGTTCATTATTGTTTACCGAAAGCAACAATCCTTTAGCCAGGAGGTAATCGCCAACCAAAACGGCAATCTTGTTTTTCCATAAAGCATTGATAGAGAAAAAACCACGGCGCTCGTAAGCATTGTCTACCACATCATCATGCACTAAAGTAGCGGTGTGTAAAAGCTCTACCAAAGCAGCTCCACGATGGGTTGACTCTGTAATTCCACCGCATAGTTTAGCCGCAAAAAACACGAACATTGGCCGCATTTGTTTGCCCTTTTGCTTTACAATATAATGGGTAATCCTATCCAGCAACGGTGCGTCGCTATGCATAGATTCTTTAAAGGTTTTTTCAAACGCTTTAATATCAGCAGCAATAGGTGTTTTTATCTGTTCGATTCCCGGCATTAAGTCGAAAAATTTTGATTGCAAACTTAAGCTAATTTCCCATAAAAAGGTAATGTGTAGTCGTATTATTAGGATTTGAAAAGCAATGGCCAGTAATCCTTAACATCTTTCGCCCTGCTATTGCCCATAGTCCTCGCCCTCATGCTTCGGGCTGTGGGCTATTTGGCGCTATCAGGTTTAACATTATGGGGTAAGTGCAGGCAAAAGCCCCTCAATATGGAAATTAATTCCTCAAAAATATTAGCTTTATTTAGTTTCAAATTTTACATTTAAACCAATATTAACTGTACGATGAAAAAACGCTACAAAGTACTTATCGGCCTTTCGGCATTAATTGTTGCAGGCTACTTATTGGGACCAAAACCCAAAAAGCCGGTGTACAACAAAGAACTCACCCAGGTTCCCGATCTGGAAGATTTAGACCGTTATGTAGCCAGTATCGAATCGATGCATAAAATAAAGCCAGGCAATGAAGCAGAAATTATCTGGGCCGATACCCTTCATCAGCAAACCGAATATGCCATTGTTTACTTGCATGGCTTTTCGGCATCAAAAACTGAAGGCAATCCGGTCTATTTAAATTTAGCCAAAGAATTAAATGCCAATTTATACCTCGCCCGATTGGCCGATCACGGCATTGATACACTGGCTCCCATGCAATATTTTACCGCCGATCGCCTTTGGGAAACCAGCAAACAAGCTTATGCCATTGGTAAGAAATTAGGCAAAAAAGTAATTTTAGTGGGCACTTCTACAGGAGGTACGGTTGCCTTAAAATTAGCGGCAACCTATCCTGAAATTAACAGTTTAATCTTGTTATCACCAAATGTAGCCATCAACGATAAAAATGCCTGGCTTTTGAACAACCCCTGGGGGCTACAAATTGCCAGAAAGGTTGTAGGTGGCGATGAACGTAAAGTAGACGATCGCACCGACGAATATAAAAAATACTGGTACACCAATTACCGTCTTGAATCGTTAGTAGAACTGGAAGAATTTATTGAGAGCAGTATGGTAAAAACAACTTTTAAAAAGGTAAAACAGCCCGTTTTAATGCTCTACTATTACAAAAATGAACTTGAACAGGATCCCGTTGTTCGTGTAGATGCCATGTTAAAGATGTTTGATGAACTCGGCACGCCAAACAACTTAAAAAGAAAAGTGGCCATCCCTGATGCAGGGAATCATGTAATGGGATCTTATATTACCTCCAAAGATTTGCCTAGTGTAGAAAAGGCTATTGAAGGTTTTGTGGAAAGTACGTTAAAGATTCCAGCTCATTGATTTAGTAATATCAGGAGGATCGTCATCCTGAATTTATTTCAGGATCTATTTAACTAATATCTTGCAAAACGGATGCTGACCACGTAGTAGCTACAAGACAATTGAAAATACTATTCTACTTGTAAAACAAGTTCAGCATGACGTAGCGCCTAGCCTTGCATATGCTTTAAAGGCAAAATTAAAGAAATGATTAATCGAACGCAGTCTTATAACCTTACGAAGTTTTTCCATCGCTAATCCCCAGGCTAAACTTCGTAAGAAATTTAACTCAAAATATTTTTCACTATCATTTCGGCATGTACCCTCGAGTTTTCGATAAAAAGCTTGTGCGTATCTAATCCGCCACAAACTACGCCCGCCAGATACAAACCTTTTACATTGGTTTCCATGGTTTCTTCGTTATAAGCCGGGCAAAGTGTTTCGGGCAATTCGATACCGAATTTTCTTAACATGTTAAAATCTGGTTGGTAACCCGTCATCGCAATTACAAAATCATTTGGGATGGTTTTTATTCCCTCTGGTGTTTTGATATCTACTTCCCCCTCCCTTATTTCAATTAATTCAGAATTGAAAAGTGCTTTAACTTCACCTTCTTTAATCCTGTTTTGTATATCCGGACGTACCCAATATTTCACATGAGGGCCGAGATCGCCGCTGCGTACAACCATGGTTACGTTTGCACCTTTGCGATATGTTTCTAAAGCAGCATCTACACCAGAATTATTGGCACCAACCACCACAACATTCTGGAAGGCGTATAAATGTGGGTCTTTATAATAATGGGTCACTTTTGGCAATTCTTCACCCGGCACGTTCATCAATAAAGGAACATCATAAAAACCTGTGGCTACAATTACATTATTGGCTGTGTAGTTGGTTTTAGAAGTATTGATTTGGAAAACATCGCTATCGTTTTTAATTACCTGCTGAACCCTTTCGAAAAGGTTAATTTTTAAATCAAATTTTTCTGCAACACGGCGATAGTACTCAACCGCTTCATTTCTGTTAGGTTTCGGACTAATGGTTACAAATGGCACTCCTCCAATTTCTAACTTTTGAGAAGTAGAAAAAAAAGTCATAAAAACCGGATAGTTAAACAAACTGTTCACCAGTGCACCTTTTTCTACAATTACATAACTTAAGTTTGCTTTTTGAGCTTCTATTGCGCAAGCCATCCCAATCGGGCCGGCACCGATAATTAATACGTCGTAATGATTTTGATTTGCCAAATGGTTATATCTTAGGTTGTCATTCTGAGCCTGTCGAAGAACCTTAATTGCATTTCGACAAGCTCAATGTGACAATTGCTTTTATTAAACTTTCATTGCTTTACTTGGGCATGCGAAATCGGTTCTTTTTAAACCGGTATTTTTAATTGCGCCGTAACCGCCTGCTACATCAATTACATTTTCTACTCCTCGCGATTTTAAAATAGATGCGGCAATCATCGAGCGGTAACCACCTGCACAGTGAATGTAATAAGTAGCTTTTGGATTGATTTCGCCTGTCCAATCATTTATAAAATCTAAAGGACGGCTCAATGTAAATTCCAGATGTTCTGCTTCATATTCTCCTGGTTTACGCACATCAAGCGCTGTAATTTCCCCGTTTAAACTGGCTGTTTCAAATGCCTCTGCGGAGATTGATTCAATAGTATCAATTTCCTTACCGGCATCTGTCCATCTTTCGAAACCACCATCTAAATAACCAATGGTACTATCGTATCCAACACGGGTTAAACGGGTAATGGTTTCTTCTTCTTTACCCTGATCAGTAATCAATAAAATAGGTTGCTGTAAATCGGTAATCAAAGCACCAACCCAGGGTGCAAACTGTCCGTTAAGGCCAATATTGATCGAATTTGGGATAAAACCTTTGGCAAAAACCTGCGGATCGCGGGTATCGAGCATAATTGCACCAGTTTGGTTGGCGGTATCTTCAAATTGCTGAGGCGTTAAAGCGTTTAAACCTTTCTCATAAACTTCATCAATACTTTCTACACCACCTTTATTAATGGCTGCATTTTTAGCAAAATATTGCGGCGGCGGCATAATGCCATCGGTTACTTCTGTAATAAACTGTTCTTTTGTTTGGGCTTTTAAAGCATAGTTTACTTCTTTTTGATGCCCCAAAGTATCGAAAGTTTCTTTACTCATGCTTTTACCACAGGCCGAACCCGCACCATGTGCCGGGTAAACAATTACATCATCAGCTAAAGGTTTTATTTTCTCATTTAGCGAATCGTAAAGCATTCCAGCCAAATCTTCCATCGTTAAATGGCCTTTCTGTGCTAAATCCGGGCGACCAACATCACCTATAAATAAGGTATCGCCACTAAAAACACAGTGGTCTTTTCCATTTTCATCGCTTAGCAGATAAGTGGTCGATTCTAAAGTATGCCCAGGGGTGTGTAATGCTGTAATCGTTAGTTTACCGATTTTAAACTGCTCTCCATCTTTAGCAATGTGCGATTTAAACTCCGTTTTAGCGGTTGGACCATAGATAATTTCAGCACCTGATTTCTCCGCCAGATCTACATGTCCGGAAACAAAATCGGCATGAAAATGCGTTTCAAAAATATATTTAATGGTGGCTCCTGCTTTTTCGGCTTTCTTTAAGTACGTTCCAACCTCTCTTAGCGGATCAATAATTGCAGCTTCGCCATCACTTTCGATGTAATAAGCGGCTTCTGCCAGGCATCCTGTATATATTTGTTCTATTTTCATGTTTAATAGTATCGAGTTGTTGAGTGTCAAGTGTTGAGACATGAGTATCAAGTATCAAGACGTAACCTTACGCCTTAAACCTTACCACCCTCTACCCTTCTTAGCAAAAATAGGGCTAAATACTTATAACCGAAATGATGTTGGTCATAATTGCAGAAGTTTTACTTATTATAACACAAACCTTATAGGTTTACGAAAGCTATAAGGTCTAGGAAAGTCCCTAACTGAAAACTGTCAACTGTCAACTGATTTGGGCGTTACCCAAGGGTCGGGCTTTCCAGGGCTGCGCTTCGCTCCGGTACCGATGAAGAGCTGTGAAACAAGCAAGCATACCGTAATTAAATAAAAACAGATGCTTAATCGGCACTAAACCCTTACAATTCCTAACGCAAAACCCGCGGTAAGAGCCTGGTTTATGACCCAAGACTTGTTCCTTTTATGATATCAAATACTGCAATTTGCTGAATTTAGCCAATTGCATTTATCCTTCATCTCTAAACCCGATCGAAGCGAGATGCCGATTCTTCATCGGCAGAAGCGTGAGTGGGACTGAAAACCTCCAAAAGAGGGGAACTGCTCATTTTCTTAAAAAACAAATAATACGCAATTAGCTTAGAAATTAAACGGCTGGAAACATTAATCCTTCGTCAACTCTCCACGCAACGATTCTTCCATTAACTTACGACTTTCTTCTATGGATAATCCTAAGCCCATTACAAACATTAATTTGGTTACCGTAGCTTCGAATGTTAAATCGTAACCGCTTAAAACACCCATTTTCAGCAATTCTCTACTGGTTTCGTAACGTCCTAACTGTACAGAACCTTTTTTACACTGAGAGATATCGATAATAATCTTTCCATTCAAAATAGCCTGACGCAAACTATCTAAAAACCATTGTGCAGTTGTGGTGTTACCTGAACCAAAAGTTTCTAGAATAATGGCATCTACTTTAGAATCTGTTATCGCCTGAACGGCCTGTGGCGTTATGCCAGGGTATAATTTCAATACACCAATGTTCGAATTAAAATTGGTATGTAATTTCAATTCTCCTGTTGGTGCTTTAAGAATATAATTCCTGTAAAACTGAAGGTGAACGCCTGCTTCGGCAAGTACCGGATAATTTGGAGAACGGAAAGCCTCGAATTTTTCGCTGTTGTATTTTATAGAGCGGTTACCCCTAAATAACTGGGCATCAAAGTAAATGCATACTTCTGGAAACAATGCTCTTCCATCCTCTTTCGTTGCTGCAATCTCCAAGGCAGTAATTAAATTCTCTTTAGCATCTGTTCTGATTTCGCCAATTGGAAGCTGCGATCCAGTTAAAACGACAGGTTTATCCAGATTTTCGAGCATAAAGCTCAATGCCGATGCCGTAAAAGCCATGGTATCAGATCCGTGTAGAATCACAAAACCATCGTATTGATCATATTTATTGTAAACAAGTTCTGCTAATGTTTTCCATATTTCAGGATCCATGTTTGAAGAATCCAATACCGGATTGAAGGAATCCACATCTAAATCGTAATTTAAACGACTCAATTCGGGAACGTTTTCTTTTATCTGCTCGAAATCAAATGGAATTAACATTCCATTTATAGGATCGTTAATCATACCGATGGTACCACCGGTATAAATTATAAGTATTTTGGTCATTTGTTGGTGAAGGTTGCTCACCGCAAAGAAACTAAAAAATTACAAATGATCGGACGATATTTTTAAATTAGCAACCAAAAGAGTTATTACAGCACTTAAATTGCCAATTAAATAATTTAAACAGCAAATAATTATCAAATTAACAATTAATTAATATGAAGTAGTCTCAAAAATCAATTGCTAAATCTTGCGAAAGAGATTTCTCCATTACGTTGCACTTCAGTCGAAATGATGACCGACTTAAACCGACTGAGGACTTCGGACTCAATCCTAAACCCCAAATATTTTCTTCGAATTTTCGGTAGTTATAGCTGCAACTTCTTCAATAGGAACACCATAAATATCGGCTAGTTTTTGGGCAATATAAATCAAATAACTACTTTCATTGGGTTTTCCGCGGAAAGGAACCGGAGCCAAATAAGGCGAATCTGTTTCTAAAACCAGGTTAGCCAAAGGAATTTCTGATAATACCAGATCCAATCCGGCTTTTTTATAAGTAACCACCCCACCAATGCCTAAATAGAAATTTAAATCGATGGCCCGCTTTGCCTGCGCTAAATTGCCAGTAAAACAATGGAATATTCCACGCAGTTTTTCGTCTCTTTCACTTTCCAACAACTCGAAAACCTCATCAAAAGCTTCACGGCAATGGATCACAATTGGCAAACCTAAATCTTTTGCCCAGGCAATCTGTTTACGAAAAGCGTCTTGCTGAATAGCCAATGTTGTTTTATCCCAATACAGATCGATACCAATTTCGCCAATGGCATAAATTTTCCGCCCGGAAATACTTTTGTAAATTTCTTCTAACTGGCTTAGATAATCTTCCTTTACATCGCAGGGGTGTAGTCCCGCCATTGCAAAACAGTTTGCCGGATATTTCGCTACCAGATCATCAATCATCGCAATCGATTTTACATCCACATTTGGCAAAAACAAACGGTTAACGTCGTTCTCAAAACAGCGTTCCATTAACTGCGCCTGTTTCTCCGTGTCTTGTTCGTAATATAAATGGGTATGGGTATCGGTGAAAATCATGTTTATAATGTAAAATGAGTAGTGGGGTTTAAATTTGTTCGTCATGCTGAACTCGTTTCAGCATCTATTTTGTACATAAAGACCCTGAAACAAGTTCAGGGTGACGATCGCCTAAAACCTGTAATCTCGGTCTTTCTGACCTCCAACCTCGGACTATTTCTTCTTCTTGGACACTTTGACTTCAGACTTCGGACTACTGACTCCAGACTTTTCGAAGCCCTTCTCCCAATCCATTTCCTTTTTCAAAA
The DNA here is from genome assembly GCF_030816015.1 of Pedobacter sp. W3I1. Taxonomy (NCBI): domain Bacteria; kingdom Pseudomonadati; phylum Bacteroidota; class Sphingobacteriia; order Sphingobacteriales; family Sphingobacteriaceae; genus Pedobacter; species Pedobacter sp. W3I1. The sequence goes on from NZ_JAUSXN010000001.1 coordinate 5,888,343, forward strand.
ACTTTCCGGTTAAACTAATCGGATTCTGGATTAAACCTTCTGGTGTACCTTCAAATAAAATCCTTCCGCCGCCAGCACCGCCTTCTTCACCTAGATCGATCACCCAATCGGCCACTTTAACCACATCTAAATTGTGTTCAATCACCAAAATGGTATTTCCTTTATCAACCAGCTCTTGCAATACACCTAAAAGCACATTAATATCTTCGAAATGAAGCCCTGTTGTAGGTTCATCTAAAATGTAGAAGGTTTTTCCGGTATCTTTTTTAGAAAGCTCGGTAGCCAGTTTAACCCGCTGCGCCTCTCCTCCCGATAGGGTAACCGACGATTGCCCTAAGGTAATATAACCTAAACCAACATCTTTCAATGTTTTGATCTTTCTATAAATGATCGGAATGTTTTCGAAGAAATTACAGGCATCTTCGATACTCATATCCAGCACATCACTAATCGATTTTCCACGGAAACGAACTTCTAAAGTTTCTCTGTTGTATCTTCTACCCCCACATTCTTCACAAGGCACCTGTACATCAGGCAAAAAATTCATTTCGATTACCTTTAAACCAGCGCCCTGGCAGGTTTCGCAACGGCCACCTTTTACGTTAAAAGAGAAACGACCAGGTTTATAGCCACGTATTTTCGCCTCAGGCAGCTGTACAAACAGATTTCTGATATCAGAGAAAACACCGGTATAAGTAGACGGATTAGAACGAGGCGTTCTGCCAATAGGCGCCTGATCGATTTCAATCACCTTATCAATTTCTTTCAATCCGTTAATTTTCTCGTAAGGCAAAGGTTGTTTTTTCGCTCTGAAAAAATGGTGATTTAAAATCGGATACAAAGTTTCGGTAATCAAACTCGATTTACCACTACCTGAAACACCGGTTACCGCAATAAACTTACCCAAAGGAAAATCTACCGAAACCTCTTTTAAATTATGCCCGGTGGCTTTAATAATTGATAATTTATGTCCATTGCCTTTTCTGCGGGTTTTTGGCGTTTCAATTTTCTTTTTGCCGTTGAGGTAATCAGCTGTTAAGGTTTTCGATTTTAGGATATCTGCTGCTGTTCCTTCTGCCACTACCGTTCCGCCATGAATACCTGCTCCCGGACCAACATCAATAACCCAATCGGCTTCTAAAATCATATCCTTATCATGCTCCACTACCAAAACGGTATTTCCAAGATCACGAAGATTTTTAAGTGCATTGATCAAACGTTCGTTATCGCGCTGGTGCAAGCCGATACTTGGCTCATCGAGAATGTACATCACGTTCATCAACTGCGAACCGATCTGTGTAGCCAAGCGAATCCGTTGCGCCTCACCACCAGAAAGTGTACGGGCTGTTCTATCCAGCGTTAAATAGGTTAAACCCACATCAGTTAAGAAACCGATCCTGGCTTTAATCTCTTTTAAGATTTCCTTTGCAATAATGTTCTGACGGTCGGTAAGACGTTCATCTACTTTTTCAAACCAGGTGTTCAGGTTGAAAATATCCATTGATGATAGTTCGAAAATGTTCTTACCATCAACCTTAAAATGCAAACTTTCTTTCTTTAGCCTTGCGCCGTTACATTCCGGACAGGTTTTCAGTTTACGGAAAGTTTCCATATCATCAACCGCAGCCTCGCCCCGCTTTTCGTTCTGCTCTTCGAGCATTTTAATAATACCATCGAAGGTGATATTATAATTCTGAACGTTCCATTTATTGTACTCAACAGCTACATTAATTAGATCGTGTGTACCGTTTAAGATAATATTGATCACTTCATCGCCCAATTTTTCGATCGGAGTAGAAAGCGAAAAGTTATATTTTTTAGCCAGGGCTTTTAACACCTGAAACATCCAGATATCTCTGTATTCACCCAGAGGCGCTAAACCACCGTTTAAAATACTCAGCTTCGGATTCGGAATCACCGATTCTTTATCCACTACGAAAATATAACCCAAACCATCACAACGTTCGCAGGCACCGTAAGGTGAGTTAAACGAAAAACTGTTCGGCTGGGGTTCATCATAGGAAATACCCGTGGTTGGGCACATTAAAAACTTACTAAAATGCGCAACGTTGTTATCCTTATCACTGATTTTGATTACGCCTTTACCCATTTTCATAGCAATCTGCAATGAATCCAGCAGGCGTTTTTTGTCCTTCACATCAATAATCAAGCGATCGATCACCACTTCGATATCGTGAATTTTATAACGATCTACCTGCATTTTAGCAGAAATATCCTTTATTTCTCCATCTACACGAACCTTTACATAACCCTGTTTACGAATCTGCTCAAAAAGCTCGCGGTAATGCCCTTTTCTACCTTTAACAACAGGCGCAAGGATATTTACGGCTACGCCATCAAATTTGTTGAAGATATTCTGCAGGATCTGGTCTTCACTCATACGCTCCATCTTCTCGCCGGTATTGTATGAATAGGCATCAGCAACACGCGCATAAAGCAAACGCATAAAATCGTAAATTTCGGTAATGGTACCTACCGTAGAGCGTGGGTTTTTGCTGGTGGTTTTTTGCTCTATTGCAATAACCGGACTCAAACCCGAAACCTTATCTACATCGGGGCGCTCCATTCCGCCCATAAACTGGCGACTATAAGCGCTAAATGTTTCCATATAACGGCGCTGTCCTTCGGCGTAAATGGTATCAAAAGCCAGTGAAGATTTGCCGCTACCACTTAAACCCGTTATAACAACAAGCTGGTTTCGCGGAAAACTAACGTCTATATTCTTTAAATTATGTACCCTCGCACCATATACTTCTACATCTTTTTGCTCGCCGAGGTCGATAGATTTATTGCTCATATTTTATTTAAAGTTGGAGGCAAAATTGAGTCTTTTAAAAGACAAAATTCCAATCCGCAAAAATGCTAAAAATTTTATCAAAATGAAAGTCTAATGCAATCTTGATTAAGGATTAATTGTCATAATGTCGACTTCTATTTCGTAGGAAATCAGAGGTAAACAGAAGAGACGAACTAAAAGCGTAAAAAAAGTTTTCGCCATACTTCACAAACGCAGTAAATGATACAATGGTTTTGTATGTTTAAAGAAAAAGGAATATATTCATACCAATAACCCGAATCTCCAGAACCCAAACATAAAATAGTTAAATGCCAGTTCTTATTGATCACATATACCCATTGATCGCTCCTCAAAGCTATTATTCAGCAGAGGTATGGGATCTTCCCCACCATGATTTAACAGCAACACAGTTTATTCTAACATGGGTAAGTTTTCAAGGAGATGAAGCAATGACCTATCTAACCAGAGCAGAATATAAATATCTTAATGAAACGCAATCGCATTGGCAAAGGAGGTCTTTTGAAAATCTAAGGCGATTAACAAAAGAGGATGAATATCTATGCACTCATTTCCAGCAATCTGAACTATCCAAAAATCTCAGTTTTATTATATTCATGCATCAAGATGGTATAGGATCGAGTAGAATATTGCTTTCAAAAGAACTTGAAAAGCTTTTTCCTGAAGGATACTTTGTGGCAATACCAGATCGTAGCTGTGGTGTTGCGATATCCAAAGATGCCACACCGTTAGAATTAAGTGAAATGAAACTATTATTAAAAAACATGTACACAGAAGCTACAACTCCAATGTCTTCTGAACTGTTTGACAGCAATGATTTTGAATTAATCAATAACTGGGCATTACCCTTAGATATTGACTATTTCAACGAAATAATCAATGAAGTAAAGTCATTATATGTTTAGTACAATAAAATGATAGATTGACCACACCATAGAAATAGATCTTACCACTCTATCGTTGTTCCATTTTCCGTCGGGTGCCCGGTACAAACTAACACCCTACCCCTTTCCAATTCATCATCGGTAAGCACTTCGTTATAATCCATTCTTACACCACCTTTGGTACAATTGGCCACACAGGTACTACACACGCCTCCACGACAGCTATATGGGAGTCTGATTTTATTTTCGAGTGCAACATCCAAAATTCTTTTTGGCCATGGCACATCAAGATGGTAAGTTTCTCCTTTAAAGTTTAAAACGACCGAATAGGTATTTTTATCTACCACCTTTTCTGCCGAACCATCATCTTCATCCACCTCGTCTTCTGGCAATACAAAGGTTTCTCTTTTAATCTGTTTAATATCGAAACCCATACCAAGCAAAGTAATCCGGCATAAATCCATGTAAATTATCGGCCCGCAGCTATAATAAAGTGCATCATTTCGATCAAAATGTAAATGCTCTTTAATTAACTTTTCGATATAGAATTTGTTCAGTCTGGCCGTCATTAAGTTTTTGCTATTACTAAAAACCCAAACAATCTTTAACCTTTCAGGATATTTGTTTTGCCATTCGATCAGTTCATCATAAAACAAAGTTTCTTCCATTGATCGGTTACTATATACTAATGTGATCAACGATTTTTTCTCACGCACTAAGGCCGTTTTCAAAATCGAGAATAATGGCGTGATCCCGACACCTGCAGCGAACAGAAAAAGATCACGTTCCAGGTTTTCATCAGGCAAATAGCTGAACATTCCTTGTGGTTCTAGCGCTAAGAGAATATCGTTTACCGAAGTTTTATGGTGCAAAAATCTCGAAATCTCTCCGTTTTCCACTCTTTTTACGGTAATCGCTAAAGGCTCATCCACATCAGGTGAGCTATTAAAAGAATACGACCTCCTTATTTCCTTATGTTTTCCCTGAAAAATCAATGAAATAAACTGACCTGCTAAATACTTTGGATATGGTTGGTCTACCTCCTCAAATTGAAAAGTAATATTATCGCCAGGCTGATTTATGATTTTATTGATACGCAGTTTGAACATAATGCAAAGAAAAGAAATTGATTTATTAGTTCAATCGTTCATTGGTCATTAGTTTAGCATGATGTTGAGTTAGGGTTTAGGGTTTAGGGTTTAGGGTTTAGGGTTTAGGGTTTAGGGTTTAGGGTTTAGGGAAAACACTGTGACACAAGTTTGTGTTGATAATAATGAAAAACATATGATAATGGCCAATGTATTTAAACACACATGCGCTTAAATGGCCTTCTATTTGTTATATGGTAAACTATTCCGTGTTAATCTGTGCTTCCGTGGCAATATAGTTCATTGGTTTCTTTGCCATTGGTTCATTGGTTAGCGTGATGCAGAAAATTTCTGTGTTATATCTGTAGCTCCTGAAAAAAGCAGTTAGCAAAAACAAATCGGTGTAATCCAACAATCTGTGTAATCATCTTCAAAAAAAAGCGTCCCGATTTAAACCGGGACGCCTTACCAAATGCTTGTCTTTATCTTAATATGTTATTCGGCGTTGTAGGCCAATAATACTCTCGGTTTTTCGTAACCGTAACGTTTCGGATGTTCCATAATCTGTTTCATAGAAATTACCTTATAAACATAGCCTCCGGTTTCGCGGTTTAGCTTCATTTTGTAGTAATTATCCTGATTTTGATTATTGATCTGCTTGCGTAAGCGTCCGTCGCCAACATTGTAAGCCGCAGCTACCAATGTCCAGCTTTCTAAACCTTTATACATTTCTTTAATGTATTTGCAGGCAGCGATAGTCGATTTACGCAGATTATAGCGTTCATCAACATTTCCGTTTACTCTTAATCCATAAGTACGGGCTGTGCCAGGCATAAACTGCCAGATTCCGGCTGCGCCTTTTGGAGAAACTCCTTCCGCCATTCCAGATTCGACCAGGGCCAAATACTTAAAATCGTTAGGAATTCCGTAGGCAGCGAGAATGGGTTCAATTACAGGAAACCATTTTGCTGCTTTTGCATGCAATTTATTGGTTTGTGTGTTTCCGTAAGTGTGTGCTGCAAGGATTTTTTTCATTTTGCGTTCTACCTTTTTATCGCCTAACGGCAAGGTTTCTTCTGCAAAATTTAACTGTGCCATTAAAGATAGCGGCTTTTCCGCACTTTCAACTTTCAGGCTATCAGATTTGGGTATTGTAGTGTTTAATTTTTCTTCTTTTAAAAGACTTTTTTGTGCTAAGGGCATTTGGTAAGCGAACACTTTTGCCAAAATAAATAGTGTTGCCACTACCGCAAATGGTACGATGTGTTTCTTTAACATTTTCCTCCTTTTTTTGGTGAACTTATATAAAAACGTTGGCAAAGGTAAAAAATAATAAGCACATTATCAAATGGTTACAAAATCAACCCCAAAAATCAGCCCCTAAAGCCCTTTAAACGTGGATTTTAAATTTTGATTTTCAGACAAATTTTCCTATTTTAGAGGCTATTTTTTTATCTAATTTTTCCGCTCTTAAAATTGTTATGTTCATCAATTTTTCATAAATTTGCAACCCGCATTTTTATGTGGCTAATAGTGTATCATGATAAATAAAAACAACAGGAACAGTCGGGATGACAAGTCCAAACCAGGCAGTCGGAAAACAGAAGGCAGAAGTAGTTCAGCCGGGTCTGACAGAAGAAGATCAGACGACAAAGACAGCAAATTCAAAAAATCATCCGATTCAAAAGACGGCTTCAAACCTAGAAGTTCAGACGGTAAAGATTTCAAATCAAAATCTTTCGGAGACAAAAAAGACTTCAGACCAAGAACGGGAGACCGTGATTTTAAATCGAAAGATGGAGAATCGAAGGGATTCAAATTTGGAGACCGCGAATTTAAATCAAGAGACAATAACTCAAATTCAGAAGACCGCAGTTTCAAACCCAGAGAAGGTGGATCGAGAGATTACAAACCAAGAACGGGAGATCGTGATTTCAAATCGAGAGAGGGAGGATCAAGAGACTATAAACCGAGAACAGGAGACAGAGATTTTAAACCCAGAGAAGGTGGTGCAAGAGATTATAAGCCAAGAACAGGAGAACGCGATTTCAAATCTAAGGATGGAGATTCGAGAGATTTTAAACCGAGAACTGGCGACCGCGACTTTAAACCTAGAGAAGGCGGATCAAGAGATTACAAACCAAGAACAGGCGACCGTGATTTCAAATCGAAAGATGGTGGGCCAAGAGATTTCAAACCGAGAGAAGGTGGTTACAAAGATTTTAAATCAAGAGGCAAATCAGATGATTTCAAGCCAAGTGCCGGAAGTTCAAGAGATGTAAAACCTAAAGAACCAAGGGAAGGTGATACTCGTCCGTTTAGAAAACGCGAGGATCAACCAAGAGATACAGAATTTAACCGCCCGGAGCGTACTGTAATTGCCCAGGGTCGCAAAACCAATGAAGACAAAGGCTTAATTCGCCTTAACAGATATATTTCAAATGCAGGCATCTGCTCCCGTCGTAAGGCTGATGAGCTAATTGCTGCCGGCATTATTACGGTAAACGGAGAAGCCATTACCGAATTAGGGCATAAAGTTGACCCGGCAAAAGATTTAGTGCGTTACAACGGAGAGCTATTGAAACGCGAGAAAAAAGTTTACGTTTTATTGAACAAACCAAAAGACTACATCACCACTACCGACGATCCGCAGGAACGCCGTACGGTAATGCAATTGGTTGACAAAGCGAGCCGTGAACGTATTTATCCGGTTGGCCGTTTAGATCGCAACACCACAGGTTTATTGTTGATGACTAACGATGGTGATTTAGCAGATAAATTATCCCATCCTAAAAACGGTATCACCAAAATTTACAATATTGAGTTAGATAAAGCTTTATCACAAGGTGATTTAAACAAAATTGCTTTTGGTTTAGAGCTGGAAGATGGATTGATTAAACCGGATAACATTTCTTACGTTGCGGGTGGAACCAAAAAAGAAATCGGCATCCAGATCCACAGCGGTAAAAACAGAATTGTTCGCCGTATTTTCGAACACCTGGGCTACAATGTTGAAAAATTAGATCGTGTTGTATATGGCAATTTAACCAAGAAAGACCTACCTCGTGGCAGATGGCGCTATCTTGAAGATCATGAATTGATCCAGATTAAACATTTAATAAAATAAAAATATAAAGGCAGCCAATGGTTGCCTTTTTTGTTGAACACAACAGAGGTTGTCATTCTGAACGCAGTGAAGAATCCCTAGTCAATGGGGGGAGCCTAATGCCCAACTTCTGTACGGCAAAAAGATCAATGCATTCATCAACCGCCTGTGCAACTCAACAACAGATTCTTCACTGCGTTCAGAATGATAGTTATCTCCTTTGCATTAAAATTTTTCCCATATTTGTTATAATCAATATTATTTTTTCATGAAAAAATTTAGTTCATTGCTTATACTCTCTATATTATCAACCCTAACATTTGCGCAAAAAACCAATTACAACCTCATTGTTGGCACTTATACCGCACCAGGAAAAAGCGAAGGAATTTATACCTATAATTTTAACACCTCAACTGCAGTCTCAACGATAAAAAGCATCACAAAAAACACAGCTAACCCGAGTTATCTGGCCATCTCTCCTGATCAGAAATTTGTTTATGTAGTGAATGAAACCGGAGCGACCAGCACAGTCAGTGCTTTTAAATACAACGCAGCAACCGGCGATTTAACTTTTTTAAATAAGGTAGACAGCCATGGTGCTGATCCTTGTTTTATTACTGTTGATGCCAAAAATGTAATCGTGGCTAATTATAGCGGAGGCAGTTTAGCAGTATTTTCACGAAAAGCAGATGGAGCTTTAACCGAAGCTTTACAAATAATCAAACATACCGGAAAAAGCATAGATCCTAAAGGCAGACAAGAAAGCGCGCATGTACACATGGTTAAATTTACTCCAGACCACAAATATTTAATTGTTAACGATTTGGGAGAAGATCGAACTTATATCTACAACTACAAACCTGCCGCAAAAGAAAACATCCTCACCGTTAAATCAATAATTAAAACCAACGCGGGAACTGGTCCAAGGCACATCACTTTTAGTCCAAATGGAAAATTTGCCTACTTAGCGCACGAATTTAATGGGAGCATAACCGTTTTCGCCTATTCGAATGGAAGCTTAACCAAGCTTCAGGAAATTGGCACTACACCAAAAGATTTTCCCGGAAAAGTTGATGGTGCTGATATCCATGTTTCGGCTGATGGCAAATTTCTTTATGAAACCAACCGTGGAGACGCCAATAGCATTTCTGCCTTTTCAATTCTGCCGACCGGAAAATTGAAATTTATCGAAACAGTAAGCACACTGGGCAAAGGACCAAGAAACTTCACCATCGATCCGACTGGAAAATTTCTATTGATCGGCCATCAATACACGAATAACATCGTTATTTTTAACCGAAATAAAACCACAGGTAAATTAACCGATAGCGGCAAACGCATTGATGTCGGCGCACCAGTTTGTTTGGTTTTTAATTAATTACCTAAATTTAAGCCAATGGAAAACTTCGATTGGACAAAATTCACCATCAAGATTGCTGTTAAAGCGAAACTCGAGGACATGTACAATGCCTGGACAAAGGCCGGCGAAATTGAGAAATGGTTTTTAAGTGAGGCAGAATTTTCTGACGAGAATAACGTATTGCTCAATAAAACGCGAAACGTATTAAAAGGCGATAAATACAAATGGATCTGGTATCTGTATGATGATATTGAAAAAGGGACAATAACCGAAGCCAATGGCAAAGATGAGCTTCAATTTACTTTTGCAGGCGAATGTTTTGTTGATATTAAACTTAGAGAAGAGTTTGAATACACCATTGTGGAGTTGACCCAGAGGGACATCCCCTTAAATGATGAGGCAAAAAGAAACATTCGACTAGGTTGCCATAACGGCTGGAGTTTCTATTTGATTAATCTAAAATCTGTTTATGAAGGCGGGTTGGACTTAAGAAATAAGGATAACCGCTTTAAACCCATGCTGAATAATTGAGAACTGAAAAACAATTTTAGCAGAAAAAGCACCAAATACGATCGTCATCCTGAGTTCAGCCGAGGATCTTTATAGCATGATAGATACTGAAACAAGTTCAGTATGACGATATGAGTAAATGCGTAAATAAATTAAGTTCCATTATCTTACGCGAGCGTCCTGCTGAATTTATTTCAGCATCTTTATTGCCAGAAAACGAAATGAAATAGAACAACAGAGGTTATGGAACGAGGCGGCTGCGTTTACATATTAACGAATCACACACATACGGTTTTGTATATCGGCGTAACATCCGATTTATATTTCAGGACAGTTGAGCACACGAAGAAGAAATATCCAGATTCATTTACAGCCAAATACAATTGTATCAAACTTGTTTATTACGAACAGTTCGATTCTATTGAGGAAGCCATTGCGAAAGAAAAACAGTTGAAAAACTGGAAGCGGGCCTGGAAAATTAATCTGATTAATCAAAATAACTCAAATTGGGAGGATTTGTTTGAAACCCTAGAATAAAGCTGAAACACCCACTCGATCCGTCACCTTGAATTCATTTCAGGGTCTTAATGACAACAAATTAGTATGATAGATACTGAAACAAGTTCAGTATGACGAAACGCCTACTCGACCCGTCGCTCTGAATTCATTTCAGGGGCTTAATGACAACAAACTAGCATGATAGATACTGAAACAAGTTCAGCATGACGAATCTCAGAAATATACTACCTTTGCTAAAGAAATGAATTGTAAATCAACATACTTAGAAAAAAATCATTTAAAATGGACGACAATGTTAGTCCTGTTTCTGAGTTTGTTCGCATTTTCGAGCAATCATGCCAGTTCGATCACCCTTCGATCGAATCCAGTTTTTCAAACAGAATGGGTGTCTGGATTACAAAAGAGTTTTTCTAATTCAAGTATTTTCAACAAGTCAACAAGAAAAACAGCCATTTCAATAAAAGAATACGATCTGCAAATTTCTACTTTTAACCAAAAAGTAATAATTAAATTGACAAAACTTGCTAAAGCATTCTTACCTACATCAAACACACCACGCTTTTTTGTTCAGGAAGCAAACTCACAATATCCTGCTGAAATTCTTATCAGCTAATTGAATCTCTAGCCATTATCAGGCCATTAATTAGTACTTACAGGTCTATTGGTTATTTAACCGACAGGCACCATTATATCGAAACATGAAACAGTTCAAAAAAGCCATGAGGCTAACTGGATTGGTATTACTGATTCTTTTAGCTTCTGTTGGTCTTGGAGGAGGTGTTCCTATTCCTCCATCCAATAAAAGAGAAAACTATATTGAAATAAAAATAGAATTACCGGAAACAGACGAGATGGAAAAACTGACTTTATTTAATATTAAAGAATAAAAAAATGGCCCCGATGAAAATCGAGGCCATTCAATATTATACTATCGCTTATTATGCTGGTTCTGCAACCCTGGCTACATTGCGATAAGGGAATTCATTAAAAATATGTCTACGGGCAAAACGGCCTGGAGAATCGGCGTTAACCAATTTCACATAAATTGCTTTTGGCACATCGAAATATTCGTAAGCACTTCCATCAAAAAACTGGATATTTAAAACCTGTTGTTTGTATTCGAAATCCTGAATATTCGATAAGGTAGTAGTTTGCGTGTATGTTTCGATATTCTGCTCGCGTGTTTCTGGCGCAATACTTACCAGGAAATGATAAGCTTCGATAATTTCTTTACTCCTAGCTTCTGCATCTAATTTCTCTTCTTCCTGCTGAAATTTATCAGGGTGACAATCTTTCATCAATGTACGGTACACAGATTTAAGCTCTTTTAATTCAGCATCTTTATCTACGCTCAAAAGCTTTCTGTAATCAACTATTTTCTTCATTTGGGATAACCTCTTTTTTAATTTTGTCGAAATGATTTTAGGAATCTTAATCTGCAAAACCGTTTCAAGCCGCAAAGATACGATTTATAATCATTTGATTTTGAGAAAGTTTAATTTCTTAAATATTCCTGATAGGAATTATCTACTAACGAATTCTCCTGTATCTTACTTAAGTTTTTTAATCACAGATGCACACGGATTTATCAGCTGTGTGCATCGTTTTTATCTCCCGAAATCGGGACAGGTCGTGGTTAAAATATAACGTAAGAGTTAATTTGTTAATATTTAGCCTGTAATGAGTTTTCGATTACTTCCTTATAATAGTTAACATAAATCGGGAGGATCTTTTTCAGATCAAAATCCTGTGCCCTAGCAAAAGCATTTTCTTTGAAACGATTCAGGGTTTCATCATCTTTTAATATTTCAATGGCATGGGCTGCCATTGCATCTACATCTCCAACATTACTCATATAACCACAAAATCCGTCGACGTTAAGCTCAGGCAAACCACCGGCGTTTGTCGTAATTGCCGGCACTTTACAGGCCATTGCTTCTAACGCAGCTAAACCGAAGCTCTCCGATTCTGATGGCATTAAGAAAAGATCTGAAACTGATAAGATTTCTTCCACCGCATCTTGTTTGCCTAAAAACCTTACGTTTTCGCAAATATTTAACGATCTGCAAAGCTGCTCATCGTAAGCACGCTCAGGTCCATCGCCTACCATTAACAGTTTCGACGGAATAACCGCCTGTACTTTTTCGAAAATCCTAATCACATCAGCCGTACGTTTCACTTTCCTGAAATTACTGGTGTGGATTAAAATCCTTTCGTTATTTGGTGCAATTGCTTTTTTGAAGTGACCTTTTGCCTGTAAACTGAATCGCGAAAAATCTATAAAATTTGGGATTACCTTAATTTCTTTTGTAATCTCGAAATGGTTATAGGTATCTTCTTTCAAATCTTCCGACACTGTAGTTACACCATCGCTTTGATTAATAGAAAAGGTAACCACAGGTTTATACGTTGGATCTTTACCCACCAAAGTAATATCGGTACCGTGCAAAGTAGTTACCACAGGGATATGGATACCGTAGCTTGCCAAAATCTGCTTCGCCATAAATGCCGCAGAGGCATGTGGAATGGCATAATGAACATGTAACACATCAAGCTGTTCAAAACGGACAACATCTACCAGTTTGCTGGCCAAAGCCGATTCGTATGGTGCATAATCGAAGAGTGGATAATCTCTTACCGAAACCTCATGATAAAACAGGTTGGCAGAAAAGAAATCAAGCCTCGCTGGCTGACTATAGGTAATAAAGTGAACCTGATGACCCTCGTTAGCAAGTGCCTTGCCAAGCTCTGTTGCAACTACTCCACTACCGCCAAAAGTGGGGTAGCAAACAATTCCTATCTTCATTGTACATGTATTGTTGTTACCGCAAATGTACCCGATTTTAATCTATAATTGCATGTCGGCTTATTGCAATAAAAACAGATAGCTTTTCGAGAACAACTGCCGCAGATTCGCAGATTAATTTCAGTTCAAAAATTGAAGCTTAATAGCTTCTAATGATTCTTTTGTACTGCAAAGATTTCTCATTAAAATTAATTAACAAACCTATTCTTAGTTTTGATATAGCCAGATAATTCAAAACTTGTGCATAATGTTCATTTATCAACTCAGATTTAGATTTCACCTCGATAATAACCTTATCATCGACAACAAAATCAGCATAAAATTTATGTTTAAGTATAGTCCCTTTGTAATTTACAGAAAATTCTTTCTCTCTTTCGTACTTGATATTTCTATTCCTAAGTTCGAATTCTAGCGCATCTTTGTAGACAATTTCTGAAAATCCTTTCCCCAAAATACGATGTATTTCCATCGTAATTCCAATTAACAAATAACATTCTTCCTGAAAAGGATAATCAATATCACTATATGAATCTCCCATAAATATAAGTTTATTTAATCTGCGAATCTGCGGCGAAAAACACCCTCCCTTATATCAGCAAACTTTCAATTAAAATGCCAAATCAAAAAACCTCCATGTAACCTTTAATAACAGGCAACATAGAAATCACTAAAATGTAAGATGAGGAAAATTGAGGAAATTTCTCCCCAAATTATTATTTGAGATTTCTCATTTCCTCTTTTATCACAAGGAACAGTTCGTTAGGTCTTTGGGTACCGATAAAATATTCCAGGCCGTCGCGATCGGTTAAAACAACCGCATCCTTACCCGATGAATAAAAGCGGATGGTACCTTTTGTATGCAGGTTATAAACAGGATTATTAAAAAAATAACGGCTATAAGTTGCCTTACGCACATCAACAATGCTGTTCAAGTCAATCTTAACGCGTTTGGTTGTCCAAAGGCCATCCAGGATCATGCTGCCATTATCTACCACAATTTTATACTGGATCAGGAAAAGCAAAAGCATGGAAACCCCCATAATTCCGAAACCCACAACAAGGAATAAATCCTGCGTATTGTCGCGGTCGCGCTCATAAACGTATACGGCGAAACAAAAAGCAGCCATAATCAACCGAATAAAAATGCGGACATAATCGCGGCCGATGTACTGTTTTTCGATATAGGCGTATTTGCTTTCCACTTATTTAATTTTGAGTTCGAATATAGCAACTTTTTTTGTTGCTGTAGTTAATTTATATCGGTTATCCTGCCGCATACCTGCAATCCAAACAATTTCACCGTTCCCGTTAACCAAAATCGGCGTAACGCTTTTCAAATGTAGAGGAACTTTTTCGTCTATAAAATAATCGCTCACTTTTTTGGGGTTACGCATGCCCAGTGGAATAAATCTATCTCCATTTTGCCAATTCCTCAGCACCAAAGGGAAAATTAATTTATCGGCATTAACAAAAGCTTTGTTCGAATTCATTTCGAATTTCACTTCATCTGTAAACGTCAACGAAATTTCATCATTAGCAAAAGCAATGTTTTCTGTTGTTGGATGGATAAACTGGTTAGCTGTAACCGATGTATTCTTTTCAACAATAACCAGATCACGCCTATTGATAATGGCCTGATGTGTAGCGCTAAAAAAATGTGTACCACTTAAAGCTTTTAAACTGTCTAAAATTTCCTGCACTACGTTTTCGCCAAAATTAAAAGGTTTAAGCAGCTCGTAAAGCAACAGTTTTTGTGGGTTTAATTTCGAAACCTCTTCCAAGGGAATATAAATGCCATCACTTCTTTTATTCAAGATTTTATTTGCAAGTTTCTGAACCTGAATATTTAAAAAAGCTTCCAACTCAGTAAAACGTGCGATATTTTCGGCAAATGTTTTTTCGAGGTTAGGATTGATTTCCTGCAAATGCGGTATAACCTGTAGTCTGATTTTATTCCGTGTATAATTTATGCTTGCGTTCGAACTGTCTTCTACAAAATCAATGTGATTAGCCTTTACAATTTCATCAATTTGCTGTCGGTTTAAAAACAATAAGGGTCTGATCAGCAAATCACGTTTAGGCAAAATACCATGCAATCCGCTGATGCCTGTACCACGGGTAAGATTAATCAGTACGGTCTCTACCGCATCGTTTTGGTGTTGGGCCAGGGCAATATAATCATAGCCTTCTTTTGTTCTAATTTCTTCGAACCAGTTATAGCGAAGATCGCGTGCTGCCATCTGGGTAGAAATTTTATTTTCGGCAGCATATTTTTTGGTGTCAAAATGCGTTACATAAAAAGGTAATTCTAAATTTTTGGCCAGTAGTGCAACAAAACTTTCATCACGCTGTGCTTCATCAGTCCTTAAATTAAAATTACAATGTGCCACACCAATATCAATGCCTATTGCTTTAAATAAATGCAACATTAATACCGAGTCTTTTCCTCCGCTTACGGCCAAAAGAATCTTGTTAGCCCGAACAAACAGCTGTTGCTGTTCAATAAAATCCTGAAATTGTTTTACGGGTAACATCCATCAAAAATATTTAATTTTAACTGGTATTCCGAACGTTCGGAACAAAAAACTAACTTTGTAGTGTGCAAAAACTATTTGTCTTTTTATTCTTTCTAATCAGTCCGGTATTTTTATTCGGCCAGCAACCCGCTTCGAAGATTAAAATTGTTTCGTTTTCCAAAATAACTGGAGATACCAAGAAAAAAATCAGTTATCTACGCAACCCCGTTTTCCAACAGGACAATGCCACTTTAACCTGCGATAGCGCGGTATTTTACAGCGAACGGAATTATTTCGAAGCTTTTAAAAACGTTCACATCAACCAGCTTACAACAGATATTTATTCAGATCAGCTGGAGTATGATGGAAATAAAAAACATGCACATTTAACCGGAAATGTGAAAATGATTGATCCAACATCGATTTTAACGACCAATATTTTAGATTATAATACACTTACCAAAATAGGAACTTATACCAGTGGGGGTAAAATTGTAAACAAAGAAGTAACGTTAACAAGTAAAAACGGCTATTATTTTAGTGAAAGAAACGTTGCCTACTTTAAATATGATGTGGTAGTGGTTACGCCTCAATCGGTCATAAAATCGGATACGATGAGTTACAATACTCAGGATAAATGGACCTATTTTTATGGCCCTACCAATATTAAAGGAAAAGACGACAACCTATACACCGAAAACGGGCAATACAATACACTTAGTGAAGATGCCTTTTTTGGAAAGAAAAATCTTTATACACAAGGTACAAGATCTTTAAAAGGTGATAGTTTGTATTATTATGGGAAGAAAGGTATTGGCAAGGCTGTAAAAAACATCGTTTTCTCTGACACGAAAGATAAGATGAAAATGTTCGGCGATTTAGGTTATTACTATAAATTGGATCAGCGGACTTTAGTTACCAGAAATGCATATTTAGGAATAGGCACAGAAGATTCTATAATGGTGAAGAATAAAAAAAGGCCTGATAGTTTATGGATGGGTGCCGATACTTTAGAAACCCAGATGGTATTGCAAAAAACCTTAAAATTAGTTCCTAAAATTTCGATCAAAGCCGATAATCAGGTTGGAGAAGATGATGAACAAACTGGCGAAAAGAAAGAAAAAGGGGAAGAAAAATATAAACCAGAAACTGGATCTACCCAAAAGGAAGACAAGAATAAACGAAATGCAGCCCGAAACAATAGGGCTGATAAAAAGAAAAAGAACAAGGGCGATGCTGGAATAGATGATCCGCTTAATCTGAAAGACAAGGGTATAGACAGCTTAAAGTCAAAGGTTGATTCACTCGCTAAAGGACTGCCAACGCTTAATCCAGATAGTCTGCAAAAAAATAAGACCTTAAAGAGCAAGGCTGATTCTATAATCAAAAACCTGCCTAAACTTAAAACAGACAGTCTGAATAAGCTAGCTGATAAAGCCAATTCGATAGTAAAGGGTGTATCGAAAACAAAAATCGATAGTTTACAAAAAAAGATCACAGACAAAGCTTCTCCGATGGTTAAAGATATTTCAAAATCTAAGATCGATAGTCTGCAAAAAAAGATAACAAAGTCTGGCGCAAAAGATAGTTTAACAAAAGTTTTAGGAAACTTAAAACCCGGCGCATTAAAGACTGATACTACCAAATTTAACCCCGCTGATACCGTTCAAACCCGAATCATTAAGGCTTATCATGGCGTTAAGATTTTTAAAACGAACATACAGGCCAAAACCGACAGTCTGTTTTATACCAGTGCCGATTCTACTTTACGTTGCTACAGTAATCCGATCATCTGGTCGGAAGGCTCGCAACAGGTTGGCGATACCATATTTGTTCAGTTCAAAAATAAAAAACTAAATAACTTACAGGCCTTCAGGAATGCATTTTTAGTGAATACACCAAAAGATTCATTAAGGTTTAATCAGATAAAAGGCCGGTTGATGACGGGTTTCTTTAAAAATGGGAAATTTAAGAACCTCTATGTAGATGGCAACGCCGAAAGCATTTATTATACCCAAGATGACAGTACAAAGGTGTACAAGGAAATGAACCAAACTCTCAGTAGCAGGATAAAATTCATTTTTAAGGATAAGGAAAATGCGATTGAGGAAATTGTTTATATTAAAGGAATAGAAGGAGCCTTAAATCCCGAAAACACGATTGCAAAAGATCATGTATTAAAAGGATTCTCCTGGAAACCTACAGAAAGGCCAAAATCAAAGAAAGATGCCATTGGTTCTTCTGGGAAACCAAAGCCCAAAGTTAAGGCTAAAACAGTTGTGGGTAAAACTGTGACTGGTTCTAAAGTAACCACTTCCGCAGGCAAAACACCAACAACGGTACCCATTCCAAAACCGAAGGTTACATTAGGAAAAGATAGTTTAAATCTCAATAAAATACCACAAACCAAACCGGCAGACACCAGTAATTTTGGCATTAAACCTATTTTACCAAAAAAGGATGCTGTGCAGGTGAAAAAAGATTCTGTTCAAATGAAAAAGGTGGTTGATAAAATGTAGTAAGTGTGATCGTCATTTCGACTGGAGCGCAGCGGAATGGAGAAATCTTTTGATGAAAAGTTCAAAGATTTCTCCACTACGGTCGAAATGACGATCCATCAAAATTTAATAATCCGGTAAAGCCTACCCCCCTATCCCTTCAAAAATTCCATCATCTTTTTAAGTGCAATAGCCCTGTGACTAATTTTATTCTTCTCAGCCATATCCATTTCGGCAAAGGTAATCTCGTAACCAGCTGGCTGAAAAATAGGGTCGTAGCCAAAGCCTTTCGATCCGGATAATTCTGTTCTGATGGTTCCCTCAATTGTGCCTTCAAAAATGTGGTTTTTACCATCTTGCATTAAGGAGATCACTGTTTTAAACCTTGCTTTTCTATTGGAGTTGCCCTCAAGTTTCATTAAAACCAGTTGAATATTTTCTAAGCTATCCCGGCTTCCCGAATATCGGGCAGAATAAACGCCTGGTTCGTTGTTCAAAGCATCTACTTCTAAGCCACTATCGTCGGCAAAACAGTCTAAATTAAAATGTTCTACCACATAGTTACTTTTTAAAGTTGCATTTCCTTCAAAAGTATCAGCAGTTTCTGGAATATCAACCAAACAACCAATATCTTCCAGATTCAGCACCTCATATTTACCTTCAAGCGCTGAGCGTATTTCTTCTGTTTTATACTGATTATTGGTTGCAAATACAAGTTTTTTCATTTTAGAGAAGGTAAAAGGTTTAAGGGCGTAGGGTTTAAGGTTTTTTGTAGCCGAATTGAAATGCGATATTTCAGCACTTGATACTTAATTCTCAATACTTGATACGCTTGCGAATTGCTATTTAATTTTCTGAAGGTGGCCCCAAAGCGTTTTCTTAGCGGTTAAATCACTATCCAGATGATGGAGATTAGGAGCAAAAATAATCCGGGTGGTTTCATAAACGATGATTTCATTTTGCCAGATGAGGTTCAGTTTCAAGTCGGCAACTTCTACTCCAAAAGATAACATAATGGCAGGTTTAAAAAACTGATGCAGTTCTGCAAAATCTGTCCCCCTATAATTTGAATAATTTAGAATAGCAAAATCAGGCGTACCCAAATCAACGGCCTTCACAATTTTCCGCAGCAGTTCCCTACCCTGTTCGGTGCTTACATCATGCTCATGATCGTTCACTAAAATCAGAACCGATTTTTTATTTCCACCTAAAAATTTAAACGTTTTTTCTGGTGCAGGTTCAGCCACAATATGCGGAATTTCAGGAGCTTGCGGATAAACTTTAGGCACATTTGTAGAATTAATTCCAGGAATTTGCGTTATTTCTGGTTTTAAAACAGGTTCTTTTGCTTCAGTAACAGAAACATTTTCGATAGCAAAAACTGGCTCTGGACTACGTAAAGGCTGAATTTCAACACTTTCATCCTTCACCAAGAAAACCTCTTCTGTAAAAAATAAACGTAAAGCATTCGCATTGTTGGTAACCTGGTTTTCCATTCGTATTTTTGCCGGATAATAATTTCTGTTAAAATTAGTTAAATATCTTATAATAGCGTCGCTAATTGTTACTTTTATCCCTTAAAATTTATAGAGTGCTCTGCGTGAAGAAAGCTTACTGCCTATTTGTTTTTAGCTTTATTTATAGCATTTCGTTTGCGCAAAACGTGGCTGTGATAAATGGTAAATCAATAAGTACCAAAGAATTTATGTGGGCATACAAAAAAAGCCATAACGGAAACGTTAGTGCTGCTTATGATACTTTACAAGTCTATTTAAACTTGTACATAAATTTTAAACTTAAAGTTTTAGATGCCCGGGAGATGGGATTGGATAAAAATGCAAGTTACCAGGAGGAGATCAAAACCTATGAAGATGCATTAACCACACATAAAAAAGTTGGGGTAAGTAACAAAGACCGCGATTTTTTATTGAATGAATACCGCGAAGGGGTTTTAATGTTCAATGTTTCTGAACAGAAAATCTGGAACAAGGCACAGGAAGACGAGCAGGCGATAAATGAATTTTACACCAAAAACCAACAAAATTACAATAAACCTTTAAGCGAAGTTAGAGGAGAGGTAATTGCCGATTACCAACTAAGTTTAGAAGAAAAATGGCTAAAAAGCCTTAAACAGAAATATCAGATCAAAATTAACGAAAACGAGTTGAAAAAGCTTGCCAAGTTATAGCCAACCTGATTTTTTTGACTATAAGTATTAAATTTGCAAAATATAACAAATAGAATGAAGAAAGTTTTTTTAGTAGCAACCGCATTAATTTGCCTGTTTTTAAACAGTTTCGCTCAAAAGCACACTGTAGATAAAGTTGCTGCTGTTGTAGGAAATAATATTATCCTGCTATCAGATTTAAACCAACAATATACTCAATATCTTTATCAGGGTAACCAGGCTAACAATGATATTAAGTGTAAAATATTACAACAAACCTTAACTCAAAAATTACTTAAACAACAGGCCGAAATTGATTCGGTAATGGTTGAAGATGGTGCCGTTGATGATGAGGTTAACAAGCGTATGCGCTTTAGTATGCAACGTGCCGGTGGCCAGGAGCGTTTAGAGCAATTCTTAAACAAATCTGTTCTGCAGTACAAAGACGAGATCAGACCATCAGTAAAAGATGAATTGATTGCACAGAAAATGCAACAAAAAATCACCGAAAACATTAACGTTACACCAATGGAGGTTGAAAAATATTTCAAATCTTTAGGTGATAGCATCCCTGAATTTAATACGGAGGTTGAAGTTGGCGAGGTGATTTTAAATCCGCAGTTAACCAGAGCAGAAAAACAGAAATTCCGCGATAAAATTGAAGCCCTTCGTTTAAGGGTTAAAAGTGGCGAGGATATGGGTGTTTTAGCAAAAACTTATTCTGAAGATCCGGGTTCAGCCGCCGATGGTGGTGATTACGGTTTTATTGACAGGAACACGATGGTTAAAGAATTTACGGCCTGGGCATTTAAATTAAAAGCCGGAGAAATTTCGCCTGTGTTCGAAACAGATTATGGCTTCCACTTTTTACAGGTTTTAGAGCGTAGAGGCGAGCAGGTACACGTTAGACATATTTTAATTATGCCTAAAACTACACCAGAAAGTTTAACCCGTTTAAAATTACATGCGGATAGTATTTACAACAATATTATCGGTAAAAAATTAAGTTTCGCTGCTGCTGCAAACCTTTATTCAGATAATAAAGAGAGTAAATACAATGGTGGTATGATGCTTAATGCCGAAAATGTTCAGGCAAGAAGTACTTTTATTCCGGTTGATAAATTAGATCCTTCGGTTTTTTTGGTCATCGATAGCATGAAAATTGGCGGCATTTCTAAACCAGATTTATTTACTGCAGCTGATGGAAAACAAGGCTACCGTATTTTATATTTAAAATCTAAAATACCACCGCACAAAGCAAACTTAACTCAAGATTTTCCAAAAATCAGAGATGCCGCACAAAGTGATAAAATTAATCGTACTTTAAGCGAATGGTTTGAAAAACGTCGCGAAAGCACTTACATTAAAATCGATGACGAATTTAATACCTGTGATGAATTAAAAATCTGGACTAAAACCACAGCCGCAAAATAACACCAATGCAGTATAAGAACGAAGTAGAAGCTGTTGATGCACTTCATCAATCTTTCAACAACATTAAAGCCGAAATAAGCAAAGTAGTAGTTGGACAAGATGACATCATAAAATCTGTTTTAATCGCCATATTTAGTAACGGACATTGTCTGTTGGTGGGCGTACCAGGATTAGCCAAAACTTTACTTGTACAAACTGTAGCTTCTGTTTTAGATCTCGATTTCAATCGAATTCAGTTTACACCGGATTTAATGCCAAGCGACATTATTGGCGCAGAGATTTTAGGAGAAGACAGGCACTTTAAGTTTATAAAAGGGCCTGTTTTTTCTAATATTATCCTGGCTGATGAAATTAACCGTACACCGCCAAAAACCCAAGCTGCTTTATTAGAAGCCATGCAGGAGAAATCGGTTACCGCAGCTGGCCAGACCCATATCCTACCAAAACCATTTTTCGTTTTGGCCACACAAAATCCGATTGAACAGGAAGGAACTTACCCCCTACCCGAAGCTCAATTAGATCGTTTCATGTTCAATATTCAATTAAATTATCCTGCCTTTGCAGATGAATTGAACATCGTAAAAAACACCACAAGCAATAAAACCATACAGCTGCAGAAAATTATCCATGCAGATGATATTCAATATTTCCAGAAACTGATCCGCGATATTCCAATTACAGATAATGTTTTAGAATATGCAGTAAAATTAGCGGCTAAAACCCGTCCGAACAGCGAATTTGCTACAGATGCGATTAACAAATACATTAGCTGGGGTGCTGGTCCGCGGGCTTCTCAATTTTTAGTACTGGGTGCAAAATGCCATGCCGCTGTAACCGGAAAATACTCACCTGATATCGAAGATGTTAAAGCTGTTGCCGAACCTATTTTACGTCACCGCATTGTGCGTAATTATCGCGCAGAAGCCGAAGGTTTATCTATAGAAAAAATTATTAAAGATTTATTGTAGTAGCATTAAGCTAAACGGGATTTACGATCCAGTCTGATGCTATCATGTGGACATCTTTTAAATCTATATTTGTTTTGCCCCTTGCCTAAGGCGATCGTCATGCTGAATTTAGTTCAGCATCTTTTTGTGCTACTAACAAGTTCGGTTCAAAAAACTGTCGTTTTAAGTACAAAAATGTTTATTATGTTTCCGCTCTATGCCGCGGGGCATGGTACTTTGGAGCGCCAAAGTACCCAAAGCGCTCTGTCAATCCAGCAATGGGCCTTTTACACAATCCTGCACACATCAAAAAAACAGCGGCACTTCGTTTTGTGTTCATACTTATCAAAGCTTTAAAGTTAACGTCTATGAACACAAAACCACTGCGTTTTAGGTTTGGTAGTACTATTTGCTATTTCCTGCAACTGTTTTTTTGATTTCTCGGGCCCTTGGGATTGACGGCGTTCTTCGGTTAAGACAATGTGTAATTTGAGGAGCTAGCAAAACGCCTAAAAAATCAACCTCAAAAAGATGTGCCCACACGCAGCTCTGATGAGCCAGGATTTCCAACTGTCTATTTGTGGATTACAAATCTACATTATGCTGGTGGGGATTATAATCCGAACCTACATAAAATCATTCCAAACAATTATATTTGTTTTAAGATGGATACCAATAACCTTACAGGCGCTATAGCTGCGCTAATGGATGAATATAAAAAAGCAGTTGATGAACTGATTGCGGTAATCGAACCAATTAGTCCGCATCAACTGACTAAAACCATTGAACCAGAAAGTTCAAATACAGATTGCATTTCCATTCAAACTATCTTAACGCATGTAACTGCTTCGATGTTTAGTTATGCGGTGTATATCGAAAATTCTATTGGATTGAAAACAGTCAGGCCGGACCGATTGAAGTTTGACCACATTACACCTTATATTTCAAGACTCGGGGAAGCACTTAAATATAACGAGGACTTTTTCATCAGAAATCCCGACATCACCATGGAGGAGTTCGATCAATCGAAAAAGATAAACACAAGGTGGGGACAGCAATACGATGTAGAACAAATGTTAGAGCACGCTATTGTTCATATTTTAAGACATAGGAGGCAGATTAAAAATGCTTTGACCAAGTTTAATTTTTTGTCCTTAGCAGAAAAATAATTTGCAATTCACTGAAAATAAATATATTTGCATCAAAATTTACAGAAATGCTACGTCAACTACATATCCAACAATTAAACTTTAGCCAGTCTTGTGGCATAAAGGGCTTGGGTATTGAATTAAATTTCCTCCCAAACCCTTAAGCGGTTTTAAGCTCCAGGGCACATAAACCCAAATTAAAATCATTTTATTACGCATTTGCTAAGCCTTTTACCGCTTATCAAAATTAATTATATCCGTTATGGACATTTATACCACTGTAGAAGAAAAATATCTACAGGCCATTGAAGAATTGCACTGGGGCGAATTACCCAAAGCACTTCAGTATTTTAACGAAATTATTGTTTTCGACCCTGATTATGCAAGAGCTTATTTTCAGCTAGGCGATATTTATCAGAATCATTTTAAAGATTATAAAACTGCAGGTTATTATTACAAACGTTGTATCGAGTTGGATGCCGATTTTCCTGAGGTTTATAAACCCTACCTGGAACTTGTGATTACGCTTAAAATGCATAAACTGGTAAAGCAGGTTGCAGAAAAGGCTTTGCTTGTACCTGGTGTTTGTGAAGCGCACATTTACGAATGTTTAGGGCTGCATGCCGAGCAACAGCAAAATTTTGCAGAAGCGGCAAACTATTTCAGAAAAGCAGAATTGTTTAATGCCGTTCAGGATGAACAGAGCACTTTACTGGAGCACCAAAACCGTATTAAAAGCAAAATGAATAGCACAAAAGCAATGATTTACGATCTACAAGGATAAAAGGCGCTGCCTTTTATCCTTTTTAATTAGCTGGATTGTCTTAAAATACTATTCGTCAAATTACCCTTGTTATTTTAATTTTGTTACTATCTTTACCGCACAATTACAAAGCATAAATCTTTAAATCAAAAATATTCGATATGTCAGCTCACGATTCACACGCACCGGTTCAGCAAACAAAAGGCATTTGGGCTTTACCATTAACGGCATGGATTCTGGTTTTATTATTGGTTGTTTATTTCACCAGACCAATCTTTAACCACGAAGAAGCACCTGCTCACCATGAAAAAACTGAAGCAGCGCACGAAAAACCAGAAGCACATCACTAGGAAGTTTCCAGTTATAAAAGCATAAAAAAGCGTTCAGATTTAAAATCAGAACGCTTTTTTTGTACCCCCTTATTCTTGCTATTTAAGTTGCCCCATGATGTTTGGGAAATCGGTAATGATGCCATCTACACCCAAGCTCATAAAATAATTCACTTCTTTTACCGTATTCACCGTCCAGGGGATAATTTTGATGCCCATTTCATGGCAGCGGTCTACCAAACCTTTACCTACCAGTACCGAGTAAGGGCTGTAAATGGTTGGTTTAAACCCTAATTTCTCAATATAATCTTCAAAAGGTTCTTTTTCGTCAATCAATAATGAGGTTTGTATTTTTGGGAATTTCTCGTGCAGGTATTGTAGCGTACGCATATCAAACGATTCGATAATGACTCTTTTGGCAAGTTTTTTCGAATTAATGACCTCCATAATCAGCTCTACAAATTCTGCAGGTTCCGGATGAAATTCATTGTCGCCATTTTTAATCGTTTTCGTTTCGATGCTATATACAGGTTTGGCGAGTTTATGTTCTTTAACATAAGCCTCAACCGCATTTATGGTTTCAGAAAGCAGGGGTTTGTAAGCTTTAAATTTCATCTGCCCGGGAAAGCGGCTGTGAACTTTGCTTCCTACATCAAACTTTTTAATCTCCTCATAATCCATCTTGTAGATGTTATAATTCTTCTGATCTTTGAGTGTAATCGGTTTCCCGTTGGGTTGCAAAGAAATCTCGTTATTGAAATAAGGCTCTTGCGAAAGCACCACTTGTTTATCTTTTGAAATCACAGCATCCATTTCTAAGGTGGTAACGCCTAAATCGATAGCTTTTAACATGCCTTCAATGGTATTCTCGGGCATAATACCGCGTGCACCAGCTTTACCCTGTACATCGAATTTCTTTTTTTGTGCAGAAACCTGAAAAAATAATAAAGTTAGGATTGAGAGCAGAAGTACTTTTTTATGCATGAATTTTAAACGTAAAATGGACAATTTATTATGATAATCATTTTCAGGAGCGCAAAAATTGTGCTTATATTTAACATTGCTCCCGCTTTCCACTATATCCTTTTCGCTGCGCTACGAGGATGCCGTTTCAATCGGGGCTAAACCCAAAGCAACTGCTGGTAAAAACAAGGTTCTGAAATAAAAAAAGGGCTTCTTTTATGGAGAGCCCTCTTTAATTCACATTTGTTACTTATCTTTCTGCTGGTACAAAGGCTTGTACAATTAAGTTCCAGCTTGCATCCGCTGCTTTTTCATAAACAAAAACATAGTTAAAGCTTTCGCGTAAATCGGCCTTGTAATCGATAGTAGCAACACCATAAGTATAAGCCAAATCGCTGCCGATTGCTTTATCTACGCCTGTTGTTTTCAGGTTAATTTTGCTGATCATGCCGTTATAAAAAGCAATAATTTTTCCTTTTCCATCAATGGCTTCGTTACCTGGGAAAAGCAAACGGGCATCATTGGTTAAAAAACCTCCAAATGCTGCAATTCCATGCGTTTTTAACAAAGTATTTAATGTTTTCTCGGTGGTTAAGATAATTTCTTTCCCAGCCTTAATTTCTTTTTCATTTAAGAACTTTGGTGCAACGTGATCTTTAGGTTCGATAAACTGTGGCGAAACTTTAGCCAAAGGTTTATTGCTCTCTGTTCCTAAATCAATGGCTAATTTCCATCTTCCATTTTCTGGTTTCCAGATCGATAAGTATTGACCGTATTTTTTCTCCGAAGTTCCAATTTCATAAGGCCCGGTAGTGAAACCTAAATCGCCACTACGTGATACTTTCGCCAGGTTTGGTGTCCACGTTACGTCGTTTTCAGCATTTGCTTTACCAGCGTAAAAAGTTTTGGCATTAACCGGATTTGGCCTGAACACTAAAGTGCTTGTTGTTGAATAGTCTATAAAAGCTTCTTTATCTCCATTTTTGGCAATTGATTTAGCAAAATCCTTCTCCGCATTTACTAAAGATTTGGTTGTTCCGTCACTTTTTTGGGCAAAAGCACCTAGGGCTAAAAGCGAAGCTATTACAGTTGAAAATAATTTTTTCATTATTAATTAAGATAATATGTTTTGCGAATATAAAATTTTCTTTAATGTATGGCCTTAAAAGTAATTAACAATTACACATTAAGGCCAGTTATTTTTCTCTATAAATGGTTTCTAAAACAGTTTGCCCGGTGGCCTTCAAGGTATTTTTATCAATGTTGGCTAAGTTATCCAATTGTGTGTGCCAATTAATATAAAAACCACTGTTATCACTGTAATGGATAATATCGATAGAAGAAACACCGGCTTTGTTCATCCAAAAATGATCATCAACTAATTTTCCGCTTGGTATTTTTGTAAAGTAAGAAGCATAGCCAATTTCATTACCAATATCCCAAACCAGGTTTACTACGTTTGGAGCAGCTTGACGGGAAATTTCATCCTGTGTAAACTGTGCGCTACCACCACCAACCATATCAAGGTTAATGCCATACAGAGCTTTATATCCTGTTGCAATTGCTTTTTTAGCCCAATACTGAGAGCCTAAGCACCATGTGGTTTCATCTGGTGTTTCATCATTGGCCTTGCCATAATCTTCCAAATCCCATAGTACGAAATCAATTCCAACATCTGGCTGTTTCTGCTGAATCTGACGTGCCATTTCCAAAATCACCGCCACTCCGCTCGCCCCATCATTTGCGGCATCAAAAGGTTTTGTATGATTTGTAGGGTCGGTATCCTGATCAGAAAATGGGCGGGCATCCCAATGTGCCGTAATTAAAACCCTCTTCTTTTTATCTGGATGAAATGCAGCAACAATGTTTTTCAGTTGAAAGCTCTTCCCATCATAAGTTTGCGTTCTCTCGCCTTGGATACTTACTTCGGCACCGAACAACTTTAATTTTGCCACCAAATAATCTGCACATTTTTGGTGTGCTTCCGTTCCCGGAATTCTTGGTCCGAAATCTACCTGCGTTTTGGTATAGGCATAAGCACTATCGGCATTAAAATCTGGAGAAGCTAAACTTAGTGGCTTCTCTCCAGTTTCATCAGCATTTTGGTTTGTTTTATTCTGACAAGCCTGAAATGCAATTAAAGCGAATAAAGGCAGGATGAAAAGTTTTTTATTCATTGTTTAATCTAACGGAAAATTGTTTAAAGTAGTGTGACTTATCTCTCATCCCCCTACCCCCTTCAAAGGGGGACGAATTAATTGCTAGAATAGTCCATTCCCCCTTTTGAAGGGGGCAGGGGGATGACCTGGCAAAAACTTGTTTCTTCAACAGGATCTCGGATGCTCCTTCTCCCACTTCTCTATAAAACATTGAATCGTCCTGTTCACATTCTCGATATCGTTCATTACCTCATCATCGCTAAACCTCAGAACATGAAAACCCAATGCTTTCAAAACATTTTCACGTGCTTTGTCTTTTTCAAATTGCCCCTCCCATTCATGAGAAAGTCCATCAACCTCGATAACCAACTTTAAATCTTTTGAAAAAAAATCTGCAATATAATTCGCAATCGGCCGCTGTCTTAAGAAAGAATATCCCAGCATTTTTTTATTCGTCAACAATTCACACCACATTCTTATCTCGGCTTTGGTACTATCATTTCGATGGCCTCTGGCAAAAGTTTTTAATTTAGAATTATAGTGGTTGTTATCCATGACATCTCAACGCTTTTCTTAGAAGTAAAAAGTCGAAATGAATATAGCAATCAATCTGCTCTTTTTATTAATCTTTAAAATAAATGTACTCTTCTTCATCCCCCTGCCCCCTTCAAAGGCTATCGTGTGGACACATCTCTGTGGATATCCCAACCCTGCATTGATGCTTTAAAATACTTGATGCCTATCCAAAGGGTAGTAATTCCTGGGTGCCTGTTACTTTCGTAGCCTTTCCATCCCCCAAGTCTGGCTATTGCCCATACATACCTCTTTAGGTCTTTTGCCTGATATGGGTTTTTCTGCTTTTGGGTTTTCCCTTCAAGACGGATTATCCGATGATCAAGAAACTCCTGTTCCTGGGCCGTAAAACAGGAATCTGCTGACAGTTCTATCTCAGGCTCTGCATAGGAGAGTCTCATGAGAAACAGTTTGATCACCACTTCCATGATCAGTATAGAAAGTTTTTTAACCGAAGAGGCGTATTCAAGTTCCGATGCTTCTATGTTGTATCCCTCTTTCTTAAGTATCTTGAATACTTCCTCTATAGTCCATCGCCAGCTGTACCATTCTATACAGGCCTTTGCCATTTCGATACTTTCTACAGGAAGGGTAGTCAGCAACCTCCAGCAGATACTGTCCTCTCCTGCGTAGCCAACCTCTTTTGCCTCTACCATAAACAGGGGTACTGTAGTGGGCAACCCCTTGCTGGTACCCTTTGTGCTTTTTATTTCGATATCTCTATACCTGACCTCTATTTTAGCAGTCCGCTTTTTCCGTTTCCCCTTGGCGGCTACAGGAAGTTCGTAGTATCCTGCTGACTCATAGGCGGAAAGGCAATCGAAAAGCTTGGTCTTATCGCCCAGCGTTCTGTTGGATCTTGCCCGGACCAATAGATCGGTGTGCCCATCTGGAATGAGCGCAAACTGTTCATATATATCGCCCTCTCTGTCCTGAACGATCAGCATACCCTTTACAACATCGCTTAATGCAGATTTGGTATTGTTCGAAGCCTCGATCCATTTATAGGATTCTTTCTCTTCTATAGGCAGCGATTGGTACTGACGCTCAAATTTTGAGCTAAACTCCAGCGGTCGGTTCCATATCTTAATGTCAGAGTAACCATAGGGAATGCAGTTCTCTGCATCAACAACCAGGCTTGGATGTATAAAAAAGCCAAGCCCCTTAACTTTGTTTGCATTGGTGGTGCCTAGGCCACTGGTTTTATTTATCCTATTCCCGTGACTACTAAGGTTAATCTCGGTAGTGTCCTGAAAGCAGATAACATATCTGCCTGAACATGCTGCTTTACAGTTCCCAATAAGGTTGGACAAGAGTTCATCCTCGCTTATCCGTTCATTCAGGAGAAAACGGTAGAAGCCTTTTGCGGATGCATCATCATCTGTAAGTTGCCGTATCGAATGAACACTCCGGCTAAAAAGGTCATTTAAAATCTTATTCCCTCTTAAAAGTAAACGATGATCCCCTAAATCTGTAAATTCTCGATGCATATCAAGCGCAAAGTAAATAAAAAGATGTGTCCACACGATAGCTTCAAAGGGGGACGGATTCCTTGGTGAACTTTAAATGTACAGGTTTTGTTTTCCCGCGCTTAACTCGTTCTCAGTTTAAGGGGGCTTGGGATGCTTATAAATGCAATCTTCTAAGAAAGAATATAATCTACAATCGCCTGGCAATGAATTTTAGTGGTATCGAATATTGGAATTTCAAAGTCAGCCTGACTAATCAGCATTAGAATTTCTGTGCATCCCAGAATAATGCCTTCAGCGCCATCTGCTATCAAATCATTAATTTTTTGATATACTGCTCCCTGGTTTCCGCTAAAATTAATCCTCTACCCAGTTCTTCTTTAAGTGTAAACTGTATGTAATCACGGGTTTCTTTCCTGGCTGGCACCAATACGTTTAATCCATGGTCTTCGAGCTTTTTAATATAAAAGTCCTTTTCCATGGTAAGTACGGTACCCAATAAACCTACCTTTTTAATTCCTGTAGCATTTATGGCTTTAGCAGTTTCTGTACCGATATGGATAATCGGCAAAGCAATTTTTTCCTGAAGCTGATCGGCAAAAAGATGGGCTGTATTGGCACATAACACAATGGCTTCTACACCACTACGCTTTAAACGCTCACAGGCATCTAGCAAAAGATCAAACGATCCTTCCCAGGTTTTATCCTGAACATCAGCAAAATTAAGGGAGTAAATTAAACATTCGGCGAAATTTAATCCACCCAGCCGCTCATTTACGCCCTCATTTATAAAACGATAATAATCTATTGTCGATACCCAGCTAATGCCGCCTACTAAACCAATTTTTCTCATTATTAAAATCGACTCATGACTTTGGACTACAGACTCAGGACTAATTAAGACTTACTCCAGGTCGTACCCTCTTTGCCATCCTTAAGCTGGATACCCAATTCCTGTAATCCGATACGAATACGATCAGAAGTAGCATAATCTTTATTAGCTTTCGCTTCTGTCCTTAAGTTAATTACCATATCCAAAACGCCGTTTAAGTCGTTACCTCCGGCATCCTCATCTTTCAGTCCTAAAATATCGAATACGAAATCGTTAATCAGCTGCTTTAACTTTTCTAAAGCTTCGGCAGAGATTTTTCCTTTACCATCGTAAACGGTATTGATAATTCTTACCGCTTCAAATAGTTCGGCAATCAGAATCGGACTGTTAAAATCGTCATTCATCGCGTGGATGCATTTATCCTTCAGTGCATCTATATCGAAATCGTTCTGCTCCGAAACGGTCAACTTATCTAACAAACCAATGGCAGCCATTAAGCGGCGAAAGCCCTTTTCTGAAGCATCCAATGCATCATTAGAAAAATCTAAAGTACTGCGGTAGTGTGCCTGTAACATAAAAAACTTAACCGTCATCGGGCTAAAGCCTTTTTTCAATAAAGGGTGATCGCCAGTAAATAATTCTAAAGGAAGAAAACCATTCCCGGCTGATTTAGACATTCTCGTACCGTTTACGGTAAGCATATTGGTGTGCATCCAATAGCGGGCAGGCTGTTTATGGCTACAAGCTTCAGATTGTGCAATTTCATTGGTATGGTGCGTTGCCGCTAAATCCATTCCACCACCGTGGATATCAAATTCGGCACCCAAATATTTAGCACTCATAGCCGAACATTCGATATGCCAGCCCGGAAAACCCATGCCCCAGGGCGATTGCCATTGCATTAGGGTTTCAGGTTTCGCTTTTATCCAGAGTGCAAAATCCAGCCTTCCGCGTTTCTCATCCTGGCCACCCAGTTCTCTGGTATTGTTCAGCATATCTTCCAGATTGCGGTTGGTTAAAATGGTATAATTATATTCTTTGCTATATTTTTCTACATCAAAATATACGTTACCATCAACCTCGTAACCATAACCATTGGCAATAATTACCTTAATCATTTCAATCTGCTCAATAATGTGACCTGTAGCCGTAGGCTCAATACTTGGTGGCAAGGTATTAAACATACGCAATACATCATGGAAACCTAAAGTGTACTTCTGTACAATTTCCATTGGCTCAAGCTGCTCTAATTTAGCACGTTTCGCAAACTTATCGTCACCCTCGTCCCTATCGCCCTCTAAGTGACCTGCATCAGTAATATTACGTACATAACGTACTTTATAACCCGCATATTTAAGATACCTAAAAATTAAATCGAAAGAAATAAACGTACGGCAATTACCCAGGTGCACATCACTATAAACTGTAGGGCCGCAAACATACATCCCAACATTGGGTGCATTTAAGGGTTGAAAAAGTTCTTTTTTGCGCGAAAGCGTATTATAAAGCTGTAAGCCAGTATTCATATTGCAAATGTAAGATTAAGTTAGAAAGTTGAAACGTTAAAAGTTGCAATGTTTCGCTTATGATTTTTCTCAAACATTTGAAAAGCAATTAGTCTTTCGTTAGAATTGTCATCCTGAGCCTGTCGAAGGATCTTTAAAAAAATGATTTAATACTGTCTGTTACCAGCTTAGGGTTTTTTCTTTAACATTTGAAAAGGTAATTGCTGCTTATCGGTTACAACAGTCCCTCTTTCCGCTGTAGCTTCGCCGAAGGGGCTCAGGCTGCCGCTTCAATAGGGTTTAGCTTGGTTATTTCTGTGCTTTTGGCGTGAAAAACCGGCGCCAAACTTGCGAAGCCTGCCCAGCCTATGGCTTTGTGAGACTTCGCAAGTTGCCCTGGCACGCGGTGTGCTGTCAGATGTTACCATCTGACAGTAAAAACAAAATTTAATCTTTAATTTTAGCTTCATCTATCAAAACATCAGTAAAAATGGTTCAGATCAGAGAAATTTTAGAGCAAGATGCCGAGAGCGTAGCCGCACTTTCTACACAACTGGGTTACGAAAGTGACGTCAAGCAAACATCGGCCAGAATTAAAAGCATAAATAACAGTAACGAAAACTGCGCATTTGTTGCTTTAGTTGATGGCAAAGTAGCAGGCTGGATTCATGGTTTTTATACCCTTCGGATAGAATCCGATCCATTTGTCGAAATAGGTGGCTTGATTGTGGATGAAAATTACCGAAACCTAAAAATTGGCAAACAGTTGATTGAGCATGTAAACCTTTGGGCAAAAGCGCATCAGGTAAAAAAACTAAAGGTAAGGTGTAATACCAAACGCACCGAAAGTCATCGGTTTTATGAGCGGATTGGCTTTAAAGAGAATAAACGGCAGATCGCTTTTGAAATGGAGCTGGATTAACTTTTTCGTATCAGATAGAAATATCTGACACTAAGAGCAGGCCCTTGCTAAACTTGCGAAGTCTAGCTCCGCTCCTGCCCGGCAGACTTTGCAAGTTCGCCCTCACAGTTAACCGCTTAACCAATTCAAACAATTAAGCAATTCACCCTAATTATTACAACCCTCAAACATTTCAGCATTGTAACATTTCAATCCTATTCGTTAACTTTGTACCATGATTGATTTACCGGTAGTACCTGCTGTGACTGAAGTTAAACGTAAACCAGATTGGTTACGTGTAAAATTACCTGTTGGTAAGGAATATGCACAAGTTCGCAGTTTAGTAGACACGCACAAGCTCCACACCATCTGCGAAAGCGGCAATTGCCCAAATATGGGCGAATGTTGGGGCGCAGGCACGGCAACATTCATGATTTTAGGTAACATCTGTACCCGTAGCTGCTCTTTCTGCGCAGTTGCAACCGGACGTCCTTTGGCTGTTGATGCTGACGAACCAAACCGAATTGCCGATTCGGTAAGATTAATGGGTGTTAAACATTGCGTAATTACTTCGGTAGATCGCGATGATTTAAAAGATGGCGGCTCAATCATCTGGGCAGAAACCTTACAGGCCATCCGCAGAGAAAGTCCAATTACCACGTTGGAAACCCTAATCCCCGATTTTAAAGGTCAGTGGGATAATTTATATCACGTATTAGAAGAAAGACCAGAAGTGGTTTCGCACAACATGGAAACGGTTAAGCGTTTAACCAAACAAGTGCGGATCCAGGCAAAATACGACAGAAGTTTAGAAGCGTTAAAAAGAATTTCAGAATTTGGTTTAAGAACAAAAACAGGTATTATGCTTGGCTTGGGCGAAACCGAAGAAGATATTTTCGAAGCCATGGACGATTTGGTTGCCAATGGTGTGCATATTTTAACTTTAGGGCAATACTTACAACCTACGCGCAACCACCACCCGGTTATAGATTGGATCCATCCTGATACTTTTGCCATGTATAAAGAGGCTGGTTTAGCAAAAGGTTTAAAGTATGTAGAAAGTGGTCCGCTGGTACGCTCATCTTACCATGCCGAAAAACACCTTTTTCCGATTGAAGGAATTGCATAATTCACTTATTTAACCAGGAATTTCAAACGTTTTATAATGTACTCCTAAGCGGAATGCCTTTATAAAACATTTTTTTGCTTTTACTGTTCTGTATTGTATCTTAGCAACCAATAGTGACTGCATTAAAAAAATTAACCCTAACCGAGCCTGAACTTGTTCAAGCACTGCAATCGAAAGATCCAGCGGTTCTAAAAACACTGTACAGCATGTATTCGTCAGCGCTTTACGGCGTTATCTCGCGTATTATCACTCACACAGAGCTTGCTGAAGATGTACTACAAGAAACTTTTGTAAAAATCTGGCAGTCTGCTGCACACTATGACAATACTAAAGGACGTTTGTTTACGTGGATGATGAACATTGCCCGCAATTTATCGATCGACAAACTACGTTCTAAAGACTTTAAGAATTCACTCAAAAACCAAGATATAGAAAATAACGTAAGTTTCGTTGAAGAACAAAACAAGGTAACGTTTAATCCTGATGTTCTTGGAGTTAAGCAACTTGTAGAGAACCTTAAACCGGATTTACAAGCAGTTCTTGATTTAGTTTATTACAAGGGTTTCACCCATGTGGAAGCCGCAGAAAAGTTAGATCTGCCATTAGGTACGGTGAAAACCCGGATCCGGTTGGCTATTATTGAATTGAGAAGGAATTTTAATTGAGCGTGGAAAATTTAAAAGCATATATCGAATCTGGAGTACTCGAACTGTACGTTTTAGGTGATTTATCACCTGAAGAAGCGTTGCAGGTAGAGGAAATGGCATCTCAATACCCTGAGGTAAGAGATGAAATAGCTGCCATTGAGCAAGCTATGGAGCAATATGCTATGCAAAATGCTGTGGAACCATCTGCAGATGTAGAAACAAGATTATTCGAAAAGTTGGGGTTAAATGAAGTTGAAGAGCATGTGAATGTTCAGCCCGAACCTATTTATACAGAAGAACCAAGAATTATACGTTTAGATGGAAGTGATGCCAAAGTAAGAACTTTGCGTTACGCCTTAGTTGCTTGTATAGCTTTATTGGTGGTAAGTACGGCAGCATTGTTTATTACGTATAACAAGCTAAATGCCGCACACGACCAAATTGCAAGTTTAAACCTGGATAAACAAAAATTTGCTGGCCTGGTAAGCAAGTTAGAATTTGAAAACCAGGGCTTGGATAATATGGCTGCAATGGCCGACAGTAAAGAATGGGCAACCATCAGAATGGCTGGTCAGGCTTTTAGCCCTGGCTCGAAAATGAAAGTTTACTGGAACAAGAAAGATAAAAGTGTACTGATTAACTATGTAGCTATGGATTTACCCAAAACCGATGCAGAACATCAATACCAGCTATGGGCTTTGGTAAACGGCAAACCGGTAAGTTTAGGCGTATTCGGAAAAACGGATTCAACTAACAACGAAGCGTTATTAAAAATGCAAGCCATTCAGGAAGCACAGGCTTTCGCCGTAACTATAGAGCCTATGGGCGGAAGTGTTAACCCAACAATGGAAAAACTAACCGTAATGGGTGGTGTTTAAGTAGAAATTATTAGTTAAAATATTAAATCCCGGCATTTATTAATGTTGGGATTTTTTGTTTTTATAACATTAATTTTCGTTGATGTTTATTATAAGAAAACGAACAGTTCCGACTCCGTAGGTGCTGCAGTCTCGTTATACACTCCAATCTTTTTATTGCAAATTCAATACATCAGGCAATACGTTTAGTCTAATCTATTTTAAGCAATAAAAAGGATTTCCGTTACTACCGGGTTTAGGAACAATGGGGCTGTGGGTTTTGACCTTTCGCCTGCCCTTTGTAAGCAATGGTTTTGCGCCCTGCAGCCCTAAATAGGATGAATGGCCGCGCCACCTAAACCTGGCAGCAGCGAACACCGAACGTAGAGAGGTAAAGCGAATGGCAGGACTACCTAACCCCAAATGCTCCTGCAATTGCTTTCCAAAAAAAAGGACTAATTATCTAGATTATTTATGCGTAATGTGAAAACGAACATTCCAGTCTCTGTAGGTACTATAGTCCCGTTATACACTCCAATCTTTTTATTGCAATTTCTGCCTACAGGCGAAAAGCATAGATAAACTTCCTTCCAGGCAATAAAAAGGATTTCCGCTACTACCGGGTTTAGGAATAGAGGGGGCAGGTGATTATTCTGCACCCTGCAACCCTCAATAGTAAAACAAGCAGTGCCCCCTAAACCTGACAGTAGCGGGCACCGAACGCAGAGAGGTAAAGCGGATGGCAGGACTATCGTTGCCTAAATGCTTCTGCAATTGCTTTCCAAAAAAAGCGTATACATATACATTTAATTTGTAAATCTTATCCACTGGAGTGAACGAAATGGAGAAACCTTATCGATTAAAATCTCTCCACTGCGGTCGAGATGACGATTCTACCAAATCAAGATTTAGCTGCGTACTTCACCTCTTCGTAAGGCTGTACCAATACCCAACCCTCTCCGAAAAACTCCAATTGGAAAGATTCGCCGCTTCCTCTTCCGATAAAAGAACCGAAAGTTAAATTGGTTTTAATGTTTGGCGTTAAGTTTTCAGACCAGGCCACTGTAGCATTAGGATCGGTATATACAGCCTGGTTGCCTGTAACCCTCAATAAGATTGGCTCACCATGCGTGGTAATGGCAATATAGCCACTGCCCGATAATTTAACCTGAAATAAACCACCACTCATCATCCCTGCAATGCTTTTTAGCATTTTTATTTCGTTTTTGATATTCTCTTCTAAAGCCAATACATCATTTCCGTTTACAAAAACTGCTTCGTTTTGTAGTTTGATAATCTTTACTTTCTTACCTTCATCGGCTAAATATAGTTTACCTGTTCCGGTTGCGTGCATCAATGAGGTACCTTCGCCTGATATGGCTTTCTTTAATAAACCGCCCAAACCTTTACTCAACAGCCCTTCTCTTTTAAAATCTATATTTCCGATGTAAGCAACCATCGAACCTACTTTTGCCAGGATTTTTTGATTTTTTAAATTTACCTCCAGCATAGCCGGTTTCTCTAATTCGAAAAAATCGTTTTCATTTGGATTTTCTGCCGATTCCTGAATTAATTCATTCAGTGTATACTCTTTTTGTGCCATAATAATTTTTTTCCGTTTTAAGCTATCTGTTATTTTAATATTCCTTTAAACTATAAATTATTAACTAGAAGCATAGTAGATTAATGCGGTTTTTTTTCCACAATTGTGGTTAACGACATCATAAACAAACTATTTGGATACAAGTACTTTAATTTCTTTTGACACCCTGGCTGCAACCTGCGAGGCAGTAACCACAAAGTGTTCATGTGCTAAATGATCGCCTGCTTTTCCATGGATGTAGCAAGCCAAAATAGCGGCATCTGTTGCGGTATATTTCTGTGCTACAAAGCCTGCAATAATGCCAGTTAAGATATCGCCCATTCCGCCCTGCGCCATCGCCGGATTGCCTGTAGGATTGATGAGCACCTTGCCTGTAGGCAGGCAGATAAAGGTATATTGGTTTTTTAGCACAATAACGATCTTCTGCTTCCTGGCCTGTCCTTTAGCTGTTTGCAGCCTGTCCCACCAGTTATCATGTTCGCCAAATAACCGATCGAACTCTTTCATGTGTGGGGTGATAATGGTATTTGCGGCAAGTTTATTGATTAGATCGGGTCTTTCGCCTAAGATATTTAAAGCATCTGCATCGATGATCATTGCCAGGTTGGCCATAATCAAGCTTTCCAGCAGTTTTTCATTTTCAGCTTCGGTACCTAAGCCCGGACCAATAGCAATTGCCTGATATTTCTTTGGGTTTTCTATCCTTGTATATTCATCCCTTGGCAGGGCCATTACTTCTGGCAGGGCGGTATTTAAAGCTGTTAATCCATGCTGTGGGATACAGGCTGTAGTTAATCCTGCCCCTGTATTTAAACAGGCCATTGAAGAAAGCAAAGCCGCGCCCATGGTATTGGTATTTCCCGCAATAATCAGTGCATGGCCGTAAGTTCCTTTATGACTGAACAATTTTCGGGGCTGAAGGATCTTTTCAATATCACCTTCCTCCACCAAATAGAAATCAGCCTCTTGTTTTTGGATAAAAGCCTCATCCAGATCAATATCAACCACCTCATATTTTTCAGTCGCCATGGCCGACTCTGGGAAGAAAAAATTAATCTTCGGCCGTTGAAAACAAATTGTTTTATAGGCTTTTATACCATTGTAATCTTTAGGCAGCTTACCTTCAGCAAAAAAACCAGTAGGTACATCAACCGCATACACTTTTTTATTCAGCTTGTTAATGGCCTGTACCAGCGCCTCAAATTCTCCGCTTAAAGGTTTATTTAAACCAGAGCCTAAAATGGCGTCGATAATTAAATCAGCTTTCAGATTCTTTACATCAGAAGCCTGAGTAATGATTGTTTTTTTACAACGTGTTTCCTCAATCCGCTGCAGGTTGATGGCAAAATCGTCGCTCTGTTTTTTACCGAAGTCAATAATATAGACTTTTATATTCCCGTATCCGTTGGCAATCAGCAAATGAGCTATGGCCAGTCCGTCACCCCCATTATTCCCCTTTCCACAGCATATAGCAATACTTTTATTCGTATCGAACTCATCTCTTAAAAAAGTTTGAACAAAAGCCCTTGCAGCTTTTTCCATCAGATCGATAGAGGCAATGGGTTTATTGGCAATGGTAAACTGATCGGCACTGCGCATTTGGGCAGAAGTAAGCAATGTTCGCATATAACTAAGATAAGGTTATACAGCTATAATACAAAAGATCTGATTTTGTTTGGTTCTGCACTTCCCAGTAAGCTAGTTTTTTAAAATAACTTAAAATACTATCTTTTAATTTTTATACCTTTTGCCAATCTTTAGCGTTGTCTATTGAATTAAATTAAATCTCAAAACAATGAATCAAAAACCATCGAATGCATTCGTGGCAGCTGCCTGGCTTGCATTAGGTATCGGAATGATCGGCTTTATTGTAGGCCTGTGGCGTTCTGATATGCTTCTCAATGAAAAAGGATATTATTTTACCGTATTGATGTTTGGCCTTTTCGCCGTAATCTCTTTACAAAAAGCTGTTCGCGATAAATTGGAAGGAATTCCGGTTACTGAAATTTATTACGGCATCAGTTGGTTCTCTACGCTGTTAACCATTACCTTATTGGTGATTGGTTTGTGGAATGCTACTTTGCTGCCCAGCGAAAAAGGGTTTTATGCCTTTGCCTTTTTACTCTCGCTGTTTGGCGCCATTACAGTGCAGAAAAACACGAGAGACAGCCAGATAGCGAATAAAAACCGCGATTCGGAATAAGCATCAAAGCCAGTAAGATTAATTACTGGCTTTTTTACGTTAACTAAATACCGGATTTATCAACTTTGCATCAAAGTTCAGAAGTTCTTTTTTAGTAAGGAAATGTCGTTCGGATATTACTCCTCCGAAAAAATTCATCGCAAAAAATAAGTCCTTAAGCTCTTCATCAAAATAAAGATCTGCTCCAAAATACTTGTAATCATGTTTTAAGTACTCCGCTAGGGCTGTTTTTGCCTCTTCGGTTATTAAATTGGCGTACTCATCATCGTTAACGATTGCAATCAAACAATCCTTAAATTTTTTCTCTTCTTTTTTAACCACCACCATCTTTCTTTTGATCATTTCTTTGGATGCTGATGTATGCATAAATCTTGTTGCATTGGCCAGATCTAAATAAGCATTCTCTTGAACAGTAAACTCTTCAGCTACCTGCTTATATTTGATTGAAAGCGATTTAAATGTTGCTTCAGTTTGATTTTCTTTTGCCAAAAACCTGAAATATTCAAAAACCTTTACGTCGAGTAGGGCCAATTGCTCATTTTTTTTACTTATTTCATCCTTCAAATAATCGATCATTGCCCTACAATCAGCCAGCGAATACTTTTTGCCGTCGTAATTAAACGTTTTAACATTGATCACCTGCGAATCTATATTATCTATCGTAGTCAGATCAGCTTCCAATGCCTTCAGCTCATACATTACGCTTAAGTTGGTATCATCAAAAAACTCTTCAACGCTCAATTCAGATGGAATTGTTGGCAGATCAAATACATCTATGTTAAATTGATGATAGGGATTTCTATAATCGAAATAACCATTAAAAATATCTGGATAAGAATTTTGATCATTTTCTTTCAAAAAATCCGCTTCAAAGTCACTAAATTGCTGTACCAATGGTTGCTCTCGGTAAACCGCATGCTGAAATATCTGTGCCGTAAATTTTTCAGCTATTTTTTCCTGATCAACAAGTAGCGAGTTCGCCATCTCATGGTATGGTTTTGCAACAGGAATTCCGAGATCATTTAATCTTTTAATACGCTCATCGGTTTCGGGATGTGAACCATATTGATTGGAAAAGGATATTTTTGATTTGTTAAAGCGGTTGTAATAGCCAATGCTTACCTGCGGAAGTCCATTTTCGAAAGGCAGTTTATTCCTTTTAGCCAAAAAATTCATTACTAAAATCTGTTGCGGAAAAATATTTGCCGAAATAACACACTCATCGATTTTTCTTTCGTAGTAGTTACAGATAATATCCACTGAACGGTTTGCGAGCTGCATGCGCAATAACGAATCAACAAGCGGTTTAGAACCTACGGTTACTGCGGCAACTGCATCGGCATGAAATTCCATTTCGTGTGAAAGTTTGCTATAACTCTCACTTAAAACCTGATAAACACGCACTAGGATCTGCTGCATCAAACCGATTATCTTATCAGAAATTAACACAAAAATACCAATATAAGAACTTGCGCTCGCTATGCCCCGTGTTACTTTATCATAACTTTCATTATCATAAAGCATATCGTAAATAATTTTATTAAACTGGTATACATAAATACCAACCTTCATGCTCCTTTGCGAAAAGTGGCCAAACTCATGGGCCAATATTGCACGCAGTTCATCAGCAGTGGTAGTATTGATCAGCCCAAATCCGATCATCAGGTTTTTGCGCACAGGAAAAAACATGCTCCAAAAGTTCGAATCGTAAAAAACGGCAGCATTAACCTCATTCGATAGGTATACTTTTTTCGGAAAATCTGTTTGTACGCTTAAAACAATTTCATCAATCATTTTAAAGATTTCAGGCTGATCGGCCCTGGTAATTTCCAATAAATGAGACCTGTCCAGCTTATTGCTCTTAAACATAAACTTGACCAGAAAAAATAGGATCATAAAACCAAAACCTATCAAACCGATGCCCAAAATAAAAGTAATGGAAGAGCTGATGTATTCCATCAGCTTTATCCCCAAATAACAGGAAACTGCGGTTAGCGCCAATGTAAATATTATTAATACTATATAGGTAGCAACGAATAAGGTAATGGCTTGTACAGACTTGGCTGCCATCTTCTTGAAATTTTCGGAGGGCTGGAGAGCGTTTTTGTGCATAAAAATATTGTTTGGTCATGCAAGATAACAAAACCTCTAAATGCCTAAAAGGTATTTTAAAAAATTAACAATAAAATTCTTGTGGCAATTGCCACCGTTTATCTAAATGATTCGAAAAATAATTACTACTTTAAACATCAGATACCGAGGCTAATAGTTTATCATTTTCGAGCAAATAATATAAACCTATTTCAATCTTGTAAATCCTGCCAATGGAACAAAAAGATAGCTTAAAAAAAACACTTACCCCTTTTATGCTATGGGGGCTTGGCGTAGGATATGTGATTTCGGGAATGTATTTTGGCTGGAACCTTGGCCTCGAAAAAGGTGGCACCTTGGGCATGGCTATCGCCACAGTGGCCATCATGATCATGTATGTGACCTTTAGTTTCAGTTATGCCGAACTGGCCTGCGCTATACCAAAAGCCGGTGGTGTTTTCGATTATGCGAATGCGGCGCTCGGCAAAAACATCGGTTTTATTGCCGGTATTGCCCAAATGGTCGAATTTATCTTTGCACCACCTGCTATTGCATTTGCCATTGGTGCTTATTTTAATGCTTTCTTTCCTCAGGTACCCATTCTTACCAGTGCAATTGCAGTGTACTTTATCTTTACAGCGCTAAATGTATATGGTGTAAAAGCCGCGGCTTCATTCGAAGTAATTATTACCGTTTTAGCTGTTGGCGAACTGCTGTTATTCTCCGGAATTACGTTACCTAAATTTCATACAGAAAACCTGATCCATAACAATTTCCCAAATGGCTG
This sequence comes from Pedobacter sp. W3I1, assembly GCF_030816015.1. Lineage (NCBI taxonomy): Bacteria > Pseudomonadati > Bacteroidota > Sphingobacteriia > Sphingobacteriales > Sphingobacteriaceae > Pedobacter > Pedobacter sp. W3I1. The sequence goes on from NZ_JAUSXN010000001.1 coordinate 5,930,973, forward strand.
GAGCGGTGTTTTTGCCGCTATTCCATTTGCCATCTGGTTTTTCCTGGGCATTGAAGGCGTTGCAAATGTGGCAGAGGAAACCAAGAATCCACAGCGCGATATTAGCAAGGGTTTTGGCTGGGGCATATTTACGTTGGTGATATTATGTGTGCTTGTTTTTATCTCCACCGTTGGCATTGGCGGTTGGGAAGCCATCGTATATAAAAACGGAAAGTCGGGCGAAACCTCTGATTCGCCCTTACCGCTTGCCCTTTCGATGATCACAGGCGATAACCACCTGATGTATCATTTACTCATTACAGTTGGCTTATTTGGTCTGGTCGCCTCCTTCCATGGCCTGGTTTTGGCAGCAGGTCGTTCTACTTACGAAATGGGACGGGTGAAAAGCATTCCGGGTTTCCTAGGGAAAATTTCTCCTAAATTTCAAACGCCCGCAAATGCGTTAATTGGCAATATGGTAATTGGTATCATCGCCCTTTTATCGGGCAAAACAGCTGAGATTATTATCATTTCTGTGTTTGGGGCACTAACTTTATACATCATTTCGATGATTTCGGTAATGGTACTGCGGAAAAAGAATCCCGAAATGGCAAGACCTTTCAAAACCCCGGTTTATCCGTTATTCCCCATTATTGCCTTAATTATTTCCTGCGTTTCTTTCATCGCAATGCTGATATATAATCTTAAATTAGGTTTAATTTATTCGGGCATTGTTTTAGGCATATTTCTTCTATATAAAATCTTTAAAAAGGCAGATTAATGAGTACGAGCAAAGAAATTCTGGATTACGTTAAAAATCACCCGGCTGGAAAAGTAAAATTAGCCGTTGCCGATATCGACGGTATTTTAAGAGGAAAATATGTAGCTGCCGAAAAATTCGCATCCCTGGTTGAAGGTCGCCTGGGTTTCTGTGACGTTACCTTTGGTTGGGATGCGGGGGATGTGGCTTACGAAAATGGAAAATATACAGGCTGGCATACCGGCTATCCCGACGCTCAGGTTAAAATCGATCTGTCGACATTCCGGAAAATCCCATGGGAAAATGAAGTACCTTTCTTTTTGGGCGATTTTATTGATGACCAGGATAAGGCAAATTTTGTATGCCCAAGACAGCTGTTAAAAAAAGTAATTACCGAATGTGAAAGTGAAGGATTTTCGCCGCTTTTTGCACAGGAATTTGAGTGGTTTAATTTTTCGGAAACGCCAGAAAGCATCCACGAGAAAGGTTTTGCCAATTTAAAACCCTTAAGTCCGGGCATGTTTGGTTATTCTATTTTAAGGAGTACTTACAAAAATGAATTTATGAGTGATCTGTTCGATCTGCTGAACAAATTCGACATCCCTATTGAAGGTTTGCATACCGAAACCGGTCCAGGGGTTTACGAAGCTGCTATAAAATATGCTCCTGCTTTACAAGCTGCCGATCAAGCGATATTATTTAAAACAGCCGTAAAAGAAATCGCCTATAAACACGGTATCCTCGCTACATTTATGGCCAAAATAAGCGAAAATTTACCGGGATGCAGTGGTCATGTGCACCAAAGTCTGTGGGATGCGGACAAGAAGACAAATTTGTTCTATGATGAAAAAGATGCAGATAAAATGAGCGAAATAATGAAAAATTATATCGCTGGTCAACTGCATTGCCTTCCATACCTTTTACCAATGATAGCCCCTACCATAAACAGTTATAAACGTTTAGTTGAAGGCGCATGGGCACCCACAACAGTAACCTGGGGAATTGATAACCGTACAACGGCATTGCGTGCATTACCTGGAAGCAAAAAGGCTTCGCGTTTAGAAACACGGATAGTAGGTTCCGATACCAATCCATACCTGGCACTTTCGGCCTGTTTGGCTGCTGGAATGTATGGTGTTAAAAATAAATTAAAACTCGAACAACCGGCAACCAAAGGTAATGGATATACCGATTTATCGAACGGCACACTATCGCGTAATTTATTTGAAGCAACGCAAAAGATGAAAAATTCTGACTTAGCCGCAGCATTATTGGGTACAGATTTCGTTGATCATTTTACCATGACCCGCGAATGGGAATGTAAACAATATGCCAAAGTAGTAACCGACTGGGAGCTAAAAAGATATTTAGAAATTATTTAGTAAATCGCTCTAAGAGGCAGTTTAAGAAAAAGAAAGGAAAGTGGTGGATAATAAGTTTAGGCGAATCGTCATTTCGACCGTAGTGGAGAAATCTTTTTAACATAGTTCAAAGATTTCTATCCCGAAAGTTCGGGACTGCGCTCCAGTCGAAATGACGATCGATTTTCTAACCTGTTATTAGTCATTTGATTCAGAAACTTGTTTTTTAGCACCCAATCTTAGATGACTCAGGTGGCTTAGGTGGTAAAAAGATAAAATAAAGCAAGTAAAAGTCTGACCACCTAAGTCACCTTAGAACACCTTAGAACACCTTAGAACACCTTAGCTAACTGTATATAGTTAGGTTTTTAATAAACAGTAAAATAACAACTCACCCTTAGGTGCACTCAGACACCTAAGGTGGTTAAACAAAAGAAAAAACAATTGTCATGATATTTGATAAAATCCATCAGTTTAATTTCCCTACAACGATCCGTTTTGGTGCTGGCGCAGTAAAAGAGTTGCCTGCCTACATCATTAAGAACAATCTAAAGGCACCGTTAATTGTTACCGACGTTACCATTGCACAGCTTCCCTTTTTTAAAAAAATCGTTGAAAATTTAAAGATAAAAGGCATTTCAGTCGAGGTTTTTAACGACATCCATAAAAATCCGGTAAAAAGCGATGTTTACAAAGGCACCGAGGTTTGGGATGCCACTAATCGCGACAGTATTATTGGTATTGGCGGTGGTGCCGCTTTAGATGTTGCCCGTGCAATTGTGTTGCGTGTTAACCACCGCGAAGATTTATTCAAATATGATGATTTAATCGGTGGTGATATTTATGTAACCAATGAGGTTCCGCATTTCATCACCATTCCAACCACATCGGGCACCGGAAGCGAGGTTGGCCGCAGTGCGATTATTGCTGATGACGAAACTCACCAGAAAAAAATTCTGTTCTCGCCAAAATTAATGGCGCAGATCGTATTTGCAGACCCGGAGTTAACGATGGATTTACCGCCCTTTATCACTGCCGCAACAGGTATGGATGCCTTAACGCACAACATGGAAGCTTACCTGGCCAAAAATTTCCATCCCATGTGTGATGGAATAGCATTGGAAGGAATTTCGCTGATCAAAGATTCGCTGGAGCGCGCAACCAACAATCCTGATTTAGAAAGCCGTAGTAAAATGTTAATGGCTTCGATGATGGGAGCCATTGCCTTTCAAAAAGGGTTGGGTGTGGTGCACTCACTGGCTCACCCCCTTTCATCATTGTTAGATACTCATCACGGTTTAGCCAATGCCGTAAATATTCCTTATGGCATGCAGTTTAATATTGCAGGTTTTGAAGACCGTTTTAAAAAGATCGCCAGAACATTGGACCTCAAAGATGAAAATGGCGAAGCTGTTGTAAAATATCTGTTCGATTTGAACACGAAGGTGAATATTCCGCATAAATTGAGTGATATTGGCGTTAAAAATGAACATATCGAAACACTTGCCGATTTAGCCTTTGCAGATTTTGCACATCCAAACAATCCTAAACCGGTAAGCAGAGAAGATTTTAAACAGTTATATCTAAATGCGCTCTAAAGCGATATTAACCACAGATAAAAAGGATAAACACGGATAAAGTCTTTGTATCACTTAAATCAAAAAATTACAATCTAAATCTGTGCTCATCTGTGAAAATCTGTGGCTAAAATATAAAAGACTATGTCTGATAAAATAATAATTGGTGTTACCGACTGTAGTAAATTCGACATCTACCGGGATTGGGTTTTATCCTACAATAAAAATGTAGAGGTAATCCAGCTCGGGTACAAGCTTAACAATTTCGACGAGATCAAAAAATGCGATGGGATTGTTTTAACCGGAGGTGAAGATGTTCATCCTCGTTTTTACAACCAACCTGAATATTATCCTTATTGTTATGAAGATGATATTGACCAAGAACGTGATGAGTTTGAATTTAAGGTTTTAACCTATACCGAAGCCAATTCAATCCCCATTTTGGGCATTTGCCGGGGCATGCAGGTGGGAAATGTGTTTTTTGGCGGAACTTTGATTCCCGATATCCCAACATGGGGAAAATTCGATCATTCCAAAATGCACGATAAATCAGACCGCTATCACGAAATCATCATCAATCCATCCTCATGGCTAAACCAGATTGTGAATACCGATAAAGGCTTAGTAAACAGTAACCACCATCAAAGCACCGATAAAACCGGAAAAGGCTTGGTGGTAAGTGCAATCTCTCCCGATGGCGTTACTGAAGCAATGGAGCGGATGGAACCCGAAGGGAAATCCTTTCTGTTATTTGTACAATGGCATCCCGAAAGGTTAAAAGATCAACAGGGGCCCTTTAGTAAAAATATACACAAGGCTTTTATTAATTCAATTAAGATTAACGGATTATTGGATTTTAAGATTCAAGGCAAATAAATTAACGAAACTTAAATCTGTGTAATCCCTTTAATCCAGAAATCATACAAAAACATGCAGATCATCAACCCAGCAACAGCAGAAATTATTACCAGTTTAGCGGAAGACAATTCATCTACGCTTCAAACCAAATTTGATGCTTTAAAAAAGGCTCAACCTCAATGGGCGAGCAAAACCCTTAGCGAAAGAATTTCTGTTATTATCCAGTTTAGTGATTTACTGGAGATTGAAATAGAAGAACTGGCCGCTGTGCTAACCAGCGAAGTAGGCAAGCCATTGCAACAATCGCGCAATGAAATTAATGGCGCAAGAGCCCGTATCAAATGGATGTTGGCCAATACTGAAAAATACCTGGCAGATGAAGTGATGGTTGATGAGCCAGGCTTAAAAGAAGTAATTAAATATGAACCACTAGGTGTAGTGTGCAATATCTCTGCCTGGAATTATCCTTATCTTGTTGGGTTAAATGTTTTTATTCCGGCCTTATTAAGTGGCAATGCTGTGTTATATAAACCATCAGAATACGCCACTTTAACCGGAATACAGATTGAAAAACTATTAAAAAAAGCAGGGGTACCCGACAATGTTTTTCAAATTGCCGTTGGTGCAAAAGAAACTGGAGCAGCATTATTAGAAATGGACTTTGATGGTTATTTCTTCACCGGCTCCTACAAAACAGGGAAATTGATCTACGAAAAAGTGGCGTCAAAAATGGTTCCCTGCCAATTGGAATTAGGCGGAAAAGATCCATTGTACATAGCTGAAGATGTAACCGATGTTACCTCCGCTGCTATTGGCACAGCCGATGGTGCCTTTTACAATAATGGACAAAGTTGCTGCGCTGTAGAACGTATTTATGTACATGAGAAAAATTACAATGACTATTTGAATGCTTTCGTTACTGAGGTTAAAAGCTGGAAAACCGGCCTTCCCACAACCGATGGTGTGTACATTGGTGCATTAACACGAAAAGAACAGATTTCGGTATTAGAAAATCAGGTTAAAGATGCCTTAAGTAAAGGCGCAAAATTATTAACTGGTGGTAAAGCCATTGAGGGAAAAGGTTATTATTTTGAACCAACCGTTTTAACCGATGTTACTAACGATATGCTGGTGATGCAGGAAGAAAGTTTTGGACCGATTATCGGTATTATGAAGGTGAAAGATGATAATGAGGCCTTAAATATGATGAAAGATACCGCTTATGGATTAACCGCATCGGTTTATACCGCCAGCCAGGCAAAGGCTGAAAAAATATTGGCCCAGTTAGATGCTGGTTCGGGTTATTGGAATTGCTGCGACAGGGTAAGCGCAGCACTGCCCTGGAGCGGAAGAAAGCATTCGGGTATTGGCGCTACCTTATCCCATCAGGGATTAAGAGCCTTTACCAAACCAAAAGCGTATCATTTAAGGGGATAATAAAATGAGAAACGACAGCGATAATCAACTTATTGAAGGCGAAATTGCCGATTATTTATTAACTGATGATGGGATCCTGATTTCTTACAGTAAAAGCATTTTACGTACGGTAGAAAATATTTCGGCCAATGTTGCACTGGTGAAGGAAATCACCAATAACAAGAGGGTTCCATTGTTAATTTACTTAAAAAATTCCCCTGTTCCGGACAAAGAAACACGAAAATTTTCTACAAAGCAGCTACCTCAAATTTATACGGCTATGGCAATGGTTTCGAAACCTGGCTTAGCTCAATTGATTATGAAGATCCTGTTTAAGTTTCAAAACCCTCCTATCCCAATTAAATCATTTACTGATGATGAAAAAGCCAGGGCATGGTTAAGGCAATTTTTGTAAACTAAACTTCAACAGTGTAATTTGCTTTGATCCCGATAACCTTAAAAGAAGAAAACACAATGATCCCCTTAGAAGACATCCGCAAAAACTATGAAAAGTATGATGATACTACAATTCTAAAAATTATTTCAGAGGCTAAAGGGTTACGAAAAGAAGTTGTATCCTTATTGAACGATGAAATCATAAAAAGGAATTTAGGTACAGAATTGATCAAATTTGTAGCAGAGGAAACTAACTTTTACGAGGGAATCGAAAGGACGAACTTAATTAACGAGATCAAGAATTCTGTTTGTACCCATTGTAACAATGAAAACGAATTATATGGCTATACCTTTAATACGATAATATCCTATCTGATTTGGTATAATCATGAACAAAAACTTCAGATCATATGTTCAACATGTGCAAAAAGTTTCCGTTTAAAGAGTATGCTCACCACACTTGCATTAGGCTGGTGGTCGAGGCCAGGGCTTTTTGGTACACCTGCCACACTTATTTCAGATCTCATAGAAATCTTCAGAAAGGAAAAGTACAGCCAGCAGGTAATCGACTATTTCATTCATGAAAATACTGGAAAAATCAGACGTATGGAAAAAGGAAAAGGTACGTTAACAACTCTTATTAAGAAATTTAACAAAAAAAAGGTAGAAGCAGAAGACTAAAATTTGTTATTCAATATTAATAATTAATGCATGATCGCTCCAGATAACAATCAGAAGAATTGGTTAATTAAACAGACCTACTTTGATCGAAAGCCTAAAAATTTATCATTTACGCCACAATCAATACTATTTGGTAGTCAAAAATTATCAGTCCCTACAATAACTGATTTATCTAAAGAAGAGCCGTTAGCATACCGTTTTGGTATTAAATGGATTAGAGGATTTGAATTTATCGTAGGAAGAAAGTATCAATTATTGATTAAGAACAGCGATGGGGAAATGATCAAAATAAGTTTCGGTTCTTATTATGGCATCAATAAAGTCCATTTGTATAATCAATATGCCGAAATATTAAATCAATTATGGGAAAGCTATTTCGATGGGTTAGTAGACCATTATTTAGCACTGTTTAGTCAAAAAACACCATTCATTTTGGCAAATGTGACTTTCGAGGAATCTGGCATCAAAATTAAATCCGCAAAATTTATTAAGGAAGAAGAAAAATCGTTGCTTTGGCCTGATGTAGGCACCAAAAATTACCGCACTTATTTTGCCATCTTTTCAAAACAAAACCCATCAAATATCAATAAAGGATATAGTTATTTAGATGATTGGAATACAGGAGTTTTATACAGTGTTATTGAAACGATATTAAAAGGATTTGAGGCAAAATAGTCTCAAAAAGGAACCAATAAACAACACTATTTATTCTAAAAGATTCTTCACTGCGTTCAGAATGACAAAAACATTTACGTGTCTTCACGAACCACCGTAAACTTAGCTCATCACCTAGCAATACAACCCATTTGTGGTTAAGTCTTCGACTCCGCTCATACTGACGAATATTTAGTTTTGCACATTTCCTTCCACACAAATACCTCCTATTAAAATCTTTTTTAATAAATTGCGGATTATACTTATTCGGTTAACCCGCTTTAATTATTTTAATGAAAAAATTATTCCTGATTATCTCCTGCTGTTTTTTTGCAGCCAATACCTTCGCTCAATCTATTGTTACAGAAACTGAAATCGGCGATTCCGAAAGCGCAGTTGTGCAAACACCCATTGCCATCATCCCCGAGCCTGTATCCTTAATGAAAAAGGCAGGTACTTTTACCTTGCCAGAAAATGTAACCATCCAGACTGTTAAGAGTGGAGAATTAAAACAATCTATCACTTACCTTTCTGATCGGATTAGCATGGCAACAGGTAAATTTGTAAGCACCGTAAGTAATTCAAGTCACCCAACTATTAAACTGATCTTAAACACCCAGGAAGATACTCAACTAGGTAAAGAAGGTTACAGACTAAATGTTAATCCCACTCAGGTTGTAATTACAGCTAACCAGCCTGCAGGGATTTTTTATGGCGTTCAGTCATTGCTTCAACTTTTCCCAGCCGAAATAGAAAGCAAGGAACTGGTAAATGATATTAAATGGAAGGCACCTTGTGTTGATGTGGTAGATTATCCGAAATTAGGATGGAGAGGTTTAATGTTTGATGTAGCCCGTCATTTTTTTACTAAGCAAGAAGTAAAGCAGTTTATTGACGATATGGTCCGTTATAAATTCAATCTGTTGCATTTACATCTCGCAGATGATGAAGGCTGGAGAATCGAAATTAAAGGCTTGCCTAAATTAACCGAAGTAGGTGCATGGAGTGTTAAAAAAACTGGGACTTTTGGCGATTTTACCCCGCCTACTCCTGATGAACCCCGTACTTATGGGGGTTTTTATACACAAGAAGATATTAAAGAACTTGTGCAGTATGCACAGGACCGCTTTGTAAACATATTACCAGAAATCGATGTTCCGGGGCATAGTTTAGCTATTATCGCTTCTTACCCTGAATTATCCTGCACACCCGATGCGGTTAATTATAAAGTACGCTCAGGCGAAAAAATTATGGATTGGAGCCGTGGTGCCCCGCCAACAGCTTTGCTTGATAATACGCTTTGCCCGGCAAACGAGAAAGTTTATGTCTTTTTAGATTCGGTACTTACCCAGGTAGCGAAACTTTTTCCTTTCGAGTACATCCACATGGGTGGCGACGAAGCCCCTCATAATTTCTGGGAAAAGAACGATCAGGTTAAAGCTTTAATGCAACGCGAAGGTTTAAAAACCATTCCTCAGGTGCAGGCCTATTTTGAAAAACGTGTTGAACAAATCGTGATTTCGAAAGGTAAAAAGTTTATGGGTTGGGACGAAATTCTTGAGGGTGGTGTATCGCCAACCGCAGCCGTAATGAGCTGGAGAGGAATGAAATATGGCATCCAGGCAGCTAACGAAAAACACAATGTGGTAATGAGTCCGACTGATTTCGCCTACTTGGATTATATGCAGGCTGACCCCATCACCGAACCTAAAGTTTACGCATCGCTAAGATTAAATAAAGCCTATCAGTTTAACCCGATACCTGCAGGCGTAAATGCGCAATATATTATCGGTGCACAGGCCAACCTTTGGACAGAACAGGTATTTACTTTTCGCCAGGTAGAATATATGCTTTGGCCACGTGCGTTTGCCATTGCAGAATCGATCTGGAGTCCCATTGAAAAGAAAAACTGGACAAATTTTGTTGACCGTACACAACAACACTTCAAACGGTTAGATTTAGCAGAGATTAAATACTCACCTGCTATTTACGATCCGATTTTTACGGTAAAACGCAGTGCTGATAAACAGTTAATGATCGAATTAACTCCAGAAATAGATGGTTTGGATATCTACTATAGCTTCGACAACTCTACTCCTGATCGCTTTTACCCGAAATACACAGCCGCACTACAGGTACCAAAAGATGCCAGTATGTTACGTGTAATTACTTATCGTGGGAAACAACCGATTGGAAGATTGATCAGTATGCCTGTTGCTGACCTGCAGAAAAGAGCAAGATAAAATGACGGGAGAGAAAAGTTTAGCAAAACTGCTAAAAACAATGAAACCAGTGCATAACCCTGGCGAATTTGTATTCTGTAGGGTTGAACATCCAAACACAATAGATATCAACCTGGCGATTTGTTTATTCAAAGAACAAGAAGCAACCACGGTGGTCTTAAAAAAAGAAATTGCAGATCATTTGGGTCTTGAATATACTTTTATCGCTTCTTGGATCACATTAACCGTACACTCTTCTTTAGAAGCCGTAGGTTTAACAGCAGCATTTTCAGTTGCCCTAGCCGAAAAAGGCATAAGCTGCAATGTAATCGCGGGCTATTATCACGACCATATATTTGTGAATGTGAAAGATAACGGGGCAGCGATGAATATTTTAGAACAACTCTCCAAATAATGGGTAAAGAAATAGAACGTAAGTTTTTGATCGATCAGCAAAAGTGGAATAACCTGAGCAAACCGGAAGGAAAACTTTTTAGACAAGGTTATTTACTTACAGACAAAGATAAAACCATACGTGTAAGAGCAACAGCAACCAAAGGCTTTTTAACCATAAAAGGTCAAACGATTGGTGCCACACGGATGGAGTACGAATATGAAATCCCGGGTTGACGAAGCCACAGAATTATTAGATAATTTCTCCTTATCCGAGCTTTCGAAAACACGCTATGAAATTACAGTTAGCGGTAAGGTTTGGGAGATAGATGTATTTTTAGGTGACAATAAAGGCTTAATCGTTGCCGAAATTGAGCTTGAAAGCGAAGACGAGGTTTTCGATTTGCCAGATTGGGTAACCACAGAAGTTACCAAAGAAGAAAAGTATTATAACTCCAATTTAACGGTTAAGCCTTTTAAAGATTGGGTTTAGATTTATAAAGAGACCTTATAGGTTTCGAAAACCTATAAGGTCTAAAATTATTCTATTTAGCCAAGGGCGTTGTTACGCCAGGCTTAATAATACCTTTCAGTTCTACATCAAAAACCAAGGGTGTAAATGGATTAATTGGTCCACCTCCGTTTTCGCCGAAACCCAGTTTCGATGGCAAAATCATTTTAATCTTACCACCAACGCCAATCAGCTGAATTCCCTGAATAACCCCTTGTGGCAATTGGCCTAATGGTAAGCTGCGCGGTACATATTGAACGCTTTCAGAGAAAATTCCAGCCTCTTTTGCAATTTTAGCATTTGAAGTATCAAAAACATTCAATGTTCCATTCGATTTTTTATTGGTAAACTGGCCTGTGTAGTCCATTAATACCGTATCGGTTAAAGTTGCTCTTTCTGAGTTGCCTGGGGCATAAATTACATACTGCAGTCCAGATGGCGCTGTAGTTACCTTTAAATCATTCTCGGCAACGTATTTTGCAATTTTAGCAGGTTCTACTACTTTATTTTTTTCATTTAGTGCTTTGTATTCCGATTCAAAAAAAAGACGTTTCTTCGCTTCGAAAATAGAATCGGGATCTTTCCCTTTATGCAACACTTTCTCAATTTTAATGGTGAAAGAAGCAATATTTGATTTTAATCCTTTTGGTTTAGGCTGACCTGAATATTTCTCCATCGAATCCAGGTTCAACTTAAAAACAGCGCTATCTCCTTCACCAAGCAATTTTAAACCAGAGGCTAAATCGCCTTTAAACATCGATTTGCTAATGGCAAAGAAAGCCGGACGTTCATTATCATAGGTATTTACCATTACCGAATCGGGGTTGGTATTGGTTTCTACCGTTTGAACACCGTTTAACTTTACATAATCGCCATCCTGAATTTTCGGCTTACCATCACTTTTATAGATCTTGTAAGTCATATCTCCTTCACCCTTTTCGAATTTGTTACAGGCAGACAGGCCTAATGCCGCTGCCAAGAGTATAATAGTTCCCTTTTTCATTTAGTTTATTTATTAAAAACAGTTTACAGATCCTATTTCAAAATGCTTACTGTTTTATTAGATCACTACAAAGATAGGTTATAAAAGTTTTTATAAATCTTTGAAACGCTTTATTTCTCGGCCCAGTATCAAAAAAAGATGGGCAAAAAAAGAGGCTCCACTGTATCATAAATATAGAATTGTCATCCTGAGTCTGTCGAAGGACTGTTTAAATATCTCGAAAGGCGTTTCGACAAGCTCAACGTGACAAATTGAATGGAATTACAGCTTATGATACAGCCAAAAAAAAATCCTGCCTAAATAATAAGCAGGATTTTAAAATATCTTAAGAAATTATTTTTTAACTACCGGCGCAGGCATTTGTACTGGAGCTGCTGCAGCTGGTTTTCCTTTGATAATATCTTTGATTTCTAAATCGAAAGCAATTGGACTGAACGGCATGATACCCACTTGTGGTGCGCCTTGCTCGCCGTAACCTAAGTTAGAAGGGATAATCACTTTAATTTTACCACCTTTACCAATTAACTGTAAAGCTTCAGTAAATCCTGGGATTGTACCGCCAACTGGCATTTTTTGCGGGCCGTAAGGTTTACCTGGTTTAAATTCGTTTTCTGCTTTAGCCAGTTTCTCATCACTTGTATCGAAGATTTTGTATTTACCATCTTTACCTTTTTTAGTTACTCTACCAGTATAATCAATTAGTACGGTATCGCCTAAAGCAGGTTTTTCTGCACTACCTGGTTTTTCAATGATGTAGTGTAAACCACTTGCAGTAGTTTTGGTTGCTAATTTAGTATCTTCTAAATAGCTTTTCAATTTTGCAGGTTCAGCAGCTTTTCTTTTTTCTGAAGCAGCTTTGTAATCAGCCTGGAAAAACTCTGTGGCTCTTTTATTAAAGGTAGAATCAGCTTCGCCAGTTTTTTTCTTGAACACTTTTTCAATTTTAACCGTAAAAGTAATGTATTTATCATTTTTAAACTGCTCTGGTTTAGGTTGTTTACTATGAAGTGCCATAGTATCTAAGTTTACTTTAAAAGTAGCGCTATCGCCTTCTCCAAACAATGTTAAAACATCGTTCATATCACCAGCATACATTTTTTTCTGAGCAGGAAATACTGCAGGAGTTTCGCTATCGAAAGTGCTTGATAAAACTGAATCCTTATCGTTTTTCTGGATAAAATTCATTTTAACGATATCGCCTTCTTTGATTTTCTCGTTACCTGCCGAGTGGTGAATGGTATACAATAACCCACCGGCTCCCTTTTTCTCTTTGTTACATGCCGCTAAACCTAAGGTGGCTGCTGCTAGAATAATAATTCCTTTTTTCATTTATTTAATTTTGACTTTTTTAAGTTTATTGTTTTATTTCTTGTGTTTAAGCAATCAATTGTTCTTTGTATTCTGCTAATATCGTTTTAAATTCGTTTACTACATCAGCTAAAGGTTTTTCTGCTGCACCACCTGCCGCATTTCTATGGCCACCGCCATTAAAATACTTTTTACAGATTTCGTTGGCCGGAAAATCGCCTGTAGACCTCACAGATAATTTAACCTTATCCGTACGTTCAACAATTAATGCGGCTAAACGGATACCGTTAATTGATAATGCATAGTTTACCACACCCTCTGTATCACCGGTTGCGCTATGGTATTGTGCCAGTTCTTCTTTTGTAACCGAAATAATGGCGGTATTGTATTCTCTTATTACTTCTAACTTGTTTGACAGGCAATAACCCAAAAAGCGTAAACGATTTTCGCTCGCATTATCGTATACCAGTTGGTGGATTTTCGAATGCTCCGCACCAAGATCTATCAGATCGGCAGCAATACGATAAACGTCGGCTGTTGCTGATGGAAAGCGGAAAGATCCGGAATCCGTCATGATACCAGTATACAAACAAGCGGCAACATCTTTATTGATCCCCGCTTTATCTTCCAATTGGTTAACAATAAAATCGTAAACCAACTGCGCAGCAGCACAGGCATTGATATCCCAATGGCGGTAATCATCAAAATCTTCAGGTTCGAGGTGATGATCGATCATGATCTTTTTAGCACCTGCAGCCCTAACCAATTCGCCTAATTCATTAATGCGGCTAAGGGTATTAAAATCAAGACAAAAAATGAGCGAAGCTTCATCCACTAACCTGGCTGCTTCTTCTTGTTGCTCAGTAAAAATAATTACATCGCCATTATTTGGCATCCAATGCAAAAAAGTTGGGTAATCTGTTGGTGTGATTACCTTAACATGATGGCCTTTTTGAATTAAATATCCATATAAACCAAGAGATGAACCCATCGCATCGCCATCGGGTTTGTGATGCGTAGTGATCACAATTCGTTGTGGCGTAGCCAATAATGTTTTTAATTCAGTTAATGTAAGCATATATTTTTTGCGCTGCAAAGCTAAGTAAATTTAGATTAGGATTAAAGGATTTTAGGATTAGTAAGATCATAGTTTTAAAAGAGATTAAGATTAACAGAATTATGTAGCATAAAAAAAGCTCAATTATCCCTTTAAAGCCTAATGATCGATTACTAACCTCGATTCACAACCGAAGAACAATGTTTATTGCTTATTCATCAATTAAAACGTATTTTTGCAAAAAATTTGATATCAAAAGCACAATGAGCACTAACAGAACTTTTACCATGATCAAGCCAGATGCAGTAGTAAACGGCCATATCGGATCAATCATTAACGACATTACTAATGCTGGTTTCAAAATCATTGCATTAAAATATACTAAACTTACAGCCGAAACTGCAGGTCAGTTCTATGCTGTTCACGCTGAGCGTCCTTTTTATAAAGATTTAGTAAGTTTTATGTCTTCGGGACCTATTGTTGCTGCTATTTTAGAAAAAGACAACGCAGTTGAAGATTTCAGAAAATTGATCGGCGCTACTAACCCGGCTGAAGCTGCAGAAGGCACCATCCGTCAGAAATATGCAAAATCAATCGATGCAAACGCTGTTCACGGTTCAGATTCTGACGAGAATGCAGAAATTGAAGGTAACTTCTTCTTCAAAGCAGACGAACGTTTCTAATTCTCCACACAAAAAATTTACAATAAAGCCCCGAATATTCGGGGTTTTATTGTTTTATCTATTTTGTATCTTTCGGGCTTTAAATATTATCCATCATTAAACCTGTTGGAATTAATTACACCATAAAATAATCAATGAAGAGAATTTTCTTAGCGGTATGTCTATCCGGTATCGCTGTTGCATCTTATGCACAAACCAAAACGGCAAAGAAACCTGTTGCCAAAAAATCGACCACAGCCACTAAAACATCAACTCTTGCATCTGCTGGTTTAAAATCTACGTTAGATTCTACCAGTTATGCTTTTGGTACCTCAATCGGTGCCGGCTTAAAAACAACTGGCCTTTCTACCTTAAATTACGAAGTATTGTTAAAAGGCTTGAAAGATGCATTTACCGGCGGCAAGGTTGTGTTAACCCAGCAGCAGGCCCAACAGTGTATAAATGAAGCATTAGCAAAGGCATCATCGGTAAAAAACAAAGCTGAAACAGAAGCAAATAAAATTAAATACGCACCAATTATGAAAGAAGGACAAGATTTCTTAGAACAGAACAAAAAACGTGCAGGTGTACAAACAACTGCAAGCGGTTTACAGTATGAAGTTTTAACCGCTGGTACTGGCGTTAAACCGTTGGCAACCGATTCGGTACTGGTTCATTATAAAGGAACATTATTAAACGGAAAACAATTTGACAGCTCTTACGATAGAGGTGAACCGATTTCTTTTCCTTTAAACCAGGTAATTAAAGGCTGGACAGAAGGTGTACAGTTAATGCCTGCTGGTTCAAAATATAAATTCTTTATTCCTTACAACCTGGCTTATGGCGAACGTGGCGCAGGACAGGACATTCCTCCTTATAGCACGTTAATCTTCGAGGTTGAGTTGTTAAAAGTGAACGGGAAATAAGATTTGTGCAGTCAGATGTTACCATCTGACTGTTAATGCAAATAATATTGTGAGATAATTACTTCTTTTAGAAAAAGAAGTAGAGATCGTGTCAGATCGTAACATTTGACACCACTACGAAATACCTGCTTATTTATTGAGCAGGTATTTTTTTTTTGGAAAACAACGTTCAATGCGATGTGGCAACTGTAGTCCCGCCACCGCTTATAGTCCTCGCTACGCTGCGGGCTATGCCGCTTTGTCGGGTTTATTAGAGAACGGGCTGTAGCCTTAAAAGGGTAGTCAGATGTTACCACGATGAAGATGCTGGAACAAGTTCAGCAGGACGAATCTTGGTATTTACCAAAACTTTCTTCAGTATTCAATGTTAGCTATTACAAATTAACATGAATATGAAAAGAGCATTCCCTTTAGTACTGATCGCATTTTTATGCACTACCTTAAGCAGTTGTGAACTAGTAGAAGGTATATTTAAAGCCGGCGTTTGGGTTGGCGTTATTGTAGTTGTAGTAGTGGTTGCACTGCTGATCTGGATTTTATCGAAGATATTTGGCGGAGGGAGAAGTTAGTTTGGAATTGGGGGGGTTAGTCCTGAGTCCGAAGTCTACAGCTCTTAGTCGGGAGTTTGGATCCCTA
Organism: Pedobacter sp. W3I1; assembly: GCF_030816015.1. Taxonomy (NCBI): domain Bacteria; kingdom Pseudomonadati; phylum Bacteroidota; class Sphingobacteriia; order Sphingobacteriales; family Sphingobacteriaceae; genus Pedobacter; species Pedobacter sp. W3I1. The sequence continues at coordinate 5,947,373 of NZ_JAUSXN010000001.1, forward strand.
TTAAAATATAAAGGGCATGAGTTTTAAACTTTTGCCCTTTTATTAGCCTCACAAAAATACCATTTCCGTAATTACTTCGCTCCCGGCATGTTCATTTAGTTTTTGGATAATGCCCTGGCGCACCATAACCAATTCATTTTTGATTACCGAAGATTCGATACGCAAAAACAGCTTTTTGTCGTGGATGTAAATCTGCTTGGTTCTGTTTGCTATGGCGGTGCCCATAATTTCTGGCCAGATTGACAAGATCGAAGTTTCGTCGAATTTTCGGCGCAAACGGTATACATCCAGCATTTTGCTGATGGCATCTTTTACGGTAACATCATTGGGTTTACGCATTTTGTATCGTTCCGTTATCTACTTCGAACAAAGTTACATCAACTTCTATTTTTTCAAAAATTGATTTTACTCTCTCTCTTCCTGTATCTGTAATAAATATTTGCCCAAAATCATGGTGGGAAACCATCTGCATTAATTTTTGAACGCGGTTATCATCCAACTTATCAAAAATATCATCCAACAAAAGCAATGGCTTAAATCCTTTGTTTTTAGCAAGGTAAGCATACTGGGCAATTTTTAAAGCAATTAAAAAAGACTTCTGCTGCCCTTGCGAGCCAAACTTTTTTAAAGGCATTCCGCTGATTACAAATGCCAGTTCATCTTTATGAATGCCCGTCGTGGTTCGCTCCAGCACACGATCTTTTTCTACCGATTTTTTTAACAGCTCTTCGAAAGTTGCCTCATTCAATTGCGATTGATAATTCAGCTCCACCGTTTCCTTGTTGTTTGTAAGGTAGGTATAATATTGATTAAATAGCGGAATAAACTCATCCATAAAGGCTTTACGGATGGCGAATATCTTTTTCCCGGCTATAATCAACTGTTCATCCAAAATTTCGAGCAGCGTAGGATCGTACTTTCTGGTAATGGCGATCTGCTTTAGTAAGGCATTCCGATTTAACAAAATACGGTTATAAGTAATTAACTGATCCAGGTAATGAGCATCGGTTTGCGAAATCACATTATCAATAAACTTTCTCCGCTCCTCACTACCTTCCATAATCAGGTTTACATCATAGGGAGAAACCATCACTACCGGAAAAAGGCCAACATGATCGGCCAATTTCTCGTATTCTTTTTTATTGCGTTTGAATTGTTTTTTTTGATTGCGTTTTACGCCACAAGAAATTTTTTCATTCCTTTCGTTGCGCTCAAAATCGCCCTGAATCATAAAAACTTCTTCATTCGTTTTGATCTGCTGGCTATCGATGGGATTAAAGTAACTTTTACATAGACAGAGGTAGTGAATGGCATCGAGCATATTCGTTTTACCTGAGCCATTATTACCCGTAAAAACATTTACAGTTTCCGAGAAATGGAGATCTGCATCGGTATAGTTCTTGAAATTTAGAAGGGTAATATTTTTTAACCACATAAATATGTCACAAATTTACCGTTTTTTAGCCTCTTAACATCCATTGTTTAAAATAAACGTTAATAACATTTAAAAAAACTGTACTTTCATAGCAAGGAAAATTAGATGGTTGCACAAAAAATGTTAGAAGGGAATGTTCTATGGTCTTATGATCATGAACTAACCGATGAGAAAAGTTCGGGCTGGATTAAAAAAATCGCAGGTTTGTTTTCGTTTTTAAAGCCAATTCATAATCACGAGGGCAATATCTTATTGGCGTCAAATGGTCTTTTTATCACTGGAGATGAACAATTGGAACTTCCATTATCGAACATAGAAGAAGTTTATATGGGCTTCGACGATTTATTTCCAGCTTCATCAGCAAAAAACTTCGGCGCATTCTGGCAGCCCATTAGAATTAGATCGACTGTAAGCCGCTCTGAAAGTCAAACGGTATACCTGGTGATTAACCACACTGGTATTTTTAGCGATAACCAAACCTGGTTTAACACACTAATTAGCTTGTTACGCTAATGGTCATGACGATTTTACAATCTACAAGCCTAAATAACTAATGTTTAATTAAATACTTCAAAATAAAGATTGATACTTTGATTGAAAAATGTATTTTTGCAATCTTAAATTTTTTAAACAAACATGTCTACAACAGATAACCAGACAATTCAACCAACTAAAAAAGGTTCATTTTTACAAGAGAATAATAAGAGCTTACTGTTTATTGCAGGTGCTGTAGTTTTATTAGTTTTAATATATCTTTGGTATCAAGGCGTGTATTTAAAAGGTCGTGCTGAAGAAGCCGCTAGCAAAATGTACAAAGCAGAGCAATTTGTTGGGGTAGATTCATTATCGAACAGAGCTGTTAAAGGCGAAGGTGGTTACCCAGGCTTAGAACAGATTGCTAAAGAATACGATAACACAAAATCGGCAAATTTAGCTAACCTTTATTTGGGTGGTATTTACTTACGTAAGGGCGAATATAAACAAGCTATAGAGGCATTAAGTAAATATAGCGCTACTGGCAGCCCAGTTGCAGATCCATTGGCTTTAGGTTTACTAGGTGATGCTTACAGCGAATTGAAAGACTTTAAACAAGCAGCTACTTATTATAAAAAAGCGGCAGATAAAGCAAGTAAATTTACTTCACCAATGTTTTTAAAGAAATTAGGATTGGTTAACGAAAACCTAAAAGATTTTAAAGGCGCAGTTGATGCTTACACTAAAGTAAAAACACAATATCCTGAGAGCGCAGAAGCGCAATTAATTGATGCTTACATTGCAAGAGCTCAAGAACAAGTTAAATAATCATTAACTAAAACATATTTATGAAAAGATCATCGAAAGATGGTCTTTTTTTGTTTAATGAAGCGGCGTTAATTGATCGTCACCCTGAATTTATTTCAGGGTCTTTTTTTTAGATAATTAGATGCTACTCCCCTTATTCCGTGTTTGGTGGCTCACCAAACGATAGACAGCCTCCCCCTAATCATTATTTTTCTTGAAAATCACGTACAGGTGCTTTAGGCTTGTATAGTCCCGCTCTCCGTTCCTTCCGATGCTGATTTTTTTTAAAACCAATTTATCAAAAGCATCGGAACCACTGCGATCGGGTTTAGGTGGCGCGGTCAGCAATACTATTTTGGGTTGCCAAGTGCAGAAAGAGGAAATTGCCCCAGCTTGATCTATAGTATCGTTTCCCCTCCATAGAGATCAGTCAAGATGGTCTGTGAGGACACAGACCATGGAATTGGATTCGGGGAAGGAAATCTATATAAAGCTATGTTATTCAACCCTTAATAGCAGTAAAGACATTGCTTTCTAAACCTGATTGACGCGGTAGCTCCCGATTTCCTTCTAATCGGGACTACAAGCAAAAAGCAGGACGAACATTAAAAAGAGCTTCTGCAATTGCTTTCCTTATTCCGTGTTTGGTGACTCACCAAACAATAGAAAGCTTAATATATATATATTTATTCTGGAAATCAGATGCAGATGCTTTTTGGTTAGTGTAGTCCCGCTCTCCGTTCCTTCCGATGCTGATTTTTTTGAAAACCAATTTATCAAAAGCATCGGAACCACTGCGATCGGGTTTAGGTGGCACGGTCAGCAATACTATTTTGGGTTGCCAAGTGCAGAAAGAGGAAAGGACTCTGCTTGATCTGTCCCAGTGCCGAATTACCCACTGCAGAAAAATAGATCAGGTGGTCTGTGAGGACACAGACCACGGATTTGAAAAGGAAATCTATAAAACTATGATATTTAACCCTTAATAGCAGTATAGCCACTGCCCTTTAGACCTGATTGAAATGGAAAGCCCGAAAGCGAGGTACGAGTGCGGACTTGTAATGAAAAGCAGGACGAACATTAAAAAGAACTTCTGCAATTGCTCTTCAAATGATCTTTTTTGGACTACATTACCTTTGAGATTTAAATTACAAAAGATCCTTCGCCTCGCTCAAGATAACAGCATTTTAGCAAAAACAGGACTATCAGTAGATTTCTCCGCTACGGTCGAAATGACGACGTACATGAAGAATGAACGAAATGCTAGTAACCAATGGCCAATTAACGAATGACTAATGAACCTTTTACTTATTAAAAGCTGTCATGGTATGGGCGGGCCCAACGGTAACATAACTTTTAATCAACTCAACACTTTTATCAATCAGCGCAGGGAGCTCCAATTGTTCATTCTTATCGAATAGACCCAAAACGAAATCTACCTGTCTGCCTTTCGGATAGTTGCTGCCAATACCAAAGCGTAAGCGTGCATAGTTTTGTCCGCCACAAACCTCTTCAATGCTTTTTAAACCATTATGGCCGGCGCTAGAACCTTGGAGTTTTAACCTGAGCTTACCAAGAGGCAAAGCAAGGTCATCAACAATAACCAGCACATTTTCTGGCGCTATTTTTAGCTCTTTCATCCAATAGTTTACGGCTTTACCACTTAGGTTCATAAAAGTGGTTGGTTTAATTACATGAAGTTTACGTCCTTTAAAGCTTACTTCCGAATAATAAGCCAGGCGGATATTCTCGAAACTGCCATCTAAATTTTTAACCAGTTCATCGGCAATATCAAAGCCGATGTTATGCCTGGTGTGTGCATAATCTGGTCCGATATTTCCTAAGCCAACTATAAGATATTTCATGGGGCAAAGGTAGAAGCTTAAAGCGAAAAGACCAAAGACTAAAGCGAAAAGTCAGAAGTCCGATGTCGGAAGTCTAAACCACGAATTAACTAATTTATTTTCAAACAGCTTCTTAATGAATAGTGGAGTGGTTAGCGCTAAGCGTTTGGCTGATTAACCTTGGTGTAAATAAAAAAAGCGCTCCGATTTTAAATCGAAACGCTTAATCTTGAAATCAGGAAATCCTAAGAATCCTGATTATTTTTTACCTTTAGCAGCTTCAGTTTCTGCTTGTTTTAATGCTCTAGACATTGCAACAGAAACGATAGTATCTTCAGGAGTGTTAGTGATTGCGTATTTATCACCTTTAAGGTCACGAACACGAACTAAACTACCAACTTCTAATTTCTCTATGCTTACCTCTACGTTTTGTGGCATGTTAGCTGGTAATGCTTTAACACGTAGTTTACGTAATTTCTGGATTAATTTACCCCCCATTTTAACACCTGGAGAAGTTCCTGTTAATTTAACCGGGATCTCCATAACGATTTCTTTCTCATCAAATAACTGAAGAAAATCGATGTGCATTAATACGTCGGTAAGTGGGTGAAATTGAGTGTCTTTTACGATAGCTTTAGTTTTAGTACCGTTAACATCAATCTCCACAAAGTTTACATCCGGGGTATAAATAACATCTCTTAAGTCAGCAATAACTACAGCAAAGTGTTGTTGCTCTTTTCCACCATACAATACCGCCGGAACTTTACCTTCGTAACGAAGTTCCTTGGCATCGCGTTTCCCTACGTTCTCTCTTGGAGAACCGCTAATTGCGATTGTTTTCATTTTATTTTTATTTTATATTTATTAGTAGTCAGTATTAAGTATCGAGTATCAAGACCATAAGCCTTCAACCCTCTACCTTCAACCTTAATTTATACTCTAAACAGATCACTAATTGAACCGTGTTCGTTTACATTGGCAATTGCCCTTGCAAATAAACTGGCTGTGCTTAGCACTCTAATTTTCGGGCTTTCCTGTCTTAATGGAATGGTATCCGTAACGATCAACTCGGTTAATACCGAATTTTCTACCGTTTCTATTGCCTTGCCCGATAATACCGCATGTGTACAAACCGCTCTAACACTTGCTGCACCGTTTTCCATAATCAAAGCCGCAGCTTTTGATAAGGTTCCGGCAGTATCACAAATATCATCGATTAACACGACATCCTGTCCGGTTACATCGCCAATAATCGACATTGATTCGATTTCGTTGGCGCGTTTACGGCGTTTATCACAAATAATTACCTCAGCATTAAAAAACTTGGCAAAAGTACGTGCCCTGTACGAGCCGCCCATATCTGGCGACGCAATAGTTAAGTTTTTTAAGCCTAAGCTTTTGATATAAGGCACAAAAATTACCGATCCATCTAAGTGATCAACCGGAATATCGAAGAAACCCTGTATCTGCGCAGCATGTAGATCCATCGTCATAATACGGTGAATGCCTGCTGATTTTAATAAGTTAGCTACCAATTTGGCGCCGATTGCTACACGCGGCTTATCTTTCCTGTCCTGACGAGCTAAACCATAATAAGGAACAACTGCTGTAATATAATGTGCCGATGCTCTTTTAGCAGCATCAACCATTAGCAAAAGTTCCATTAAATTATCGCTGGGCTGATAAGTAGACTGGATTAGAAAAACATCACTACCACGAATTGACTCATCAAAGGAAGGTTGAAATTCGCCATCACTGAATTTGTGAATGGTTACGCTACCAAGTGGCTTGCCGTAATGTTCGGCAATCTTAAGTGATAATCCCTTAGAACCTGTTCCGGAAAAAAGCTTTACCGGGTTAAACTGCAATGGCATGGGTTCGTGTAGTTTACGGTTAAAAAAAATCGGATCATGTCCATTTAAAACATGATCCGACATTAAATTTTCGTTGTCCGACCTGGATTCGAACCAAGACAAACGGTACCAAAAACCGTTGTACTACCCTTATACTATCGGACAAAAACTTCTCAAGGATATTCTCCTCGAAAGGGAATGCAAATGTAGGAACCTTATTTTAAATATGCAAGAGTGATTTTAAAATATTTTTAATTTCTTTCCCGCTATTCCTGTTTGCGATGCAAAGATAAAAAAATCATCACATCGCGTGCAACATTTTATTTTTTTATGCGACTTTTTTTACTGCGAACCACTTAAATCATTTATTATCAAAGACTAAAATTAAACTATGAATTACTCAAGGATCAACACCATTGGAGGCTGGCTCTGTTTTATCGTTGCCGCCCTCACCTACATCTTAACTTTAGATCAATCTGTAAGTTTCTGGGACTGTGGCGAATTTATTTCTTCAGCCTTCCGAATGGAAGTGGTTCACCAGCCGGGCGCTCCAATCGTTTCCATGATTCAAAGGTTATTTTCGGCACTTGCTTTTGGCGATAAAACCAAGGTAGCTTATTTTATCAATATATCTTCTGCACTTGCCAGTGCAGGCACCATCCTCTTTCTCTTTTGGACAATTACCGCACTGGCCAAAAAAACGGTCATTAAAAAAGGTGAGGAAATCACCAACCAAAAAATCATCGGCATTATGGGCGCCGGTTTTGTAGGGGCTTTGGCTTATGCATTTTCTGATAGTTTTTGGTTTTCTGCCGTAGAAGCAGAAGTTTACGCCATATCGTCGCTTTGTAGTGCTATTGTATTTTGGGGCATATTAAAATGGGAATCGCAGGCTGATGAACCAAGATCAGACCGTTGGTTGCTTTTTGTGGCTTATATCATGGGGATTTCTATTGGTGTACACATCTTAAACCTTCTTACCATCCCCGCCTTAATATTTGTTTATTATTTCAAAAAGAACCCATCGCCCAATTGGCAAAGCATTTTAAAAGTATTTTTTGTTTCAATTGCAGTTCTGGCAGCCGTGCAATTTGGTATTATCCAATATGTTATATCTTTTGCAGCAAACTTTGATTACTTTTTTGTAAACACCATGGGCTTAGGCTTTGGAACGGGTATATTGTTCTTTGCAGCGCTCGTTATCGGGAGTCTGGTTTATGGCATCCGTTATTCTATCCTTAAAAATAAAAGAGTTTTAAACCTGGCCATGTTATTTACCGTTTTGCTGCTTTTTGGATACAGCTCTTTTGCACTCCTCATTATCAGGGCGCAGGCTAAACCAAATTTAAATAACTATAACGTAGATAATGTATATTCTTTTTCGAGGTATGTTGGTCGCGACCAATACGGCGACAGGCCGCTACTTTATGGAGAAAACTATAATTCGGAAAAAATAGACATTAAAGAAACAGGCAAGATTATCCGTAAAGGCGAAAAAAAATATGAGCTTGCCGGAACAAAATCGGCTTATGTTTTTGCCGATAAAACTTTACTGCCACGTATGTACAGTGATAAACCCGAACATATTAATTTTTACAAAAGTTACATGGGTTTTGATGATGAGTACAAACCTACCTTGATGGACAACTTAAAATACATGTTCTCTTTCCAGACCGGACAAATGTACATGCGTTATTTTATGTGGAATTTTGTGGGCAGGCAAGATAATGAAGATGGACAGTTTGGGGGAAAAGATGGCAATTGGCTAAGCGGTATTAAACCTTTGGATGCGATCAGGCTTGGCAATCAAAAAAATCTTCCACCATCCATTGTAGAAAACAAAGCATACAATAGATTTTTCTTTTTGCCTTTAATTATCGGTTTAATTGGTGCGGTTTGGCATTTTAAGCGCAACCAGAAAGACGCAGGTATTATCGGTTTACTCTTCGTTTTTACGGGTGTGGCTATTGTGGTTTACCTTAACTCTGTCCCTGTTGAGCCACGCGAAAGAGATTACGCCTACGTCGGCTCGTTTTATGCATTTGCGATCTGGATAGGTTTAGGCGTATTGGGTTTAAAGGATTGGGTTTTTCAAAAACTAACGCCTGTACGGGCTAGTATCTTTGCTTCGATTATTGCTTTATTTGGCGCTCCGATTATTATGGCCAACCAGGGCTGGGACGATCATGATCGCTCTGATAGCCATGTAGCGAGAGATATGTCTGTCAGTTACCTAAAATCATGCGCACCCAACGCCATTTTGTTCACTTATGGCGATAATGATACCTATCCGGTGTGGTATGCACAGGAGGTTGAAAATATCCGTCCGGATGTACGTGTGGTAAATTTAAGTTTATTTACTGCCGATTGGTACATCGATGGAATGCGAAAAAAGCAAAATGAATCTGCTCCCTTACCCATCACCTTAAAGCATGAGCAATATGTTGAAGGCACCAGGGATATTATGTACTATCAGGATTATAAGATTGCACAACATATCGAATTGCAGGAAATTTTAGATGTACTCCTATCCGATCACGATGAAGATAAAGTAACGATGACTGATGGCTCTAAATACAATGTGTTACCTACCAAAAACCTTAAACTGGCGGTAAGTCCGCAACAGGTTTTAGATACCGGAACGGTACCAAAAGAAGATGCAGGTAAAATTGCAAGCAGTATGGAGTGGACTTTTAACCAGAATTATGTAACTAAAGGAACATTGGCCTTATTTGATATTTTGGCGCACAATAACTGGGAACGACCAATTTATTTTACAGGGGCAATGCCAGATGAGCAATACATTGGGTTAAACAAATACCTTTATATGGAGGGGTTAAATAAAAGATTATTGCCTTTGAAACCAGATACGGCAATTACACAAGATTTTGATCGTGTAAACCTGAAACCAATGTACAACAACCTGATGAATGTGTATGGCTTTGGCAACATTAAAAATGCCAACCATTTAGACAGGCAATCTGCTGATGATGTAACCATGTTCTCGAATATGTTTAATGGCTTATTAAACGGCTTAATAAATGAAGGTAAAATTACTGAAAGCAAAAAAGTGGCTAATAAATATTTTGAGGTGATTCCTGCTAAATTTTACAGTATGCGCCAGGTCATGAGCACTTATTATTTCACCGAAAGTCTCTATCGTTTAAATGACCTGAATCGTGCAAATGCGATGATCAAAAAAACGGCCGATTATGTAGGCAGGGAACTGAGCCACCTGGCTGATGTTTCAGAGAGCAAAAACCAACTATCATCTGAGCAGGATGTACGTTTCTACCTTGGCTATTTAGGACAAATGGTAAAATTAACCGAGGCTTTTAAGCAAGATGCGTTGAGTAAAAACCTGGAAAAACAATACAACGATTTAATCACGAGATTTACGCCATTTGCAACGGGTTAGCAAAAAAACATTCTAAATTTTAACCCATAGGCAGATTTTACATTCTTGCTTATGGGTTTTTGCTTCTCCAATAAATTAAAATCCTTTATGTTAAAGGCCTTAAGCCGTTAAAAATTGTTAAATCAATCCGAAATTTTACCTGTTTTATCGACTAGAATAGTTAATTTCGGCAGCATTTTTATGTGAAAACAATTTTTAATATCATTAAATAAACCAATGAATTATTCAAAAGTTAATAATATAGTAGGCTGGATCTGCTTTTTAATTGCTACACTAACTTACGTTTTAACCTTAGAGCCTTCTGCCAGTTTTTGGGATTGCGGTGAATTTATCGCATCAGCATTTAGAATGCAGGTTGTTCACCAGCCTGGTGCACCTTTATTCTTAATGCTCCAACGTTTCTTCTCCATTTTTGCAGCTGGAGATTTAACCAAAATCGCTTACTGGATGAATGTAGGTTCGGCTGTTTCTAGCGGGGCAACTATCTTATTCTTATTTTGGACCATCACTGCACTGGCTAAAAAAACAGTATTAAAAGCTGGTGAAGAACTGACAACCGGCAAATTGATCAGTATTATGGGTGCAGGTGCCGTTGGTGCTTTGGCTTATACTTTCTCTGATAGTTTTTGGTTTTCGGCAGTAGAATCGGAAGTTTATGCACAATCATCGTTATTCACCGCGATTGTATTTTGGGCCATCCTTAAATGGGAAGCACATGCCGATGAGCCACGCGCCGATCGTTGGTTATTGTTTATTGCTTATATTATGGGTTTATCAATTGGTATCCACTTGTTAAACTTGTTAACTATACCGGCTCTTGCTTTTATTTATTATTTCAAAAGAACAGATAAAGCAACAACATCAGGAATTATTAAAACCCTTATTGTTGGTATTTTAATCTTGGCGGTAATCCAATATGGTATTATCCAATACCTGGTTTCGTTTGGTGCATATTTCGATTTATTCTTTGTTAACACATTGGGTTTAGGTTTTGGAACGGGTGTTTTATTCTTCGCCATTTTATTAATCGGTGCGCTGGTTTGGGGAATCCGTTATTCGATCCAACACCAAAAGAAATTATTAAACCTAGGTTTAATCTCTACCGTTTTAATCATTTTCGGTTATGCATCCTTCTCGATGATCATCATCAGGGCAAAGGCAGACCCGAACTTAAACAACAGTGCGCCTAAAGATGCTTTCTCTTTCTTAAGTTACCTAAACCGTGAGCAATATGGCGACAGGCCATTGGGTTACGGCCCTAATTATAACTCTGAAAGAGTAGGTGTAACTGAAGGTAAAACCATCTGGAGAAAAGGAAAAGACAAATATGAGGTAGCAGGTAAAAAAACCGACTACGAGTATAATAACAACACTTTATTACCTCGTATGTATAGCGATGATCCTAAACATGCGGCTTTTTATAAAGAATGGATGCGCTTAGATGATACTAAAAATCCTACTTTAGTAGATAATGTTGGTTTCTTGTTCAGCTATCAGATTGGCTACATGTATATGCGTTATTTCATGTGGAATTTTGCCGGCCGCCAGAATGACGAGCAAGGCCAGGGTAGCGGACATGAAGGCACCTGGATTAGCGGTATTAAACCAATTGATGCCATGTTGAGAGGTAATCAGACTAATCTGCCACCATCAACCGTTGATAACAAAGCGTATAACCGTTTCTTCTTTTTACCATTAATTTTAGGCGTTATCGGTGCACTTTGGCATTTCAAACGTAACCAGAAAGATGCCGGAGTTGTAGCATTATTATTCTTCTTTACCGGTATTGCCATTGTATTATACTTAAATCAAAAACCATTGGAGCCTCGCGAAAGGGATTACGCTTACGTAGGATCCTTCTATGCCTTTGCCATATGGATTGGGCTCGGGGCGCTCGCTATTAAAGAGTGGTTGTTTAAAAAACTAACCCCAACTGCCGGTGCCATTGGTGCAACCGTGATTGGATTACTGGCAGCACCGGTAATTATGGCCGAGCAAGGATGGGATGACCATGACCGTTCTACGAAAATGGTTCCGCATGATATTGCTTTGGATTACCTACAATCCTGTGCGCCAAATGCCATCTTATTTACTTATGGCGATAATGATACCTACCCGCTTTGGTATATCCAGGAGGTAGAAAATGTTCGCCCTGATGTTCGTATTGTAAACTTAAGCTTGTTTGATACCGATTGGTATATCAATGGATTAAGACAAAAACAAAATGAATCGGCTCCATTGCCAATTTCAATGAAACCTGAGCAATATGTACAAGGAGAAAGAGATGTAATGCCATACGATGATTATAAAATTGCCGGTAGTGTTGAGCTTAAAAACGTGGTTGATTTATTGTTATCAAACAATGAGAGCGATAAAGTACCGATGCAGGATGGCACAAAATCGAATTTCCTGCCAACCAAGAACCTTAAAATTACGGTAGATCCACAACAAGTAATCAGTACAGGAACAGTACCTGCAGCCGATGCTTCAAAAATTACCACCACAATGGATTGGAAGTTTAATAAAGGTTATGTGACTAAAGGAACGTTAGCCATGTTCGATATCCTTGCACATAACAACTGGAAACGTCCGATTTATTTCGCTTCTACAGTGCCTTCTGAGCAGTATAACGGCTTAGATAAGTATTTATACAGCGAAGGTTTAGCCATGCGTTTATTACCGCTTAAAGCTGATACTACATCATCAGAAGATAGACCAGAGCAATTAAACACGCCTGTTTTGTATAATAATGTGATGACTAAATTTAAGTGGGGAAATATGAAAACTGCTAAATATTTAGATCCACAGTCATCAGATGATACTTTCATTTTTACCAATCTCTTCAGCAGCTTAACTAACAGCCTAATTAAAGAAGGTAAAATTGCTGATGCCAAAAAAGTAGTAGATAAATACTACGAGGTAATGCCTGATAAATTCTTCGGCATCCGTACGGTTGTAGTGAAATTCTACATGGCTGAAAATTTATATAAACTAGGCGAAACTGTCAGGGCTAATGATATTTTGGAAAAATCCGGCGATTATATCAATAAGGAATTAAACTACCTGGCTGATATTTCACAATCAAAAGGTTTAACCGGGTCGCAGAACATTCAAACCGGCTTATACTATCTGGATCGAATGATTAAAACAAGTAAAGCTGCAGGTCAGGATAAACTGAGCGATAAGCTGCAGAAAACATTTAACAGTTTAGAAGGCCGTTTGTCGATGTTTTTCCCACAGCAGGGGCCACAACAGTAAACGGATCTGAAAATAGATTATACGAGCAGCTGCATTAATTTGTAGCTGCTTTTTTATTTGCCAAACCTATCAGGTTTTAAAAACCTGATAGGTTTGAATCATGGCCTAAGTTGGATTAATAATAATTGATTTTTCCACTCAGTTATCCTTACAATCGTCATGCTGAATTTATTTCAGCATCTATCATGCTACAAAGACCCTGAAATAAATTCAGGTGACGAACCTAGTAAAATCCTTAAAAACTAGGGATTTATCCACAAAAAATCCCGTTCGGCATTGCCAAACAGGATTCAAATTTATTTTAGTTAATGATTATTCGTTTACTACACCCATCGCGCAGAATTTTTCAATTCTTTGTTCAATCAGTTTATCCGTTTTTAGTTTACCTAAAGCAGCTAAATCTTTAATCAGGTAATCTTTTAAAGTTCTGCCCATTAACTCCGGATCCTGATGTGCACCTCCAAGCGGCTCAGGAATAATGCCATCAATTAGTTTGTTGCCAAACATATCATCAGAAGTCAATTTTAAGCATTCAGCAGCTTTCTCTTTAAAATCCCAGCTTCTCCATAAAATAGAGGAACAAGATTCAGGAGAGATTACCGAGTACCAGGTGTGCTCTAACATATATACTTTATCACCGATACCGATACCTAAAGCACCTCCGGAAGCACCTTCACCAACAACAACGCAGATAATCGGCACGCGTAGGATAGACATTTCCAATAAGTTTCTGGCAATAGCCTCACCTTGTCCACGTTCTTCAGCCTCTAAACCAGGGTAAGCACCCATAGTATCAATAAAAGAAACAACCGGTTTATTAAATTTTTCAGCCAAACGCATTAAACGTAAAGCTTTACGGTAACCTTCCGGATTGGCCATACCGAAATTGCGAAACTGACGCTCTTTGGTATTTTTACCTTTTTGGTGACCAATAATCATTACCGTTTGACCATTTATAGAAGCAAAACCGCCAATAATTGCTTTATCATCTTTAACCGTTCTATCGCCGTGCATTTCAATAAAATCATCGCAGATCATATTGATATAATCGAGGGTTTGCGGGCGATCAGGGTGACGGCTCATCTGAACCTTGTTCCAACCGGTTAAATTTTTATATAAGTTATTGGTAGTTTCATCTAATTTACTATCAAGCTCGTCTAAAGTGGCAGACATATCTACCTTAGTTTTTTCGGCAACTTGCTTAACCTTTTCTATCTGCTGAACTAAATCGGCAATAGGTTTTTCAAAATCGAATGATGTTTTTATTTGCTGCATAATTGAACCACAAAAATAAGTAATTATTTTTAGTTTGTAGTGAACAGTTTTTTGTTTGCGTTTTTGAGGGAATAAATCGCTTTATCGTATAGGCAAATTAGCATTGCAAATACACTGTTTATCCTTTCCATTTTTTTGATTTGGAAAACAATTACAGTATTTTTTCGGTTAGAGCAGTCCCGCCCCCGTTTCTGCCGATTGAAAACCTGTGAAACAAGCAAGAATACCATAAGTAAACAAAAACAGATGCTTAAATCGGCATCTCACTCCGGTCGGGTTTAGTTTATTCCGGTTTCTGCAACTATGAGGGGCTTCCGGGCCACCGCCCTAACCTACCTAGCCCTGATTGCAATGGAAAGCACGCAAGCGAGGCACGAGTGCGGACTTGCAATGTAAAGCAGGACGAACGATAATGTTTATGTTGACCCTGCGCTCTGAATAAATCGAAAATTACTTTAAAGCATTGACAATAATTAGCTTGCAGGTGAAATCTCTAAGCGATTTATCTGAATTCGCTCAAAGATTTCTCCATTCCGTTGCACTTCAGTCGAAATGACGACCGATTTTTAGAACTTAGCGGCCTCGCCTGCTTTTGGTAATGCTTTTTTAATAAACTCACGGATATGGTTATTCGCCGTTTTCAAATCATCCTTACGTAGGTACATCATGTGCCCACTACGGTAACCTTCCCAGCTCATACGGTCCTGCAGTTTACCAGCTGCATCTAACTGCCACATGCTGTATTTGGCGTTGAAATAATCGCAGGCCCCCATCATAATAACCCGATTGCACCAATAAATGCAGATAAGGATTCTGTGCCATGGCCTGACGGAGATTATCGCCGGTCTGATCTCCAGATTTATCCCATGGATACACGGAACCGAACATATTGTATTTTAAATCGGTTTTATAATTCAGTTCGTTACGGATGTACATATTAATGGCTGGCGTAAAGGAATGTAACCACGAAGTTAGTTCTGCATTGTAATCAGGTCCTTCGCCGGCACTCATTTTATCGATACCACGATAGCGCGAATCTAACCTGCCAACGGTAAAACCTTTATCTCTTAACAGTTCTTTCCAAAAGAAATCAGCAGGTACATTAAGGTTATAATCTAATATCACTTTTTCTGAAAGACCAGAATAACGGGCCATTTTTACGGCAATGGCTTTCTTTTTATCGGGGCTCAACATCCCCCCTTGCGAAATTGCAGGAATTAACTCATTAATGGTAAAACTTTCCACTTCAGGAAGCATCGCCGTTAAATCTTTACTTTGTAAATCGGCTGACAAGGCTTTATGGTACCAGGCGGTAGCTGCAAAATACGGTAAACGCAAAGCTGCATCAACTGGGCCGCTACGTTCAATGCCGAGTTCGGTTGGCGAAACCAATACCACGCCGTTTAAATACATCCACTGGCTGTTCTGCAGCTCTAAAGCTAAGCCTGAAACGCGTGTGGTACCATAACTTTCGCCAATTAAAAATTTTGGCGATGCCCAACGGTTATTGCGGGTTACAAAAGTATTGATCCACTCAGCTAAATACTTAATATCTACACGAACACCAAAAAACTTATTGGTGGGAATATCTTTGCTCACTGCTCTCGAATAACCTGTGTTAACCGGATCGATGTAGATAATATCGGCAACATCTAAAATAGAATATGGATTTTCTTTATAACCATAAGGCTGCACGGGATAACCTTCGTCATCAATATTCAAAACCACAGGACCAGTATAGGCAATGTGCATCCAAACTGAAGCCGAACCCGGGCCGCCGTTAAAAGAGATTACTAAAGGTCGCTTATCACGATTTTGCACATCACTGCGTTCGTAATAAGTATAAAACAAACCTGCAATTGGTTTTCCATCTTCATCCCAAACAGGCAGCGTACCTGTTATAGCCTTATAGGGAACGGATTTACCATCGATGGTTACCGCGTGATTGGTAACGACCGAGCTCTCCACTTTAATGGTCCTTTCGTTTGCTGAAGATTTAGGTTCGTCTTTAACGGTAACCTGGGTAGTGGTTACAGTTTCTTTAGATTGGCTTTTCCTTGGTTCTTGTTGTGCATATGCAAAAATGCCCATGCTTAAAAATGTAGCGAGTATAAATCTGAATTTCATTGTTTTGGTTTGGTTTCTAAATATCAAACTATTGCGGCGTTAATCAAAAAGCGCATTAGAAATGTTACTAAACAACCCATATTGCTTGTGGTACTGTATTAACTTGAGTTTTACAAACCAAAAAGCATAAAAAAAGCCGACACTGCATATTGCAATGTCGGCCAGTAAAAAACCGGGATGATATTAATTATTTATCCCACCAAACTTTTCCTACGAGCTTATCGCCTCCCGGAACAGCGGCTGATGCAGCTTTATAGTTTACTGCATTAGTAACGCCTTCGAAAAGTGGATAAGGGAACCTACGCGGAATTGAACCGCCCGTATTGGTATTTGGATATACAATAGGCACCAGTGCAGGAATACCTGTTCTTCTCCAGTTCGACCAGGCCTCATAAAAATCGAGCATGGTAATAGTATGGGCCCAATATTGAGTACCGATCATATCTAAACCGTTGGCCGCTACATATGGATGGGCGATTAAATAAGTCGCGGCATCTGTTCCGCTTACCGCCATTGATGCATCATATTGAGAAAGATAAGTCATTGCAGAGGTAACTCCAGCATTGTAATGCGTAGCAGCCGAACCGCCAATACCATAACGTTGTGCCGCCTCTGCCCAAAGCAGTTCGGTTTCTGCATAGGTAAGAATAAAGGTATTGCCATCTCTTTTCAACATCCCCGGGTTTGGAGAAGAATAATCAGTAAAATCGGTATAAGAAGGGTCCTGACGAACATCTCTTCCTCCAATACCACTTAAATCTTTACCATTTGGCATCCCTTTTTGTACGGCAGGATTAGTAACGAAAGCAGGATTTTGAACCTTGGTGCCATCAGTTAAATACAATTTGGTTACCGCTACCTTACCTAAACGAGGGTCGTTATTGGCCTTTAAATAATTGATAAAGGTATTGCTCCACCTGGTGTAATAATTCTCCTGACCACCATCGCCTAATAAAACCTGCGCATTTCTATTTTGCGTTACCCGGGCACCATTGGCATCGTGTTTAAAGAAAGCATTATCTGCATCGCCAGTCATGGTTTTGCCAACTGCTTTATTGATGTAGGCCTGCGCTAAAGTAGCATCAGCTTTGGTTAGCCTCATGGCCATGCGGAGCATTAAACTATTTCCGAAACGTTTCCATTTTGCAATGTCGCCAGCAAAAATAAGATCTCCTGTTACTTTATCACCACTGGCATTTAAGGCAGTACTCGCCTCATCAACCTCTTTTAACAGATCGGTATATATAGCTTGTTGTGTATCATATTTAGGATATAAGTTTGCCGTATAATATCCTCTTCCTGCATCAAAATAAGGTATATCGCCGTATAGATCTGTTAATCGCTCAAAAATCAGGGCTTTCCAGATTCTACCCATCTGATAGACGTTATTATATTGAGTTTTTCCTTTGGTAAACTCCACTAAATCTGCAGCGTACTTCACCTGATCTGGATAAGCTTTTTCCCAATAAGCAGCTGTATAACCTTCATTTAGCATGTATTTGTCACCTGCCCAATAACTGATAACGGAGGACATGCCCTGCATCATCGTAGAAGCATAAATTAAATTTCCTCTCCAGGTTTCATAAGCAAAATCGATGCTCCCGGTATAATTTAACTGAGCCGTAGATAAAAGGAAGTTCGGATTATATTGCTCCTGGCCAATAGCTGTTGGATCTGTATTAATTTTTTCGAAGTCTTTTGTACAACCAGCTATCAGGACTAATCCAGATAATAAAAGTGGTACGTATAATTTTATGATCGTTTTCATTTTCAATTCGTTTAAAGGATTATAACTTAACACTTAAATTTAAACCGTAGGTACGCACGGGTGGCACACCACCTAACTCCATACCCGGAATTGTTGCATTATAGCTCGATTCGGGATCGATGTTATCGGTTTTTTTCATGATGATAAATAAGTTACGACCAACGAAACTTACATTTAAGCCTTTAATCTTATTATTGAACAGCTTTCCAGGGAAATTATAACCCAGAATAACCTGTCTGAACTTGATAAAACTTGCATCCTGAACAAACTGTTTTGAAACATTATTAGCGAAAGTGCTGTAATAATTTGCGGCATTTACGCCTAAAGCCTCACGGTTTTCTAAAGTGGCCTGGTGCAAACCAAATACATAACCATAATAATCAGTGGCAGAGAAAATTTTACCGCCCCATTTACCATCAATCAGGAAGGAAAGATTAATGCCCTTATAATTAAACTCATTATTCCAACCAGCAGTCCATTTATTATAGGCCGAACCATAAGGTTTCAATTCACCTCTTTCCGGGATCCCGTCGGTACCCTTAACAATATTGCCATTGGCATCGTACTTATAATCGTAAGCCATTACCTGTGCAATAGCAAGCCCTTCCAGGTTTTGTAAAAAGCCTACGTTGCTTCTTGAGGTGGCTAGTGGCTGAGAAGCTGTACCAGGAGCAAGTGTTAACACTTTATTATCGTTATAAGAGCCATTTAAAGTAGAGGTCCAGCTAAAATCTTTATTCTTTAACACCACACCAGATACTAAAGCTTCTACTCCTTTATTCTGTAATCGACCGATATTTAAAATTGCAGCGCTATAACCTGTTGTTGTAGAAGCAGGAACAGCCAGAATTTCATCTTTCGATTTTTTGCTGTACCAGGTAAAATCGAAGTTAAGGCGATCGCCAAAAAACTTCATTTCAGTACCAATCTCTAATTCTGTAGCACTTGATGCTTTTAAAGTAGCGTTTGGTATTGAAGAATTAACAATATTACCCAATGAGTTTCCATTCACTGTTTCACTACGTAAATTATAGTATAGCTGGGTTTGGAACGGATAAGTAGCCTGTCCAACCATTGCATAACCCGCCCTCAATTTACCAAAACTCAAAAAAGATGGTTTCCATAACTCTGAGAAAACAAATGAACCGCTAATAGACGGATAGATACTATTGAGTTTATTATCTTTCCCCGGGGTTGCCAAGGTAGAAAACCAGTCGTTACGCGCACTTCCGGTTAAATATAAAATATCTTTGTAGGTTAACTCCAAAGTTCCGTAAACAGATTGTGTTTCCTGATCAGTTTGATAAATCCCAACGGCCTTACCTCCGGTATTAGCTAAATTGTAAACGCCAAAAATCTGGAAAGATCCGCCTGTATTGGTGGTTCCGGCACCTTTCGTACGGCGATAACTGGCACCAAAATTAGGGGTAATCGAAAAATCATCAATTTTAAATGATTTACCAATCAACGCATCAACGTTAAGGTCGGAGAATTTACTAATCTGTTCGGTATAGCCTCCATCGGCATCGTAAGCCGTACCAGATGGGGTAATGCCTAAATAATTATCGTTATAAGCATCTCTACCGGCTCGTGCTTGTAAAAACAGTCCGTTGTCGAAGGTATACTTTGCACTAACAGAGCTCATTAAACGCTCTCTTTTTGTATTGTGGATAAAATCATAAGCGGCAAACCAAGGGTTGGTAGCATAGGTATTACCTGTATTGTATGAAAGCTCGCTTTCATCAGCTTTTTTTCCAGGCTTTAAGGTTTCGATGTTAACACTGGTTGGTAAAAACGCAGCATTATAATTGGCATTACCTGCACCATCTGAAACCATTGGGCGATTATTTGCCTGTTCTAAAATGTAGTTGAAACGTGCATCAATCACCAAATTTTTAATGGGATCGAAAGTGCCCGATAAGGTAAAATTTTGTCTGTTTAAGCCAGAATTAGGTACAACCGACCTGTTGGTTAAATCGCTTGCCGATAAGCGCATTACACCACCAGTAAAAGATTTGTTTAATGCCAGGGTATTGGTAAAGGTTCCCCCTGTTCTATAAAAATCTTCTATATTATTTTCCTGGGCTGAATAGGGTCTGCTTACCCCATCAAATTGAACCACATTAGATCCATCTAATTTTGCGCCCCAGCTCGAACCGCCCACTTGCGCGGCTGCTGTTGCATCAGTGGGCTTTACACCATTGGCGCCCTGACCATAAACATATTGCCAGTTGGTCCTATCCATTACCTGCTCGGCAACATAATTACTGCTAAATTCGATGCTATTCCCTTTCCCACTTTTTGTGGTGATCAGGATTACACCTGCTTTAGCTCTGTTACCATAAAGGGCCGAAGCTGCTGCTCCCTTCAATACCGAAATACTTTCAATATCATCTGGGTTTAAGTTACTTATCGCATCGCCCAAATCCGGAGCATTATCGTATTGCCCACCATTATTACCAATGCCAATAACACTATTAAAGCCAACAGGAGCGCTTTCCATCGGAATACCATTTACAACATAAAGTGGTTGACTTGATGGCCCCATGCTCGAAACGCCACGGATAGTAACGTTTGTGGCAGCCCCAGCACCACCCGAAGTACCTGCAATATCTAGACCTGCCACTTTACCTACCAAAGAGTTGGTAATGTTATTTTCGCGTGCCTGTGTTAAGGTTTCGCCCCCAATCTGCGTAACCGAATAGCCTAAAGCTCTTCTTTCTTTTTTAATACCTAAAGCAGTAACCACCACATCGGTAAGTTGCTTGGTATCTTCTGATAATACGATCGAGATACTGGTTTGCGATCCAATTGAAATTTCTTTCGTCTGAAAACCTGCATAAGAAACCACTAAAACGGCATTTTCAGGCGCATTTAAGGCGAATTCACCATTCACATCGGTTGAAGTGCCTATGCCTGTTCCTTTAACCCTAACGGTTGCTCCGGGCAAAGCACCTCCAAGTGCATCCTTCACCGTTCCAGAAATTGGGACTTCTTTATTTTTGCTAATGACAATTAAACCGCCATCAGAAACAGAATATTTCAAGTTGGTTCTGTTTAAAATGGCTGCCAATACATCAGTAACCAAAGTATTGGTTACGGTAATGCTTACATCCTTGTTTACCGGAACGTAAGAAGAGCTGTAAACAAAATGGTAACTGCTTTGCTGCTCAATAATCTGTAATACCCTGGCTAGCTTTGTTTTCTTAACATCTAAAGAAATTTTTTCCTGGGAAAAAACCGATGCCGAAACATTAAGACAGGTAATGAAAACCATAATACAGGCTAGTTTCATTAGCATAATGAATTTTAGAAGCGCTTTATATTTTGGGCGCCCTTGCAGTAAGTAATAATAAATCATATTTTTGTTTTTTTGGTTGCATAAAGTTCTTGGCAGCAATCTGTTTGCGCATAAACTGCCATTAATTAATCAAAAGAGAAATTGTTAAGGGCGGTGCTCCAACACCGTCCTTTTTTCTTCCTATTTCGAGATGGTTACCTGTTTTCCTTTTATCTCATATTTAAAATTATTTTCGGTTGCTTGTAAAGCATGTAAAACTTCTTCAATACTTTCGTTTGTTATGGTTGCCGTAAAACGGTATTTTTCAATTGAAGGATCTGTAAATTTGATTTCTACGTTATACCATTTTTCTAAAACATTCTTAATCTCATCAAAATCCTGATCATATATTTCAATCCGGTTCTGTGTCCAGGCAGTTTCTACAATGGTGCTGTCTTTAATTTTGGTGTAATGATTAATGGTAATTTCGGGCTGTAAAGCTGTAGGTTTAAGCAATTTGCTTTTTTGTTGCGATGCAACACTCTTGTAAAAAGTAACTTTCTGACTTGGTTTTAAAGTAATGGTTCCGCCATTTCCATTTACAGCTTCCATGGTGATTAGGCCACGGATTAAAGTCGCTTCTGATGTTGTTTCATCTGGATAAGCTTTTACATTAAAAGCAGTACCCAGTACATTGATGTTAAAATCGGTTGTATGCACTTTAAAAGGTTTATTTTTGTCGTGAGCTACATCAAAAAAAGCCTCGCCGGTTAAGGTCACTTCCCTACTTTGATCGTTAAAGCCTTTGGTAACCGATAAAGAACTTTTGGCGTTTAAGAGTACCGATGTTCCATCCTGAAGTTTAATTTTTTTACGTTCGCCACTTTTTGTAGTAAAAGTATAAACCTCTTGCACAACGTTTTTGGTATGGCTATCATTAAAATAGGTATTATAAACCAACACCGAACCCAACACTAAAACTAATGCTGCTGCAATTTTAAGCCATAAATAACGGTTAAGTTTAACTACTTTTGCTTCCGGAAACATCGTTTCTTTCAAACTTTCAGTCTGCTTATTTAATGGGCGTTTATTCCCGCTCAATATCACGTAAAGTTTTTTTGCTTCTGCAATTACTGCAGCCTGCTCTGGGTGGGCATTAATGTATTTCTCCCAATATTCAATGCAAAGCTTATCGGTTCCAGCGCAATACTGCTGAAAAGTACTATCGACAAGAAAATCTTCTGCATTAAATTTACTTCTATCAACCATTCTAATTTGCCTTTTATATATCAGTGCCCAAAAACTTTACTTTTTCCTAAGGAAATTTTAACTTTTTTTTAATAAGGCGAAATATGTGCACTGAAAGTGGATTAAATAAAGAAATTAAATTTGTAGGAATGCTGTTTCTAAAGTTTATAAAGAGTCGGGCAGATCTTTTTATTGTTTAAATATCTTAAGTTTTTGGAAAGCAAGTGCAGAAGCAATGGGGAGAGATCGTCCTGCCATCCGCTTTATCCCGATAAAAACCTGTGAAACAAGCAAGCACACCATAAAAGGCAAAAAAAATAGTGCTTAAATCAGGATGCTCGCTACTGTCAGGTTTAAGTGGCACGGCCTGCTTTACTATTTAGGGCTGCAGAGTGCAAAACGGTTAAACCGCCAAGGATCACATGCCCATTATTCCTAAACCCGGTAGTAACGGAAATCCTTTTTATTGCTTAAAACAATATTTAACTATACGTTTATCTGCAATAAAAAGATTGGAGTGCATAACGGGGCTACAGCACCTACGGAGACTGGAATGTTCGTTTTCACATTACGCCTAAATAATCTAGATAACTAGTCAATTTTTGGAAAGCAGTTACAGTAATATTTAGGGAATAATAGTCCTGCCATTCGCTTTATCCCGATGAAAACCTGTGAAACAAGCAAGCACACCATAAAAGGCAAAAAAAATAGAGCTTAAATCGGGATGCCCGCTACTGTCAGGTTTAGGTGGCACAGGCTGTTTTACTATTGAGGGTTGCAGGGCGCAAAACAGGTATTATGAGCACAAGCCCTTTATTCCTAAACCCGGTAGTAACGGAAATCCTTTTTATTGCTTAAAACAATATTTAACTATACGTTTATCTGCAATAAAAAGATTGGAGTGCATAACGGGGCTACAGCACCTACGGAGACTGGAATGTTCGTTTTCACATTACGCCTAAATAATCTGGATCCAAGTCAATTTTTGGAAAGCAGTGACAGTAATATTTAGGGAACAATAGTCCTGCCATTCGCTTTATCCCGATGAAAAAAATCGGGATGCCCGCTACTGTCAGGTTTAGGTGGCGCAGCTTATTTTACTATTGGGGGTTGCAGGGTGCAAAATAGGTATTAAAAGTACAAGCCTTTTATCCTTAAACCCGGTAGTAACGGAAGTCCTTTTTATTGCTTAAAACAATATTCAACTATAACGTTTATCTGCAATAAAAAGATTGGAGTGCATAACGGGACTACAGCACCTACGAAGACTGGAATGTTCGTTTTCAGATAAAAACATGCTTGCCAATCGGTATCAGATTCAATTGGCCATTTATCCATAGATCTCTCTACTACGGGAGATGACGAAACGCGGAGATTACGCATTAAATTCTTTTCTCAGAATTTTAAGCGCATCGTAAATGGTGTTGTAGGCTGTTTTAATGGTCTGATTGCTTTGCTCGGCAATCTGTTCGTAACTTAATCCGTCAAAAAACTTTAAATGGATGAGCTGTTTCTGGCGAAAGGTCAGTTTTTCGAGTGCATTTTTGAGCTGATGCTGTACCAGCTCGTCGCTTTGCACCTTAACAATAAACTCTTCATAACTCATTTCCATCCAATCGCCATCGGCCCCTGCATTAAAAAGTGCATCGTTAATTTTGCGCTTTCTTTCTAATATCCTGAGCAGCTTGCGTTTAAGAAAGGTACGCAGGTAGGCTTCAACATTATCAACACGGGTTAGGCTTTCATGTTTCTCCCAAATGGTGGTAAATACAAGGTCGGTAGCTTCACCAGCGGTATCTGCATCGGCACAAACCCTGATCCCGAAATTTACGAGCGGGTAATAAAGTGCCGAATAGAGATCAAAAAACGCATCTTTATCGCCAACCCGTAACCGTTCCCATAATAAGTGATGCGCTAGTTTACTGTTCATTAAGCTGTTAGTTGTTATCGCAATATTAACTAAAAACAACAAGATTATTACTAAGTTTCGGTTCGTGGCGACACAAACCGAGGCTAAGAAAATAAAAAATCGTAAGTCTATTTATATAAAGGTATTTATACATGATGTTTGCACTTTATAAGGATTAAAAATCCTTAGTTCTAGAATCGGGATTACAAATCCCGACTAGCTCTCTTTATTTTAAAGCTGTTTTACTGAAAATGTGATATTCTCCTGGCGCTAAAGTTCGGTTATAGCTATTTGATGACAAGTTAATGCTGCTTCCAACCGCATCGACCCAAGTGCCTGATGAACCAAAATCAATATTAGCTGCCTGGCTCACCACATCAAAATTACCGACTACTATAACCGTATTTGTACCTTCTGTTAATTTAATGTATTTGATTCCACCAGCAAGGTTATAGCTTGAGTTAGGTGAGTTAAAAATGCTGTTATTCTTTTTCAATCGGATGAATTTAGCGTAAGCATCGTACAGCGATTTGCGATTTGGATCAGCGTAATAATCCCATTTAATCGGTTTTTCGCCTGTTCTTCCATTAAAATCGATGTTGACATCGTAACCAAGCTCACCAAATTGCCAGATCATTTTTGGCCCGGGGATACTGAATAAAAATGCGGCAACCAATTCTTCCCTTTTTAACGAAGTGGCTAAATTTCCTTTGATTATATAACTGCCTGAAGCATTTCCGTAAGTGATGTTTTTAAAGTTTAACCGCTCCTCATCATGACTTTCGCCATAGCCAACCAAATTTTCTGATTTAGCAAAGCCGTGATTAGCATAAAAACCCCATTGAAAGTTAGAATTATCCAACCAACCCATGGTTGCCTCATTCATGTTATAATTCATGTTATTCCACAGCAGCATGCCATCATCGGCCAAAACCTTTTCTTCCGATTCTTCAGCAAAGTGCTCCAAAATCACGTAAAAATTCGGATCAATGGCTTTGATATAGCCATTATAGTCTTTCCATGTTGCAATCCGGCCAGCATCATATAATCTAAATTGGGCATCATCTGCTGACTGTTTCTGTGTAAATCCTTTTGACAGATCGAAACGGAAACCATCAATTTTATATTGCTGCATCCAAAATTTCATTACATCTTTCGAAAATTTCTTAGTGGCTGGGCTTTCATGGTTAAAATCGTAACCTACGTTAAATGGATGTTTAGCTTCAACATTAAACCATGGGCTATTTGCAGTGGGTTTTGAGCTATCGAAATACAATTGTACCATTGGCGATTGACCGAAGGAGTGATTCAACACCATATCCAAAATCACGGCAATACCCCGTCCATGGCATTCATCAATAAAATTCTGCAACGCCGTTTTGGCACCGTAATATTTATCGGGCGCAAAATAAAATGACGGATTATAACCCCAGCTCAAATTGCCTTCAAACTCATTTACGGGCATTAACTCAATTGCGTTAATCCCCAAACCAATTAAATAATCGAGTTTGGCCAATGTTGAGGCGTAGTTATGCTCCGTAGTAAAATCGCGGACCAGCAATTCGTAAATGACCAGGTTATCTTTAGCCGGACGGGAAAAACTGGTGTTTTTCCAGGTGTAAGTTGGCTGATTCGATTGCATCACACTTACAATCCCAGTTGTTTTACCTGTTGGATAGGTTTTTAAATTTGGATAGGTTGCTGCAGTAATGTATTTATCATTATCAGGATCAAGTATTTTTTCGCAATAAGGATCGGCAACTTTTAAGTTTCCATCTACATAAAACTGATAGGCATATTCTGTATTTGGGTTTAAATTATCTATCTGAATCCACCAATAATTTCCATCTGGTGTATTTTGCATAGGTAATGAAGTCGTAGACCAATCGTTAAGTTCACCAATCAATGAAACTGACTTTTTACCCGGCGCATAAAGCGTTACAATAGCCGATGTTCCATTATTGATAAATACCACACCGTCTTTAGCACCTGCAGGTAAAGCTGCTGTTTGATTGGTTCGTGTTGGCTCTATACCTCCATCAGTCGATGCTTTTTTACATGCGCTATTAAACAACATTACTAATAGAAACAGATAGACTATGTTTCTTACTTTTTTCGTTTCGTGGAGACACGAACCGAGGCGGTAAATTATTTTTTTCATTTGGTTAGGGATTTTATAATTCTAGACACAGTTTATCTCCTCAGTATTTGTGTCACCTACATACCGAAATACTATCGTACCTCCTCGGTCTGTGTCCCCACAGACCGAAATGTTGTTAGTGGTCTGTGGGGACACAGACCACGGAATAAACTATGGATTTATTAAACCGATCTATTTTCTTCTACTCCAAGTTTAGAAGCTAAGACTTCGTCTGTTTTCTTAGGTTCGCGAATAAATAAATAACAGATTACAGCGGCTAAAACCATTAAGCCACCACCCAATTGAACGGCTAAAAGCCTATCGTTATTTAATACATTCCGCATGAGCCATCCGAAGCCGAGCGAAGCAATAATTTCAGGCAGTACAATAAAAAAGTTGAAAATGCCCATGTAAATCCCGATTTTATCTTTGGGTAAAGATCCACTCAACATGGCGTATGGCATAGAAAGGATGCTGGCCCAGGCAATTCCTACACCCGTCATGCATAAATACAACATGTTTTTATCATGCACCCATGCCACACTGATCAAGCCAATGGCTCCACAGATTAAACAAAGGGCATGTGTAGTTTTACGGCCCAGCGCATCGGCAATTTTTGGCAGCACCAGTGCGAAAAGAAAAGTAATAACACTATAGTACGCGAGTGTTAAACTTCCAAAATCTGCGCCATGCGCATAAACAGGATCAGCAGCATCTTTACCACCAAAAACATTAACAGCAACGGCTGTGGTATAATAAAACCACATTAAAAACAAACCTGGCCAGGTAAAAAACTGAACCAAAGAAACAATTTGCATTCTTTTCGGCATATTCCTTAAGGCATGAAAAATTTCCCTCGCACCGCCACCAAAACCTTTATTGCTTTCTTTTACTTTTTCTTTAAAATCTACATCCTGTGGAGGATATTCTTTAGTCGTAAAAACCGTCCACAATACAGCCGCGAAGAAGAAAAATGCGCCGATATAAAAAGAGAACTTTACGTTTTCTGGAATATTCCCCTGTTCTGCAGTATTGGTTAAGTGAAATACATTATTCATAATCCACGGTAAGGCCGAGGCTACACTCCCACCCAAACCGATCATCATACTCTGCATAATAAAACCACGGTTAACCTGACTATCGGGTAATTTATCCGTCACAAAAGCACGAAAAGGTTCCATAGCAATGTTTCCAAAAACATCCAGAATCCAAAGTAAACCAGCTGCCATCCATAACACACTGCTATGCGGCATAAAGATTAAGGCAATGCTACTCACAATGGCCCCAATCATAAAATAAGGTCTTCTTCTGCCCCATTTTGGGTGCCAGGTCCGGTCGCTCAAATACCCAATAACCGGCTGTACCAATAAACCGGTTAAAGGCGCGGCCAAAAACAATAATGGAACCTGATCGGGATTGGCACCCAGGTTTTCGTAAATACGGCCCATGTTTGCACGCTGTAAATCCCAACCGAACTGGATACCAAAAAAACCAACGCTCATGTTGATGATCTGTACAAGTGTTAATTTCGGGTTCTCGAATACTGTTTTTAAGCTCATTGTATTTGGTTTTGTGTTTTACCACAGAGGGCACTGAGTTGTACACAGAGTGTACCGAGGTCTAATATACTTTGTGTTTCTCTGTGCTTTTACTTTGTGTTCTCTGTGGTTAATTCCTTTAAAATTCTATCACCTGTGCGCTAACGGGTGTAAGGGTTACGGGTATACTTGTTCCTGCCGGGATATTTAATTTTCTGTCTGTTAACAGCTCTGTAACCGGAGATGAATGTTTAACTTTTAAAATCTGATCAGGAATTTCGATATTGGCGGTTAAGGTTTGTGTCCGATCAAAATTGACCACTACCAATAAACGTTGTTTGCCTGAATAACGGATAAAAGCATATATACGATTATTCATATTACCTGTAACCGGCACCTCATAAATTTCACCATTCATTACCGCATCGCTCGTTGAAGTAACTTTTAATAACTGTTGATAATATGCACGTAATTTCTGTTCGTTTTCAGTTAATTTTTTGCCATCAAAAGCGCCATCATTCATCCATCTCTGGTGGTTTGGAACACCCCAATAATCGAAGATAGTGGTCCGGTTATCATCTCCGCCAAAACCCTCCTGTCCTTTTCCGGGTTCGCCAACTTCCTGTCCGAAATAAAGCATCACCGGCCCAGCGCCCAATGTTGCCGAAACAACCATTGCAGGTAAAGCTAGCTCGGCTTTGCCTGCAAATCCGGCAGATGCAATGCGTTCTTCATCGTGGTTTTCTAAAAAGCGCAACATGTGTTTGCCAAAACCGGCACTCTCTACCTGCCATACGTGTTTAATCGCAGCTACATCTGCCGTGGGTTCATTTCTGATTAGTTTTTTAAGTCCGTCGTATAAACCCACTTTATCATAGAGGTAATCGAATCTGCCTTCATCTAAATATTGTTTGTAAACTTTTGGATTATAGGCTTCGCCCAGAAAAATTAATTCAGGATTAACTTTTTTCACTTGCGGAATTACCCAGTTCCAGAATGCAATAGGTACCATTTCGGCCATATCACATCTAAAACCATCCACCCCTTTATTGGTCCAATAGGTTAAAATATCCCGCATTTTTAGCCAAACAGGTGGAATGGGATCAAAATATTGTTTTTCGCCGTTCTGATAATCTACGCCGTAATTTAATTTAATGGTTTCGTACCAATCATCGTATTTAGGCTGTGGCGAAAATACATTGTTACCAGTAGCTTTTGCCGGGTTCTCATTAAACTTACCATCCTGCAAAACCGAAATCGGTGTTTGTGTTGCGCCACTTGTTGGCACTGCAAAGGGCTGGCCCGGGGTATAGTAAAAATCGTTCTTCGCACTAAAAGCTTTCGTTATATCATCCTGGGCTCCAAAATCGATTACTTTTTTTGGTTTTGCATAAGAATGGTAACTTCTGGCTACGTGATTGGGAACAAAATCGATGAGCACTTTTAAGTTTTTGGCATGCGTTCTTTTCACCAGTGATTCAAACTCCTTCATTCTGTTATTAACATCAACAGCCAGATCGGGATCTACATCGTAATAATCGCGGATGGCATAAGGCGAGCCCGCTCTACCTTTTACCACATCTGCATCATCAGGTTTAATTCCGTACGCAGAATAATCGGTTAAACTCGCATGGGCAAGTGCGCCGGTATACCAAATGTAGTTTACATGGAGTTCTTTTATTCCATCTAAAGCTTTATCGGTAATATCGTTAAACTTACCAGAACCATTTTGTTCAATGGTTCCATAAGGCGTATTAGTCGTATTTTTATTCCCGAATAAGCGGGGCAATAACTGGTAAATAACGATCTGCTTATCGTTCATTTTTGTATGCTGTTTTTGTGCAAAGGATGATGTAGCGAGTATTATAAAGATAGAAAAAAGCGTCAACACCCTCCCCCTGCCCCCTCCACAGGGGGACAAGAATAGGGCGATAAAATTTCTCTTATGAATTGAAGACTGTGGGTTTTCCCTTCTGCCCTCAACCTTTAAACCCTCTACCTTTCTCATACCAATGCTGCGTTATTCACTTCAATTTCGGTATTTCCGGCCAATTTATAAACCTGGTTTCTGATACTGATTTCTAAATCAACAGCTGCATTGTTTTTGATACTGATAACACTTTCGGTAATATTGATCTTTAAGGTAGCTCCTCTGAAGCCGATGGTAAACGAAAAAGATTTCCATTTACCCGGCAAGAAAGGATTAAACTGCAATTTACCCTCGCGTACACGCATGCCTGCAAAACCTTCTACCACACTCATCCAGGTTCCTGCCATCGAAGTGATGTGCAAACCATCTTCGGTATCATTGTTATAATCATCGAGATCTAAACGGGCGGTACGCAAGTAGAATTCGTATGCGCGTGCTTCGTCGTTTAATTTTGCCGCTAAAATACTGTGTACACATGGCGACAATGAACTTTCGTGTACCGTACGTGGCTCATAAAAATCAAAGTTGCGTTTCAATGTATCCAGATCGTAATCTTCTTCAAAGAAATATAATCCCTGTAAAACATCTGCCTGTTTAATGAAACACGAGCGTAAAATCCTGTCCCAGCTCCATTTTTGATTAATTGGACGTTCGCTGGCAGGAAGGTCTTTCACCAAAGTTTGTTCTTTATCTAAATATCCATCCTGTTGTAAGAAAATACCAAGTTTTTCATCTTGTGGATAATACATTTTCTCGATGATATCGGCCCAGTCGGTAAATTCCTTTTGATCGAAATTTAGGCTTTTTAACAGCCTATTGTATTTTTCAGGCTGCTGTACTTTCACGATTTCGGCAGCTTCGGTTGCATATTTCATGCACCATGTAGCCAAAATATTGGTGTACCAGTTGTTGTTTACATTGTTTTCGTATTCATTTGGACCAGTTACACCAAGCATTACATATTGCTGTTTATCGTTGCTCCAGTTAACGCGTTGTTTCCAGAAACGGGCAATACCGATCAACACTTCTAACCCAAAATCAGAAAGGTAACTTTCATCGCCAGTATAACGGATGTAATTGAAAATGGCAAAAGCGATGGCACCATTACGATGGATTTCTTCGAAGGTAATTTCCCACTCATTATGACATTCTTCCCCATTCATCGTTACCATTGGATACAACGCTGCGCCATCTTTAAAACCTAATTTTGCTGCGTTTTCAATCGCTTTACCCAATTGTTTATGGCGATAAACCAACAGGTTTTTGCTCACTTCCTGAGGAGCAGTCGCCAGGTAAAACGGCACGCAATAAGCTTCGGTATCCCAATAGGTAGAGCCGCCGTATTTTTCTCCGGTAAAACCCTTCGGACCAATGTTCAATCGGTCATCTTTACCGGTATAGGTTTGAAAAAGCTGAAAAATATTAAAACGAATAGCCTGTTGAGCTGAAACATCACCTTCGATAATAATGTCGCTTTCTTCCCACTTGCTTGCCCAGGCTTCGCTCTGTTCTTTTAATAAAGTATCGAAACTCTTGGCAGACGCCTTGGCAATTACCGATTTTGTTTCTTTTAAAAGTGATTCTTTTGGGTAATTTTCTGAAGATAAATTCGCTGCAATTTTAATCAGGGTGATCTCTTCGTTTGCTTTAACATCAAGAGAAAAAGTTTGCCCAACAAATTTCTCCTTGCGAACTGCTTCCGGATTAAGATCTAATTTCTCCCCATTTTTATACAATTCGATATTACTCCCAGTACAAACTTCAAATTCTGTTTTCTTTGTTCTTAGTTTGATATAGGCTTCTGTTCCCGAAATTTCATCTGCAATTTTATCCCAGAATTTTTCGTCGTAGTTACTGTCCTGATTTTTAACATCACCATCAATAAAAGGCATTAATGTTAATCTGCCATCGAAATTTAATGGGGTAATGCTATAACGGATGGCACCAACCTCATCATCGGCGATGCTGCAAAAGCGAGTTGATTTAACTTTTAAGGTTTTACCGCTTTTTAATTTTGCGATGAAGGTACGTTCCAGGTATCCGGCATGCATATTCAATGTACGTTTGAAATCACTTACCTCAGCTGTTGCCAGATCAAGGATTTCATCGTCTAGTTTTACTTCAATACCTACCCAGTTTGCCGCATTTAATACTTTCGCGAAATATTCCGGATACCCGTTTTTCCACCAGCCCACACGGGTTTTATCTGGATAATAAACGCCTGCAATATAATTTCCAGGTAAGGTTTCTCCGGTATAAGTTTCTTCAAAATTGGCACGCTGGCCCATACGGCCATTACCCAGGCTGAAAATACTTTCGGAAATTTTATTCAAATGAGGATCAAAGCCTTCTTCGATAATATTCCACTCATCTGCTTTAATGTAATTTTTCATATTTAGTATCAAGTAGCGAGTAACTAGTATCAAGTAATTAGAATCGGGTATCAAGATAAATTTACTACTTGATCCTTACTACTTAATACTTGCTACTCCTTTACAACTCTTCTAAGTCTTTAACTGTTAATTTGTCTAATCCGCTTACTACCACATCTGCCTGGCTAAGCACACTTTTTTCGCCTATACCGATGGCTTTCATTCCGCCTCTTTTTGCAGCTTCTACACCAGCAACAGCATCTTCAAAAACTACACATTCATCAGGTTTAAAACCTAAAAGTTCGGCCCCTTTTAAAAATACCTCCGGATCGGGCTTTGATTTGGTTACCATGTTTCCATCTACAATTTCATCGAAAAAATGGGCCAAATTTGTTTTTTCTAAAATGATACCCGAGTTTTTACTTGCCGAGCCTAAAGCCAATTTGTAGCCGGCTTTGTGAATCGCGGTTAAGAAATCAACCGTTCCGGGTAAAACTTCGGCAGGTGTCATTTTGGTAATCATATCTACATACCAACTATTTTTCAAAGTAGCCAATTCTTCTTTTTCAGCATCAGTTTTGTCGACGCCACCCCAGGTTAAAATTTTATTTAAACTTTCTACCCTGCTAACGCCTTTCAGCTGTTCGTTCTGCTCTTCTGTAAAATCGAAACCCATGGTGTTGGCCAAACGCTTCCAGGCTTTATAATGGTAAACTGCGGTATCAACTAGAACACCGTCTAAGTCGAAAAGACAAGCCTTTATTGAGGTAGAAGGCGTAAGGTTGAAGGTAGAAGGTTCTATATGACTATTATTTTGCATCTTTATTATAATTTTAATTACGTATCAGGTTTCAAGGCGTAGCATTTTTTTGGCAATTGGCAATTACCTTCCGCCTTAAACCCTCAACCTTCTACCCTAATTCGAGCACTAAAGTAGTCTTAGCTGGTATTTTAATATTCTGAAAATTGATATTTTCACCGGTAATTACGTTTTTAGCGGTTGTAATCCCTTTTGTTCTTTCGGCAAAACGATCGGTATTTAAGGTTTTTTCTTTTTCGGTATTGTTTACAATAACCATTACTGTCCCTTTTGGTTCTGCATTGTAGCGGAAATAAACATAAATATCATTTTGAGCCACAAACTGCATCAGTTTACCGGTTTGTAATGCTGCGTTGTTTTTGCGGAAATTGGCTAAGGTTTTCACAAAGCTGAAGGCTTCATTTTCTTTATTCGTACGGCCGTCAGCCATAAATTTGTCTTTTTTGTCGCCTTCCCAACCACCAGGAAAATCAGAACGGATCAAGCCATCAGGATTGGAAAAGTTTTTCATTAAAATTTCTGTTCCGTAGTACATTTCGGGAATGCCGCGCATGGTTAACAAGATACTCATTCCCATTTTGTATTTATCAAAATCTTCGCCAACCATCGAATAAAAGCGGCTCATATCGTGATTATCTAAAAAGATGCAATTGGTATTTGGATTTTTATAAAGAAAATCGTGAGCCAATGTTGCATACAAACGGTTAATTCCGTCTACCCAACCATTTTTGCCGTTGATTCCTTCGTAAATCGCATCTTTTAAAGTGGCATCGGTAATGCCCTGCAAATGAGTATCGAAACCACGGTTAACGGTATTTCCACCTGTAAAAAAGGCCTGATTAGCTACCGCAGTTACCAATGTTTCGCCAAAAACGGATAGATGCGGAAATTCCGCCTGAACTTTTAAAGCCCAATCGGCCATATAAACCGGATCGTTATAACCGTAAGTATCCAAACGTAAACCATCAATACCAGCATACTCGATCCACCAAATGTGGTTTTGGGTGAGGTAATTCTGCACATAAGGATTGGTTTGGTTTAAATCGGGCATTGAAGGCACAAACCAACCATCTAACATCTGTTTACGATCTGCCGCAGATGCATGCACATCCATCACAGTCTGATCGCGGTAACTCGTTTGTGTGTATTTTGGCCATTGGTTTAACCAGCTTTTCATTGGTAGATCTTTATAAAACCAATGCTGGGTGCCAATGTGGTTGTGTACAATATCTTTAATCACCTTTAATCCTTTGGTATGGGCAATTTCTACATACTTTTTGTAAAGTGCATTCGTACCATAACGGGGATCTATTTTATAATGATCGGTTACCGCGTAGCCGTGATATGAAGCTTGTGGCATATCATTTTCTACCTCTGGAGTCATCCAAACTGTTGTTACCCCTAAATCCTTCAGGTAATCGAGGTGGTTAATCACGCCTTGTATATCACCGCCATGGCGGTAATACATGCTATCGCGGTTTAATGCGGTTTCGGTTAAACCCTGAACCACATCGTTGCTTTTATCGCCGTTCGAAAAACGATCGGGCATGAGCAGGTAAATAAAATCTTTGTTGGTTACGCCCTGAATCCTGCCTGCACTTTTATCGCGGTTTTTTAATTCGTAAGTATAACTGAATATCTTTTTGCCCTTTACAGAAAAATTAATCGGGAAACTCCCGGATTTTACGGTAGCGGCAATTGTTAAATCTAGGAATAGATAATTGGGATTTTCTACTTTGTTAACCTTAATGAGTTTCACCCCTGGATAGGTTAAGGCAACTGTGGCATTGGCAATGTTATCACCATGTACCAATAATTGCAATTTAGGGTTATGCATCCCCACGTACCAGAACATTGGCTCTACACGCTCCAGCTTTTGGGCGAATGCATTATTACAGACCAGAAAAACAACCAACACCAATATTACTTTTTTCATTAGGGTTTACACATTATTAAAGTGATAGATATAATTGAGCGAGGATTCATCATGCAAAACTTTTGAGAAGGAGAAAACCCGCAGCACAGAACGCGCTGCGGGGAATATTAAGTTAATTAACGATTAATTCTTGACTATTGTATAGGTACCACCGATAACCGATGTGGCAGCAAGGGTTGGGTCGGGGTTATTCACAGATAAGGTGATGGTATAGTTTCCTGCAGTTGCCACGTTAATATCAGCGCCTCCAAGTGTAAGGTTAGTTCCCCCTCCCAGGTTAACAGCCCAATCGTGATTCATTCTGAATTTAAGCGGACCAGCTTTGAGGTCTAAAGTAATCCTCCAGGATTCTTTTCCATCATTAATATATTTCATGTCAGTGTCAGTCCCCCAACCACCTGGCGTAGCGTCACCAATAATTGACCAAAGTTGAAGTACAGGTTTTATTGACCAGGTTTTGGCATTCATATCAACAGTCACCTGTTTTAATCCGGCTGTACCAGCATTAAGGTTGCCGCCAGTAGAATTTAAAGTACCACTACCACCATCACCGTAATTCACATCCCATTTTTTCTCAGGAGTAATTTTAAATTCCAGTTTGCCTGTAGGATAGTTGATCACCCCTTTGTAAATTCCATTACTGGTTAAAGATACAAGACTATCAGCTGTTGGTGGATTCCAATCTGGAGAAACTTGGTAAGCTCCGGGGGCATAAATCCATGCTGATGCTAAATATGGTGTTGCCGTTAAGGTAATCACGTTAGAATACGTCATGGCATTAACTGCCGGGCCAGATTTTAATCTCACTTCCACTTGTGTCGAAGTGCCAATTACTCCACCCAGGGCCAATAGCATGGTATTAAACTCACTCACCGTTGGGGTGTAAGAGGCATTGGAAACCACTACTTCTCTTGCTGTACTGAAATTCTTCCCTTTAAGGTCAAATTGCAGCGTATTGCTTACCGGAACAATGTATCCGGTTACAGTTGGTGCTGGGAATGACAATGTTAGCGCAGGCCTTGTTTGATTAGCCTGTATTAGGTTCAAAGCTGTGGCCGATGCTGTTAAAGTACCTGCCGGACTTACATTTGTGACAGTTTGAACTTCGTCTTTTTTGCAAGACCAAATTGTAGTGGTTATCAAACCAAAGATCAATATTTTAGAAAAAATCGATTTCATCTTTTTAATTTTTAGAAATTAATAACCTGTGTTTTGAACCAAATTCGGATTGGCAATTAAATCTGCCGCTGGAATCGGGTAAATGTTACGGTAAGCTGGAATAGATGTTCCGGCTTTAACCCCACCTTTAAACGGCCATAGGTAAGTACCACCTGTAAATTTACCATAACGTACTAAATCGGTACGGCGGTGACCTTCCCAATACAACTCGCGACCTCTTTCGTCTAAATAAAAATCTGTTGTTAAAGCAGCTGCGGTAACATTACCGTTTGTATTGCCATAAGCTCTTTGGCGCAACCTATTTACGTAAGTTAGAGCATCTGTTACATTACCGCCTGAACCACCTCTGGCAACGGCTTCCCCGTAAATAAGATATTGCTCTGCCAAGCGGAAAAGGGCAAAATCTAAAGAGCTGAATGTTCCATTTAATGATGCAGGAGTTGTACCACCTGACGTTACATTTTTAAACTTGGTCACCTTTAAACCATCATTAGGATCTGAAATAGCATCTATTGTTGCTTTCGGACCAACAAAAACACCGCGTTTATCAATAGATCCTGTGGTATTTGGAAATAAGGCTGGCAAATTCTGACGAGTACGGTTACCTGCCCAACCACCATTTGGCACACCATACTCACCTGCCACCATACCCGCAGCATCAGCTGATGTGTATACTGCTGCATTGATTAGGAAAGTGGTACCTCCATAATTGGTTCCGTTAACACCATCATAATTAATGGTTAATATATTTTCGGTGTTTCCAATATTGTTATCGGCTTTAAACAGATTAGCGTAACTCGGATTTAAATTATAACTGGCTGCAATAACTTTGCTTGAATAGGTAATTGCTTCTGTGTATTTTGCGGTACCTGTATAAACCTGAGCGTTTAAATATAACCTGGCTAATAATGCCCAGTCTGCTCCTTTATCTGCACGACCATAATCGTTAGCACGAGGCTCAGCAAGGTCGCTTTCTATAGCTTTTAATTCTGATTCTACATAAGTAAACAATGCTGCACGCTGAATCTGTTTAGGATTAACCTTTCCAATTTCATCAGCCTCCGTTACAAACGGCGGATTTCCAAATGCATCTAACAACACCCAATACTGATAGGCGCGTAAGAAACGTGCTTCTGCACGGTAACGCGCAACACTAGTTGCATCAGCTCCGGTAATATTACGGGAAGCCAATTTATCGGCAGTGCTTTGACGTAAATAATCGTTAACCAGGGTAATCTGCGAGATACTGCGTGAGTATAAACCTCTTAAAAACTGGTTATCGGTAGACCAGGTAGCATTGTCTAATTCAGGAATCCCTGTATCGCCCCAATTACATACCGCTTCATCTGTTACCAATTCTTGTGAGGTCCAAAATAACCTTAAAAAATCTGCGAAACCAGCGTTTAAGCCCCCAACATCGCTATTATCTGAACCCGATGGACTTGTTAATCCATAATTTGCATATAACCTCACCAATTGTTGTTTGTAACCTGCAGGCGTAGCATACGCAATATCTGCTGTTACATCATTGGTTGGTGTTAGATTTAATGCTTCTTTTTTGCATGCGTTTAATGATAGCACTAAAACCGCCGATGCCAATATTATTTTAAATGAGTTTTTCATTTGTTTAAATTTTGTTTTCATTTGTAATGAAGCTGCCATGATTTCATTCTATTGTGTGATTTGAAAATCATGACGGTTTCATTGTATTTCTTCTATTAAAAACCAACGTTTAAACCTAGCGTGTATGTTCTTGGTCGTGGATACAGGTTATAATCAATACCTGTAGCCAATTCCGGATCAAGACCTTTATATTTCGTTACAACAAAAACATTCTGACAGTTTGCTGAAAGTCTCATCGTTGCAGTTCCATCTTTAGATAATTTGCCAATATTATAGGTTAAACCTAAATTATCCATTTTCAGAAAGGATGCATTTTTGATGTAGTAATCGCTCAGGTATTGTGTATTGGTAAAACCAGTATTCAATATATCGCTGCTAGCATTATTAAGGATACCTACTGAGCTCAATAGATTTGATTTAATACCAAAGTTCGAACTCACGTTATCATAAACGTAATTACCTAAACTGGCTCTTAAAACCGTATTAACGCTCCATTTTTTGTATGTAAATGAGGTATTGAAACCAAAAGTAAATTGAGGATCTGGCGATTTATAGAAATACTGATCATCAGTTGTGATATTACCATCACCATTTAAATCCTGGTAAACACCTTCCAATGGTTTGCCGCTGGCATCGTAAACTTGTTTGTACACAAAATACGATTGAGGAATCTGATTAACCGCATTGTATTTTAAGTGGATTCCTGTTCCGCCTGAGATATCGCCTGCATCGATTTTAAATCCAGAGTTCGGGTTCAAGGTTAAATTGGTTACATTTCTTTTGTTATAAGAAGCATTTACACCAAAATCCCAGGTGGTATTTTCAGTTTTAATGGCTGTAAAATTTAAGCTTACTTCTGCGCCTTTAACATCCATATTACCTACGTTGGTAACCAGTTCATTGCTGAAGTTTGTTCCTACCGGAATGGTAATCTTACTCAATAAATCAGAGGTTTTTTTATAATAAACATCAATGCTACCATATAACCTTCCGCCTAAAAATCCATAATCTAAACCTGCATTATAAGTAGTGGTAGTTTCCCATCTCAAATCAGGATCATATCCGGCTGGAGCATAATAATTGTAAAAAGTGTTGCCAATCTGGTATTGACCGGTATTGCTGCTGGCGTAATATTTAGCAATGTAATTGTAGTTACCAATGTCAGCACCATCCTTGTTACCTGTTTCGCCATAACTTAATCTCAATTTCAGATCAGAAAGCACTTTGCTGTCTTTAAGGAAATTTTCTCCGATAATTCTCCAGGTAAAACCTACTGAAGGGAAATATCCCCAACGGTTGCTTTCAGCAAATTTTGAAGAAGCATCAGCACGCATCGTGGCCGATAGGATATATTTATCTGCTAGTGTATAGTTAAGTCTTCCATAGTAAGAAAGCATTTTATTACGTTCTACAGAAAATGGAAACACCGGTGTAACGATTGGCGCACCTAAACCCGTGTAATTGGTAAAGTTATAACCAGTGGTTGCAATATCATAATAACCGTAACCAGCAGTTACATCAAATCTACTTTTAATGCTTTCTACCGTATGTGCATAATTTAAATAGAACTCGGAAAACTTATCAGCTCCTGTTTTTAAAGCCCTTGAAAATGAACCACTTGTTGCTGCTGCCTGAGCCGCGTAAGTGGGCACGCTGATGTTTCCATAACCTTTAGATACATCGTATCCAAGGTTTAAGTTGGCATGTAATTCCGGTAAAAAGTGAAATGAGTAATCGAATTTAGCGTTACCTACACTTCGTGCTGCATTACCGTTATTATCCTGTAATCTAATTAATGCAACAGGGTTACGTGGCGCATTTGGGTTTGGAACCATTGCACTTCCTGTACCTTGTGTCCATTCGAAATAGTTACCGTATTGATTATTAGCATTAATTGGCTGCGTTGGATCGAACTGAATGGCTGAGTTAATTGCGCCAGCATTTGCAAAATGCGAATCGGTTAGCGATCCTTTTAAGTTTAAATCGATCTTTAAATGATCTTTAAACAATCTAGGCGACAAGGTAATTGAACCTGTCCCACGTTTTAATTTATCAGTAATCAATAAACCATCCTGATCTAAGTAACCTGCAGAAACACGGTAAGGTACACCTTTGAATGAACCTGCTATACTCAGATTATTATCAGAAGTAAATGCATGCTGATAAATGGCATCCTGCCAATCGGTATTTGCCGTTCCCAACAAAGCCTTTTGTGTAGCGTTTCCGTTTGCATTAACATAAGCGCGAACCTGATCTGCAGAAAGTACATTTACCTTTCTGGCAACCGTTGCAATGGAGTTATTGGTACTGAAATTTATTACTGGTGCACCAGAACCACCTTTTTTAGTGGTAATTAAAATTACTCCGTTTGATGCCCTTGAACCATAAATAGCTGTTGCATTTGCATCTTTCAGTACGGTAAAAGTTTCTATATCGTTCGGGTTGATTAGCGATAACGGGCTTGGTGCATTATCGATAGTGTTACCGCTAAATGGTACGCCATCAATTACAATTAATGGATCGTTACTGGCATTTAATGATGCTCCGCCACGGATACGGATCTGACTACCTACTCCGGGCTGACCACTGTTAGAGATGATGTTCACTCCTGCTACCTTGCCCTGAATTAATTGTTCGGGCGTTGTAATCGCACCTTTTTGAAAATCTTTCGCACTTACTGTGGTGATAGATCCGGTTAGGTTTTTCTTTTCTGCAGTACCATAGCCGATTACCACAACTTCGTTCAGTTTTTGTGCATCGGGTACCAATTGAAAATTAACAGTAGCATTTGCTGAAATGCTTACGGTTTTATCTAGGGTTTGATAACCGATAAAACTTGCAGATAGCGTTATCGAACCATTCGATAAACTTGCTAGTTTATAATTACCATTCGCATCAGTTGATGTACTTCTTGTAGTTCCTTTTACAACTACAGAAGCGCCAGGTAATGGCAGGCCGGTTTCATCAAGCACCTTACCAGACACCGATCCGGTTTGTGCTTTTACCATTAATGCTGAAAAAACTAACAGCACCAAAAGCCCCTGTTTTAACAGGTAAAATACTCTCATATTTGAAGCTCGTTTAAGTATAAAAATTTGGTTAAATATTATAGTGATTTACACATAGGCCTAATTTACAGCTGTTAATGATATTTCAAAATTTATTTAAAAAATATATTTCGCATCAAAATTGCAGCAGGAAAACGAACCTAAAAATTAGCATTTTAGCACAAGTAAAAATCAGCATTAAATAACTGCAAAAATTATAACAACTTCATAATCAACATATTGAAACAGTTAAATTTTAATTTAAAGTGTAACTATTACACTAAGTAATTTTTAAGGCTTTTTTCGGGAACGTTCCCGAAAAAAGCAGGTTAAAATTTAACAATTTTTCGGGAACGTTCCCGACAATCGATCAAAATTCTGCGTATTTTACACTAAGTGAAGAAATTTTTTGAGAATTTCAGGCTAAAAACAAACCTCTTTTTCGGTGTCTTTTTTACCCGTTTGCGGTCGAATTCCGCTTGATAATTTTAGATTCTAAAACCACCTCATTTGACAGGTTTTTATCAGCATGATCATCTAAAATAGTAAACAGTAATTTAGCCGATTCCTCTCCGATTTCGGTAGCCGGTTGGGTGATGGTGGTGAGTGAGGGATTTAACAAAGGCGCGATTTCCAAACTGGAGAAACTGATCACTTTTAAATCTTTGGGGATAATGATACTGAGATCATAACAGGCATAATAAGTGGCAAAAGCCAAACGTTCTACCGAGGTGAAAACACCATCGGGTTTTAATTGTGTTAAAGCCTCTTTGATGATAACGCTATTTTCTTCATAACTGTTGCTGCAATCCACAATAAGGTTTTCTTCGAAAGGAATCTGGTGTTTGGACAAGGCATCAATGTAACCCTGCATACGGGTTTTACCAATTGATAAACTTTTATTCACCACCAGATAAGCAATTCTTTTGCAGCCCTGCTCTATTAAATGTTCTGTTGCCAGAAAACTACTATTATAATCATTTGTAATTACCCTTGGGGTATCAATGTCTTCATAAATCCGATCGAAAAACACCAATGGCAATCTTTTAC
Organism: Pedobacter sp. W3I1; assembly: GCF_030816015.1. Classification (NCBI taxonomy): domain Bacteria; kingdom Pseudomonadati; phylum Bacteroidota; class Sphingobacteriia; order Sphingobacteriales; family Sphingobacteriaceae; genus Pedobacter; species Pedobacter sp. W3I1. The sequence goes on from NZ_JAUSXN010000001.1 coordinate 5,989,704, forward strand.
TGCCAAATTTATTCAGGTAATTATGATCGTTGGCTTCTCCAGAAACCGACATGATAATGCCATCGGCCCTACCGTTGTGTAAGTGGCGGATAAAAGTTACTTCTTTTTGGTAATCATCGTCGGTAACGTAAATCAGGATGTGGTAACCATTCTCCCGCGCTACCCGCTCTATACCATGAATGGCCTGCGAAAAATAATTATTGGCCAGCTCCGGAACAATAACGGCAATGGTTTTACTTTTTTGTTCCCTTAAATTACTGGCATAATGGTTGGGCTGATAGTTTAATTCCTTTGCTTTGGCTAAAATACGCGCTTTGGTAGCCCCATTAATGTCACTATTATCCCTAAAGGCCCTCGAAATTGTAGAAGTAGATAAATTTAAGGCTTCTGCTAACTTCTTAATATTAATACTATCCATTTTTGGCTATTAAACCCAATTAATTTGAATAAACGCTGTAAATATAAACTATAAATGTCCGAAATATTTTATAAGCTTTAAAATTATGCATTTCGCATTGAATTTATGTGGCTAAACATTCTGTTAAGAAATCTGGTCTCAAAAGCCTTTGATTGATCCGTTGGTAAAATTCTTTAAATAAATATTCTTTTTTTTTAAAACAAAAAGCATCTTTACCACATTAATTATTATACGCTATTAATCATCTTCTCATTATACCGATTGCAAAACAAAACAGATGAAATAAATTATAAAATGGGAAATAAGAAAATACTCATCGCAGATGATGACGAAGGAATTGTTGATGCTGTGACGATGATTTTGGAAGTGATGGGTTATGATGTTGAATTTACATATGATGGTGGGGCAGTGATAGACGCGGTAAAAAATAAGCCAGATCTGATTTTGCTCGATATCTGGATGAGTGGCCATGATGGCAGGGACATATGCAAACAGCTTAAAAACGACCCTCAATATAAGGAAATTCCTATTTTAATGATTTCCGCCAGCAGGGATATCAGGCAATCAGCAATGGATGCCGGTGCAAATGATTTTATGGAGAAACCATTTGAGATGGATTCGTTACTGAATAAGGTAGAGGTATTGTTGGATTAGCTCAATATTCCTAGAACCGTCACCCTGAATTTATTTCAGGGTCTTTTACATGATAATCCTGTTAGGGAAATTAATAATGAATCAATTAAAGAATTGCAGTTAAATGGATCCTGAAACAAGTTCAGGATGACGAACGTAAGGGAGGTCTACATAACATAATCTTAATCTCAAACTTTCTGTTCATTAATCTCCTTAAAATAAATCCATTGGGGCAATTGCTTAAAAACAAACTCCGTTACCTGGCAAAGCCAAAGTTTATGGTTATTAAATTCCCCTCTAAAGTTTTCTAACAGATAATCTTCACCACCGCCCAAATTCTCTTCGCGTACATAAACAAGATCTAAAATCCCGGCATTTTCAATAGGCGCATCAGCCATCAATAATTTGCATTCACTTTCGGTAGAGGCTATCCAGTTTAATAAATCATCGGCACCTTCTACCATTTGCAAATCGGCAATATCTCCACCCCATTCTGGTAAATCGGCACACCATTCGTGTTTTGCATTTTTACAAAACGAATTGCTCTTTCCATATTTTGTAAAGAAAAAAAATCTAACTCAATAATCCTGATAAAAATCACGAAATTTAGATCATTGCATGTCTGATTTAACTCCAACGGTTTTAAGAAAAATAATTCATATTGATATGGATGCATTTTATGCATCTGTAGAGCAACGTGATTTTCCTGAATACCGGGGCAAACCCATAGTGGTTGGAGGTAAACCCGATAGCCGGGGCGTGGTGGCTACAGCAAGTTACGAAGCACGCCAATATGGAATCCGCTCGGCAATGTCGTGCAGTAAAGCTTACCAGCTTTGCCCAACAGCAATTTTCGTATATCCCCGTTTTGATGCTTATGCTGCGGTTTCGAAAGCCATCAGGGAAATTTTTAGTCGGCACACCGATATTATAGAACCCCTATCGCTGGATGAGGCCTACCTTGATGTTACTGAAGACAAGCTCGGCATTGGATCGGCTATTGACATTGCTCAATCCATTAAAGATGCCATTAAAAATGAGTTAAATTTAACTGCCTCGGCTGGCGTATCGATTAATAAATTTGTGGCCAAAGTAGCTTCAGACATGAACAAACCTGACGGTTTGACTTTTATTGGTCCATCGAAGATCAAAGCCTTTATGGAAGACCTGCCGGTAGAAAAATTCTTTGGGGTAGGCAAAGTTACCGGCGCCAGAATGAAGGCCATGCAGATTAATACGGGTGCTGATTTAAAAAAATTAACAGAAGCACAGCTTATTGCCCAATTTGGGAAATCGGGAAGATTTTATTATAAAATTGTGCGTGGTATTGATGATCGCCCGGTTCAGTCGCATCGCGAAACCAAATCAGTTGGTGCAGAAGATACCTTTGCAGAAGACACCAATGAAGATTCGGTGATGCACGATCTGCTCAAACAGATCAGTGAAACGGTAGCCAAACGTCTGGAAAAATATCAACTAAGCGGAAAAACAGTAACCTTAAAAATCAAATTCGCCGATTTTAAACTCATTACGCGTAGCCGCTCTTTTGCTACACCAATAAACAAAGCAGCGGTAATTTATGCAGAGGCGATTAAACTTTTGGAAGAGGCAGCTATCGGCTTAACCCAGGTACGGTTATTAGGTATTACCTTATCGCGATTTTATGATGATGTGGAAATAGAAAAGCCAGAAAGCAATCAACTGGAATTTGAGTTTTGATGATTAATGCTTAATACATGAATTTCGTAATTTAAAAAGCCAATTTCCATTTGAAGCGCTAGGCCTCTGCAAATCAGTAAATGCCTTCCCGTTTTACGCTTATACGCTTCGCTTCCTCGTACCTCGTTGCTACAGGGTAACGCTGCAACCGGGGCTAGGTGGCCACAGCAGAATGTCATTTGACGGGTTGCAGGAGCAAAACCATTGTTACTAAACCAGATTGGAGCGAACACGTAGTGCAACGGAGTAAAGCGTAAAGCGGGACTGAAGCCTGCCAAGAACCACAAGCCAATCATTTCCTAATTCTAATAGCTACTAAATAGTTTTTTTACTTGTGTATATAATATGGTCAATTTCGGTCTGTGGGGACACAGACCAAGGAATAGGAATATACTTTATTTCGTCAGCGAAACACTAACTGATAGGCTAAGTTTAACACCCCGTCCTACGGACACCCCTCTGAAGAGGGGAATGAAAAAGGCCCTGTAACCAGATACAGAGCCTTTAATTATTCATTTTGAGGGGTAAATTATTTGCCAGCTAATTTATCGGCAAGCATTTTCATATAAAAACCGCCCACTACACTCCGTGCTTTAAAATTATCGCGGATACCGGTATTTGAATCATAAAAATCGTTCAATGGCACTCTCGATTCGGTTTCGATAGCATGTTTGTAAACCGGGTGAACCAAAGCCTCGAATTCTCTTTGTGTTGGTGCAAAAGTAGCGGTCCACAAAATCCAGTCGTTTTTAGTGTAGGCCTTTCTGCTATCCAACGGAATGCCATATCTATTTTGTTTAGTCAGGTAATATTTGGTTTCTGTTTCGTATATCTTTTGCGGAAACAGGTTTAACTTTAGTACCTTATCCCAAACCAGGTTATACTTCTGGCTCCATGTATTTTTATTATCAAAAGTTAAGGCATAATGATCGCCGGCATCGGCCATTTCAATCCATTTCGGCACCATACTTTCGGCAATAGCCCTGTATTTTTTGGCTACATCATCATAACCTAATGTTTGGGCCATCTGCGCATAACAGGCTATACCTACAATCGCTTTTACCGATAAATTGGCATTGCGGGCCAGGTGGCCAGCAAAATCATCGGTACATAATTGTGTTTTTGGATCTAAACCCTCCTTGGTTAAATAATCAACCCATGTGGTTAAGGTTTTCCAATGTGCTTTGGCATAATCGGCATTTCCTTGCGCTTTGGCAATTGCAGCAGTTAAAATAATCATATTACCCGATTCTTCAACCGGCATTGGCTCACCATAAGTTTGTCCGTTTGCCAATGGGTAAGTTCCCAAATCGTGAGCTGCCCAAGGGTGAGGATATTTTCCACTTTCGCTGAAATAGAAAATACCGTTCAACATGCCTTGTAATAACTCGGGATTATAAATCAGGTACAATGGTGCCGAAGGGTAAGTTACATCGACGGTGTTGATGAAACCACCACTGTTGTTTTCTTTAGATAACCATAAAATCTCACCTTGTGGACTCTTTACCAAAGTATGCGCTGCAATACTCTGGCGGTAACCTAAAACACATAAATCGGCGTATTCTTTACCACCCGATTTTAAAGCATCGGCATATAAAGTTTGGTTAAAGGCCTCGCATTTCTGGATCACGGTTTTGTACTCATCTGCAGCGGCGGTTAGTTGTGCTTCAATGGTTTCTTTACCTGAGGTATTCCACCATGGTCTTAAATTTTTGTTAAAATATTGAACCGAATAAATTTCATCATAACCCAGTTCAACATATTTTTCTACCGCGGCTTTACCTACTGTTCCAAAAGGGATAACGGTATTTAATGCAAGCATTTTACCCTGCTTAGCGGTTGAAGCTGAATTGCCTTTCCTAAAAGCATCGGCAGCATCTTTTTCGGCCGTTACAAACTGAATGGCATTGCTTGTTTTTGGCGCAGCTACATAAAAGTAACCCCAATCAATCCGCATATCATCACTTGCTTTTTGAAGAACCGGCTGTTCTACTGTGCCCGTTTTTAATACCGATAATTTAGCTGTGTTGTATTTACTTGCCGTAACTTCTTGCGTAGGACGATAAACCGCAATGTTTGATGACGCACTGAGGTATATTTTTACCTGGTGAGTTTTACCGTCATTTGCTTTTACCTGGTAGGAAACATAAGAAACCGGGCGTGCAAATAAACCCAAATCGTTCATTAACAAGGGAGAGGTAAAAGTTAATTTTAAATCAATCTTACCACAGGTAAAGTTATAAATGGTTTGTGTGGCATTAATATCAACACTTTTTTGTTTAGCTACCTGTACTTTTTCGGCATTATCTTTTAAACGCTCTACCAAACCAAAATCGAGGAAACGACCACCAGCAGTATTAATCAGGTGGATGGCAATTACATTCGATCCGGCTTTTAAAGCACTTTTATCGCTATTACTTAAGGCAATATATTGGAAATTATTGGTCCAGCCTTCTTTGGTGTAGATTTTCTTCCCGTTTAGGTAAACCTCAATATTATCATCGTGATTGATCTTTAAAAACAGTTCGTTTATTGATGCAGGATTAGCGATGTTAAATGCTCTTCTTACCCATATATCGTGCGATTTCCATAATGTTTTTACATTTTTGGCATCATCTCCTATTGGTGCATTACCTGTTTGCCAGTTACTGGCGGTGTAGTTTGCAGCCTTCCAATCGCCCTGAGGTTCGGTTTCTGTATATTTTACTTCGTAACCTTTTTCATCTGAAGCAGGTACAACCGTTTTATAGGTAGTGGTTTCTTTACCTAAAAAGCGATAAATACCACCATCAACATTAATCATTCCTAAAAGAGAATGATCGGCACCCGTCCAATGTTGGGTAGAAGATTCGTTTAACTTATCGGTGCTCGACCAGATACTAAAGTAAGTATTGTGTGTAATTAAAGGATAAGATGGTGCCTTTCGCTCTTGTGCCTTTAGCAGCCCGCCTACAAACATGCAGCCCAGTATGCCTAAGAATTTTAAAGTGTTGATTTTGTTCATCATTTGTGTGTGTATTGAAATCGGATGTTATATTTTGGTTAGATTTAACGCTGGTTAAACGTTTTACTAAAGTATAAAATATAATTTACTTTTTGCAAAAGAAGTCTGTTTTTAATTGTCTAAATGACATTTAAAAATAACCCTCAAAAAAATACATGAAGTGATTAAGCTCCATGTATCTTTCAAATTGTGCATAAAACCTATAAACTAAGGTTGTTTTTTGTTGATGGTCCACTCGGCCAATTGAAACACGCGACTTCCTCTGTTCGATTTAATGTAAAGGCGGTAAAATTTGTAAGCAATGTAGTTATCGAAGTGGAAAAGCTTAGTAACCCCTCTGCTATCCTTTTCATTTGTATTTAACCAAGGGCATACCGTAACCGTATGCAGATCGGTATACTGGATACCATCTAATGAGCCCTGCAAAATCCAGAATCTTGGATCGCGGTCTGGTGCATCATTACCCGAGGTTAACGTATAAGCACCCACTATCTTTGGAGTATTTAGCTCGAAGGTACATTTTTGCGTACCATCAAAACCGGCCTGTAGGAATTTCGTATTGATATCCTGATCGACCAGTTTTTTGGAGCCTTCACCAGAATCGGCCCCTGCACCAGCTTCCAGGTTAACTGAAAATTTACCGCCAATGGTTTTCATGTAATTTTCACCACAAATGGAGTAATTTATGGTCGGATCGACCACATTAAGCATTACTTCTTTTGCTGCAGTATAACCCTGACCATTTCTTGTAGTTAAGGTTACCTTATATTTCCCCGGGAAACGGTAAGTATGTTTTGGGTTCACCACAACAGAGGTACTGTCATCGCCAAACTGCCACAATAAACTTTTATAATTTGTAGAACTTCCGGTGAACTGGTATTCTAAAAATTTCAATGTATCGGGTTTTACAAAAGTAAAACCAGCTGTAGGTTTAGGTTCATCTACTACTGGAACCACTTCTTCTGCATCTTTCTTACACTTTACTGTTGTAATTACAATAAGTATTAAAAGAGATAGAATACTGAATAATCTTTTTATGTTATTTTTCATATCTTATTAATATTTAAGGTGTTGGAAATAATTGAGATTTTGGTATTACTCTTTTTGACAAAATATTTGGAACTTCAATTTCCAGATAAGCCTGCTGCCCGCCAACATTTTCGCGGTGATGTGCTTCTATTTTATATCTTTTACCACGTTCTAAAAATATGGTACCCTTACGCGAATCTTTATTCCATTGGGTGGTATAATCGTCTACTAACGCTACGCCATTAACATATAGTCTGGCACCATCATCCCAACGGGTTTGATAGAAAGTATAGGTACCACGCACTGGTGCTAAAAACTCTCCTGTCCACCTGGTCGCAAAGTTATCCCGGCTTAATTTAGTTTCAGCCGCATTTTTCACATTGTCTGGCCATCCATCCTCACTAAAGTTAATGGTTTCATCAATTCTTGTCACAAATGGTGCACGCCCATCATCCGGATCCAATTGCGTATTAGTATAATATTTTGCTGTCAAACCTGTACCAGTTCCCGTGATATAAGAGTTGTTATCTAAATTTACGTTAGGATCTACTACCACGATTATTTTGCTTTTTGTAGGATGAATCACATGGTTTGTAGCATCGCTAATACTGAAAGCAAACGCGAATTTCTTATTCGCAACGATATTGGCATCAAAAACCGGCCATGGTATCTGAAGTCTAACGATTGCACTGGATGCCCCTGTAGCAAATCGAACTAAAGTATCAAGCGAGTAATCCTTGGCAGCCAAATGTATCGCATCTGCAGGCAAAGTTCCCCTACCTACTAAAGTGGCAATAGTATCTACATTTTCTTTAATTTTAATATTGAATGCAGTAGACGGCTGATTCTCTAAACTTACAATAAGTGGAATGGTTACCCCAGCTGGTCCTACAATGTATTCACCCTGATAAACCACATTATATATACCGCCACCATTTAAAGTTAAGTAGTGTATATCAGTTTGTTTTAACAGATCTGCAGTATTAATAATTACTAAAATGGTCGATTTACCTGCTGCAATTTTGTTTCCTTTGCCCGGAGCTGATAGTTTTAAGGCAAAAACAACCTTTTTACCATAATTACGTTCCAATACCGATCTGCGAACAATGGCAATACCTTCGCTGTTATCGGTTCCATAAGCAACGTTAATTACATTGGGATATTCCACCGCAGCAGACGGCATGAGTACGCCATTTGCTATAGTACCGTTGTTAATTAACTGTGTAACCGTATCGTTATTTAAGGTTAAACCTACCTGAAAAGCTTCTTCTGCCACCCCGGTTAAGGAGATTTTAAAGGGAACTTTAACGTATTCATTATCGATTGAAACATTTCCGACCACAATACCCTCGCCTGTTATACTCCGGGTGGCAGCATCTGGCAGCTTCAAATCATCTACTTGTGATTTGCGACAAGAATAAACACCAATGATGCTTAAACTTACCAATGCGATATATATAATTTTTTTCATTTTATGCTGTTTTAAATTATCAGATAATCGTTATTGATCCAACCAAACCCGGCCATCAAGGCCCCAGGCCTGTTTATTGGCAATCTTTAACCAGTTTATAATCTGCGCCGGAATATCTGATGTTTGCGGAACAAATATCGCGAGTGTTTCTGGTGCAGGAGGGCAGATTAAATCGTTAAAATTCTCCCAGGTATAAGTTCCCTGAAATTTAAAGTCGTGCGCCTGAGAACTTAAATCAGCCATGATATTACCGTTACCATCCGTTGCGGGCCAATACCCTACGAGAAAATTAAAATATGGATGACTTTGATCGATTGAAGTTTGACAGGCATAGTTGCCGATCATTCCATCTGGAACAGAAAATTTAAAAAAGCGGATGTCACTTACATATACATCTGGTACTCCGTGTCCATTTCCGTTTAAAAATCCTAATTTTAAAGGATTCGAATTTGCCAACGAACCTGAACCTGTAATTTCGAGCTCATTATTAAAGCTACCATTGGTATAGGTACGAACAAACCTTTGTCCATTACGCACCTCTATTTTTGCCGTTAAATTTGTCCATTTCCCCTTGGTAAAACTCCCCCCCCTACATTGGTGGTAATCTCCATCTTTGGTACCTCGCCACTCAAAATACCAATAGTCTTCTTCTAAATAAATTACCCAACCTACGCTCGGGTGGCCACCAGACCATTCGTTACGTTTACCTAAAACACTCGGCCAGAAAAATTTGTCTTCGTTCTTTTTAACCTTAAGTTCTATGGTCACTTTTGTAGTGTCATCTATATTGTAAACATTTGCGTCAGCAGCATCAACCTGTGCCCTCACATCTTCTCCTTTAAAACGGATGGTTTTGCCTAAATACCTGTTACCCGTAAATGGCTTTGTTAAAATTCGTTTGCTGTAGGTTGGTGCATAATAAATTACAAATGAATTTGCTTTAGGCTGACTAAAAATGGTTTGGTCATCGGCATTTGCAGGTAATGTATACGGCCCACCGGCGCTAGATGCGATCACAACCAACCACTGCTCATTATTATAGTTTGGGCGTTTTTTTAATGCTGTTAAGATTTCACCTACCGAAGTATCGAATTTTTCGATGGCTGTTTTATAGGCTGGGAAAGAAATATCATACCCAGATCCGGCAGCTGCACCAGCCGCATTAACCCCTGTAAAGTGGCCTACAACTACAGCAGCTGTATCGCTTGTTAAATTACTTATTAAGCCTGCTTTAACGGCATCATCATCTGCCACCAAGCTACTCGCATCGGCTCCTGTATTTAACGATTTAAAAACCGCTGATGAAGTATAGGTAACAATTTTCGATTTTGCACTTACCTCTTTAATCCTATTGAAGATAATTGGGTAATTCTGCAGATTGTTATTCGTTAATGCATCAGTGGTAACTTTATGTTTATCTTTTTTAACCCCGGTTAACATATTTGCCCAATTGGTTGCATTTGCAGTTGCATCAGGATCGCTTAAACCTACCCAACTATAGATAGCGTGCGGCAAAATCGCATCGATATTTGGTGTATTTGCATCTAATACCGATTGCCCCCTTGCTCCATCAACCACTAAATAGAGCACCTTACGGTTACCGAATTTTACGGTTGTGGTATCGTTGGCATTCTTGTCGCTAATTGTTCTGTCGAATTCCTTATTACAAGAAAATATGGCCGTGGTGATTATTGCTGCGATTAAGCCAATCAATAATTTATATTTTTTCATCATACTCTTCCTAATTTATATTTTGGTTAGCTTAATCTACTATTCGATGGTTACCCTGATAATGTGATATAATGGTAGATTATCAAAACGATAGAATTCACCAATTAACAATAATGCTTTTTTACCATCTGCAGATTTAGTTTCGATCACATCAGATAAGCCACCATTAAAAGGACCTGTAGAATTGTATCCTTTTGCCAATGTTCCTGTCGGTGTTAACACCATAAAACCATTTCTGGTAACGTTATTGTATTTAATAAAGTTGCCGCTCACTACAATTAATCCATTATTA